>CAVVNY010000024.1:0-46760 GCA_963749625.1 uncultured Alphaproteobacteria bacterium | reverse complement strand
GCTTTCGATCTGAGCAACCTTGCGCCGCTTCTCGTCGACCTGAAACTTCTTCAGGCGGATAAGGGTTTCACGTGACTTCATCGACTAAATACTCCCCCGAAGCCCCGAATACGCGCCCCGCACGGCCCTACAACCGCTCGCCGGGCGCCCCGGACCGTTCAGTCGGCGCAACTGTGGTCCAATAACGTTAGTTTTCGGTTTCTTTCGCCTGGAGGATTTGCGCAAGCGTTTGATATCCCTCCGCCATACTGGTTGATTCTTCCTTAAGCTGGCTCAGGAAGGCCTCCAACGGCTTGTGCAGCGCAATAGCCTCGTCCACCTCGGCGCTGGAACCAGCCCGATAGGCTCCCAGCCGGATCAGTTCCTCCATGTCGGAATAGGTCGACATCACCTGCTTGGCCCTATTGATGACCGGCAGAAAAGCCGGGTCGGCGGCCCGCGGCATAGTGCGGGAGATCGATTTGAGCACGTTGATGGCCGGGTAGCGGCCGCGCTCGGCGATGGCGCGCTCCATGACGATATGGCCGTCGAGAATGCCGCGCACGGCGTCCGCCACCGGCTCGTTGTGATCGTCGCCGTCCACCAGCACGCTAAAGATGCCGGTGATGGTGCCGGATTCGGTGCCGGGCCCGGCGCGCTCGAGCAAGCGCGGCAGCTCGGTGAAAACGGTCGGCGTATAGCCCTTGGCGGTCGGCGGCTCGCCGGCCGAGAGCCCGATCTCGCGCTGCGCCATGGCGAAGCGGGTGACCGAATCCATCAGTACCAGCACGTCCTTGCCGACGTCGCGGAAATATTCCGCGATCGCCAGCGTCAGATAGGCTGCCTGGCGGCGCATCAGCGCCGGCTCGTCCGATGTGGAGACCACGACCACCGAACGCGCCAGGCCCGCCGGGCCGAGGTCGTCCTGCAAGAATTCCTGCACTTCGCGGCCGCGTTCGCCGACCAGGCCGATCACCGAAACGTCGGCTGACACGTTGCGGGCGAGCATGGACAAAAGCACCGATTTGCCGACGCCGCTGCCCGAGAAGATGCCCATGCGCTGGCCGCGGCAGACCGTGAGGAAAGTGTTGAGCGCGCGCACCCCGAGATCGAGCGGCTCGCCTACCCGCATACGGGCATGCGCCGGCGGCGGCGACGAGCGGAAGGGGTAAGGCGCCGGGCCCGACGGTATCGGCCCCTGCCCGTCGATCGGTTCGCCCATGGCATTGACCACGCGGCCGAGCCAGCGATCGGACGGACGGACCGTGCCGGCGGCGGTGGCAACCACTGCGCGGCAGCCGCGCCGCACGCCGTCGAGCGCGGCAAACGGCATGGCGAGCGCATAGCCGCCGGAAAAGCCCACCACTTCGCAGGGGATAGGCGTTCCATTGCCGGTTTCGACCGAAAGCCGCGCGCCAACCGACATAGCGTGGATCGGTCCGGCCACTTCCACCATCAGCCCGCGCACGCCGACCACCCGGCCATAGATCTCGGCGCTGTCGAGGTCGGCGATCTGCTCGGCGAGCGCTTTCAAGCTTGCACTCCTGGCGCCACGGCGCGTCCTGGAACGGCGATGGGGGTGTTAACGGGCCGCAACCCCAATTCACACGCCCTTAGGCTTACCGATCTTTCATGAACTTTAACGGAGTGTTTACCCGGGTCGTTAATCATTGGGTCATCGTCCATGGGACTGACGGCTACGTTTCGCCCAGCCAGGACGAAAGGGGCGAGTTGGTAGAGTTGGTTAGGCCCGATTCTTAATCCGGAGCATGAAACGGTACGTGGCCAAAAAACCACTCTTGGGCAATGTCTTACGCCGATTCGGGTCAATCTGCCTACGGCGGGCTTGCATGAGAGAATCAGGTTTTGTTAACCATGTCCCGTTAGTGTCGAATTGGTTTGTCCCACAGCGTTTTTTCAGCCTCGCCGCCTTTGCGGCACAGACCAAAGGCCCGGTTGCGGCGAGATAGGGGACTGCAATGCGCGTTTTACTCATTGAAGACGACAGCGCGACCGCTCAATCGATCGAGCTGATGCTCAAATCCGAGAGTTTCAACGTCTACACCACCGATCTGGGGGAAGAAGGCGTCGATCTCGGCAAGCTTTACGACTACGACATCATCCTGCTCGACCTGAACCTTCCCGACATGTCGGGCTTCGAGGTGCTTCGGTCGCTGCGGGTGTCGAAGGTCAAAACACCGATCCTGATCCTCTCCGGCCTCGCCGGCATCGAGGACAAGGTCAAAGGCCTCGGCTTCGGCGCCGACGACTACATGACCAAGCCGTTCCACAAGGACGAGCTGATCGCGCGCATCCACGCCATCGTCCGCCGCTCCAAGGGTCACGCCCAGTCGGTCATCAACACCGGCGACCTCGTCGTCAACCTCGACACCAAGACGGTCGAAGTCGGCGGCCAGCGCGTGCACCTCACCGGCAAAGAATACCAGATGCTCGAGTTGCTCTCGCTGCGCAAAGGCACCACGCTCACCAAGGAGATGTTCCTCAATCATCTCTACGGCGGCATGGACGAGCCCGAGCTCAAGATCATCGACGTCTTCATCTGCAAGCTGCGCAAGAAGCTGGCCAACGCCTCCTCGGGCAAGAACTACATCGAGACGGTGTGGGGCCGCGGCTACGTGCTGCGCGAGCCCTCCGACATGGAAGAGCGCATTCCGGCTTAAGCCGCCGCTTCGGGCTCTCTTAAAAATTCAAACCCCGCCGCGAGGCGGGGTTTTTTCTTAGGGAGCATCGTCTGGTCCGCAGACGAAGCCGACAATCGCAATGGCCGCTAGGGCATGCGGCCGCCCTCAAGCTGGAATTTCCAGCCGGCGGCAACGCTCGCGATCTCGACGGCGTTGCGTACCTTGGCGTAGTCGAGCGTGCCGCCGCCGCCGACCGAAACATCCTTGCGTTCGCCCGAGCGTTTCCAGCCGCTGACGCTGCTCGTTTCGACCGTCACCGTCGGTGGCGGAATGCCCCAGCTGCGTTCGACCACCGCTTCGCGGAAATGAATGGTGTGATCCTGCTCGGTCGGCCGGCATGACATGCGATAGGCGACCTTGCGGCCGCCCAGCCACCACTTCGAGCGGATGGATTCCGTTTCGCCGCTCAATTCCTTCTCGCCGTCGGCGTGCACGGTAAGACCGAGCGATGCCGCCTGCCTCTGCAACTCGGCGATCAGATCGTGCTTGCTTTTGACGTCCGGCATGCTCACCCCCTAGTCAATTTGTCGCACCGCAATTGCATCGCCGGCGGCCGTCGAAACGATGGGTGAGATCAAGGCCAGACGCCAATTCCGCTGGCTTTTTCTCATCCTGCGACGCCGCGGCGGGGACAATCTGCATATACGTTAGCGCGCATATGGCATTGATATAGCGCAATGAGTGGGGTGCGGGCGGAGCTTGCGAGCGGCGAGCTGGAGCTAAAGCTCCTTAAGCCTTCGCCGCGAACTTGAGCACGTTGCTCGCCGGCGCCGGTTTCGCCGCCGGGATGTTCGGCACATAGAGGCCGCGCTTGTCGACCATCGGCTTGAACGCGTCGGTCAGGCCGACCACGGTTTCGGCGGCGCCCAAGACCAGATAACCATCCGAGGGGATCTGGCGCGCGAGGCGGTTGAGCACGCCGATCTTGGTGTCCTGGTCGAAATAGATCAGCACGTTGCGGCAGAACACCAGGTCGAAACCGCCGAGGCTGGCAAAATCGTTGAGCAGATTGAGCGGCCGGAACTGCACCATGCCGCGGATCTCGGGCGCGACCTGCCAGGTCTCGCCGACCTGGCTGAAGAACTTCACTAGCATCTGGATCGGCAGGCCGCGCTGGACCTCGAACTGGTTGTAGATGCCGGCCTTGGCCTTCGCCAGCACCTCGTTGGAAAGGTCGGTGGCGACGATCTCGACGCGCCAGCCGGCGAGCGAGGGACCGATGCCCTTCAGGCTCATCGCCAGCGAATAGGGCTCCTGCCCGGTGGCGCAGGCGGCGCACCAGATGCGGATGCGCTTTTCGCGTGCGCGCGCGGCCATCAGCGCCGGCATGATGGTCATGCGGAAATGGTCGAACGGCACCTTGTCGCGGAAGAAGAAGGATTCGTTGGTGGTCATCGCCTCGACCACCTCGGTGCTGAGCGGCGCGGTGGCGGCGGTCTTGAGCTTCGCCACCAGTTCGGTGAGCCCGCCAAGCCCATGCTTGCGCGCGACCGGTAGCAGACGGCTTTCGGCGAGGTATTGTTTTTCGGCCGACAGCACCAGGCCGGAGCGCTGGCGCAGCAGTTGGCGCAGATAGTCGAAGTCTTGCGGGGTCACGGGCGTTCTCCCGTGAACAGGCGCACCAGCCGGGGCGCGATCTCATTCAACGGCAGCACGGCCGAGGCGAGACCGGCATGCGTGACCTGACCGGGCATGCCCCACACCACGCTCGTGGCCTCGTCCTGCGCCAGGACGGCGCCGCCGGCGGCGGCGATCGCCTGCGAACCGCGCAAGCCGTCCGAGCCCATGCCGGTGAGCACCAAACCCAGCACCTTGGGGCCCCAGACTTCGGCGGCGGAGGAAAACAGCGGGTCGACGGCCGGCTTGCAGAAATTGACCGGCGGGCCGTCGTCGAGCGCGATCACGGCGGCGCCGTCGCGCCGCGCGACCGACATGTGGCGGCCGCCGGGGGCGAGATAGATGGTGCCGGCAATGATCTCCTCGCCGTCGGCCGCCTCGCGCACCGGGCGGTTGGCGATGCGGGCGAGGTGTTCGGCCAGGATGGTCGTGAAAGTCGGCGGCATGTGCTGCGTGATCAGCACCGGAGCGCGGTCGAGCACGCTGCCGATCTGGCTGACGATGGTGTTGAGCGCCTGCGGGCCGCCGGTCGAGGAGCCGATCACCAAGACGCGCGGCGCCGTCGCCGGCAGCGCGCGCAGGGTGATCGGTTGCCCGGCGGTCGCACGCAGCTTGGGCGGCAGCGCCGCGTCCGCCGCCGCGGCGGCGGCGGGCCGCGCGGTGGGACCGGCCGCATCCGTTTGGCATGCGAGGCCAGTTGACGGATTTTTTCGATCAGGTCGCGGCGGAAACTGGGCGAGCCGACGACGTCGCGATTGCTGGCCGGCTTCGGAATATAGTCGGCGGCGCCGAGCGCGAGCGCCCGCAGGCTGATCTCGGCGTTCCGCCGCGTCAGCGTCGAGGCCATGATCACGATCAGGTCGCGCTTTTTCTCCAGCAGCAGCGGCAAGGCGGAGATGCCGTCGAGTTCCGGCATGTCGACGTCGAGCAGCACCACGTCGGGATTGGCGCGCTCGACCTGGTTCACGGCGTCGCGGCCGGTGCGCAGCGAGGCGACTACCTCGAGGTCGGGCTCGGCCTCCACCCAGCGCGCAAACAGGCCGCGCACGACCACCGCGTCATCCACGATCATAACGCGGATGCGCCGTCCGATGACGCTGCTGGATGCTGGTGGTGCCACGACTACGTTCATCGGACCAGAACGCCTTTACTAAACCGTTACGAGGAGCGCGCGACGGCGGTCAGATCAGTCCGACTTCCTGGAATTTGGCTTCCACGATCTCCTTGTCGAACGGCTTCATGATGTATTCGTTGGCGCCGGCGTGCAGCGCGCGCGCGATATGCGCGACGTCGTTCTCGGTGGTGCAGAACACCACCTTGGGCCCGTCGCCGCCCGGCAATTTGCGCAAAGAGCGCAGGAACTCGTAGCCGTCCATCTTCGGCATGTTCCAGTCGAGCAGGATCGCATCCGGTAGATTGCGCTTGCAGGCGTCGAGCGCCTGCTCGCCGTCCTCGGCTTCCACGATGTCGAATTCGAGACCCTCAAGAATCCGCCGCGCCACTTTGCGGATGACGCTCGAGTCGTCGACGACCAAACAGGTTTTCATTGCATACCCTCGTTAATCTCGTTCAATGGTTCAATAACCGTTCCTGGTTCGTTACCGGCGTTATGCCGCGATCGCGTTCGTACCGATGTCGAGAACGCGGTCGACATCGACGACGATGAGAAGTTGTCCGTCCAGGCGATGGATGCCGGCCGACACGCGCGCCAGCCGCGGATCGATATTGATCGGATTGGGCTCGCGCGCGGTATCGTCGAGCTTGAGCACCTCGCCCACGCTGTCGATCAAGAGACCATAGGATTCCGCCCGCGATTCGACGCCGATCGCCATCGGCGTGCTGCCCTTCTCGCGCTCGCCCAGCCCGAAGCGGCAGCGCAGATCGATCAGCGTCACGATGCGGCCGCGCAGATTGAGCACGCCGGCGATTTCCGGCGGCGCCAGCGGCACCCGCGTCAGCCGTTCCGGCAGGAAGACGTCCTGCACCCGCACGATCGGCAGCCCGAACAACTGGCCGCCGATCATGGCGGTGACGTATTCGGTCAGATTCTGCTGGGCGTTTTCTGTGTTCATGGTTTGCCCGTCACGCCGCACGATCGATGTCGGCTTGCTCTTTGAGCGCCGCGATCAGCCCCTGCCGGTCGAACTTGGCGACATAGTCGTGGAAGCCGACTTGGCGGCCGCGCTCGACCGCTTCGGCCGACACCACCGAGGACAGCGCGATAATGGGCAGGTCGGCGGTGCGCGGATCGGCGCGCAGGCGCTCGGCGAATTCGAAGCCGCTCATCTCGGGCATTTCGATGTCGGTGACCACGACGTCGAAGACGCCGCCGTCCTTGAACATCGCCAGGGCCTCCGGCGCGGACGCGGCGGCGGTCACCTGGTAGCCGACGGCCTGCAGCACCGGCGTGAGCATGTTGCGGAAGAACGGGCTGTCGTCGATCAGCAGCAGCGAGCGCGGCGACGTCCGCTTGGACTGCTCCTTGTTGCGGAACCAGTCCTCGAAGGCGAGCGGCAGAAAGTGGCCGACGTCGATGATTTCGGTCGCCTGGCCCTTGATGATGGCGGAGCCGAGCACGCCGGAATTGTCGCCGCCGACCTGAATGTCGAGGCGGTCCTCGACGATGTCGATGATCTCGTCGACCACCAGCGCCATCGAGCGGGCGCCGTCCGAGAATACCAAGAGCGGCTGGGCGCCCTCGCTCTTCACGCGTACGCTGTCGTTCATGCTCACCAGCGGCATCAAATGGCCGCGGTACTGCACCATGTGGCGGCCGTTCGACAGCTCGATCTTGCGGGCGTCGATTTCCTCCAGCCGCGTCACCAGCGACAGCGGCACCGCCTTGGGTTGGCTCGAGCCGGCGCGGAACACCAAGAGCGACGTCGTTTGTTCGTCGGCCGCGGCATGGCGGGTGTCGGCGGCTTTGTTGGCGTCCAGCTGCGAGGTAACCGCGCTGCCGAGCGACAGCGCGACGCCGTTCGGATCGATGATCATGATCACCGAGCCGTCGCCGAGAATGGTGTTGCCGGAAAACATCGCGATGTGACGCAGCTTGGTCGACAACGGCTTCACCACGATTTCTTCGGTGTGGAACACGCTGTCCACGACGATGCCAAAGCTCTGGCTGCCGACCTGCGTGACCACGATGAACCCGCGTTCGAGGTCGCCCGGCTCGGTTTCGGTGCCGAGCAATTGGCTGAGCCGCGTCAACGGCAGCAGCTTGTCGCGCAGGCGCAGCACCGCGGTATCCTTGATGCGTTCGACCCGGTGTTCACTGCCGGCGCGCGCGCGCACCAGTTCGATCACGGCGATTTGCGGGATCGCGAAGCGGTCGCCGCCGGCTTCCACGATCAAGGCCGCGACGATCGCGAGCGTGAGCGGGATCTTGACGGTGAAACTCAAGCCCACGCCGGCCACCGACTTCACGTCGATGGTGCCGCCGATCTGGTCGATATTGTTGCGCACCACGTCCATGCCGACGCCGCGGCCCGAAACGCTGGTGATTTTCGCCGCGGTGGAAAAGCCGGGCGTAAAGATGAACTTGTGAATTTGCGCTTCGGTCAACTTCTCGGCGTCGGCTTCGCTGACCAGACCCTGCGCAATGGCCTTGGTCCGGATGCGGTCGGTGTCGAGCCCGCGGCCATCATCGGCGATCTGAATGATGATGTGGCCGCCTTCGTGATAGGCCGACAGCCGGATGCGCCCGTGCTCGGGCTTGCCGGCCGCGCGCCGCTGTTCCGGCGATTCCAGACCGTGGTCGGCCGAATTGCGCACCATATGGGTGAGCGGGTCCTTGATCAGATCGAGCACCTGGCGGTCGAGTTCGGTCTCGGCGCCCTGCATTTCCAGATCGATCTGCTTGCCGAGTTCGTTGGAAAGATCGCGCACGACGCGCGGCAGCTTCTGCCAGGCATTGCCGATCGGCTGCATGCGCGTCTTCATGACGCCTTCCTGCAGCTCGGCGGTGACGTTGGACAGCCGCTGCAGCGGCACCTTGAATTCGGAATCCTCGTGCCGGCGCACGATCTCGAGCAGCTGATTGCGCGTGAGCACCAGCTCCGACACCATGGTCATCAGGTGTTCAAGCGTATCGACGGTGACGCGGATCGACTGATTGGCGATCTTGGTAGGGTCGTCCTTGGCCGGCTCGGCCGGCGCCGGTTTGGCGGGCTTCGGCGCCGGCGGATCGACCGGGGTTTCGCGGAACGCGCGCTCGAGATCGTCGAGGGAATCCTCGCCCGGCCGCAACGGCCGTTCGAGCACTTGCAGCGTGAGCGTTCCGACCGCGTATTGCGGCGGCGCGGCCTCAGCCGCCGGCGCGAGCCGCTCGACCATTTTCTCCAGATCGGAAATCAGGTCTTCGTCGGCGCCTTCCGGCTCGCGCTGTTCGCGTTCGAGCGAATCCAGAATCTGCTTGATACGGTCAATCGTGGAGAGGATGAGCGTGACGGCGTCATTGGTCGCCGGCAAGCCGTCGCGGAATTTGCCCATCAACGTCTCGGCGGCATGCGCCAGCGCTTCCAGCCGCGGCAAGCCGAGGAAGCCGCAGGTGCCCTTGATGGTGTGCACCAGCCGGAAGACGTTATCGAGGATCTTGGCGTTGTTCGGATCCTGCTCGAAACGCACGAGTTCGACGTCCACGACGTCGAGACTCTCGTTCGTCTCGGTCACGAATTCCCGCAGCAGGTCGTCCATTGAAAAACGCCTTACGTCGACAGGCTATGGCCCGTCCGCAGCTCTCCGTCGGGAGCGCGGCCAGTGTGTCGGGGAAGCGTTTAATTTTGGTTGCGGTATTGCGGAAGTGTCGGCCGCTTTAATGTTTCGTTAACCGCGCCGGCCGCGCTACTGCGCGCTCACCACGACCGTGTCGCCGTCCATGGCCATGGCGACTTTGACGCCGGAGGCCTGCGCCAGCAGGCTGGCATAGAACGGCTGGATGCGGTGGGCGTCGAGCCCCGCGCCGCCGTCGTCGCCCGCCAGCAAAGCCGCCACCGCCGGCTGAATCTTGGCATTGGTCCCGGCCGCGCTGACTTTGAAGCCCATGCTGTCGCCCTCGCCGATCGGATTGACCGTGAGCTGGCCGCCGCGCGGAATGGTCTGGCCGGCGACCAGCAGCAAATTGAGCAACAGCTTGACCCGGTTCTTGGCCAGCAGCACCCGCGGCAAATTCCAGGCCAGCTTGGTCTTGTCGTCCTCGAAAAATCCGCGCGAGATGGACTCGGCGTCGCCGAGATCGATCTGGGCGCCGGCGGAGCCGGCCGCGCCGAAAGCGATACGGCAGAACTGCAGTTTGGCGGAGGCCGTGGTGGCGCTCCGCTTGATCAGATCGAGGGCGAAAGTCTTGGTTTCCTCGTCCTTTTCCTCGGCCAAAACCTCCAGCCCGTTGACGATGGCGCCGACCGGGCTGATCAAATCGTGGCAGACGCGCGAGCACAGCATGGCGGCAAGATCGAGCGCTTCGATGGGCGTTCCGGACATGGACGTGTCTCCGCGAGACGTGCAGGGTGCCAAAAAACCGGCGAATCGCTGGACGCGCCGGTGCCGCTGCGTGATACACCGCACCGCTGCGACCGCCAAGGACTGGCCATCGGGAACCTGCGAGCCGTGACATTAGAAATCACCCCGCAACAAGCGGAACAGCATTTGGATGCGCTGACCGAGATCGTCTCGCGCGCGGCGGCAGCGACGCTCGCCAAGCCGTTCTCATCGGTCGAGCGCCGATTCAAGGACGACCTGTCGCCGGTCACGGCCGCCGACGAGGCATCGGAGGCCGTCATCGTGGAGGGCGTCAACCGCCTGCTGCCCGGCATCACGGTGATCGCCGAGGAAAGCGTCGGCAGCATAGCCGCGGCGGCGAGCCTGGAGCCGAGCTTCGTCATCGTCGACCCGCTCGACGGCACCAAGGAATTTCTCGCCGGCCGCGACGAATTCACCGTCAACGTCGCCATCGTGACGCACGGCGTTCCGATCGCCGGCATCATTGCCGCGCCGGCGCAAGGTTTGCTGTGGCGCGGCGTCGTCGGCGGCAAAGCCGAACGGTTGCGGCTGCGGCTGGGCGCAGGGCCAGCGCAAGCTTATGACCGCAGCTTCATCCACCCGCGGCCGGCGCCCGAACGCCTCGTCGTGGCGACATCGCGCAGCCATCTCGACGAGGCGACCGAGGACTTCCTGGCGCGGCTGCCGGTGGCCAGGCGCTTTCTGTGCGGCTCATCGGTCAAATTCTGTTACGTCGCCCAGGGCGAGGCCGACGTCTATCCGCGGCTGTCGCCGACGCACGAATGGGATATCGCCGCCGGCTGCGCGATCCTGGCGGCGGCGGGCGGAACGGTGACCGCTCCGGATGGCGGCCCGCTCGTCTTCGGGCGCCGGACGGGAAAATTTCTGGTCCCCGGATTCATCGCCTGGGGCGATCCCGCCATGGCCGCGGCCGTCCCAAATCAATAACGCCCGACGCCTTGGTTCAGCGCACGATGGTGCGCTCGATCGTCGGCCATTTGCGCGTCGCGCGGGCGATAATGTTGCCCGGTTCGGCCAGGAAGGCCGCGCGCGCCTCAGGGCTATAAAAGAGATAGAGCCGCTCGCCGGTAATCGTCCAGAACAGGGGATGACCCGGCACCGAAACGCCGCGCGCCAAGGCGACCGGATCGTAGCCGCCGAAGCGCGGCAAATAGACCTCGGGGTGGGCGGCAAAAGCCGCTCGATTGCCTTCGTTGGTGAACCGCCAAACCACGGCGTCGAGGCGCAATTCCGTATCCGGGCGGCCGATTTTCGGTTTGGCATCGACGAAATAGGCCACTGGGTCGAAGCCGCTGATGGCAAGCCCGGTAAGGGCGTTGATCACGATCCCGTCGCTCGGCGCGGCCATAATCGCACGGGGCGTAAAAATACCGCCGCAAACGGCAAGCCCAAACGCCAGCCAAACGGCTGGCTTAAGCGCCGGCGGCGGCTTCCGTTGTTGCCGTGCTGCAGTCATAGTCCTCGACAATTATTGAACGATTCGCGGCGGATGCCTTTGCCGCCACATTACGGCCACCCGCGTAAGTAACCGGTTAAACGGGGCTGGAACCTCGCGACCCAATGGAGCATCCGATGCGCGCGACCTTGCGCCTTGCTGCCATCTCCCTTTGCCTTTTCGCCTTCGGCGCCGATTTGGCCGCCGCCCAGAACCCGCCGCCGCCCCAGCAGGCGCCAGCGCCGCGGCGCGGCGACACCTTCAAGCCCGAAGAGATCGTCCAAGAAGGGCACCGCTTCTTCGGCACGGTATCGCGCGGCCTGGCGCAGGTCGTGCAGATGGCCGTCAGCCGCTGGGGCGAGCCCAACGGCTATGTGCTCGGTCAGGAAGGAAGCGGCGCCATCGTGGTCGGGCTGCGCTACGGCGACGGCAAGCTCTACACCAAGAACGCCGGCGACCGCCGGGTGTTCTGGGAAGGTCCCTCGGTCGGCTTCGATTACGGCGGCGAAGGCGCCCGCACCATGATGCTGGTCTATAATCTGCCGGCCACCGACGCGATTTATCAGCGCTTTGCCGGCATCGACGGCTCGGCCTATTTCATCGGCGGCTTCGGCATGACCGCGCTCGCCGCCGGCAATGTCATCGTCGTGCCGATCCGCTCCGGCGTCGGTCTGCGGCTCGGCGCCAATATCGGCTATCTCAAATTTACGCCGAAGGCGACCTGGAACCCGTTCTGAGGCACCGCCAGCTTTATTAAGGTAGAGAGCAGCAGACCCGGGACGAGAGGCCCGGGTCCGGGTTAGTGTGGCGTCGTGCCGGGGTGAGTTGGAGTTATCGTTCATGATCGAACCGATCATGTATTTCGGGATCGGGTTCCTGTTCGCGGCCCTGTTGGGTCTCGTCGTCGTCCCCCTCGTTCATGGCCGCGCGGTGCGGCTGACGATGCGCCGGCTTGAGGCCGCCACGCCGCTGTCGATGGCGGAAATCCACGCCGACAAGGATCAACTGCGCGCCGAATTCGCCATGTCGACGCGGCGCCTCGAAATGAGCGTCGAGCAGCTCAAGGCCAAGACCACCAATCAGTTCGCGGAAATCGGCAAGAAGGGTGACGCCATCAACCGGCTCAAAATGGAGCTGGGCGAGAAGACCGCCGCTATTTTCGCGCTGGAAGCGCGCGACAAGGCGCTGCGCGATCAGTTGCGCGCCACCGAGGACGAAGTCGCGGCCAAGACGACCGTCATGCACGAGGCCGAGCGCACGCTGTCCGACAAGGAAGCCGAGCTCGCCAAGCTCAGCGGCGCGCTCGACGAACGTTCGAGCCTGGCCGAGTCCCAGAAGGTTGAGCTCGCCGCGCTCAAGACCCAGGTCGAGACGTTAAAAGACGGGCTCACCAATGCCAGCAGCGAGCTCAAGGCGGTGGAAATCCGCCGCGACGCCGAGCGGGTCGAACTGAAAACCGCCACCCAGGAATTGGCGGAAGAACGCGACCGGGTCGAGAATCTCGGCCGCCGCGTCGCCGACCTCGAACTGCAACTGGCGGCGCAGACCAAGGAAGCCGAACTACTTGGCCGCCGCGCCGAGGATTTGGATACCCGTCTCGGCGAACAGACGCGGCTGCTGGCGCAAAGCGAATTTGAGCTCAATCAGACGCGCAGCGATTTGCTGACCGCGCGCAAGGGCGAAAACGATCTGCGCACCGCCCTCTCCATGCTGCACGATCGCGCCATGGCGGCGGCCGAAACGCTCAAGGCGGAAAAGACCCAATTGCAGTCCGACCTCGGCCGCACGTCGGATGAACGCGACCGCTTGGCCCGCGACCTCGCCGCCATGAAGCGCGAGGCCGAAGAAAACTGGGCGTCCGAGCGGGTAGAAAATTCCATGCTGCGCGAGCGCATCAACGACGTCGCGGCCGAAGTGGCGCGCCTTGCCTCGGCGCTGGAGGGACCAAACTCGCCGATCGACGCGATCCTCGCCGCCGAAACGGCGCGCGACCGGACCGGTTCGGCGTCCGGCCAAAGCGCCATCGCATTGGGCGAAGCCGCGCCGGGCAGCGGCGATCTGGCCGACCGCATCCGCGCCCTGCAGGGCCACGCCTCGCGCGTGCCGCAGGGCGGCAAGCCGACCAGCCACAACTAGGCGCGGGAACACTACTTATTGCGCATGATCCGGTCCGAAAACCGCTACCCATCCCCGATCAAGTCGAAGACGGGCTTTTCGGGATCATGCGCCAGCTTCGCTTGACACTGCTTCGGCGCACTCCTTATATCGCGCCGCTATCATGACCGGGCGCTTAGCTCAGCGGGAGAGCGTTCCCTTCACACGGGAGAGGTCATAGGTTCAATCCCTATAGCGCCCACCATTTAAAGCCCGCAGATTGCGGGCTTTATCATTTTCGTACTCCGGCAAACCTCCTTGCATCGATCGCACGGTTCGGCGCATCCTTGTCGTCAGAAGAAAAGCGTCCAGGGAGAACGGAAATGCGCAAGAAAGCGCAAGCCTCGTCAAAATCGGGCGCGCGACCGCTGCGCTCGCAACTCTGGTTCGACAATCCCGACAACCCTGGCATGACCGCGCTCTATCTCGAGCGCTATCTCAATTACGGCCTGACCGCCAAGGAGCTGCGCTCCGGCAAACCGATCATCGGCATCGCGCAGACGGGCTCCGATCTGTCGCCATGCAACCGGCACCACATCGAGCTGGCCAAACGCGTGCGCGAGGGCATCCGCACCGCCGGTGGCATCGCCTTCGAATTCCCGGTGCACCCGATCCAGGAAACGGGCAAGCGTCCGACCGCCGCGCTCGACCGCAATCTCGCTTATCTCGGCCTGGTCGAAATCCTCTACGGCTATCCGCTCGACGGCGTCGTGCTGTTGACCGGTTGCGACAAGACCACGCCGGCTTGCCTGATGGCGGCGGCGACCGTGAATACGCCGGCCATCGTGTTGTGCGGCGGCCCGATGCTCAATGGTTGGTGGAAGGGCGAGCGCGCCGGCTCCGGCACGGCGATCTGGAAAGCGCGCGAGGAAATGGCCACCGGCCGCATCGGCGCCGGCGAGTTTCTCGACATCGCCGCGTCGACCGCGCCCTCGGCCGGCCATTGCAATACCATGGGCACCGCCTCGACCATGAATGCGCTGGCCGAAGCGCTCGGCATGACGCTGCCCGGCTGCGCGGCCATCCCGGCGCCTTATCGCGAGCGTGGGCAGATCGCCTACGAGACCGGCCTGCGCGCGGTCGAGATCGTGCATGAGAATCTCAAGCCGTCCGACATTCTCACCCGCAAGGCGTTCGAGAACGCCATCGTCGCCTGTTCGGCGATCGGCGGCTCGACCAATGCGCCGATCCACATCAACGCCATCGCGCGCCATATCGGCGTGAAGCTTTCGATCGAGGATTGGCAGACCGTCGGCTACGACGTGCCGCTCTTGGTCAACATGCAACCGGCCGGCAAATATCTCGGCGAGGAATATTTCCGCGCCGGCGGCCTGCCGGCGGTGATGCGCGAACTGCTCAAGAATGGCCGCGGCCACGCCGGCGCCCTCACCGTCAACGGCAAGAGCATGGGCGACAATGTCAGGCGCGCCGCCGTTCAAGATGCCGACGTCATCCGCACCTACAAGAAGCCTTTGAAGCAACATGCGGGCTTCAAAGTCCTGTCCGGCAACCTGTTCGATTCCGCCGTCATGAAAACCAGCGTGATCTCGGACGAATTCCGCCAGCGCTACCTCGATAATCCGAAGGACCCAAACGCTTTCGAAGGCCGCGCCGTGGTGTTTGACGGGCCGGAGGACTACCACCGCCGCATCGACGACCCGGCGCTTAAGATCGACGAGCGGACCATCCTGTTCATCCGCGGCGTCGGCGCCATCGGCTATCCCGGCTCCGCCGAGGTGGTGAACATGCAGCCGCCGGCTGCGTTGATAAAACGAGGCATCACGGCGCTGCCCTGCATCGGCGATGGCCGGCAGTCGGGAACGTCGGGTTCGCCCTCGATCCTGAATGCCTCGCCGGAAGCCGCCGCTGGCGGCGGGCTGGCGCTGTTGAAGACCGGCGACCGCGTCCGCATCGATCTCAACAAAGGCAGCGCCGATATTTTGATCTCGAAGGCGGAACTGGCGCGGCGCCGGGCGGCGTTGCAAAAGCGCGGCGGCTATCAATATCCGGCGAGCCAGACGCCGTGGCAGGAAATCCAGCGCGCCATGGTCGATCAATTGGCCGACGGCATGGTGCTCAAGCCGGCGGTCAAATATCAGCGCGTGGCGCAGAACGGCGGCGTGCCGCGCGACAACCATTGAAAGGCGGAACATGCCAGGACGCTTGCAGGGCAAAGTCGCATTGGTGACCGCCGCGGGCCAAGGTATCGGCCGCGCCATCGCCGAGACATTCATTGCCGAAGGCGCGATCGTCATCGCGACCGATGTCGATACCGGCAAGCTGCAGGGCCTCAAGGCGAAAAAGGCGATCAAGCTGGACGTGCTGTCGGCGGCGGCGGTCGAGGAATTGGCCAAAGCGGTCGAGACCGAATTTGGCGGGCTCGACGTGCTCGCCAACGTCGCCGGCTACGTGCATCAGGGCACGGTGCTGGACTGCGCGGACTGCGATTGGGACTTCTCGTTCGATCTCAACGTCAAATCCATGCACCGCACCATCAAGGCGTTCCTGCCCGCCATGCTGAAGAAAGGCGGCGGCTCGATCGTCAACATGTCGTCAGGCGTCTCCTCGGTGAAAGCCCTGCCCAACCGCTATGTCTACGGCGCGACCAAGGCCGCCGTGATCGGCCTGACCAAGGCGGTCGCCATCGATTTCATCACCAAGGGCATTCGCTGCAACGCCATCTGTCCGGGCACCATCGAGTCGCCCTCGCTCGAGGACCGCGTCGCTACGCTGTCAAAACAGACCGGAAAGTCTGAGCAGGCCGTGTGGGACGATTTCGTCGCCCGGCAGCCGATGAAGCGGCTCGGCACCACGGCCGAGGTGGCGGCGCTGGCGCTGTTCCTGGCGTCGGATGAATCGCGCTACATCACCGGCCAGCCGCATCTGGTGGATGGCGGCTTGGCGCTCTAACGCTTGGATCAAAGCACGGCGTTGGTCGCCGGATCGATCAGATGCATGTGGTCGAGATTGGCGCGCAGGGTCATTTCTTCGCCCGAGCGCTTGGCCGCCGAAGGCTCGACGCGCCCGCAAACTTCGGTGCCGTCGACGGTAAAGAACACCATGGTCTCCATGCCCATCGGCTCGACCACGTCGAGCGTGATCGTAAACTCCTGTCCGACGCCGTTTTCGCGGCCGCGCGTCTCGGTGACGTGCTCCGGCCGCAGGCCGAACAGCAGGTCCTTGCCGGTGTGGCCGCGATAGCGCGCGGCGCGGCTTTCCGGCACCCGGAATGACAGCTTGTCGGACAGCCGGATGGTCAGGCCGCTGCCGTTGCCCGCCAGTTTGGCCGGGACGAGGTTCATCGCCGGCGAGCCAATGAAGCCGGCCACGAAGCGCGTCTTGGGATGGTGATAGAGCTCGTTCGGCGTGCCGATCTGTTCGATCTTGCCGCCGTTCATCACCACCACGCGGTCGGCCAAAGTCATGGCCTCGACCTGGTCATGCGTCACATAGACGGTCGTGGTTTTGACCTTCTGATGCACGCGCTTGATCTCGGTGCGCATCTGCACGCGCAGCTTGGCGTCGAGATTGGACAAAGGCTCGTCGAACAGGAACACCTTGGGATTGCGCACGATAGCGCGGCCCATGGCGACGCGCTGGCGCTGTCCGCCGGAGAGCTGCTTCGGGCGGCGCAAGAGCAATTCGGTGATGTCGAGAATGCGGGCGGCATTGTCGACCCGTTCTTTGATCTCGGCCTTGGGGAATTTGCGCAGCTTCAGCCCGAACGACATGTTTTCCGCGACCGTCATGTGCGGATAAAGCGCGTAGTTCTGGAACACCATGGCGATGTCGCGATCCTTCGGCGGCAGGTCGTTGACCACCTCGCCGCCGATCGATATCTCGCCGTCGCTGATTTCCTCGAGCCCCGCGATCATGCGCAGCGTCGTGCTCTTGCCGCAGCCCGACGGCCCGACCAGCACGACGAATTCATGATTGGGTATTTCGAGATTAACGTTGCTGACGGCGACGACATCGTCGTAGCGCTTCCCCACGTTTCGTAACGAAACTTCCGCCATAACCGTTCCCGTCCCTGTTGCGTCCCACTGTTTTTAAGCGCGGTCTTTTCCGAAAACCGGTTCCCATTTTCCGGGATCGCGCCTTAGCCTTTGGTCGCCCCCGCCGTGAGACCGGCGATGTAGTAGTCCATAAGAAACGCGTAGATCACCAGCGGCGGTGCCGCCGCGAGCAGCGCCCCGGCCATCAGCATGCCCCACTTGTAGACGTCGCCGCGGATCAGGCTGGTGACGGTGCCGACGGTCAGCACCTGCTGGTCGGACGAGTAGAGAAAGGCCATCGGATAGACGAAGGCGGCCCACGACACCGTGAAAGCGAAGATCATCGCAGCGATGATGCCGGGCAACGCCACCGGAATGAAAATCTTGGTGAGCATCTGCATGTGACCGGCGCCGTCGATCAACGCGGCCTCGTCGAGCTCCTTCGGGATCGACTGGAAATAACCGATCATGATCCAGGTGCAGAACGGCACGGTCAAAGTCGGATAGACCAGCACCATGCCCCAATACGAATTGAGCAGGCCGATCGACTTGACGATCTGGAACATCGGAATGAACAGCAGCGTGTCCGGCACCAGGTAAGTCAGGAAGATGCCGGTCGCCAGGATGCTCGAGCCCCAGAACTTCATGCGGCCGAGCGAGAACGCGGCGAGCACGCTCACCACCATGGTGATGGCCACCACGCAGACGGTCACGATCACGGTATTCTTGAAGAAGATCAGGAAGTCGGTCTGCGTGAGCAGGATCCTGAACTGGTCGAGCGTCACCCCGTCGAAGATGAACCACGGATTGGTCGCCAGCCGCGCCATTTCGGCGTCGCTCTTGAGCGCCGTGACGACCATGTAATAGGGCGGCAGCAGGAAGAAGACCGCGAACATGATCAAGAATACGTAAGACAGGATCAGCGCCCAGCGGCGGTTGCGCCGCAGGCTCGAGCCCAGGCGGACCGCGCGGCTCGCGGGCGTCGAAAGAACGGCGCTGCTCATCCGATTTCCCTCCCCCGCTTGCGCACGCCGCGCAGGATAAAGACCGCGGCGATCGCCAGGATCGGGAACATGAACAGCGAGGTGGCGGCGCCGAGCGGCAGGTCGCCGGAGCGGATGCCGAGCAGGAACGAATAGGTCGCGAACATGTGCGTCATGTTGCGCGGACCGCCGGCGGTCATGATCTGCACGATGTCGAAATTGGCGAAAGTGACGATCAGCGAGAACAGCACGGTGATGGCGATAATGTTGCGCATCATCGGCAGCGTGATGTGCACGAATTTCTGCCAAGGGCTGGCGCCGTCGATGTCGGCCGCCTCGTAGAGCTGCTCGGGCACCGATTTGAGCGCCGCCAGATACATGATCAGAAAGAACGGCGCGCCATACCAGACGTTGACCAGGATCACCGAGAAGCGCGCCCAAATCGGTTCGCTCAGCCAGGGGATGCCGGCAAAGCCCAGGCTTCGCAGCGTGTAATTGAATGCCGAATTGGTGGGATCGAACATCCACCACCACCCGAGCGTCGACAACGCCAGCGGGATCACCCACGGCACCAGCAGCATGCCGCGCCATTTGCGCTGGCCCTTGACCGGCAGGTTGTTGACCAGATGCGCGGTGATCAGCCCGATCAACGCTTTGAAGAACACGGCGGAGAGCGCGAAAATCGTCGATTGCCGCACCACCATCCAGAACGTGTCGCGCGACATCAGGAACGTGAAATTCGACAGACCGATGAAGCGCGTCTGCGCCTTGTTCAGCATCGACAGATAAATCGAATAGAAGGCCGGATAGATGATGAGGCAGACGACGATGAGTATCAGCGGCAGGCACATCATCAACGCAATCGTCGAGCGCCGCCGCATGAACAGCTGCAACCCGTTTCGCTTTGCCGCCACGCCGGCGTATGGAACCGTAGACCCCCACGTCTGAACGGTATCGGCCATGACCCCTCGCTATGCTTTAGGAAGTGAGGCATGCCGGCCATTGCCGGCCGGCATGCACTTGTTCGCGAAAGCCGCGGAAGCTCAGGCGCGCAAGGTGCCTTCGAGTTCCTTCTCGGCCCACTTGATCACGTCATCGAGCTTTTCTTTGCCCTGCGTGAACTTCGAGATCATCACGGTGTTGATCGCCTGATTGTAGATCTGGGCGCCAACCTCGGAGCGCGCCGGCGCGCCAGTGATCGAGGTTTGCTCGTCGCCGCGCGGCGGATAGGCGTAGACGGTGCCGACCGGCGGCCCGACCGTGTTCCACGTGGGAAGGTCGTACATGGTCTTGAACGACGGCAGGTCGTAGCCGACCGACGCCTCGACCAGTTGTGCGACCGAACTCTTCTGCGAAATGTAGGTGAGGAAGTCCTTCCCGGCGGACTTGTTCTTGGAGAACTTCCACAGGCCGTAGAACTGCGGCAGCTGTCCGACGAAGCGGCCCTTCGGACCCTTCGGCACCGGATGCGTCCAGCACTGCTCCGCCACCTTCGGATTGTCGCGCTTGGCAACCGCCCAGGCGCTCGGCGGATTCATGATGCCCGAACCCTTGCCGGAGATCAGCCAGCGATTGTTGCCGGCATCGTCCCAGGCGTAGACCTCGGGCGGCGAGGCTTCCATGATCTTGCGGGCGATCTCCATCGCCTGCCGCGTCTGGTCGGAATTGATCTTGATGTTGTCCTTGGCGTCGACGAACACCACGCCATAGGCGTTGAACAGACCGCCGACCCAGTCGACCGCGTCGGAAGTTTGGCCCATCGGCAGACCGATCGGGAAGCCGGCCTTGTGCAGCTTCTGTGCCGCGGTGACGTAGGCATCCCAGGTCCACGCCTCGACCTTGGCCTTGTCCCATTTCTTTTCGTCGGCCGGGAACATTTCGCGCAAATCGAGGCCGGCGTGTTCTTTGTAGAGATCGAAGCGCGAGCAGCAGGGTTTCACCTGGCTGCCGATCGCGGTCGGAACGCCGCGCCACGTGCCTTTGATCTTGGCGAGATATTCGGCGACCGGGCTGATCGGCCCGTATTTCTTGATGAGACCGCCGACCACGTCGTCGAGCGGCTCGAGCGCCGCCTGATGGATGCGGATGTTCCAGTCGCGATGCGACATGATGTCGTGACCGGTGCCGGCTTGCGCTTCGGCCGCAGCGGTGAGTTTATCCTTCTCGCCTTGCGAGGTGATGTAGTCGATATGGACATCGACTTTGTTCTTGTCGCCCCACTCTTTGGCGAGTTTGTCGAGCGCTTTGTTGGCGCCGGGCACCCAGTGATCCCACACGCCCAATGACAAAGTGCCCGCCGCGTAAGCGCCGCGCACATAGGGGGCCGTGATGATAGCTGCCGAGGCGAGGGCTGCAGTTTTTAAAACTGTTCGCCGAGACGTTCCTTGACGCATCGAGGCATTCCTCCCTGTTGACGTTGAGTTATTGTTATTTTGCAGCAAGGCTATACTCAAAACGAATGGGTGCCTAGCGCCAGAGTTTAATATCGCGCCGCAACAACCATTATAAATTTGCCGTTACCGGGTTCCGCCGCATTGGTTCCGCGCTAGCATGGCCGCGCACGTAGCGAGCAAGGATCGCGCGTTAGCGACGTGGGCGGGCGCCCGCCGCCGGCGCGACTGGAATGCGGATTTCTGTCGTCGCCGGCCGGATCGCTACGGAAACGAAGGCGGATCATGGCGGTGACACCACATTCTGAGTTTTTCGACTATATCGTCGTCGGCGCCGGCTCGGCCGGCTGCGTTCTGGCCGACCGTCTCACCGCTTCCGGCCGCCATCGCGTGCTGCTCTTGGAAGCCGGCGGACGCGACCGCAATATTTGGATTCATATTCCGCTCGGCTACGGCAAGTTGTTCAACGATCCCAAGGTGAACTGGCTCTATTCCACCGAGCCGGAGCCGACCATGAACAACCGCACGCTGATCCAGCCGCGCGGCAAAGTCCTGGGCGGCTCGAGCTCCATCAACGGCCTGCTTTATATCCGCGGCCAGGCCGCGGACTTCGACCACTGGCGGCAACTCGGCAATGCCGGCTGGAGCTTCGAAGATGTGCTGCCCTATTTCCGCCGCGCCGAGGACCAGGAGCGTGGGCCCGATGCGCTGCATGGCACCGGCGGGCCGCTCGCCGTCTCCAATGTAAGCGAGCCGCACCCTTTGTGCGAAGCCTTCATTAAATCCGCGCAGCAGGCCGGCTTTCCGCGCAACGACGATTTCAACGGGCCGAGCCAGGAAGGCGCCGGCTATTTCCAGTTGACCGCGCGCAATGGGCGCCGCTGCTCGACGGCAGTCGGTTACCTTCGCGCGGCGAAGCGCCGGCCCAATCTGAAGGTCGTGACCGATGCGCTCGCCAGCCGCATCCAGTTTTCCGGGCGGCGCGCCACCGGCGTCGAATACCGGCAGGGCGACGCTACCCATGTCGCGCATGCCGGCGGCGAAGTGATCGTCGCCGGCGGCGCCTTCAATTCACCGCAACTGCTGCAGCTCTCCGGGCTCGGCCCGGCGGCCCTGCTGCGATCGCAGGGCATAGAGGTGGTCGCCGACATGCCCGGCGTCGGCGCCGACCTGCAGGATCACCTTCAGGTCCGCATGCAGTACCGTTGCACCGAGCCGATCACGATGAACGACGTCATCAACAGTTGGCGCCACAGCATCGCCGCCGGCTTGCGCTATATCCTGTCGCGCAAGGGCATGCTGACCATCGGCGCCGGCTATGCCGGCGGCTTCTTCCGCAGCCACCCGGACGCGTCGACGCCCGACGTGCAGGTCCATTTCATCATTTTCAGCGGCGAGGCTTCCGGCGCGGCGCTGCACCCCTTCCCCGGTTTCATCGCCTCGGTCTGCCAGTTGCGGCCGGAGAGCCGCGGTTTCGTGCGCATCAAGTCGGCCGACCCCGCGGTGCCGCCGGCGATCCAGCCGCATTACCTGTCGAGCCAGCACGACTGCGATACGGTGGTCGCCGGCATGAAGCTGCTGCGGAAAATCATGCGCCAGCCGGCCATGCGCCATTACATCGCCGAGGAGCGCGCGCCCAAGCCCGACTGCACGAGCGATGCGGATCTTTTGGCTTTCGCGCGCGCCACCGGTTCGACCGTCTTCCACCCGACCAGCACCTGCCGCATGGGCGCGGATGCGGCCGCCGTCGTCGACGAGCGGCTGCGCGTGCGCGGCATCGAGCGCCTGCGCGTGGTCGACGGCTCGATCATGCCGGCGGTCGTCTCCGGCAATACCAATGCCGCCGTCGTGATGATCGGAGAAAAAGGCGCCGACATGATCCTGCAAGACGCCGCCGCGAGCGCGCCGGTCGCGATCCCGGCGTGATCGGCCGCGTCAGCAGCGGTGGAACGGACGGCGCGGGCCGACTTCGCTTTTCAGCTGCACCATGGTGGCGCCGTCGGCGCTGAATTCGCCGAATTCCGTGAACAGCGGCTTGTCCTGGTTGAACCAGTGCATGGTCACCGTGTCGTCGGAATAGTCGTAACCCGTGACCTTGAATGTCAAAGGCAGCGAACCGTCGAGAAAGGTCACGTTGAGCGCATCGGCGCTGAACTCGTAATTCGTGGTCACGCCGCACCACTTTCCTTGGATATTTTTGAACGCGAGGGCATGCGCCGCGCCGGCAAGGCCCACCGACAGGATAGCCGCCAGCATCGCGTTACGGATGTATGTCACGCAATTCCCCCAGTTCGTATTACTTGCGCCGCGCCGGGGGATCGCGTGAGAGATTCTTGGCCGCCAGTTCGTCGAGATAATCCTGCCAAAAGTGCGCGTGGCCGCGGCCAAGTTCGAACAGATATTCCCAACCGAAAATTCCGGTCGAATGCATGTCGTCGAACACCAGCCGCACCGCGTAATTGCCGACCGGCAGCACTTCGATGATGCCGACATCGCGTTTTCCCGCGATGGTCTTGCGCTCCTCGGCGGAATGGCCCTGCACTTCCGCGCTCGGGCTTTTCACCCGCAGATATTCGGCGGTCAGATCGAAGCTCTGCCCGCCGGCGAATGTGACAGTGAGCGTCTTGCGGTCCTTGTGCAGGCGCAGTTCGCTCGGCCAGGTTTGCGTGTCGTTGGCAATCATGGCGCTCTCTTACAGCACTGTTGTTGGTTTGCGCATGATCTTTTCCGAAAACCGGTTGCCACTTTTCGGGATCATACGCCCGCTAAACCACAAACCGAACTGCGCCGGTGGTGGTGAGATCGAGGCCGCCCATTTCCTGCGCGCGCACGGCAAGCGCGTCCGAGCGCAAAAAGCGGATCAGCGCTTGTACCGGCGGATGAAAATAATCGCGCTGACGCATCAACAGGTCGAACGGCTCCCAGACGATCGGCACGAAGTCGAGACCCGCGGCATTGGCGACCGAGCGCGTGGCGATGCCGGTGTCGGCGCGGCCGGCGCGGATCGCCTGCGCGATATCGGGACCGGTCGGGCAGACCGGGCTGATGGGGCTGAGCGCGTCGAACGCGGCTTTCGCCCGGTGCAGAAGCGAGAGCAGGAGCAATTGAGCGCCCGCGCCTTTCGGGCGCACGGCGATGCGCGCGCGTTTGGTGAGGACGTCTTCAATGGTGCGGATCTTGAGCGGATTGCCGGGCGCCAGCAGCAGGCCCTGCTCGCGGCGGCAGAACGCGACCAACACCGCGTCCTGCAAATCGCTGCGGCCCTTCACCGTCGCGATATTGGCGTCGGCTTCCGGGTCTTCCAAAGCGTGCAGATGCATGGCGGCCGCGATGGTCTCGCCGGCGACGAAGCGGTCAAAACCGGCTTCGCTGCCGACCGCGAGCGTGGCTAAGCCCGAGCCGCTCTCGCGCAGCGCCCATTCCAGTAACGGATCGTGGCTGCCGCCGACGATCGGCGCCGGCTCGGGCCGCGTCATGCCCGCGGGCCGCGTGACGCTGGAGGCCAGCCAGTGGTCGATCTCGGCTTTGGGGAAAAGCCAGCGGCCGGTGACCTTGGTGCAGGGCACCGTTCCCTCGGCCACCATTTCGTAAATTTTGCGCTCCTTGAGGCGGAGGTAGCGGGCTGCTTCGGATGTGGTGAAAAGCTGCATGGGACCACTCTGCACGCATATGCATATTTTTTGACAATGCCAAATATGGCAGAAAAAACAAGGCGGTCTATGATCTAAACCGGCCTAAAGGATAAGCAAAAGTACCAATAAAAAAATTATGCAGTCGTCGGCCCGCAAATTGACCTGAAAAACCAAGGCTTTTCTTCGCAGGCCGGGCGGCACCTGTACAGAAAAAATATACTTCGGCCGCACGGCCATTCCTGCGGCAGACCTCGCCTCTCGGTCTAAGCCATTGTTACTAAAACTAAAAATAAGAAAGCCCGGCCGTGGCACGGGGCTTGCTGAATAGTCAGTACGAAAAAGACGGCAAGCAAGGTGGCGAAGATGACCGATAAAAACAAAATCCTCATCGTCGATGACGACGAAACGGTGCGCTGGAGCTACTTGCGGTCGCTGCAGGGCAAGTCCTGCAACATTGCGACGGCCAGCGACGGCGAAGAGGCGCTGCAATCGATGGAGCAGGACCCTTACGACGTGGTGCTGCTCGATATGCGCATGCCCGGCCAGGACGGCTTGTCGGTGCTGCGCACCATCAAACAGAAATGGCCGGAGAGCGAGGTGGTCATCATCACCGGCTACCCGACCGTCGACAGCGCCAAGGAAGCCGTGCGGCTCGGCGCTTACGACTACGTCACCAAGCCGGTCGGACCGCAGGACGTGATCAGCCTCACCGACGGCGCCATGACGCGGAAACAGTGGGCTTTGCGGCAGGTGCCCGAGAGCGGCCCCTGCGCGGCCTGAGAACCACCGACAGAGCAATTCAGACAGCAAACACAGCAGAAATTCCAAAAGGAGAAGGCCATGACCGCATCACGTAAAGTACTCGTCGTCGACGACGATCCGGCAGTCCGCAAGAGCATCGACCGCGTTCTGACCAGCAAGGGCTACGCCGTCATCACCGCCGAAAACGGCGAAGAGGCGCTGCGCAAGCTGAACGAGGAGAAATACGACCTCGTCTATACCGACATCCGCATGCCCGGCATGAGCGGGCTGGACGTGGCCGAACAGGTCAAGGCACGCAAGCCGTGGACCCCGGTCGTGATCATCACCGGCTACGGCACCGATGCCGCCGAAGCCCGCGCCAAGGCCGCCGGCGTCTCCAGCTTCGTGCACAAGCCGCTGTCGCCTTCGATGATCGAAGACAGCGCGCGCGACGCCCTGGCGGCGCCCAAGGCGCAAGTGCTGGCCCTGCCGGCAGCTGCCGAAGCGCCCCGCGCCGCACCGGCCGCCCGCGGCAACGCGTTGATGAACATCCTTCTGTTCTTCGCCGCGCCCTTCATCGGCCTTGCCTATATCGTCGCGTTCCCGTTCGTCGGCATGGGCTTCCTTGGGATGTTGGCGACGCGCGCCGCGCTCAAGAACGATCGGTTCAGGGCGATCGCGATCACGTTGAAGAACATCGCCATGGTGCTCGCCGCGCCGCTGTTCGGCCTGGTCTATGTCCTGCTCTTCCCGTTCATCGGGCTGGTGTCATTGCTGTGGCTGGCCGGCCGGTGGGCCGTGTCGGGGCGTACCAGCGACTAATTCCGGCGGGGGCGACCAGACCTCGCTCCTCGAAGGGCAAGGTCAAAAGGCCGGGGCTGTCCCCCGGCCTTTTTCTTGTCTCCCGCCGCGCCTTTGGCGCGAGCGCCGCCTGTATAGCAAAAACATGCATCCTGAAAATTACTTAAACATCTGATATTATTATATATTTTTGAGATCAGCCGCCGGTTTGGACAAAAAAACTATACCTCAGGCCCCGCCACCAAACTGGTGCTGGCGCCGGGCTATAGAGCTAAGTAATTGAAATACAAACAGTATCTGGCCGCGCCCGGGACCTGGCACGCTCTATGCGATGTAGGAAAGCGAGAAAGAGAACAGACAAAAAAACAGGAGTTCGCCATGACCGCCCTTCGCAAAATCCTCATCGAGGAAGAGACCGTTTTCACCGCCCCGGTTGCGCGGGCCCCCGCCACCAAGCTTTATGTCGTCGCCAACAACGCGCCGGCGGAAGTGGTAGCCCCGGAAGCCGAAGGCCATGCGCTCAAGAACATCCTCCTGTTCTTCGCCGCCCCGTTCATCGGCCTGGTTTATATCGTTGCCTTCCCGGTCGTCGGTCTAGTCGCGCTGGCAGTGTTAGCAGGCCGTTTCGCCGCCAAATACAATGCGGTCAAAGCCACCGCCCGCGTCCTCAAGACTGCCGCCCTCGTGGTTGCGGCGCCTGCGATCGGCCTCGCCTACGTCGTCCTCTTCCCGGTGATCGGCCTCGCCGCGCTGGCCTGGATGGGTGGCAAAGCAGCGGTCGCCCGGAATTAAGTGCGAATGGCCAACTGAGCCTTCCCTGAAGGGCAAGGCCGTAAGCCGGGGGCATGACCCCCGGCCTTTTTTATCTGCCAGTGGATAAACCCTATGAGGCTCAGCGCCGCCTGTATGGCGGAAACATGCGTCCAGACTGTCAAATAAACCATTGAAATAATTAGATGTTCTTAGATTTCGCTACCTTCGCGTATGGAAAACTTATACTTGGCGGCCTGCGCGGGCTTCCATAAATCGTCGCTATGGTGCCCTGAATCTTCCATAAGACATTGAAATATAAACAGTATTTCAGATGCACCAAGTGGTTGGCACGCTCTATGCGATGTAGGAAGGCGAGAAAGAGAACTGAATAAAAAAACAGGAGTTCGCCATGACCGCCCTTCGCAAAATCCGCATCGAAGAAGAGCCCGTGTTCGCCGCCCCGGTCGCCCGGACGCCTGCCACCAAGCTCTATGTCGTCGCCAACAAAGCGCCGGCGGAAACCGCCAAGGTCCCGGAAGCCGAAGGCAATGCGCTCAAGAACATCCTTCTGTTCTTCGCCGCCCCCTTCATCGGCCTCGTTTACATCATCGCTTTGCCGGTCGTCGGTCTGGTCGCCCTGGCAGTGTTGGCGGGCCGGTTCGCCGCCAAATACGAAGCGGTCAAAACTACCGCCCGCGTCCTCAAGACTGCCGCCCTCGTGGTTGCGGCGCCCGCGATCGGCCTCGCCTACGTCGTGCTGTTCCCGGTCATCGGCCTCGTTGCGCTGGCCTGGATGGGTGGCCGCGCCGTCGCGAGCCGCGCGCACTGAATGAGATAGATCAATGAAATGTCGGCCGACTTGCCGCAAATGATTCCATCAATCTCTTGATCATCCCCCGGGGGGTTCATGGCCCCCCGGATGACGTTGAATGCGAGGGTTCCATGGAGCTGAAATCGGATAGCCGTAACGCCTCGCACAAAGCTCTGCCCGCGTTCCTGCAAAACTCCCTCGCCATCGTGGCGCTCGCCGCCGCACTTACCCTGCTACCGGCCGCGCCGCCGGCATTCGCGGCGGATCCTGCGCCCTCCGCGGCCGACCAAAATTGCCTCGGCTGTCACGGCGCCGCCGGCATGGAAAAGAAGCTGGTTGACGGCGATACCCTGCAATTGCATGTGCCGGGCGAGGCTTATGTTAAGTCCGTGCACGGCGCCAATGGTTGCACCAGCTGTCACGCCGACGTCGATCCGGCCAAGCATCCGCCCGAAAAGAACGACATCGCCAGCAAGCGCAGTTTTTCGATCGGCATGACCAAGGTCTGCCGTACCTGCCATGCCGACAAATTCGAGCAGTGGGACACCAGCATTCACGCCGCGCTAGTGCGCAGCGGCAATCCGGGCGCGCCGATCTGCACCGACTGTCATAACCCGCACGCAGTCATCAAGGACGCGGCGACCAAGGTCGACCAGGTTCCCTGCAAGAACTGCCACGCCGAGATTTACACCGCCTACCGCGGCAGCATGCACGCGCAGGCGCGGCTCCATGTCAAAGACAGCTTTGCGCCGATCTGCTCCGGCTGCCACACTGCCCACGCGGTGAAGCCGATCACGGCCGGCGCCTTCGGCCAGGGTCCGGAGACGGCCTGTTTCGGCTGTCATGCCGGTTTGCTGGAAGCGCACCAGAAATGGCTGCCCAATACGGCCCTGCATTTCGAAGTCGTTTCTTGCGCCGCCTGCCACTCCCCCACGGCGCAACGCCGCGTCGATCTGATGCTGATCGATACCAAGGGCAAAGCGCGCGGCACCGAACAAATCGGCGTGCCGCTGTTCGACGCCAGCACCAATTCGGACGGCAAAGGCATCGATGCGCAGGCGCTGTACAATCTGATGCAGACGCTCAACCGCAGCGGCATTTCCGGCAAGACCGTGTTGCGCGGCCGCCTCGACGTCGCCACCGGCCCGATGGCGCATCAACTCGCCAGCAAGGACAAGGCGATCAGCGATTGCCACACCTGTCATCGCTCGGGATCGCAGGCGTTCCAGAGCGTGACCATCTCCCTGGTCGGGCCGGACGGACGCCGCGTCGGCTATGGCGCCAATGCCGACGTGCTCAATTCGGCCTTCTCGGTCGAACTCGGTCAGCGGCTTCTATGCGATCGGCGGCACCAGGATCAAACTCCTGGACATCCTGCTGATCCTCGCCATCCTCGGCGGCGGCGGCATCGCCGTCGGACATGTGGTCCTAGGATGGCTGTTCAAATATTTCGGCTTGTATCATCCGCACACCGCCGGCCACCCCGACGTTCCGCCGGCCGGCGACGGTCCCAAGGCGGCATGACGGCACGGGCGCGTTAAAAGGAACTGCACGATGCACAGAATCTACATCCACCCGCTGCCGGTCAGGATCTGGCATTGGACCAACGCGGTCGGCTTCGTCCTGATGATCCTGACGGGCATGCAGATCCGCTATGTCGGACTGATCGACGTGGTGTCGTTCCGCACCGCCGTCGTCACGCACAACACGGTCGGCTTTATCTTGATCGCCAACTTCTTCCTCTGGCTGGCGTTCTATCTGTATTCCGACCGCATCCGGGCCTATCACCCCGAACTGAGCCTGAAGAAGCATTTCATCGGCAGTCTGCGGCAGGCCTATTACTACGCCTACGGCATCTTCCGCGGCGAGCCCAACCCGTTCACGCCCAGCATCTACAACAAGTTCAATCCGCTGCAGAGCATGATCTACCAGATCATCATGATGCTGTGTTTCCCGGTGCAGATCTACACCGGCATCCTGTTGTGGGACGTGAAACGCTTCTCGGCGCAGGTCGATTTCTTCGGCGGCGTGCGGGTGATCGACACCGTGCATGTCCTGGTCTTCATCGCTTTCGTCTTCTACATGCTGGTGCACGTCTATCTCGGCACGCTCGGGCACACCCGCATCGCGCATTTCAAGTCGATGATGACGGGCTACGAAGACATCGATGACGAAGAGACCGAGGCCGCGGCGGAGCACTGAGCGGCGTCGGCCGCGCGGAACAACCGCTTACGAGGCGTCCGGGCTGTCGGTCTGATCGGCGTCGTGCTCGGTGTCGCGCACGCGGATCGCGTATTTCTTCATCAGCGCCTGGAAATTCGGACGCTGCATCCCCGTCTCTTCGGCGCTTTTGGTTACGTTCCACTCGTTGCGCTTGAGCGCCTCGAGCACGAACTGTTTCTCGATCTCCTCCACCGACTTTTCGCGCGCCGCCTTCTTGACCTTCTTGAGCTCGTCGCCGGTGCGCGGCACCGAGAGTTCGGCCGCCGTCTGCGAGGCGTCGACAATATTGACGAGGTGGGCCTGCCGGATGACGTTGTCGTTGGTCAGGATCGCCGCCCGGTGCATGACGTTTTCCAGTTCGCGCACGTTGCCCGGCCAGCTGTAATTGACCAGCGTCGACAGCGCGCCTTCGGAAATGTCGGTGATGCTTTTGCCCAGCTCGGCGCTGAACACTTTGAGGAAGTGATAGGCGAGCGCCGGAATGTCGCTCTTGCGCTCGCGCAGCGCCGGCGCGTGGATCGGAAAGATATTGATGCGGTAATAGAGGTCGTCGCGGAAGGTGCCGGCCGCCACCATGGCCTTGAGATCCTTGTTGGTGGCGGTGACCAGCCGGAAATTGGCGGCCTGCGTGCGCGTGTCGCCGACCGCCCGGAATTCCCGCTCCTGCAACACGCGCAGGAGCTTGGCCTGGATCGACATGGAGATATTGCCGATTTCATCGAGGAACAGCGTGCCGCTGTCGGCGACCTCGAACATGCCCTTCTTGTTGACGACCGCGCTGGTGAACGCGCCCTTGACGTGGCCGAACAGTTCGCTTTCCAAAAGGTTTTCGCTCAACGCATTGCAATCCACCGGAACGAACGGCTTGTCCTTGCGCAGGCTGTTGTAATGGATGGCGCGCGCGATCAGCTCCTTGCCGGTGCCGCTGTCGCCGGTGATCAGCACCGTCGAACTGGTCGGCGCGCATTGCGCGACCAGCCGGAAAACCGCCTGCATCTGCGGGCTCAATCCGATGATGTTCTCGAAGCGGTATTTCGACGAGACCTCGCTCTTGAGGGTCAGGTTCTCCTGCAGCAGCCGCCGCCGCTCGAGCGCGCGCTGCACCACCAGTTTCAGCTCGTCCGGCTCGAACGGCTTCGAGATATAATCGAAGGCGCCGAGCTTCATGGCCTGCACCGCGGTGTCGATCTGCGACAGGCCCGTGATCATGATGACGTCGACGTTGGGATGCGTCTCCTTGACCCGGCGCAGCACTTCGAGGCCGTCGATATTGGGCATCATGATGTCGAGAATGATGACGTCGTAGGGATTTTCCTCGATCTTCTGCAGCGCCTCGCGGCCGTCCTGCACCGACTCGACCTGGAACTCGTCGCCGGAAAGAATGCGCTTGCAGCTTCGGATGACGATTTCCTCGTCGTCGACGATCAGAATTCGCGCGCTCATGCGACACTCCCGCCGGCTTTGCCGTCGGCGCCGCCATTCGGCGCCGTCAGCGGCAGATAGACGGTGAACGTCGATCCTTCGCCCACTTTGCTCTGCACGTCGATCAAGCCGCCATGGGCCTCGACGATTCCGTGACTGACGGAAAGCCCCAATCCAGTGCCCTTTCCCACGTCTTTGGAGGTGAAAAACGGATCGAATATCCGCTTCAGGTTCTTTTCCGGGATGCCGCAGCCGGTATCGACGATCGCAATTGCCACCATCGGTTTGGCCTCGGCGGCCGGCCCGCGCGGATCCTGTACGCGGCGGGTGCTGATCGTGATGCTCCCCTTCTCTTCAACCGCGTGCTGGGCGTTGACGAGCATGTTCATAACCACCTGCTTGATCTGGTCGGCGTCAATCCAGATCGGCGGCAGCGTCCGGTCGAGGTCCACGGTAATCTCGATATCGCGCAGATGCGCCGGCTTTTCGACGATTCGCACCGTATCATCGATCACCTGGTTGAGGTCGGTGAATTTCTTTTCCGGCAGCTTTTCGCGGGCAAAATCCAGCAGCCGCTTGATGATCGCGGCGCAGCGCTTGGTTTCACGGATCACCAGATCCATGTCCTCGGCGTCCTCGCTCTTGTCCGGCAATTTCTGCCGCATCAGATGCGAAAAAGTCAGGATGCCGGTGAGCGGGTTGTTCAGTTCGTGGGCGACGCCGGAGGCCAGCAGCCCGACCGAGGCGAGCTTCTCGCCGCGCATGGTCTCCGCCTGCGCGCGGCGCAGTTCCTGCGTCCGCTTTTCGACCTTCTGCTCGAGCGTATGCCCCCAATCCTGCAGCTCGGCGCGCGACGTGCGCAGGGCGCCGGTCATGGCATTGAACGTCGAAGCAAGCTTGCCGAATTCGTCGCCGCTGCGCACCGGGATCGCCTGGTCCAGATTGCCGGCGGACAGCCGTTGCGCCCCGGTTTCGAGGTCGCGCATGGGCAGATAGACCAGACGGTGCACGAAGAAGCCGACCAGCAACGACGCGAGACCGATGAACCCCAATGAAAAGCCGGCGATCGCCAGCGTGCTGGTGCGCACTTTGCGGTCGAGTTCGTCGAGCGAATAGACGATATCGAGAACGCCGAGGACGGACGTCTCTTTTTTGTGCTGGTGGCAGGCGGCGTTGTAGCAGGACGGCTCGTTGTGGATGACTTCCATGGAGCCGAGCAGCGACTCGCCATTCGCGCCTTTGAAGGTCCAGGTCCGCTCGTTCCTGGGAAGTTGCTCGAGCGGCCGCTCGCTCTGGTGGCAATGCGAGCAGGACTCCGCCTTGCGGTCCACCGTCCGGCCGATTTCGGGCGCGTAGGTCGAATGGGTGATCCGCCCCTCTTTGCTCAGGATCCTGACCCGGTCGATTTTCTCCTGATTGGCCACGTCGTGGATGATGCGGTCGACATAGGCGGGCTGGTTCTGCAGCATCGCGAAGCGCATGCTCTTGGAAATCACCTCGGAGACCTGGATCACCTGGTCGGACACCTTGCCGAGGAGTTCCTGGTACAAAAACCAGGCAACCCCGCCCGTGAACAGCAGCATCGCCGCCGACAGCGCGATGGTCAGGTAAAGCACGACCTTAAACTTCAGGGTGTGCGGCTTGAGCTGCATGGCGACCGTCGCGTCCCTTTCGGCGCCGGAAAGGGGCGAAATTTTCAAATCCGACAAACCGCCGTCAAGCCGGCCGGAGGGGGTTTAGACGCCTGGAATCCCCAAAAAACATCTTAGCCGTTCGCCCGGAACGGCCTTTGATACGTATCAAACGGGGTTTTCGGCCGGCACGGGCCGCATTCATCGCTAAAGAAAGGTTAGCGGAGATTCGATTTTCGAAATTTGGCGGCACGGAACCGCCCGCAGTTCAGGCGCCGGCCAATTCCGGCGCCCCGGCTGTTCGGATCGACGTCGCCCCGAATTCCCGGCAGACGCAATCGGCTAGTGGCTGGCCTTGTACTTCTGGCCGGCGGCGTTCAATGCCGGCGGTGCCGTGTGGCATGCCGTGCAGGGCTTCTTTTCCTTCGAGGCGATGGCCGGGGTGGCCATCGATTGCGCCGACCCGATCACGATCATCGCACCCGCGAGCAAAACCGCCGATACCATCGCCGCGGCCCGGCTCGCAACGCCACGCGTTTTCGCATTTCGCATTATCGATCTCCTGAGTACTCCATCGATTCATCCGGTGTTGCCCGAATGAAATCTGGAACGGCGCGGACAATATCAGAAGGCGACCTTAGCGAGAAGGCATAACGGAGTTGCGCACTGCATCTGGAGTTCTGCCGGAACAGGCTACTACTCTTGTGTGACGCGCACTTGCTCGGCGTCGCGCAACACGACGTAGATCGCCGGTATCACCAACACGGTGAGCAGCGTCGACGAAGCCAGTCCGAACAACAGCGAGATGGCGAGGCCCTGGAAGATCGGGTCGACCAGGATCGTCGCCGCGCCGATCATGGCGGCGAGCGCGGTTAATAGGATCGGTTTGAAACGCACGGCGCCTGCTTCCAGCAGAACCTCGCGCAAGGTTTTGCCTTGTCCCGCGCCGTGGCGGATGAAATCGACCAGCAGGATAGAATTGCGCACAATGATGCCGGCAAGCGCGATGAAGCCGATCATCGAGGTGGCGGTAAACGGCGCGCCGAACAGCCAATGCCCGATCACGATACCGATCAAGGTGAGCGGTATCGGCGTCAGCACGACCAGCGGCAATTTGAAGCTGCCGAATTGCGCCACCACCAAGATGTAAATACCAACGATCGCCACCATGAAAGCGGCGCCCATGTCGCGGAAGGTGACGTAAGTAATCTCCCATTCGCCGTCCCACAGCATGGCCGGCTTGCTTTCATCGTCCGGCTGGCCGTGGAAGCGAATTGTCGGCTTGCCGAGCGCGCCCCAGTCGTGCGCCTCGACCTTCTTGTCGACGTCGAGAATGCCGTAGATCGGCGCCTCGTAGGCGCCGGCGAGTTCCGCCATCACCATATCGGCAAAGCGACCGTCGCGGCGGAAGATGGTGGGCGAGCCGACTTCCTTGACGACGCGCACGACGTCGCCCAGTTCGACCACGGTCTTGTTGCCGGGCACGCTGTTGGCCGGCACCGGCGTCGAGGCCAGAAGCTCGCTCCACGACAGGTCGCGTTTCGGCAGCCGCACCACGATCTCGATCGGGTTGCGGCCTTCGCCGCGGTGCGAATAGCCGACGGTAGTGCCGCCGAACAGCGCGGCAATGGTGTCGTAGACGTCGCGCTGCTCGACGCCGAAGAATTCAAGGCGGTCCTGGTCGATCGATATGCGCAGGCGCGGCCGCGGCTGCCCGATCGAATCGTCGATGTCGACGATGTAGGGCACCGACGCGAAGATCTTCTTCAATTCGTGCGCCACCGCGCGGCGGCTCGTCGAATCGGGGCCGTACACTTCGGCCAGCAGCGTCGCCAGCACCGGCGGGCCGGGCGGCACTTCGACCACGCGGGCGACGGTGCCTACCGGCAAGATCACTTTTTTCAGGCGCGCGCGCAGATCGAGCGCGATCTCGTGGCTCGAGCGGCTGCGGTCGTCTTTGGCGGCCAGATTGAGATGCAGCTCGCCCAATTCGGGCGATTCACGGAAATAATAATGCCGCACCAGGCCGTTGAAGTTGAACGGCGCCGGCGTGCCGGCATAGGTCTCGATCGAGCGGATTTCCGGCAATTGGCGCGCCACGCCGGCGATCGAAAACAATGTGCGCTCGGTGTCCTCGAGCGTGGCGCCCTCGGGCAGATCGACGACCACCGCCATTTCCGACTTGTTGTCGAAGGGCAGCAGCTTGACCGTCACGCTGCGCGTCACGAACAGTATGCAGACCAGCACGGTCGCCACCCCGACCGAGCCCAGGAATATCCAGGCCGAACGGCGCGAGCGCACCACCGGCGTCGCGAAACGGCGGTAAAGCCGGCCGAGAAAGCCCTCGCCGTGCGCGGCCTCATGCTCGTGCACCGCTTTTCCTTCCGGATGCAGGCGCAGCATCAGCCAGGGCGCGATCACCATGGCGACGATGAACGAAAACACCATCGCCGCCGAGGCATTGGCCGGGATCGGCGCCATGTAGGGGCCCATCAGCCCGGACACGAACAGCATCGGCAGCAGCGCCGCCACCACGGTCAAGGTCGCGACCACGGTCGGATTGCCGACTTCCGCCACCGCCTCGATCGCCGCTTGCATGCGCTTGCGGCCATCCTTCATTGCCCAGTGGCGGGCGATGTTCTCGATCACCACAATGGCGTCGTCAACCAATATGCCGATGGAGAAAATGAGCGCGAACAGGCTGACGCGGTTGATCGTGTAGCCCATCAATTTCGAGGCGAACAGCGTGAGCAGAATGGTGGTCGGGATGACGACCAACGTGACCAGCGCCTCGCGCCAGCCGATGGCAAAAGCGATCAGCACCACGATCGACACGGTGGCGAGGCCGAGGTGGAACAGAAGCTCGTTCGCCTTATCGTTGGCGGTCTCGCCGTAATCGCGCGTCACCGTCACTTTGACGTCGGCCGGGACCAGCCGGCCCTCGACACTCTGCAGCCGCGCCAGCAATTGCTCGGCCACCACCACGGCATTGGCGCCGGCGCGTTTGGCAAAAGCGACGCTGACCGCCGGGGTGCGGCCCCAGTGGCCGCCCTTCTCGGGCGTATCCATCCAGACGCGGTGTTCGAGCGGGCTCGGTCCGATCACCACCGAAGCGACGTCGCGCACATAAACCGGGCGGTTGTCGCGCGTGGTGACCAGCAGCAGCCCGATATCGGGAATGCCGGCGAGCGTCTGCCCGGCGGCGATGTCGCGCGTTAGCCCGTTGTCGCGCACGCTACCTGCCTGGAACGAACGGTTGGCGTCGCGCACCTTGGCGACCAGTTGCTGCAGCGTGACGCCGAACAGCGCCAGCTTCGAAGGATCGGGCTCGACCCGGATCTGCTCGGCATTGCCGCCGGAAATATAAGTAAGCCCGACATTGTCGGTTTTCACCAGTTCGGAGCGTAGCTGGTCGGCGAGCTCATAGAGGTCCTTGTCGGTGTAACGCGCCGCCGCGTCCGGTTTGGGCGACAGCGTCAGCACCACCACGGCGACGTCGTTGATGCCGCGGCCGACGATCAGCGGTTCGGGAATACCGACCGGAATGCGGTCGATATTGGCGCGGATCTTCTCGTGCACGCGCAAAATGGCGTCGTCGGATTTGGTGCCGACCAGAAAGCGCGCCGTCACCATGACGCGGTCATCGACCGTCTGGCTGTAGACATGCTCGACGCCGTCGATGCCCTTGATGATGGCTTCGAGCGGCTTGGTCACCAGTTCGACCGCGTCCGGCGCCTTGAGGCCGTCGGCATTCACCCGGATATCGACCATCGGCACGCTGATTTGCGGCTCCTCCTCGCGCGCAATGGTCATGAGTGCGATCAAGCCGACCGCGAGCGCCGCCAGCAGGAACAGCGGCGTCAGCGGCGAACGGATTGTCGCCTGCGTAAGGCGTCCCGACAGACCGAGTTTCACGGGCGCACCAATACGTCGCCGCTCTTGAGGCCGGAGAGGATTTCCAGCGCGTCCGGCATGTCGGGACGCGGCAGCTCACGGCCGCGTTGCACCGGCACGTCGATCGTCGCGCCCTCTTTGCGCACGCGCGCATAATCGATGCCGAAACGCGTGACGACGAAGGCGCCGGGCACGATGATGCTGTCCCGCTCGCCGGCCGAGACCCACACGCGGATGCGCTCGCCGACGAAATAATCGCCGAGACCGGCGACCGCCGCGTCGGCGATCACCCGGCCATCCTCGATCTGCGGATAGACCAGACGGATGGTGCCGAATTTGGCGCCGTTGGCGCCGAGTTCCTCGCCGTCGATGCGCACCGTATCGCCGGCTTTAAGAAAGCGCGCATGCCGCTCCGGCACGCGCAGCCGCAGGATGAAATTCTGCTCCGCCACCGTCGCCACGGTTTCACCGGGCAAGATGACGGTGCCGGTGGTCACCGGCACCTTCAAGACGCGGCCGGCGGTCGGCGCCAGCACCTTGCCTTCGGTGACCTGCTGCTGGATCACCGAGCGTTCGGCGGTGCGCGCCTTCAGCGCGTTGGACGCGACGTTGAAGGCGGTGCGCGCCTGGTCGAGCGTGGTTTTCGGCACGGTGCCGCGCGAGAACAGGTCCTCGGCGCGGGTGAGATCGGTTTGCGCCTGGGCGAACTGGGCTTCCAGGCCGGAAATCTGCGCGTCGAGCGATTTCATCTGCAGCGCGAGCTTTTCGTCGCCGATGGTGGCGACCACCTGCCCTTGCTTGACGGCGTCGCCCTCCTTCACCGCGAGTTCCACCACCGTGCCGCCGATGCGCGCCCGCGCCGGCACCACATTGGCGCTTTCGACGGTGGCGAACACCGCCTTTTCGTCGGCCACCGTTTTCGGCGCGACGGTGAAGCTCTGCTCGGCGCGCGCGCCTTGCGCCAACAGCGCAAGCGCGGCGGCTACGAAAATACCGGCACGCATTAGTGTGTCACCTTCGTCATCTTATTCGGCCTCAATCGTGTCGCGCGCAGGCCGCGCGGTCATTGATGTGACGCAAGGTTCCGCCGGCGCGCCGGCCGCGGCGTCTTGCCGCGCGCGTTCGGAACGCAAACCGCGCTCGGCTCGCAATAGACGCGATAGAGCGTGCGCACGAGCTCGCGCGCTTGCGGGCTGCCGATCGAATACCAGATGGTCTGCCCGTCGCGCCGCGCCGTCACCAGCCCGTCCTTGCGCAGCAAGGCGAGATGTTGCGACACCGTCGAATCGCGGATTTTCAGCAGCGCCGCCAATTCGCCGACCGAGCGCTCCTGCTCGGTCAATTGGCAGACGATGATCAGGCGGTGACGGTTGGCCAGCGCTTTGAGCAGAGTGCTCGCCTCGTCCGCCGCCGCCAGCATGTCGTTGGCTTGTATTTTCATACTTGCGTATATACGAATAATCGAATATATAGTCAAGACCGCCGCGCGCCGGGCCGGCCGCGGCATAAAGATCAGCCGGCCCTTGTCTCGGGAGTTACGCCCATGAACGTCGATCGCGCCGTCTTCGCTATGGCCGGCACCATGGTGCTGGCGAGCCTCGTCTTGGGCTGGCTGGTCAGCCCCTATTGGCTGCTGCTCGCCGCCTTTGTCGGAGCCAACATGTTGCAGGCCGCCTTCACCGGCTTCTGCCCGGCCGCCATCATCTTCAACAAGCTCGGCCTCAAGCCCGGCGCCGCCTTCAGCTGCGGCGTGGCGCAACGCTGAGCCTAAAAGACAATGCCCGCGCGGTGACCGCGCGGGCATCGTGTCGTCGTTAAGTCAGCCGTGGCGGCGCTTAGCTGTTGTCGCGGGTGTAAGCGCCGGTGTGACGGTTGATGATGAAGCGATCGACCAGGGAGTTATCCTTGGTGACGATGTCGGCGATGATCGTGTCGGCATCTTTTTCTTTCACGTCGCCGACTTTGAGCCGCGGATTGCCGCGCATCGTGAGCCAGCCTTCGACCCGGGCCTTTACCTCATCGACGGTGAGCTTGAGGTCCGGAGCGACGTTCTGATTGGCATTTTGGTCAGCGTTCTGATTCGGCGTTCTGATTGCCTTGCGCCGCAGGACCTTGGCCGTAGCCCGGTCCGTAACCCTGCATCATGCCGGGGCCAGGGCCGTAACCGGGGCCATATCCTCGACCTTGCATCATGCCGGGGCCGTAACCGCCGCCCCACTGGCGCATGTGATAGCCGGGGCCATAGCCGCCGCCCATCATTGCGCCGGGGCCGTAGCCGCCGCCCCAACCGCGCATGTGATAACCGGGACCGTAACCTTGGCCCGGCACTTGACCTTGTCCGCCTTGCGCGAAGGCCGGGCAGTTCGACGGTCCTGCGCCAGGTCCTGCGCCAGGTCCGACGCCAGGTCCGGGTCCAGCGCCTGGTCCTGGTCCGCCGCCCCAGCCGCGCATGTGATAGCCGGGGCCGTAACCGCCCATCATCCAGCCCGGACCATAACCGGGACCGCCTTGCGCGAACGCGCCGTAGCTGTACGCGCCGATTCCGGCTGCCAGCGCCAGCGCAAGTCCGGTGCCGATCAGTGTCTTTGTCTGCATCGTATTTCTCCTTTGTGTGCCGATCTGTGTATTGCTCGAATTCGAATTCGTTGCGGGAGCCGGTGCGCTACCAGCCCATCATCCCGCGTCCGTAGCCTTGGCCCTGCATCATGCCGGGACCGTAACCACCGCCCCAGCCGCGCATGTGGTAGCCGGGACCGTAGCCCTGCCCTTGCCCGTTGTCGCGATCGCGGTCGTAGCCGCGCATGTGACCATAGCCGGGGCCGTAACCCTGCATCGGTCCGTAACCCTGGCCGTTGCCCGGTCCGTTCCCTGGGCCGTAACCGTCCATCATGCCCGGGCCGTAACCGTAGCCGGGGCCGTTCTGCGCAGAGGCGGTAACGCTGTACGCCCCAAATCCGGCAGCCAGTGCAGCCGCGACGCCGAGGCCAATCAAGATTTTCCGCGTTGTCATGGGATCGCTCCTATTTGCCTAAGCTCGTCGCCGCCCTTGATGTCGGCATGATTAAGAGCGCCGACCTGTCACGCAAGTTTGTCGGCAGGCCTCGAATTTGTGACCAAGTGTGTCAGAACCTCTATCCGGCAGATATCGTTACAATTCTTTTGCCCTAAACTGCCCTGCCCGAACTAAATTGCGCCCATGAATGATGGTCCGCACATTCTGATCGTCGACGACCATCGCGAGATGCGCGACTTGGTGTCGCGCGCGCTCGCCAAGGAAGGCTTTCGCATCTCGACCGCCGCCGACGGCAAGGCTATGCGCAAGGTGCTGGCCGACGCGCATATCGATCTCGTTCTGCTCGATCTGATGCTGCCGGGCGAAGACGGCCTCTCGCTCTGCCGCGCGCTGCGCGCCGACAGCGACATCCCGATCATCATGCTCACCGCCAAAGGCGACGAGGTCGACCGCGTGATCGGCCTGGAAATGGGCGCCGACGATTATCTGCCCAAGCCGTTCGGCGGCCGCGAACTCGTGGCGCGCATCCGCGCCGTGCTGCGCCGCAATCGCGTGCGCGATCCCGCCGCCGATCAGGACAAGCCCAAGCGCTACCGCTTCGAGCGCTGGAGCTTCGACGTCGACAAACGCGAATTGCTTGGGCAGGACGGCGTCGCGGTGCCGCTGAGCACCGGCGAATTCGATCTGCTGCTGGCGCTGGTCGAGCATCCGCAGCGCACCTTGAGCCGCGACCAGTTGCTCGATCTGGCGCGCCACCGCGCCGCCAACACCTTCGACCGCAGCATGGACACGCAAGTGAGCCGCCTGCGCAAGAAGGTCGAGCGCGATCCCGCCGATCCGGTGCTCATCAAGACCGTATGGGGCGGCGGCTACATCTTCACTCCCGACGTGAGCCGGGAATGAGGCGCATTTTTCCCAAGAGCCTGTTCGGGCAGACGATCCTGATCCTGCTGGTCGGGCTCGTCATCTCGCACGCCGTCGGCGCCTGGATCTATGCCGGCGCGCGCGAGCAGGCGGTGCGCGCGATCGGCGGCTTTGCCACCGCGCAGCGCGTCGCCAACCTCTCGCGTCTGGTGGAAGAAGCGCCGGCTGACTGGCGCCCGCGCCTCGTGCAGGCGCTGAGCGATCCCACCTTCCGCGTCGCGCTTTTGCCCGAGCCGCCGCCGCAACTGCCGGCCGACGCCGAAGGCGCCGCCGCCGCGGTCGAGGATTATGTGCGCCAGCAACTCCCCGTATTGCCCGACCGCCAGGTGCGCGTGGCGTTGTTGCAGCCGGCGGGCGGACCGCCCGGCGCGCCGTTCGGGCCGCCGTTCGATCACCGGCCGTTTTCCGGGCCGATCGGTGATCCGAACGGCATGGGCGGCATGATGCACGGCATGATGGGGCCGGGTTACGGCGCCTTCGGCGGTTTCGGCGCCTGGCGCGGCCTGCAGGTCGCGGTCAAGCTCGCCGACGGCCAATGGCTGTCCTTCGCCACCACGCTGCCGCAGGGCGGACCCTCGGTGTCGTGGCAATTCATCATCTCGATGGCGTTGATGGGCCTGATCGTGCTCGCCGTCTCGGTCTGGGCGGTACGCCGCGTCACCGCGCCGCTCGGCTTGCTGGCCGGCGCCGCCGACCGGCTCGGCCGCGACGTCGCCGCCGAACCGCTGGCCGAAGCCGGCACCGTCGAAATGCAGAACGCCGCGCGCGCCTTCAACCGCATGCAGGAGCGCTTGCGCCGGCTGATCGAGAGCCGCACCCAGATGCTGGCCGCGCTGTCGCACGACCTGCGCACGCCGCTGACCCTGCTGCGCCTGCGCGCCGAGGAAGTCGCCGACGCCGAGGAGCGCGACAAGATGCTCAGCACCATCGGCGACATGAACGAGATGATCGGCTCGACTTTGGCCTTCGCCCGCGACGAAGTGCGCGCCGAGCCGCGCCGGCGCGTCGACATCGCCGCGCTGCTCGCAAGCATCGTCGACGACATGGCCGACGCCGGCCTGCCGGTGACCATGACGGCAGCCGCCACGCTGAGCTACGAATGCCAGCCGGGCGCCTTGAAGCGCGCGATCACCAATCTGCTCGACAACGCGGTGAAATACGGCAAGCGCGCGCAGGTCGCGATCGCCAGCGCCGGCAAGACGATCGAGATCACCATCGATGACGATGGCCCGGGCATTCCCGAGGCCGAATTGCCCAAAGTTTTCCAGCCGTTCTACCGGGTCGAGGATTCGCGCAGCCGCGACACCGGCGGCACGGGGCTCGGCCTCGCCATCGCGCAAGCCATCGCGCAGGCGCATGGCGGCGAATTGACGCTGGCCAACCGGACTGGTGGCGGCTTGCGCGCCACGCTCAAACTTCCCGCCTAGGTGACTTCCGCGCCGGCGCTAAAATGCGCTATGTCCAATGCGACCCGCCGTGGGTCATCGCTAACGTGGCCGGTGCTTCGCAATGAATAAAGTGGAAACGGGCTTCCGCTTCATCGGACAGCCCATGCCGCGCCATGAAGACGCGCGGCTCATCACCGGCCAAGGCCGTTTCACCGACGACTTCAATTTTCCGGGCCAGGCCTATGCCGCCATGGTGCGCTCGCCGCACGCCCACGCGCGCATCGTGACGATCGACAAGGCAAGCGCGCTGGCGCTGCCCGGCGTGCTCGGCGTCTTCACCGGCGCCGATTGTGCCGCCGACGGGCTCGGGCCGATCGGACACGACCCGCTGCCGAAGACGCGCGACGACATGAAGCTTTCCGCGCCGGGCGGCGGCGAAGTTTTCATCGGCCCGCATCTGCTGCTGCCCGCGGACAAAGTGCGCCATGTCGGCGAGGCCGTCGCCATGGTGGTGGCGGAGACCAAAGCCCAGGCGCTCGATGCCGCCGAGGCGCTCGCCGTCAGCTACGACGAACTGCCCTTCGTGCTGCATTCCGAAGACGGCATGCGACCCGGCGCGCCCGCGGTCTGGGACGAAGTGCCGACCAACATTCTGGTCGATACGCGCTTCGGCGATACGGCGGGAACCGAGCGCGCCTTTGCGCAAGCCGCCAACGTCGTGGCGATGGATTTCAACATCGGCCGCGTCACCGGCGTGCCGCTCGAGCCGCGCGCCTGCGTCGCCAACTACGACAAAGCGAGCGGCCGCTACACGTTGCATGCCGGCAGCGGCGGCGCGGTGCGGCAGAAGCGCGAACTCGCCACCGTGCTCGGCATCGAACTGGAGACCTTGCGTGTGCTGTCGTTCGACGTCGGCGGCAATTTCGGCACCCGCAACCGGGTCTATCCGGAATACGGCCTGACCTTATGGGCCTCGCGCAAGCTGGGCCGCCCGGTGAAATTCACCGCCTCGCGCTCGGAATGTTTCATCAGCGACTATCAGGGCCGCGACCTGGTCAGCAAGCTCGAGCTCGCGCTCGACGCCAAGGGCCGCTTCCTGGCGCTGCGCGCCACCAATATCAGCAATGCCGGCGCGCGCTGCGTCTCGCTGTCGCCGCTCAGCAAGGGCTCCGGCCTGATCACCGGCAATTATGTCATTCCGTTCGCCTCGCTGCGCGCGGTCTCGGTGTTCACCAACACCATCCCGACGCAGGCCTATCGCAGCTCGGGCCGCCCGGAAGTGACCTTCGCCATCGAGCGGCTGATCGATATCGCCGCGACCAAGCTCGGTATCGACCGCATCAGCCTGCGCCGCCGCAACCTGGTGCGGCCGAAAGCCATGCCCTACCGCAACGCCGTCGGCATGACCTATGACAGCGGCACCTACGAGGACAATATGGACCTCGCCATGCGCATTGCCGACTGGAACGGCTTCAATGCGCGCCGGCGCGAGGCCAAGAAGCGCGGCAAGCTGCTCGGCCTCGGCCTCGCCAATTACGTCGAGTCCTCCATCGGCGCGCCGAAAGAGCAAGCGCGCATTACCATCAAACCGGAAGGCCGTGTCGACGTCGTCATCGGCACCCAGCCGGCCGGCCAAGGTCACGAGACCAGTTTCGCGCAGGTCGTGTCGGACCTGCTGCAAGTGCCGCTCGACTGCATCAGCATCATCATGGGCGACACCGACGTGGTGCGCGCCGGCGGCGGTTCGCATTCCGGCCGCTCCATGCGGCACGCCGCCACCGTGTTCTCGCTGGCCGCCACCACGCTGATCGGCAACGGCAAGCGCATCGCCGCGCATATCCTCGGCACCACGCCCGACCGGGTCGACTTCAGCGACGGCCGCTTTGCCGCGCGCGCGACCAACCTCAGCTTCGATTTCCTCGAGCTGGCGCAGGAAATGACCAAACACGCTTTGCCCGAGGATCTCGCCCGCGGTCTCGCCGTCGTCACCGACAACGAGATGCACGATCCGGTGTTCCCGAACGGCTGCGCGGTGTGCGAGATCGAGATCGACCCGGCGACCGGCGGGCTTGCGCTCACGCGCTACGCCTGCGTCGACGACGTCGGCCGCTGCATCAACCCGCTCATCGTCGACGGCCAGACCCATGGCGCCATCGCGCAGGGCGTCGGCCAGGCACTGTGGGAGCAATTCGTGGTCGACGATTCCGGCCAGCCGCTCACCGGCTCGCTGATGGATTACGGCATGCCGCGCGCGCATCTGTTGCCGTCGTTCAAAACCGAGATCGTCGAGGTGCTGTCGCCGACCAATCCGCTCGGCATCAAGGCCGGCGGCGAAGGCGGCACCACCGGCGCGCTGGCGGTGATCGTGAGCGCGCTGGTCGACGCGCTCAAGCCCTACGGCGTGCTCAACCTCGAAATGCCGGTGACGCCCTATCGCGTCTGGCAGGCGATCGAAAACGAGCGAAACGCGCCGGCTAGCGCGCAATTCCCTTCAATCGTTGGAATAATGCCTCGAAACCGGGGTTCTTGTGCCCAAGAGCCAGTTCCCCGGAAGCAATCGAAGAAGTGTTCCGATGCACAAGGATTCGTCGCAGATTGCCCGCACGTTAAGTGCGATCAAGAACGCATATGAGCGGGGATTGCTGCGCGGCGTCTTCATTTTGCCCGGGCGCGACGCCTGCGCGGCCGCAGTCGAACAGTTCAGCGCAATCTACACGGGCGAAACCGTTCCGCCGTTGCCGCTTGCGCAATGCACCTGCGATCGCTGCGAATGCAATTACCTGCCCATCGGCAACGGCAAATCTGACCGCTTAGACTTGTCGGAAAAGTCGTCGCCCGGTTCATCTGATTAATTGGGCCAGCTGCGCTCTTGCCGGCAATGCTTGCGAAGCGAAGCCGGCGCCGTTCAATTCTCTCGCCAATTCCTGAAGCAGGCGTCGCTGCGGCCGGTAAACAGTTGAAACTTGATTAGACGGGTCCGCTTGCAAAAACTTATTCGCAGCGAAAAAGAATTGTACGGCTAGTTCTTTCGGAATTCGAAATCGACGTCTTTAGAATAGCCGCAGCCGGCACATTCATACGTCCGGAGATCGTGTGCCGGCGCTGCGGGCTCAATCCGCACCAAGTTGAATTCCTCTCCGCACAGGGGACACCCCGGCGCCAGCAGGAAGGACGGCATTCTCATGATAGGCTGTGATAATGTCAGCGGGTTTCCATTCTTCACTACGACCGAAGAAAATACGCCGCGACGCTACCGAATCACTTTGACCACCGGTATCCGCTCTTCACTGCAACAAGTCGAGCGCCTTATTTCCCAATTGTCTCATTGTGAGAAGCGGCGGTCCGTTCCTATGCGCCGTCCAGCGACGCATCGAATGTGCCATAGCCGCCATGCTGCCCAGCGCTACGGCGTAGCAGCCGTCACGGCCGCGGGATGCCCCGCGGCGGCGCCTTGAAGTTCCAGCTGGGGCGCCTGCCAGAGCTGGCCACTTTGTCCCCTTTGATAACCGTACTCGAACAATTGACGCATGTAAGCGGTGCCGAAGCCGCTGGATTGCGATTTTGGATAGTCGGAATTGATCGCAGCCAAGTTGAATTCCCAGTTCCGATGTTTGGTGAATTGGTAGGAGGCAAGCAGCGTATTGTGCGTGTTGGCGCGAACGGATGTTTCGAACGATCGTCTTACGATCGGAAAATTCGAATCTTTCACGACTTCGAATTCCGGTGCGAGCTTGCCGTTCATGACGATGTAGATTTTCGGCCGCGCGTTGGGCGCGAACAGCGGCGTGCCTGAGAGCAGCACGGCCTCGGGAACAATGAGTACATTCGCTGTAACGCCGCCGTCGACATGCATTTCCGCGAAATGCCGTCCCTTCGCTTCGACGTCGATGAGGACGGGCGAAAACAAACCCGGAATGCTAGCCGATGCGGTCAGAATGCTGCGGAAAAGTTCCAGCGCACCCGGATCGTTGCTCGCGGCGATTTTGCCCATGTCCCAGATCGCGGTGCGCTGCGCGTCGATATTTGTCGTTACGACATACAGGCGGCGTCCCGCTCAATTCTCCTGCGCAATCGCCTCGAGCAACTTGGCGTCAATGTGCCGAGCGATCAATTCTCGCAGCGGCGCTTTCTTGTAGAGGCCGGCGCCAAATATCCCCATCAACCCGTCGGATTGCAGCAAATTCTCCATCTCGCCGCTCGTGAAGATGCTGCGGAGCACTTCGTCCTGGCCCGTGCCGAGGAATGCGAATGGTGCGATGAGCGCTCCGGAGCTCGCTCCGGTCACGATTGTGAACTGCGGCCGGGTGCCGCGCGCCGACCATCCATTAAGAAGGCCGGCACCGAACGCCGCATAGGCGCCGCCGCCCGAGAGGGCCAGGACGGTCGGTTGCTTCAAGGCAAGGGGAGACACGACGCGCCGGCCCGTCCCGATGGTCGGGTCATCCGCCCACAAGCGGGCGCCCGAAATGCCGGGAACGGTAGCGATTGACTGTTCTTGTGCGGTGAAGGGAACGCGCGCGATCCCGGCACAGCCTGCCAGGGCCAGAAAGCAAGCGGCGACCATCAGCGGGCCGGTCGCGCGTCGCATCGATCCGGCACATCCGGCTGTCATGGTCATGTAATCAACGTAGAACTCATTTGCGGTTTAATAACTGGCGCTCCGCTTGCGCCTTTCGCGTGGCTCAGGCGTGTCGCCCCAAAGCAGCGCGGACATCGGCGAGATGCCGAACGCCTAGGGCATCCTGCCGCGCTTAT
>CAVVNY010000023.1:0-47908 GCA_963749625.1 uncultured Alphaproteobacteria bacterium | reverse complement strand
CGAGCTCATGCCGGCGCCAGGGCAACGCCTTTAATTTGGGCATAGATCATCATGCCGTCGCCAAGCCCCAGGTCGTCCCACGATCGGCGAGTGATGCGCGCCAGCAGACGGCTGCCGGCGCCCTTTGGGCCGAGCCCGAGCAGGACGACGGTCTCGTGCTCGCCCGCAGACGTCGCCGAGAGGATCATCGCAGGTAGAATGTTCAGGATCGTGGTCGCGTGCGGCGGCTCACGCGCCAGGCTGATATTGCTGGCCGCAATTGTGAGGCGCCGGCGGCTGCCAATCGGTGCGCTTGGCATCGGCACCGTGAAGTGGCCTCCGTCCACTTCCAAAGTCGCGAGGCCGTATTTCTCGTCGTAGGCCCGCACGACAGCGTCGAGGCTGACGGCAGCCTCTTTCGTGAGGGCGAGAGGAAGGGCGGGATTGCTAAGAACTTCGCTGAAGGGTCCCGCAGCAACAACGCGTCCCGCCTGCATCAGCACCAGATTGTCGGCGAGACGTTCAACTTCGGCGATGTCGTGACTGACATAGATGACCGGCAAAGAAAGGCTGGCATGCAGGCGCTCAAGAAACGGCAGGATTTCGTCCTTGGTCTGCCGGTCGAGCGCCGACAACGGCTCGTCCATCAGCAGCAGCTTCGGCTCCGAAAGCAACGCGCGACCGACCGCCACCCGTTGGCGCTCTCCGCCGGAAAGATTTTGTGGCGAGCGGTCGAGCAGCCCTGCAAGACCGAGCAGATCGATCACCTCGTCGAAATGGGTTTTCGTCGCTGCCGAAATCTGCCGCCGGCGAGGCGCACCAAAAAGCAAATTTCGGCGAACCGACAGATGCGGAAACAGGCTTGGCTCCTGGAAAACGTAACCGACCGGCCGCTTGAATGCAGGCCGGAAAGTCGTGCGGTCCTGCCAGACATCCCCGCTGATGATGCATAAGCCGTCGCTCAAGCGATGCAGGCCCGCCATGCAGCGGAGTACGGTGGTCTTGCCACATCCGGACGGACCGAACAGCGCGGTGATTCCCGTTGCGGGAACCGTAAATGTCGCATCAAGGGCAAAGCGTCCCAGCGTCCCGCGAAAAGCGACCTCGATAACTTTCGAATTCGCTCATTCACCGACTCGCGCTACGCGTTTCTCAATCAGCATCATCGAAAGAATGACGGCGAAGGCAAACACCACCATGCCGGCGGCGAGGATGCTCGCTTCATGCCATTGGGAGGTCTCGACGTAGTCGTAAATGGCGACAGACAGAACTTTGGTTTTTCCCGGAATGCTGCCGCCGATCATCAGCACGATGCCGAATTCGCCGACGGTATGGGCAAAGCCGAGCACTGTTCCGGTCAGAAAGCCCGGGCGCGCCAGCGGCAAAGCCACGGTCCAAAACGCGCGCGTCGGCGACGCGCGCAGCGTCGCGGCAACTTCGAGCGGACGGTCCCCCAAGGCATCGAAGGCATTTCGGATCGGCTGCACCACGAACGGCATCGAATAGATGACGGAGCCGATGACCAGACCTTCGAAAGTGAAGGCGAGCGTGCGCGCGCCCCACAATCCGGCGACGAATCCGCCGGGTCCGTCCGGGCCCAGCAGGACAAGCAGGTAATAGCCAAGGACAGTCGGCGGCAATACCAGGGGCAGGGCGACAACCGCGGCCACGGCCTCCTTCCAGCGTGCGCGCGAACGTGACAGCCACCACGCGATCGGCGTGGCGACGATCAGCAGGATGACCGTCGCGGTTGCGGCTAGCTCGATCGTCAGACGGATCGCGATCCAAATCTCGGGGGGCAGATCCTGCATGGCCGGTCAACTGTTGTTGTCGAACGCGTATCCGTATTTCTCAATAATCGCGCGCGCTTCCGGGCCTTTCAGAAACGCCATAAAAGCGACGGCTGCCGCATTGCCGGCGCCTTTCTTCAAAAGCACGGCGTCCTGTTTGATCGGCTTATAGAGATTCTGCGGCACGAGCCAGCGCGAGCCGCCAATATTTCCGCGCAGCTGCGAAAGCGCAACGAAGCCGATTTCGGCATTGCCGGTGGCGACGAACTGGAAAGCCTGCGTGATGTTGGCGCCTTCGACGAGTTTCGGCTGCAGGGTGTCATAGAGTTTGAGCGATTTCATCGTCTCGACGGCGGCCGCTCCATAAGGGGCTGCGACAGGATTGCAGATCGAGAGCTTGGCGAAAGTCCCGTTCTTTAACGTGGCTTCGTCCTTAACGAGGTTCGGATTCTTGCTCCACAGCACAAGTTTGCCGATCGCATAGGTGAATTCGCTGTCTGGTACCCCGAGGCCGTCCTTGATCAGTTTCTTCGGCCGCTCTTCGTCGGCGGAGAGCATGATCTGAAACGGCGCGTCTTGCGTGATCTGGGTATAAAACTGCCCGCTTGAGCCGAAACTCAAAACGGCGTCGTGGCCCGTCTTTTGTTTGAAGGCGGCCGCGATTTCCTTGGCTGCGTCCGTGAAATTGGCGGCCACTGCAATATTGGTCTGGCCGGCGATGGCGCTGGTGCCAACAAAGGATGCCACCAAAATGCCGAGGAAGGGTCGAAGTAGTCCTTTGATTGTCATGGATGCTTTCCTGGTGATTAATCGATGGCGACGATGACATGGGCGGCGTCGAAGAGGGCGCAGGCCGGCTGACCCGGAGCCAAGCCGAGTTTTTCGGCGCTAGCCGCGGTGATGGTGGCAGCGAGCGTTTTGCCGCCGCCGATGTCGAGAACAACCTCGGCGCTGACCGGCGATGTGTCGCAGCGCTGCACCACGCCGCGCAGGCAATTGCGCACCGATGTGGGCGGCGCCTGCTCACCGGGCACGATCACGACAAACGAAGCCTTGATCAGCAAGACCGCATCACGGCCGACGCATAGGCCAAGCGTACGGACGCTTTCATTGGTCACCTGTGCAAAAATTGTCGTGCCATCCGACACCGTGACCGCGATCTCGGCATTGAGTGTGTCGGAGCGAATTTCGGTAATCGTCCCACGCAAGGCATTGCGCGCGCTCGTTCTCATCAGGAACCCCGATACGAGATGGAGAGGCGAAATGCCGCTGCCGGCGAGCTCGGGCTCAAGCGTGCGCAGCACGCGCGTCATTTCGGCTTCAAGGCGATTATAGGCCTCGATGACGCGAATGCCGGTCGGCGTGAGGCTGGCGCCGCCGCCCGCTTTGCCGCCGGTCCGCGTTTCCAGCAGCGGCTGGCCGAAAAGGTTGGCCATGGCGTCGAGCGCGTCCCAGGCCGCCTTGTAGGTAAGCCCGGCCACCTTGGCTCCGGCCGATATACTGCCTTCGCGCGCAACGGCCTGCAGCAGCCGAATGCGCTCGCGCCCGACGCCCGCGACGTGCTCGCTCTTCAACGTCACGATCGCTTCAATTTCCATAGAAAAAACGCTCGCTTTGGTTATATAGTCAATCTATATAGCGAAAATCCGGATCCGGCGAAACCACAAAATATGAAGATCAGCCATGAAGATCAGCGCCCGCAATCAGCTCAAGGGAACGGTGGTCGATGTCGTCAAAGGCGCCACGACCTCGCACGTCCGCATCGACATCGGCGGTGGCGCGATCGTTACAGCCTCGATCACCAATGAAGCGGTCGACGCGCTCAAACTGGCAAAGGGCCAGTCGGCGTTCGCCGTCATCAAGGCGTCGGACGTCATGGTCGCGATCCCTGATTAGCTGTGGTCCGGGAAGACGAGATGAGAGCGGCAGAGCGCGCCGTCGAATGGCCGGATGCCACCGACGCCGGTCTCATTTTCATTGGCCGCATTCGAACGCCATGGACATCGCGCATGGTCTGCGCGCGCCAGGGACGCCCTGACGGACCGCTCTGCCGGATCGAAGTGTTCACGCCGTGGAGCGAGGCGCTCGACAGTGTCGCGCAATTCGAGCGGATCGAAGTGCTGTATTGGCTGCACCGTTCGCGGCGCGATCTCGTCCACCAGAGTCCGCGCAATGACGGAACGAACCGCGGCACCTTTTCGCTGCGTTCGCCGGCGCGGCCCAGTCCAATCGGGGCCTCGATCGCAAGCCTGATAAAGGTCGAAGGATCGACGCTGCCGGTGCGCGGGCTGGATTGCCTGGATGACACGTCGCTCCTCGACCTCAAGTTATTTACGCCGTTGGTGCCGCCGATACCCGGCGACTCCGACGTGGGTGACCCATGAACCCTAGCGCTGATGCATGTGATCTGGCTGCATTCTGAAGTCTCGCCATCGGCGCGCCGCGAATATGGGCGCAGAAGTTCGAATCTCTACGAGCGCACCATTCCCAATAATGCTAGATTTCGCTTAAGCTTTCGATCCCAGGCACCCGATCAAGCGGTGCAAACAAAGTTTGCCGGGCGAATAGTAGGGGGAGGAGAAGATGTACGGTCTATTTTTGCGGATCCTCAAAGCGGGCGCTGTGCTACTGGCATTGACTGCCGGCGCGGCGGCTGACGATTATCCGAGCAAACCGATAAGGCTGATCATCCCGTTCCCGCCGGGCGGCAGCAACGACGTCGTCGGGCGCCTGGTCGCCAAGCATTTGAGCGATAAGCTCGGCCAGCAGGTCTATATCGACAATCGTGGCGGCGCCGGCGGAACGATCGGCACCGAACTCGCATCGAAATCGCTGCCGGACGGCTACACATTGCTGGTCATATCGCTGGCGCACGCGGTCAATCCGTGGCTCTACAAGCTGCCTTACGATCACGATAAAGCCTTTGTCCCGGTCGCCAGTTTCGGCAGCGGCACCAACGTGCTTGCGGTCAATCCGGATTTGCCGGTTCATTCGGTCGCGGAATTGATCGCGCTCGCCAAGCAGAAGCCGGGTGAGTTGAACTACGCGTCGGCGGGCGTCGGCAGTTTCCAGCATCTCGGCGGCGAACTGTTCAAGCTGCTCGCCGGTGTCAACATCGTGCACGTGCCGTTCCGTGGCGGCGGGCCGGCCATGATCGACGTGATGGGCGGCCACACCAAAATCGTTTTCAGTTCGTTGATTCAGACGACGCCGCACGTCAAGGCGGGCAAGCTTAGGGCGCTGGGCACCGGTGGCGCCAAGCGCAATCCGGTGCTGCCCGATGTGCCGACCATCGGCGAAACCGTGCCCGGTTACGAGGCGAACAACTGGTGGGGCATGCTGGCGCCCGCCGGCACGCCGCCGGCGATCGTCGAGAAACTCAACAAGGCCGTATCGGCTGCGCTCGATGCGCCAGAACTGCAGGCACAATTCGCCAAGGAGGGTGCGTCCGTCATCAAGATGACGCCGGACGAATTCGGGAAATACATCGTCGCGGAAACGGCCAAGTGGGGCCGCGTCGTCGAAAAAGGGCACATTACGGCCCACTAAGCTGACCGCCGCCGCCGCGCCAGTGGCGCGGCGGCATTCGGCGGCGTTTTAGCTGCCCTTGAGGTCGTGCGCTTCGGCGAAGAACATGTCCTTCCACGAAGACGGCATGTGCTTGAGGCGGCCGACCTTATGCATGAATTCGAAATGCTGCATCAGCGCGGCTGGCGCGGTGGTGTAGTCGATGTCCGGATCGGTGATCATTTTCACCAGATCGTCGGCCGAGTTCTTCTTGTCGTTGGTCAGTTTCAAATAGATTTTGGCCGCGTCATGCGGGTGCGCCTTGATGAAGGCGTTGGCTTCCTCATGCGAGGCGCGCACCGCCAAGCAGATCTTCTGGTTGGCGTCGTGGAAGGCCTTGGTGGTGACCTGAATCCCGTTGGTGTGCCTGCCGCCGACGGTGTCGTAGCTTTTGAGCACGGCATGAATGCCGGGGACTTTTAGTTCGTAATAGTTGAACGGCGCCACCGCGAAATGGCTGTTGACGGTCTGTCCCGTGAGCATCGATTGCATCGCCGTCGGATGGGCCATCGTCACGGTGAACGGGTCGAGTTTGTCGTAATTGTCCTGCCCCCACAGCTTGGCGGCGGCCATTTGCAGCGCCATGGCCTGGCCGGAAATCTTGACGGTTGGCACGGCGATGCGGTCGGCATCGGTGAAATCCGCGATCGTCTTCACCTTCGGATTGCGTGTCGTCAGCACGTAGGGCATCGACTGCACGGTGCAGATCGCGCGCACCTCGATCGGCGTGCCGAGCGTCTTGTCCCACAGCGTGGCGAGCGACGGCGCGGCGACGTTGACGAATTGAATCTGTCCGCTCAACAGGCCATCGTTGAGCGCGCCAGGACCGCCCATGGTCTGCCAGCCGACCGTGAGTCCTTTGACGCCGAGCTTTGCGGCGTGCTGCTCGATCAGCTTGTGGTCTTCCATGACCATTTGCGGCAGGAAGGGCAGGCCATATTGCTTGCCGAGCCTGATGTTCGACACTTCGGCCGCGGCCGGCCGGGCCAATGCGGGTAGTGCAACAAGTCCGGTCACGAATTCACGTCTGTTCACGCGATCCTCCCCTTAGTTGCTTATTGGTGCCCCCGTCTCAATCAAAGCGTAATGCCCCCACTTACTTGAAGCTAAAAAGCCGAGCTGGATTGTCGGCGAGAATGCGCTTTCGCATGCCGGCGTCCGGCGCCCATTCGCCGAGCAGGTTGTAGAGCTGGATGGTGCCGACGCGATCGTGGAACGACAGATGCGGGAAATCGCTGCCCCAGATCAACTGGTCCGGCACCTTTGCCATCAATGCCTGCGCGATCGGCTTGACGTCGGCGAAGTCCGGCGCGGTCGAGAAGCGGTAGATGCCGGTCAGCTTGACCCAGCAGCGCTTGGAGCCGTCGCCGACGAGCTTGAGGAAGTCCTGGAAGCCGGCCTGTTGCGGTCCGTCCTTGGCCGGAAACAGACCCATATGGGCAACCGTGAACTCGATCGGCAATTCACGCAGCGTCGGCATTAACTCGCTGACCAGCCAGCCCGGCGTCAGAAAGTCGAGATGCCAGCCGAGCTCCTGGCAAATCTTGGTCAGCCGCGCGATGCGCGGCAGCATCGAAGCGGCAAGTCCGGCCTCGGGCTTACGGATCGGCGAAATATTCACGCGGATGCCGCGTACGCCGAGCGCGTTCAGATCGGCCAATTCCCTGTCGCTGGTGTTGTGCTCGTCGAGATCGATGATCCCTCGCCGGACCGCCGGGTCGAGTTCGCGCATAGTGTCGAGCATGCAGGAATTGTCGAAGCCGTAGGCGCTCGGTTGCACGAACACGTAGCGTACGAAGCCGAGGCGGCGCGCGAGCTTGAGATAGGCTTCCAGCGGCTCGTATGGCGGCTTGTAGCGGATGTCGGTGCCGTAGGCGTATTTCTCCGCCGGTCCGAACACATGGAAATGCGCGTCGCAGGCATTGGCAGGGGCGGCGAAGGCCGGTTCATAGCCGGCGTCGGGATCGTGCTTGGTCATGTCGTCCATTGTCGTTCCGTTATGAGACGTGGGCGCCGGTCTTCATCTGCACCGGTAAGCCCTGTGCCGTTAGCGTGTTAGCGGCGGCCCAGGCGGTCGCCTGGATTGAGGACCAGACGGGAATGTCGAGCTTGGCGCGCAGCGCCGCGACGGTCCTCAGCGTTGGTAATTGCGAGCAGGCAATGAACGAGACTCTTGCTCTTCGGCGTCACCGTACGCAACGCCAGCTCGAACACCTGCACTTCGGTGACCGCGCCAAGCTCGGCGGTGGTCTTGCAGAAGAAACTGTTCAAGGTTTCGACGGCAATGCCTGAGGAATTGAGATAGGCGCGCAGGCCGTTATTGACCGGCTGCAGATAGGGCGTCACCACGGCGGTCTCGCTGATGCCCTCGTCGCGCAGCACGTCGACCATGGCGCCGGCGGTGCTCACCACGCTCGCATTGGTGCGCGCGCGCAATTTTTCCACCATGCGGGCATTGCCAGCCGGGCCGCCGAGGAAGCCGGCCGCCGTGCAGCCGTAGATCACCAGATCGAACAGCTCATTCGCGAACGGTTCGATTGCGTCCAGGGTCGCTTCGCCATAGGCGGGCAGGTCTTCCAGCAGCAGCGTACGAGGCGGACGCTTCACCCGCGCAACCGGCATCGGCGCCAGTGCTGGACAGAGCACGGAGATTTCCGGCTCCATGGTCGTGTTGTTCTCCGGCACCACGATCAGCGCTTTCGGCATGATCCCTCCGCCGTTTTAGACCGTCAGCTTGAACAGCGTCGTCTTTTCCATGTCGTCGTCGTACCACGCGACGATCGCGGCTTCGCGCTTGTCGATATATTTCGTAACGCCGTTCTCTTGCGTCATCGGCACGTCGTGGCCTGGGACCATGATGCTGCCCGGGCGCTTGCGCCACAGCTGCCAGATTTTCGCGATCGAGGCCTTGCTGACCGCCGCATCGTAGGTCATGTCGGTGGTGCCGGAGACGAGTTCGGCGCGGTTCTTGGCGGCATCGCCGGCAAAGATCACGTCTTTGTCCGGAGCATGCAAAACGTAGACGAGACAGCCGGGCGTGTGGCCGGGCGCAAGATGCGCGGTGATGCCGGGGAATACTTCTTCGCCTTCCTTTGCCGTGTGCAGCTTCGGATAGCTCTTGAGTTCGCGCATATAAAGCTCGGGGACGGGTGTTTCGCCCCACGGCACAGTCAACGACCAGTCCAGTTCATGCGCGCCGATCACAATGCGGGCATTGGCAAACATCGGATAGTTCACCGAGTGATCGTGATGCGAATGCGTCAACAGCAGGTCGGTGACCTCGGCCGGCTTCAATCCGCGTTCGGCAAAACGCTTCAGCAGCATGGTGCGCATGCTGAAGCCGCCGGTATCAACCACCAGGATGCGGCCATGCGCACGGATCAGCACCACCGTGCTCCAGCCCAGGCCGCCGTGGCAGACCGATTTGCCGGGAAAGCCCTGTACGACGATGTCGATATCGTAATTGCCGATTTTCATGACGCATCCGGTGCAAGCGGGCATTCCGAAACCGGCAAAGGCGGCAGGCCCGCTTTGGCCGCTTCCTTCTGCAACTCGGCCAGTTCCTTGACGTTGTACGGAACGCCGATGCGGCGGTATTTGGTCTCGAACCGGCGCTCGCGCTCGCCCGGCATGATGACTTCGCTGAAACCTTCGGCCAGTGCGCAGCCGTGTACGCGCTGCGCTAATTTATCCATACGCAGGAAATATTCCTCCTTGGAAATGAACAGGTCGGGCTTCATCGCCAGCAGGAAATGGCCGACGTTCTGCGGGCGCTCGTAATCGAGGAACTGGTTGCCGACGTCGCCGGCGCAACCCGCGCCGGTGATGACGCCGCAGAGCACGTCCATCAGCATCGACAGGCCTGAGCCCTTCGGTCCGCCGATCGGCTGCATGACGCCGCCGTCGAGCGCGGCGTTCGGATCGGTGGTCGGCCGCCCTTTCGCGTCGAGGGCATAACCGAGCGGGATGCTCTCGCCGCGCCGCGCCGCGCGCCGCACCTTGCCGCGCGCCGCCGCCGCCGGCGACATGTCGAGGTCGAACGGGATTTCCTTGCCCGCCGGCGCGCACACGGCGATTGGGCTGGTGCCGATGATCGGCGCCATGCCGCCCCAGGGCGGCATGCCTGGCGAGGCGTTGGTGAGCGCGATGCCGATGAAGCCGGCATCGAGCGCCTGCAGCGAGTAATTCGCCGCCATGCCGAAATGCGTGCTGCGCCGCGCGGTGACGATGCCGACGCCGAACTCGCGCGCCATGTCGATCGCCACGGCCATCGCCTCGGTGGCGACGACAAAGCCGAAGCCGTTCTGTCCGTCGAGCGCGCCGACCATCGGCGTCACGCGCTCGACCTTGAGTTCTGGCTTGGGATTGATCAGGCCGCGCCGCACCCGCTCGAGATAATGTGGCAGATATTGCAGCCCATGCGTATCGACCCCGCGCAGGTCGGCACGCACCAGGCAGCTTGCGACGGTATTGGCATCGCATTCCGAAAGTCCGTGCGCGAGCAGCAGGCGGCGGCCGAACGCCTCGGCTGCTTCCACTGTCGCGTAGAACGGCCCTTTCGCCGTCGCCCCTTGCGTCTTTTCGTTCGCCATCGTCATGTCAGCTTCCGTTCAAGCCATAGGCTTCGGGGAAGAACATATCCTTCCAGGAGGCCGGCTTCTTCTTGATGCGCCCAACCTTGTACATGAAGTCGACGAACTTCATCAGATTGACCGGCGTCGTCGTGTAGTCGACGTCGGGATCGGCCACCATCTTTTCGAGCGCGTCGACGGAATTCTTGTCCCGGGCGGCGGTCTTGTACATTTCCGCCGCGTCGCGCGGATGCGCCTTGATGAAAGCATTGGCTTCGTTGAACGCGGCCACGACCGCGGCGCAGATTTTCGGATTGGCGTCGTGGAATTTCTTGGTCGCCACCAGCACGCCGTTGGTGTGCTTGCCGCCGACGACGTCATAGGACTTGAGCACTTGATGGACGCCGGGCGTTGCCAGCTCGTAGTAGTAGAACGGCGCGCTGGCGAAATGCGAATCGATTTCCGACTTTCCCGACATCACCGCAGCCGCCGCATCGGCATGCGACCGCGTGATGGTGATCGAGTCGAGCTTGTCGTAGTGGTCGTTGCCCCAGATTTTGGCGGACTCCATTTCCAGAATGAGCGCATGGCCGGTGAGCTTGACTGCGGGCAATGCGATCTTGTCCTTATCGGTGAAGTCTTTGATCGTCTTGACGTCCGGATTGCGCGTCACCAGCACGAACGGCATCGACTGCATGGCAATCAGCGCGCGCACCTCCTGCGGCGTGCCGGCGGTCTTGTCCCAGATCGTCGCCAGTGTGGTGCCGCCCGGCCCGATGAAATCGGCCTGGCCTGCGAGCAATGCGTCGAGTTCGGCCGCCGGACCGACGCGTTGCGTCCACGTGGTCTTGACGTCGCCGAGGCCCGCGGCCTTGGCGTTCTTCTCGATCAGATGCTGCGCCTCGATCACGATCATCGGCAGATAGGGCAGGCCGAACTGCTTCGACATGTTCACCACGCTGACTTCGGCCTGTGCGGTACTGCCGATCGCCGCCGCCAGAACCGCGGCCGTCGCAAACTTCCTCCACATGACGTCCTCCGTACTCTTTTGTTTCTAGAACTGGTAAAGCCTCGGCGGATTGTGATTGACGCCGAGGATGGTCATACCGGAATCTCGCGCACCTGCTTGGCCTTCTCGGTCATGGCGGCGAGCAGAAACTGGATATCCGTGCCCGTCGACACCAGCCGCGCGCCCATGGCGATGAATTCGGCGGCGAGCTTCGGCTTGGTCGAAAGTCCGCCGACGCCGACGTGCTTGCCGTGCTTGCGGCAGGCCGCGATGGTGCGGGCATAGGCGTCGCGCACTTTCGGATGTTCGTACTGGCCCGGAAGCCCCATGCTGGCGAGCATGTCGTTGACGCCGATCAGCACCATGTCGACGCCTTCGACCGCGGCAATCTCGTCGGCCTTCTCGAGGGCCTCTGCGGACTCGAACTGTACGATCACCATGGTGGCGTCGTTGACCGCGGCATTGGCCTCGGCGGTTGGAAACGAGCGGTATTCGAGATGGGGCAGGGCGCCGCCGGCGCCGCGTTCGCCGAGCGGCGGAAATTTCGCCGCCTTGACCACCTCGCGCGCTTCGGCCGCCGATCCAATACCGGGGGCGATGATGCCGAGCGCGCCGCCGTCGAGCACGCGCTGGATGTATTCGGGTGTATTGGCGGGAACGCGCACCATCGGAGCGATGCCGGCGCTCAACGCCGCCAAGCATATCTGCCCGGTCTGATCGAGCGTCAAGGTCGAATGCTCCATATCGACATAGATCATGTCGAAGCCCGCGGTTTTGGCGAGCCGCGCGATCTCTACGCCGCGCGTGAGACGGATCGTCATCGAGGCGACGACCTCGTTGCGCCCCAGTTTTTCCTTGACCACGTTGCGTACGATATCGGTCGCCTTCACGTCTTTTTCTCCTTACTTCGGATCCGGCAATTCGATCGCCAGCATCACATTGCTCAGGCTTTTACCGTGGATGTCCTGGGCCAGCGAGATGGTGACGCCGCCGCCGAGCGCATTCTCGATGACGAAATTGAAGGCCTTGAGATTGCGCAACGGGTGGCGCCGGACCGGCCCTTTGGCAATGTGCTTGAAAGCTTCCGCTACCCGTTCCGGTGTGAGTTCACGCGCGAGAAAATCCCAATCCTTGGCATCGTAGCAGATGACCGAAATATTCGACGTATTGCCTTTGTCGCCGGCGCGCGCATGCGCGATATCATAGACGCGGACAGTCATAGCGCGCCCTCCACGACAACCTGGGCGTTGACCAGGTTCTTCGCCAGCAGCACCGACTTCACCGCCAGCACGTCGCGCACCCGCGGCTCGCAGGCGCCGCCGGCGCCACCCGGCCCGTGCATGTGCATGGCGCGCACCTCGAAGCCGATGGCGTGCGCCGCCTTGCGGTCGTGTGTGCGTCCAGCCATGCGCAGGCGGACCTCATAGGGTTCCGGCCGGATGTCCAGTTGATCGTGCAGACTGGACATGCCGATCAGGTCGACACGGAAATCGTCATAGACGAAGCCCTGCAGCTTCAGCCGCTCCTTGACGATTTGCGCCGCCCATTTGGCGCGGGCGACGGCGTCGATGCCGCCGTAGGAAACCTCGCCTTCGCCGATATAGCCATCGGCATAACCGACGTTGACCTTGTAGGTCTCGGTCGCCGGCCGCGCCCGGGCGCCCGCAACGCGTACGCGGTCGGACGCCTCCTGGGTCAGCGCGATGCCGGAAATGTCGAGCACGCAGTCTGGCGTGATGTAGGCCGTGGGATCGTGGATTTCGTAGATCAACTGCTCGGTGCAGGTCATGACGTCGAGCCGTCCGCCGGTGTCCGGCGTCTTGCCGATCACGATGGAGCCGTCGGCTTTGACGTCGGCGAAGGGAAAACCGTTGCGCGCGAGATCGGGCACCTCCTTCTTGCCGGGCCAGCCGAAGCAGCCGCCGGTGACCGACGCGGTGCATTCGAGCAGGTGGCCTGCGGCGGTGCCCTGCGCGATCTTCGGCAGATCGTCATAGGCCCAGCCGAATTCGTGCAGCATCGGCGCGAGAAACAGCGATGGGTCGGCAACGCGGCCGGACAACACGATCGGCGCGCCGGTGTTGAGCGCCTCGCACACCACGTCGGCGCCGAGATAGGCATTGGCGGAAATCATCTTGGGCAGGATGGATTCCAGCGGCTCGCCGTTCTCGATCAGTTTGATCCCGCTCATATGCTTCACGACGCTCGATACGTCGTCGCCGAGCACGACCGCGACCGGCACATCGCCGAGGCCGAGATCGGCGGCTTCCTTGCGCGCGGCGCGCGCGCCGCCGAGCGGATTGGCGGCGCCCATGTTGCTGACGATGCGAATTCCCCTTCTGATGCAGGTCGGCAGCACCATGCGCAAGCGCGCATGCAGCGACGGCGAATAGCCGAGTTCAGGGTCTTTGCTGCGCGCCAGATTTTCGCGCGAAACCGTGCGCTCGGCCAGGCACTCGAACACCAGGTAGTCGATGTCGCCGCGCTCGGCGAGTTCGAGCGCCGGCACCATGCGGTCGTCCGAAGTGCCCGCGCCAGCGCCCACGCGTATCGTTTCCCGCGATTTCATCAGGCGTTCCCTCAAATCCATTGTTGTTATTTTCGCAGAGCATGTCCGGCCTGGGGCGCCGCCGTCCAATCAGGAGCTTGGCATAGTCCATAAGCTCTGCTTATGTCTTCAGGGCGAGCAACCCGGTTTTTTGCGGCGGCGTGATGAACCTGCGGCACATGGAGGTGTTCAACGCCATCATGCGGACCGGTTCCGTGACCGGAGCCGCGCGTGCGCTCAATGTCACGCAACCGGCGGTCAGCGCAGTGCTCAAGCATTGCGAGAGCCAGCTCAACATGAAGCTTTTTACGCGTGTCTCGGGACGGCTGCAGCCGACGCCGGAAGCCAAGGCGATATTCCCGGAAATCGCCGCGATCTTCGGCCGGGTCGATGGGGTCAACGCACTGACGCAGGATTTGGCCGGCGGCCGGCTCGGCACCGTGTCGATCGCCGCCGCGTTCCCGATCGCCAACGGCTACCTGGCCAAGGCGGTCGCTACGTTCGTTGCTGACCGCCCGAAGGTTCGCGTGGCGCTGCAATCGCTGACCTCGCCGCAGGTGCTCGGCAGCGTCATCAATCGCGAGGTTGAACTGGGCATCGCCTACGAGCCGGTGGTCAGTTCCGAGGTCGAGACCAAAGTGCTGATGCGCGCCGGTATCGCTTGCGTCATGCGGTCCGACCATCCGCTCGCCCGCCGCAAGGAAGTGGCGGTGCGCGACCTCGAACACTACTCGATCATCACCTATCTGCCGCAGGCGCTGTTTCGCCGCTATGTCGACCGTGCCTTGAGCGCCGCCGGCATCGTGCCCAACATCACTGCGCAGGTCGGCCTGTCGCTGACCGGGATCATGCTGGCCCGCCATGGCGCCGGGATCGCGCTGGTCGAGCCGTTTCTGGTCGCATCGATGGGATTGCCCGGCTTGGTGGCGCGCCCGCTCAAGCCGCGCATCGAGGTCAAAACCCTGATGATCCGGCACAAGTCGGCGCCGCATTCCAAGATCATGAATGAATTCGTCAGCCACTTGGGCCGCGAGGTCGCCGCGGAGCAAGCCCAATAGACAAGCTTATGGAAACCGTCCAAATTATTATTGGACAGCGATACGGGAGATACCGAAGTCTCACGTAAAAAATAACGATAATGGCTGTGGGAGGATGCAACGGATGGCGAGCAGCGCGACACTCGCATCGAATTCTGCCTTGCCGGGTGCAGGAAACGTCAAGCCGGTCTCTGCGGATCGAGGCAAACGCGTAGGCGTGGACGGCGATCCTGGCCGGCCATTGCTCGATGTCCGCGGCGTGACCATCCAATACAAGACGCAAGCCCATCTGGTGACCGCCACCTATCGCGTCGGTTTCAATGTGCTGCAGGGCGACCGCTTCGTCCTGCTCGGACCGTCGGGCTGCGGCAAGTCGACGCTGCTCAAGGCGGTCGGCGGCTATCTGCAGCCGACCGAAGGCGAGATCCGCTTGAAGGGCGAGCTGATCAAGAAGCCGGGTCCGGACCGCATCATGGTGTTCCAGGAATTCGATCAGTTGCTGCCGTGGAAGACCGTTTTCGAAAACGTCGTCTTTCCGCTCAAGACCACAGGAACGCTGGACGCAAAGGCCGCCCACGAGCGCGCCATGCACTACATCGAGAAGGTCAACCTCACCAAATTCGCGCATAGCTATCCGCACACGCTCTCCGGCGGCATGAAGCAGCGCGTCGCGATCGCGCGCGGCATGGCGATGGAGCCCGACATCCTGCTGATGGACGAACCGTTTGCCGCGCTCGATGCGCTGACGCGCGTGCGTATGCAGGACGAGTTGATGGCGTTGTGGGACGAAACACGCTTCACGGTGCTGTTCGTCACCCATTCGATCCCGGAAGCGATCAAGATCGGCAGCCGCATTCTGCTGCTGTCGCCGCATCCCGGCCAGGTGAAAGCCGAAATCAACAGCGTGCCGCGCGGGCAGGAGAGCTCCAACGAAGCCGCCGCGCTCGGCCGCGAGATACACGAACTGCTGTTCGCCGATCAAATCGAGGAGGCGCCCAATGCTTGAGGCGGTTCAAAGGGCGAATATCGTCTACAGCGAGACGCTGGGACCGGAGAAGTTTGGCATCATCCAAAAGCCGCTGACACTGGCCGAGAAGATTTATAATCAAACCTGGCTGCGCAAGGTTTTCATCATTGTGGTGCTCGCCACGGGCTGGCAGCTTTATGGACTTTGGCTCGACAATCCGCTTTTGGTGCCGACATTCAGCGACACGGTGCGCGCGCTGGTGGCCGATGTCGCCAACGGGACAATTCCCGACCGCGCGCTGAGTTCAATCGAAGTGCTGCTGGTCGGTTTTGCCACCGGCACGGTGCTCGCCGGGCTGCTCACCGTCTTCGCGATCAGTACGCGAATCGGCACCGACTTCCTCGAGACCATGACCGCGATGTTCAATCCGCTGCCGGCCATCGCCCTGCTGCCGCTCGCGCTCATCTGGTTCGGCCTGGGCGCCGGCAGCCTGGTGTTCGTGCTGGTGCACTCGGTGATGTGGGCGGTTGCGCTCAACACGCTGGCCGGGTTCCGCAGCGTCTCCACGACCGTGCGCATGGTGGGGCGTAACTACAATCTCAGCGGTCTGCGCTTCGTCGCCAAGATCCTCATCCCGGCCGCGTTCCCGAGCATTCTCGCCGGCCTCAAGATCGGCTGGGCGTTCGCCTGGCGCACGCTGATCGCGGCCGAACTGGTGTTCGGCGTGTCGTCGGGCCAAGGCGGGCTCGGCTGGTACATCTTCGAGAGCAAGAATCAGCTCAACATTCCGGAAGTTTTCGCCGGTCTGCTGACGATCATCATGATCGGGCTTGCGGTCGAGAACGTCATATTCCGCGTCATAGAGACCAAAACAGTTCAACGCTGGGGCATGCAGTCCTAATTGCATGACAAATCCAGCGCGAATCAACGGGAGGAACACATGATTCACAGGCGCGCATTCTGCAAAGCTCTCGCGGCGACGCCCGTCCTGGCGACGCCCGGCCTGCTGCGCTCGGCTTTCGCCGACGAAGTGTCGAGCATCGTGCTGGTGAGCCAGCACGGTCTTCCCTATCTGCCGTTGATGGTGATGGCTGCGCACAATCTCGTCGAAAAGCATGCAAGCAAGCTCGGCGTCGCAACGCTCAAGCCGCAATACAAGACATTGGGCGGCACCCAATCGCTGATCGACGCGCTGTTGAGCGGCCAGATGAATTTCGGCGTCACTGGCGTGCCCGGCCTCGCTACGCTGTGGGATAAAACCGCCGGTACTCCCAACGAGGTGCGCGCGCTGTCGGCCGTGCAATCGATGCCGTTCATGCTGGTAACCAACCGCGCGGCGATCAAGACGATCAAGGACTTCAACGAGCATGACAAGATCGCCTTGCCGTCGGTCAAGACGTCGAGCCAGGCCATCTGCCTGCAGATGGCGGCCGCCAAGGAGTGGGGTCAGGATCAATATGCCAGGCTCGATCCGTTCACCATCACGCGCCCGCATCCGGACGCCGCGACATCGGTGATGTCGAAGGCGACCGAGATCAACAGCCACTATTCGGTCGCGCCTTACTACTATTTCGAGTTGGCGACGCCGGGCGTGCACCAAGTGCTCAAGTCCTACGATACGCTCGGCGGGCCGGCGACCAACGGCGTCATGCTTATGTCGAAGAAATTCCGCGATGCGAATCCAAAGGTGACCAGCGCCGTTTACGCCGCGCTCAGCGAGGCGGAAGAATTCATCAACAAGAACCCGGGCGATTCGGCGCAAATCTACATCAAGACCACCAATGAAAAGCGCAGCACCCAAGCCGACATGACGAAGTACATCTCCGACCCCGACAACGTCTGGACGACGGCACCGCAGCAGTCGATGGAGTTCGCCACCTTCATGCATAAGGTCGGCACCATGAAACGGCTGCCGGCGTCGTGGAGGGACATGTTCATGCCGGAATTGCACGAGCTCAAGGGTAGCTGAGCCGGTACGGCATTCTTCCATTGACGAAACGCGGTCGGGAGGCCGGCGCATGAAGGTCTATGTGCTCGATTCTTTCTTCCCGACCGGCGTCGAATTCGCCGCACAACGCGCCGAAATCATCCGTTGGGACGATCCGCGTGTGAGCAACTGGCATGAGGATGCCGACGGCGTGATGGTCCGTATGACGCCGATCCGGGCCGACAACCTGGCGCGTGCCAAGAAGCTGCGCGTTATCGCCAAACAGGGCGTCGGCATCGACAACATCGACCTCGTGGCGGCGCGCGCGCGCGGCATCACCGTGTGCCGCACGCCCGGGGTCAACAAGGAAGCCGTCGCCGAACTCGCGCTCGCGCTGGCACTCAGCGTGACGCGGCGGGTGACGGAATTCGACCGCAACATCCGCTCCGGCGCCGTGGTGGAACGTTCTAATTTCCTCGGCATGGAGTCGTGGCAAAAGACCGTCGGCATCGTCGGCATGGGCAATATCGGCACGCTGGTGGCGCGCAAATGGCACGCGGCCTTCGATGCGCGGATCGTGGCTTACGATCCTTACGTGCCCGCCGACATTTGGCCCGACATTCCGCACCGGCGCGCCAATTCGCTGGCCGAACTGCTGCCGCAGGCCGATATCCTGACCCTGCATCTTCCGCTCACCGACGAAAGCCGTGGCATGATCGGCGCGGCGGCGCTCGCGCTGATGAAGCCGAGCGCGGTCGTGATCAACACGTCGCGCGGCGGCATCGTCGACGAGCGTGCTTTGTACGACGCCATTGTCGCCGGTCAGATCTTCGGCGCCGGCCTCGACGTGTTCGAACGCGAGCCGCCGACGGCCGATAACCCGCTGATGCGGCTACCGACCGTCGTCGGTACGCCGCACGCCGGCGGCGGTACTTATGAAACGCAAGCGCGCAGTTCGCTGCTTGTCGCCGAGCAGCTGTTCGAGGCGCTGGCCGGCCGCGAGCCGCTCGGCCGCGTCGCCTGACGTTAGACCAGACGTTTTCAAAACTTTGGAGGCGCGCCATGACGTCGCATGCGGACAAACTCGTGAATCCGGTCAAGGCGCGCATGCTGGCCGGCGAAGTCGCGCTCGGCATGCCGGTGCGGCTCGGGCGCTCCGGCGACGTCGCCCGCATCGCCAAGACGACGGGGCACGATTTCATCTTCATCGACTGCCAGCATTCGCTGTTTGATCTCGAGACCATCGGGCATATTGCGAGCACCGCGCTCGGCTGCGGCATCGCTCCGCTGGTGCGCGTGCGCGGCATCGAAGATCCCGACGTTTCGCTATTGCTCGACAACGGCGCGATGGGCATCGTGTATCCGGACGTGGCCAATGCCGCGCAGGCGCGCAAGGCGGTCGACATCTGCAAATTCGCGCCGCTCGGCAAGCGCTCGGTCACTGCCGGATATCCGCATTTCGATTACCGCTCGGTGCCGCTGACCGAGAGCGTGCCGCAGCTCAACGACAGTTGCCTGCTGGTCTGCATGATCGAGACCGTCGAAGGGCTGGAAAACGTCGAAGCGATCGCGGCGGTTGACGGCGTCGACGTGCTGCACCTCGGCAGCAACGATCTGCTCGCCAATATGGGCAAGCCCGGCAAGTTCGACGATCCGGTGCTGGTCGCTGCGCAGGAGCGGCTCATTGCCGCCTGCCGCAAGCACGGCAAATTCGCCGGCTGCGGCGGCAACCGCGATGTGGCGCGTCAGGTCGATCTGGTCCGCAAGGGCTGCCTGTTTCTGACCACCCAGTCGGATATCGGCTTTCTTTCGGCAGCGGCCTCGGCCTGGACCAAAGGCCTCCGCGAGGGGCTCAAGGCTTAGAGCTCGCGCAGCGCATTGAACTGCGCGACATAGCCGGAGGCGTCGATGCGCACGCCGATCACCGTGGTGCGTTTGGATTGCACCGCCGCACTGAGCGCGGCGCTCAATGCTTGTTCGGTTTCCACCACCACGCCGTCAGCGCCGAAGGATTGCGCCAGTTTCTCCCAATCGACGCCGCCGAGCGCTACGCCGTGCATGGGAATGCCCTTGATCTCCTGTTTCACGCGGATCAGGCCGATTTCGCGGTCGTCGAACACCAAAACGATGATTGGAAGGTTTTCGCGCTGGGCGGTCTGCAATTCCGCGATCGTCATCAGAAAGCCGCCGTCGCCGGTGAAGGCAACCACCGGGCGGTCCGGATAGGCCATGCGCGCGGCAAGCGCGCCGGGCACCGCGTAGCCCATGGAGGCGAGGCCGTTCGAGGTGAGGAATTCGCGCGGGCCGTAGGATTCCCATTTCTGCACGATCAGCAGGCGGCTCGCGCCGGCGTCGCAGGTCGCAATCGTATTGCGCGGCAGCACCGCGCGCGCGACTTCCATCGTCCGCTGCGGCGACAGCCCGGTGCTGGGCGTATTGAGCGCGTCGCGCACTTCCAGGCGGAACGCCTTGGCGGCTTTCTCGCCCCAATTCGTGCCCTCCGGCGCCCATTGCGCGAGGCCGGCCAGCAGCGCCTTCAGGTCGCCGATAATTTCCGGATCGGCCGGTACCAGCGCGTCGACGCTCGGGACTGACGACAGCGACAATACCGGCAGCGTGTAGGGCCAGGGCTTGGGCTGCAGTTCCACCGCGTCGAGGCCGATGGTGACGATGAGGTCGGATTCCATGACCAGTTTGCGCTCGATCAACCCGCCGATGATGCAGCCCGCGCGCAGCGGGTGATCCTCCGGGATCATGCCCTTGCATTTGGTGGTGGTGAGCACCGGGGCGCCGAGGCGTTCGGCGAATTTGACGAATTCGGCGGACGCGCCACACCAATACACGCCCAAGCCCGCAATCAGGATCGGGCGTCTCGCCTTGCCAAGCATGTCCAGCGCCGGCTTGAGATCGGCGCGATCCGGACCGGGCACGATCCAATTCGGCATCAGCGGCGGCTCGGCCGCGTAATCGCCGGCCTCGCGCGTGGTCTCGCTCTGCGGAAATTCGAAATGAACCGGACCGGGCGGCGTTGCGGTCGCGGTGCGCATGGCGCGGCGCACCTGCTGACGCACGGTCTTGGCGTCGATGGTCGTGCTCCACTTCACGATCGGCTCATACACCGCAAGTTGGTTGATGCGCTGGCGCAACCCGGTCTCGTAGGTGGGACGGGAATAGGAATCGGTAATTGCAATGAGCGGCGAGCGATCGAGAAACGCGTGCGCCACGCCGTTGACCATATTGGCGGCGCCGGGCCCGCGCGTCGACAGACAAATGCCTGGGCTGCCGGTGAGGTCGCCCCAGGTCGCGGCCAGCATGGCGCCTGCCACTTCCTGTTTCATCAGGAGAAAACGCATTTGGCGCTGGCGCGCCGCTTCCATCAGTTCGACCGACTCGCCGCCCGGGTGGCCGACAATGAACGGCGTGCCGGCATCCTTGAAAGCGGCAGCCAGCACTTCGACGGTTGTGGTCATGGTCGAGCCTCCCGGTAAGTTCAGCGGCGGTGCCGTCGTGCCACGCACCATGACAGGAGTGCGGCCCGCCTCCAACCGCTGCTTGGTCGTTGCGCAAGATGGTAGCTATTCAACACATGCATTACTATCGTGGTCGCGGTCCAGCCCGTTGTAGTATCAATAAAGCATAAGCGCATTCGCAGATTGGAAATGGGAATGGACATGGTCACTGTCGCTGTCCTCGACAAATTTCATCCACACATCAAGGCCGCGATCGAAGCCGCCGTGCCGGCGGATTGGCGTACGGTCTTCATCGACGAAGCCACCTTGGCGGCGCGTATTACTGCCGTCCGCAATGCGGACGTCGCCCTTGTCATGGCCGCGCCGATCGCGAAAGAGGTGGTGGCGGCCGGGCAGAAGCTTCGCTTCATCCAGAAGCTCGGCGCCGGCGTCGACCACATCGATCTCGATGCGTGTCGCGAACGCGGCATCGGTGTCGCGCGCCTTCACGCCGGCAACAGCATTCCGGTCGCCGAGCACACCGTGCTCCTTATGCTCGCGGTCTATCGCCAGTTGCCGCAGATCGACCGCCGCACCCGCGTCGGCGGTTGGGATAAGGAAAGCGCGCGCGGTGAGCATCGCCAATTGTTGAACAAGACCATAGGTCTCATCGGCCTCGGCGCGGTCGGCAAGCAAGTGGCGAAACATCTGCGCGGGTTTGATGCAACCGTCATCTATTACGATCCGGTCCGCCCATCTGCCGAACTCGAGCGGAGCCTTGGCGTGAGCTATGCCGAGTTCGACGATCTCGTGCGTCGCTCCGACATTGTCTCCTTGCATCTGCCGTTGCTGCCGGAGACCGCCGGCATCATCAACGCCGAGCGCATTCGTGCGATGAAGAAAGGTGCGGTGCTAATCAACTGCGCGCGGGGCGGGGTGGTCGATGAAGCTGCTTTGGCCGCGGCTTTGAAGGAAGGGCATCTTTTCGGCGCGGGCATCGACACATTTGCCAGCGAGCCGCCAGTCGGCAGCGAGCTGCTTGCGCTGGAAAATACCGTCGTCACCCCGCACCTTGCTGGGGCGACGCTCGATAATTTTGCCGGCATCGTCGCGCGCGCGGTGGAGAACGCCAAGGCGGTCTTGCGCGGTGAGCCGCTGGCCAAGACCGACGAGGTGCTCGCGGTCGGCAAAGTCGCAGCCGTTTGAAGCCGCCAATGGACAAACCCGGCTACTCGCTCTACTTCTCAAGTTCAGGCGCCGGTAGCTCAGCTGGATAGAGCACCAGACTTCGAATCTGGGGGTCAGGGGTTCGAATCCCTTCCGGCGCGCCATAGCTCACCGGTGCGGATCGCGAGATTCATGATGCGACGGCTACCGACAATCATCTTGCCGCTGGCCGCGTCCTTGGTGGCGCTGCCGATCCTGGGCTCGGCCGCACATGCGCAAGACCCGGCCCGGCACGGCCGCGCGGTGCTCCAAGAATTCTGCGCGCCCTGTCACGCGATCGGCAGAACCGGCAGGAGCCGGACGCCCGGCGCGCTGCCGCTTCGCATGCTCGGCCGCAGCTTCGAGCTGGACCAGTTCGCGCAGGACCTCAGACGCGGCGTCCTGTCCGGTCATCCCGGCATGCCTGAATTCAAATTCAGCGACGACGATGCGCGCGCGGCGACCGCCTATTTGCGCTCGATTCAGCAGTGATCTTCAGCGATCGATGGTGATTTCGTCGGTGCGCGCGCGCGAAACGCAAATCATGATGGTGTCGGCGCGCTCGTGCTCGGCGAGCACCAGGTCGCGGTGATCGGCCTCGCCGGCGATGAGCTTGGTACGGCAGGTCCCGCAAGTGCCGGTCTCGCATGAACTCGGTACATCGAGGCCGTGCTCGCGCAAGACTTCGAGGATCGTTTTCGTGGTGGGCACGTCGACCACGTCGCCAGAGCGCGCGAGCCTGACCTTGAACGGCTTGTCGGTCGGCTTGTGCGTCTCGGCTTCGCTGAAGGCCTCGAAATGCACGGCCGTCGACGACCAATGGTCGGTCATCGTGCGCACCGCCTCCATCAATGGGCGCGGCCCGCAGCAATACAGATGCTCGCGGTTTTTCCGTTCCGCCAGGATCGGCCGCAAATCGAGCGATCGGGCCGGATCGCCGTGATCGTAGTGGATCGTGACCTGATCCTTGAATTCGGGCGCGCTCAACTCGTCGAGGAACGCGGTCGTTTCTGGCGAGCGCGAACAATAGAACAGGCGGAACCGCTTTCCTTGCCGCTGGATTTCGCGGATCATTGCCATGATCGGCGTGATGCCGATGCCGCCGGCGACGAACAGGAAATCCTGCGCGCGCTGTGGCAATCGGAAATCGTTGACCGGCGCAGCCACCATCAACTCATCGCCGGCTTTCGTATTGTCGATGAGGTTGCAAGAGCCGCCGCGGCCGTTCGCTTCGCGCTTGATCGCGACCAGGTAGCGGTCGCGTTCGGCCGGGTCATTGCACAGGGAATATTTGCGCAGCAACCCGTTCGGCGCCTGGATAGCGACATGCGCTCCGGCGGAGAATTCCGGCAATGGCTTTCCTTCGACATCGCGAAATTCGAGCAGGTGGATGCCGTCGGCGATCCGGTCGTTGCGCGTCACGCGCAGCGGCAACATTTGCGGTTGACCAGGTATAGTCATTTCGTCTCCGGTGAAACGTATATTCGCGCCACAAGTGGCGGTTTTTCGTCGCGACCGCAAGTGGTCAGGGAAACCTCAGCGCGCGCCGGTACTCACGCGCTCAACCGGTCGTGGTGTCGCCGCTACCGGCGTCTCTTCCGCCATGAGGGCGCCATAGGCGTCGACGAGCCCGGCGCCGAACATAATGTCGCGGCCCCTGGGACCCAGATCTTTTGCGGTCGCCAGCAGGATGTCGCGTAGTTTATCGGGTGAGAGGCCGCTCTTGCGGTCGAGCATCAACGCAGCAATCCCGCTCACCTCGGCCGCGGAATACGACGTGCCGGAGGCCACTTCATAGCCGCCGTCTGGGATAGCCACCAGGATTTGCGTGCCGGGCGCCGCCACCGCGATGTAGTGGCCGCGATTGGACTGCGGGAACAGTTTGTCGTCGGCATCGGTCGCTGTCACCGCGATCACGTTCGGATCGGCGGCGGGATAGAGCGGCGGCGATTTCGGCCCGGCATTTCCGGCCGCCGCGACCAATACGATATCTTTCTTATGCGCGGCCGCCAGGCTGCGGTGGATCGCCGGATCGGATGGTCCGGCAAAACTCATATTGATGACGCGCGCGCCATTCGCCGCCGCCCAGTCGAGACCTTTGAGAATATTGAATGTGGTGCCTTCGGCGCTCGCGCCGGCGCCGGCAAAGGCGCGGATCGCCAGAATATGCGCGCCCGGCGCTGCGCCCATCAACTTGCCGTGGGCCACGATCAGGCCGGCAATGGCCGTGCCGTGCTTGTGCGGCGTCATCGGCTGCGAGAGCGTGTCGTAACTTTGCGCGACGGCGCCGATGAGTTCTGGATGATTGGCGTCGATGCCGGAATCGATCACCGCCACCAACACGTTGTCGCCCTTGGCGAGCGCGTGGGCCTGCGGCAGATGCAGCTTGGCGAGTTCGTATTGAGCGGCGTCGCCTTCGGGGGCGGCCTTGGAGCTGTCTTGTTGCAGCGTGAAGAGATAATTCGGTTGCGCCGATGCGACCAACCGATCCGATTCCAGCGCGCGCACCACCGCGCGACCGAGCGGCGGTCGGGAATCCGCCAGCGGTACAAAGTGGTACCGGTCAATTGAAAGGTCAGCGATTCCAGGCGGGTGAGCCGATGGCGGCGTTGCAGCGCGTCGATTTGCTGCGGCGTGGCGGAGTTCGGGATCTCGATCACCACTTCATCGGGCACCAGGCGGCGCTCGTTGGCTGCCGGCGCGCCACTCGAGCCCCGCCGGGCCGGTCGCCTCGCACTTTGCGGCGTGTCGATGTCATCGTCGATATATCGCCCGCCAGGCGGCCCCATTTGCGGGATTGCCATGAGCACACCGGGCACGACGCCCCAGCCGCCGCGGTAGCCACCGCCGCCACGATAATCGCCGCCGCCGCGCACCGGCCCGCCGGCGCCGATATTTTGGCCGCGGCTGATGACTCTCTGCGCGAAAGCAGCATCGGCTGCCGCCAGCGTCAATCCGGCGAGGGCTGCGACGAGCAGGATGCTACGATGTGCGCGCATGGCGTGATCTCCGACGCGAAACGCTCATCTCACTCGGTCGTGGCGATGAAGCCGACGACCTTGTCTTCCTGCAGCTTCTTTACGATGCGCGCGAGATCGGTCTTCGGCAATCCGGTCATCGACACGCGCACTTTGTAGAGTCCGCCGGACATCGGTCCGGCCGCGACCTGAAGCTTGTTGGCTTCGAGGAACTTGGTGATGTCGTCGGACGAGGCCTGCGGCGCGAAACGGATGATCGTGAAGGCGCCGACGCCCGGATCCGTGCTCGGCGCGGACGCCGTCTCATAACCGCCGACGCTGTTTTCCTTGATCACGATGCCGGCGATCAGTCCGGCCTGCAATAGGATGGCGATGGCGGCGGCGCTCGCCGACCAGGCCAGTGTGCGCGGCGACAGGCTCGCGAAAAATTCAGCAACGCGCGTGCCGAGATTGAGCGAGACGGCCGGCTTGCGCGCCGGCTCGGCTTCGATCTTGGCGAACAGTTTTTCCATTGCGTGCGCCGAGGGCGCGCCGAGCGTCTCGTTGAGCAGGATGGTCTCGCCCAATTCCTCGCGCACCATCGCGTAGCGACGGGCGAGTTCGGGGTCGCTGGCAAGCGCCTCTTCGACGCGCTGGCTGTCACGACGGCTCAGCGTTCCCGCCGCGTGCCACGGAAGCAGCTCTTCGATGTCGCTGTGCATTTCTTTGTTTGTCGTGTTCATGGCCAACCTCGATCGATACCTTCTGCCTTCAAGATCTCCGATAACTTCTTGCGCGCGTAAAACATTCGCGTCTTCACGGTTGCTTCCGGGATACCGACAATTCCCGCAACTTCCTCCACCGACTTCTCGTGGTAGTAGACGAGGTCCACGATCTCCCGGTGTTCCGCGGAAAGCTTACTCAAGGCTTGTCGCAAGACCGCGGCCTTGTCCTTCTTCGCCAGAGACACTTCTGGATCGTCGGCATGATCCTCGATCTGCTCCGCCGTTTCGTCATCCAGTTCCTGTTCCGGCCGGCGCCGTAGCGCCGACAGGGCTTTGAAGCGCGCGATGCTCAACATCCAGGTGGAGACGGCCGATCGGCCCTCGAATTTTCCAGCTTGCCGCCAGACATCGAGGAACACATCGCTGATCAAGTCCTCCGCCGTCGCCTCGTTGCGCACCAAACGCAGCACGAACCGGTACACACGAACATGGTGCCGTGCGAACAGCACCTGCATTGCGAGCCGGTCGCCGCCTGCGATCCTTGCGATCAGAACCTCGTCCGAAGTCGTTTGCATCGCGGGCTTATCGTCTCGTGAATGGGTCGCCGGAGGCGGCGGGCAGGTTCAAGAAAAATCGAAGAAATTTGGCATCCGCCCGCCCCGGCCATGGGGCAGGCGGCCGCAGTTTCCTCTTTTCCGGCGGGTCTCGGCAAGCCAAGTGGGGCGAAATGCGTGCTTTTCGTTACTTATTGGCTGAAAAATAGGGCATCGGCGCTTGAACCGATAACAGGACCCCCGCGACCCATGGCGAGGATGTGACAGGCACATCCCCCAAAACAGGAGAGACGCCATGTTCCGCAAGCTCGTTCTCGCTATCGGCGCGACTGCCGTTGTTGGCGCCGCCGCCTTCGCCCCGACCGCCGCATCCGCCCATTGGCACGGCCATCACTGGGGCCACTGGGGCGGTTTCGGTTGGGGTTTTTATGCCCCGACCTACGTCGCCGGCCCGGACTGCTACATCGTCAAGCGCACCGTCGAATATCCGGATGGCAGCTTGCACCTCCGCCGTTTCAGGGTTTGCAACTGAGCCGATCGCTCTTTGGGCAGGCAATAGCCTCGGCTTCGCTCTGGCGAGGCCGGGGTTGTCCTATTTGGGCATGGCTTTGCTATGCTGGCCCTCGAACAAACGGCCGGGCGGGCGGGGGCGCGCCCGCGGATGGCCCCCGGCCATGACTAGAATGAGGTAGTTCCAGTGCCATCCATGCTCGAAGGCTTCACCCGCAGCGACATCCAAACCAGTGGCGCGCGCATCGTGACAGTTATCGGCGGCAGCGGGCCGCCGCTGCTGCTGATGCACGGCAATCCGTTCACGCATCTGTCGTGGCATGCGGTGGCGCCGGCGCTGGCGAAAGAGTTCACGGTGGTCGCCACCGACCTGCGCGGCTATGGCGATTTGGAAAAGCCGCCCGGCGGTGATGACCATTCCGGCTATTCGTTCCGCGCTATGGCGCAGGACCAGGTGGAGGTGATGGCGGCGCTCGGCTTCGGCACATTCTATGCCGCCGGTCACGACCGCGGCGCGCGCGTGCTGCACCGCATGTGCCTCGATCATCCGGAAAAGGTGAAACGCGCGGCGATCCTCGACATCGTGCCGCAGCACCATCTGCTCAATCATATGACGAAGGAATGGGGCCGCTTCTCCTGGCATTGGCTGTTCAACATCCAGCCTGAGCCGCTGCCGGAGAAGATGATGGGCGCCGATCCGGACTGGTTCATCGAGCGGAAACTCGCAAAAACCAAACAGGGTCTGAGCTTCTTCGACAAGGACGCGCTTGCCGAATACAAGCGCTGCTTCCGCAATCCGGCGACCATCCACGCCGTCTGCGAGGATTATCGCGCCACCTTCGGCGTCGATCTCGATATGGACACCAAGGATTTCGAGGCCGGGCGCAAGATCGAGTGCCCGGTGCTGCTGTTATGGGGCGCGACCGGCGGCGTCGGCCGCAACCACAATCCGGGCCCGGCCGAGATCTGGAAGAGCTACGCTAAGAATATCGTGGCGGCGAAGGCGATGCCGAGCGGGCATTACCTGTCCGAAGAGGCGCCGGCGGAGACCACGGCGGCGCTGCGCGAATTCTTCGCCGCCTAGATGACAATTCGTGGCGCGGAAATGTGTCCGCTCAATCGGTAGAAACCGCCTTGGCTACGGCAAAAAAGAAAAAGGCCGGAGGGAAATCTCTCCGGCCTGCAGAATCGAGATCGAGCGAATTCTAGTAATAGACCCGCCGCCCGTTACGGTAAGTATAGTGACGATAGTGCCGGTGGTGGATGCCCATGCCGCGAGCGATGTCCGGGCCGGCGGTATAGCCGATGATGCCGCCCGCGACCAAGCCAACGGGGCCGCCAACCAGCGCGCCGGCAACTGCGCCGCCCGCCGCATCGCCCATCCGCTCACCTGCGCTGGCAAGCGTCGGCGCGGCCGCAATACCGGCCGTAATCAATGCAATCGCCAAGAATTTTTTCATGGCAGCCCTCCAGTATGTGGTGAATTGATCGGAAAACGCCGGAGCGGCTGAATAGTTCCATTACATCGCGGTAACTCGGCCGATCTCAGCTCTCAGGCGCTGGTTCGGCCAGGAAGTTATGCAGAGCGTAAAAAAGCAGGTGACGGTTCTTGCAGTAACCCGCGCTGTGCGCGGTCTGCGGCAGGATGACGAATTGGCGGTCCCCGCTCGGCAGTTGAGCATAGAAGTCGAGCAGATCGGCGTTGGTCGAATTGCCGTCGAATTCGCCGCGCAACATCAGGACCGGTGACAATATTTTTTTGGGATCGACGATCGGCAGGTTCGCCGCCATGTCGAGGTAAGTGCCGCTCGGCACCTCGTTGCCGAATTTCATCTCGTCGGCAATCAATGCCTCGACCATCGCCGGGTCGTAGAAGGCCGGATGGCCGTCGCGGGTGAAGATCGAACGGATCATGGCCGCGTCGCGCTTGCGGCGCGGGCTGGCGCGCAATTGCGCGATTTTTTTCCGCCGCCGTTCGATCTCGGCTGCGCCGTTACCCTTGTAGGTGAAGGCGCAGAGCATGAGCCGTCCGACGGACTCGGGCTGCGCTTGCGCAAAGGCTGCGGCGCGAATTCCGCCGGACGAGGTGCCGTAAAAATGCACCTTTTGCTGCCCGGTTTCCTTCGTCACCACTGGCATCGCGGCCTTCAAGTCCTCGACGCCGCTGGCGATGTCGGAATTATTGCCGGATGAGCCGGAGTGGCCATAGCCGTCATGATCCATGGTCCAGACGTCGTAGCCGTAGCGCGCCAGCACATTCATGAGCGAATATTCGCCCTTGCCGGGCACCGTGAGGTCGTAGGAGGAGCGCGACGAATTCGACGAGCCATGCACGAGGAACACAATTGGCCGTACCGGTTCACCCGGGCTCGGCGCGCCGATCCGTTTGCGCCAAAGATTGAGCTTCACATCGCCTTTTTTAGCCCAATAGTCCTGGTGCCAGATTTCGCCGCCGGCCGAGGCCGTTTGTGCCTGCGCCGCTGCCGAAAGACCCGACAAGAGGCCAGCACAAAGGCCGATGCCGGCACCCTGCAGCACCGCGCGGCGGGGTGCGGAATGATCAAAGTCATGCATGAGGTGTCCTCCCACCGGCCTGGTTGAGCGATACGGCCGTTTACCGTGCAGTCTAGCAAATCGCCGGGGCCGGCGGCAGTCCACTCGCGCCGGGGTGTGAGTTCTGCTAGTGGGGTCAATGCGCGCCGGCAGGTGCGCGGCGTTACGGGGACTCGTGGCCGGGGGTCCTGTGCGCCGAAGCGGAGGAAAGATGCTCAATTTGCTGCGCGCGGGGGCGCGATTTTTCCAGAAACATATCGGCTGGAACAGGATCGGCGTGTTTCTCAGCCTGGCCATCATCACCGTGGCGGTGGCGGTGCTGATCCATATGCTGCGCCACATCAATACCAATGAAGTGATGGCCGCGCTGAAGGCGACCGAGCGGCGCAATATCATCGCCGCCGCCGCGTTCGTCGCGGGCGGCTATTTCACGCTGACATTCTACGACTGGTTCGCCCTGCGCACGATCGGGCGCAAGGAAATCCCCTATCGGATCGCGGCGCTGTCCGGATTCACCAGTTATTCGATCGGCCACAATATCGGCGCCACCGTGTTCACCGGGGGTGCGGTGCGCTACCGCATCTATTCGGCCTACGGTCTCGACGCCATCGAAGTGGCGAAAATCTGTTTTGTGGCGGGCCTGACGTTCTGGCTTGGCAATGCCACCGTGCTGGGTCTCGGCATATTCCATTCGCCGCAGGCCGCGGGGTGGCTCGATCAATTGCCGGTCTGGCTCAACCGCTGCATCGCCGGCGCTCTGCTTACCGTGCTCGTGTGCTATCTCGGCTGGGTCTGGAGCGCGCCGCGCGAAATCGGGCGAGGCGAATGGAAGGTGTATTTGCCGAGCGGGCCGTCGACCTTGCTGCAAATCGGCATCGGAATTCTCGATCTCGGCTGCTGCGCGCTCGCCATGTATATGCTGCTGCCGGACGAGCCGAACATCGGTTTCGTGACGCTGGCCGTGGTGTTCGTGTCGGCCACGCTGCTCGGCTTCGCCAGCCATGCGCCCGGCGGCCTCGGCGTGTTCGACGCCGCCATGCTGGTGGCCTTGTGGCAATTCGATAAGGAAAGTGTGCTGGCGGGGCTGCTGTTGTTCCGGCTGCTTTATTATGTTGCGCCGTTCGTCGTCGCGCTCATCATTCTGGGTGTGCGCGAGATATGGCTAAATACGCGGGGCGCGCGTGCAAAACCCGCGTTGCATCCGGTGACGAGCGTGACCGCGCCGCTACGCAGCGAGATCGAGTCCGAAAAGATCAACGCCGATTGACCATGGCGAGCGACGACAACAGCGCAAATTTGCCGCGCCGCGCAGATTGGCCGAGCCGCCTGCGCGCGGCGTGGCATGCGTTGCTCGGCAGGTTGGGCGCCGATGCCGATATCGGGCGCGGGCTGCCGATATACGACCGTACTGCCGCGCATCCGCAGGCCTTGCTGATCGAGTCGTTGATCGGCGGACTGCCCGGACCGGCGATCGTGCTCGACCGCGACGGCCGCGTTATTGCTTTCAATGCGGCAGCGTCGGGGATTGCGCCTTCGCTGCGCCGCGGCGAGCCGGCCTTAATCACCTTGCGCATGCCCGAACTGGTTGATGCGATCCGGCGCGCCACCGCCACCCGGACGGCGCAACGGGTGGAATTTTTCGAGCGCGTGCCGCTCGACCGCTGGTTCGAAGCTTTCGTGACGCCGGTCAAGCTGGCGAACGCCGGGGATACACGCCCTGACATTCTGCTGATGACGTTTAACGATCTCACCCCGCTGCGCCGGGTCGAGGAAATGCGCGCCGACTTCATCGCCAACGCCAGCCACGAGCTGCGCACGCCGCTCGCCGCATTGCTGGGCTTTATCGAGACCTTGCAGGGCCCTGCCAAGAACGACCCCGTGGCGCGCGAGAAATTCTTAGGCATCATGCAGGGGCAGGCCACCCGCATGGCCCGCCTGATCGACGACCTGCTCTCGTTGTCGCGCATCGAACTCAATGCGCATCTGCAACCGAACACGCCGCTCGACCTGGCGCCGATCGTGCGCCAGGTGGCGGACGGCTTGCAGACGCTGGCGCGCGACCGTGAGGTCGTGATCAAGGTCGTCGCGCCGCCCGATGCCCTGATCGTGCTCGGCGACCGCGATGAATTGATCCGCGCGCTCGAAAACCTGGTGGAGAACGCGCTCAAGTACGGCGCCGCCGGCAAACGGATCGATATCACGCTAACGCGCGGCCAAACGCGCGCCGGTGTGCCGGAGGTGCGCGTAGCGGTACGCGATTACGGTCCCGGTATCGCGCCCGAGCATCTGCCGCGGCTGACCGAGCGGTTCTACCGGGTCGATGTCGCCGACAGCCGCGCCCAGGGTGGAACCGGATTGGGCTTGGCGCTGGTCAAGCACGTGCTCAATCGGCACGGCGGCCGATTGAGCATCGAAAGTACGCCTGGCGCCGGCGCCAGTTTCACCATGCATTTGCCGTTGCACACCGATAATTTCCGGCAAACGAACGAATTCGAAGCAAAATCAAATAGTTAAATTGTCATGTGATTGTCACCAAACGTTTATAGAACGGTGACATGCGACGCCTATGGCTGTCCTCGACTTCGGAAACCTCGATCCAAGACGAACAAAAAACCTGTCCGAAGCTCAGTCGTGGAGAGCGTTTTAAAGCAACAGCGGCCGCCCGCACCACGGGCGCAAAGGCGGACATCACGGGCTTCGAGCCCCGTGCACGCTTTTGGCCGCCAACATGGAGAGACCCCGTGAAACACTGGACGACTTTGGCAGCTGCCGGCTTTATCGCCGCCGCTGCTTTCGTTCCGGCTCAGGCCGCCGACATTTCCGGCGCCGGCGCCACCTTCCCCTATCCGATCTACGCCAAATGGGCTGACGCCTATAAAAAGGAAACCGGCAACGGGCTGAACTATCAGTCAATCGGTTCCGGCGGCGGCATCAAGCAGATCACTGCACGCACCGTGACGTTCGGCGCCTCCGACATGCCGTTGCAGCCCGACGCGCTTGACAAGATCGGCGTCATTCAGTTTCCGACCGTCATGGGCGGCATCGTCCCGGTCGTGAATCTCGACGGTATCAAGAGCGGCGATCTGACAATCGACGGTCCGACGCTGGCGAAGATTTACCTCGGCGAAATCAAGAAGTGGGATGACCCGGCGATCAAGAAGCTGAACCCGAGCGTGAAGCTGCCGTCGCAGGCGATCGCGCTGGTGCACCGCGCCGACGGATCCGGCACTACTTTCGTCTTCACCAACTATCTGTCGAAAGTTAGCGCCGATTGGAAGTCGAAGGTCGGCAGCAATACATCGGTCGAGTGGCCGGCCGGCATCGGCGCCAAGGGCAATGAAGGCGTTGCCAACAATGTCGGCAACACCAAGGGCTCGATCGGCTATGTCGAGACCGCCTATGCCAAGCAGAACCACCTGACCACCACCAAGATGGTCAACAAGGATGGCAAGGTCGTCGTCGCGACCCCCGAGGCCATCATGGCGGCCGCGGCCGGCGCCGACTGGGCGCATGCACCCGGCTTCTACATGATCATCACCGACTCGCCGGGCGCCAAGTCCTGGCCGATCGCCGGTGCCACCTTCATCCTGATTCCGAAGGAGCCGAAGGATCAGGCCGCCACCAGCGAGGCCCTCAAGTTCTTCGCCTGGGCCTACAAGAATGGCGCCAAGATGGCCGAAAGCCTCGACTACATTCCGATGCCTGACAGTGTCGTGAAGCTGATCGAGGCCAAGTGGAAGAGCGACGTCAAGGCGTCGATGTGACCTGCAGGACAAAATGGGAAAGGGCGCCGGCATGGCGCCCTTTCCTTGTCCACCGCCGCGCGTAAGGCGGCTTGTAATGTGGCCGCGAGGCCGCTTGAGTGGCTTCCCCGGACGCGCTTGAGCAAAGGGAGAGCCGAATGCAACCCGCCGGGAGGCGATCCGTGGTTGATGTTGCATTACAGGGCGGAACCATGTCGGTCGCCGATCAGGTCGACCGAGCCAGGGTTCTCCAGCGTCTGCGATTGGGTGATTCTGCATTTCGTCATCTGACGCGCGCCGCCGCCATCACCGTTCTCATCATCCTTGGCGGCATCATCATTTCGCTCGTTTACGGCTCGTGGCCGGCCTTGCATAAGTTCGGCCTCAACTTTCTTCTGGTCGAAAGCTGGAACCCGGTCACCGAGAAATTCGGCGCTATCGCGCCGATCTACGGCACGATCCTCACCTCGTTCATAGCCATGCTGATCGCCGTGCCGGTCGGCTTGTTTATCGCGCTGTTTCTCACGGAACTGTGCCCGATGTGGCTGCGGCGCCCGATCGGTATTGCCATTGAGCTGCTCGCCGGAATTCCAAGTATCATCTACGGCATCTGGGGTCTGTTCGTGTTTGCGCCGTTCTTGCAGCAATACGTGCAGCCATTCCTGATCACCGTGTTCGGTCATGTGCCGGTGCTGTCCACGCTGTTCGCCGGACCGCCCTATGGCATCGGTATTCTGACCGCCGGCCTGATCCTGGCCATTATGGTGCTGCCGTTCATTACGTCGATCTCGCGCGACGTGTTCGAAGCGGTGCCGCCGGTGCTCAAGGAGGCGGCTTACGGTCTCGGCTGCACCACCTGGGAGGTGGCGCGCTTTGTAGTGCTGCCGTTCACCCGGGTCGGCGTCATCGGCGGCGTCATGCTGGGGCTCGGCCGCGCGCTCGGCGAAACAATGGCGGTGACGTTCGTGATCGGTAATGCGCACCGCATTTCCGGTTCGATTCTGGCGCCGGGGACGACCATTTCGGCCACCATCGCTAACGAATTCACCGAGGCGGTCGGCGATCTCTATACGTCGTCGCTGATCGCGCTCGGCCTCATCCTGTTCGTGATCACGTTTATCGTGCTCGCCTTTGCGCGCCTGATGTTGATGCGTCTCAACGCGCGGGTAGGAGCCTGATCATGGTCATGATTTCAGGCGCATCCTCCCCGCTCTACGCCAAACGGCGCCGCCGCAACATCATCACGATGGGGCTCGCATTTGCCGCGACCGCCTTCGGCCTGAGCTGGCTCGTGCTGATCCTGGCCGTTCTGCTGTGGGAGGGCTTCAGTGGCCTCTCGCTTGCCGTGTTCACGCAGATGACGCCGCCGCCTGGCGCGGCCGGCGGACTGCTCAATCCGATCATGGGCAGCCTGGTCATGACGGCGATCGCGGTGGCGATCGGCACGCCGCTCGGCATGCTCGCCGGGACTTATATGGCGGAGTACGGGCGTTACGACAAACTGACCATGGTGGTGCGCTTCATCAACGACATCCTGCTCAGCGCGCCGTCGATCGTAGTCGGCCTCTTCATCTACGAGATCATGGTCGCCCAGATGGGCCATTTCTCCGGCTGGGCCGGCGCCGTCTCGCTGGCGGTGATCGTAGTGCCGGTGGTGGTGCGCACCACGGAGGATATGCTCACTTTGGTCCCCGATACGTTGCGGGAGGCGGCCGCTTCCATCGGGCTGCCGCGGGCCCTGATGATCACCAAGGTCGCCTATCGCGCCGCGCGTGCCGGCATGATCACTGGCGTGCTGCTGGCGGTTGCGCGCATCAGCGGCGAAACCGCGCCACTGCTGTTCACGGCGCTCAACAACCAGTTCTGGAGCACGAACCTGAATGCTCCGGTCGCCAGTCTGCCGGTCGTCATCTTCCAGTTCGCGCTCAGTCCCTACAAGGATTGGCAGAAACTGGCCTGGACCGGCGCGCTGATCATCACGTTGGCGGTGCTTGCGCTCAGCATCATCGCCCGCTTCCTAGCGTCTCAGAGAAAATCATCATGAGCGTAGCATCATTCACGGTCCCGACTGTCACCCACGCAGCGACCAGCACCGAAGGCCTGTTGGAGAAGGTTTCTATCCGGAACCTGGATTTCTTTTACGGCGATAACCGCGCTTTGAAGGACATCAATTGCTCGCTTTACCAGGGCAAGGTGACCGCGTTTATCGGTCCCTCGGGCTGCGGTAAGTCAACGTTGCTGCGTATTCTCAACCGCATGTACGACCTTTATCCGAACCAGCGCGCCACCGGGCATGTGCAGCTTGATGACGAGGATATTCTGTCGCCGTCGCAGGACCTCAATTTGCTGCGCGCCAAGGTCGGCATGGTGTTCCAGAAGCCGACACCGTTCCCGATGACGATTTTCGAGAATATCGCCTTCGGTATCAGGCTGTACGAGCGGCTGCCGAAATCCGACCTGGAGAGCCGCGTGCAGCACGCGCTGCAGCGCGCTGCCTTATGGGACGAGGTCAAGGACAAGCTCAACGCCAACGGACTTTCGCTGTCCGGCGGCCAGCAGCAGCGGCTTTGCATCGCCCGTACCGTCGCGGTGCGGCCCGAGGTGATCCTGTTCGACGAGCCGTGCTCGGCGCTCGACCCGATCTCCACCGCCAAGATCGAAGAATTGATCGACGAGCTTAAGGACGACTACACGATCGCCATTGTGACCCACAACATGCAGCAGGCTGCGCGTGTGTCCGACTTCACCGCTTTCATGTATCTCGGCGAGTTGATCGAATACGGCGAAACGACGCGTATGTTCACGACCCCTAACGATCGCCGCACTCAAGATTATATAACCGGTCGCTTCGGCTAGCGCATAGTTGCGACTGAAGGACAACAGCAATGAACGATCTGCACACGACCAAGGCCTTCGACACGGATCTGCAGGACCTCGCGCGCATGGTCGCCGAAATGGGCGGCCTGGCGGAGAAGCAAGTGGCCGACTCGGTCGATGCGCTGGCCAAACGCGACAGCGCGCTGGCGCAGCGAGTCACGCAGGCGGACGCCAATATCGATGCCCTGCAGCGCGAGATCGAGGAAAAGTCGGTCCTCACCATCGCCCGCCGCCAGCCGATGGCGGTCGACCTGCGTGAGATCGTCGGCGCCCTGCGGCTCGCCAACGACCTGGAGCGCATCGGCGACCTCGCCAAGAACATTGCCAAGCGCGTGATCGCGCTTAACGCCGAATTTCCGCCGCCCAAGCTGATCCGCGGCGTCGAACACATGGCCGATATGGTTCTCGGGCAAATGAAGGCGGTGCTCGATGCCTATGCCCGCCGCGACGACAGCAAGGCCATGGCGGTATGGCGGGGTGACGAGGAAATCGACGCGGTCTGCACTTCCGTTTTCCGCGAATTGCTGACCTACATGATGGAAGATCCGCGCAATATCACGTTCTGCATCCATCTCCTGTTCTGCGCCAAGAATATCGAGCGTATGGGCGACCACGCCACCAACATCGCCGAGACGGTGCATTACGTCATCGAAGGCCGGCCGATCGCCGACCAGCGGCCGAAGGGCGACACAACGACGATTGCCGCCCTGCGGGCCGGCGAAAATAGATAACGAGATTTGGCATGAACGCGCGCATCCTGATCGTGGAGGACGAAGAGCCGCTCACTATGCTGCTCCGCTACAATCTCGAGGCCGAGGGCTATGAAGTCGAGACCGCCGCGCGCGGCGACGAGGCCGACACCCGCTTGAAGGAGAGCAGCCCGGATCTGGTGGTGCTCGATTGGATGCTGCCCGGCCTGTCCGGTATCGAGCTGTGCCGCCGTCTGCGCGCGCGGCCGGAAACCCGCCAACTACCGATCATCATGCTCACCGCCCGCGGCGAGGAGAGCGAAAGGGTGCGCGGCCTCGCCACCGGCGCCGACGACTACATCGTCAAGCCGTTCTCGGTGCCGGAACTGCTGGCGCGCGTGCGCGCGCTATTGCGCCGTGCCAATCCCGAGCGGGTCGCGCTTGTGCTCAACATCGGCGACATCGAGCTCGACCGCGAAAAGAAGCGGGTTTCACGCAACGGCCGCCCGATCGATCTGGGGCCGACCGAGTACCGCTTGCTGGAGTTTCTGATGGAGCGCCCGGGCCGCGTGTTTTCGCGCGAGCAATTGCTCGACGGCGTCTGGGGCAGCGATATTTATATCGACGAGCGCACCGTGGACGTGCATGTCGGCCGGCTGCGAAAAGCCATCAATCGCGGCCACATGGCCGACCCCATCCGCACCGTGCGCGGGGCCGGCTATGCGCTAGACGACCGCTTCGGGCGGGCGAACTGACCTAACCTCGAAAAGGGCGCTTATCGCGCCGCCGGTCCGCCATGGGCTGGTAGGCGACGCGCGCGTGAAAGGCGCAATAGGGCTGTTCGTTGGCGTTTTCGCCGCCGCAGAAGAAGAATTCGCCGCTGCCCGGATCGCCGATCGGCCAGCGGCAGGTCTTTTCCGTCAGTTGCAGCAGAGTCTTGCGCTGTTCGACCGGGATTTCGATCAATTCCGGCTCGGGCTCGGCCTCGTAATCGAACGCCAGGGCCGTATTTCCGCGCATCGTTGGCCGCGAGACCCGCATCATGCCGGACGAACGCGCCTTGCGCGGCCTTGGGCTGGACGAGGAGGGGCTCTTGGCGCGGCCGGAGAGGCCGAGACGATGCACCTTGCCGATCACCGCATTGCGGGTGATCCCGCCAAGCTCGGCCGCGATCTGGCTGGCAGATAAGCCATCCGCCCACAGTTTCTTGAGCAGTTCGACCCGTTCATCGGTCCAGCCCATCGGGTTTCTCCTAGCCTTTCAAGGCCTTGGGTAGAATCCTTCCCCGCCGTCGGGCGCTTCCTTGCGCCTGACGCATACGCTTCAGGAATGAACTAAAAACCTCTCGCTAGCACGAGATGTCGTACTAGCTGACCAAAACGCTACAATATGGGGTGACTCTCGTGCAAGCGTTTGCAACCCCCAGACCCTAGCTACCAACAGTTTTTCCTTTAGAATCTGAATCCGCTTTGCGGCGAATTTGAGTTGGCAAGCGTGCTACCCGAGCCGCGTGTTGACAGGGCAAAGCCCTGCAATAGAATAAGAAAAGTGCCGCCCGGCGAGGCGGCACATTTCTTTTCGGCGCGCGCATGATGCCGAAAAGTGGCTGCCGGCTTTCGAATAAGATCATGCGCAAACGAAAGCGCACGATCCCGAAAAGTGGACACCGGTTTTCGGGCAAGATCATGCGCAAACTAAACAGTTCGATGGATCAAACAGGCCGTGACCTCGCACCTATTGCCGACTTATGCGCGCGTCGACCTCGCTTTCGAGCGGGGCGAGGGCGCTTGGCTGTTTACGGCTGACGGCGAGCGCTATCTCGATTTCACCTCCGGCGTCGCCGTTAATGCTCTTGGACATGCCCATCCTCGGCTGGTGAGCGCGATCGAGGATCAGGCAAAGAAGCTCTGGCACGTCTCGAATTTGTACCGAATTCCCGAAGGCGAGCGGCTGGCGGACCGGCTATGCGAAGCGACCTTCGCCGACACCGTGTTCTTCCAGAATTCCGGCGCCGAGGCGATCGAATGCGCGATCAAGATGGCGCGTAAATATCAATCGGTCAGCGGCAAGCCGGAGCGGTACCGGTTCATCACCTTCGAGGGCGCCTTCCACGGGCGGACGCTTGCCGCGCTCGCGGCCACCGGCAACAAGAAATATCTCGACGGCTTCGGCCCGCCGGTCGACGGCTTCGACCAGGTGCCGTATGGCGATCTTGAAGCGGTCAAGAAGGCGATCGGTCCGCAAACCGGCGCCATCCTGGTCGAGCCGATCCAGGGCGAGGGCGGCGTGCGCGTGCCGCCGGCCAATTTCCTGCGTGGCTTGCGCCAGCTTTGCGATCAGCACGGCCTGCTCTTGATATTCGACGAAATACAGACCGGCTTCGCGCGCACCGGCGACCTGTTCGTCTATCAGCGCGCCGGCGTTGAGCCCGACATCATGACGATCGCCAAGGCGCTTGGCGGCGGCTTTCCGGTCGGCGCTTGTCTCGCCACCGCCGAAGCAGGCAAAGGCATGACGGCGGGAACGCACGGCTCGACTTTCGGCGGCAATCCGCTCGCCATGGCGGTCGGCAATGCCGTACTCGATGTGATGCTCGCGCCCGGCTTCATCCAGCACGTGCGCGACATGGGGTTGCTGTTCAAGCAGCGGCTGGCCGAGATCAAGGACCGCCACAGCGCGGTGGTTGCCGAGGTGCGCGGCGAGGGCCTTTTGATCGGCCTGCGCATGGTGCCGCCGTCGTCCGAAATGGTGGACGAATTGCGCAACGAGAAGATGATCACGGTGGCCGCCGGCGACAATGTCGTACGGTTGTTGCCGCCGCTGATTATTGGTGAAGCCGAGGTTGCCGAGGCGATCGCGCGCATCGACCGCGCCTGCGCGCGGCTGGCGAAGGCGCATCCGCGGCCGGCCAAGGAGGCGGTGTCATGACCGGAAACGGCGTGCGGCATTTCCTCGATCTCATCGACGTTTCCAAGCCCGTGCTGGCCGAGCTGATCGACAGCAGCCGCGCCATGAAGGCCGACCGCGCGCGCGGGATCGTCAGCGCGCCGCTTGCCGGCAAGACGCTGGCCATGATCTTCGACAAGCCGTCGACGCGCACGCGCGTATCGTTCGACGTCGCCATGCGCCAGCTTGGCGGCGAAGCGATCATGCTGACCGCGCAGGAGATGCAGCTCGGCCGCGGCGAAACGCTGGCCGACACCGCGAAGGTGCTGTCGCGCTTCGTCGACGCCATCATGATCCGCATTCTCGATCACGAGGCGGTGGCCGAGCTGGCGCGCCATGCGACGGTGCCGGTGATCAACGGGCTCACCCGGCGCTCGCATCCCTGCCAGGTGCTGGCCGATGTGATGACCTTCGAGGAAAAGCGCGGGCCGATCCGCGGCCGTACGGTGGCCTGGAGCGGCGACAGCAATAACGTGCTGGCCTCCTGGATGCACGCCGCCGAACGCTTCGAGTTCCAGCTGCAGGTGGCGACGCCGGCAGAGCTGCGTCCCAAGAAGTGGCTGATGGACTGGGTGAAATCGTCCGGCGCCGCGGTCAAGATCGGCGACGACCCGGAAACCGCGGTCAAGGATGCCGATTGCGTGGTCACCGACACCTGGGTGTCGATGGGCGATCGCGACGGCAAGCATCGTCACAACGTGCTCAAGCGCTATCAGGTCAATGCCCGCCTGATGTCCAAGGCCAAGCCCGACGCGCTGTTCATGCATTGCTTGCCGGCCCATCGTGGCGAGGAAGTCACCGACGAGGTGATGGACGGCCCGCAATCGGTGGTGTTCGACGAGGCGGAAAACCGGCTGCACGCCCAGAAGGGCCTGCTGGCCTGGTGCCTGCACGCGGAATCGTAGCCTTTAACGGCCTCATGGTGAGGAGCGTCGCCTAGCGACGCGTCTCGAACCATGGACCCGCCCGATCCTTCGAGACGCGCCCTGCGGGCGCTCCTCAGGATGAGGCGGATCAGGGGCTCGCTTTCGCGGCAACAAAAACTAGATAACGCCCATGACCGACCCCACCGCCAATCCACCTATCGAAATCCCCTCCCGCGCGCCGTCGGCCACCTCCGCCGATGACACCGTCATGCCGTTCGAAGTGGCTGCGCTCGACCTGCGCGGCCGTGTGGTTCGGCTCGGGCCGGTGGTGGATGAAATCCTGGCCCGCCATGCCTATCCGCAGCCGGTGGCGAAGCTGGTGGGCGAGGCCGTGGTGCTCGCCGTCATGCTCGGCTCGGCCTTGAAGATCGACGGCCGTTTCATTCTGCAGACCCGGACCGACGGCCCGGTGCGCATGCTGGTGGTGGACTTCACCGTCCCCGGCAAGGTGCGCGCCTGCGCGGCCTTCGACAAGGATCGCGTCGCCGCCGCGATCGCGGCGGGCAAGGCCGATGCCGGCGCGCTTTTGGGCAAAGGCCATCTCGCCATGACCATCGACCAGGGCCCGGACATGAGCCGCTATCAGGGCTTGGTCGCGCTCGAAGGCGGCTCGCTGGAAGACGCGGCGCACGAATATTTCCATCGCTCCGAGCAGATCCCGACGCGGGTACGGCTGGCGGTGGCCGAGGAACTGCGCGCCGGCGAAGGCGGCGCCAGCCACAGCTGGCGCGCCGGCGGCATTCTGCTGCAATTTTTGCCCAAGTCGCCGGAACGCGCGCGTGTCGCCGATCTCGATCCGGGCGATGCGCCGGAAGGCACTGTGGTCGCATACCGTTGCGGAAGACGACGCCTGGGTGGAAGGCCGCGCGCTGATCGAGACGGTCGAGGACGTCGAATTGATCGACCCCGCGCTGTCCAGCGAACGGCTGGTCTATCGGCTGTTCCATGAGCCCGGCGTCCGCGTCTTCCGCGCCGCCGACGTGCGCGCGGAATGCTCGTGCTCGCGCGAGAGCGTCGAGGCCATGCTGAAGAGCTTCTCGCAGGACGACCGCGATCACATGGTCGAGGACGGCAAGATATCCGTCACCTGCGAATTCTGCAGCGCGAATTACATATTCGCGCCGGGCGAGGTCGAGGCAAAGGCGGATTGATATTTTTTGTCATCACCGGGCCGGCGCGCCAGCGCCGAGTCCCGGTGATCCCGATCATTTGGCAGGGCGCGACTTTCCTAAGCGGGATGGCCGGGACAAGCCCGGCCATGGCAAAGTCATCAGTTGATCGTCCGCGTGGCGAATGAGGAGTTGAGCGAGAAGGCGGGAATTTCGATATCGAAATGCTCGCCGGCCGCCGTCACCATGCCGTAGCTGCCGGTCATGAAACCGGACGGCGTCGGCAATGGAACCCCGCTGGTATATTCAAATGACTCGCCCGGCTTGAGCGTCGGTTCCTCGCCGACTACGCCCGGCCCCTTGACCTCCTGCAGCCGCCCCAACGCGTCGGTGATGCGCCAATGGCGAGTCTTGAGCTGCACCGTCTCGGTTCCCCGATTGGCGATGTCGATGGTATAGGCCCAGAAGTAATAGCCGCTAGCCGGCGACGAGCGCTCCGAGACGAAGCGGGGCGTCACTGTAACCTCGATTTTGCGGGTGATGGCGCGGTACATCTATCTATATGCCGAACAATTTACGTAACCAGGGCTTGCCATTCGGTCTTGCTCCGGGATTATGGCCGAAAGACCGCACGAAAGAAAAGCCGTCCATGGCCCCGGTACCCACCGAACGCGATCTGCGGCTTGACCTGTTCCGCGGTATCGCGCTCTGGCTGATCTTCCTCGACCACATTCCCTCCAATGCGGTGAGCTGGATCACCATCCGCAATTACGGCTTTTCCGACGCCACCGAGATCTTCGTCTTCATCTCCGGCTATACCGCAGCTTTCGTCTACGGCCGCGCCATGCGCGAACACGGCTTCATCGTCGCCAGCGCCCGCGTGCTCAAGCGCGCCTGGCAGATCTATATCGCGCACGTCTTCCTGTTCGTGATCTATCTCGCCGAAATCTCCTATGTCGCGTCGAGTTTCAACAATCCGCTGTTCAGCGAAGAAATGGGCGTGCTCGATTTCCTCAAGAATCCGGACGTCACCATCTTCGAGGCGCTGATTCTGAAGTTCAAGCCGGTGAACATGGACGTTCTGCCGCTCTACATCGTGCTGCTGCTGTGGTTTGCACCGATGTTGTGGCTGTTGCTGCGCGCGCCATCGTTCGCGCTCGTCGCTTCGGCGACGGTCTATGCGCTGACCTGGTGGTTCGACTGGAGCATCCCGGCCTATCCGAACGGCACCTGGGTGTTCAATCCGTTCGCCTGGCAGCTAATGTTTGTGTTCGGCGCCTGGTGCGCGCTTGGTGGCGCGCAACGGCTCACGCGCTGGCTCAATTCGCCGGTGATATTCGGGCTCGCGGTCGCCTATTTGCTGTTCGCCTTCTGCATCGCCATGACCTGGTATTTCCCGCGGCTAGCCGTGTTCGTGCCGAAATTCGTCAGCGATGCGATCTATCCGATCGACAAACCCAATCTCGACGTGCTGCGCATCGTGCATTTCCTGTCGCTGGCGGTGATCACCGTGTGGTTCGTGCCGCGCGGCTGGCCGGCGTTGCGATCGCGCTTCTTCTGGCCGGCGATCGTGTGCGGGCAGCATTCGCTGGAAACCTTCTGCCTCGGCGTGTTCCTGGCGTTCGCCGGCCACTTCGTCTTCACCGAAGTGTCCAATCGCCTGCTTACGCATGTCATCGTCAGCTTCGTTGGCATCGTCATTATGGTGGGCGCGGCAGCCATGGTTTCGTGGTATAAACGCATCGAGCGACAAGGACCGGGGCCGCATCCGCCTGCGATAAAGCCGGGCTACGCGGGGGGCGACGCATGACGGGGCGTGTTCTACTTTCGCTGGCACTGCTGATGCTGGCCGGCCCGGCTTGGGCCGAGGACCCGGCCGAGTGCCGCGTCGCCGAAAACATGATCGAGCGCGATTTCCCGCTGCCGCAGGTCACGCGCGCGCTGGCCGCCAAGCACCTTGAAATTCTGGTGGTCGGCGCCGGCTCCTCGCTGCTGCCGGGGCTGAAAGGCGCCGACAACGCTTACCCCGCGCGGCTGCAAAGCGCTCTCGCCGAGAAGCTGCCGGGCGTCACTGTGAAGGTGACAACGAATGTGAAAGCACGGCGTACCGCTGGCGAAATGCTGAAAGGCCTGGGGCCGGCGTTAGCAGCGGCCAAGCCGACGCTGATGATCTGGCAGACCGGCACCGTCGATGCCATGCAGTCGATTGACACAGATCAATTCAGAGCAGCCCTCGATAGTGGTATAAACGTTGCTCATTCGGCAGGCGCTGATGTCGTATTAGTCAACGCGCAATACAGTCCGCGCACCGAATCTATGATTGCCCTTGGTACATATGCTGAAAATATGCGTTGGGTTGCACTGCAACAAGAAGTGCCGGTTTTCGATCGATTCAGCATCATGAAGCTTTGGGCCGATCTTGGGACATTCGATCTGTATTCGGATACGAAAAAACTTGACACGGCCGAGCATGTTCATGATTGCATAGGCCGATTGCTTGCCGAACTCGTGATCGAGGCGGCCAAGCCAGACGAGCCGCACGCCGAGAGCGGTCGTTAAGGGATATTCGGGGGAAACGGCCGTGCCGGAAATCGACCTCGCCTGTCGGGCGATCAAGAAAGCTACTGTCGCCGCGCTGCTTGCCACATTGGCATTGCCGCTGGCCGTGCGCGCTGAGACGCCACGCCCTGTCTGTGACGCGCCACTCGACATGGTCCGCTTCGCCAATCCGCTGTCGCGCCTATCGCAGAAGCTCAATAGCGGCGAGCCGATCACCATCGTCGCCATCGGCTCGTCGTCGACGGCCGGCGCCGGCGCCTCGACGCCGTCCGCAAACTATCCGAGCCGGCTGCAGGCCGAACTCAAGCAGCGTTTCCCCGGCCACGCCATCACCGTGTTCAATCGCGGCGTCAATGGCGAGGAAGTCGGCGACATGCTCAAGCGCTTCGATGCCGCTGTCGTCGCCGCCAAACCCGACCTCGTGATCTGGCAGCTTGGCACCAATTCGGTGCTGCGCGACCATCGGCTCACCGACCATGGCGCGTCGATCCACGCCGGCCTCGATAAGATCCGCGCGACCGGCGCCGATATCATTTTGATCGATCCGCAATACGCGCCGAAGGTGATCGCCAAGCCGGAAGCCGCGCCGATGGTGGAATTGCTTGCCGCCACCGCCAAGCGTGAGGACGTCGACCTGTTCCCGCGCTTCAACGTGATGAAGTACTGGTACAACGTCGACCACATGACGTTCGCGTCGTTCGTGGCGCCCGACGGCGTGCACATGAACGACTGGAGCTATGGCTGCCTGGCCAAGTCGCTGAGCGTGGCCATCACCGAGGCGGCGCAGCGGCCGGTAATGTCGGCGACCGCCTTGCAGTATCTGGTGCCGTAACCACCGACCGGCCGATTTCGGATTTCTAATTCTTCGTCATGGCCGGGCCTGTCCCGGCCATGATTGCGTTTGGCGCCTTAAACTTTGTCGAGCGCCGTCAGCAGGTCCTCGATCAGATCGTCGCGGTGCTCGAGCCCGGCCGAGAACCGCACCAGCCCGTCGCCAATGCCGAGTTCGGCGCGCTGCTCCGGCGTCAATCGCTGATGCGTGGTCGTGGTCGGATGCGTGATCAGGCTTTTGGCGTCGCCGAGATTGTTGGTGATGCCGATCAAGTTCAGCCCATTGAGGAAGCGGAAGGCGCCTTCCTTGCCGCCCTTGATCTCGAACGAGCATAGCGTCGAGCCGGCCTTCATCTGCTTGGCGACGATGTCGGCCTGCGGGTGATCGGCGCGCCCCGGATAGATCAGCCGGCTGATCTTCTTGTGGCCGAAGAGCGCGGTCGCAACGGCGCCGGCGTTCTCGGTCTGCCGCTCTACGCGCACCGGCAAGGTCTCCAACCCCTTGAGCAAGACCCAGGCGTTGAACGGCGATAGCGACGGCCCGGTCTGCCGCAGCAATTGGTGGTAATTGTCGAGGATCAGCTTTTCGGTGGCGAGGATGACGCCGCCGAGCACGCGGCCCTGTCCGTCGATATGCTTGGTGGCCGAATAGACGACGACGTCGGCGCCAAGCGTCAGCGGGCTTTGGTAGAGCGGCGTGGCGAAAACGTTGTCGATCACCAGCTTGGCGCCGGCCTCGTGCGCGATGCCGGCGACCGCGGCGATGTCGTAGACTTCGAGCGTCGGATTGGTCGGCGTTTCCATGAAGAACACCTTGGTGTTCTTGCGCACCGCGCTCTTCCAGGCGCCGATGTCTTTGCCGTCGACCAGCGTCGAGGTGACCCCGAAGCGCGGCAGCCAGTCCTCGATCACCCAGCGGCAGGAACCGAACAGCGCCTTGGCCGCGACCACGTGGTCGCCGGCGCGCACCAGCCCCATCAGCGCGGTGGTGACCGCCGCCATGCCGGTCGCGGTCGAGCGCGCGGCCTCGGCGCCTTCGAGCGCGGCCATGCGCTGCTCGAACATGTCCATGGTCGGGTTGGAGTAGCGCGAATAGACGTAGCCGGGGAGCTTGCCGGAGAAGCGCAGTTCGCACTCCTCGGCGCTGGGGTAGATGTAGCCCTGGGTCAGGAACAGCGCCTCCGACATCTCGCCGAATTGCGAGCGCAGCGTGCCGGCATGGACCAGGCGGGTTTCCGGGCGATAGGTCTTCTTGGGTGACGCGGGCATGCGGGCCTCCTTCGGGCCTGGCGCATGATCGGTCCCGAACGGCGGAGGGATCGCGCGCCAGCCAATAAAAAACCGGCCGGAGAAAAATTCTCGGCCGGGCACACGCGTCCCCGGCCTTTTAGCGATTTATTTTACGTGGCTGCAAGCCGGCCGGCTCAAATGACCACGGGATAAGGTGTTTGTAGCGGGGCCGCCCGCTTCCCGTCAAGCCACCCATCGGGTTAGATCGGCGCTTCCAGCGTGAAGGGAAGCCGTGCCACTCACATTCGCCATCGAGGACAAGGGCATTCTGCCCGACCGCATGATCGCGGCGCTGGCCGCCGACGGCGGGATTCTGCCATCGACTGCCTTTGTGCCCGACCAGATCCAGCCGGCGAGCCTCGACCTGCGGCTGGGCGAGGTGGCCTATCGCGTGCGCGCGAGCTTCCTGCCCGGGTCGACCACGGTGGCTCAGCGTATCGACGAACTGAAGCTGCACGAATTCGCGCTCACCGACGGCGCCGTGCTGGAGACCGGCTGCGTCTATATCGTGCCGCTGCTCGAAAGCCTGGCGCTGCCCGACGAGATTTCGGCGGCCGCCAATCCGAAAAGCTCGACCGGACGGCTCGACGTGTTCACCCGCGTGATCGCCGATGAGATGCGCGGCTTTGACCGTATCGAGCCCGGCTACCACGGGCCGCTCTACGCCGAGATCAGCCCGCTTACCTTTCCCGTGCTCGTGCGCGAGGGTTCGCGGCTGTCGCAAATCCGTTTCCGCCGCGGCCATGCGCTGCTCGGCGCCGAGGCGCTGCGCGACCTGCATGCGCGCGAGCGGCTGGTGGATGCCGACGACGCCGACGTCAGCGAAGGCGTCGCGGTCGGCGTCGATCTGTCGGGGCTCGGCCCGGACGGCCTGGTCGGCTATCGCGCCAAGCGCCATACCGGCGTGATCGATGTGGAGCGGCGCGCCGGTTATGCGGTGCACGATTTCTGGGAGCCGATGACCGCGCGCGCCGACAAAAGCCTGATCCTCGATCCGAGCGAATTTTACATCCTGGCGTCGAAGGAGGCGGTGCAGGTGCCGCCCGACTACGCCGCCGAGATGGTGCCGTTCGATCCGCTGGTCGGCGAATTCCGCGTGCATTATGCCGGCTTCTTCGATCCCGGCTTCGGTTATGCCGGCGCCGGCGGCAAGGGCGCGCGCGCCGTGCTCGAAGTGCGCTCGCGCGAGGTGCCGTTCATTCTGGAGCACGGGCAGATCGTCGGGCGCTTGGTTTACGAGAAGATGCTGGCCAAGCCCGACAAGCTGTACGGCCAGGGCATAGGCTCGAATTATCAAGCGCAGAGCCTGAAGCTGAGCAAGCATTTCAAAGCCTGATTGCCGACCTGGCCGAGCGGGCACGACAGCAGAAGGGGATCACTTGCCGCTCGGTCCCGCTATTCGCTATGGTCGCCCGGCGCGGGCGTAGTTCAATGGTAGAACGGCAGCTTCCCAAGCTGCATACGAGGGTTCGATTCCCTTCGCCCGCTCAATGACTTAGCAGAAAAATACAGTGTATTTACCGGGATTTTGCCGGGTTGCGTCGCCGTGTTTCCTGTCCCACCTTTCCGACAGGAGGCAAACGCCATGA
>CAVVNY010000022.1:0-43795 GCA_963749625.1 uncultured Alphaproteobacteria bacterium | reverse complement strand
GCCCTGCGCATGGACGCCGAGCGGCGGCACAATCGCAAACGCCGCAAGCGCGAGAATAGACTTATGCATCCTCCATCTCCCTTCATGCTGGCGCTCTTGATCTCGGCCCAACGAGGCGCGAAATGTGAGGCTTCTCAATTGCGTATGCGGGCTCTTTTCGCGCAGCGGGAGCTTATGCCGCGCGCGGCGAGTGTAACGCCCTTTCAGCAACACATCGACATTGCCGGACAAAATCTTTTCGCCGGCCGGTCCGAGTTTGCGGATATCGGCGACGAAATCGCGCACCACTTCACGGCCGCGAATTTCCTGCGGATAGTCGGTGGCGAAGACCAGACGTTCGGCCGGGATTTCCACCAGTGCCGTTTTGACGCTGCCGATGGCGCCGCAGAAGCCGGCGGTGTCGAACATGAAATTATTGCGCAGGTAATAGTCGAAGTCTTTCTCGCAGGTGCGGCCATGTTTGGCGTTGCCGCGCAAACCCCAGAAGTCCTTGTCCTGATAGCTGCGAACGCGGCCGAGCATGGATGCGATGCCGCCACCGAGATGCGCCATATGCACAATGAGGGACGGATGGCGGTCGAAGACGCCGCCGTTGACCAGCCGGATCGTGGCCATGACCAGCGAGAATTCGCGTCCGACCGAGCGCGCCGTATCGTAGGCGTCGAACTGCTGCGAGAAATTAAGCTTCAGCGCCGGATGCACGAAAACGAACAGCCCGAGCTTTACCGCTTCCGCCCAAAACGGTTCGAATTCCGGCGCGTCGAGAAACAGGCCATCCTGCTCCGACGTGATGACCACGCCGGGGCAGTTGAGCTCGTGCGCGCAGCGATTGAGTTCCTTGAACGCTTCCGGCCCGCCGAGCGGATTGGCGTGCGCGGCGGCGATGAAACGTCCCGGATAGTCCCGCTCGGCCTGCTTGGCCTTGTCATTGCAGAGCTTCGACCGCTCGAGGTTCGCGCTCATGCCGGCGGCGCTGGTCAAAAAGGCGGCATCGATGCCGGCCAAATCCATCATGCGGATATGTTCGTCGAGATCGTAGAGCATTTTGTGCGAGGTGTAGCTCGGTGCACCGGTCTCGTCGAAAGTGATGATCAGTTTGTCGCCGAGATCTTCCTTGAACAGTTCGCGCGGCGCAAAGTGATGCTGGAAATCGACGATCATTGGCGTTTCCTCTCCACGGATGTTTTTAATTGCGCCTCGCGAGCGCGAGCGACGTGCGGACAGAAGACACGGTGAGAAACTGAGTGTCAAACGTTTGGCTGCATGGCAGCCGCGCGGTGGTAATACGATCTATCCTTCGCTCGGCTCATGCAATTCCAGCGCGAGCAACAGGTAGCTGAACGACTTGCCGTGCGAGTCTAGGTTGAGCGAGCGGTTAACGCCGCCTTCCAGCGCATCCTGCAGCACGAAGTTGAGGCCGTGGAGGTGTGGCAACTCATAGCGTGTCACATTCCCGCAAATGAGGTGAGGGAAGGCCTGCTTGATGCGCTCGGCGGTGAGCGTGCGCTTGAGCAGTTCAAAATCGGCCGGGTCGTAGGCCCAGACATTGATGTTGGACGTGTTGCCTTTGTCGCCGGCCCGAGCATGCGCGATGTCGCGGACGATCCGGCGCTCGTTTCGTCGCGGCGTGTTCATGCGACCAACATGTCCATGGTCGGCTTGACGCGCTCGCGCGGGATCAGCACCGACTTGGTCATCACGCAGGGAGTAATGGCGCCACGAAAGCCGCCACCGCCGGCGGGTCCGCAGCACAGCAGCGACTCCACTTCCCAAAGCATGAGTTCGGCCGCTTCCTTCGTAGGCGAGCGCAGCGTCACGTGCAGCCGCACGTCCTGCGCATCGGCTGCACGCACGCCGGCGGTCGCGAACAGCGAACTGACGCCGATCAAGTCCACACGCAGATCGGATTTGACGCCATGCACGCGCGCCATGCGGCTCGTCACGATCTCGGCGGCAAGCTGGCCGCGCTGCTGCGCCGCCGGCCCCGCATAGCTGACGCCGGCTTCGCCCTGGTAGCCGCCGTCGAAACCGACCGTCACCTTTAACGTTGCGGGCCGTGTGGAGCCGGTGGCGTTCGACACCTTGACCCGATCCATGCCGGCCGCGGCGACATCGACACGGCTGAAATCGGCAGTGACGTCGGGGGTGAGATAACGCGCGGGATCGTGCACTTCGTACAGCAATTGTTCCTTCACCGTCGCCGGACTTACGCAGCCGCCGGTATCGCCGAGCTTGGTGATGATGGCGCTGCCGTCGGATTCCACTTCGGCGATCGGATAGCCGCACTGCGCCAGATCGGGGACATCTTTGACACCCGGATCGGCGAAGTAGCCGCCGGTCACCTGCATGCCGCATTCCATCAGATGTCCGACGAGCGTGCCGGCGCCCATGCGCACCATGTCCGCGGCGTCCCAGCCGAAACGATGCGCGATAGCGGCCAGAAACATCGACGGATCGGCGAGCCGCCCGCCGATGATCACGTCGGCGCCGGCCTCGAGCGCGGGACGGATCGCGTCGGCGCCGAGATAGGCATTCATGCCGACCACCGGCAGGTCGATATCGGCGAGCGAGCCGGGCTCGTCCATGAACGGTTGGTCGCGCGGCACCAGCGCGGAGACGTCGTCGCCTTCGATGCAGGCCACCTTGAGGCCCCTGAGCCCGAGCTCGCGCGCGACAGCGAGCGTGCGTTCGGCCGCAGCGCGCGGATTGGCCGCGCCCATATTGCTGATCATGGTCGTGCCGGCCTTGCGGCAGGCGGGCAGCAGCGCCCGCATGCGGCGCTCGAGCAGGGAGTTGTAGCCGCGCGCGGGATCGACCATGCGGTCGCGATGGCCGAACGCCACCGTGCGCTCGCCCAGGCATTCCAGCACGAGCGCGTCGAGCCGGCCGCGCTCGACCAGATCGACCGCCGGATCGAGCCGGTCGGCGGAGAAACCGGCGCCGGTGCCGAGGCGAAATGTCGACAAGCTGCCGTCCTTAATCGCCCTTCAGCGAAGCAATTTCCGGAAAGAACAGATCGTCGATCGACGCCGGTGACTGTTTGATTGAACCGATCTTCGCCATGAATTGCGCGGTGGCGAAGACCTTCTGCGGCTTCAGAGTATAGGCATAATCCTTGTCGCTGATAATCGCGGTAATGCCTTCGACCGTGTTTTTGGTGTCGTGCGCGACCTCGAGATAGAGCTTGGCGGCCGCGACCTTGTCCTTGTTTATGGTGTCGATCGCTTCGCTCAGCGCGTCATAGAAAGCCTTGTAAGCTTTCGGATTGGCGTCACGGAATTTCGCGCTTGCCGTGATCACGACGGCGGTGGCCGGGCCGCCCAGGATCTCGTAGTTCGTCGTCACCAGATGCGCACCCGGCACTTTGATTTCCTGTTCGTAAAACGGCGACGACGAGAAGTGCGCATTCACGCCGGCGGTGTTGTTGGTGAAGGCGAGCGTGGCGTCGGGATGCGACAGGGAGACCGTCAGCGGATCGAGTTTGGTGTATTCCTTTTCGCCGAAGGCTTTGGCCGCCGCCATTTCCAGCAGGATCGCCTGCGTCGAGATCTTCACCGAGGGGACGGCGATCTTATCCTTGCCGGTGAAGTCCTTGATGGTTTTGACGTCGGGATTGCGGGTGATCAGATAGAGCGGATAGGTCGTCATCGATGAGACGCCCTTGATCTGGCCATGAGTCTTGGCCCACAGCGTGATCAGCGAGGGAGCGCCTTGCGCGGCAAAGTGAATCGAATTGGAAATGAGGCCGTCGTTCATGGCGCTCGGACCCGCCAGCTTCGCCCATCTCACCGCGATGCCGCTCAGGCCCAACTGCGTGGCGTGTTTTTCAATGAGACCCTGCTTCTGCATCACCATGAGTGGAAGAAAGCTTGTGCCATATTGCTGAGCGACGGTGATTTCGCTCATCTCGGCGCGGGCCTGGGGAACGGCCGTGGCGATGAATGCGGCGCAAAGGGCGAGCGTGACGTTACGAAAACGCATGGGTCTCCTCCCGGGGGCGGGCTGGTCCGCGATGAGACCAGCTTTTTGGTTTTGCTTGCGGTTAGCCTAGGCGCGTTCAATTATTTTGGAATTGAATTTTTTGTATCTCACTTATAATGTTTGATTATGACTCCAAACTTGGCGCAGATCCGCAGCTTTATCGCCATCGCCAAGTCCGGCAGTTTCACGCGCGCCGCGCTGACTTTGAATCTGTCGCAGCCGGCGCTCACGGTGCAGATCCGTCAGCTCGAAGCCGTCTTGAACGTCAAGATTCTGGACCGCAACACGCGTTCGGTGCGGCTCACCCGCGTGGGCGAGGAACTGGTGCCGGTGTTCGAGCGGCTGCTGCACGAACTCGATTCGGTGGTCAGCGGCGCCAAGGAATTGGCCTCCAAGAGCCACGGCATCGTGCGGCTGGCCTGTCTACCGTCCTTTGCTGCGGCGCTGCTGCCCGCCACCATCGTGGCGTTTCGCGCCCGCCATCCCGGCGTACAGTTCGTGCTCAAAGACGGCGTCGGCCGCCGCATCGTCAATTGGGTGAAATCGGACATCGTCGATTTCGGCATCGCCGGCGGTGAGGTGAACTACCCCGAACTTCACACTTCCGTCCTGACGCGGGACCGCCTGCATGCGATTTATCTGGCGCCGCATCCGCTCGACAAGGAAAAGGCGATAACCGCGGAGAGCCTGATGCGTCACCCGCTGATCCTCATGGACGAGGACAGTACGGTTCGTCAGGTGGTCGATCGCGCCTTCCATGAACGCGGCCTGACGGTCAAACCCGCCATCGAAGCAACCTATATGTCGACCGCGATCGGCATGGTGCGGGCGCGGCTGGGGGTCGCGCTGCTGCCCTCGACCGCCATCGAGGCGAGCCCCGCGGGCCGGTTGCGGTCACGGCCCATCGAGGGAAAAAACTTCTGGCGTTCGATATTCATCGTTCGCAAGGTCGGCCGAACCTTGCCGCCGGCGAGCGAGGCCTTTCTGGCGATGCTGGCGGCCGTGAAATGAGGCATGCCGGCAGCGCATTATGCGGCCGCGCCGAGCCGTCTAGTCGCAGCGCCGCCGCCATGTAATCCTGTCTGTAAATGTCCGAATCTGTCGCGCCGCCCGCCGCCATCCGGCCTTCGCTCGCCGAACTGTTCCAAGCCTTTGCGCTGGTTTCGATTTCCGCCTTCGGCGGCGCGCTGCCGTGGGCGCGGCGGACCATCGTCGAAAAAAAGCGCTGGATGACCACGGAGGAATTCAACGAAACCTTCGCGCTCTCGCAATTCCTGCCCGGACCGAATGTGATCAATTTCTCGGTGGTGTTCGGCTCGCGCTTCGGCGGCGCTGCCGGCGCCGCAGTGGCGCTCGCCGGTTTGCTCGGCCCGCCGCTGATCATCGTCGCCGTGTTTGCGATTCTGTATGAGCGTTACGGTGACATCGAGGCGTTGAGCCGGATTCTTGGCGGCATCACCGCTGCCGCCATCGGGCTTTTGGTCGCGGTGGTCGCCAAGATGGCGGCGCCCATGTTCCTCAAGCGATGGAATTCGGCACCGATGTTTGCTCTCCTCGCCTTTGCCGGCGTCGCCCTGATGCATTGGCCGCTGCCATGGGTGTTTCTGGGGCTGGCGCCGTTCAGTGTGGCCTTCGCGTGGTTCAAGCGATGAACCAAAATCCGCTCGGCTCGCTGTTCGTCTATTTCGCGGTGCTGTCGCTGTTCGCGGTCGGCGGCGCCAATGCGGCGATCCCGGAAATGCACCGCGTTGCCGTCGATGTGATGCATTGGATGAACGACCGGCAATTTTCCGACATGTACGCGATCGCGCAGATATCGCCCGGCCCGAACGTCATCATCGTTACCCTGATCGGATACCACGTCGCGGGTTTTGCCGGGGCGGCGGTGGCCACCGTGGCGATGTGCGGACCGACCTGCACACTGGCGTTTTTCGTGGCGCGCACATGGGACCGTTTTAAGGAGGCACGCTGGCGGATGGCGATCCAGACCGGCATGGTGCCGCTGTCGTTGGGGCTGATCGCGGCGAGCGCATTCGTGCTGGCGCGTGCCGCCGATCACAATGTCTATGCCGGCCTAATCACCGGCGGGACCGCGGCAGTCGCCTTTTTCACGCGGATCAATCCGCTCTGGGCATTCTTGGTGGCGGGCGTGCTGGGATTGTTCGGCTGGCTTTGAACCGGCGCGCGGCCTAATGCAGCCCCAAGCCCGAGATGACCATCGCCGTGCCTATGGCGAGCGCGGTGACGATGGCGATGGGGATAAGCGAGTCGAGCAGGGGCTTCACCGTCAGCGGATGCGGCCGGCCTTCGTGCGGCATGAAGTACCAGAGGCCCGCGCCGCCGCCGCCAGCCACGATCAGCCCGGAGATGATGGAAAACATGACAGGACCCCGGCCCACTTTTTGTGAAGTCGGAGTATTTTTAGACGTCCCGTCATGGCGTGGACGTAAAGCTTGGCCGCGATGCCGTAAAATACGGGTAAATGCCGGGCGCCTCGGCCGGCCGGCGACGTCCTATTTGGGGGTGAGGCAATCCACGCGCCGGCGATGACAATTGCCGTGAATACTAAAAATTCAGGCGATCAACTGGCGGCGGCGCCGACGAGGGCCAGCGCGCTGGCGGCCAACAGCGCCACCTGAATGCAGAACGCGGTGATGTTGACGTCCCAACGCTTGGCGATCAGCGGCACCGGCGCCGCGAACGGCTGATAGCCGTTGTTGTCGTAAGCCGCACCGCCATAGATCGGCATGGCGAATACAGCCACGAAGAATGCCGCATAAACAATGGCCGCCATGATGGCGACGAGGGTGAGCCGCTCGGTGGCGTAGGGGCCGGGCCACCAGATCAGCGCCAGCGCCAACAGGCCAAAGCCGACATAGCTGCATATCTGCCAGACCACGTGGAAGCGCGCATGCGGCGTCCATTGCGGATTGGTGGCGTGCGTCTTGTTGAAATCGGCCAGCACGGTGGCGAAGCCGTAGCCCAAGGTCACCAGAGTGAGCAGGATGCGGGCGAGAAGATTGTAGTCGAACACGATGCTCATGGTGTTTCCCCCTCCACGATGGGTCTATCCTAGCAAAGTTTCGATTGTCAGGCCGCGCCCTTGCAAGCCCCGGCCAGCCGGGGCGCCGGGCATTTCTGCCGTTGAAAAGCGACTGCCCGGCGGTTGCCGGGCGGGGTAAACTTGCCCATCTTCCGACTCAGCGGAGAGCAGGGGCCCGATGCGCCAATACCTCGATCTGATGGAACTTATTCTCAGCCGCGGCGCGGAAAAGCACGACCGCACCGGCACCGGCACGCTGTCGGTATTCGGCCATCAGATGCGTTTCGACCTCGCCGACGGATTCCCGCTGCTCACCACCAAGAAGCTGCACCTCAAATCGATCGTGCACGAATTGCTCTGGTTCCTGGCCGGCGACACCAACATCAAATATCTGAACGAGCACGGCGTGCGCATCTGGGACGAATGGGCCGACGAACGCGGCGACCTCGGCCCGGTCTATGGCCACCAGTGGCGCTCGTGGCCGGCCAAGGACGGCCAGACCATCGACCAGATCGCCAACGTGATCGCGATGATCAAGCGCAATCCGGATTCGCGCCGATTGATCGTCACCGCCTGGAACCCGGCCGACGTCGACAAGATGGCGCTGCCGCCGTGCCACTGCCTGTTCCAGTTCTATGTCGCCAACGGCAAGTTGTCGTGCCAGCTTTATCAGCGCTCGGCCGACGTGTTCCTTGGCGTGCCGTTCAACATCGCGTCCTATGCGCTGCTCACATTGATGGTGGCGCAGGTGACCGGCTACAAGCCGGGCGAGTTCATCCACACCTTCGGCGACGCGCATCTATATATGAATCATCTGGAGCAGGCGCGGCTGCAATTGTCGCGGCCGCCCCGCGCGTTGCCGGATATGCGGATCAATCCGGCAGTGAAGGATATCTTCGGCTTCCGCTACGAGGATTTCACTGTCGAGCATTACGACCCGCATCCGCATATCAAAGCCGCGGTGGCGGTGTGAGCATCGCGATCCGTGCGGCGGCGCCTGCCGATAGTGCGCTGATCTTCGAACTCGTACGCGAACTGGCCGATTACGAAAGATTATCGAAAGAAGTGGATGCCACGCCGGACGCGATCGCCGCCGTGCTATTCTCGCCGCAGCCGCGGGTATTCTGCGAAATCGCTCAGTGGAATGGCGAGGCTGTCGGCTTCGCGCTCTGGTTCCTCAATTACTCGACGTTCCGTGGCCGGCACGGCATCTATCTGGAGGACATCTTCGTGCGGCCGGCGTTCCGTAGACGTGGTATCGGCAGGGCGCTGCTGACGCGGTTGGCAAGGCGCTGCGTCGAACAAGGCTATGCGCGCTTCGAGTGGGCCGTGCTCGATTGGAACAGGCCGTCCATCGATTTCTATCGCTCCATCGGCGCGCAGGTGCTGGATGACTGGCGCATCTGCCGCTTGAGCGGAAACGCGTTGCGGGATTTCGCCAACGAGGGGACGCACCGATGAAAATCGTGCTGGTCGCCGCCATCGGCGAAAACAATGTCATCGGCCGCGGCGGCCAATTGCCCTGGCGGTTGAAATCCGATCTCAAGCACTTCCGCGCGCTCACCATCGACAAGCCGGTGGTGATGGGGCGCAAGACCTACGAGTTGATTGGCAAGCCGCTCAAAGACCGCACCAATATTGTGCTCACACGCGATCTCAGCCTGAAAGTGCCGGGCGGCGTGCTCGCCACCAGCCTGGAGGCCGCTCTGGGCATGGCGCGCGAAGACGCCGCGATGCGCGGCGTTGACGAAATCATGGTGATCGGCGGCAGCGACGTATTTGCCGACACCATGCCGCTCGCCAACCGGCTGGAAATCACCCACGTGCATGCCGCACCGGAAGGGGATGCTTTGTTTCCGCCGATCGATCCGGAAGTCTGGCGCGAGGTTGCGCGCCACGAGCATGCGGCGGGGCCCGACGACGACGCCAGTTTCGCGGTCGCCGTCTATCTAAGGCGATGAGGGCGCGGTTATAAATCGAGGCCTGTGCGCCGTTGATTTGTTGGGTAAGATCGAAACGCGTCGCTGTGATCGGCGACACGATGGCAACGACCGAGGGGGCTCAAGATGCACCAGTCAACGCGGCGGTATATCGCGATCGCTGGCGGTATCCTTTTCTACTTGTCCGTATCCGCGGCCAGCGCTGTCGATGACAAGGAAATCATCAAACAGGCGCGCGGCGCATACTACGGTTTGCTGTCTCGCAATTTTGTCAGCTTCAATTGCAACGTGACGCCGAACTGGGAAGCCTTGCTGCAGGAGCAACGAAAGGCGAATCCGGCAAACGTCGACCGTGCGATCAAAAAACTGAGTGGAATTCGCTTTACCGTCTCGCTGGAAAAGAGCGGCTCAGCGACGATTACGCACACCTCCGTCGCCGCAACGAACGACAAAGAAGCCGCCGGTCTGAAACAGGTTTACGACGGCATGCAGCAGATGGTCACCGGCTTTTTCGACACGTGGACCGTTTTCATGCGGACGCCTCCTTTGCCTGAACCCGAGGGCGTCCACCAACTCGTGGATCAGGGAGGTCAATGGCTTCTCTCCTACAAAGACGGCCCGACTGATATTGTCACGGTCATGGAAAAAGATTTCGCCATTCGTGAGCTGAAAGTGACGTCGCCCGCCTTTGTCAGCACGATCCAGCCGCAATTCACCCATTCCCGCGAAGGTCTGATTCTGGCCGGTTACCAGGCCGACTATCGCAGCGCCAATCCCAGCGAAGCCACCCAACTACAGGTGCGCATGACCTATCAGGGGGTAAACCAGCTCCAACTGCCAAAGAAGTTGAACATCGCTGGTTCTTACGGTGGCAGCCCGTTTGGGATTGAAGTTACGTTTTCAAATTGCAAGGCCACCAAGCTTTGACCTTTCCGCTTGCCCCCTTGTTCTAGGCCCAGTTTGGCTCGTTTTTGGACGTGGTGGAAAATCCGGCTTATGTCCGATCTTGGCCGCACGTTAATGATTTCCGGGCCGAAACGCGCCATTTAGGCGCGTTGTAACGCCGCCTTGCGTCCCCTATAACCCGTCCCGACATAGGGCTGCTGGGCGTTCCAAGCCTCGGCGCTGGGAGAACATTCAATGCCATGGAGTAATCAGGGCGGCGGGGGCGGTGGTCCTTGGGGCTCGGGCGGCAAGGGCCCCTGGGGCTCCGGCCAGCAACCGTCAGGATCGACGCCGCCGGATCTGGAAGAAATCCTCCGGCGCGGCCAGGACAAATTGCGGCGCGTGCTGCCGGGCGGCAATCTCGGCGGCAAGGGCTTCGCGCTGCTTGCGCTCGCGGCCGTCGCGTTGTGGGGCTTCTCCGGCTTCTTCCGGGTCGAACCGGACGAACTCGGCGTGGTGCTGCGTTTCGGCAAGGACGTGCGCGAGGTGCAGCCGGGATTGAATTACCATTTGCCGTATCCGATCGAGACCGCGCTTACGCCCAAGGCGCTGCGCATCAACAAGATCGACATCGGCATGCGCTCGGTCGAGGACGGCCGCCGTTCCGCCACGCGCGAAGTGCCCGAGGAAAGCCTGATGCTGACCGGCGACGAGAATATCGTCGACGTCGATTTCGCGGTGCTGTGGAAGGTCAAGCCGGCCGGCGTCGGCGATTACCTGTTCAACATCCAGAACCCGGAAGGCACGGTCAAGGCGGTTGCGGAAAGCGCCATGCGCGAAGTAATCGGCCGCTCGGACATTCAGCCGATCCTGACCGGCGCGCGTCAGGTCACCGAGACCGCCGTGCAAGACTTGATGCAAAAGACGCTCGATCACTACGGCGCCGGCATCGACATCACCCAGGTACAGTTGCAGAAAGTCGACCCGCCCAAGCAGGTGATCGACGCATTCCGCGACGTGCAGGCCGCTCGCATCGACCTCGATCGCTCGGTCAACGAGGGGCAAACCTATGCCAACCGCGTGGTGCCGCAAGCACGCGGCAACGTGGCCAGGATCACCCAGGCGGCGGAAGCCTACAAGTCGCAGACGGTGGCGCAGGCCACCGGCGAGGCCTCACGGTTCCTGAGTATCTATGAGCAATACAAAAAGGCTCCCGACGTGACCCGTGAGCGCATGTATCTCGAGACCATGGAGCGCGTGCTCGGTGGCGCCGACAAGGTCATTATCGATACCGGCAAGGACGGCACTGGCGTGGTGCCCTATCTGCCGCTCAAGGAGTTGTCGGGAACGCCGCAGACGCGCGGCCTTCCGCAATCGCAAAACCAGCCACTGCCGTCGGGAGGCCAGCGATGAGGCTTAATTTCATCGGCGGCGTGATCGCCGTTCTGCTGGCGGCGGCGCTGGTCATCGTCTACAGCGCGCTGTTCACCGTCTATCAGACTCAGCAGGCGCTGGTGGTGCGGCTGGGTAAGGTGGTGCGCGTGGTCGACGAGCCAGGGCTGCACCTCAAGGTGCCATTCGTCGACAGCGTGCTCGCCATCGACAAGCGCATCCTCGACCTGGAGGCGCCGGCGCAGGAAGTGATCGCCTCCGACCAGAAGCGGTTGGTGGTCGACGCCTTCGCGCGCTACAAAATCACCAATCCGCTGCGCTTCTACCAGACGCTCGGCTCGAAGGCTGCCGCCGATTCGCAGCTCAATATCCTGCTCAATTCGGCGCTCCGCCGCGTGCTCGGCGAGGCGACCTTCATTCAAGTGGTGCGCGATGAGCGCGCCGAGCTGATGGCGCGCATCCGCGAACTGATCGACCGTGAGGCCGCTAACTACGGCATTCAGGTGGTGGACGCCCGCATCCGGCGCGCTGACCTGCCGGAACAGAACAGCCAGGCGGTCTATCAGCGCATGCAGACCGCGCGCCAACGCGAGGCGGCCGAGTATCGTGCCCAGGGCCTGCAGCAGGCCCAGGAAATCCGCTCGAAGGCCGACCGCGAAGTGACGGTGCTGGTGGCGGAGGCCACCTCCAAGTCCGAGCAGATCCGCGGTGAGGGCGACGCCACCCGCAACAAGATCTTCGCCGACGCGTTCAACAAGGACCCGGGCTTCTTCGCCTTCTACCGCTCGATGCAGGCCTACGAAAACGGCATGAAGGCCAACGAAACCCGCCTGGTGTTGAAGCCGGACAGCAATTTCTTCCGTTACTTCAACGATCCGTCCGGTCAGATGCCTGCGGGCAAGTCTATGCCGGCGGCTGCGCCGGCGCCCGCCAAATAAAGGACGCGCGGCCGGCATGACGGATTTCCTGGCCGCGCTTGGGCTGGTCTTCGTGATCGAGGGCCTGGTGTTTGCGGCCTTTCCCGGCCCGGCCAAGCGGGCCATGGCGAGCGTCATGGAAACGCCGGAGGCCTCATTACGCATGATCGGCATCGGCTCGGCGGTCGTTGGCCTGATCCTGGTGTGGCTGGTGCGCAGCTGAAGTGCCGCTTTTGCGGGCTATCCGGCCTCGCACGGTGTTGATGGCCGGTGCCCTTAAATCGCCGTGAATACGGCGGCAGTGTCGCAGACCAAAGCCTTTTCCCAGGAGAATCGACGCCCATGGGCGCTATCCTCGATCATATGACACATCGGGCCGGCCGCTTCGCTTTGGCGATTTTTGCCGCTGCCGCAATCGCTTGGCCGGCGACGACCGTTTCTGCCGCCGTGCGCGGTCCCGACAGCATCTCCGACGTCGCGGAAGCCGTGATCGACGCGGTGGTCAATATCTCGACCAAGCAAACCGTGGACATGAGCAACAATGCGATGCCGCAGTTGCCGCCCGGCTCGCCGTTCGAGGAGTTCTTCGAGGAGTTCTTCAAGAACCGCAAAGGCCAGGGCGGTCCTGGCGCCCAGACGCCGCGGCGGGTCAATTCGCTCGGCTCCGGTTTCATCATCGACTCATCGGGACTGGTCGTGACCAACAATCACGTCATCGCCGATGCCGACGAGATCAGCGTCATTCTCAACGACGGCACCACGCTGAAAGCCGAAATCGTCGGCCGCGACACCAAGACCGATCTCGCTCTGCTGCGCGTCAAGCCGGACAAGCCGCTCAAGGCGGTGAAGTTCGGCGACTCCGACAAATTGCGGCTGGGCGAATGGGTGATCGCGATCGGCAACCCGTTCAGCCTGGGCGGCACGGTGACCGCCGGCATCGTCTCGGCGCGCAACCGCGACATCAATTCCGGACCCTACGACAACTACATTCAGACCGACGCGGCCATCAACCGCGGCAATTCGGGCGGCCCGCTGTTCAACCTCAATGGCGAGGTGATCGGCGTCAACACCGCGATCATCTCGCCTTCGGGCGGCTCGATCGGTATCGGCTTTGCGGTGCCGTCGAAGACCGTGGTGGCGGTGATCGATCAGTTGCGCCAGTACAAGGAAGTGCGGCGCGGCTGGCTCGGCGTGCGCATCCAGCAGGTGACCGACGAAATCGCCGACAGCCTCAGCATCAAGCCGGCGCGCGGCGCGCTGATCGCCGGCATCGACGACAAGGGGCCGGCCAAGCCCGCCGGCATCGAGCCCGGCGACGTCATCGTCAAGTTCGACGGCCAGGACATCAAGGAGATGCGCGATCTGCCGAAGATCGTCGCCGAGACGCCGGTCGGCAAGGACGTCGTGGTCACGATCATCCGCAAGGGCAAGGAAGAGACCAAGACCGTGAAGCTCGGCCGGCTCGAGGACCAGAAAGAAGCGTCGCTGACGCCGAAGAAGGACACGCCGGACGAAAAGCCGGTGGTGAAGAAGGCGCTCGGCCTCGACCTCGCAAATCTGACCGCCGATCTGCGCAAGAAGCACAACATTAAGGAAAAGGTGAAGGGCGTGCTGATCACCGCGGTCGAGCCGAATTCGGCGGCGGCGGAAAAGCGCCTGATGCCCGGCATGGTGATCGCCGAAGTGCAACAGCAGCCGGTCACGACCGCCGCCGAATTGCAGCAACGCATCGAGAAGCTGAAGAAGGACGGCAAGAAGGCGGTCGTGCTATTGGTGGTGACGCCGGACGGCGATCCGAGCTTCGTCGCGCTCAGCCTGCAGTAATTTAGCGCTTGCAAAAAATGAAACGGCCGGCGCTTGCGCCGGCCGTTTTGCTTAGATGTGGAAAACTCAGGCGCGCGCGCCGTAGTTTGGTAGTCGGCATTCAGCGTCTGAAAATTTGTTGAATACGTCGCTACCGCTGCGTCGATCACTGACTCGACGTCTTGATTGCGAGTCGGCGTCTTAATCCAGCACGTGGTTGACCATGCCGTCGGCGAGCTTGGGCTCGAACCATGTCGACTTCGGCGGCATGATGAGCCCGGCGTCGGCCACCGCCATCAGATCGGCCATTTGCGTCGGGTAGAGCGCGAAAGCGACCGACATCTCGCCGGAGTTCACGCGTTTCTCCAGGCCTTCCAATCCGCGTGCGCCGCCGACGAAGTCGATGCGCTTGTCGGTGCGCGGATCCTTGATGCCGAGCAGCGGCTCGATCGCATTGCGGGTGAGCACGGTGATCGGCAGCCGGCCGATCGGATCGCTCGGCACCAGATCGGGGCGGGCATTCAGTTTGTACCAGCGGCCGGCCAGATACATTCCATACTCGTGCGCGGAGGCTGGACGTACCGGCTGACCGGAAGCGGTCACGGTGAAGCTCTTGCGCAGTTCGGCGAGCAATTGCTCGGGCGTATGACCGTTCAGGTCCTTCAGCACGCGATTGTAATCGAGGATGGTCATCTCACGTTCGGGGAAGATCACCGACAGGAAATGGCTGTGCGAGCCCTCGCCCTTGCGCGCCGCGGCGACGCGCGCGGCCGCCGCCGAGCGGTGATGGCCGTCGGCGATGTAGATCGCGGGCAGGGCATCGAAGGCGCGCGTGAGCTTGTCGATGGTCGCGTCGTCCGAAATCACCCACATTTCATGCCGTACGCCGTCGTCGGCGGTGACGTCGACCTCCGGCTTGCCGGCGGCGGCTTGTGCCAGGATGGCGTCGATTTCCGGCGCGTTCGGGTAGCCGATCATTACCGGGCCGGTCTGCGCATTGACGGCCTCGATCTGACGCACGCGGTCGTCTTCTTTTACCGGCGTGGTCAACTCGTGCTTGCGGATACGGTTGGTCGCGTAGTCGGCGAGAGAGGCGGCGGCGGCGATGCCGGTCTGCGTGTGGCCGCGCCAGGTGAGCCGGTAGACATAATAGTAGGGCTTGGCGTCGCGTATCAGGACACCGCCGGCGACCATCTTGGCGAGATTTTCGGCCGCCTTGGCGTAGACCGCCTTGTCGTAGGGGTCGATGGCCGGGTCGAGATCGATCTCCGGCTTGGAAATATGCAGGAAACTCCATGGCTTGCCATGGGCGCGGGCGCGCGCTTCGGCGCTAGAGAGCACGTCGTAAGGGGGCGCCAAGACGTCGGCGGCACGTCCGGGGGCGGGGCGCAGGGCGCGGAAAGGCATAACGAGCGGCAAAACGTTTCTCCGGTGCTCTGGGTGATGTCGGTGCTTATTGCAGGCCGCGCCGCAAGCGGCAAGCGCGTGGCAAAGGCCCCAATTTCCCGATTGATTTCAGCCGGCAATTCCTGCACCTCACAGGGCATGAACGACGAAAATGCCATTCTGGCAGCGAATGCGGCGTATTACCGCGCTTTCACGACCGCGGATTTCGCGGCGATGAGCCGCATCTGGGCCGATGATAATGTATCCTGCATTCACCCCGGATGGCCGGTTCTGATCGGACGGCCGGCGATCCTGGAATCCTATCGCGAAATTCTGCGTAACCCAGAGCAGGAGCGGATCGATCCTCGCAACGAAACCGTCATGGCGGCAGGTGACGAGGCCCGCGTGGTTTGCGTGGAATTCGTCGGCGGGGCGGCGCTCGCCGCGACCAATTTGTTCAAGCGCGTCGATGGCGCGTGGCGGATGACCCATCATCAGGCCAGCCCGATCGCGGCGCTGGTCGAGGAGGCTGTTACGCAGCCGTCATCGCGGCGGTTGAACTAGCGCAACGCGGGCAATATCGAGCCCATGCGCGAACCCGCCGCCATCCTGATTGCAGGTCCCACCGCGAGCGGTAAGTCGGCGCTGGCGCTGGCACTCGCCGAACAATTCGGCGGCACTATCGTCAATGCGGATTCCATGCAGGTCTATCGCGACCTGCGCATCATCACCGCGCGGCCATCGCCGGAAGATGAAGCCCGCGTGCCGCATCGGCTCTATGGTCATGTGGACGCCGGCGAAAACTATTCGACCGGCCGCTGGTGCCGCGATGTCGCCGAGGTGCTGGCCGAAACCGCAGTGCAAGGCCGCATTCCCATTCTGGTCGGCGGTACCGGGCTTTATTTCAAGGCGCTGACTAGCGGCCTTGCCGCGGTGCCGCCGATCCCGGCCGATATCCGCACCCATGTGCGCGGCCGTCTACAGAGCGAGGGCGTTGCGCCGCTTTTTGCCGAGCTTATAAAGCTCGATCCGGTAACCGCGCAGCGATTGATGCCGAATGACCGCTCGCGCATATCGCGTGCGCTGGAAGTCGTTTTGGCGACCGGGCGCTCGCTCACCGACTGGCACCGCGAAGGCCTGCCGGCGCTGATCGATCCTACGCGGGCAGTTAAAGTTTTCCTCACCTGCGAGCGCAAGCAATTGGTGGCGCGGATCGAAACGCGTTTCGCCGTCATGTTAAAGGATGGCGCGCTCGACGAAGTGAAAGCGCTGGCCGCGCGCCATCTCGATCCGCTGCTGCCGGCGCTGAAGGCGCATGGCGTGCCCTGGCTGATCCGCCATCTCAACGGCGAGATATCGATAGACGAGGCCGCCGCCGGTGCGGTGATGGACACCCGCCGCTACGCCAAGCGTCAGGTCACATGGTTCCGCAACCAGATGACGGGCTGGACAGCGGTAGAGCCGGAAACCGCGTATGCCACAATAACGAAACAGATTGAGCAACTTTGACAAGCTACCGGTTGCCAACGGTCCGCTCACTTCTTATCGGCCGTGATCGAGTGCCCGTCTCGATAAGCGAAGTTCGCTCCGCTCTAACCAGATACCGAATTGTATTGCATCGAAACCAGACAACGCATGCGTTGCAATTTTAACGAGCTTGATAATCCAGTTTAGCGACATGCCAGCCTGGCTGTTCAAATGCAGGCCTAAAAATTAGAGGGTATTTAGCATTTTCATGCGATCCAGGCGGCTCACTGAATGCATATTGATGTCGGGCGGTGCTTCGACTCAATCACAGGGGCTGACATATGCGAGTACAAAAAATTGCGGTCGCCATTGCATTTCTTGCGAGCACGACGCTCGCGTTTGCATCTGGCCCGACGAAAGATGACGCGGTAGCGATGGTGAAATCGGCTGTCGCCACGATCAAAGCCGAAGGGCCGGAAAAGGCCTATGCCGAATTCAATAAAGGCGGGAAGTATGTGAACGGCGAACTCTATGTGTTGGTTCGGACTTTCGACGGAATGGTGCTGGCGCATGCCGCCAACAACAAGTTGGTCGGAAAGAACCTGGGCGACACGCAGGACGTCGATGGAAAGAATTTCTCGCGCGATATCGGCAATCTCGGACGCACGAACGCCTCGTTCTGGTACGAATTCAAGTTTGTGAATCCAGCGACCAAAAAGATCCAGCCGAAAGAGATGTACTGCGAGAGCGTCAGCCAGACGGTCGTCTGCACCGGCATCTACAAGTCTTAAGCCGACGGTCTCCGCCCGATGCTGTATCGGGCGCGGTTCTCGACAATCGCGAGATTATTTCGCTGCGCAGCCGGCTAGTCGGCGGCGCGGCGTTGATTCATAATGACCCGCGTAGTGCGATCACAAACTAGGTTGATAATCCAAAATAACATATTGAGCGCGACGTCGGAATATAGAGATTGCCTCCCTCATTTAATTTGAGATTAGTGAATTTCGGGTACGCCATCACCGTAGCTTGTTGAATTTGGTCTCGCGCGACGAAGCGTATTCAATTCAAATCCAGAATGGGTGAAACATGAGAATTCTGACTTTGGGCGCGATGGCCGTTGCGTTTCTCGCCAGCACGACGTTTGCGTTTGCTGCCGGGCCCGCGACAAAGGGTGCCGCTGTGGCGATGGTGAAAAAGGTCGTTGCTGAGATCAAGGCTGTGGGGCCGGAAAAAGCCTATGCCGAAATCAACAAAGGCGGCGCCTTCGTCGACGGCGAAATCTACGTGGTCGTTTCGGATTTCAACAGCGTGACGGTGGCGCATGCCACCAATCCGAAGCTGGTCGGAAAGAACATGATGGAAGCGCAGGATGTCGATGGAAAGTTCTTCAGCAAAGAAATGACCGCGCTCGCACAAAAGCAAGCCTCGTTCTGGTACGACTATAAATTCGTCAACCCGGTGACGAAGAAGATCCAAGCGAAAGACAATTATTGTGAAGTGCTTGGCTCGACGCGTGTTTGCGCGGGCGTCTACAGGCCGTAAGGATAGACTTCGCCAGCCCGCATTCTCGGCCGTCTCAAACTCTTGCTCGTCACTGTGCCGGTGCGTCGGAAAAATCCGTCGCGCCGGCATTTTTTGTCGTAACGATTTTAAAATAGAATAAGCGACCATAATAAAATTGCATCTCGCCTATTACAAATGATTAGCAGTTTTTGCGTATTTTATTCTAGTCGCAAATTGCGATTGTCACCGGGGCGACAAAACACAAACAAATCAAACAGACGAGGCGAGACACATGCGAATTCTTAACATGACCGCGATGGCCCTTGCATTTGTTGCCAGCACGACGCTTGCGTTTGCTGCTGGGCCGGCGACGAAAGATGCCGTTGTGGCGATGGTGAAAAAAGCCGTTGCCACGATCAAGGCCGAGGGGCCGGAAAAGGCCTATGCCGAAATCAACAAGGGCGGCCAGTTTTTTGGACGGCGAAATCTATCCGATCGTTCAAACTCTTGATGGAACCAACTTGGCGAATGCCATCAACCTGAAGCTGGTCGGAAAGAACATGAGCGATGCGCAGGATGTCGATGGAAAATTCTTCGTCAAGGACATGACCGTACTCGCAAGCAAACAAGCCTCGTTCTGGTACGATTTCAAGTTCGTGAATCCGGTGACCAAGAAGATACAAGTGAAAGACATGTACTGCGAAGTTGTCGGTTCGACGCGCGTTTGTTCCGGCCTCTATCGGCAGTAACGGACGGCCGCTACCCGACAGTAAGGCGCGGGTGCAGCAAGCCTTCATTCACTAATGTGCTGGCGTGTTGGAAAGCTTCCTTCGCGCCAGCATTTTTTCCGTTGCAATAACAAACCAGATTAAGCAACCAGCTTATCAAGAACATAATTCAAATTTAATATGTGATTAGCACCTTTTTGCTCAAATTACGCAAGTCGCAGATTGCATTTGGCGTCGAGCGATGAATTTCATTCAACTCACGCATAAAGGAAATGAAACATGCGAACTCGGACTATGACCGTAATTGCCATTGCATTTCTTGCCAGCACGACGCTCGCGTTTGCTGCGGACTCGGCTAAGGACGGGGCCATAGCGATGGTGAAAAAAGCCGTAGCCCTGATCAAAGCCGATGGGGCAGATAAAGCCTATGCCGAGATCAGCAAAGGTGGCCCGTTCGTGGACGGCGGCACCTACGCGGTTGTGCAGGGCTTCGACGGCGTGACGTTGGCGCACGCCACTAATTCGAAGCTGGTCGGCAAGAACATGATCGAAGCGCAGGATGTCGATGGAAAATACTTCGCGCGCGATCTGTCCGAGCACGGCAAGAAGGAAGCTTCGTTCTGGTACGACTTCAAGTTCGTGAATCCGGCGACCAAGAAGATTCAGGTCAAGGATCAGTACTGCGAAAGTCTGAACCAGACTGTCGTCTGCGCGGGCGTCTACCGGCCGTAACCGTCCGGCCCTGCCAGCGCCCTGTCTGGCTAGCGGTTGCCCCGAATGCCGGTGCGGTGAGAGAAACTCATCGCACCGGCATTTCTCATTTTGTGGCGGCCGTTGCCCGGCTGAAAAAGCCCTCGGAGCGCGCCTTTGCGGGTCTAATCCGAAAATTGCCGCCAAAATGCGCTTGACCGAGGCTAGAGCCGCGATTATAAACCCGCGCAACGAAAGTACGAGTGGATACAGCGATGCGCAATATTATTACCGTAGTGGTAGAGGTTCGGACGCGCCCCCAGCCCTGAAATTGGGCCTTTGGGAAGCGTCCGGACATGGCCCTTCGCGGGCCTTTTTTATTGGCTGCGGTGGCAATTGAGCAGGCAAGACGACAGGCAAGGATGACGACCATGACACGCGAAATGACCGGCGCCGAAATGGTGATCGAGGCGCTTGCCGACCAGGGTGTGAAGCATCTGTTCGGTTATCCGGGCGGCGCGGTGCTGCCGATCTACGACGCCATTTTCGCGCAGAATAAAGTGCAGCACATCCTGGTCCGCCACGAGCAGGGCGCCGTGCACGCAGCGGAGGGCTATGCCCGTTCGACCGGCAAGGTCGGCTGCGTGCTGGTCACGTCTGGGCCGGGCGCCACCAATGCGGTGACTGGCCTCGCCGATGCGCTCTGCAACTCGATCCCGATCGTCTGCTTCACCGGGCAGGTGCCGACCCATCTGATCGGCAACGACGCCTTCCAGGAGGCGGATACGGTCGGCATCACACGCCCCTGCACCAAGCACAATTATCTGGTCAAGCGCATCGAGGACCTGCCGCACGTGCTGCATGAGGCGTTCCACATCGCCTCGAGCGGCCGGCCTGGTCCGGTCGTGGTCGACTTGCCGAAGGACATCCAATTCGCCAAAGGCGTCTATTCCAAGCCGAAGGATTTTCCGCACACCGGCTACAAGCCCCGGATCAAGGGCGACATGGAGAAGATCAAGCAGGCGATCGACTTGATGGCGCATGCCAAGCGGCCGCTATTCTATACCGGTGGCGGCGTGGTCAATTCCGGGAAGGCGGCGAGTGACCTGCTGCGCGAATTGGTCAAGCTGTCGGGTTTCCCGATCACTTCGACACTGATGGGGCTGGGCGCGTTTCCGGCTGCCGATCCGCAATGGATGGGCATGCTCGGCATGCACGGCACGCTGGAAGCCAACATGGCGATGCATGATTGCGACGTGATGATCTGCATCGGCGCGCGCTTCGACGACCGCATCACCGGCCGCATCGACGCTTTCTCGCCGGGATCGAAGAAAATTCACGTCGATATCGATCCGTCCTCGATCAACAAGAACATCCACGTTGACGTGCCAATCGTCGGCGATTGCGCGCATGTGCTGGAAGACATGGTGCGGCTGTGGCGCACCAGCGCGGTGCATCCCGACAAGAAAGCGCTGTCGATGTGGTGGACGCAGATTGATAAGTGGCGCGGCCGCAAGTCGCTCGCTTATCGGCCGTCCAACGAGGTGATCAAGCCGCAATACGCCATCCAGCGGCTCTATGAGGCGACCAAGGACCGCGATTGCTACATCACCACGGAAGTCGGTCAGCACCAGATGTGGGCGGCGCAATTCTATGGCTTTCAGGAACCGAACCGCTGGATGACCTCCGGCGGGCTCGGCACAATGGGCTACGGTCTGCCCGCCTCGGTCGGCGTGCAGCTCGCGCATCCGAAATCGCTGGTCGTCGACATCGCCGGCGAGGCCTCGGTTTTGATGACCATGCAGGAGCTCTCGACCGCGGTGCAGTACCGGCTACCGGTCAAGATCTTCATCCTCAACAACCGCTACATGGGCATGGTGCGGCAGTGGCAGGAACTGCTGCACGGCGGCCGCTATTCCGAGAGTTATTCCGAGGCATTGCCGGATTTCGTCAAGCTGGCCGAGGCCTATCACGCCGTCGGCATCCGTTGCGAAAAGCCGGGCGATCTCGATCACGCCATCAAGGAGATGATCGACGTCGACCGGCCCGTGCTGTTCGATTGCGTGGTTGATCCGAAAGAGAACTGCTTCCCGATGATCCCGTCGGGACGCGCGCATAACGAAATGATCCTCGGCGACGCGGCGGAGAAGCTCGAAGATGCGGTCACCGAGGAAGGCAAGATGATGGTGTAGCCATGAAACTCGCCATTATCGGCGCCGGCAACGTCGGTGGCGCGCTCGGCGCCAATTGGGCGCAGAAGGGCCATGACGTGTTCTTCGGCGTGCGCGATCCCAAGGCCGAGAAGACGCAAGGCTTGCTGAAAACGATCGGCGGTAGGGCGCGCGCCGGCACGGTGGCGGAAGCGGGAGCTTTCGCTGACTTCATTGTATTGTCGACGCCGTGGCCGGCGACGGAAGCGGCCATCCGCGCCATGGGGAACGTCAAGGGCAAAGTCATTCTCGACGCCACCAACCCGCTGACGCGCGGACCGGACGGCATCGGCCTGGAGATCGGCCACAGTATCTCCGGCGGCGAGAAAGTGCAGGGCTGGGCGGCGGGCGCCTCGGTGTTCAAGACGCTCAACACCACCGGCTTCAGCAATATGACGAACCCGGTGTTCAACGGCGTTAAGTCTGTGATGTTCGTCGCCGGCGACGACACGGTAAACAAGCCGAAAGTTGTCAATCTTGTCGGCGAGCTCGGCTTCGAAGTGATCGACGCCGGACCGCTACGCAGTGCGCGCCTTTTGGAGGCGCACGCCATGCTGTGGATCGATCTCGCTTTGGTACGCGGTCAAGGCCGCGACTGGGCATTTTCAATCGTCAGGCGCTAAGGATCAGTATCATGAACGCTCCCTCGACAAGCCATTATCCGGCGGCGCCAACCGCGCAGAAGGTGGAAACCCACACACTGTCGGTCCTGGTCGATAACGAACCGGGCGTGCTGGCGCGCGTCATCGGCCTGTTTTCCGGCCGCGGCTACAATATCGAGTCGCTGACGGTGTCGGAGACCGAGCACGCCAAGCATCTCTCGCTGATCACCGTGGTCACCACCGGCACGCCGATGGTGATCGAGCAGATCAAGAACCAGCTCGACCGCCTGGTGCCCGTCCACCGCGTGGTGGACATGACGCTGTCGGGCCGCTCGATCGAACGCGAGCTGGCGATGGTCAAGGTGCGCGGCAAAGGCGAGAACCGGGTCGAGGCGCTGCGGTTAGCGGACGCGTTTCGGGCGCGCGTGATCGACGCCACCACCGAGAGTTTCGTGTTCGAGATTACGGGGGCCAGCGACAAGATCGAGCAGTTCGTGGCACTGATGCTGCCGCTCGGGCTGGTCGAAGTGGCGCGCACCGGAATCGCGGCCATCGTGCGTGGGCCGGACGGCATGCACGCGCGATAGGTGGACGGCTGTTTCGGCTCAATTTTGAGACAGGAGAGCCGCGCCGACCGGGCAGTTGAGCGGGGCGAACGCATCCCGGGGTTCGGGCTTGTCCCGGCGGCTCAACCTCTCTAGAAGCAGCGCGGGAAAGAACCAAAGGCCCGACCGAGCGGCCGATGCAGGGGTAAAGAAACATGCGTGTTTACTACGATCGCGACGCCGACCTGAACCTGGTCAAGGGCAAGAAAGTTGCCATTATCGGCTACGGCAGCCAGGGCCATGCCCATGCGCTCAATCTGCGCGATTCCGGCGTTAAAGAGGTGGCGGTAGCGCTGCGCAAAAGCTCGGGCGGCGTGAAGAAGGCCGAGGGCGAGAAGTTCAAGGTCATGGAAGTGGCGGAAGCCGCCAAATGGGCCGACGTCATGATGATGCTCACCCCCGACGAATTGCAGGGCGACATCTATCGCGACCATCTCGCCGCCAACATGAAGCAGGGCGCAGCGCTGATGTTCGCGCACGGCCTCAACGTGCATTTCAACCTGATCGAGCCGCGCGCCGACCTCGACGTGCTGATGATCGCGCCGAAAGGCCCCGGCCATACCGTGCGCTCGGAATACCAGCGTGGCGCTGGCGTGCCCTGTCTGGTGGCAATCCATCAGGATGCGTCCGGCAACGCCCACGATCTCGGCCTGTCCTACGCCTCGGCGATCGGCGGCGGTCGCGCCGGCATCATCGAAACCACTTTCAAGGAAGAATGTGAGACCGACCTGTTCGGCGAGCAGGCCGTGCTGTGCGGCGGCGTGGTCGAATTGATGAAGGCGGGCTTCGACACGCTGTGCGACGCCGGCTATGCGCCGGAAATGGCCTATTTCGAATGCATTCACGAGATGAAGCTCATCGTGGACCTGATCTACGAAGGTGGCATCGCCAATATGAACTATTCGGTGTCGAACACGGCCGAATACGGCGAATACGTCTCCGGTCCGCGTGTGATCACGCAGGAAACGCGCGCCGAGATGAAGCGCATTCTGGCTGACATCCAGTCGGGCCGCTTCACGCGCGACTGGATGTTGGAGAACAAGGTCAACCAGACTTCGTTTAAGGCAACGCGCGCCAAGCTCGCCGAGCATCAGGCCGAGCAGGTCGGCGCCAAGTTGCGCGAGATGATGCCGTGGATCAAGCAGCGGGCTCTGGTCGACAAGAGCAAGAACTAATCTTGCGCGCGCGTATTGCACTCATTGCCGCGGCCGCCCTCCTGGGGGCGGCCGTGTTCGCAATTGCGGGCGAGCAAGGCAATCCAGGCGATTGCGCTGGCTCGACGCCGGAGATGGTCGATTGCCTGATGGCACAACACGCGCACTGGGACAAGCAACTAACCATCGCCTATCAGCAGGCGATGAAGGATGCGGTGCCGGCGCAAAAAGAAAAATTGCGCGAGGCCGAGCGCGCCTGGATCAAATACCGCGACGCCAATTGCGACTATTACGCCGCCGGCGAGGGCAGTATTGCCCGCATCGATGCGGCGGCATGCATGCTGAACATGACGCAAAAGCGCGCCGAGGAACTGAAGAACGGCGGCGCCGGACCGGACAATCCGGGCAAGGAAGACCGCGACTAGGCTGCTACTTCTTGCGGACTTGCTGTCCCATCCATCGCGCGACGGCGGATGGCGTGGTTCCCGCGGCGCGCAAATTGGCTTCGCGCATGAGCGTAACGGGGATCGCGTTTACCAGCGGCTGCAGCGCGGCGATCAACGCTTGGTCGTTTGCGCGATTTGGTGCGAGCAGCAGGATCGCGTCATAGGGCGGGATCGCGTGCTTGGGGTCGTCGAGCACGACGAGATTATATTGTGCGACGCGGCCGTCGCTGGTGTAAGCCGACACGATGTCGACATCGCCATTGGCTGCGGCCTGGTACATGAAGTCCGATTGCATCGTGCGCTGCTGTCGGAAATGCAGACCATAGGCCTCGCGGATTGCCTTCCACTCGAGGCGCTCGAAGAATTCGTAATCGCCGGCGATCGACAGTTGCAGCGCGTGCGCCGCTAGATCGGCGATCGAGCGAATGCCGAGCGCCTCGGCGCGTGCCCGCGGCATCGCCAGCGCATAGGCGTTCTCGAAGCCGAGCGGGCCGAGCAGGCGGATGCCGTGGGTCTTCTCGAGCCAGTTGCCGACCTCGGCCAGCACTTCCGCGCGCGGCTTCACGTCGCTGCGGTGCATCTCGTTCGCCCAGATCGTGCCGGAATAATCCACGTAAGCCGCGATGTCGCCTGCAACGAGTGCGTTGAATATGACGCCGGAGCCGAGGCCGTCGCGGCGCTGCGCAGAAAGGCCGTTCGCTGCAAGGCGTTGTTCGATCAGCGCGGCCAGCACATATTGCTCGGTAAATGGCTTGGCGCCGATAACATAGGTGCCTTGTGCGCGGCCATAGGCGGGCAGCAGCGCCGCCAGTACGACCAGCAGCAGGCCGATGACGCCGGCGGCGATTTGCATACGGCTGTGTGAGGCGACCCCGCGCTCCATCAGCGCCAGAAGTTGATCGACTATGAGCGCCAGTGCCGCGGCGGCGATGCAGCCGAACAGCACGAATACCCAGTTCTGCGTCTGCAATCCGGCAAAGATATAGTTGCCGAGGCTGGTTTGGCCGATTGGCGTCGACAGCGTGGCGGTGCCGATCACCCACACCGCCGAGGTCCGGATGCCGGCCATGATCACCGGCATGGCCAGCGGCAGTTCGATATCCAACAAGACCCGGCCGGGTTTGGAGCCGATCACGCGCGCCGCCTCGAGCAATGAGCGGTCGACCCCGTTGAGGCCAATCACGGTGTTGCGCAGTACCGGCAGCATCGAATAGAGCGCCAGTGCCAGCACCGAGGGCAAGAAACCGAGCGCCGAGAAGCCCTTGCCGAACAGCCGCTCGGACAAGCCGGCGAGCACAAGCAGCATCGGATAAAACAGCGCCAGCAGCGCCAGGCCGGGGATGGTCTGCACCACGCTGGCGACCGTCAGCAGACCGGAACGCAGCACCGGGCGCTGCCGCGAGGCGATCGCTAGCGGCAAGCTGACGCCCAGCCCGATGACGAGTGCCGTGATGCTCACCAGCACATGGCTGCCGAGGTAATCGGGCAGCCGCGCGAACGCGTCGGCAAGGCGGGAGTCGATGGCCATGTGCGATGATGGCACGCGTCGCGCCGGACGTGAAACCGCCATTTACTACGGGTTTTGGTCCATGGCATTGACCGGAAAAGGAAAATCTTGCCGGCGCGGCTCTGGAAAGCTTGCCATGACGAATTGATTACAGTCTTATGACAGCGGGGCCATCGGCTAGTCGCTGCGTGGGGTCGCGACGGACCAGGCCGTCGTGGGGCTATGCCGCCTGCTGCATCCGCATTATTGGCGCGTTTCGCAAGCTATCCGGCGCTGGCGCGCCGCGATCGCGCGTCACTCATCGTCACCGGCCTGCTGCATGCCGCCGCCCTCATCATTATGGCGGCGACCGAGGGCGACTTAGTCGCGAAGAGCACCTTTCTGCTCACCTGGTTGCTGTTGAATTTCTTCTGGCTGGCATTGCTGCGGCGGCCGGCAATCGCCGCGCTAGTGTCGCTGGCGATGATCGCCGCGCTCATCGTGCTGTCGCAGTTCAAGTACGACAAGCTGATGATGACGGTGAACTTCGTCGACGTGATGATTCTCGACACCGATACGATTGCCTTCTTCCTGACGATCTATCCCGATCTGTTGCGGCGGATGATCCTGGGTGCGCTAATCGCAATTCCGATGCTCGGCCTAATCTGGTGGCTCGATCCCTACCGCGTGCGGCGGCGCATTGCCTCCGCCGGCGGCACGCTATGCCTCGCCGCCGCCGTCGGCATTTCGATCGCCGCTCCTATGGAGCCGAGTGATGCCTTTTCAGGCGACGGCTACGTTTCGAAATTCGTCAATTCGGGCGTCGACGCGATCGTGGATTATATGACGCGCGGCTATATGGATTCCGACGCCACCGTCGCAGGCAATTTCCGCCTGGCGAGCGCAGGGGCCTGCAAGCCCGCCGCCAAGCCGCCGCACATCATCCTGATCCTCGACGAATCGAGCTTCGACATTCGCAACGCCCCCGGCATCAAGGTGCCCCAAGGCTACGGCCGGCATTTCGCTTCCTTCGACGGCAAGGAGCGGTCGTTTATTGTGGAAGGCGCCGGCGGCCCGACCTGGTTTGCCGAATACAGCGTGCTCACCGGTCTGTCGGCGCGCTCGTTCGGGCGTTTCGCCTATTTCGTCACCCGCATCGCCGCCGGACGCGTCGAACGCGGACTGCCGCACATGCTGCAACGCTGCGGCTATCGGACCTTCACTCTTTATCCGGCGCGTGGTGCCTTCATGAGCGCGCGCAGTTTCCAGAAAACCACAGGCGTGCAACAGTTCTTCGATAGCAAAGACATGCGCTCCAAAGGCGTCGAGCCCGACTCTTATTTCTATGACCAGGCCGCACAGGTGATCGCGCGCGAGCGCAAGGGCGGGCCGCTGTTTATTTTCTCGTATCTCGCCGCCAATCATTTCCCCTGGGATCATACCTTCCGTCCGGACCTGACGCCAGACTGGCGCAAGCTCGGCAATGTGTCCAATGTCGATGAATATGTACGGCGGCAGGGCATGAGCGAGCGCGACTATGCCGCCTTCCTGGAGCGGCTGCGCCGCGACTTCCCCGACGAATCGTTCATGCTGGTGCGGTTCGGCGATCACCAGCCCGACTTCGCCGAGCACATCATCGATCCCAAGGCCGACGACGATGAGGTCGCCGACCGGTTGGACGCCTACGATCCCCGCTATTTCACCACTTACTACGCAATCGACACGATCAATTTCAAACCGGTCGATCTGTCGTCGGCGCTCCCCACGCTGGAGGCGCCGTATTTACCGCTGGTCGTCCAGGAGGCGGCCGGCTTGCCGCTCGACCCGACCTTTGCCGAGCAGAAGCGAATCCTGCAACGCTGCAACGGCCTGTTCTACGGCTGCGCTGATGGCGCCGAGGCGCGCCGCTTCAATCGCCTACTGATCGAGGCAGGCCTCATCAAAGGGCTTTGAGCAACTGGCCTTTGCAAGCCGCGCGCTGCCCGGATAGCTTCCGCGCGGAGAAACCGTGAGGGTGGGGCATGGCAGGCGGGCCGACAGCAGCCGCAGAAGACATTACCGCATCTGCCGTCGCGCTGAACGACGTGTCGATCGCTTTTCGGCTTGCCGGTGGCGGCACGTATACTGCGGTCGAGCGCACCACGCTCAACGTCGCCGACGGCGAATTCGTCTCCATCGTGGGGCCGACCGGCTGCGGTAAATCCACGCTGCTTAACATTGCCGCCGGGCTGATGGTGCCGTCGTACGGCCGCGTCGATATCTTTGGCGCGCCGCTGGCCGCGCTCAACCGCCAGGCTGGCTATCTGTTCCAGGCCGACGCACTATTTCCCTGGAAGACCGCGCTCGAAAACGTCGCCATCGGGATCGAGACCGCCGGTGCGCCGCAGGCGGAGGCGCGCCCGCGCGCGCAGGAATGGCTCACGCGGGTGGGCCTGGGCGCATTCGGTGACCGCTATCCGCACATGCTCTCGGGCGGCCAGCGCAAGCGCGTCGGACTGGCGCAGGTGCTGATTCGCGACCCCAAAATCCTCCTGATGGACGAGCCGTTCGGCCCGCTCGACGCCCAGACCCGGCAGATCATGGGCAACCTACTGCTCGATTTGTGGAGCAGCGACCGCAAGGCGGTGCTTTTCGTCACCCATGATCTGGAGGAGGCGATTGCACTCTCTGATCGCGTGGTCATTATGTCCGCAGGACCTGCGGCACGCATCATCGGCGATTGGCGGGTACCGTTGGCGCGTCCGCGCGACATCGGCGAGATCAAGCTCGACAACGCATTCCATGAACTGCACCGCGAAATCTGGCATATGCTCAAAGCCGAGGTGATCAAAGGCTACGCGCAGACCGAAGGAGGCTAAGTTCCGCTGGAATTTTTCGGTGCACATGTTGTTAGTAACGAGGCTTGAGAAAATCACACAGGGAGAAGACGACAATGAGAAAACTGACCTTCGCAGCCGCCGCCGGCGCGCTGCTGTTTGCCGCGAATGCCTATGCCGCCGATCCGTTCACGCTAACCTCGTCGGCGTTTAAGGACGGCACCTTGATGCCGAAGAAGATGGCCGGCGCCAACAAAGCCAATCCGAACTGCGTCGGCGAAAACGTTTCGCCGGCCTTGTCATGGGCTAACCCGCCGGCGGGCACGAAGAGTTATGCACTGTTGATGTTCGACCCCGAAGGCCGGCCGCCGGGAGGCGTCAGCCATTGGGTCGCTTATGGCATTCCGGTTTCGGTCACCGGATTTGCCGAAGGCGAGGTGAGCAAGCCGGGCGACAAATATGTCGGCGGCAAAAGCACGATGGGTGTGGGAAATTATAGTGGCCCTTGCACGCCGCCAGGCGCGCCGCACCACTATACCTTCACATTGATCGCCACCGACCTTGAGCCAACCGCGCTCAAGCCAGGCATGACCCGTGACGAGGCGATCAAGGCGATCGAAGGCCACGCCAAGGCCGCAACCGGCCTGATCGGCCTGTTCAAGAACCCGTACTGAACGTCGGCCGTTTGACGCAGCCAGGAGGAGCTTGAGGGATGTCGCGAATCACGCTCCTCCTGTTGCAGGTTTTCGTCGCGATTGCGTTCGTCGCGGCGTGGTATGTGTTTTCGACCTATCGGGTGTTCGGCCACGTGCTTCTGCCGCCGTTCTTCTTTTCCAACCCGGTGGACGTGGCAGGCCAAATCGTTGATTGGTTCGCTAGCGGGGTGATCTGGAAGCATCTCTGGGTGACGCTGCTTGAGTCGATGCTCGCCTTCGTGCTCGGTTCATTCGGCGGCGTGCTGGTCGGTTTCTGGTTTGCGCGCCAGCCTCGCACCGCGGCCGTATTCGACCCTTACGTAAAGATGGTCAATGCGCTACCGCGCGTGGTGCTGGCGCCAATCTTCACGCTCTGGCTCGGCCTAGGCATTTGGTCGAAGGTCGCACTCGGCGTCACGCTGGTGTTCTTTATCGTGTTCTTCAACGTCTATCAGGGCGTCAAAGAAGTCAGCCCTACGGTGCTGGCAAACGCCCGCATGCTGGGCATGAGCGAGCGGCAATTGATGCGCCATGTCTATTGGCCGTCGGCGCTGTCGTGGATGTTTTCGTCGCTGCACACCTCGGTTGGCTTTGCCGTGGTGGGCGCCGTAGTGGGCGAATATCTCGGTTCCGCCGCCGGCCTTGGCTATCTCATCCAACAGGCCGAGGGCGTGTTCGACGTGGCCGGCGTGTTTGCCGGTATGTTCGTGCTCGCCGCCTTTGTGATCGTGATCGATACCGTCGTCACTTTGATCGAAAAGCGGCTACTGGTCTGGCGGCCGCTGGCGAGCGACGCTCGGCCATGAGCGTCGCCCGCTACGCGTGGTGGCGCTGGAGAACTATTGCGCCTTGATGCCGGCTTCCTTAATGATCGGCCACCACTTGTCGATCTCCGCCTGCTGGAACTTGCGCAACGCCTCCGGCGATTGCTCTTCGGGCGGGAAAATCTCCTGCGCCAGATCAATCAGCTTCTTGCGCGTCGACGGATTGGCGAGCGCGGTGCGCAGCGCGCCATTGAGCTTGGCGACGATCTCCTTCGGCGTGCCCTTGGGCGCCCAGATTGCGTGCCAGAACGTGAAATAAAATCCGGGCAGCCCGGCCTCGTCGGTGGTCGGCACGTCCGGAGCCATGGCAATGCGGTTTTTTGAAGTGACCGCATAGACCTTGATCTGGCCGGCTTTCATCTGCGCCACCGAAATCGCGGGAGTATTGAGCATCACGTCGATCTGCCCGGCGAGCAGGGCGGCGGTCGAATCGCCGGCGCCGCGGTACGGCACCATGGTGAGCGGGACGCCGACGGCCTTCTGGAACAGTATGCCGCTGACGTGACTGGGCGAGCCCACGCCGGAATTGCCTTCGTTAATCTTGTCGCCGTTGGCACGCAGATAAGCGATCAATTCCTTGAGATTGTTGGCCGGCATCGTTTTGCGGGCGACGATGAAGAACGGCTGGGTCGCGATCAGGCCAATCGGCTCGAAGTCTTTCATCAGGTCATAGGGCAGCTTGTAGATCGCGCCGGTGGCGACATTGGTGCCCCACTGGCCGATGCCGATCGTGTAACCGTCCGGCGTGGCACGCGAAATGCGGCCTTCGCCGATGGTGCCACCGGCGCCGCCGGTGTTCTCGACCACAATGGTCTGCCCGAGCGCTTCGCCCATGCCCTGAGCGACGATGCGGCCGATGACGTCGGTCGAACCGCCGACGCTGAGCGGAACCACCATGGTGATCGGACGCGACGGATAGTCTGCAGCGGTTGCCGGGGCCGTGCTGGATAGGGCCGCGGCGCAGGCTGCGGCGAAGAGCAGTTTCCTCATTTTATTGTTCCTCAGGCCTTGGGGTATGGATTAGAGGGGTATTTCCTATAGCGATCTGCCGGTCTCGGCTACCTGATTCCGCAGCCTCTGGTCAGGCCGGTCGCGCTGGCTTATCGTTCCCGCCGAAATGGCCTCGTCAAAGGCCACCGAAAAACAGGGAGGATGTCATGCCCGCACTGTTCCGGCGGCTCGCTACAACGCTCGCCGCGCTTCTGCTGTCGTCGGGCTTCGCGCTCGCGCAGTCCAAGGTGACGATCGCCATCGGCGGCGCATCGTGCCTGTGCTATCTGCCGACCATGCTGGCCGAGTCGCTTGGTGAATTTAAGAAGGCCGGCGTCGAGGTCGATGTCGTCCAGTTCAAGGGCGGCTCGGAGTCACTCAAGGCCGTGATGGGCGGCAGCGCCGACGTCGCGTCCGGCTATTTCGATCACTGCGTCAATCTTGCCGCCAAGGGCCAGCACTTGCAGGCCTTCGTGGTCTATGACCGCTTCCCTGGCTTTTCGCTGGTGGTGTCGCCAAAGCACGCGTCCGAGATCAAAACGATCAAGGACCTCGCCAATAAGAAAGTCGGCGTCAGTGCGCCCGGCTCCTCCACCGACTTCTTTCTCAAGTATATGCTGAGCAAGAACGGCGTTGACCCGAATTCGATCGGCGTGATCGGCGTCGGCCTTGGCGCTTCGGCGATTGCGGCAATGGAGCAGGGCCAGATCGACGCCGCCATTATGCTCGATCCGGCAGTGACGCTGCTTAAAGGCAAGTATCCCGATCTGAAAATCCTCAGCGATACCCGCAGCCAGAAGGACACGCTCGCCGTATTCGGCGGGGAATATCCCGGCGGCGCGCTCTATGCCAAGACGGATTGGATCAAAGCGCATCAGAAAGAAGTGCAGGCCATGGCCACCGCGATCGTCTCCACGCTGAAATGGATTCACAGCCATTCGGCCGAGGAGATTACCGACAAGATGCCGCCGGCACTTGTCGGCAAGGACAAGGCGCTCTATATCGCCGCGCTTAAGAACACGATTCCGATGTATTCGGAGACTGGCCGCATGGACCCGAAGGGCGCGGCTGCCGTGCTCGCTGTGTTCAGCCAGTCGTCGCCAGATGTGGCCAAAGCCCATATCGAGCTGTCGAAGACCTATACCAACGAGTATGTCGACGCGGCCAACAAGAAAATGGGGATGAAGTAAGTTCTCCCCGCGCGCAAGTTTTTAGAGACGGTTACACGGCGGGGAAATTCCCCGCCGTGTCTGTTATTGTCCGAGCCATGAATATTCTCTCGATTCAGTCTCACGTCGCCTATGGTCACGTCGGCAATTCCGCCGCAGTATTTCCGCTCCAGCGGATGGGCGTGGAGGTGTGGCCGATCCACACCGTGCAATTTTCCAACCACACCGGTTACGGCAAATGGCAGGGTCGGGTGTTCGACGCGGGTCTGATCCGCGAAATGACTGCAGGCCTAGAGCAGCGTGGATGCTTGGGTGAGTGCGATGGTGTTCTGTCCGGCTATGTGGGCGAGGCCGATATCGGCGCGGCCACTCTCGACGCTGTGACGACGGTTAAGCGCGCCAATCCCTCGGCAAAATACTGTTGCGACCCTGTTATCGGCGATGTTGGCCGCGGCATCTTTGTGCGCGAGGGCATACCGGCATTCATGAAAGAGAAGGCGGTGCCAGCTGCCGATATCATCACGCCCAACCAGTTCGAACTCGATTACCTCGCCGGCTGCGAAAGCCGGACTCTCGCCGACGTGCTTGGGGCGGTAAAGGCTGTGCATGCACTCGGGCCGCGCGCCGTTCTGGTTACGTCGCTGCATATCGATGACACGCCGGACAATGCCATCGACCTGCTTGCCTCGGACGAGACCGGCCGTTTCCGCCTGCGCACACCGAAGCTGCGTTTGGTGGTGAACGGGGCGGGCGACGCCATCGCCGCGCTGTTCTTTGCCCACTACCTGCGCAGCGGAAAAATCAGGGACGCGCTATCGAACGCGGCTTCGGCGATCTTCGGCGTGCTGACGAAAACCGCGGAAGTCGGCGCGCCGGAAATCCAGCTGGTCGCCGCACAGGACGAAATCGTCAAGCCGAGCCGCGTCTTCGAGGCGGAAGAATTATGACGATGTCGCCAAGCGGCAGAACGGCGTCCGTTGTCCATGTGGATCGGTTGGAGCTTGCTTTCGCGCAGAAGCCCTGGGCCTTTGCGGTGGAGCGGCGGGCGGAAATCGACGCGTATTTTGCCAAGCTGCGGCAAAAGAATCCGGCGCTCTGGAATGGCCGAATTCTGATGCTGTACCGCCAGGTTCTGGCCGGTGGCGTTTTTCGTGGCGAATATTTGGAAACGGATTATGCGGGCTTCGCCGCGTGGCGCAGTTGGGGCATGCCGGCGGCGGCGGTCTACGACTGTTTTGGCGCGGGAGCGATCCTTTCGGCCGACGGAGCATTCCTGCTTGGCGTCATGGGCCCGCACACGTTGGGTGCCGGCCGCATCTATTGTCCGTGCGGGACGCCCGATCCGGTCGATATTGTGGCCGGTACTGTCGATCTCGATTTCAGTGTGCGGCGCGAGCTCAAGGAAGAAACGGGGCTCGACATAACCGAGTTCACCGCCGAACCGGGCTGGACGACCGTGTTCGACCTGCCGCTAATCGCGCATATCAAAGTGCTGCGCAGCGGCGACAGCGCTGACGCCTTGCGCGCACGGATCCTCGCTCACCTGGCGCGAGAGCGGCAGCCTGAGCTTGCCGATATCCGCGTCGTGCGTAACGTGGCCGATTTCGATCCCGCGATGCCGCGTTTCGTCACCGCATTCCTGGCGCAGCGCTTCGCTTTGCGGTAGTCTTTTCGGCTATGAAGCTTTACAGCATCGCTAAACGATTTCGTATCGACAAGCCGGATAAATTCCGGCTGTCGAAGCACGATCCCTCTGAGTGCTGCGGCCTCACTGTCGATAAGAAAGAAGCCCAAGCGATGTTGGCCGTCGGCATCGAGCAACTCGCAGAATTGCAGCAGCGGCTTTACGCGGAAGATCGCTGGTCGGTGCTGATCGTGCTGCAGGCGATGGATGCCGCCGGCAAGGACTCAATCATCAAGCACGTGATGAGCGGCATCAATCCGCAAGGCTGCGAGGTGCATTCCTTCAAACAGCCGAGTGCGGAAGAACTGCAGCACGATTTCCTCTGGCGCGTGGCGCAGCGGCTGCCGACGAACGGACGCATCGGCATCTTCAACCGCTCGCATTACGAGGAGGTGCTGACCGTACGCGTGCACAAGGAACTACTCGATCGTCAGAAATTGCCGAAGCAACTCGTCGGCAAGGATATATGGCAGCAGCGTTTCGACGATATTCGCGCCTTCGAGCGGCATCTGGCGCGCAACGGCACGCTGATCCTAAAGTTCTTCCTCAACGTCTCGCGCGAGGAACAGCGCAAGCGCTTTCTTGAGCGCATCGAAGAGCCGGCCAAGCGCTGGAAGTTTTCCATGAACGACGTCTCCGAGCGCAAGCTCTGGGACCAATACATGGCCGCCTTTGAGGACATGATCCGCAATACCAGCACGCCGGAGGCGCCCTGGTTCGTGGTGCCGGCCGACCACAAATGGTTCACCCGCATGGTGGTGTGCGGGGGCGATCGTGCAGGAACTGCAAGCGCTCGACCTCGACTATCCCAAGGTCACGGGTGTTGCGCTCAAGGCGCTGAGAAAGGCGGAGAGGGCGTTGAAGGCTAAGAAATAGCCGGTCGGAGGATCGTCAGCAATGCTGACCTAACTTTCGGAGCGCTTGATTTTTCCGGCCGCTTTCCGCTAGAAGCTGATGTATCCAGCAGGCGGTTAACGCGGACTTTACCCTGATCCGAGATCTTAGCCGCTAAAGACGAGGGTTTTTGAGGCATGTCGACGCGGCAGACCATCTGCGCGATCGAGCGGGCGGCGCAAGCCGGACCTGCGGCCTCCCTCATTCTGGGTACGCTCCTTCTCCTTATCCGCCCCTGAGGGCCGGCTGGGCCATTTGCGCCTGGGCACTCGGGGGACCTTCGGAATGAGCACCCCATAGAGCGCCTACGTGGCGCATTCGACGAGAAGGATTTTCTGCCATGACTTCCCAGACCCAGTCCGACAAGGACCGCGTCGTCATCTTCGACACGACCTTGCGCGACGGTGAGCAATGCCCCGGCGCGACCATGACCCACGAAGAGAAGCTTGAAGTTGCCGAGCTGCTCGACACCATGGGCGTGGACATCATCGAGGCCGGCTTCCCGATCGCTTCGGAAGGCGACTTCGCCGCCGTACATGAAATCGCCAAACGCTCGAAGAATTCGGTGATCTGCGGCCTTTCGCGCGCGTCCTTCAAGGACATCGACCGCTGTGCGGAAGCGATCAAGCCGGCCAAGCGTAAGCGCATCCACACGTTTCTCTCCACCTCGCCGGTGCACATGAAATACAAACTGCAGAAGGAGCCGCACGAGGTCTACGAGATGGTTATCGCGCAGGTGACGCGCGCGCGCAGCCATACTGACGACGTGGAATGGTCGGCCGAGGACGGCACCCGTACCGAGCACGACTTCCTCTGCCGTTGCGTGGAGGCCGCCATCAATGCCGGCGCTACCACCATCAATATCCCCGACACGGTCGGCTATACCGTGCCAGAGGAATATTTCGCGTTGTTCGAAATGGTGCGTAACCGCGTGCCCAATTCCGACCGAGCGCGTTTCTCTACCCATTGCCACAACGATCTCGGCATGGCGGTGGCCAATTCGCTCGCCGGCGTGAAAGCGGGCGCGCGCCAGATCGAATGCACCATCAACGGTATCGGCGAGCGCGCCGGTAACGCCGCGCTGGAAGAAATCGTGATGGCGATCAAGACGCGTGGCGACGTGTTGCCGTATTGGACCGGCATCGAGGCAGCCATGCTCACCCGCGCCTCCAAGCTGGTGTCGGCGGTGACCTCGTTCCCGGTGCAATACAACAAGGCGATCGTCGGGCGGAATGCGTTTGCGCATGAGAGTGGCATCCACCAGGACGGCATGCTCAAGAACGCACAGACCTACGAGATCATGACGCCGGAATCGGTAGGCGTGAAGCAGACCTCGCTGGTCATGGGCAAGCATTCCGGCCGCCATGCCTTCGTGCACAAGCTGGAGGAACTCGGCTATCAATTGGCCGCTAACCAGCTCGAAGACGCCTTCGTGCGCTTCAAAGCGCTAGCCGACAAGAAGAAGCAGGTTTATGACGAAGACATCGAAGCTCTGGTGGACGAAGAGATTGCCACCGCGCATGACCGAATCAAGATCATCTCCTTGACCGTGATCGCCGGCACCATGGGCCCGCAATCGGCCACGCTGACCCTCGACATCGAGGGCAAGCACGCTACTACGCAATCGACCGGCAACGGCCCGGTCGATGCCATCTTCAACGCCATCCACGCGTTGATTCCACACAAGGCCAAACTCGAGCTCTACCAGGTGCATGCGGTGACCGAGGGTACCGACGCGCAGGCGGAGGTCTCGGTGCGTCTGTCGGAAGACGGCCGCGCCTATACCGCCAAGGGCGCCGACCCCGATACGCTGGTGGCCTCGGCCAAGGCCTATCTCGGGGCACTCAATAAGCTGACCAGTAAACGCAATCGGACGCCGGGGGTCGAGAATCGCATTCACTCCACCGATGTAGGCTGAAAAGGCCGCGATTAACCCAAAATGCCGCCTCGCGAGGGGCGGCATTTTTTCTTTTGGATCAATTGCTTTTTGCAACGTTTCCGCGTGGAACCCAAAAATCACATTTTGCCCGCATTTCGTACGCTTTTGCGGCGGATTTGGCGGCTATCGCCCCGATACAACCTACATCGACATCGGGGACACTGGCCGAATGAAGAAGACATTTTGCGCGGGCGTAGTCGCGCTCGCGGCGCTTGGTTTGTTGTCGAATATCTCGGCCGCTAGCGCCGGAGGATTGGAGTACGGCTCCACGGCGCAAACGCCGGGTTCGGCCACCATCGATATCGCGCGCATCAAAAGCGTCCTCAAGCTGACGCAAGAGCAGGAGCGCTATTGGCGGCCGGTAGAGGCCGCCTTGCGCGATCTTGCACGCCACCAGGAACGCGCGGAATCGGATGGTTTCGTCCGCCGGGTCAGCCGGCAAGTGGTCTCGATCGTGCTCAACAGCGCGGCCGTCGAACGGCTGGTGGTTGCTGCGCGTCCGTTGGTCGCCAAGCTCGATGACGGACAGAAGCAGGCGGCCGGCCAGTTGGCCCAGGAAATGGGCTTAGGCGCAGTGGTCGTGGCGGCGCTGAATTGAGCCGGTTGGCGGCGCGCCGCCGTAATTGATGCGCCTGCGGGCTGATGCACTGCACTACCGCCGAGTCGATGCATTGCGATGCAAAGTGCCGCGCCCCAAAGGTGCGGCATTTTGATCTGAGTCAACCGAACATCGCTGCAGCGCTTTACTATTTTACCATTATGCGCCGATTGGCCGTTTGACACTTTAAAAGTGTCGGCGCATTTCTGCGGCCGAAATCCCCGAAATGGGGGCGATCTCTGGAGGAGCCCATGAAAAAGAGCATTTACCTGCTTGCCGCAACAATGCTGTTCGTGGCGAGCCCGGCGTTTGCCCAAGATACCATTACGATCGGGTTTACCGCGTCGCAGACCGGCGCCTTGAACAACGACTCGACCGCGCAAATGCGCGGCATCGAACTATGGCGTGACGAAACCAATGCCAAGGGCGGCATCAAAGTCGGCGGCAAGAGCTACACCGTAAAACTCGTGACTTACGACGACGAGTCGCAGAATACCCGCGTACAGCAGCTCTACACGCGCCTGATCACCCAGGATAAGGCACAGTTCCTGATCAGCCCTTATTCGTCGGGCCTGGTCGCCACAGCGGCAATCATCTCCGAGCAGTACGGCAAGGTGATGATCACCACTGGCGGTGCGCTCGAGAAAACCTACAAGCTCGGCAACAAGAACTTGTTCCAGCTCTACACCGGCTCGAGTCAGTACCTCGCCGGCGCGCTGCAGGCGCTGAAGGAGAAGAATGCAAAGCCGCACGTCGCCTTCGTCTATGAAGACGATCCCTTTAGCAAGGCGGTGGTTGGAGCGGTGCGCGACACCGCCAAGAAACAAGGTGACGTGATCGCGGCCGACGAATCCTATTCCGCCAGCACCACGGATTTTTCGCCCGTCATCAACAAGATGATCAGCGCCAAAGCGGACGCGTTGCTTGGCGGCGGCCACTATGCCGACGGCGCAACGCTCGCCCGGCAGTTGCACGAGCAAAAGGCCGGAGTAAAGTGGGTGACGCTGCTGGTCGCGCCCGACAGCCCGAAATTCGCCGAGCTCGGCGACTCGGCGGTCGGCATCTCGGTGCCTTCGCAGTGGGAGCCGCAGGCGGCGTTCAAGCCCGATTTTGGACCGACCGTTCCGGCATTCACAAAGGCGTTCACCGACAAATACAAGATCGCGCCCGCTTATCATGCGGCCGGCGGCTATGCGGCCGGCATGATCCTGCAGCACGCGATCGAGAAGGCCGGTACGATCGACCCGGCTAAGGTGGCGGGTGAACTCAACGCCATGGACGTCACTACTTTCTTTGGCCGTACCAAGTTCTCGAACGACCCGAAGGATCACGGGCTGCAGATCGGCCACGACATGGTGCTCGCCCAGTGGCAGAAGAAGGACGGCAAGCTCGTCAAAGAAGTGATTTGGCCGAAGGCGGCCAAGACCGCCGACGCCCTCTATTGATTGAACCAACCATAGTGGCGGCGGTCGCAGCCGCCGCCGCTACGCAGCGTACCCCATGATCGGCATTTTAGCCTCCGTCATCGACGGTATCCTCATCGGCGCGGTCTACGGGCTTGCCGCCATGGGCCTGACGCTCATTTGGGGCGTCATGAATGTCATCAATCTTGCCCATGGCGCCATCGTCGTCATCGGTATGTTCGTGTTGTACACGCTGGCGAGCGCGCTTGGCCTGCCGGCTTACGCCGCCGTGCCGGTGATGATTGTCCTTGGGTTCGTCGTCGGCATCGCCCTTTATTGGATTGGCGTGCACCGGATGATCGGTCGCCCCGAACTGATGAGCCTGCTTTCTACCTTCGCCCTCAATATGGTGCTGATCGGTCTCGGCACGGCCTGGTGGACGACCAGCCCATACAACGTGCAGGTCAACATGCCGGGCGTGAGCTGGCGCGGTTACACATTTACCGGCACGCACATCACGGCTGCGGTGCTAGCGGTAGTGATCGCGGGGCTGCTGTATCTTCTGCTGTACCACACGCGGATCGGCAAGGCGGTGCGCGCCGTCGCTGCCAATCGCGAGGCGGCCGAACTGTGCGGCATCCCGACGACGCAGGTCCTAGCCATGGCGTTCGGGCTAGGCGTTGCACTCGCCGGAGTTTCCGGCACGCTGATCGCGACCATGTTCCCCTTCACCGTGCTGTCGGGCGAGGCCTACCAGCTCAAAAGCTTCGTGGTCACCGTGCTCGGTGGCCTCGGCAATCCGGCCGGCGCTCTCCTGGGTGGCGTCGCGCTCGGCTTGATCGAGGGGCTGGCGACACCGTTCATGCCGGTGAGCTGGATTCCGATCGTCGAGTTCGGATTGTTTGTGTTCTGCCTCATCGCGTTTCCGCGTGGCATTTTCTCCTTCACCAGGTCCTGATCCCGTGTGGCGTCGTCCTTTTCCCTGGTTCATCGTCGCGGCCGCGCTGCTCTACGCGCTCTATCCTTATTTCACGGACGACGTCGGAATGCGGGAAAGCCTGCTGCTGGCGGCCGTCTACATTATCCTGGCGAGCAATCTCAACCTGATGATCGGCTACGCCGGTTATGTCAATTTCGGCAATATCGTTTTCTTCGGACTCGGCGGCTACATCTGCCTTTATCTAGTCACCGCGTTACATTGGCACGTGATCCCCGCGGCGCTTGCCGCGGGCGTCGCGGTGAGCGCGCTGGCGCTGTTGTTCGGCCTCGGCATCCTGCGCCTGCGCGGCGCGTTTTTCGCGCTCGCCACCATCGGCGTTAATCAGGCGATCCAGCAACTGGTGGTCAATTTCGAGCCATGGGGAGGGGCTACCGGCATTTACCTGTCGCTCGACTCCTATGGCCCGCTCGGTGGTCCGATGCAGGCGTTGTGGACGACCTACCTGCTGATCGTCGCCGTGACCGCGGCGTCATTGCTGGCGAGCTATGCGATCAGGAATTCGAAATTCGGTCTCGGCCTGCTCGCCATCGGTCAGAACGAGGATGCTGCCTCGGTACTGGGCGTACCGACACCACTTTACAAGGCGATGGTCTATAGCGCCTCTGCATTCCTCCCGGCGATCGCGGGTGGTCTGTATTTTTTCAAGAGCGGCATTATCGAGCCGAGCAGTGCCTTCAACCTGCAGACCTCGATCGAAGCAATCGTGATGGTCATGCTCGGCGGTTCCGGCACCATTCTGGGGCCAGCGCTGGGTGCATTTCTATATGAGGAATTGCGCGGCTTCCTGTTGACGGCGCAAAGCTTCTCGCAGTTCCAATTGGTGATCGCCGGCGCATTACTGCTGCTGATCGTGCAGTTCGTTCCTGGCGGACTGCTCGGATGGCTGCACCAGCGCTGGCCACGCATGAGGAGGTGGCTGGAATGAGCGAACTCCTCCAAGTAAACAATGTCAGCAAGCGCTTCGGCGGACTGCAGGCGGTGGACCGTCTAAGTCTGACCGTCAACGAAGGCGAGATCCTCGGACTGATCGGACCGAACGGCGCCGGAAAATCCACGGTGTTCAATCTAATCAATGGGGTCTATCCGCCCGACAGCGGTAGCATCATCTTTGCCGGTGAGGACATCACGGGCGGGCCGCCTTATCGCGTCGCGCGCCAAGGCATCGCTCGCGCCCACCAGATCGTGCAGCCGCTGGGCGGCCTGAGTGTGCTCGACAATTGTACGGTCGGCGCTTGCTTCGGCCGGCAAGCGTTGTCGCTGGCGCCTGCGCGCGAAGTTGCGCGCGAAGTGGTGGAAATGATCGGCCTCGGCGACCGGCCCGATATGCTGGCGGCCTCGCTCACCACCGCCGGCAAGAAGCGGCTGGAACTGGCGCGTGCGTTGTCGGCGCGCCCACGCCTGTTGCTGTTGGACGAGGTGCTGGCCGGACTCAATCCGACCGAAACCGAGGGCATGATCGAAACCGTGCACAAGATTCGCGACAGCGGCATCGCAATTCTAATGATCGAGCACATTATGCGTGCGGTCATGAGCCTGTCGGACCGTATCGTCGTGCTTAATCTCGGAGCCAAGCTTGCGGAAGGTTCGCCGCAGCAGGTTGCCGACAATCCTGACGTGATTACCGCCTATCTCGGTGATTCCAAGCTGCTCAGCGTAGCGGAGAAACCGGTGTGAGCGAGATCCTATTGCAGGTCGAAGGCCTTGAGGCCGGCTACGGCGACGTGCAGGTGCTTTGGGGCATCTCGCTTAAGGTTGCGCGCGGCACCATGACTACGATGCTCGGTGCGAACGGTGCCGGCAAGACCACCAGCCTGCGCGCGATCACCGGTGCCCTGCGACCGAGTGGCGGAAAGATCGTGTTCGCCGGAGAGGACGTGACTCGGCTGCCCGCCCACGCAAAGGCGGCGCGCGGCCTTGTGCTGGTTCCCGAGGGGCGGCAGTTGTTCAGTAACATGAGCGTGGAAGAAAATCTGGAGATGGGCGCATACTCGCATCGCGCCCGCCAGCATTTCCGCACGCAACTCGACCACGTCTACACCATGTTCCCGCGCTTGAAGGAACGTCGAGAACAGAAGGCTGGAACTTTCTCCGGTGGCGAACAGCAGATGCTGGCGATCGCGCGCGGATTGATGGCGGTGCCGGAAATTCTGATCATCGACGAATTGTCGCTCGGCTTGGCGCCGGTCGTCGTGCAGCAACTGGCGGAGACGCTGAAGGGGCTCAAGAAGGCTGGCGTGACCGTGCTGCTGGTCGAGCAGAATCTGCATCTGGCGCTAGCCCTCAGCGACTATGCCTATGTCATCGCCGAAGGCCGCCCTTTCCTCGAAGGCCCGAGCGCCGAGGTAGCGGCCAAACCTGAAATCCGGCAAGCCTATTTGGGGCTTTAAAACCGCGTGCACCGGGCCGCCTGGCGCTTTTGCCGCAGCGATGGTGGCTCTAGCTGGGGGCGGCGGCTACTTGCCGTTTTGCCGGTTAAATGCGAGTGTAAACAACCGGAAATAAATAAGAAACCGTGTTCCAACGAACCGTAGCGGAGGAAAATTCGATGCGTAAATGGCTACTTGCAGCGGCTGCGGCCGCCGTTATTGCGATGCCCGGCGCTGTGATGGCGCAATCCCCCATTATCATTAAATTCAGCCACGTCGTCGCGAACGACACGCCGAAAGGCAAGGGCGCGCTCAAGTTCAAGGAACTTGCCGAGAAATACACCAACGGCAAGGTGAAGGTTGAAGTCTATCCGAACTCGCAGTTGTTCAAAGACAAGGAAGAGATGGACGCGCTGCAACTCGGCTCCGTGCAAATGCTGGCGCCTTCGACCGCGAAGTTCGCTCCGCTCGGCGTCAAGGAATTCGAGGCGCTCGACCTGCCTTGGCTGTTCAAGGATGACGCGACTTATGCCAAGGCTATGAAGGGCGCGGTCGGGACCTGGCTGTTCAAGAAGCTCGAGGCCAAGGGCATTACCGGTCTGGGCTATTGGGACAACGGCTTCCACATGGTCTCGGCCAACCGGCCGCTGCTGAACCCGGCAGATTTCCAAGGTTTCAAGGTGCGCATCTCCGGCTCCAAGATTGCCGATCGGTATTTCCGTGACGTTGGCGCAATTCCGCAGATCATGGCCTTCTCGGAGGTCTATCAAGCACTGCAAACCGGCGTGGTCGATAGCTGCGAGAACACGCCGTCGAACTATCTGACGCAGAAGTTCTACGAGGTGCAGAAAGACATCACCGTATCCTATCATGCGCATTTGCAATATGCGGTGATCGTTAACACCAAATTCTGGAACGGGTTGCCCGCCGATATCCGCGCTCAACTTACGAAGGCGATGGACGAGGCGACCGACTACACCAACTCGATCGCGCATGAGGAAAACGTTGACGCGCTGGCCGAGATCAAGGCCTCCGGCAAGACCACGTTGCACTATTTGACCCCCGAGCAGCGCGCGGCCTGGCAGAAGGCGATGACGCCGACCTACAAATGGGCCAAGGGCCGCGTAGGGCAGGAAGTGCTCGACTTGATCGCCAAGGAACTCAACGTCCAAATGTGAC
>CAVVNY010000021.1:0-56277 GCA_963749625.1 uncultured Alphaproteobacteria bacterium | reverse complement strand
CGTCGGCAACGGCATGGCCGCGATGCGGCTGGTCGAGGAACTGACCAAGCGCGCGCTCGGCCGCTACGCCATTGCCGTCGTCGGCGAGGAGCCGCGGCTTGCCTACAACCGGGTCCTGCTTTCGTCGGTGCTGGCGCAGGAGGTGTCGCGCGAGGAGATCGAACTTAAATCGGCGGATTGGTGGCGCGACCGCGGCGTCACATTGCTGTACGGGCAAACCGCGACCGCGATCGATCCGGAAATCCGCCGCGTGCGGCTCGCCAATGGCGCGACGCTGCCGTTCACCAGGCTGGTGCTCGCCACCGGTTCGCGTCCGATCCGGCTCAACGTTCCCGGCATGGAACTGCCGGGGGTGATGACTTTCCGCGATCTCGGCGACGTCGCGAAAATCGAGGCGGCGGCGGCCAGGCGCTGTAAGGCGGTGGTGATCGGCGGCGGATTGCTCGGGCTGGAGGCCGCCTATGGCCTGGCGAAAGCGGGCTCGCAAGTGTCCGTCGTCCACTTGATGGACCGGTTGATGGAGCGCCAGCTCGATGCACGCGCTTCCGCCATGCTGCGGCATACTTTGGAAGCGCGCGGCATCGCCGTGCATCTCAATGCCGAGACCTTGGCGGTGCGCGGCAGCCGCTCCGCCGAGGCCGTGCTGCTCAAGGACGGGCAGGAACTCGCGGCCGATCTGGTGGTGGTCGCTGCCGGCATTCGGCCGAATGTCGATCTCGCCCGCTCCGCCGGTCTCGCGATCGATCGCGGCATCGTCGTCGACGATCGATTGCAGAGCGGCAGGGCCGGCATCCATGCCATCGGCGAGTGCGCCGAACATCGCGGTATCTGCTACGGCCTGGTCGAGCCGGCCTATGAGCAGGCCCGGATGCTGGCTTTGCATCTAGCCGGCGAGGACGTTCGCTATACCGGCAGCGTGCTGGCGACCAATCTCAAGGTGTCCGGCGTCAACGTGTTTTCGGCCGGCGATTTCCTGGGCGCGCCCGGCAGCGAGCAGATTGTCCTCTCCGACGCCGGCCTCGGCTCCTACAAAAAACTCGTGATCGCCGGCGGAAAACTGGTGGGCGCCGTGCTGTTTGGCGATACCGGCGACGGCCTTTGGTATCTCGATTTGATTCGTTCCGGCGCCTCGATCGAGGCGATCCGCGATGACTTGCTGTTCGGCCGCGCGCTGACCGAGCGCTCCGCGGCCAAAGAACTGGCGGCGTGAGGGCGGTGGAATGACGCAAAACCTATCGTCACCAATCCCGTCGCTCATACCGGAATCGGCGCCGTTCACGCATGAGCAGCGCACGTGGCTGAACGGCCTGTTCGCCGGCATGATTTCGCTGGAAGAAAGCGTGACGCCGCTGTCGAACGCGGAGGCGGCGAAGCTCTTGCCCGGCCTGCTCGATGGCGGTGGGCCGGCGGAAGCGGACGATGGCGCGCCCTGGCACGATCCGGCGATGCCGTTGCCGGACCGCATGAAGCTTGCCGACGGCAAGCCGCTGCCGCGCCGCATGATGGCGGCGATGGCGCAGCAGGATTGCAGCCAGTGCGGCTATAACTGCAAGGACTACGCCGACGCGCTGTTCACGAAGAAGGAATTGCGCCTGAACCTGTGCGTGCCGGGCGGCAAGGAGACGGCGCGCACTCTCAAGACCCTCTATGCCGAGCTCGGCGCACCCGCGGCGGCGGCGCCGGCGGAAGCCGCGCCTGTCCCGGTGCCTGCGTCTCGGCGCCCGGCCGCTCGCGCGACAACCCGGTCACCGCGACGTTCCTGTCGCGCCGCCGCCTCAACAAAGAGGGCTCGGCCAAGGAGACCTGGCACGTCGAGTTCGATCTCGCCGGCAGCGGGCTCGACTATGCGGTCGGCGATTTGTTCGGCGTCTATCCGGCCAATGACGGCGCGCTGGTCGAGGCCGTCATCGCCGCGCTCGAGGCGCCGCCGGATTTTCCGATCGGCGGCCGCACCTTGCGCGAGGTGCTGACCGACGGCGTGTCGCTGTCGCCGGCGCCCGACATGCTGTTCCTGCTGATTTCCTATCTCACCGGCGGCGACCGCAAGAAGAAAGCCAAGGCGCTGGCCGACGGTCAGGACCCGGATGGCGACGCGGCGACGCTCGACGTGCTCGCCGCCTTGCAGAAGTTTCCCGGCACCAGGCCCGACCCGGAAGCCTTCGTCGAAGCGCTCGATCCGCTTGCAGCCGCGTGTCTATTCCATTTCCTCGTCGCTCAAGCTCAACCCCGGCCGCGTCTCGCTCACGGTCGACGCGGTGCGCTACGAAGTCGAAAAGCGCACCCGGCTCGGCGTCGCCTCGACGTTCCTCGCCGGCCGCGTCCAGCCCGGCGACAAGATCAGGGTCTATGTGCAGAAGGCGCAGCACTTCGCGCTGCCTGCCGATCCGGGCAAGCCGATCATCATGATCGGCCCGGGCACCGGCCTGGCGCCGTTCCGCGCCTTTCTGCAGGAGCGCCAGGCGACCGATGCGCCGGGCCCCAATTGGCTTTATTTCGGGCACCAGCGCAGCGACTTCGATTTCTTCTACGAGGACGAGTTGAAGGAGATGCGCAAAAGCGGCCTGCTGACGCGGCTGACGCTGGCCTGGTCGCGCGACGGCAAGGAAAAGATCTACGTGCAGGACCGCATGCGCGACGACGGCCGCGATCTGTGGGACTGGCTGAGCAAGGGCGCGCATATCTATGTCTGCGGCGATGCCTTGCGCATGGCCAAGGACGTCGAGCGCGCGCTGATCGATATCGTCGCCGAGCACGGCAAGCGCTCACCGGAAGACGCCGCGCGTTACGTCGCCGAGCTGAAGAAGAACGACCGCTATCAGGCGGATGTGTATTGATGAACGCGCCTTCGCATCATCCGCCCGCCGTGCGCACCACTTGCCCCTATTGCGGCGTCGGCTGCGGCGTGCTGGCCAAGCCCGACGGGCGCGGCGCCGCGATAATCGCCGGCGATCCTGACCATCCGGCGAACTTCGGCAGGCTTTGCTCCAAGGGCTCGGCGCTGGGCGAGACGCTCGGCCTCGACACCCGCCTGCTGCATCCGATGCTGCGGCAGGCGGACGGAACCATGGCGCGCGCCAGTTGGGACGCCGCGCTCGGCGCCGTGGCCGATGGCTTTACCCGCACCATTGCGAAACATGGTCCCGATTCGGTTGCCTTCTATCTCTCCGGCCAATTGCTGACCGAGGACTATTACGTCGCCAACAAGCTGATGAAGGGCTTCATCGGCTCCGGCAATGTCGACACCAATTCGCGGCTGTGCATGGCGTCTTCGGTCGCCGGCCATCGCCGCGCCTTCGGCGCCGATACCGTGCCGGGCACCTATGCGGACCTCGATCGCGCCGATCTCATCGTTCTCGCCGGCTCCAATGCGGCCTGGTGCCATCCGGTGTTGTACCAGCGCATGGTGGCCAACAAGCGGACGCGCGGCGCCAAAATTGTGGTGATCGACCCGCGGCGCACGGCAAGCGCGCAAGACGCCGACCTGTTCTTGGCCGTAGCGCCAGGCATGGATACGGCGCTGTTTAGCGGCTTGCTTGTGCATCTCGCTGACACTTTGGCGCTCGACTACGAGTATATCGATGCGCATACGACGGGATTAACGGACGCGCTTGTCCGCGCGCGAGAGATTGCGCCAAATCTTGCCGCGACGGCGAAGGCCACGGGTCTTGCCGAAGCCGACGTCGCGCATTTCTTCGAGCTGTTCCGCGCGACGCCGAAGGTGGTCACCTGCTTCTCGCAAGGGGTGAACCAGTCGGCGCAGGGCACCGACAAGGTCGGCGCCATCATCAACTGCCACCTCGTCACCGGCCGCATCGGCAGACCGGGTATGGGCCCGTTCTCGCTCACCGGTCAGCCCAACGCCATGGGCGGCCGCGAGGTCGGCGGCCTTGCCAACCAGCTCGCCGCGCATATGAATTTCTCGGCCGAAGAAATCGACCGTGTCGGCCGCTTCTGGCGCGCATCGGCCATGGCGCGGCGCGAGGGCCTGAAGGCCGTGCAGATGTTCGAGGCGATCGAGCGCGGCGAGATCAAGGCGCTGTGGGTGATGGCGACCAATCCGGCGGTGTCGCTGCCGCGCGCCGGCGCGATGCGCGACGCACTCGGCAAGCTCGATCTTCTGGTGATATCGGAAAACGTCACCAGCAACGACACCATCAAGGCGAAGGCGCATATCCTGCTGCCGGCGGCGGCCTGGGGCGAGAAGGACGGCACCGTCACCAATTCGGAGCGGCGCATTTCGCGGCAGCGGCCGTTCCTGCCGCTGCCGGGAGAGGCCAAGCCCGACTGGTGGATCGTTACGCAGGCGGCGCGCCGCATGGGTTTTGCCGCGGCGTTCGCTTACAACTCCGCGGTTGACGTATTCCGCGAGCACGCCGCACTGTCAGCCTTCGAGAACGAGGGTGCCCGCGATTTCGATATCGGCGCGCTCGCGTCGCTCAACGACGGCGAATTCGACGCCCTCGACCCGGTGCAATGGCCGGCGCGCATCGGCGAGCCGCGCGGCGAGACGAGATTTTTCGCGCAAGGACGGTTTTTCACGGCCGACCGCAAGGCACGGCTGATCGCGCCCGCGCCGCCAGCGCCGCATGCGTCCGTCACGACGCAATTCCCGTTCCGGCTCAACACCGGCCGTGTGCGCGACCAGTGGCACACCATGACGCGCTCCGGCTTGAGCCCGCGGCTCTCCGCGCATAGCCCGGAGCCTTTCGTCGAGGTGCACCCGCTCGATGCCGTGGCGGCGGGACTGCGCGTCGGCGGCTTCGCGCGCCTGCGCTCGCCGTACGGCTCCTGCGTGCTGAAAGTCGTGGTCAGCGACGCTCAACTGCGTGGTTCGCTGTTCGTGCCGATCCATTGGAGCGAGGAGACCGCCTCCTCAGCCCGCATCGGTGAACTGGTTACGCCGGCGACCGATCCCTTTTCCGGCCAGCCCGAAGCGAAAGCGACGCCGGCCTCGATCGAACCGGTCGAATTCCGCTTCCGCGGCTTTGCCCTGTCGCGCACCGCGCTGGCGCTGCCGGCCGAGACCTGGTGGTCGCGCGTGACGGTGGTGGACGGGCAGGGCCTGCTGATGGCGAGCAATGAGCCGCCTTCGGCCTGGCGCGAGCGGGTGCCGGGCTTGTTCGGCGCCACTGCCGAGATCGCCGAATATCTCGACGAACCGCGCGGCGGCTATCGCATGGCCAGCTTCGTCGAGGGACGGCTTACCGGCTGCCTGTTCATGGCCAAGGCCGAAACGGCGCTGCCATGGGATACGCTGAAGGCGCTGTTCGAGGCTGAATGCGTCGGCGAGGCGCAACGCCGCGCCGTGCTGTCCGGCAAATCGACCGAGGGTCTGGCCGACCCGGGTCCGGTGATCTGCGCCTGTTTCGGCGTCGGCCTCAATGCGATCCGCGCCGCCATCGAAAGCGGCGCCGCGACGAATGTGGCCGAGGTGGGCGCGGCATTGCGCGCCGGCACCAATTGCGGCTCCTGCCTGCCGGAACTCAAGAAGATTGTCGATCGCGGGCACGTCGACCAGTCCGCTTGAAATGCGCCCATAGCGCTCGACCTCCGCCATATCCACGAACAAGGCGATGGGTCGGCCGGCGCCGCGAAGGATGGCCGCTGTTAAGCGAGCGTTAACTTGAGGAACGGCTCGAGCTCGGGCGGCATATCCGTTCGGGTCGAGATCGCCGAGGCGAGGACCTTGTCCGTCTTGGCGAGCCCGATCATTTTAACGAAGCCGAGCTCGGAAATGCGGGAGCCGCGGTTGGCAACCACTTTTTGCAGGACCTCGGTATTGCCGCGCTCGATCAGGCTGTCGGCTAGGAGTTCGCTGATCTGCCGGCGGGCGGCTATCGCCATGAGATGATTTTGCGGCATCGTTGTCACGATTTCGATGAGGGCGTTCTCGGTGAGCGCGTTCGAGTTTTCGAGTAGCGGACCAGATATCGCCAATTCATCGTGGCGCGCTAATTGGCCCACAAGTTTCACCGGCGCGTCGTCCAACGGCGTCAACCGCGTGCTCAGCTCGATGAGAGCCGGAATTTCCGCATATTTGATCAGACGAGCGAAAACATCCTCAAAAATGGCGGTCTGACGGTCGGTAAGGCTCTCGTGAATAGCGATAAACAGATCCGTAACGCGCCGCAGCAGCTCGGAACGCCATGATTCCGAGGCATTGCTCGCCGCGGCATCGATCTCGAAAATCAACAGTTTTGTTTCGGATACCATATCTAGTCTGTCCCGACCGAAGGATTGATCCCGGTTTTCGGGCCATCGGAGAAATCGATCAATGACGCTTACGCGCAATTCGGCAAAATTGGCTTAACGGCGTAAAATTCAACTCCAATCGCAATGACAAGAAAATTTCACATCGGCGTCCTGCCGAAAGACCTTCGGCGATGATCTGCCGCCCGCGGACTTAATCTAGTTTATCGATCCACTATATCGTTTCATATCTACACCCAATTAAAGCCTTTCCTCACAGCATTAACTTAAATTCCAGGCGTGGACATCGCGATTGCGGGTCCTGTCGCCTGCACGGTCGTTCGCCTTGTCTGCGCCGCGTCCGAATACCCGCACGGGTGTCATGAAGAAATCAATCCTGCAACACGCCATAAGCAGTGAGTCGTGAACACATGAATCAAGTAGCCGCTTCACCAGAGGCCGCAACCGGTCAACTCAATTCGAGCAATTGGAGCGGCGCCGGCGCCGCGCAAAACGCCACGGCGCAGACCCAATTCATCAGCTTCGCGATCGGCGACGACCAGTACGGCGTCGACATCATGGCGGTGCGCGAGATCAAGGGCTGGTCGGATATCACCCATCTCCCGAAACAGCCCGAATACGTGCGCGGCGTGCTCAATTTGCGCGGGGCCATCGTTCCAATCGTGGATCTACGCTGCCGTTTCGGCCAGGGCCTGACGGAAACGACGCCGCTGCATATTGTGATCATCGTGCAGATCGGCGGGCGCCAGGTCGGCCTGATCGGCGATCGCGTGCTCGACATCGTCTCGGTCGACGCCAACCAGATTCAGCCGGTGCCGCGCACCGCGCAGGGCGCGACCCAGGATTTTTTATCCGGTCTGGTCACCCACGACAGCACCATGATCGCGCTGATCGATCTTCCCAACCTTCTGACCACGCAGGATGGCAACGCTGCCGATCGCCCGGCCGGCGAAGCGAAGCCGGCCACGGCGCAAAGGAGCTGATCCGCGTGGATCTTCCGGCAGGATGCTCGGCAAATGTCGATCGGCCGTCCGGCGCGCGCCATTTCACGACCCGGACTTACGATTATTTTTAGGAATGCACTTATGCTTCGGCTTTCGAACATCCGCATCGGCACCAAACTCGCGATAACCTCCGGCATCGCCCTGCTGCTCGTGTGCACGATGGTAGGCATCGAATTGCTGAACAACGCCACGCTATCGGGCGCGGCAGCAGAAACACGTCTGCAAAACCTAATTGCACTACGCGTTTCCGATATCAAAGATGGCACCGATGGCATGCAGCTTGCCGTCCGCGACCTGCGTTTGGCTAGCACGCCCAAGAGTTTGGAAGCTGCAAAGCATGACCTCGATCATCACCTCAAGCTCGCGATCGACAATAGCGACGTGGTCATGTCGAAGTTTCGTTCGGCGGATAATCGCGAGCGGATACAGAAGATAAAGGCCTTAGCTCAGGAATATTACAAGGAAGCTCAGCAAGTCGTTGCGATCCGCGGCGAGGCGGTTCAGATACTTGCCAAACGCGATGGCATCGGCGTCGACACGGAAAGTCTGTCGATTCAAATCTCCGCCCTCAGCGATCAGGCCGAAAAATTTGCGCGTGAGCGGACGCTCCCCATTGCAACAAAGCTTGATTCTCTGGCCAACGAAGCCTTTGACGTCGCGCAGAAACGGATCGAAGCCGAGCTTACCTCATTCGACGCAGTGCTAAAGTTTGTGGAGCGGGTTGGCCTTGCGATTGGCCTCGTTGCGGCCGTGATCCTCATCGGTTCGGCTGTATTCGGCGTGGTCTCGATCGGTCGGCCGCTCCGCAAGATGGCCGGCGTGCTGGTGGATCTCACCAATGACCGCATCGTCGATGTGCCTTATGCCACACGCGGCGATGAAATCGGCGACATCGCCAAGGCGACTGAGATCTTCAAGCAATCGATTGCGCAGAAGGTCATCAACTTCCGCGTCCGCGCCGCGCTCGACGCGGTCGAATTCGAATGTCATGATCGCCGACGATCAGCACAATATTATTTATCTGAATCCCGCCTTGCAAAAAATGCTGCATGATTGCGAGACGGAGATGCGCAAGGACATGCCGCAGTTCGATGCGAGCAAGATGATTGGCGCGAACGTCGACGCCTTCCATAAGAATCCGGCGCATCAGCGCAAAGTGCTTGACGGGCTTGCGGTTCCGTCTGCGGTTCAATTCTCCGTCGGAAGCCGGAAATTCAACGTCAATCTGGCCCCTGTCTTTAACGACGCCCGCCAACGGGTCGGCACGTGTTTGGAATGGAAAGACGAGACCGTGCAAAAGGCGATCGAGACCGAGGTCGACGATCTGGTCAAAGCGGCGGTCGCCGGCGATTTCTCGCAGCGCGTGCCGGTCGATGGCAAGAGCGGGTTCATGCTCAATCTCGCAACCGCGATGAACGCGTTGTGCGAGAACACCGCCAGGGCAATGCAAGACCTTATCGGAATGTTGAGCGCGCTTGCCGGAGGCGATATGACGCCACGGATCACTGCCGAATATCACGGCATGTTTGGGCAGCTGAAGACTGATGCCAACACGATGGCCGAGCGGATCGGCGCGACCATTGCCGAGATCAAGTCCTCGGCGGCGGAAGTCACCAACGCCTCCGCCGAGATCTCGACCAGCACCACCGATCTGTCGCAGCGCACCGAGGAACAGGCGGCGAGCCTGGAGGAAACCTCCGCGTCGATGGAAGAGATTTCGGCGACCGTAAAGAAAAACGCCGAGAACGCCCAGGCGGCCAACGAGTCGGCCGCTACGACGCGCGACGTCGCCGACCGCGGCGGCCAGGTGGTGGCCAAGGCGGTCGACGCCATGGCCAAGATCGAGGACTCCTCGCGCAAGATCTCCGACATCATCGGCGTCATCGACGAGATCGCGCGCCAGACCAACCTCTTGGCGCTCAACGCCGCGGTCGAAGCGGCGCGCGCCGGCGAAGCCGGCCGCGGCTTTGCGGTGGTCGCCTCCGAAGTGCGCAGCCTGGCGCAGCGCTCCTCGCAAGCCGCCAAGGACATCAAGGACCTGATCACCAACTGCAACGGCCAGGTCAAGGACGGCGTCGAGCTGGTCAACCGGGCGGGCGCTTCGCTCACCGAGATCGTCGAATCGATCAAGAAGGTGGCCGACATCGTCGCCGACATCGCCAATGCCAGCGCCGAGCAGGCGAGCGGCATCGAGCAGGTCAACAAGGCACTCACCCAGATGGACGAGGTGACGCAGCAGAACTCGGCGCTGGTCGAGGAAAACGCCGCCACCGCCAAGACGCTGGAGCACCAGGCCAAGGCGATGGACGAGCGGGTGTCGTTCTTCAAGCTCGCGAGCACCGCCGACGAACGCCAGGCCGCCCAGCCTGCCGCCACCCGCGCCCAACGTCCGGCCGCCGCACCCTCGCGCGGCCCGGCTGCCAAGCAACAACCCGCTGCCGCGGCGCCCAAGCGCGCCGCCGCGAGAAACGAAGGCGGACCGGTCCGGCGCATGCAGACCGCGCTCGCCACCGCCATCAAGAGCGAACCGGATTGGAAAGAGTTCTAGAGCCAGGAAGCGAGATGAGCTGCAGCTCGTGACGGTGACCCAAGCTTACATCGCAGTCGGAATACGCAATGTTTAACAAGATTTCTGTCAACGCCCTGCTGAAATCGGTCATCGCCGTCCTGGCGATGGTCGTGATCGTCATGTTGTCGCTCAGCGCCTCGCAATCATGGACACGACTGACGACAGTAAAACGGATAGCGATCGCCGCGGACGCTTCGGCCGATCTCTTCACCGCGCTGCATAATCTGCGTGTCGATCGCTCCTACACAACGCGAGATTTGAATTCCGAAAAGCAGCTTACGGAGCTGTACCCAGCGCTCAAGGAAATGCGCGCCGCCGATATGCCCGCGCTGAAGTCGGCGCTGACGAAATTGGAGATCGCCGATTTCCCGGAACGCCAAAAGGCTGTCGACGGTCTGCGCGAAGCGATCAAGAAGCTGGCGGCGCTGCAAGAGGAGTCGGCGGCTGCGCTCATAAAGCCGAAAGCGGAGCGGCGGCAAGGCCTAGCCAGTGAATACTTCAACGAAACTGGCGCCATTTTGAAATTGCTCGAAACGACATCGATGCAATTGAACCTGTCGGTCAAGCTTGCCGACTCCTATGTCGATCAGTTGCTGGACATTAAGCAATTGGCCTGGGTGGCGCGCGACGGCGGCGGCGATAACGCGGTCATGATCACCAACGGGCTCAGCGGATTGCCGGTGCCGCAGGATCTCGCTTTGAAATACGCGGTCAACGACGCCAAGATCGAATCCGCGTGGGCCTCACTGAAGGATATCGCTTCCGGCCTGCCGACGCCGGCCTACTTCGCCGCCGCGCTCGAGAAAGCCAAGAATGAATACTTCGGCAGTGAGTTTACCGCGCTTCGGTTGAATATAATTAAGGCGCTGGTTGCGCACCAAACGAATTCGATCAAGCCCACCGACTGGTCAACGCATTCCGTCCCGATGCTTGGATCGCTGTTGGGCGTCGCCGAGGCGGCGCTGAAGGCGGCCAAGGACTATGCGGCGGCCCAACAGGCGGAAGCTTCGTGGGCCCTCTGGTCCGCACTTGGCCTTTTGGCTGCGGCGATCGCCTTGGTGGCCGGCATGATGGTGACGGTGTCGCGGCGGGTGACCGGTCCGCTGCGCAATATCCAGCAGGCGATGTTGAAGGTCGCCGGCGGCGATTTCAGCGTCGTGCTGCCGGGTCTCGAGCGCAAGGACGAGATCGGCGACGTGGCCAATGCGGTCGAGCGCTTCAAGGTGCTGGCCGACGAGAAGGCGCGCGCGGAAGCCGCCGAAGCCGTCAAGCGCCAGCAGGTCGAGGCCGACCGCCTGACGCAGATCTCGCAGGCGGAATCCACTGCGCAGGCCAAAGTCGCGGAAGAACGGGCCAAGATAGCCGAAGAGCAGACCCAGGCCGTCAAGGCGCTCGGCGTCGGCCTGGTCAGGCTGTCGGAGGGCGATCTCACGTTCCGCCTGACGCAGGCCTTCCCGGAGGCCTACCAGGAGCTCAAGGACAACTTCAACGCCACCATGGAGCAACTGCAGGAGACGGTCCGCTCGCTGACCGAGTCGGCGCGCGAGGTCACCAGCGCCTCGGCGGAAATCTCGACCAGCACCACCGATCTGTCGCAGCGCACCGAGGAACAGGCGGCGAGCCTGGAACAGACCTCCGCCTCGATGGAAGAGATCGCCGGCACGGTGAAGAAGAACGCCGAGAACGCCCAGCAGGCCAATGCCTCGGCCGGGGCGACGCGCGACGTCGCCGACCGCGGCGGCCAGGTCGTGGCCAAGGCGGTCGACGCCATGGCCAAGATCGAGGACTCCTCGCGCAAGATCTCCGACATCATCGGCGTCATCGACGAGATCGCCCGCCAGACCAACTTGCTCGCTCTCAACGCGGCAGTGGAAGCGGCTCGCGCCGGCGAAGCCGGCCGCGGCTTTGCGGTGGTGGCCTCCGAAGTACGCAGCCTGGCGCAGCGTTCCTCGCAAGCCGCCAAGGACATCAAGGACCTGATCACCAACAGCAATGGGCAGGTGAAGGACGGCGTCGAACTGGTCAACCGGGCCGGTACCGCGCTCACCGAGATCGTCGAGTCGATCAAGAAGGTGGCCGACATCGTCGCCGACATCGCCAATGCCAGCGCCGAGCAGGCAAGCGGCATCGACCAGGTCAACAAAGCACTCACCCAGATGGACGAGGTGACGCAGCAGAACTCGGCGCTGGTCGAGGAGAACGCCGCCACCGCCAAGACGCTGGAGCATCAGGCCAAGGCGATGGACGAGCGGGTGTCGTTCTTCAAGCTCGACGGCGCGGCCGAGGAACGCCAGGCCGCCCAGCCTGCCGCCGCCCGCGCCCAGCGTCCGGCACCCGCCGCGCCATCGCGCGGTCCGGCCGCCAAGCAACAACCCGCTGCCGCGGCGCCCAAGCGCGCCGCCGCCGCGGGCAATACCGGCGGACCGGTCCGGCGCATGCAGACCGCGCTCGCCACCGCCATCAAGAGCGAACCGGATTGGAAAGAGTTTTAGTGGGGTGACTTAGTCGTGACTGACCATATGGAGGAAATGAAATGAAAGTGACGAAAATTGTGACTGCAATTGCATTGGCCGCCGGCATCAGCTTCCCCGCCTGGGGCGCGGACCACGCGACCAAGGACGAAGCCATCGCGATGGTGAACAAGGCCGTCGCCTTCTACAAGAAGGAAGGCGCAGAAAAGGCTTTTGCCGCGTTCGACAAAAAGCCAGGCGATTTCACCGACCGCGATTTGTACGTCCTCGTCTATAGCACGACAGGCAAAGTGCTGGCGCACGGCGCCAACATCAAGCTCGTCGGCAAAGATATGAGCGAAGCGACGGACGTGGACGGCAAGGCCTATGTGAAAGAACGCATGGCTCTTGCGGCGAAGCAGAAGACCTTCTGGCAGGATTACAAGTTTTCGAATCCGGTGAGCAAGAAGATCGAGCCGAAGGAAGCGTACTGCGACGTCGAAGGTGACGCCATCATCTGCTCGGGTATCTACAAACAGTAACGAATTAAGACGGGGCCGCTCCGGCGGCCCCGTCTCGCTCCGCCGCGTGAGACCGCTTTCTCGAAACCTAATGAGAAATAAAATGTCCTGGTTCGCAAATCTACGCCTGAATTGGAAAGTTATGATCGCACCGGCATTCCTGATCATGGTGCTGATCGGCGTCGGGGCCTATGCCTCGTATGAGCAGCGCACCAGTCAGGCGGCGGTCGACGCGCTCATGGTCGGCCCGGTGCGTCAGGCGGAGGCCGTTGCGGATTTCACCAATTCGGCATGGACGTCGCAGGTTCATCTCTACCGGCTCATGGCGACGGCGGCCAACGAGACCGACCAGAAGAACATCAAGATGCTCGCCGGAAAAGCCGCGCAGTCGTTGGACGTGATGGCGAATAAATTGACGGTGCTCAGCGATCCGGCATTCGACAATAGCAAGACCGCCCAGAAGCTTGCACAGCTGAAGACGGCCGTCGCGAGTTACCTCAAACAGTCGAAAGGCGTCATCGACATGGCTGACGGCGATGCCGGCACCGCCTTGACGTTGATGATGGGAGCCGCGCGCAGCTACTCGACGATCGAAAGACTTTCCGACGATCTGACCGATTCCAGCAGGGAACTTCGCGATCTCAAGATCGCCCTCGGCAACGCCGAACGCGAACGGCAGATGACACTGCTCATCATCATTCTGGTGATTGCCGTCGCCGTCGGCTGCGCTGCCTCGCTGCTCATCAGCCGCGGGATTACGCGGCCGGTCATGGGCATCACTGGTGCGATCAAGCTCATGGCGGAGGGCAATTTCGACATGGTGCTGCCGGGTCTTGGCCGCAAAGACGAGATTGGCGATATCGCCGGCGCGGTCGAAGCGTTGAAGCTCAAGGCCATCGAAAAGGCACAAAACGAAGCGCACGAAGTCGCGGCACGTCAGGCGGCGGAAGCCGAAGCGGCCGCGCAGAGACAGAAGGCCGAAGCGGAACTTGAAGCCAAGGCGGCGGAAGAGCGCGCAAAGGCCGCCGAGGAACAGGCTCATGTGCTCGAGTTGCTCGCGTCCAGGCTGAAGGGCCTGTCCGATGGCGACCTGGCCATTAGCCTCGATGAAGAACTGCCCGACGCCTATCGGGCCATCCAAAGCGACTTCAATTCCGCCGTCGGTCACCTGCGGGAGACGATCAGCGCCATCGTGGCATCGGCGCGCGAAGTAACCAACGCCTCGGCGGAGATTTCCACCAGCACGACCGATCTGTCGCAGCGCACCGAGGAACAGGCCGCCAGCCTGGAAGAAACCTCCGCTTCGATGGAAGAGATCTCGGCGACCGTGAAAAAGAACGCGGAAAACGCCCAGCAGGCCAACCAGTCGGCTATCACCACGCGCGATCTGGCCGATCGCGGCGGCCAGGTGGCCGCCAAGGCGGTCGAGGCGATGGCGAAGATCGAGGATTCCTCACGCAAGATCTCCGACATCATCGGCGTGATCGACGAAATCGCTCGCCAGACCAACCTGCTGGCGCTCAACGCGGCGGTGGAAGCCGCGCGCGCCGGTGAGGCCGGCCGCGGCTTCGCGGTGGTCGCCTCCGAAGTGCGCAGCCTGGCGCAACGCTCGTCGCAGGCCGCCAAGGACATCAAGGACCTCATCACCAGCAGCTCGAACCAGGTGCGCGAGGGCGTCGACCTCGTCAATCGGGCCGGCACGTCGCTGCATGAGATCGTCGAGTCGATCAAGAAGGTGTCCGATATCGTCTCCGATATCGCCAATGCCGGTGCCGAACAGGCCAGCGGCATTGAGCAGGTCAACAAGGCGTTGACCCAGATGGACGACGTCACCCAGCAGAACTCGGCGCTGGTCGAAGAAAACGCCGCCACCGCCAAGACCCTGGAGCATCAAGCCAAGGCCATGGACGAACGCGTCTCCTTCTTCCGGCTCGACGCAGCCGCGCATGCTGGCGCCGACGTTGAAGCGACAGGTCGTAAGGGATTCCAGCATGTCGCGTAACATTCGCGGCGCAGCGGTGGCGTTGGTCGGTAGCGAGCCCGCCGCCGCTGAGCCGCAGCGCGAATTTGCATTTTCCGATGCCGACTTCCGCAGCCTGGCGCAGTTCGCCTACGAGCAGGCCGGAATTGCGCTCTCGGACAGCAAGCGCAATCTCGTCTACAGCCGATTGTCGCGCCGCTTGCGCGCGCTTGGTTTGACTTCGTTCCGGCAATATCGCGAGCATCTTGCGGCCAACGTCTCCGAGTTGGAAAGCTTCATCAACGCGATCTCGACCAATCTCACCAAGTTCTTCCGCGAAGCCCACCATTTCGACCACTTCCGCACCCACGTCGCTGTGCCGTTCGTGCAGGACGCGCACGGGAAAGTCGGCCGCCGTTTGCGGGTTTGGTCCGCCGGCTGCTCGACCGGGGAGGAGCCGTACACGATTGCGGTCGTGCTCAAGCGTGAGATCCGCGACATCGACCGCCATGACGCGCGAATTCTCGCCACCGACATTGATACCGAGGTCATTGGCAAAGGCGCGCGCGGCGAATATCCGGCCAATTCGATCGACGAGGTCCCGAAGACCTACCGGGAATTCTTCCAGCCGGTCGGGGGCGATCGCGCAAGTGAAAACGTGATGGTTGGTCGGGACATTCGCAGTCTCGTCACCTTCCGCCGCCTCAACCTGATGGAATCGTGGCCCTTCACCGGAAATTTTGACGCGATCTTCTGTCGTAACGTGATGATCTATTTCGACGGTCCCACCAAAACCGCGCTGGTCGAACGCTTCACCCAAAAACTCAAGCCGGGCGGCTGGCTGTATATCGGACATTCCGAGTCGTTGATCGGGTCCCACCCCGGGCTGCGGCTTATCGGCCGCACGACTTACCGGAGGGAAGCGTGAGCGGCGCGACAGCACTGCGGAAGGCCGCCGATACTGGCGTGATCAACGGCGCTCACGCCGTCGCCACGCGCCGTTTTTTCGATACGGCGAGCGCGGGTTGGATGGTGAAAGTATTCCCGGGCGAATTCTATGTCACTTCGAAAACCGACGAAGTGCTCGTGACGGTGCTCGGCTCTTGCGTCGCGGCCTGCATCCGCGATCGCCGGACCGGCGTCGGTGGCATGAATCACTTCATGCTGCCGCACAGCCATGCCGGCAAATGGGCCGGCGATCTCCAATCGACGCGCTTTGGCAATTTTGCCATGGAGAAGCTCATCAACGAACTGATGAAGGCCGGCTGCTCGCGCGATTCGCTCGAGATAAAAGTATTCGGCGGCGGCAACGTGACCGACAGCAATAACGCGATCGGCACCGAAAACTCCGAATTCATCATGCGCTACCTCGAGGCCGAAGGCCTGAGATGCGTGGCGCAGGATCTTGGCGGACAGCTTCCGCGGCGGATCCACTACACGCCGGCGACTGGAAAGGTCGTCCGTCGGATGCTGGGAACCGGCGATTCCTATGCGGTCGCGCGCGAAGAAACCGAATACGTCAGCCGCCTGTCAACGCGCTCGACGGCCGGCGACATTCAACTTTTTGACGAGTAATGGACAATCACATGACCAAACCGGTACGGGTGCTCATCGTCGACGACTCAGCCGTCATTCGACAGCTGTTGACGATGCTGCTGGAAGCCGATCCCGAAATCAAAGTCGTCGGCACCGCCAGCGATCCCCTCATCGCGCGCGAGCGTATCAAGGAACTCAATCCCGACGTCGTGACGCTCGATGTCGAGATGCCGAACATGGACGGCGTCACGTTCCTACGCAAGATCATGGCGCTGCGGCCAATGCCGGTCGTCATGGTGTCCACGCTCACGCAGGCCGGCGCCGAAATCACGCTTGAAGCGCTTGAAATCGGCGCCGTCGACTTCATTGCCAAGCCGACCGTCGACGTCTCGAACGCGCTGCTCGGAATTGCCGTCGAGCTGCAGGCAAAGGTCAAATCCGCCGCCCATGCGCGTGTCGGTATCCGCCACGCACCGGCGTCCTCGCGTCCGCCGCGCCGCGAACGGCCGCGGAGCCATGTCGAAAGGATTATCGCGATTGGCGCGTCGACCGGTGGAGTTGAAGCGTTGAAAGCCGTGCTCATGGACATGCCGGCCGAATGTCCGCCGATCCTCATCACCCAGCATATGCCGCCGCGCTTCACCGCCGCCTTCGCCGAGCGCCTCAATAAAGAATGCCCAATGAGGGTGTCCGAGGCCGTGCAAAACGAACTGATCGAACCCAACCACGTCTATATTGCGCCCGGCTCGTTTCACATGGAGTTGGTTCGCACCGCGGGTCACTATCGGTGTTGCTTGAGCGAAGGGCCGACGGTGTCCGGCCATCGCCCGTCAGTGGATGTGCTGTTCCGCTCGGTAGCGCGCGTCGCGAAAAATGCCGCGGTCGGCGCGATCTTGACCGGCATGGGCAAGGACGGTGCGGAAGGTCTCCTCGAAATGCGGAATGCAGGGGCCGTAACGCTCGGTCAGGACGAAGCTTCTTCACTAATTTATGGCATGCCGAAAGTCGCCTTCGAGCGCGGCGCGGTGATGCATCAACATTCTCTGTCGCGCATGGCCGATGCAATTCTCGACGCCTGCGAGGGCGATCCGAAAGCCAAGACGAGAGAAGTCCACCCAAACGGCGTGCTGCGTGCCGGCTGATCGAAATGAAATGTTCGAGGGAATCCTAGCATGCAGGTCACGGCCATGAACAACGAAACAATTGACGCATCATTGAAATTGCCGGAGATCCTCGACCTTGCCGCGGCTGAAGGTCTTCTTGAGGCTTTACGTCAGCAAGTGCATGGCGATCGGTCGCTTTGCATTGATGCATCCGCCGTTGAGACACTGACGCTTCCCTGCATGCAAATCATTCTTGCCGCGAAGACGTATCATGGCGGGGTCTCGATCGAGAATCCGTCGGCTGCCTTTACCTCGGCGATCGAGGATCTCGGCATTCATTTGGCGTGCATTACGACTGATAACGAACGGCAATTCCAAGAGACGGTCGAAGAGCAAGATCAAGGCCCGCAGCAAAGCCAGAATCAAGACGAGGGTGTTCCACCACTAGCCGCCAATGGCGATGGTCCGCAGGTTGATTCCGATCGAATGGATCTTCAGCAAATCAGCGAGAATGTCATGAGCAAGCGAATCCTGACGATCGACGACTCCAAGACAATGCGCGACATGCTTATGTTGACGTTGGCTGAGGCGGGGTTCGACGTCTTGCAGGCGGTCGACGGCCAAGATGGGCTCGACGTGCTCGTCAACGAGCGGGTCGACGTCGTCATCACCGACATCAACATGCCCAGGATGGACGGCTACGAAGTCATCCGGCAACTGCGCAAAAACCCGGATCACAAGACGACGCCGATTCTCGTGCTGACGACCGAAAGCGAGTTGGAAAAGCGAAATCTCGCGCGCCAGGCTGGTGCAACCGGATGGATGGTCAAACCGTTTGATCCGGATCGGTTGATTGAAACGGTTCGCAAGGTCGCTCCCTAGATATCGAGAGCAGGTAAGGGCTTACGATTATGGCAAGTTTAGACCAACTCAAACAAACATTCTTCGAAGAATGTGATGAGGCCTTGCAGCAGCTCGAGGCTGGGCTCACCGAAATTCGCGAAGGTCATAGCTCGGATGACACGATCAATGCGGTGTTTCGCGGCGTTCACTCGGTCAAGGGCGGCGCCGGCATTTTTGGCTTCGAAGCGCTTGTTGGGTTTGCGCACGTTTTTGAGACCGTGCTCGACGGCCTGCGGCGCGGCAGCCTGACGGCGACGCCTGAAACGCTCGACGTTCTCTTGTCCGCCAGCGACGTTCTGTCCGACCTCGTGCAGATGTCGCGCGCCGGGGAGGCCATTACACCGGGCTTTGGCAGCGAATGCCGTGCGGCACTCGAACATATCATCGAAGGAGATAATGCGGGCGCAGGCGCCGAAGACGACAACGCTCCGGCGCCGGCCGATTTCGACGGAATCGATTTCACCCCGGTCCGTGTCGGCGAGGATTTCCCGTCGGATGTCGTTGCCGATACCGTGCGATCGTTCGCGATTACATTCCGGCCGAAGCACGAGATGCTGAAGAAGGCCAACGAGCCGCTCTATATTCTCCGCAACTTGCGCAAATTGGGTACGCTTGATCTGGTGGCTCATACGGACGATCTGCCCGGATTGGCGGAGCTTGAGCCAGACTTCCCCTATGTTTGGTGGACCGGCACACTGCAAACTTCGGCTACGCGCGCGCTGATAGACGAAGTCTTCGAGTTCGTGGTCGATGACTGTGATCTCGAAATCATTGAAACGAATCCTGCGTCCGGTCCTAGCGGCTTACCGGAAGACGCTGGTGCGCCTGCCTTCCCAGTGCAGGAACAAACAGTGGTTGCTCCACCGCTGGCACCCGATTTGCATCCCGATGTGCATATTGGCAAGGCGCCATCCGTGGCCGCGGTCAGCGAAGCTGGTGAGACGGCGGGTGCAGCCCGGTCTCCCAGCGCAAAGCCCGCCGCCACGACGACCCGGATCGAACTGGAAAGAATCGATCGTGTCGTGAACATGGTGGGTGAATTGGTGATTGCCCAAGCCATGCTCGGGCAGATCGTTCAGGATCTGCCGGAAGGTACGAGCGGCCGACTGTCGCAGATTCTCGAGGAGGTCATCCATCATACCCGCGAGCTGAAAGACAGCGTCATGTCGATGCGCGCTCAGCCGGTAGGGTCTGTTTTCCAGCGGATGCCGCGGCTTGTCCGCGAGCTGTCGACCAAGACGTCCAAGAAAGTCCGGCTGGAAATGGTCGGCGAAACCACCGAAGTCGATCGGTCGATCATTGAGCGTCTGGGCGATCCGCTTACGCATATTATCCGCAATTCGGTCGATCACGGAATCGAATCGCCGGCCGACCGTCTGGCTGCGGGAAAGAACGAGGAAGGCACCATCCGGCTTTCGGCCGAGCATCGCGGCGGGCGCATCGTCATCGAGGTCAAGGACGATGGCGCCGGAATCAATTCCGACCGCGTGCTCAAGAAGGCGCGGGAAAAGGGTCTCGTGGGCGCCGATGCCGTGCTCAGCGAAGATGAAATCGGCAACCTCATTATGCTGCCTGGATTTTCAACGGCTGAAGCCGTCTCCGACATCTCGGGCCGCGGCGTCGGCATGGACGTTGTTCGCAGCAACATCCAGGACATCGGCGGGCGGATATCGCTCAAGTCGGAACGTGGCCGGGGCATGACGATCCAATTGGCCCTGCCGCTGACGCTGGCTGTCATGGACGGCATGGTCATAAAGACCGGTCAGCAGACCTACGTCATGCCGCTGTCGACCATCGTTGAGTGCCTGCGGCCCGCGAAGTCCGACGTCAGCAATCTGATCGGCACCCGCGGAATGCTTCAGCTGCGCGGAGAATTTGTGCCGCTCGTTCATCTTGGCGACTTGTTGGAAATAGGCTCGGCGGCCGGCGATTCCGGCGAGAGTGTCGTCATCATCACCGACGCGGGCGAAGGCTCGCGTTTCGGTCTTGTTGTCGACGAGTTGTGCGGTCATCAGCAGGTGGTGATCAAGAGCATAGAGGAGAGCTACGGCTCCGTTCCGGGAATTGCCGCTGCAACGATTCTCGGAAATGGCCGTGTCGCTTTCATCCTCGACGTCGAGAAACTGTCCGATCTTGCCGGCACCTCTCCTTTGGGAGCCGGTACGTATTCGAATGCTGCATTGTCCGCAAAGGTTGCGGTGAACTGACGACGCGGAATATTAGGCCGCGCCGGACTTCATTGTACGGCTGCCGCCAGGAGTGATGAGAATGCCGAACGCAGTAGCTATCAAGGTCCTCGTGGTCGACGATCAAAACAGCGTGCGGCAAATGACCCGCATGACTTTGGAAGAGATCGGATTCCGGCATATTCACGAGGCCGAACACGGCCGCCAGGCGATGGAGATCGCCTCGCTTCAGCCGCTCGATCTGATCATCTCGGATTTCAACATGCCGGAGATGGACGGCCTCGGCCTGTTGCGCGCCGTGCGCGGGCATCCTGTCGTCCGCAAGGTCCCGTTTATTCTGCTTACCGGGCGCGGCGATAAGGAACTCGTTGTCAAAGCGGCCCAGGCCGGCGTCAACAACTACCTGGTCAAGCCATTCACCGCGGCGATTCTGCGCGAGAAGATAGAGCAGGTTATGGGGAAGCTGTCTTAACGGCTGAAACGACGAAATCGATGGTGAATTGCTGCACTAGCTAGGGAATGCAACTGTGAAAGTCGAAGAGTCCACCAATGACGTTGCGGCGTTTATCGCGGTATTCGCTGCATTGCTGCTCGACAACGTTTTGCGTCTTGAAGAAACGGTCGATCAAGTCACCAAGCTGGTAATGGGCAGTGGGCGGCCCGACCGCGAACTGGTTGTCACGTTGCAGAGCTTCGACCGTCACAAGCAGGAATTCGAGGCGCTCGGCGAGGCGCTGACGCGCTATGCGGAAGCATCGAATGACGAGTCGCTGGGCGGCGAGGAGCGCGCCAAGCTGGAAGAAAAGGTGATTTCCGCGATTACCGTTGCGGATCTTAAGGAGCGTCTCGTGCGCCGCCTCCAGAGTAATTTGCCCGAAGTCCCAGCGCCGCCTATATCGGAACAGGAAGCGGCGGAAATCGGTGTCGACGTGGAATTCTAGCCGGCCGCGAGTTGTTGCTGCGTCCAGTTGCGAACTAAGAGCCGGGATGTGAGAAGCTCAGTGGGAACATGGCAATGAGCGGCAATGGAACCCTGAGCCATTTGATCCTCGCTGGATCGACCGCATCGCGGATGATCGAGCCAATGCTGTCTGCCGGACGGTGACCATGCAAAATGCTATCATCAACGAACTGGAAGAGGCCCTCTCGAGCGGCTCGGCCGAGCGGCGTGCCAAGACGCTTCGCCGCGTCACCGATCTATTCGTCTTTGGATCGAGTCATTTTTCCAAGGAGCATGTCGCGGTATTCGATGGCGTGTTTAATCATCTCATTGCCGATATCGAACGTTCCGCCCGCGCCTCGCTCGCCGAGCGGCTTGCGACCGTTGCCAATGCGCCGCCGAAAGTGATCCGAACGCTGGCGTTCGACGACGAGATCAATGTCGCCGGTCCGGTACTCGTGCGCTCCGAGTTGCTCGACAACGCAACGCTTGTCGAGAATGCCAGAACCAAGAGCCAACAGCACATGCTGGCTATCTCGCGGCGAAAGGTGCTTGCCGAAACCGTCACCGACGTGCTTGTCGAACGTGGCAACCGTGATGTGGCGCTGAGCGCGGCGCAGAATACGGGCGCCAAGTTCTCGGAGGCCGGCTATATCAGGCTCGTTAAGCGCTCCGAAGGAGACGATGAACTGGCGCAAGTTGTCGGCTCGCGGCCTGAAATTCCCCGCCAGCAATTCTTGAAACTTTTGACGACGGCTTCGAATACCGTCCGTCTCGCACTGGAAGTGGCGAACCCGCAAAACGCCGGCATGGTCCGTAAAGTTGTGGCCGAGGTTGCGACCGCAATCCAAGTGAAAGCCGCGGCCGCATCGCGAGATTATGCCGCTGCGCAAGCCCATGTTGAATCCTTGCGGGCGGCAGGCCGGCTCACCGAAAGCGACGTCGAGGCGTTTGCGCGCACCGGAAAATTCGAAGAAACCGCTGCCGCGCTTGCCGTTATGTGCGAATTGCCGATCGACGTTGTCGAGCGGGCCATGGTGCAGGACAGCGAGGAGACTATTCTTATTCTTGCAAAGTCCATCGGCATGTCATGGGCCACGACGAAGGCGATTCTTCTGCTTTGCGCCGACAAAGGCGGCATGCCACCGCAAATCCTGGAACAGTGCCGGATGGTGTTCAACAAGCTGAAGCGCGAGACCGCATTGCAGGTCGTAAAGTTTCATCAAAAACGTCGAATGGCCGAGCCGATCTAACATTGATCGATGGAATTTATTGGCCGTCGGATGACTGAAGTGGCTGGCAGCCGGCCGTCCTGAAGGGAAGCCGCGGTCGCTTGCACACGCTACGAGCCGGCGAATAGACTATTCGGCTACAAAAATAGAGGTCTTGCGCGCGAGTTCGACGACGCGCCGCAAACCGCTGGCCATTTCGGGAACTTGGTCGGGATGCAGGTCGCGGTACTGGTCCGTTCGTGCCAGCAAGAACGCGTTGATGTGGCAATCGACCATTTCTTTGTCGTAGGCCGCGCCGGTCTTGAAGGTGGTAATGATCTTGCAGAGGTTTTCCGCAACGAAGGCGACGAGTTCGTAGCCCATTGGTGCGCAGATGTCTTGCAGCTGCGAACAGTTGCGGTAGGCGCATTCGATCGACACGGTGTCGCTGAGATCGCTTTCGATCTTTGCCAGCGCTTCGTTGAGCTCCTGCATTTCCCGGTCAAGCCAATCGCTGAAACCCGCCTTTAGCTTGTCGATCTTTGTTTGCGCCTCGGCCAGGGCCTCTTCTCGCGGTACCCCGCCTGGGCGCCGCGCCATTTTCTCAAAGCGGGTATCGGCAAAGAAGATACGGGCTTCGGGATGGGATTTTTTATGCATCGTGTTTTTCTGTTTTGGCAGCCTTGAAAAGGTTATCAATATCGTTTTGCGCAAGCGCCGGCCCGACTTCTTCGGCGACCTGGATGACTTGATCGCCTTTGCGGCGTCCGACGCCGCCGGGATAGCCTTCGATCTTGAAGCGCCGGTCCGGCCCGAAATAGGTCGCGGTATCGATAAACGGGCGCGGATTGAACGCGATCCAGCAAAGCCTGTCGTAGAGAATATTCGGCGACAGCAACTTCGCAACCACCATATTGGCGCCGGCATCACGGGCGTTCTTCACGATTCTCTCGCTCGTGTCCCCGGACATGAGCAAGATCGGCACGGTGCGATTCTCGTTGGTCGCATTGCGCCGGATCATCTGCGTAAGCTTGAGCCAATTGTGCGGATGGATCTGCGTATCGCAGAGAAGAAGATCGACCTTCTGGCTGGACAAGATGCGGATCAGGTCCATCGAGTGCTCCACCTCGATCACCTTGTTGGCGCCGAAACTGCGTAATATCCCATAAATGGCGCGGCGCCAGTATGAGCTGGGGTCCGCCACAACGATGACCAGATTCCGCAAGTTGACGGTGGCGTTCTTCATCCCGTGCCCTAAGAAAGTACTAACCGGCGCGCGGACCCAAGCGCGGACAGGCCGGACGGTTTCCAGGCGCTGTCGAACGTGCGATGCCAGCGCGCAAGAAACGATGAAAACGAGCGGGTTCGGGCGCGTGCCGCTCGCTTGGCACGGCTGGGGCCGGTTCGATCAGGCATCTTGCGTTAATTGGCTTATGCCGCTTGGAGTCCAATCTGCGGCTTCATAATTCACGATTTCAAATAAGTTGCGATTAAGAATCTACGCACTTCAAAATAACAATCTAGGATAATATTCGACCTGTGAAATTCCGGTTCAGAGCAGGATCGAAACGTTGCTTTTGTCGCTATGAAAACGCCGCGGTGAGCGCAACGCAGGGTCGTTGCGCGCGTTTTTCGGTCTCCCAGGTTTTTTCGCCATGGCACGGTTTGGCGGGCGCAGCGGGTGGCAAGTCTTTTGCTCGTCAATTTTTGCTGGAGCCAACCTGCGACGTCAAAGACGGCAATCTAAAACGGCAATCTACATTAATATTATTGTACTATACATGGGCTGTACAATACGAATAAATAAATCCATACGTGATTCGAGCGCAAGCTTTCGACGAATTGATCTTAGTCAAAACCGAATTGACCGAAATATAGTACATTTTTTAGACAGCGTTCTATGCGTGCGTGTCCTCGTAAAGACTACACGTGTTGGTAGTTAATACAACCTTTTGGTGCGGAAAGCTGCGCTGGGTATCAGCGCGGCCAAAAAAGGAGCGGATTTTGGTAAACGTGGCCGCGCAAAAAAACGCAAAAAAGGCGCAACTTGTAAGCGAATTGGGAATAGCAGACGCTGAGTCCCAGCCCGAACAAGTCGTCCGCAATACCGCTCAGCTGCGACCGACCGGTGGTCTCAATGAGACGCACGGCCAGGACCAGACGAGCTTGTCGGATTGCACTTCAGCGTGCACGGCATGCCCGGCGTATCAGCTGAGCTTGTGCTCCGAGGTGCGGGAGAAAGTCGCCGGAGCGGATTGGCTCCCCGGCACGACGCCGCTCGCATCGACCGCACACACAATTCCGGCGCGGCGCACGATTTGTCACCACAAGGAGTGGTCCGAATTCGTCCCGTTTATTTGCAAGGGCTGGGCCGTGTCGTCGATCACGTTGGCCGATGGCCGCCGGCAAATTCTTTCGTTCCTTCTGCCGGGCGATATCGTGTCCGCGGCGAGCCTGCTGGAACCGATGTCCGGCCGCACCGTGGAAGCGATTACCGAAGTGGAATACCGCAAGTTCAAGCGCAGTGACCTCAAGGCGTTCTTGTTCAGATACCCGGATATGCTGGAGAAGATTTCGAGGGTCTGGTCCGAGGAGAGAGCCCAGTTCGATCAAATGGCGCTCGACCTTGGCCGCCGCACGGCCGACGAGCGAATTGCCCGGTTGATTCTGAGTTTGGCGGAGAGGCTCGCCAAACGCGGCCTCAGAAACGGCGATATGATGGAGTTTCCGCTGCGCCAAAGGCACATCGCGGATGCTACCGGGTTGACCCCGGTGCATGTCAGCAAAGTGCTGGGTGAATTTCAGAGGGCCGGAATGTTCGAAATCGGCGGCCGTACGCTCACGATCAACGATGAAATGGAATTGCGCCGCGCCGCCGAGTGGCGATAGCGCCTGTTTGATCTAGCCGTCGAAGCCCAACGCCATTCGGGCATCCAATCATAATTGGTGTGCCGCTAAATATTCTAGCTCCTGAATTAGCTTCCGTGCCGACGGCGCATTAGAACTTGCTTGGTGCGGTCCCGTCTTTTTGCCGCAACAAGAAGCGTTGAATTTTCCCGGTCGCGGTTTTTGGCAATTCAGCGACAAAATTGATCCAGCGCGGATATTTGTAAGGGGCAAGCCCGCTCTTGCAGAATTCCATCAGCTCGGCGACCAGCGCGTCGCTTCCCTTCGTTCCCTCCTTCAGGATGACGAAAGCCTCCGGCTTAAGAAGACCTTCCTGATCGATGCGGCCGACGACGGCGGCCTCGACGACGTCGGGATGCTCGATAAGCTTGGACTCGATCTCGAATGGCGAGCACCAGATGCCGCCGACCTTCAGCATATCGTCGCTGCGGCCGCTGTAGTAGAAATAGCCGTCCGCATCGCGGCGATAGGTATCGCCGGTATTGAGCCAGCCGTCGACCATCGTCGTCGCAGTGCGCTCGGCATTGTTCCAATAGCAGCGCGCCGTCGAATCCCCCGATATGAACAGTTGACCGCTCTCGTCGTCGTCGACCTCGCCGCCGTGCTCGTCGACGATGCGCGCGCGATAGCCGGGCACGACCCGGCCGCTCGATCCTGGTTTCACGTCGCCGGGCGTATTCGAGATGAAAATATGCAGCGCTTCGGTCGAGCCGATGCCGTCCAGAATCCAGAGCCCGGTTTCCTCACGCCAGCGCCGGAGAATCTCGCCCGGCAGCGCTTCGCCTGCGGATACGCACGACCGGACCGAGGACAGGTCCGGCTTCTCCTTGGCAAAATGCTGCAAATAGGCCGCATAAAGCGTCGGTACGCCGAAATAGAGCGTCGGCCGGGTTTGTTCGATCAGCGGAAAACTGGATGCCGGGCCGGGGCGATGCTCGTTCAACACCGCCGTGGCGCCGACCCAAAGCGGAAAGGTGAGATTGTTGCCGAGCCCATAGGCGAAAAACAGCTTCGCCTCGGAATAGAAGACATCGTCCTCGCGTATGCCCAAGGTCTCGACGCCGAAGCGTTGGCTGGTGACCGCCATGTCGCGATGGCGATGCACGGCTCCTTTCGGCGCGCCGGTCGAGCCGGAGGAATAGAGCCAGAAGCAATCGTCGTTTGCGGTGGCCGGCGCGGCGTCGAATTGCGGCTGGCTTTGCGCCAGCAGGGAAGCAAGCGATTGCCCTTCGCCCTCGGCACGAAGCACGTAACGCGGCGGCTGCGCAGCGGCCGCAACGGCGGGTTCGACTTCACCGGCATATTCCGCAGAATAGACAAGCGCGGCCGCGGCGGAATCGTCGATCATGAATGCGTAGCTGCTCGAGCGCAGCAGCGTGTTGAGCGGAACCGGTACGATGCCGGCTTTGATCGCGCCCCAGAACAGATAGAAAAACGCCGGACAGTCCTTCACGACCATCAACAGGCGCTCGCCGCGCTGAAGTCCGAGGCGCTGCAGGCCGTTGGCGCAACGGTTAACGTTGGCGGCGAGTTCGGCATAGGTGACCGCGCTGTCGGCGGTGCGGATTGCTGTTTTGGCGCCGCGGCCCTCAGCAATGTGCCGGTCGACGAAGTCGACGGCGGCGTTGTAGTTGGGCGCGAAACGCAAGCGAGACGGGCGCTCCGAAGCATCGATTCCCGCGGTACCCGGCATCGCTCTCGACCTGCTTTTTCTATATAAATTCAATAAATCCCGGCCATCCCGTACCAGATATGAATCGGTTTCTTCATTGACTTTGGTCAACAGGGACAATCGGGACTTAGGGCATTCGTAAAACGTCCCATGCCGCACCTTGTTGAGGAGAGATAGACATGTCGCAGCCGGCCGAGAAGCGCGAGGGCAAGCCCGCGATGCTGAAGGACAAGGATTTCGTGTGGGAGGACCCGCTCGGCCTGGAAGGCGAGCTGACGGAAGAAGAGCGCATGGTGCGCGACACCGCGCGCGGCTTTGCCCAGGACTACCTGATGCCGCGCGTGGTCGAGGCCTACGCGCAGGAGAAATACGACCCCGACATGATGCGGGAGATGGGCAAGCTCGGCCTGCTCGGGCCGACGATCCCGGAGGAGTACGGCGGCGCGGGCTTGGGTTATGTCGCCTATGGGCTGATCGCGCGCGAACTCGATCGCGTCGATAGCGGCTACCGCTCGGCCATGTCGGTGCAGTCGTCGCTCGTCATGCACCCGATCTATGCCTATGGAACGGAAGCGCAGCGGCGCAAATATCTGCCCAAGCTCGCGACCGGTGAGCTCATTGGCTGCTTCGGCCTGACCGAGCCGGATCACGGTTCCGATCCGGGCTCCATGGTCACCCGCGCCGAGAAGGTCTCAGGCGGCTTTAAGCTCAACGGCGCCAAGACCTGGATCTCGAACGCGCCGGTCGCCGACGTGGCCGTGGTGTGGGCCAAGCTCGACGGCGTCATCCGCGGCTTCATTGTCGAGCGCGGCACCAAGGGGTTCTCGACGCCCAAGATCGAAGGCAAGCTTTCGCTGCGCGCCTCGATCACCGGCGAACTGGTGCTGGAAGACTGCCTGATCCCCGAGGACAATCTCCTCCCCAATGTGAAGGGCCTGGCCGGTCCGTTCGGCTGCCTCAACAACGCGCGCTATGGCATTGCCTGGGGGGCGATGGGTGCGGCCGAGTTCTGCTGGCACGCGGCGCGGCAATACGTGCTCGACCGCAAGCAGTTCAACCGGCCGCTGGCCGCCAACCAACTCATTCAGAAAAAGCTTGCCGACATGCAGACCGAGATCGCGCTGGGCTTGCAGGGCGCGCTGCGCTTGGGCCGCATGATCGAGGCGGGCAAGGCGGCGCCGCCGTCGATCTCGCTGATGAAGCGCAACAATTGCGGCAAGGCGCTCGACATCGCGCGGCTGGCCCGCGACATGCACGGCGGCAACGGCATCAGCCAGGAATACCACGTGATGCGCGTGCTCTCGAACCTCGAGACGGTCAACACCTACGAGGGCACGCACGACATCCACGCCCTCATCCTCGGCCGCGCGCAAACCGGGATACAAGCTTTTTTCTAACTCTCCTCCGTCATCCCCGCGAAAGCGGGGATCCAGTACACACAAACGGCGCAGTAATTACTGGATGCCCGCCTTCGCGGGCATGACGGCTAGGTTGCAATTGCGCCGGTCAGGCTGTGCCGGCGTCCGGGGCGGATGTGGCCTCACGCGCCTCGCGCTGCGCCTTGCGGCTGACGCTGCCGGCATCCGTGACGCCGACATAAGTTTCCAGCAACGCCCGGTCGGCCTTCAGCGCGCTGCTTTCGCCCTGATAGACGATGCTGCCGCGTTCGATGATGATGGCTTGATCGGTCACGCCCAGAATCTTTTGCGCGTTCTGTTCCACCAGGATCGCCGAAAGGCCTTCCTCGCGGATGATCTTGCGCAAGGCGGCCAGCAATTCCGCGATCAGGATCGGCGCCAGCCCTTCGAGCGGTTCGTCGAGCAAGATGATGCGCGGGTTGAGAATGAGCGCGCGCCCGATCGCCAGCATCTGCTGCTCGCCGCCGGAAAGCTGATTGCCGAGATTGCGCCGGCGCTCGGCGAGGCGCGGAAACATCGCATAGACCTTGTCGAGCGTCCACGGTCCCGGCCGCGCCACCGCGGTCATGTTCTCTTCGACCGTCAGCGAGCGGAAAATATTGCGTTCCTGCGGCACCCAGCCGATGCCGGCATGCGCGCGTTGGTCGGGGCGCAAGCCAGTGATATCGCGGCCGTCGAGGCTGATCGTGCCGCCGATGTGACGCGTGACGCCGATTATCGAATTGACCAGCGTGGTTTTCCCCATGCCATTGCGGCCGAGCAACGCCAGCGCCTGGCCTTCGGCGAATTTGAAGGTGACGTCGCTCAGCACGACTGCTTCGCCATAGCCGGCCGTCAGTCCCTGGACATTGAGGAGGTCAGGCATCGACCACCTCCTCGCCGAGATAGACGGCTTTGACGCGCGGATCGCGGGCGACCTCCTCGGGGCTGCCCTCGACGAACAGTGCGCCGTTGACCAGCACCGAAATGCGGTCGGCGAAGGAGAACACGATGTCCATGTCGTGCTCGATCAGCAGCACGGTGACATCGCTGGGAAGCGCCGCGACGGCGGCCAGAATTTCGTGCCGCTCGTCCTCGGGGACGCCTGCCGCCGGCTCATCGAGCAGCAGCACGCGCGGACGGCAGGCGATCGCGACCGCGATTTCCAGCAGCCGTTGCTTGCCGTAGGGCAGGATCGCGGTGCGCTTGTCGATGACGTCGTTGAGGTTGAACCGCTCCAGGATCTCGACCACCTCGGTCACGAGATCCGATCGGCTGCCGACGACGCGCCACCAGTCGAGACCCTGTCCGCGCCGCTCCGATACGGCCAGTCCGATGGTCTCAAGCGGCGTCAGCTCGCTGAACAACTGATTGATCTGGAAGGTGCGGACGATGCCGAGCCGCACCCGCTCGTGCGTTGAAAGGTCGCTGATGTCTTCGCCGTCGAGCAGGATGCGCCCGCTGGTCGGCCGTTGCACCCCGGTGAGTAGATTGATCAACGTGGTCTTGCCGGCGCCGTTCGGCCCGATCAAGGCGTGCCGGGCTCCCTTCTCGATCCGCAACGAAACGTTATTGGACGCGATGATGCCGCTGAACCGCTTCACCAGATTGATCGTTTCCAGCGCTACGGTCATCGTCATTTCCCTTCGCCGGAAGAGGCGGCCATGCGGTGCGCCAGTGCCCGCCAATTCAGGCGCGCGGTGATACGGCGGACGGGCGCGGTCCACGACGTGATGCGTTCGCGGCCGACCAGCACGATAACCACCAGAACGAGGCCGATCCAAAACGGCCAGTACTGCGGCGTCAGCGCCGACAGAATGTCCTGCATGAATTTGAAGATGAGCGCGCCGATCAAACCGCCATAGAGGTAGCCGGCGCCGCCAATGATCAATATCAGCAGGAGGTCGGCCGAGCGGTCGAACGAAAACACCTCGAGCGATGCGAAAGACGTCGTTTGCGCCAGCAGGGCCCCGGCGATGCCGGCATAGCCGGCGGCAACGGTGTAGATCGCGATCAGTCGGGCATCGACCGAGATTCCGATCGCCGATGCGCGCAACGGATTGCCCTTTACCGACATCAGCGAAAGGCCGAAGGGCGAATTTACCAGGCGGCGGGCGAACAGGAAGAGGATAAACAGCACGGTCAGGCTATAAGCGTAGCCGGTGTGGCCGAACATATCGAAGCGAAACAGCCCGAGCACGGGCTGGATGCTGACGCCCTGCAGCCCGTCGGCGCCGCCGGTCAGCCAGCCGAATCTATTCGCCAACTCGCGCAGCAGCAGCGCAATGCCGAGCGTCACCATCAGGCGCGTCAGGTCGGAGCCGCGCAGCACGAGGAAGCTGGTGACGAAACCGAGCGCCATCGCGGCAACGCCGGCGATCAGCAAGGCCAATACCGGTTCGTTGATGATCCCGTATTTGGCAAGCAGCGCCGCCGTATAGGCGCCCACGCCGAAGAAGGCGGCGTGCCCGAGCGAGATGATGCCGGCGTAGCCGAGGATCAGATCGAGCGAAAGCGCGAACAGGCCGAGCCAGGCGATCTCGGTGAGGATAAGGTGGCGGTCCGGCAACACCCAGATCGCGGCAAAGGCGACAATCCAGAACGCGACTTCGAGCGGCTGCCAGCGGGCACGGGCGGCCAGCCACTCGGTGGCGACGCGGATGGCAATTTGTGGAGGAACCATTACTGCCGCCTCATCGCGATGTGGCGCGGGAGAACAGTCCCTGCGGCCGCCAGATCAAGACGACGATCATGATGGTGTAGATGACGAATGAGCCGAGCGTCGGCACGTAATACTTGCCGGCGACGTCGCCGATGCCGAGCAGGAGAGACGCGAGAAACGGCCCGGTAATGCTCGATGTGCCGCCGACCGTCACGACGATCAGAAAGTAGATCATGAACTTGAGCGGGAAGGTCGGATCGAGACCCAATATTTCGGCGCCGAGCGCACCACCGAGGCCGGCGAGGCCCGAGCCGAAAGCAAAGGTGAGGGCGAAAACCCAATTGACGTTGATGCCCAGCCCGCGCGCCACGCGGCTATCGTCGACGGCGGCGCGCAGCCGGCTGCCGAAACGGGTCTTGGCCAGGATGAATTGCAGCGCGATCGTCAGCAATCCGCAAACGACGATGATCAGAAGCCGATAGCGGCCGATGCCGACCCCGCCGATCTCGAGTTGGCCTTGCAGGAACTTAGGGATTTGCACGAAGACCTGACTGGAGCCCATGACATAATCGGTCGCGGCGACCGACATGAAGACGAGGCCGATGGTGAACAGCACCTGGTCGAGGTGAGGTTTCTTGTAGACGTGCGTGTAGAGCGTGCGTTCGAACAGGAATCCGATGGCGGCGCTCGCCAGGAAAGCGATCGGTAAGGAGGCGAAGAAGGGAACGCCGAGGCGATTGACCAGAATAACGGTGATGTAGCCGCCCGCCATGGCAAAGGAGCCGTGGGCGAGATTGATGAAATTCATCAATCCAAGCGTCACCGCGAGCCCGGACGCGAGCACGAACAGCAGCATGCCATAGGCAATTCCGTCGAAAAGAATTGTGAGCATGTTAGCGCCGCGATACCGGCTCGCTCCCAGAGATACGTGCCCGCCTGCACGATTGTCTATCAGGCATTTCGGATCGATGACCTGACTTTTGATAAGAAGAACGCGCGGCGACCTGCGGCCGCCGCGCGCTAAAGATCGGTCAGACTATTTTTTCATCGCCGCTTTTACCGGATCCTTGACAGCTTTGAAGGTCTCGAACTCGGCGTTGTAGAGTTGCCCGTTCTTCTTTTCGACCTTGCGGATATAGATGTTCTGGATGATGTCGCGGGTATCCGGATCGATTTCGACCGGCCCGCGCGGGCTTTCCCATTTCATCCCCTTCATGGCGGCGATGAGCGAGTCGCCGTCAGCCTTGCCGCCTGTCTTCTTCAGCGCCGAATAGATGAGATGCATGCCGTCATAGCCGCCGACCGACATGAAGCCGGGACGGAAGTGGTCGGCCTTCTCGATGGCGGCGACATAGGCTTTGTTCATCGCGCTTTGGTGATCGGCAGAATAGAAATGCGCGGTCACGGTTCCGATCGCCGCATCGCCCATTCCCGGAAGCAGATCGTCGTCGGTCACGTCGCCCGGGCCGATCAGCTTGATGCCGGCCTTGTCGAGACCGCGTTCGGCGAATTGCTTCATGAAGGTGCCGCCCTGGCCGGACGGCACGAAAATGAAGATGGCGTCGGGCTTGGCGTCGGCGGCGCGTTGCAGGAACGGCGAGAAGTCCGGATTGGCAAGCGGCACCCGGATCGCCTCGGCAATCGTACCGCCGGCCGCCTTGAAGCGTTCAGAGAAGGATTTTTCCGCGTCGAAGCCCGGCGCATAGTCGGAGACTATGGTGACGACCTTCTTGATCTTATTCTTCGCCGCCCAGTCGGCGATGATGACGCACGACTGCGGCACGGTGAAGCTGGTGCGCACGATGTAAGGCGACTTCAGGGTGATGATCGAGGTGCCTGCCGCCATGACGACTTCCACCACCTTTGCTTCGGTGGCGAGCGGGGCGACCACGAGCGCGGCCGGCGTAATTTCAAATCCGGCGATCACGTTGACATGGTCGTTGACGATCAATTCCTGTGCCAGCCGCTTGGTATTGTCGGGCACGCTGCCGGAATCGCGGAGAATAACCTGGATCTTCTTGCCCGCGACCGTGTCGCCGTGCTCCTTCATATAGAGATCGACACCGGCCTTGACCTGTTTGCCGGTCGAAGCCTGCTGCCCCGTCATCGATACGATGAGGCCGATCTTGACGGTATCTTGCGCGAACGCGCCGCCGGCGGCGAACGTGCCGATGGCGAGCGCCGCAACCGCGCTGGTCGTATATCTGAACATCATTGGGTTTCCCTCCGCTTCCTCTGTTTCGTTTTTGATCGTGCTGCCGATTTTCTCGCCGGCGACCGTTCGGCTGATAATGGCCAGTGCAATATATTAGTAAGTAGATTTGCTGGAGTCACCTGTCGTGGTTGAATTAACGGGGCCAGCCGCCCTGCCTGTCATGAGCGCTCCACGGCGGCACTAGACCCTATCCCGCGCAATCTTTTCCTTGATTGAAATCAAGCAAAAGTGCCGTGAAATGGGCCTATCTTGCACAGGTGCGGAAAGCGTTCGGCGGCCCGCCGCCCGCACGCAAATAGCTATCACCAAGCGCGAAATCTGAATAACCACGGGCCGGCTTTGTTTGTTACCGTGGTTCGTAGCTTGCCCACTGCTGACGCGACCAAGGCTGTTTATATGAACGTTCATCAACCTAGTTTGATATCCAACGATTCTGGCGCCACCGTGCTCAAGAGCGTCTGCCGCAGTTGCCATGGCGGCTGCGGCGTATTGCTGCATGTGCGGGATGGCGTTTTGCTGAAGGTCGAGGGCGACCGGGAATCGCCGCTCAATCACGGCCGGCTGTGCCCGATCGGGACGGTGACGACCGACCTGGTATACCATCCGGATCGGCTGAAATATCCGCTTCGGCGCAAGGGCAAGCGCCAGTCCGGCGAGTGGGAGCGGATCTCCTGGGACGACGCGCTCGACGAGATTTCACAGCGTCTGCTTGCCATTCGGGAACAATACGGACCGGAGGCGATTGCGCTCGGTACCGGCACCGGCCGCCATCATATCCGCTGGGTCTCGCGCTTCGGTCACGCGCTCGGCACTCCCAACTGGTGCGAGCCGGGCTTCGCGCAATGCTTCCATCCGCGCGTCAACACTTCGATTCTGACCTTCGGCGACTTCCCGGTCAGCGATTACACCGGCGACGTTCCGCCGGCCTGCATTCTATTTTGGGGGCATAACCCGGTGCTATCGGGGCCGGACGGCGAGACGCGCTTCAACGTGCACGAGGCGCTCGCGCACAATCCACGCACGATCGTGGTCGACCCGCGCCGCACGGCGCTCGCCGAAAAGGCCGACCTCTGGCTGCAGATCAGGCCCGGCGCCGACGACGCGCTGGCGCTGGCGATGCTGAATGTGATCATCGGCGAGAAACTCTACGACGAGCCCTTCGTCACCCAGTGGACGCACGGCTTCGCCGAACTCGCCGCGCATGCGCAGAGTTTCACGCCGGAGTGGGCCGAGCCGATCACCTGGGTCGCCGCCGACAAGATCCGCGCCGCCGCGCGTCTGTTCGCCAACACCAAGCCGGCATTGCTGGATTGGGGCTGCGCCATCGAGCATACGCCGAAATGCATACAGACCATCCGCGCCGTCTCGATGCTGCCGGCGCTCACCGGCAATATCGACGTGCCGGGCGGCTGGGTGTTCGGGATGCATGGGCTCGGGCGCTTCCCGAGCCTGATCGAGAATCTCACGCCCGAGGTAAATGCCAAGCGGCTCGGCGCCGACCGTTTCAAGCTGCTCGGCGGCGAGGGCGCCGACTTGCCGGCCGCGCATATCCCGACGCTGCTCAAGGCGATGCGCGAGGGCAAGCCCTATCCGGTGAAAGCCTTCCTGGTATTCGGCAACAACACGCTCACCACTTACGCCAACACGTCCGATGTGTATGACGCGCTGAACAAGCTCGATTTCATGGTTTGCGCCGATCTGTTCATGACGCCGACGGCCGAACTTGCCGACATCGTGCTGCCGGCGGCATCGTGGCCCGAGCTCGATCAACTCGTCGGCCTGCCCACGGTCGCGGCCAATGTCGTGCTCGCCCAGCAGAAGGCGGTGCAGATCGGCGAATGCAAATCGGATGAAGAGATGTTCGTTGCACTGGCGCGGCGGATGAAGCTTCCGCTTTGCACCGAGCCGGTCAAGGACGTGCTCGATGCAATGCTGGCAAGCGGCGGCCTCGACGTCACCTTCGATGAACTCAAGCAGAAGGGGTTCATCAAGATCCCGTTCAAGTACCGGAAATACCAGGACGGCGGCTTCAGGACTCCGACCGGCAAGATCGAACTCTATTCCACGCGCTTCGAGAAGATGGGCTACGCCCCACTGCCGTCCTATGAAGAGGCGCCGGAAAGCCCGATCAGCACACCCGACCTTGCCGCGCAATACCCGCTGGTGCTCACGACCGGCGGGCGAATCTCATTCTTCTTCAACTCGGAGCATCGCCAGATCGAGAAGCTGCGCAAGGCGCACCGCGATCCGATTGCTGAAATCCATCCCGAAACGGCGGCGCGCTTGGGTATCGTCAATGGGGCGTGGATGTGGATCGAAACCAAGCGCGGCCGCATCCGGCAAAAGGCCAAGCTGACGAAGGGGATCGACCCGCGCGTCATCCACGTCGAGCACGGCTGGTGGTTCCCCGAGCAGCCCGCCCCGGAATACGGCGTATGGACGTCGAACGCCAATCTCTTGACCAATAACCAGCCGCCCTACGACCCGGCCATGGGGACCTATCAGTTGCGCGCGCTGTTGTGTAGGGTGGCGCCCGCTGACGCTCCCGCGGTCGACACGAAAAAAATGGGCGTGTAATAAGGCGCCCGCCAAACAGGAAACGCTCCATGCGCATCGACGCCTATACGCACTTTTTTCCGAAAAAATTCTTCGACACGATGATCGAGGTCGCCGGTCAATACAAGGACATGGGCAAGCGCGTGCGCGCGATCCCAGCGCTGCACGATCTCGATGCCCGCAAAAAGATCATCGATACGCACAAGGACTATGCGCAGGTTCTTGCTTACCCGCAGCCGCCGATCGAAAAGCTGGCGAAGAGCCCGCAGCAGATCGACGAGTTCATCCGCATCATCAATGACGGCTTTGCCGAATTGTGCGCGAAAGAGCGCGACTATTTCCCTGGCTGGATCGCGCAGATTTCGTCTCGACGCGCCGGACGCCGGCGTCGCCGAAGCCGAACGCGCGATCAACCAGCTCGGCGCGCTCGGCGTGCAGATCTATACCAATGTCGCCGGCAAGCCGATCGACCGGCCGCAATATCTGCCGTTCTGGAAAAAGATGAACGAGCTCGGCAAGCCGGTCTGGCTGCACCCGGCGCGCGGCGCCGAAGTGCCCGATTATGCCGACGAGAAGAAGTCGCTGTACGAGATCTGGTGGACCTTCGGCTGGTCGTACGAGACGGCGACCGCGATGATCCGGCTTGTCTACTCGAAGATCATGGATAACCACCCGAACCTGAAGATCATCACCCACCATTTCGGCGGCATCGTGCCGATGCTGGAAGGCCGCATCGGCCCGGGCAATGACGTGATGGGCTCGCGCACTACGGACGAAGACTACGTCGCGCTGCGCAAGAGCCTGAAGAAGCGCCCGCTCGACTATTTCAAGCAGGATTTCTACGCCGACACCGCGGTGTTCGGCGGCGTGCCGGCGACCAAATGCGGGCTGGAGTTTTTCCCGGTCGACAAGATCGTGTTCGCGTCCGACTGTCCGTTCGATCCGGAAAACGGCGCGATGTACCCGCGCGTGACGCTGCAGATTCTGGAGTCGCTCAATCTCGACAAGGAAACCAGCGACAAGATCTTCTACAAGAATCTCGAGCGCATCACCGGCAAAAAACTGGTGCCGTGAAGTTTCTGTCAGCCCGTCTTTTCGTCCGCTCGCGGACCTGACGGCTCCATGGACTGGGCGACGGCTTCCGAGCGGAAGTCGCCGCCGAGGCCGGCGCCGCTCATCAGGCTCGGATAGTTTACGATGAAATCGGCCTGAATGGTGTCGAACGGCACATCGGCGAACGTGCCGCGGTCTTTCAGATATTCCATGTGCCGCCGGCCGGCTCGATCGTAAGGCTGGAACAGCGAGTTGGTCGCGCCGTCGAATTCGAGCGGCTTGATGCCGACGCGGTCGCACAGCGCGCGATCGAAGGCTGGCGTCGCCTTGACCCAGCGTTCCGACAGATAAAGCTCCGTGTAGGAATGCCAGCGGAAAATATCGGTTTTGATTTTTTCATAGATGCGCGGCGAGGTGAGGTGATTGCGTACGTCGGCATAGCCGACGCGCGCCGGCACGCCGATCACGCGCGCGCTCGCCGCCAGCAAAGCCGACTTGCCGACGCAAAAGCCGCGCCCAATGGCGAGAACGCTGCTGGCGCGGTAGTTCGCCGGATCGGCGAAATTGACGTAAGGGTCGTAGACGATGCTGTCGCGGATGACGGAATAAAGCCGCAAGATTGCTGCCGATGGGTCGGGCGCCCCTTCGGTTGCCTGCCGCGCGAACGCGACGACTTGCGGCGCGGCACTATCGATGAAAACGCCCGTGGCGAGAAATGGAGCCGTATCCGTCATGCTTTCTTTCCCGGATCATCGCATCTCTAAAGCGGCTCTTTGCGTCAGCCCTTGAGTTTGGTCAAGGTACGCAGCGGACGCGGAGGCATATTAGGCGCATGAATGTCATGACGGAAACGAGTTTGCGCGACGACGGCATGCTGCGCGGCAAGCATGCGGTCGTCACCGGGGCTTCGCGCGGAATTGGCGCGGCCATCGCAGCGGCATTGGCGCGGCGTGGCGCCGACGTGACGCTGATGAGCCGCAATCAGGCGAAGCTCGACGATCAGGCGGCAAGCCTTGCGAAAACCTATGGCGTCAAAGCGCAGGGTGTCGCCGTCGATCTCGCGCAGGCCGATCAGATCGCCGCCGCATTCGCGCGCGCCGGCGATGCGTTCGGACTGCCGCACATCCTGATCAACAATGCCGGCATCGCCGTCGCGGCGCCGATTTACCGCACCGAACTGGCGGACTGGCAACGGGTGATGGACCTCAATGTCACCGGCCCGTTTCTCTGCATCCGTGCCATTGTCAAGAAGATGACGCAGGCCGACTACGGCCGCATTATCAACGTCGCCTCGACCGCCGGCCTCACCGGCTACGCTTATTGCGCGGCCTATTGCGCGGCCAAGCACGGGCTGATCGGCCTGACGCGCGCGCTGGCGCGCGAATTGGCGCACACGCGCGTGACCGTGAACGCGGTATGCCCTGGCTACACGGACACCGATATTGTCGCCGACGCGATCGGCAATATCGTGGCCAAGACCGGCCGGACGCGCGAACAGGCCATGCAGGAGTTGACCGCGCACAATCCGCAAGGGCGATTGGTGCAACCGGATGAGGTGGCCGAAACGGTCGGCTGGCTTTGCTCGCCATCCTCTTTATCGGTCAACGGCCAGAGCATCGTGGTCGCCGGCGGCGAGCTGATGTGAGCCGCGCGCGCTACTGCGGCGGTCGGAAGGCCTTGCAGCGCGCCGGATCGGTATCGATGCGGGCAGCGCCGATCAAATCCAGGCAATAGGGGATCGCCGGAAACACCGCCTGCATGGTCATGCGGATCGAGGTCGGGCGTCCTGGCAGATTGACGATCAGCGTGCTGCCGCGGATGCCGGCGGTCTGCCGCGAAAGAATCGCCGTCGGCACCTGTTTCAGGCTTTCCATGCGCATCAACTCGCCAAAGCCCGGCATCATGCGCGTGCAGGCGGCGACCGTGCCTTCCGGCGTCAGATCGCGCGGCGCCGGTCCGGTGCCGCCAGTGGTGAAGACCAAGGCGCATTTCTCGCGATCGGCTAGATCGATCAAGGTGTCGCGCACGCTGTCGATACCATCGGGCACCAGGCGCCGCACGGCGTGCCACGGCGTCGTCACCACCTCGCGCAGGAACTCCTCGATGGCCGGGCCGCTGATGTCGTTATAGGTCCCGGCGCTGGCGCGATCCGACACGGTAACGATGCCGATGACGGCCGCTTCATTCGTATTCATGGAGGAATCCCGCGTTCAGCCGGCCGGCGACAATTGGGCGTGCCGCGCCGCCCGCAGCAGCCGCACCGAGTCACGGCACCAGGCCAGCACCGTCTCCAAATCCGCCGGCAGATCGGTGGCGAGCCGCCCGTGGAATTGCGACCACGCCTCGGTATAAGGCGCCCGCACGGCGGTCAACACCGGGATGCCGGCTTCCATGGCGTGAGCAAAGGCGGAGCGCAGCCCGCCGCCCTCCGCTTCGGCCCGGCCAAAGCGGTTCAGCAGCATCAGCTCCACGTCCTGATTGGCCGAGCGGTCGAGCAGCGCGACGAATTCGGCAATCCCCTGCGCGTCGAGCCGGCAGCCTTCCGCCTGCGAACCGAGGTCCTGCGAAATCCTGAAACGGCTGAGCGAGGAAAGGTCGACCAGGTTCATGGCCGAGCAGCGGCCGGCGTCGCCGGGCAAGTTCTCTTGCAGTGCACCACCGAGCTGAATGTGCTCGGCACGCAGCATATTGGCGACGCGGGCGAGGAATTCGTCGATCGGAAAGCCCGCTTCATAGACAATAGCGGCGAGCCGTACGCTGCCCGATCATCTCGTTGCTCCCAATACGGATTCACGCGCCAATACCACCGAGTGTTCCCTATCGCGCGTGCCGGGTGCCTTGAAATTAGTCAAGCGCTGGTTTCCACAGCCCTGCTATGCAACGATTAGAAAATTAATATGCACGATGGGGGAATCCAATGAGGGCAATGCGATATTTTGCTGCGACCGCTGCAATCGGCCTTGGCGCCGTGCTCGCTGGCGGGCTTCCGGCCTCCGCGCAAATCAAGATCGGCTCCGTCCTGTCGGTAACCGGGCCAGCGTCGTTTCTCGGCGATCCGGAAAAGCGGACGCTGGAAATCTATGTCGATGAGATCAATGCAAAAGGCGGCGTGAACGGCCAGAAACTTCAGCTGATCGTCTATGACGATGGCGGCAACCCCAACAACGCGCGCACCTTCGCCACCCGCCTGGTGGAAGAAGACAAGATCGACGCCATGGTCGGCGGCAGCACCACCGGCTCGACGCTGGCGATGATGCCGGTGTTCGAAGACGCCAAGATTCCTTTCATTTCCCTGGCCGGCGCCGTTCAGATCATCCAGCCGGTGCGCAAATGGGTATTCAAGACCCCGCACACCGACACCATGGCGTGTGAGAAGATCTTCGCCGATCTTAAAGCTCGCAAGCTGACGACGATCGCCATGATCTCGGGCACCGACGCCTTCGGCAAGTCGATGCACGACCAATGCGTCGCCGTCGCGCCCAAGGACGGGATCAAGATCGCGATCGAGGAAAGCTATGGGCCGCGCGACAGCGACATGACCCCGCAGCTCACCAAGATTTACAACACCGCGGGCGTGCAGGCGGTGGTCAATCCGGGCTTCGGTCAAGGCCCGGCGATCGTGACGCGCAACTACCGACAGCTCGGCATCAAGCTGCCGTTCTACCAGAGTCACGGCGTCGCCTCGAAGCAGTTCATCGAGCTCGCCGGTCCCGCCGCCGAAGGCGTGCGGCTGCCGGCCGCGGCGCTGCTCATCGCCGACAAGCTGCCGGCCAGTGATCCGCAGAAGCCGGTGGTGGTCAACTACACGCGTGAATATCAGTCCAAGACCAAGCAGGCGGTGTCCACCTTCGGTGGCCACGCCTATGACGGGCTGATGATTTTGACGCAGGCAATGCAGCGCGCAAAGAGCGCCGACAAAGCCAAGGTTCGCGACGAGATCGAGAAGACCAAAGGCTATATCGGCACCGGCGGCATCGTGAACATGTCGCCGACCGATCATCTGGGTCTCGACTTGTCGGCGTTCCATATGCTCGAGATCAAAGGCGGCGACTGGACGCTGGTCCCCGGCACATGAGATAACGGCCGGGCAAGCTCGTAAGAGCTTGCCCGCTCCGCCCTGCTGCTATTGAACCCAAGTCTTTGAAACCAAGTCTTGCGAGGCCTTCGGCGCGATGGCCGAATTGCTGCAGTTTGTCTTTTCGGGGTTGACCGTGGGCGCCATCTACGCGCTGGTCGCCCTTGGATTTACGTTGATCTACAACGCGTCGGACATCATCAATTTCGCCCAGGGCGAGTTCGTCATGCTGGGCGGGATGACGACCGTTTTCTTGTCGTTGGCCGGCGTGCCCTTGCCGTTGGCGGCGCTCGTCGCCATCGTCGTGACCACCGCCGTCGGATTGGCTTTGCACCGTCTGGCCGTCGCGCCGGCGCGCGGGGCGAGCCCGGTGGCGCTGATCATGATTACGATCGGCGCCTCGGTGTTCCTGCGCGGTCTGGCCCAGATCGTTTTCGACAAGCGCTTCCATAGCCTGCCGGCGCTGTTCGGCGCCGACCCGATCCAGTTCGGCGGCGCGGCCATATTGCCGCAAAGTCTCGTCGTTCTGGCTGGCGCCGCGATCATTGTGGTTCTGCTTTGGCTGTTCGTCGAACGCACCTTGCTCGGCAAGGCGGTGATCGCCACCGCGGCCAATCGATTGGCGGCGCGGCTGGTCGGCATCGATACGCGGCGTATCGTCGATTTCTCCTTTGCGGTATCGGCGGCGATCGGGGCGATCGCCGGCATTCTCGTCACGCCGATCACGCTGACCAGTTACGACGTGGGGACATTGCTGGCGCTCAAGGGATTCGCGGCGGCGATGCTCGGCGGCATCGGCAGCCCGCTGGGCGCCGTGGTCGGCGGCATCCTCATCGGCATGATCGAGGCGTTATGCGCCGGATATCTGTCGTCGAGTTACAAGGACGCGCTCGCCTTCCTGATCATCCTGGTCGTTTTGGTTGCCATGCCGCAGGGCTTATTCGGCCGCGTTAAAGTCGAACGGGTGTGAGCTTGCGGGCATTGCTGGAAACGCGGTTGGCGCCGGCGATATGGGTCGCGGCAATCGTCATTGTTTTGCCGCTGCTGTTCCCGTCGGCCTACTATTATCGCGTCGGCGCGCTGGTTTTCATTTTTGCGTTGGCGGTCGTCGGCCTCAATCTGCTCATGGGTTTTGCCGGCCAAGTGAGCCTCGGTCATGCGGGCTTTCTCGGTATCGGCGCCTATGCCGTCGCCATCGGCCCGGTTCATCTCGGCGCGCCGCCTTGGCTGTGCGTGTTCGCCGGCGCCATTCTCTCGGGCGCCGTCGCCTTTGCGGTAGGCCGGCCGATTCTCCGGCTCAAAGGCCACTATCTCGCGGTCGCGACGCTCGGATTCGGTTTGCTCGTCGCCATCGTTCTGACCAACGAGGCAGGCTGGACCGGCGGTCCGGACGGCATGAGCGTCCCCGCGCTCCGGCTTTTCGGCTGGCGCGTGCATGGGTCCGACGCCTGGTACTGGATCTCCGGTGCGACCTTCGTCGGCGGATTTCTGCTCGCCCTCAATCTGATGGAAAGCCCGACCGGCCGGGCGCTGCAGGCGATCCATGACAGCGAAATCGCCGCGCGCGTGCTTGGTATCGACGTGGCGCGCAAGAAGCTCGTCGTCTTCATCATCTCCGCCATGTACGCGTCGGTGGCCGGATCCTTCCTCGCTTTGTTCAACGGTCTCGTCACGCCGGATGTGGCGGGGTTCCTGCGTTCGATCGAATTGGTCGCCATGGTCGTGCTGGGCGGCATGGGCTCGATCTTCGGGTCGCTGGTGGGAGCTGCCGTGCTGGTGGTGTTGCCGCAATTGCTCACCGTTTTCCAGGAATACGAACAGGCGCTGCTGGGCTTGATCATCATGGTTTTCATGATCTTTCTGCGCCAGGGCATCGTGCCGTCCGTCACCGCGGCGCTCGCTGGACGGCGCAAATGACGATCCTGGAGGCCGACCGGCTGGCCATTACCTTCGGCGGCGTGCGCGCGATCGACGGCGTCAGCATCGCCATCGCTTCCGGCCAGGTATTCTCGATCATCGGGCCGAACGGTTCCGGCAAGACCACACTGCTCAATCTGGTTTCAGGCGTCTATGTGCCGCAAGACGGCGGCATCCGCCTGGCCGGAGAAACCGTGACCGGCCTTGCGCCCGACCAGCTCGCGCGCCGCGGACTGTCGCGGACTTTCCAGAATCTGCAGATTTTTTCGCACATGTCGGTGCTCAAGAATGTGATGGTCGGCCGTCACCGTCACGAACAAACCGGCATCCTCGCCGATCTGCTGCATTGGCCGTCGGTCGCGCGCCAGAACGAGGCGACCCGCGAAGCGGCGCGTGTATCGCTTGCCCGCGTCGGCCTCGCCGATATGGCCGAGCGTGCGGCAGGCTCGCTCGCCTACGGCGCCCTCAAGCGCCTGGAGATCGCGCGCGCTCTGGCCAGCGAACCGAAAGTGCTGCTGCTCGATGAGCCGGCGGCCGGCTGCAATCCGGTCGAAACCCAGGAACTCGATCTCGTCATCCGCTCCATCGTCAAGGACGGCGTTACGGTCGTGTTGGTCGAGCACGATATGCGTCTGGTGATGAACATCTCCGATCGCGTTCACGTGCTCGCGCGCGGCCGGACGCTTGCGGAAGGCACGCCCGAGCAGGTGCGCTCGAACGCGGAGGTGATCGAAGCCTATTTGGGCGTTCACGGCTCGCAGGAGGCCGCGCATGCTCTCGATTGAGAATGTCAAAAGCGCCTATGGCCGCATCGAAGTCCTGCACAGCGTCACGCTGCACGTCAAAGCCGGAGAAATCGTCACGCTGATCGGCGCCAATGGGGCCGGCAAGACCACGCTGCTGCACGCAATTTCCGGCGTGCAGCCGATTACCGAAGGCGCGATCCGGTTCGAGGGCGAGCCGATTGAAAATCGGCCGGCGCACGAACGGGTGGCGTTTGGCATCTCGCAGGTGCCCGAGGGCCGCCAGGTATTCGCGCCTTTGTCGGTGCTGGACAATCTGAAACTCGGCGCCTGGTCTTGCCGCGGTGCGGACGTGGACGAGAGGCTGGCGCGGGTCTGCGCGCTGTTTCCGATGCTCGAAGCGATTTTGCACACGCCGGCCGGGACGCTATCCGGCGGTCAGCAGCAGATGCTCGCGATCGGCCGCGCCTTGATGGCGAAGCCGCGGCTGTTGTTGCTGGACGAGCCGTCGATGGGGCTTGCGCCCAACTTGGTCGACCAATTGCTCGCGGTGATCCGCGCTCTCAGGGATGACAGCCTGACCATCCTGTTGGTCGAACAGAACGCGCGCGCCGCGCTGGCGATCGCCGACCGCGCCTATGTGCTGGAGACCGGGCGCGTGACGCTGAGCGGGCCCGCCGCCGAAATCCAGGCCGACCGCCGCGTCAGGGAAGCCTATTTGGGTATCTAAAAACGCTCGGGGATTGACCTTGGTCAAGTCGGTCATTCCCCGTGTCCCTCTAATTGTATCGTGATTGCGGCCATAAAGTGAGGAGGATGCGATGAAGGAGAGCCTGCGTCCGGGCGTTTCGCGGACCAACCGGGTCGAAATCGACCGCGACCGGACCATCGGATTCATGGGCGAGGAGGGCCGCGTTTATGCCACGCCCCGCATGGTGTACGACATCGAAAATACCTGCCGCGACCTCATCCTCGAACATGCCGACGCCAACGAGGACTCCGTGGGCATCGATGTGTCGATCCGCCATCTCGCCCCGACTTTGCCCGGCATGACGGTCGAGATCACCGCAACCGTGAGCGTGGTCGAAGGGCGCAAAATTACCTTCGAAATCGCTGCCAAAGACAATCTGGAGCCGATCGGCGCCGGCACACACAGCCGTTTTGTGGTCGATAAAGGCAAAACGCTTGAGAGGATCAAGGCGAAGGCCGCCAAGCTCGCCGGGTCGAAGTGACCGGCGGCGGCCGCCAACTAACCAATTGATATATCTCAATTACGCTCACGGATGAATGGATAACGATACCGCACGCGGCAAAGGCGTAGTTCAGCCGCCGCGGGGGGACACCGGAATGGTTGGCGTAGTGGAAGTGATCGAAGTGTCGACCGGCGGGACAAAAAATGTCCGGCCGTTGACCGGTAATGAAGCGATTGCGCGCGGCGCCTGGGAAGCCGGCGTGAAAGTCGCCGCTGCCTATCCCGGCACCCCGAGTACCGAGATCCTCGAGACTTTGGCCGAATATCCGGCGGAAGATTTGCACGCGCAGTGGTCGACCAACGAGAAGGTCGCGCTCGACGTGGCGATCGGCGCCTCCTTTGCCGGGCGGCGCGCGCTTGCCGCCATGAAGCATGTCGGGCTCAACGTCGCCGCCGACGCCTTCATGTCGATAAATTACATCGGCGTGAACGGCGGGCTGGTGCTCGCGGTATGCGACGATCCCGGCATTCACTCGTCGCAGAACGAACAGGACACGCGAATTTACGGCGTGCTCTCCAGCGTGCCGGTGCTCGAGCCGAGCGACGCGCAGGAAGCGCTCGAGTTCACCCGCCTGGCGTTCGACATGTCGGAGACTTTCGACACGCCGGTGATCGTGCGCTCGACGACCCGGCTTTCGCATACCCGCAGTCCGGTCGTGCTTGGCGACCGCACATGTGCCGGCGCAGCGTGCCTTCATCGAGAAGCCGTCGAAGAACGTCATGATCCCGGCCCACGCCCGGCCGCGCCATGGTCTGGTAATCGAGCGCGAGACCAAGCTGAAGGCCTATCTCGCCGACTCGCCGATCAACCGTTGGGAGGCCGGCGATACCAGCTTCGGCGTTATCACCGCTGGAACTTGTTACCCCTATGTGCGCGAAGTGCTGCCCGACGCCAATGTGTTGAAGCTCGGCGCGTCCTGGCCGCTGCCGGACGATCTGCTGCGCCGCTACTGCGAATCCGTCGACCGCATCTTCGTGGTCGAAGAACTCGAGCCGGTGATCGAAAAGGAAATCCGCGCGCTCGGATTTCAAGTCGAAGGCAAGTGCTTCTTCCCGCGTACCGGCGAATTGTCGCCCGAACTCGTGCGCGCCGGATTTGAAAAGGCCGGCATCCTGGAGCCGCCGCCGCTGCGCAATACCTGGACGCCGGAACCGCTGGTGCGCCCGCCGGTGCTCTGCGCCGGCTGCCCGCACACCTCGAGCTTCATGGCGGTGCGCGCCTCCGGTGCGCGCGTCGCCGGCGATATCGGCTGCTACACCTTGGCGTGCCTCGATCCGCTGCGTGGCATGGACACCACCGTGTCGATGGGATCGTCGATCGGCAATGCCGTTGGCATGGCCAAGGCCGGCGAAACCAAACCGGTGGTCGCAACCATCGGCGATTCGACCTTCCTGCATGCGGGCATCCCGGCGCTGATCAACGCGGTCTACAACCAGGCCAATATCACCGTGCTGCTGCTCGACAATCACATCACGGCCATGACCGGCGGCCAGCAGCATCCCGGCACCGGCAAGACGATCACGGGCGAGGACGCGCCGGCCGTCGACTACGAGGCGCTGGTGCGCGCGGTCGGCGTCAAATGGGTGCGCAAGGTCGATTCCTACGATCTTGCCGCCATGCATCAGGATCTGCGCGACGCCATCAATTTCCGCGGCGTTGCCGTTCTTGATCGCCGACCGGCCTTGCGTGCTCGATCCGGTCAAGATCAAGGGCCCGGCTTTCGCGGTGGTCGAAGAGCAATGCAACGCCTGTCAGGCCTGCATGAACCTGGGCTGCCCGGCGATTACCTGGAGCGCGGGATCGTTCGAGGGCCGCCACAAGGTGCAGATCGATGCGTCGCTTTGCATCGGGTGTACGTTGTGCGCGCAGGTTTGCACCGTCGACTGCATCAAGACCGTTGCGCCGGTGATGCAATGAGGGACCCGGTCGCCACCGCTCCGTCCCGCCACCGCATCGCCGGATTCGCCGGCGGCGGTCGATCGTGCGCAGGATTCGTTCAACGTCTTGATCGTCGGCGTCGGCGGTCAGGGCGTCATCATGGTCTCCAAGGTGCTCGCGCTGCTGGCGCAGAGCCAGGGCTTCGAGGTCAAGCAGAGCGAAGTGCACGGCATGGCCAAGCGCGGCGGTTCCGTGTTCAGCCATGTGCGCTTCGGCCGGCGGGTCTGGTCGCCGACCATCCCCAAGGGCGAAGTCGATATTCTGGTCGCGCTGGAATGGGCCGAAGGCCTGCGCTGGCTGCCGTTTCTCAAGCCCGGCACCGGCATTTTCATCTGCGACACCAAGCGCATCGTGCCGCCGTTCGCGTGCCTCAACCGGCATCCGGGTGCGCCGATGCGTTATTCGAAAGAGACGCCGGTCGATGTTGTCGCGCACGTGGCGGAAGCCTTTGCCATCGACGCGACCGACATGGCCGTTGAGCTCGGCAACGAGCGCGCGGCCAACGTCGTTCTGCTCGGCGCGCTATCGACGGCATTGCAGTTTTCGGCGGCGGATTGGGAGAGGGCGGTTGCCGAATTCGTGCCGAAGAAGACCATTGCGGTCAATCTGGAGGCGTTCCGCCGCGGGCGCGATTGGATCGACGAAGCGCGCACCGCCACGCCAGCGGTGGAGGAGCCGGTCGCCAAGATGCCGGCGCCGGTGACGCGCCCTATCAGGTGCGTCTCGAAATCAATACCGCGTGGTGCAAGAGCTGCGACATCTGCGTGAAGATGTGCCCGGAGCATTGCCTGCGGCTCAATGCCGAGCGTATCGCGGAACTGGCGGCGCCGGAAAAGTGCACCGGGTGCCGTGCTGTGCGAATGGTTGTGCCCCGATTTCGCCATCCGCGTGCATCTCGATGCCGGCGCGATCGCGCAGGGAGGGCTTGCGCCATGAACGCCGTCGACACCGCGCTGACCGGCAAGAACGCCATGAAGCTGGTCTCCGGCAACCACGCCTGCGCCTTGGGAGCGATCGCCGCCGGCTGCCGTTTCTTTGCCGGCTACCCGATCACGCCGTCGTCGGAAATCGCCGAGCGGCTGGCGCGTCATTTGCCCGAGGTCGATGGCGTGTTCGTGCAGATGGAAGATGAGATCGCTTCCATCGCCGCCGTGATCGGCGCCTCGATGGGCGGCGTCAAAGCCATGACCGCGACCAGCGGTCCGGGATTTTCGCTCAAGCAGGAGAACATCGGCTACGCCGCCGGCGCCGAAATCCCCTGCGTCATCGTCAATGTCATGCGCGGCGGCCCGTCCACCGGCATGCCGACCCGGCCGTCGCAGGCCGACATCATGCAGGCGCGCTGGGGCAGCCACGGCGATTATCCGATCATCGTGCTCACGCCCGCCTCGGTCGCCGAAATCTACAGCGAGACGATCCGTGCCTTTAATTTGGCCGAGCAGTGCCGCTCGCCGGTGGTGCTGCTCTATGACCAGGTGATCGCGCAACTCTCCGAAACCGTCGCGCTCGGCGCCACGGCGCAGCCAAACGCCGAACGTACCTGGGCAAGCGGCCCGCACGCCGAGTACCAGCCCTATGGCGGGCAGGACATTCCCGCGATGGCGCGGCCGGGCGATGGCTACCGTGTCCACACCACGGGTCTCACCCACAGCGAGAGCGGTTTCCCGACCCAGAACCCGGAAGCGGTCACGCGCAATCTTTCGCGGCTGTTTTCCAAGCTGGATATGCATCGCGATTTGATCAACTCCTGGGAAACGGTCGGCTGCGACGACGCCGACGTGGTCATTGTTGCAATCGGCATCAGCGCCCGCGCGTCGCGCCGCGCCGTCGAAATATGCCGCGCGGAAGGGCTGCGCGTCGGGCTGTTCCGGCCGATCACACTGTGGCCGTTCCCGGAAGCGGCGCTGCGCGAAGCGGCGGCCGGCGCGCGCGCCGTGCTGGTTCCCGAGATGAACACCGGCCAGCTTCGGCTCGAGGTCGAGCGCGTGCTGGGCGATATGCCGGTCGAAGGCCTGCATCTTTTCAGCGGCGAGGCGATCACGCCGGCGGATGTCGCCGCCTGCGCCGCGGCGCTGGCCAAGGAGGCGTCATGATTCTCGACACCGCCGCCGACTTCGACGTCACCAATTATCTCCGCAAGGAGATGATGCCGCACTTTCTCTGCCCCGGTTGCGGGCATGGCATCGCACTGCGGGCTCTGCTGTGGGCGATCCATGAACTCGGCATCGACAAGGACAAGCTTGCGGTCGTCTCCGGCATCGGCTGCGCCGGCCGGCTTTCCGCCTATATCGACGCCAACACGTTCCATGTGACGCATGGCCGGCCTTTGGCCTATGCGACCGGCTTGGCGCTGGCGCGCCCCGATCTGCACGTCGTCGTCATTACCGGCGATGGCGACTGCCTGGCGATCGGCGGCAATCATCTGATCCATGCTTGCCGGCGCAATCTTAAAGTTACCTGCCTGATGCTCAACAACGAGATCTACGGCATGACCGGTGGTCAGGTCTCGCCGACCACGTCGGAGACGCGGCTGACGACGACCACACCGCTCGGCAACCAGGAGCCGCATTTCGACGCCTGCGCACTGGCAACGGCGGCCGGGGCGGGATTCGTCGGGCGCGAAGTAACGCATCATGTTCCCAAGCTCAAGGAACTGATCAAAGCCGGACTCGAGCATCCGGGCTTCGCCTTTGTCGAAGTCCTGTCTGACTGCACGGAGATCTTCGGACGCAAGAACGACTTGGGTTCGTCGCCGGAGATGATCATGCGGCAGACGAGCAAGATCCGGCCGAGCGCCTATCAGCAACACGGTGGATGTGCCGTTCCGTCCGAACAATCAGACGACCGGCATTCTGGCGAAAAACGAGCGTCCCGAATACGGCGCCGCCTACCGGCGCGCGGCCGCGGCGCGCAGAGGAGCGTCGTGATGGCCGCTTCGCGCATCGAGCTTCGTATTGGCGGCACCGGGGGCCAGGGACTGATCCTCAGCGCCAAGATGCTGGCCAACGCCGTCACCGCCGACGGCAAATGCGTGGCCCAGTCGCAAACCTACGAGCCGACGTCGCGTGGCGGCTACTGCAATGCGGACCTGGTGATCTCCGACGCCGAAGTCGATTTCCCGCTGGTGACCGCGATTGACTATTTGGTGTTGCTCGACCGGCTCGCCGTCAAACCGTCTTGGCCGCTGCTCAAGCCCGGCGCGCTGGTGATCGCCGACACGCGGCTTTGCCCCGAATTGCCGGCGGGCGATTACCAGATCCATCATCTGCCGCTCAGCCGCATCGCGCTGGAGCTTGGCAGCGAACGGGTGACCAACATTGTTGCGCTTGGCGCCTTGGTCGCGCTCGGCGGAATCTGCGATCGCGATCGGATCGAGCAGGTGGTACGCGCCGAGACGCCGCGCGGCTTCCTCGATCTCAACATGGATGCGCTCAAGGCTGGGTACGCGGTGCATACGCAAACCGACGCCCGTGAGGAAATTGCCGGATGGCGGTCGGCACCTAAAGTGCCTGGCGCCCACGCTTAGAAAAGTGACCCGTTCGGACTGAGGGTGCGGCTATGCCGGGAAGCAAGCCACCGCAGGAACGTATCGTCTCGACCTATTGCTACCAATGTGTAGCCGGGCCGGACCTGTTGACCGTTCGCATCCAGGACGGGGTCGCCACCGAGATCAACCCGAATTTTAAAGCCGCCGCAATTCATCCCGGCGGGGGCAAGGCTTGCGTCAAAGCCTTTGGGCTGGTGCAAAAGGCCTACAGCCCCAATCGCGTGCTTTATCCAATGAAACGGACCAACCCGAAAAAGGGCCGGCACGAGGATCCGGGCTTTGTGCGCATATCCTGGGACGAGGCGCTCGACCTCGTCGCCGATAAGCTCAAGGCTGCGCGCGCCAACGGGCTGCTCGACGAGGGCGGCTTTCCGCGGCTCGCGGCCAGCTTCGGCGGCGGCGGCACGCCCACCGCCTATATGGGCACGCTCCCGGCTTTTCTTTCGGCGTGGGGCCCCGTCGACTTGAGCTTTGGTTCGGGCCAGGGCGTCAAATGCACCCATTCGGAGCACCTATACGGCGAACTCTGGCACCGCGCGTTCACCGTGTGCCCCGATACCCCGCTTTGCGAATATGTCGTTTCGTTCGGCGCCAATGTCGAAGCCTCGGGCGGGGTGTGCGGCGTCAAGCGCCACGCCGACGCGCGCGCGCGCGGCATGAAACGCGTGCAGATCGAGCCGCATCTCTCGATTACCGGCGCCTGCTCGGCCGAATGGGTTCCGATCAAGCCGAAGACCGACTCCGCGTTCCTGTTCGCGATGATTCATGTGCTGCTGCATGAAACCGCGCGCGACAAGCTCGACCTACCATTTCTGAAAGACCGCACGTCGTCGCCTTATCTCATCGGCGCCAACGGATTTTTCCTGCGCGATCCCGAGACGAAAAAACCGTTGGTCTTCGATCTGATCAGCGGGCGGGCAGTGCCGTTCGACACCGCCGGTATCGATCCGGCGCTCGAAGGCACGTTCACAGTCGACGGCATCGAGGTCGGTCCCGACCAGGAGACGACGACCCACACGGCGGCTTCCGTTAGCCCCGCCTTTACGCACTTGGTCGCCCATGTGCAGCGCTATTCGCCGGAATGGGCCGCGGCGATCTGCGATGTTGCCGGCCGGCACCATCCGCCGCGTGACCAACGAATTCCTTGCCCACGCTCACGTCGGCGAAACGATCGAAATCGAGGGCATGACGCTGCCGTTCCGGCCGGTCGCCATCGCCTTCGGCAAGACCGTGAATAACGGCTGGGGCGGCTACGAATGCTGCTGGGCGCGGACGCTCATTCCTTGCCTGGTCGGCGCCCTCGACGTGCCGGGCGGCACGCTCGGAACCACCGTGCGGCTCAATCGTCCGGCCGACAATCGCTGGTCGAGCGTCACGCCCGGCCCCGACGGGTTCATGCATTATCCGATGAATCCGACCGGCAAGGACGACTGGATTTCGCGCCCGACCGCGCGCAGCGCGCATCGTACGCTGGTGCCGCTGGTCGCCAACTCGGCCTGGAGCCAGGCGCTCGGGCCGACGCATCTGGCCTGGATGATGCAACGGGAGGATTTCGAACATCTCCCGCACGCCCCGCCGCCGGACGTTTGGCTGGTCTATCGCACCAATCCGGCGATTTCGTTCTGGGACACCAAGGCGGTCGGCGAGACCATGGCGAAGTTTCCCTTCACCATCTGCTTCGCCCTGACGCGCGACGAAACCAATCATGTTGCCGACGTGCTGCTGCCCGACTGCACCGATCTCGAAGGCCTGCAGCTGATGCGGATCGGCGGCACGAAATACATCGAGCAGTTTTGGGATCACCAGGGCTTCGCGTTGCGCGATCCGGCGGTGCCGCCGCAGGGCGAGGCGAGAGATTTCACCTGGATCGCAACCGAGCTCGCGCGCCGCACCGGCCTGCTCGAAGCCTACAACACGGCGATCAATCGCGGCGGCGCCGACGTCAAGCTCAAGGGCAAGAATTACGATTTCTCGCTCGACGTGACGAAAGCGCACAGCGTTGAAGAGATCTGGGACGCCAGTTGCCGGGCGGCGAGCGCGGAACTCACCAATGGCGCCGAGACCCAGGGGCTTGAGTGGTTCCGGGCCAACGGCTTCCGCGTCAAGCCGTTCCCGCGGCTGATGTGGTACCTCTACCCGAAGCTGGTCGAACAAAACCTTCGCTTCGAGCAGCCGTACCAAGAACGCTTGTTGCGCGTCGGCCGCGAGCTCGAGCGGCGCCTGCACGAGCATGGCATTACCTGGTGGGACAAACAGCTCGGCGAATATGAGGCGCTGCCGCATTGGCGCGACCTGAGCGGGCTGTGGGAGGACGCGCTCGCCAAGCACTTCCAGGTGCAGATTGCCGACTATCCGTTCTGGCTCGTCACCTCGCGCAGCATGCAATATTCCTGGGGCAACAACGTCGGCGTCCAGCTCATCAAGGAAGTCGCCGACAACGTCATGGGCCACGGCAGCGTGGTGATGAACGAAAGCGCCGCCGAGAAGCTCGGCATCGCCGACGGCGACCTGGTCGAAGTGCGCTCGCCGCTCAACAGCACCAAAGGCAAGGTGACGTTGCGCGAAGGCATCCGTCCAGACACGTTGCTCATCATCGGCCAGTTCGATCATTGGATAACGCCCTACGCCAAGGACTTCCACGCGCCGAGCATGAACGCGCTGGTGCCGATGCTGCTCGATCTCACCGACGCGACCGGATCGAGCGCCGATTTGGTCAAAGTCAAAATCACGCGTCTGGCGGGGGCGACATGACCCGCTGGGCGATGGTCGCCGATCTCGAGCGTTGCGTCGGCTGCCAGACCTGCACCGCGGCCTGCCGGCACGCCAATGCCACGTCGCCGGCGGTGCAATGGCGCAAGGTGCTCGACATCGAGGCCGGCTCGTTCCCGAACGTCAACCGCACCTTCGTGCCGGTCGGCTGCCAGCACTGCGCCGATCCGCCCTGCATGCATGTTTGTCCGTCGACCGCGACGCGGAAGCGCCCGGACGGCATCGTCACCATCGACTACAATATCTGCATCGGCTGCGCCTATTGCGACGTCGCCTGCCCCTATCAGGCCCGCTTCAAGATCACCAAGGAGGACTTCGCCTACGGCGCGGAAGCGATGCAGAACGAGATCGAACGCGAGATTTCCGAGCGCCTCGGCGTGGCGCAGAAATGCACGTTCTGCTCCGACCGCATCGATTTCGGCATCGCCAACGGCGTGACGCCGGGCTCAGACCCGCGCGCGACGCCGGCTTGCGTCAACGCCTGCATTGCCGACGCGTTGCATTTCGGCGATCTCGACGACGCCGACAGCAACGTCTCCCGGTTGCTGCGCGAGCACAAAAGTTTCCGCATGCATGCTGAGCTCGGCACCGAGCCGGGCTTCCATTATCTCTACGACAAGGCCGCCGCGCCTCAGGCGCCGGATATCCCGCCGCCGCTGGCGGGCGCGCAAGCCGGACGCGTTCGCACCCGCGGGGTCGAACCGTGGCATCAGAAACATTGGGACTGGAAAGCGTCCGGGAATTTTCTGTGCGGCGGCGCCGGCGCCGGGCTGTTCGGCTTTGCGGCGATCGCCAGCCTTGCTGGAGCGCCGATGGTGGTGCCGGGCTTGGCTGCGCTCGTGCTTATTGCGACCGGCCTCGGGCTGTTGATGTTCAAGATCGGGCGGCCGTTGCGCTTCCTGTATGTGCTGCGGCAGCCGCAGCGCTCCTGGATGTCGCGCGAAGCCTGGGTCGCCGGCCTGTTGTTCCCGCTCGCGCTGTTAGCGTTATGGTCGGGCAATCGGATTGTCTTGCTGGCGGCCGCGGCGGTCGGGCTGATCTTTCTTTATTGCCAGGGCAGGATCCTGGAGCAGGCCAAGGGCATACCGGCCTGGCGCAACCGCCGTGTGATCGCCTTGATCATGGCAACCGGGCTGGCCGAAGGCTGCGGCCTGTTCCTGATGCTTTCGGCGTTCCTGCCGGTGCCGGGCGGCGTCGCCAAGCCGATGGCCATTACGCTTGCCGTGCTGGCCACAGCAAGGATCTGGGCCTGGTGGCGCTATCTCGCCGCCCTTGAAAACGACGGGGCGCCGACCCGCACGCTGGAAATCTTCACGGCCTGCCGGTTCTGGATGTTCGCCGCCGGTCTCGCGCTTCCGCTGGCCCTGGTCGTCATCGGCTTGCTCCTGCCGGCCGCGGCTGTGATCGTGTTTGCGCTTGCCGGGCTTTCGGTGCTCGCCAGCGGCTGGGGTCTGAAATTCATTCTCATCACGCGCGCCGCCTATAATCAGGGCTTCGCGCTTCCTCACACCCCGATACGCGGGTCCGGCGTCCCCGGACCGGCGGTCAAGCCGGGATGGACCTCGCCATGAGGGAGGCAAATCCGGCTGGCAAGACGCGCCGCAGCGCGCCACAATTCAACAAACTCGACCGGGAGGCTTAAGTCATGAGTACGCAACGCGCGATCGCCGATACGCCCAACTTTATGTTCGAGCCCGCGGCCGAGACCATGCCGCGCGGCGAGTTGAAGGCGTTGCAGCTTTCGCGGCTCAAGACCACGCTCGAGCGCGCCTATCACAAGGTCCCGCATTACAAGAAAAAGTTCGACGCGGCGAACGTCAAACCGGCCGACCTCAAATCGCTCGCCGATTTCGCGCGCTTTCCCTTCACGGTGAAGACCGACCTGCGCGACAACTATCCGTTCGGCATGTTCGCCGTGCCGCGCGATCAGCTCTTGCGCCTGCATGCCTCCTCGGGAACGACCGGCAAGCCGACCGTCGTCGGCTACACCAAAGGCGATCTCGATCTCTGGGCCAACTTGATGGCGCGCTGCCTTGCCAGCATGGGCGCCAGGCCCGGCGAGATCGTGCACAATGCTTATGGTTACGGCCTGTTCACCGGCGGTCTCGGCGCGCATTACGGCGCCGAGCGGCTCGGCTGCACCGTCGTGCCGCTGTCCGGCGGCGGCACCGAGCGGCAGGTGACGCTGCTGCAGGACTTCGGCGCCCACATCCTCTGCGCGACGCCGTCTTACGCGCTCAACATCGCTGAAATCGCCGAGGGCATGGGCGTCGACATCCGCAAACTGCCGCTGCACACCGGCATCTTCGGCGCCGAGCCGTGGACCGACGCCATGCGCCGCGACATCGAAGCGCGGCTCGGCATCAAGGCGGTCGACATCTACGGCCTGTCGGAGATCATCGGGCCGGGCGTCGCCTGCGAATGCCGCCAGGTGCAGAACGGCCTGCACGGCTGGGAAGATCATTTCCTGTTCGAAGTCATCGACCCCGACACCCTGCAGCCAAAGCCGATGGGGGAAGCGGGCGAACTGGTCATCACCACGCTGACCAAGGAAGCCTTGCCGATGATCCGCTACCGCACGCGCGACATCACCCGGCTGTCCGACGAACCCTGCGCCTGCGGCCGCAGCCACGTTCGCATCCTGCGCGTCACCGGCCGCAACGACGACATGATGATCATCCGCGGCGTCAATGTTTATCCCTCGCAGGTCGAGGCGGTGCTGGTCGGCTTCCCGGGCATCGCGCCGCATTACCAGATCGTGCTGACGCGCGAAGGCGCGCTCGATGCGATGACCGTCGAAGTGGAGCTCGCGCCGGATTTCACCGGCGACCGCAAGCGCAAGGCGCAGGAAGTCACCCACCACATCAAGTCGCTGATCGGTGTGACCTGCACGGTGGTTCCCAAGGCGACCGGCGAGGTGCCGCGCTCGCAGGGCAAAGCCGTGCGCGTGGTCGATAGGCGCAACAAGGCGAACTGAGGC
>CAVVNY010000020.1:0-27658 GCA_963749625.1 uncultured Alphaproteobacteria bacterium | reverse complement strand
TGATCGCCGAGTTCGATCGCATCGCGACCGAACTCGACCGCGAGATCAAGACCGAGCAAGAGCGGGCCGGAATCCACGATCCCGCCCATTTCGCCTATCCGACCTACGCCAAGGCGGCGATCGGCCGGCGCGAGAATCTCAAGCGCTCGGCCGATGAGCTAAAGGTGCAACTCGACGACGCCAAGGCGGTATTGGGCGAGGCCTTCGAGGAGCTCAAGAAGGTCGAGATGCTCGACGAGCGCGACCATGCGCGCGAGAAGGCGGAAGAAAGCGCGCGCGAGCAGACCGAGCTCGACCGCATCGCCGCCATGCGCTTTTCCGCCGGCGGCGCGCACGCCTGAAGAATTATCAATTCTGATTTCGTCATGGCCGGGCTCGTCCCGGCCATCGCGCTTGGCAGACCACATTGTCAAACCTGAGCGGAATCACCGGGACAAGCCGGTGACGACAAGCTGCGGCTTGTCGCGCGGATGGCTTTAAAACGCCGCCGCCAGATCGCGTGAACCTTGCGAGTTGCCGGCGCGGTCGATGTGGCCCTGGATCTCGGCGACCAGCCCGGCCACCACGCCGGTGCGCCGCGCCACCGGATTGCGCTCGTAGCCCTGCCGCTGGAAGAAGTTCGCGGTCGGCACGCGCTCGCGCAAGGACTGCGGCATGGACACCATGTCGAAGCCGTTGCCGTCGCCGGTCAGGTTCATCAATTCCAGTTCGGCCGCGGTGAGCGGCGCGCTGTAGCCTTTGGCGCGCGCGAAATGCACCGAGTTCGAGCAGCTTCTGCACCTGCAACAGCGGGCCGATATCGATGTCGAGAATGGCGGCGTGGATGCCGAGACCGCCCATGGTCGTCTTGGCCAGCCGGTCGTGCTCGCTCCATTTGTCCGGCACGCTGCGGCTGAATGCGATCATGCGCTTGACCGCCTCGATCTTGTGCTCGAGCGCGACGCGGGCGGCGCCGGTCAGCGTGTTTTCTTTCTGCCGCAGCAAAGCGAGCAGGCGGTCGCCGTGTTCGGCCAGCAGCGAGACCGAATTGGTGCTGAGCAACTGGTTGTAACCGATGGCGGGTGAGACCGCATGCTTGCCCGGACCCGGCGGCTCGAGCCCAGCCTGGGTGTCGTAGCTGCCGCGGCCGCCGGTCTCGAAGGCATAGACGCCGACGATCTGCTCGCGCGTCAGGCCGGCCGCACGCGCCGCGCGGGCATAAACGCGCTTGAATTCGAGATCGCTCGCCGGGCGCTGCGGCACGAAGCGATATTGCTCGGCGGCGGCTTGCAGAAAATCGGCGACCACCGGGATCGGCGGTCTTTCGCTCGGCTGCGGACCGGGCGCCAGCGGATCGACCGGCCGCGGCGGCCCGGCATAGTGCGGCGGCTGGGTGAGCACGTAGTCGGCGAGCGCGATCGGCAGATGGTCGCGGCGCTTGGCGTTGCGCAGGCGGCGCTTCTCGCTCACCGCGTTCCAATAGACCTCGGCGTCGGCGTCATAGGCCTGCCGCGCGTCGAGATATTGCGCGAGCTTGGCCTGGTAGTCGGCGAGGACCGCGCTCGGAACGCCCTGTGCGCGGGCCGGCGCCGCCGCCAACAGGCTGGCGGCGAGGGCGATCGAGGCAATGCGCAGGTATTGGCGCGGCATGGGCGGCTCTTAGCGGGGGTCGGTTGATTCGGCTATCGCCGGCCGCGGCGGCGTTTTGATGGCGCGGGCTCAGCCCGTCCGGTCGGCGTCATACTCGTCGCTGCAAAACGGTCCGCCCTGATAGCGGTCGCCGACCGGATCTGGCGGCAGCTTCGCCTGCGCGGCCATCGCCTCATGCAGGTAATCGTCGGCCTTGCCTTGCGGGTGGTAGCCGTAGCGGCGGGCATTGCTGTTGTCCCACCAACTCGCCGAATTGTCGGAGACGCCGTAGAAAATCTCGAAGCGGATGTCGGGATGCTCCAGCCCGATGCGGATCAACTGCACCAGGTCTTCCGGCTTGAGCCAGATCGCCAGCCGGCGCCGGTCGACCGGCGCGTCGCCGACATTGCCGATGCGCAGGCAGGTAACGCGCAGGCCGTGCTTGTCGGCGTAGAGCGCGCCGATCGCTTCGCCGAACGCTTTGCTGACGCCGTAACGGCTGTCCGGCCGCACCGTGACGTTGACGCCGACGCGCTGCGCGCGCGGATAGAAACCGAGCGCGTGATTGGAGGAGGCGAACACCACGCGCTTGACGCCGGCGCGGTGGGCCGCTTCGAACAGATTGTAGGTGCCCACGATGTTGGATTGCAGGATCGTGTCCCACGGGCCTTCGATCGAGTAGCCGCCGAGATGCACGATGCCGTCGACGCCGGCGACGATTTTCTCCACCGCGGCGAGATCGGCGAGGTCGGTGGTCACGAAGTCTTCATCCGTGCCGACATCGTCCGGCCTGCGCAGATCGCTCCAGCGGATGCTCGGGTACACGCCCTTGAGCAGCTTGCGCAGACGCGTGCCGACGCCGCCGGCGGCTCCAGTAACGAGAATTTTTTGCATTGCTCTCTCTTGTGATTGCGCCTGCGAGGCTACTTGATCCCGTTCTCGAGCGCGAGTTTCTCGTAGCGGCCGCGGCTGTTGACCAGATGCCGCTGCATTGCGGCGCGCGCCGGCGTTACCGCGCGCTCGCGGATGGCGTCCAGGATCTGCTCGTGCTCCTGCTGGAACACGTCGAGTTGGACGCGTTTGGTGGGCGGCGCCGAGCGGCCCCACACCGTGCGGCGCGGGATGATGAAGCGGCCGAGATATTCCAGGAAGCGCTTGAACTGCGGATTGCCGGTGGCGTCGGCGATTTCGCAATGAAAGGCGAAGTCCTGGTCGACGGCGTTTTCGCCGCGGCCGATAGCGGCGCTGATCGCGCCGAAACGATCGGCGATCTTCTTGACCTGTGTCGCCGAGGCGCGCTCGGCGGCAAGGCCCGCCGCCTCGACCTCAACGCCGGTGCGCAGTTCCATGACGTTGAGCACCTCGCGCAGCGTCGAACGCTCGTCGAAATCCACCCGGAACGGTCGCCGCACCTGTTCCGCGACAAAAGCGCCGACGCCCTGGCGCGTGATCACCAGGCGGTCGGCCTTCAAGGCGGCCACCGCCTCGCGCACGACGGTGCGGCTGACGCCGGTGGCGGCGATCATTTCCTGTTCGGTGGGCAGCCGCGAGCCGGGCGGCAGTTTGCCGCTGACGATATTGGCGGTCAGGCGGGCGACCAGTTCCCCGGTCAGCCCACGCGGCGCCTCCAGCGGCTGCAACAGCGCAAGATTTTTTGACGAACGCTTATTCAAAGGCTTGACACCGCGCTATCCGGCAAGGTCATCATATGACATGATGAATATCATGCACGGCCGCACCGATCAATGAGCCGCGCCGGCTAGCGCCTGAGACGACCGCTACAACAACAAACTTGGGAGGAAGTATTCGCCATGAAACTCGGTACCGTCATGATCGCCGCCGGCCTTCTCGCCGCCGCGGCCGCTTTTGCGTCCGGCCCCGCCGTCGCGCAGCAGAAATTGGTGCTCAAAGCCTCCGACGTGCATCCGGCCGGCTATCCGACCGTCGCCGCGGTCGAGAGCATGGGCAAGAAATTGTCGGACGCCACCAAGGGCCGGCTCTCGGTCGCCATGTATCCGTCGATGCAGCTCGGCGGCGAAAAGGAAGCGATCGAGCAGGCGCAAGTCGGCGCCATCGCCTTCGCGCGCGTCTCCGTCGGCGCGCTCGGTCCGGTGGTCGACGATCTCAACGTGTTCAATCTGCCTTACGTGTTCCGCAACACCACGCACATGCAGCACGTGATCGACGGCGCGATTGGCCAGGAACTGCTCAACAAGGTGACCAATAGCGGCAAGGGCCTGGTCGGCCTCGCCTGGATGGATGCCGGCGCGCGCAATTTCTACGACACCAAACGGCCGATCAAGACCATGGCCGACCTCAAGGGCCTGAAGGTCCGCGTCATGGGCAACCCGATGTTCGTCGACATGGCGAACTCGATGGGCGCCAATGGCATCGCCATGGGTTACGACCAGGTGTTCAGCGCGCTGCAAACCGGCGTCGTTGACGGCGCCGAGAACAATCCGCCGAGCTTCGTGTTCGACAACCACTATCAGGTGGCGAAGTTCTACACGATCGACGAGCACCTGATCGTGCCGGAGATGCTGGTGATGTCGAAAAAGATTTTCGACTCGATGTCGAAGGACGACCAGGCTCTGGTGGTGAAATATGCCAAGGAAGCGCAGCAGGAAGAGCGCAAGCTTTGGGACGTGTACGAAAAGCAGGCGATGGATAAGGCCAAGTCCGCCGGCATTCAGATCATTCAGGTGTCCGACGCCGACAAGAAAGCCTTCCAGGCCGCCGTGAAGCCTGTTTGGGACAAATACGGCCCCAAATACGCCGCCACGATCAAGCGCATCCAGGAAGTGAAGTAGCAGAAGCAGGCCCGGCAACTGTGCCGTCATCCTGAGGTGGCCGCGCGGTAAGCGCGGCCCTCGAAGGATGAACGGCCCGGGCCGTCGCCCTTCGAGGCTCGCCGCTGGCGCGGCTCGCACCCCAGGCGTGACGGAAGAAGGGCAGACACCCAATGGCCGCTCTGTACCGCAAAGCGATGGATGCGCTTTATTTCGTCTGCGTGCTGCTGGCGGGCATCGCGCTGGTGTTGATTTCCGCGATCATCCCGTGGGCCGTCTTCACCCGCTACGTTCTCAACAGCGCCGCCTCGTGGCCGGAAACCGCGGCGGTTCTCCTCACCATCGTTTTGACGTTCTTCGGCGCCGCCGCCTGCTACCGGCTCGGCCTGCATATGAACGTCACGCTCGGCGTCGCTTTGCTGCCGGATCGCGCGCGCCGAGTTGCGGACCTGATCGTCGAACTGCTGATGGCGGTGATGGCGCTGTTCATGGTGGTCTACGGCATCAGGCTGTGCGAGGCGACCTGGTTGAACACCATCGCCGAATTCCCGTTCTTGTCGGTCGGCTTCGTCTATTCGCCGATCCCCATCGGCGGGGCGTTCACGCTGCTGTTCATCATCGAGCATCTCACCATCGGCCGGCCCGCCGCCGAGGGTGATCCGCATCTCGTGCCACCGGCCGGTTGAGCGCAGACCCGCATGGACCTCTTTGTTCTTCTTGGGACGCTGTTTCTGTGCTTCGCGATCGGCATGCCGATTTCCTATTCGCTCGGCATCGGCGCGCTGGCCGGGGCCATGTGGATCGGCATCCCGCCGGAAGCCGTGATGCTGAAAATCTCCGACGGGGTGAGCAAGGTGGCGATGCTCACCATTCCGTTCTTCGTGCTGGCGGGCGCCATCATGGCGGAAGGCGGCATGGCGCATCGCCTGGTCAAGCTCGCCAACGTCATCGTCGGTATGGTGCGCGTGCGCGGCGGCCTGTCGGCGGTGAACATCATCGCCACCACGTTCCTCTCCGGCATTTCCGGCTCGTCGGTCGCCGACACCTCGGCGATCGGTTCGGTCATGATTCCGCAGATGGAAAAGGTCGGCTATCCGCGGGCTTTCGCCACCAATGTCACGATCAGCGCGTCGCTGCAGGCGATCGTGGTGCCGCCCAGCCACAATGCGGTGATCTATTCGCTGGCGACCGGCGGCACCATTTCGATCATCAGCCTGTTCATGGCCGGCGTGGTGCCGGGCCTGCTGCTCGGGATCGCACTCATCATCCTGTGTATCGGCATTGCCTACCGCGACGGGCATCCGAAAGGCGAATTCGGTGCCGTTCCGCGACGCCATCCGCATCACCATCGACGCCGCCTGGGGCCTGATCACCATCGTGATCATCATCGGCGGCATTCTGCTCGGCGTCTTCACCGCCATCGAGGCCGGCGCCGTCGCCTGTCTGTGGGCGCTGTTCGTCACCATGTTCATCTACCGCGACTATCGCTGGCGCGATCTGCCCGGGCTTGTGCATCGCACGCTCAAGACCGTGGCGATGGTGATGACGCTGATCGCGATGGCGTCGAGCTTCGGCTACGTCATGGCGCTGATGCAGATGCCGGCCAAGATCACCGCCTTCTTCCTCACGGTGTCGGAAAACAAATACGTCATCCTGCTGCTGATCAATTTCATGCTGCTGGTGCTCGGCTGCCTGATGGACATGGCGCCGCTGATCCTGATCTGCACGCCGATCCTGCTGCCGGTGGTGATCAAGCTCGGCGTCGATCCGGTTCACTTCGGCATGATCATGCTGCTCAATCTCGGCATCGGGCTGCTGACGCCGCCGGTCGGCTCGGTCTTGTTCGTCGGCTGCGCAGTCGGCAAAGTGAAACTGGAAGACCTCATGAAGGGCATCTGGCCGTTCTACGCCGTGATGTTCGCGGTGCTGATGCTGGTGACCTTCGTGCCCGGCGCTGTCGCTGTGGCTGCCCTCGGTGGTGATCCGCTAGCGCCGTCCGCTCCGTCCCAAAAAAAACGCGCAGCCAAGGCTGCGCGGTAAGGCGGGGGGAGGTTCGGGAAAATCGTCTCAGCGAATGGTGGAGCCGTCGCGGGTGGTAAAGGCCACCGGTCCGCCGGCCTTGATCACGGTCGGGGCCTGCGCGGTCAGGATATCGGTGCCGAGATTGAGCTGTTGCGCGGCGATGCCGATGACGGCGATCAGCAGCGCGGCGGCAAGGCCGACCACGACGATCTTCAAGTGGGTGGTGCGGTCTGCGGTGTACATCGACCAGTTCATGGCAGCCTCCAAGGTCATAGCCATTCGTCGGCCCGGCCTTGAGAAAGGTTCAAGGTGTCGGAGGCTAACGTAGGTATGGATGAAGGGTTCCAAAGACCGCATCACGGAACGTTGAAACGCCGTGAAAAGCTGTGTTCTGACCGGGAAATAGATGAGATTCGGCTAAAATGCAGACAACCGTGGCCGGGCGGCCTTAGTCGGTCCGGGTCAACTGGTGTTCCTCGGCAATGCGCTCGAAGGATTCGGAGATGCTTTTGATCCGGTAGGCCAGCCGGTTGTCGTTTTCGACCGGCAGCGAGCGGACGATCTTGTATTTGCCGCGCGAGGCCGCGTTGCCGAAAGTCGGCTCGTAATAGACGTTCTGGCCGCTCGAATATTTGTGCGTCATGGCGTTCCTCGGCGCTGGCGTGAATAGAAACGCCCGGCGCAAGGCCGGGCGTTCAAATGCGGTACCGGATCGAAACGATCAGGCATTCTGCAGATTGGATGCCGCCTGCTTGCCGCGCTCGGTGACGATTTCATAGGTGAGGCGCTGGCCTTCGTTGAGCGTGCTCATGCCGGCGCGTTCGACCGCGCTGATGTGCACGAACACGTCTTTCGAGCCGTCGCTCGGCGTGATGAATCCGAAACCTTTTTGGGTATTGAAGAACTTAACTGTGCCTGTGGCCATTGCGGCCTCCTTGCGTCGGTTGCTGCGTGAGCGGGATGCGCACGGATGTGTCGCCCGTGCCGTTCGACATCCGAGTTTTTTGGGGTGACTTGTTGAGCGCCCAAAAACGGGCAGCGTAGCAAGGCAGAACCGAAAACCTGGTTGCAGGCGTTGGAATACGCTAAATGCGCAGAACCGTCAAACGCCCGCTCAGCCCGCGCGTTTGGTCAACGGATATTCCGCGCTGTCATAAAGCCCGCGAATGTCCTTGTGACCGAGCCGCGCCTCGTCGATCTGAATATAGGCGCCGAGCAACAACGGCTCCGGCAGTTCCTCGACGGCGAAACGGATGGCGTCGGCGGCGCGCTCGAAACGGCGGTACTTGATCTTGTTCACGATCTTGCGGTTGCGCGAGGGAAACAGTTCCGCCGGTGCATCGAAATTGAATTTCTCCACGATCAAACTCCAAGCTGTTCGGCAAAGCCGAAATGACTGAAACAACGTATGTTATATGGGGATCATAGCGGGTTTTATCCAGAGGCGGCTGAAACGGTTCGAAACAGGGTGAAAAATTGCTGCAATTCGCCTCGTTCGGGCGCTAACAGACGCAAAACTCGACTTATCAGCGAAAATGCCGCACTTTATCGGTGGCCGGCGGCAGCGCTCGCGTGGGGCAGGAGTACGTATGTCGAACTCGACCGTTGGTGGGGGATCCGCGATCTTCCACTTCGTCATGATCAAGCCGACGCATTACGACGACGACGGCTATCCGATCCAGTGGCTGCGCTCGGCGATTCCCTCCAACACGCTCGCTTGCCTGAACGCCTTGGCGGAGGACGCCAAGCGCCGTGAGGTGCTGGGAACGGGCGTCGATATCCGCCTGCACACGTTCGACGAAACCAACCGGCGGGTGAAGCCCAGTCAGATCATCCGCATGATCCGCCGCGAAGGCGGCCGTGCGCTGATCGGTCTGGTCGGCGTGCAGTCGAACCAGTTTCCGCGCGCCGTCGATCTGGCCAAACCGTTTCTCGACGCCGGCCTGCCGGTCTGCATCGGCGGTTTCCACGTCTCCGGCTGCATCGCCATGCTGCCGGAGCTGCCGGCCGACATCCAAGCGGCGCAGGCGCTCGGCATTTCGTTCTTCGCCGGCGAAGCGGAAGATCGCCGGCTCGACAATGTGCTGCGCGATGCCTTCAACGGCGCGCTCAAGCCGCTGTACAATTACATGGACGACCTGCCGGCCTTGACCGGCGAGCCGCCGCCGTTCCTGCCGCGCAAGCACGTCCAGCGGACCTCCGGTTCGCTGTCGAGCATCGATCTCGGCCGCGGCTGCCCCTACCAGTGCTCGTTCTGCACCATCATCAACGTGCAGGGCCGCAAGAGCCGCATCCGCTCGGCCGACGATCTGGAACACATCGTGCGGGCGAATTACGCCGAAGGCATCAAGCGCTTCTTCATCACCGACGACAATTTCGCGCGCAACAAGGATTGGGAGCCACTGTTCGACCGCATGATCCAGATGCGGGTTGGCGAGGGCATGAATATCGGCTTCACCATCCAGGTCGATACGCTCTGCCACAAGATTCCGGGCTTCATCGAGAAGGCGACCAAAGCCGGCGTGCGGCGCGCCTTCATCGGGCTCGAGAACATCAACCCGGACAACCTGATCGCCGCCAAGAAACGGCAGAACAAGATCACCGAATACCGCGAGATGCTGCAGATGTGGCGCAACCACGGCGCCATCACCTATGCCGGCTACATTCTCGGCTTTCCCGCCGACACCAAGGAATCGATCCTGCGCGATATCGAGATCATCAAGCGCGAATTGCCGATCGATATTCTCGAGTTCTTCTTCCTGACGCCGCTGCCCGGATCGGAGGACCACAAGACGCTGTCGGCCAAGGGCGTCTGGATGGACCCCGACATGAACAAATACGACCTCAATCACCGCGTCTCGCATCACGGCACCATGCCGGACGCGGACTGGGAGGAGGCCTATCGCGCCGCCTGGCACGCGTTCTACACGCCGGAGCACATCAACACGATCCTGCGCCGCACCTGCGCCAGCAAGATCGGGCGGCCGGGCACGACGCTGTCGACCATCCTGTGGTTCTATTTGATGATCCTGTTCGAGGGCGTGCATCCGCTCGAAGGCGGCGCGCTGCGGCTCAAATTCCGCCGCGACCGGCGCTCCAGCATGAAGCGGGAAAATCCGTTCGTCTTCTACCCGCGCTACTGGATCGGCACCGCGATCAAGCTGGCGAAATACGCGCGCGTCTATCTGCGCTGCAAGGCTTTGCTCGACAAGGCGCTCAAGGCGCCCGACCGCTGGAGCTATTCCGACCTGGCGATCGCGCCGCCCAAGGCCGACGAGTTCGAGACGCTGGAGATGTACCACGCGACATCCGGCGGCGAGGCGGCCCTGAAACGCAAGTATCGCGACGACAATATCCGGGCGCATGGGCATGCGGCCGATGAAACGGTGCCGACGATCGCGGCGGAATAGTCAACCTCGTCATGGCCGGGCTTGTCCCGGCCATCCACGCCGTGTTTTGTGGTGCTTCATCTAAGGAAGTCGAGGATGCCCGGCACAAGGCCGGGCATGACGGCGGCGGCGCTTAGATGCTCCCCACCGTCTTCAGCCTTGCCCGCGGGTGAATCTCGCTCTGCGACACCACCGGCGTCTGCGCGCGGAAGCGTTCGACGATGCCGCGCACGAACGGCCGGATACCGGCCGAGGTCACGAGCACCGGCGCTTCGCCTTCGCGTGCCGCTTCCTCGAACTTCTCGCGCACCAGCGTGATGAATTCCGAAAGCTTCGACGGCTGCATCGCCAGTTGGCGGTCGTCGCCCTGGCCGACGATCGACTCGGCGAAGGCCTGTTCCCATTTGGCCGACAGCGCGATCAGCGGCAGGTAGCCGGCCTGGCTCGAGTGCTGCGCGCAGATCTGGCGCGACAGCCGCGCCCGCACGTGCTCGGCAAGCATCACCGGGCTGCGCGAAGAACCGATGCCGTCGGCGATGCCTTCCAGGATGGTGGCGAGGTCGCGGATCGAGACGCGCTCGGCAAGGAGGATTTGCAGCACGCGCTGGATGCCGGAGACGGTGATCAGCGCCGGCACCAGGTCCTTGAGCAGCTCGCTTTGTTCCTTCGGCAATTCCTTGAGCAGTTTCTGCACCTCGCCGTAGGAGAGCAGCTCCGCCATGTTGTTCTTGAGCAGCTCGGTCAGGTGCGTGGACAGCACGGTGGCGGAATCCACCACGGTGTAGCCTTTGAGCGTCGCCTCTTCCTTCGCAGCGGCTTCGACCCAGGTGGCGGGCAGCCCGAAGGTCGGCTCGGTGGTGTGAGTGCCGGGCAGATTCACCTGGCCGCCGGCCGGGTCCATGACCATGTACTGGCCGGCCCAGACCTTGCCGCTGCCGGCTTCCACTTCCTTGATCTTGATGACGTAGCTGTTGGCGTCGAGCTGCACATTGTCGAGCAGGCGCACGGCGGGCATCACGAAGCCCATCTCGCCCGCCAGCGAACGGCGCAGCGCCTTGATTTGCTCGGTCAGCCGGTCGCTGCCGTCGGGCGCATTGACCAGCGGCAGCAGCGCGTAGCCGAGCTCGAGCTTGAGATCGTCCATCTTGAGCGAGGCGGAAATCGGTTCTTCCTTGGCCTCGCTCTTGGCTTCGGCCTGCACCTTGCGGGCTTCGGTCGCGACGGCGAGCTTGGTGCGCTTGTTGATGAAATAAGCGAGCGCGCCGGCGCCGCCGCCGAGCGCGAGGAACGGCAGCATCGGAATTCCGGGCAGCAGCGCCATCACCACCATCACCGCGCCGGACATGCCGAGCGCCTTCGGGTAGCCGGAGAGCTGCTTGAGCAGCGCCTTGTCGGCCGAACCGAGGATGCCGGCTTTCGACACCAGCAGGCCAGCGGAGGTGGACACGATCAGCGCGGGGATCTGCGTGACCAAGCCGTCGCCGACCGTGAGGATGGTGTAGGAATGCGCCGCGTCGGCGAAGCTCAGGCCCTGCTGGGCGATGCCGATGATCATGCCGCCGATGACGTTGATGAACACCACCAACAGGCCGGCGATGGCGTCGCCGCGCACGAATTTGGAGGCGCCGTCCATGGCGCCGAAGAAGCCGCCTTCGTCCTCGAGCTTCTGGCGGCGGCTGCGCGCCTCGGTCTCGTTGATCAGCCCGGCCGACAGATCGGCGTCGATCGCCATCTGCTTGCCCGGCATGGCGTCGAGGTGGAAGCGTGCGGCCACTTCCGCGATGCGGCCGGAACCCTTGGTGATGACCACGAAGTTCACGATCACCAGGATGATGAAGACGATAATGCCGATGACGAAATTGCCGCTCATCACGAAATTGCCGAAGGCCTGGATGACGTGGCCGGCGGCGTCGGTGCCTTCGTGGCCGTGCGCGAGAATGAGGCGGGTCGAGGCGAGGTTGAGCGCCAGCCGCAGCATGGTCGCGATCAGCAGCACGGTCGGGAACGAGGAGAATTCGAGCGGCGTATGGATGAACAGCGCGGTCATCAGGATCAGCACCGAGATGATGATCGAAATGGCGAGCGCGAGATCGAGCAGGACCGGCGGCAGCGGCAGGATCAGGACGACGAGGATGGTGAGCACGCCGACGGCGAGCGCGATGTCGCCGCGCTTCAAGAACGTGCCGATCTCGCCGAGACCGGGTAGCTTGATGGCGTTGGTCGCTGATGCCGGTGCGGCGGTGATGTCGCTCATGCCTGACTTTTAATTTGGCGCAACGGGAACCGGACACCTTCGGCGGTGCGGCGGTAGCGATCCGCGGTGGGCGATTACCCTTCCCCCGGCAATATTTGCCCAGTTTATGGTTAGCGGCGGGTTAATTCCGGCCGTCCGGCGGCCCTAAAATGCGTTCGGTCCTCTCCCCGGGTAAGGGGAAAGGACCTTATGGAGCCGTGGCTTCCCGAGCGGGATCGCCTCGTTACGGCGAGCCGCCTATTGGCGCTTCCAGACTTCGGTGCCCATCTGGCGGCCGCCGGCAAAGGCCCAGACGCCCGTCCAGTTGCCGCCGTCGGAGCCGTAAAGTGCGAGCCCGGTATCGTTGCCGGATTTGTAGGACACGGCGAGGAAATCGTGGTCGCCAATGCCGGTGCCGATATAGCGCGTGCCGCCGACGACCCAGATCACGCGATAGGTCTCGCCGGTTTTTTCCACGCTGACAGAGCCGCCGTATTCGGAGCCGCCGCCCGGATTGGTGCCTTGGACTGTATATCTGCCGGACGGATCGGCGGCGAAGGCGGTGGCGGCGCTCCACAGCAAGGCGGCGGCGGCGATAGCAAGCATTGGACGCATAGTTGGTTCCCCCCGAAAGCCGGCGCGGTTATCGCCCGGCGACTGACGGAGGAACTCTAGGGCTTTGCCGGATTGCCGACAATTGCGGCCGGGGCGTCGCGCGCCAGCAGATGAATCTCGCCGCAATCGGCACAACGCAGGCGAACATCCCGCTCGGCAAGGCGGGCCAAAGTCGGCGCGTCGGTGATCAGCACGAAACTGTCGGTGACCGGACAGCAATAGCGAATAGCGCCGCTCGGCCGCCGGGAAGCCGGCACGCGCCGCACCGGTTCGGCGGCGAAGCGATAGCCCGACGGGTGGATGGTATCCCAAGTTTGGCTGGGTAAGGACATCAACGAAACCCCTGCGCTGAACCGGCAGAATGACAAGCCTTTGCGGGGCAATCTTGTTCCATGACCGCCCGCCCGGACCGCATTGGCCGGTGCTCAAAGATCGAGCGGCGGAATCTGGTGCGTGCCGTCGGGACCAAGCGGCAGCGGTTCGACGCGGCTGACGGCGGCAAGAGCGAGCGCGCCGTAAAGATGCGGGAACAGCGCGCCGCCACGCGAGGGCTCCCATTTCAATTGGTCGCCGAGCTTGGCGGCATCGACGCGCACCAACAGGAGGTCGCGCTCGCCGGCGAAATGCTTGGCCGCGGTTTCGGCCACTTGCGCCGCGCTGGAGAAATGAATGAAGCCGTCGCGCCGATCGACCGGCGAGCCGTGGAACACGCCGCTTTGCTCGGCTTGGCGCCACAATGCCGCGGGGCAGATTTTGAAAATGCTTGTCAACAGCGCGACCGGCCTATGTGATTGGGACGCCACGGTTATCACGCTTGCTCCGACTGCGGCAACGCGATGCCGAAGATTGCATTGAATTGCCGCAATTGATGCCCATCTCCCGGACAAATCATTCCCGGAGACATCATGCTGAAAATTGAGGAATACCTCGTCGAGACCGCGGATCACTGCATCCGCCTGGCGAAAGAAGGACGGGGACTGGTCGCTCGCCTGGAAGCCATCAGTCACGAATTGATGGCCAAAGCGGTCGAAATCGACACCAAGCGGGACAAAAGCGAAAAGGCTGCCGGCGATTCCGCCGAGACCCCCGCTTCCTAGCCGCTCTGTTTCGATTGGCACGAATCAAAAAAGCCCGGCGCTTCGGCCGGGCTTTTCGATTCTTGATTATTGCCTGAGCCTTAGGCCGCGCCGCGCATCTCGCCGCCGCCCGCTGGCGGGATCGGCGCGCCGTCGGCGGCGTATTCGTTGAGCTTGTTGCGCAGGGTGCGGATCGAGATGCCGAGGATATTGGCCGCATGGGTGCGGTTGCCGAGGCAGTGCTTGAGCGTTTCCAGGATCAGGTCGCGTTCCACCTCGGCCACGGTGCGGCCCACCAGGTTGCGCGTGACCTGCTCGGCGGCCATGGCCGCATGGGCGACCGTGCTCGAGCCGCGCGCGGAATCGAAGCGCGTGCCGTCGGGCGACAGGATGCCGTCGATGCCGATCTCCGGCCCGCTCGACAGCAGCACGGCGCGGTGCAGGGTGTTTTCCAGTTCGCGCACGTTGCCCGGCCAGCGGTTGACGCTGAGCGCGCGGCGCGCTTCCGCCGACAGCGGCCGCGCCGGCAGTCCGTTCGCCTCGGAATATTTCTTGGCGAAATATTGCGCCAGTTCGATGATGTCGGACGGGCGTTCGCGCAACGGCGGAATTTTCAGGTTCACCACGTTGAGGCGGAACCACAGGTCCTCGCGGAATTTGCCCTCGCGCACGGCGTCGGTGAGGTTGCGGTTGGAGGTGGCGACGATGCGGATATCGACCGGCACCGGCTTGCCGCCGCCGACGCGGTCGATCAGGCGCTCCTGGATCGCGCGCAGCAATTTCGCCTGCAGGCGTACGTCCATTTCGGAGATTTCGTCGAGCAGCAGCGTGCCGCCATTGGCCTCCTCGAACTTGCCGATGCGGCGCCCGAGCGCGCCGGTGAAGGCGCCTTTCTCGTGGCCGAACAGTTCGGATTCCAGGAGATTCTCCGGGATCGCCGCGCAGTTGACGGTGATGAACGGCTTCTTGGCGCGCAGCGAGCGCGCGTGCAGATAGCGCGCCAGCACTTCCTTGCCGGTGCCGCTTTCGCCGGTGATCAGCACGGAGGCGTCGGAACCGGCGATCTGCTGGGCGAGCTTGACCACGCTCGCCATCGCCTCGTCGCGATAGATCATCTCGCGGGCGTCGTCGGTGACGGCGGCGAGCACCGCCGCGATCAGGTCGGGATCGGGCGGCAGCGGGATGTATTCTTTCGCGCCGGCATGGATGGCTTTGACCGCCGCGCGCGCATCGTTGGTGATGCCGCAGGCCACGATCGGCACGTGGATGCGCTCGGCGTCGAGCCGCGTCACCAGCTCGCGGATGTCGAGGGCAACGTCCACCATCAGCAGGTCGGCGCCGCGGCCGGAGCGCAGCACGGCAAGTGCCTGCTCGACGCTGTCGGCATGGGTGACGCTGGCGCCCTTGTCCATCGCGATCTTGCTCGCGGTGGTGAGCTGGCCTTCGAGCGTCCCGACGATCAGGAGTCGCATGACGTTATCCTTTTAGCGTTCGTGCGCATGGTCTTCTCGGTAAACCGCTTCCAAGTTTTCCGGATCATGCGCTAGTTATGCTCGGCTTTGACGATTTCGGTCATGGTCACGCCCAACTTGTCCTCGACCAGCACCACTTCGCCGCGCGCGACCAAGCGGTTATTGACGTAGATATCGATGGCCTCGCCGACCTTGCGGTCGAGTTCGAGCACGGCGCCCGGCCCGAGCTTGAGCAGGTCGCCGACCGGCATGCGGGCGCGGCCGAGTACCGCCGACACCTGCACCGGCACGTCGAACAGCGCCTCCAGGTCGGCGGCGCCGCGGGTGACCGTTCCGCCGTCGTCGCCCGCCAGGACGCCGGCATCCTCGGCGGTCTGCATGGCGCTGCCGCCTTCCAGATCGGGGAGCGGCACTTTGCTGTCTTCGTCACTCATCGCGTTGGTCTCCAGAATTCCTATTTGTCTGTGCTGGTGCGCGCCGCCACATAGCGGGCGACCACGTCATCGATCACGGCCAGCGTCGCGGCGCGCTCGCGTGCGACGCCGCCATCGGCCCATTCGATGCGGCAGTCGCCGGTCGCCATGGCCGGGTCGGACATGACCATCAGCCGGCCCTCGAAGCCGCGCGCTTGGGCGATCTCGTCGAGCTTGACCTTGGCCGCTTCGTAGATATCGGCGCCGATATGCACGACCACATGCGGCGCCTTGACCAGATGATTGAAGGATTCGGTGACCAGGGCGGAAATCTCGGCGAACGGCTCGCGCGCGATCAACGCCGGCGCCAGCTTGCCGGCAACCGCGACCGCCACGTCCACCGCTTCGGTCTCCATGCGCGCCTCGATGCCGGAAAACGTCCGGTGCAGACGTTCCATCCCGTCGGCGATCACCCCGAGCGCGGCGGCGAGGCGCTGGGCGTCGTCGTTCTGCGCCTGCGTCTGCCCGGCGGCAAAGCCGTTGCGATAGGCTTGCGACTCGCCGTCCAAGCGCCGGCGCTCCGCCTCGACCAGCGTGATGGTCGGCTTGGTGCCGGAGGAGAAATCCTCGTCGAACAGGTATTTGGCGGTCGCTGTCATTCACTTTCCCTTGCGCATGAACTTTTGCCGGTTGCCACTTTTCGGGTTCATGCGCGCCTCAATAAATCAGTTCTTCGTCGCCGCGGCTCTTGGTGATCAGAATTTCGCCCTTGGCCGCCAGATCCTTGGCGATATTGACCAGCAGCGTCTGCGCCTCGTCGACGTCGCGCAGCCGCACCGGTCCCATCGCCTGCATGTCCTCCACCAGCATCTTGGCGCCGCGCGTGGACATGTTGTTGAAGAAGAATTGGCGCACGGTTTCGGAGGCGCCTTTGAGCGCGATCGCCAGCTTGTCCTTCTCGAACTTGCGCATCAGCGTCTGCGCCGAGCCGGGGTCGAGCTTGATCAGATCGTCGAAGGTGAACATCAGCGCCTTGATGCGCTCGCAGGCGTCCGGGTTGTCGCCTTCAAGCGCGGTGAGGAAGCGCGTTTCGGTCTGGCGGTCGAAGTTGTTGAAGACCTCCGCCATCGCCTCGTGCGCGTCGCGGCGGCGGGTCTGCGACAGGTTGGACATGAATTCGGTGCGCAGCGTCTCTTCGACGCGATCGATCACTTCCTTCTGGATCGCTTCCATCTTCAACATGCGGTTGACGACGTCGAGCGAGAAGTCCTGCGGCAGGATCGCCAGCACGCGCGCGGCATGTTCCGAGCGTAATTTTGACATCACCACCGCCACGGTCTGCGGGTATTCGTTCTTGAGGTAGTTGGCCAGCACCTCTTCGTGGACGTGGGCGAGCTTCTCCCACATGTTGCGGCCGGCGGGGCCGCGGATGTCGTCCATGATGCTGCCGACGCGCTCGGGCGGCAGGTATTGCTGCAGCAGGCGTTCGGCCACGTCGTAGCTGCCGAGCAGGCCGCCGGACGCCGACATTTGCGAGACGAATTGCAGCAGCAATTCCTCGACTGATTCGGCTTCGACGGTGCCGAGCGAGGCCATCACGGTGGAAATTTCGCGCAGTTCGTCGTCGTCGAGCAGGGCAAAGAGCTTGGCGCCGTAGCGCGCGCCGAGCGCCAGCATCAGCACCGCCGCCCGCTCCGGTCCGGTCAACTTGCGCCGGCCCTTGTTGACCTGCGGACGGCTGGCGAGCGTGGCGATCAGGCCGCCGATGTCCTGACGGGCCGCATCATGTTTTTCCTGCGCAGACGCCATGATTTAATGCTCTTGGTGGAGCCAGCTGCGGATGATCGCGACCGCCTCGTGCGGGTTCTGCTCGGCGAGTTCGCCGACCTTCTGCACCGATTGGGCGTGCACCTGTCCCTGCACTTGCGCGACGTCGATCATCGCCGCGGTGCGGTTGGAAATGGCGACCTGTTCCTCGGCGCCGACAAAGGAGATATTCGCCGCGCCGCTGTTGGGAATGGCCGTGGCGTGGGCCGGCGGCGCGCTTCCGGCGGAAGGTCGCACCCCCATCGCGGCGGACACGCCGGCCGTGCCGGCTGCACCCGCTGAGGCCATCGCGTAGTCACCCATCTCACCCTCGGGCGTCACGATCCGCCGCACCAGCGGACGCACGACCAGCAGCAGCACGACCAGGCCGAGCAGCACCATCACGCCCTGTTCGGCAATGCGCATGATGTCGTCTTTGGTGAATTGCACGTAGCTCATCCAGCCGGTCGGCTCGTTGATCGGCACCGGCGTGGTCTCGGCGAAGCGCAGATTGACCACCTCGACCTGATCGCCGCGCTTGGCGTCGAATCCGATGGCGGTGCGCACCAGAGCCGTGATGCGGTCGATGTCTTCCTTCGTGCGCGGCTGATAGGTGACCTCGCCCTTGGCGTTCTTGGTGTAGTTGCCGTCGACCAGCACTGCCGCCGACACGCGGTTGACCCGACCGGCCTCGGTGACCTCGGTCTTGGTGGTGCGCGAGATTTCGTAATTGACGATTTCTTCGGTCTTGCGGGTCTGGTCGCCGCTGGTGGAAGCGTTTGGCTGCTTGGTGGCGCCGGGCAGCTCGTTGCCGACCGATACCGGCGCGCCGCCGCCGCTCTTGTCTTCGCTGGTCGACGAGCTTTCCTCGCGGTTCTGGCTCGAGCGCACGACGCGGCCGTCCGGGTCGTATTTGTCGGACGTCTGGGTGATTCGGTTGACGTCGAAATCGGCGGTGATCTCCACCCGCGCGTGGCCGGGGCCGACCACCGAGGAGACGATCGCCTCGACCTGGTCGCGCAGGCGCTTTTCATAAGCCGCCTTGCGTTCATCGGCGCCGGCGCCCGCCAGCGGGTCGGTCTGTGCGGCGCCGTCGGCGAGCAGTTTGCCGGTTTCGTCGATCACCGACACGCGTTCGGGCTTGAGCCCGCTGACCGCGGTCGCCACCAGGTGGCGGATGGCCCGCACCTGTTGCGGCTCGAGGCTGCCGCGCACTTTGAGCACGATGGTCGCCGTCGGCTCGATCTTGTCGCGCGAGAACAGCGGCCGGTCGGGCAACACCAGATGCACGCGCGCGGCCTGGACGCGGTCGAGGCTGCGGATAGTGCGGGCGAGTTCGCCTTCCAAAGCGCGCAGATGGTTGATGTTCTGGACGAAGGTGGTGGACCCGAGTGCGTCCGATTTGTCGAATATCTCGTAGCCGACGCCGCCGCCCTTGGGCAGGCCGCTTTCGGCGAGCTTCATGCGCAGCCGGGCGACATTGTCCTTGGCCACCAGCACGATGGCGCCGTCGTTCTTGAGCTGGTAGGCGACCGCCTGCCGCTCCAGATCCTTGACGATCGAGGCCGAGTCGTCGGCCGACAGGTCGGTAAACAACGGCACCATTTGCGGCGTCGTCATTTGGATCATCAAGAACGAGAAGAAACCGATCAGCGCCAGCGTAACCGCGGCCATGGCCGCCATTCGCGCCGCACCGAGCGACCTCACGAAATTGAAGAAACCTTGCACCGGGTTCCGTCCCAAGCTTGCGGCGCAGACCACGCGCCGTATTACCCGGCAAGATTTGCCCAGTTTATGGTTAGCGTCCGGTTAATTTTGCGGCAGAGAAAATAGCGGCAAGGTCCGGCGCACCAAAAGGAATTTGACCCGGCGGCGGCGCGCAGACGAAAACGCCGGCCAAACGGGACCGGCGGTTTACCCTTGATTGGGGCGATGGAACTACTGGCGGTACTGCTGAATGCGCGTGGTGCGCAGGCCGGCAAGGCCGTGTTGGTCGATGGAATACTGCCAAGACAGGAATTCTTCGACCGTCAGCGTGTAGCGCGCGCAGGCCTCTTCCAGCGACAAGAGACCGCCACGGACCGCGGCGACCACCTCAGCCTTGCGGCGGATGACCCAACGTTTGGTTGACGGCGGCGGCAGATCCGCAATCGTCAGGGGACTGCCATCGGGCCCGATGACGTATTTAACCCTCGGGCGTTGGGGCTCGGTCATTTGTGTACTCACAAGACTCTACTCGACGTGCATTTACTGAATGGAAGCTACAAGCCGCGACTTAAAATTTGCCTAAGCTAAGGGCGCAGAAAGGGAAATGTTTGCCCTGTTTTCGCTAACCTTTTGGTTACGGATTGGACCGGCGATTCGGTGGCGGGATGGGGTATAATGGTGTCCGTCCTGGGCCGATCTCGTGCCAAGCGGGTGTTCTAGGGGCGCCATTGCAAGAGGTTCCTACCAAAGGTTCCACGTTGGGGTGGCGCGCCCAAGCCCGCTACCTGGGAACTTTGCTTGTCGTTGCGCTCGCCTATTTCGGGCTGGCCAAGCTGGGCCTGCAATTAGCTTCGATCAATCCGAGCGCCAGCCCGATCTGGCCGCCGACCGGTCTTGCGCTGGCGGCGGTCTTGCTGGGCGGCTTGCGGATGTGGCCGGCGATCGTCATTGGCGCCTTCGCCGCCAATGTCACCACGGCCGGGACGCCCGCTACGGCCGCCGTCATTGCGTTGGGCAATACATTGGAAGCGCTCGCCGGCGGCTACTTGATCGGGCGCTGGTCGGGCGGGCGCGACACTTTCTTGAGCCCGTGGCGGGTGGCGAAGTTCGCGCTTGTTGCGGTCGGCCCGGCGACCGTCATCAGCGCCACCGTCGGTGTCCTGACGCTGAGCGTGGCGGGCTTGGCGGCCTGGACGAAGTTCACTCCGATCTGGATCACCTGGTGGCTGGGCGACGCCGCCGGCGCGCTGGTGGTGACGCCGGTGATCGTGCTGTGGGCGCAATCCGAATGGCGCGCATTCGATCGCCGCGAACTTGGGGCGGTGACGGTGTCGCTGCTGTCCGCTGTCGCCGTGGGCCTGATCGCGTTCAGCCCGCTGTTGCCGCGTTCCGAATACACCAGCCCGCTCGGCTTCCTGGCGATCCTTCCGCTGCTGTGGGCGGCATTGCGGCGGGGCCCGCGCGAGACGGCGACGGTCGGGTTGATTCTGACCGGTTGTGCGATCTGGGGCCGGATCGAGCAGGCCGGGCCGTTCGGCAATATCGGCCTCAACGAATCCTTCCTGCTGTTGCTGACATTCATGATCAGCGTCTCGGTGCCGAGCCTGGCATTGAGCGTCGACGTAGCGATGCGCAGACGGACCGAAGACAGGCTGCGCCGCACCCAATTCGACTTGGATCAACGCGTCAAAGAGCGCACGGCAGCGCTGGCCGAGGCCAATATCCATCTCACGGAAGCGCAGCGCCTCGCCAATCTCGGCAACTGGCGGTGGGACGTGCTGGAAAACACGATCTCATGGTCCGACCAATTGATGGCAATCTACGGTCTTCGGCCCGGTCAGTTCAAAGGCACGCTGCAGGAATTCATCGGTTTCATCCATCCCGATGACCGTGCGCAGGTCCGCGCCAGCGTCAGCGCCGCGCTCGAGTCGGGCAAGGAATTCAGCCACGAAGAACGCATCATCCGCCCGGACGGCAGCATTCGTTACCTGCACAGCGTCGGCGAGGTGATTCGCGACGAAAGCGGCACGGCGGTCCGTCTGCTCGGCATCTGCCAGGACGTGACGGAGCGTAAGGAGGCGGAGCGCGCGCTGCATGATTCCGAGCAAAACTACCGCTTGCTGCTCAGGGGCGCGCGCGACTACGCGATCTACATGCTCGACGTGGAAGGCCGTGTGCGCAGCTGGAACGATGGCGCCCGGCGCCTGAAAGGCTACGAGGCGGACGAGATTCTCGGCCGCCACTTCCGCATTTTCCTCCCGCGGGAGGTCCGCGCCGGCGACATGGCGGACGACGCGCTCGTCACCGCTGCGCGCGAGGATCAATTCGAGGCGGAAACTTGGCTGGTGCGCAAAGACGGTAGCCGGTTCTATGCCAGCGTGGTGATGGACGCTATCCGCAACGACGCCGGCGAATTGATCGGTTTCGCCAAGCTGACGCGCGACATCACCACCCAGCACGAGGCGCAGCTTGCGCTCGAGCAGGCCCGCGAACAGGTGGCGCAGGCGCAGAAAATGGAAGCGCTCGGCCAGCTTACCGGCGGCATTGCGCACGACTTCAATAACCTGCTGATGATCGTTTCCGGCTACGCGCAAATCCTGCAAAGCCGGTTGAGCGAGCAGAAGGACATGCAGGCGGTGGAGGCGATCCGGGCCGCCGCCAACCGCGGCGAACGGCTGACGCGGCAGTTGCTGGCTTTCTCGCGCCGCCAGCAGTTGACGCCGGTGGTGGTCGATCTGCGCCAGCGCATCGGCGCGGTGCGCGACATGCTGGTGCCGTCGCTGCGCGGCAATATCAATTTGATCTGCGACATCGAGGACAAGATTTGGCCGGTCGAGGTCGATCTCGGCGAACTCGAACTGGCGCTGGTCAATATCGCGGTCAATGCGCGCGACGCCATGCCGGACGGCGGCACGATCACGCTTTCCGCACGCAACGTGGTGCTCAAACCTGGTTCGGCGGCCGGCAGCCTGGCCGGCGAATTTATGGCGCTCGCCGTCATCGACACCGGCAGCGGCATGCCGCCGGAGGTGCTGCAGCGGGTGTTCGAGCCGTTCTACACCACCAAGCCGGTCGGCAAGGGCACCGGGCTTGGCTTGTCGCAGGTGCACGGCTTCGCCAACCAGTCGGGCGGCGAGGTGACCGTGAGCAGCGAGCCGGGCCGCGGCACCGTGGTCACGATCTATCTGCCGCGCAGCGCCACCGCGGAGGCGGTGAATGCCGGCGACGGCGCTGCCGCGAACGGCGAGGCGACCCGTGGCACCGTACTGGTGGTTGAGGACAGCCGCGACGTTGCCGATGTGACATCCGCCTTGCTCGAGCAGCTCGGTTACCGCGTGGTGCGGGCCGAGAATGCCGCCGAGGCGCTGCGCCATCTGCAACAAGGTATCGGCGTCGATCTGTTGCTGTCGGACATCGTGATGCCGGGCGCGATCAACGGCCTCGGGCTTGCCGAACTCTGCCGGGAGCGCTTCCCCGGCATACCGGTGCTGCTCACCAGCGGCTTCAGCGACGCCGCGCAAGCCGTCAATGGGCGGTTCGATATATTGCGCAAGCCGTTTGAACTGGCCGCGCTGGCGCACGCGATCGACGTCGTTTTGAATGACGGCAATGAACGAGAGCCCGCCGCGCGGGCCTCGTGAGGGCCGGCGCCGATTAGGCCTAAGGCGCGAGGATCTGCTGTATCTCGTTGATCGTATAGTTCTGTCCGCCGATCGACAGAACTGGCGGTGTCTGGGTGAGATCGACCGAACTGACCTTGCCTTCCACCTGGGTGGTGATCGGCACCGATTGGCCGGTGGCGGAAACCGCGGTGGCCGTCAAAGTGTAATTGCCGGCCGGCCACGTCGTGCCGTCATTGCCGACACCATTCCAGACGTAGGTCTGGGTGCCGGAGTTGATTGCGCCGGTGCCGCTATAGACGGTCTGTCCGGACGGCGCCGTAATCGTAATGCTTGCCGTCGACGGCTGGGATGCGTTGAGCGCCCAGGCCGCCTGGCCGTTGGCGAGCTGCGCCGTGTTGCCTTTCACGACCACGGTCGCGCCGACGAGCGAGAGCGATTGCGACGTTTGTGCGGCTTGCTGCAGCGACACCAGGGTGCTCAACGTGTCGTTGGTCTTCATCTGCTGCTCGACGCCGGCGAATTCGACCAGTTGCTGGGTGAACTGGTTGGTGTCCATCGGGCTGAGCGGATCTTGATTTTTCAATTGCGTCGTCAAGAGCTGCAGAAACGTCGTGAAATTGCTGGCGATTTCGGTGCTGTTCGCGGCGGCGGACGCGGCGGATGCGGCACTGGCGGGATTGCTTGACGAAGTGGGCGTGGGCGCGATCGTGGTCATGGCCGATCCTCAAACCGTAATATCGATGCCGCCGCGCAGTCCTGCGAGACGGCTGTAGTTGCGTTGCACCGCATCGTTGACCGGAAGCGCGCTGTCCTGGACGACGATCTGCGTAGCGCCCGGTGTCGGCGTATTGTTCTGCTGCTGGCGGCCCGCGGTCTGGTCGCGCAGGGAGAACTGCAGGCCATTGTCGGAGGTCTTCAGTCCGGCATCCTGCAGCGCGCGTTCGAGACCGGAGGCGTCGCGGCGTAAAAGATCGAGTGTATCGGAGCGGTCGGCGATCAGGCGCGTGGTGGTATGGCCGTCACGGTCGACGTCGAGGCGGACCTCGATGCGGCCGAGCTCGGGCGGATCGAGCCTGATCTCGAAGTGGTTCTTGCCGGCTTGCGCCATGCTGACGATTTCGACCGGGACCCCGGCGAGCGGGACCGCCGGGACTTGCAGCGCGACCGGAGCGGGTGCGGCCGGATTTGCCGGGGGCGGCGCAACGTCGGCCGCGCGCGGCGCCAGCGTCGCCTGTTGCGTGGCGTCATTCGCTGTTTTCGGCGCGGCGTTTTGCGGATCGGTCGTGATCTGCGGCGTATCGGCAGACGCGTGCGTGGTGGGAGCGGCGGCCGAGGCCTCCTCGTGAGGATGGGCGGCGGCCGGCTTGCCGGCGTCGCCTTGCAAGGCGGCGGCATCGGGCGCTTTGCCCTTGGGGCTGTTGGCGGCGACGATGGTGGTCTGGCTGGCGACGGCGGGCGCGCCTTGCTGGTCCGCGGCAGACGCGGCTTGCAGAACGCCGCCGGCCGCGGCTTTCACGCCGCCGATCGGCGTTGTCTGCGGGACATTGCCCGGGGCGGCCGGGTTAGCCACGCTTTGCGCGGGCGCGGCGACAACGACGGCAACCGGTGCGATCGTCTGATTGGGATCATTCGCCGGATTGACCGCTACGACGACTGGCGCAGCGCCGTCGGCTGTTTTTTTGTCGCCCGCCGATTTGGCGTCGTCGCCGGTCTTGGTCTGATCGCCGATTTTGGCGTCGGCCTTCACTTTGCCGTCGCCGGGGGTTTTGGTTTGGTTCGCCGTCGCATCTGTCGCGGCCGCCAATACGGTCTGCGCGGTGGCGTCGGCCGGCTTTTGGTCGCCCGCCGGCTTGGAGCCGTCGGTGACGGTGGTCTGGATGGCGATGTTGGCGTCAGTCTTTGCCTTGCCGTCGTCGGGGGTCTTGGATTTGGTGACCGTCGTGTCGGTCGCGGCAGCAATGCCGGTGGCGTCGGTGGGAATGGCCGTGGCCGTGGCGGTGCTTGTAGTGGCGGCGGGAGCGTCAGTGGTCTTGCCGCTGGGCTTTGCCGCCTTGCTGGCCGTGGTTTTCTCCGCCGGCTTGGCCGAATTGGTTTGAGCGGTCGATGGCGCCGGGTCGGCGGGCGCCGGCTGCGACTGCGGAGGAGGGGACGGTTGGGCCGGGGTCTGCGTGGCGCTATCGAGCAGGGTGTCGAACGGCAAGGACTCTCCCTGACCGGAACCCGGCGAAGGCCGCGCGGGGTTCGGCAGCGCAGGCTGAAAGGAACGGCTGGTCGCTTCTGACGCAACTTGGGGCACGGCTGGTCTCCGGATTTCCAGCATTTGATCTGCAATCGCCAGGCCAGCGGCGCCGCTTATTAAAACCATTGAAAATCAATGGCTTACAGGATCGCCGGGGGCCTGCGGCGGAACCGATCCGGCAGCGTCTGCTGGCGAGGCGGCAATAATTGCCGCTTGGCGCGGCTCGAATTGCGCGCCAAGCCTCCCCACCTATAGTAAGAAGAGCCATGTCCAACAGCCTCGATCTCGACCGCCGCCCGCAAGACACCCGTGTCGTCGTCGCCATGTCCGGCGGTGTCGATTCGTCGGTGACCGCGGCGCTGCTCAAGGCCGAAGGCTATGACGTGGTCGGCGTCACGCTGCAGCTCTACGACCACGGCGCCGCCGTCCATCGCAAGGGCGCCTGCTGCGCGGGCCAGGATATCTACGATGCGCGCAACGTCGCCGAGCGCATCGGCATTCCGCATTACGTGCTCGACTACGAGAGCCGCTTCAAGCAAGCGGTGATCGACCGTTTCGCCGAAAGCTATATTCACGGCGAGACGCCGGTGCCTTGCGTCGAGTGCAACATGTCGATCAAGTTCCACGACCTGTTGATCACAGCGCGCGAACTCGGCGCCGACGTGCTGGCGACCGGCCATTACGTCGCCTCCAGGCTGCTGCCGTCGGGCGGGCGAGGGCTCTTCCGCGCGCGCGAGGAAGAGCGCGACCAGAGCTATTTCCTGTTCGGCACCACGCGCGAGCAACTCGACGTGCTGCGCTTTCCGCTCGGTGAACGCAGCAAGGCGGAGACGCGCGAACTGGCGCGTCAGTTCGGACTGGCGATCGCCGACAAGCACGACAGCCAGGACATCTGCTTCGTGCCCACCGGCCACTACGCCGACGTGATCGAGCGCTTGAAGCCGGGCGCGGCGGAAGCCGGCGAGATCGTCGATCTCGAGGGCACCGTGCTGGGCGCACATTCCGGCATCATCCATTACACCATCGGCCAGCGCCGCGGTCTGGGCGTGGCCGCCGGCACGCCGCTTTATGTGGTGCGGCTCGACGCCGAGCGGCGCCAGGTCGTGGTCGGCTCGCGCGCGGCTTTGCGCACGAGCAGGATCGTTCTGCGCGACGTCAATTGGATCGGTGAAGGCTCCATCGAAGAGGCGCTCGCCGACGACCGGCGCGAGGTGTTCGTGAAGGTGCGTTCGACGCGGGCGCCGCAAGCCGGCTGGCTGATGGCCGCGAACGGCGGCTATGAGGTCGAATTGGTGGACGGCGAGGACGGCGTTTCGCCCGGCCAGGCCTGCGTCTTTTACGACGCCGGTGCCGGCCAGGCGCGGGTGCTCGGCGGCGGTTTCATCAAGAGCGCGGTCGCGGCAGTCGACGGCGCGCGGCCTGCCGATCACCCCATGGCGGCGGCGGCCGCGCGCAACTAAACTCCCGCCTATGATCCCGAATTCTGTAAAGCCGATTTCGGAATAGATCTGGCGTGGGCGTTAAGATTATGGGGGCTGACATCGACAACGCAAAGGTCGAACGCGCCTACGCGCGTTGGGCGCCGGTCTACGATCTCGTCTTCGGCGCGGTGTTCGAGCGCGGGCGGCGCGCCGCGATCGCCGCGGCCGAGCGGGCTGGCGGGCGCATTCTCGAAGTCGGCGTCGGCACCGGAATTTCGCTGCCGGACTACGCGCGATCAAGCCGCCTGGTCGGCGTGGATCTGTCCGAACCGATGCTGCGCCGGGCGCGCGCGCGCGTCGCCGAGCAGGGCTTAAGCAATGTGGAAGCCTTGGCGGTGATGGACGCCGGGCGGCTGGCGCTGCCCGACAAATCCTTCGATGTGGTGGTGGCGCAATATGTCATCACCGCGGTGCCGCATCCGGAAACGACGCTCGACGAGTTCGTGCGCGTCATTCGGCCGGGCGGTGAAATCGTGCTGATCAATCACATCGGCGCCGAATCCGGGCCGCGCGCCATGCTGGAGCGATGGTTCGCGCCGTTGGCGCGCCGGCTCGGCTGGCGGCCGGAATTCCCCTTCCGAACGCTTGCCGATTGGGCCAAGCGCCACGGCGGCGTGCGCATGATCGAGCGGCGCGCCATGCCGCCGCTTGGGCATTTCTCGCTGATCCGCTTCGAGCGCCTGGCCGACGCGGCCGCCTGAACGGAACTCCGGCCAACGCCGGGCGGCCCTATCCGGGGTATGCCGCCGCCGGGCAGGCCGGCCGGGGCCCACAAAATGTGGCCGAAGTGGCCGTTCCGGAACGACTTTCGGGCTTGATTGCTTGACAGGCTTTCATCGCCCTTCCTATATCGCGGCCATTCCGGCAGATAGCGTTTCGGAATGGCGGGGTAGCTCAGCTGGTTAGAGCAGCGGAATCATAATCCGGAGGTCGGGGGTTCAAATCCCTCCCCCGCTACCAACACAAGAAAATACATTATAAATCAAATAGTTAAATACGATGAATTTTTGAGTGGCGCTGCTGTAAACGAGATACGCTTGGGGGTCGCCTGGGGGTCATTTTGGAGTGGTTTCCTCAGCCGTTTTTACCGGTCCCTACAACCAGTCGGCTTATGGGTGTTTGATGTCAGGAGGGGACGCCGGACTCCGCCAGTATCGATGTAGACAGGATGAATCAGCGCTCTGA
>CAVVNY010000019.1:0-35489 GCA_963749625.1 uncultured Alphaproteobacteria bacterium | reverse complement strand
GCTGGGGCGGGAGGAATCGAACCTCCGAATGGCGGAATCAAAATCCGCTGCCTTACCGCTTGGCTACGCCCCAATACCCCTCTGAGAGAGCCGCACCGAACCATGAATTCGTGCGCGCCGCGCGGACCATAGCGGCGCCGCCCCGCCGGATCAACGCCCGCACCGGCGCAATATATGGGATAAACGCGGCATTTTCCGGCTTGCGTTGACCGGCACCCCGCCCCGGCTAGGATGGACCATGACCTATCGCGCCCCGGTTTCCGACATCGCCTTCGCGCTTAAACATGCCGCCGGCTTGAAAGCCGCGCTGGCGGAAGGGCTTTACGGCGATCTCGACGAGGAGATGGTCGATCAGGTGCTGGAAGAAGCCGGCCGCTTCGCCGGCGAGGTCATCGCGCCGCTCAACCGGGTCGGCGATAAGTTCGGCACCCCGTTCAAGGACGGCGCCGTCACCACGCCGCCGGGTTGGAAAGAGGCCTACACCGCCTGGGCCGCCGCCGGCTGGAACGGCGTGGCCGCACCCGCCGACTATGGCGGCCAGGACCTGCCGCACGCGGTAAATGCCGCCTGCATCGAGATGTGGAATTCCGGCGCCATGGCCTTCGGCATCGGCCCGGTGCTGACCATGGCGGCGATCGACGCGCTCGCCGCCCACGGCAGCGGCGATCTCAAGACGCGCTACCTCGGCAAGCTGATCAGCGGCGAGTGGATGGGCACCATGCAGCTCACTGAGCCGCAGGCCGGCTCCGACGTCGGCGCCCTGCGCACCAAAGCCGCGCGCGCGGGCGACGGAACCTATCGCATCACCGGATCGAAAATCTTCATCACCTACGGCGAGCACGACTTAACCCCGAACATCATCCACTTCGTGCTGGCGCGGCTGCCCGACGCGCCGCCAGGCACCAAAGGCATTTCGTTGTTCCTGGTGCCGAAGGTAATGCCGGACGGCACGCGTAACGACGTGCGCGCGCATTCGATCGAGCACAAGCTCGGCATCAATGCCTCGCCCACCTGCACCATGGTCTACGGCGACAAGGGCGGTGCGGTCGGTTACCTCATCGGCGAAGAGCACAAGGGCATGCATTGCATGTTCACGATGATGAACCGCACGCGGCTGGCGGTCGGCCTGCAGGGCGTGGCGATCGCCGAACTCGCGACCCAACAGGCGTTGAATTATGCGCGCGAGCGCAAGCAAGGCGCCGGCGGCGCGATCATCCATTACCCGGACGTGAAGCGCATGCTGCTGACCATGCGCGCGCTCACCGGCGCCGCGCGCGCGATCTGCTACGCCACCGCGGTGGCGATCGATCGCACGATGCGCGGCAAGACCGAAGCCGCGCGCAAGGCCGGCGATCAACGCGCCTCCCTGCTCACGCCAATCGCCAAGGCGTTCTCCACCGATATCGGCATCGAGGTCGCTTCCCTCGGCGTGCAGGTGCACGGCGGCATGGGCTTTATCGAGGAAACCGGCGCCGCCCAGCATTATCGCGACGCCCGCATCGCCGCGATCTACGAAGGCACCAACGGAATCCAGGCCATCGACCTGGTGACGCGCAAGCTGCCGCTCGAAGGCGGCAAGGCGGTCGCGCTCTATCTCGACGAGCTGCGCGTCACGGTGTCGGCGGTGAAAGCCAGCAACGCGCCGGCATTCGGCGATACGGCGGCGCGGCTTGCGGAAGCCGTCGACAGTCTTGAACGCGCCACGCACTGGCTGCTGGCGCAAAAATCCTCCGACGCGGCGCTAGCGGGCGCGACGCCTTACTTGAAGATGTTCGGCCAGACCGCCGGCGGCTGTATGTTGGCGGAGCAGGCCCTCGCAGCCTTGCGCGAGGGCGGCGATGGCGCGGCGCGTATCGCCTTAACCCGCTTCTTCGCCGAGAATATTGCGGTGCAGGCCGCCGGCCTCGAGCGCAGCGTCACCGAGGGCGCCGACAGCATCATGAACGCGCAAGCCGCGTTGGCGGAATAGCGCATGAGCCCGAAAAGTGGGAACCGGTTTTCGGAAAAGATCATGCGCAAACAAAAGAGTCTTTAATGGCCGAACTCGTCATCGTGACAGACGATGGACCGGTCCGCACGGTGCGGATGAACCGTCCGGAGAAGAAAAACGCGCTGACCATGGCGATGTACGATGCCATGGCCGCGGCAATCGAAGGCACGCCGCAAAATCCAGCCACGCGCTGCCTGCTGATCGCAGGCGCCCCCACGGCTTTCTGCGCCGGCAACGATATCGGCGATTTTCTGCAAGCGGCGGTCACCGGCGGCGCACTCGGAGCGCCGATTCTGCGCTTTCTTCACGCGCTGGCGCGCTGCGAACTGCCGCTCATCGCCGCCGTGCAGGGCAACGCGGTCGGCGTCGGCACCACCATGCTGCTGCACTGCGATCATGTGGTGGCCGCGAGCAACGCACGCTTTGCCACGCCCTTTGTCGGCCTCGGCCTGGTGCCGGAAGCCGCCTCCAGCCTGCTCGCGCCGCGGCTGATGGGTCAGGCGCGCGCCTTCTCGCTTCTGGTCATGGGCCGCCCGCTCGGCGCCGACGCCGCGCAAGCCGCCGGCCTGGTTAATACGGTCGTTGCACCGGAGGCGGTCGAAGCCGAAGCCATGAAAGCCGCGCAGGAGATTGCCGCGCTGCCGCCGCAGGGTGTGCTGGCTTCGCGCCGGCTCATGCGCGGCAAACCGAACGAGATCATCGCGCGCATTGACGAGGAAGCCCAGCTGTTCAAGGCCCGTTTGCAATCGGCCGAGGCGCGCGCGGCCTTCGAAGCATTTCTGACGAGGAAGAAGTAGCCATGTCATTGCGCGGCAAGACACTGTTCATCACCGGCGGCTCGCGCGGCATCGGGCTGGCGATCGCGCTCAAGGCCGCCGCCGACGGCGCCAATATCGCCATCGCTGCCAAGACGGTGGAGCCACACCCCAAGCTCGAAGGCACCATCCACACGGCAGCCGCGGAGATCGAGAAAGCCGGCGGCCAGGCGCTGGCGCTCGCCGTCGACGTGCGCGAGGAAGCGGCGGTGAAAGCGGCTATGGACGCGACCGCGGCGCGCTTCGGCGGCATCGACATTGTGGTCAACAATGCCAGCGCCATCCAGCTCACGCCGGTCGCCACGACCGACATGCGCCGCTACGACCTGATGATGGGCATCAACGCGCGCGGCACCTTCATGGTGTCGAAATATGCCCTGCCCTATCTGGCGAAAGCGGAAAACCCGCACATTCTGATGCTGTCGCCGCCGCTCGACATGCAGACCAAGTGGTTCGCGCCGCATACCGCCTATTCGATGGCGAAGTTCGGCATGAGCCTGGTAGTGCTAGGGCTTGCCGGCGAGCAGCGCGGCAAGATCGCGGTCAACGCGCTGTGGCCGCGCACCACCATTGCCACCGCCGCGATCAAGAACCTGCTCGGCGGCGACGCCATCATGCGCATGTCGCGCAAGCCGGAAATCCTGGCCGAGGCCGCCTATCGCATCTTCAACAAGCCGAAGAGCTTCACCGGCAACTTCCTGATCGACGACACGTTCCTGGCGGGCGAAGGCGTCACCGATTTCGACCCATACCGCGCCGATCCGAGCCAGCCGTTGCAGGTCGATTTCTTTGTTCCGGACAATATCCCGCCACCGCCCGGCGTGAGCCTGAAGGCAAAGGTCTAGCGCGCGGGGACCGAGGCGCGTTACAACATATCAATGTCCACCCTTCTTCTCACGCATCCCGCCTGCCTCGATCACCTGATGCCCGCCGGCCATCCCGAGCGGCCGGACCGCTTGCGCGCCATCGAGCAGGCGCTGGAGGACGAGCGGTTCCACATGCTGGCGCGCGAGCAAGCGCCCCGCGCGCCGCTCGAGGTCATCGCGCTCGCCCATCCGATGGAATACATCGAGGCGATCCGCGACGCGTCGCCGGCCGAAGGCTTTGTGCACATCGACGCCGACACCTCGATGTCGCCGGGCAGCTTCGAGGCGGCCTTGCGCGGCGCCGGCGGCGCCATGCGCGCCATCGACGAAGTGATGAACCAGAAGGCGAGCAACGCCTTTGTCGCCGTTCGCCCGCCCGGCCATCACGCCGAGACGGCGCGGCCGATGGGCTTCTGCCTATTCAACAACGCGGCGGTCGCGGCCCGCTACGCGCAGAACCGCTACCAGGTTGAGCGCGTATCAATCGTCGATTTCGACGTGCATCACGGCAACGGTTCGCAGGATATTTTCTGGGCGGACAAGACCGTCATGTATTGCTCGACCCACGAGATGCCGCTTTATCCCGGCACCGGCGCGGTGAGCGAGCGCGGCGAGCATGACACCATTGTCAACGCGCCGCTTTCGGCCGGCGATGGTGGTGACGTTTTTCGCGAAGCGTTCGAGACCGTCATCCTGCCGCGCCTGCGCGCGTTCAAGCCGGACTTTCTCGTGATCTCGGCCGGCTTCGACGCCCACACCCGCGACCCGCTCGCCAATCTCAATTTGGTGGAAGCGGACTACGCCTGGGTCACCAAGAGGCTGATGGAGATCGCCGACTCCAGTGCACAAGGCCGCGTCGTCTCGCTCCTGGAAGGCGGCTACGATCTGCAAGGTCTGTCACGCTCGGTGGCGGCGCACGTCACCGCGCTGATGCGCGGATAAACTTTTTATTGGCCGCGTGGCCGGACTCAAAACCGGTTTCCACTTTTGTTGGCCGCGCTCCTAGCGCGCGGTCAACCCGCCGTCGATCGGAAAATCCGCGCCGGTGATGAAGGCCGCCTCGTCCGACAAGAGATAAACGCAGAGGTTGGCGACCTCGGCCGGTTTGCCGAGGCGGCCGAGCGGAATTTCGAGCAACAGCTTCTGGCGGACGGCGTCGGGATACTGGGTCGCCTCGGCGATGCTGTCGACCATCGGCCCTTCCAAAAACGCCGGGCATACGGCGTTGCAGCGCACCGGCGGCTTGCGGCGCGCGCCGGTAAGCGCGATGGATTTGGTCAGCAGCGACAGCCCGCCTTTGGAGGCATTGTAGGCGGCGAAATTATGCCCGCCGACCAGCGCCGACACCGACGACAGATTGACGATCGAGCCGCCCTTCTTGCGCAAGAGCGGGAACGAATATTTGCAGCCGAGAAAGGCGCCGTCGAGATTGACGCCGAGCACCCGCCGCCAGGTGGCGAAGTCGAGCTGCTCGACGGTGCCGAGCACGACGATGCCGGCGGCATTCACCAGTCCGTCGAGCCGGCCGTGCTGGCGTTCGATCTCGGCGGTGACGCGTTGCCAATCCGCCTCCGCGGTCACATCGAGCTCGGCATCGATGCCGGCGTGACCGGCGAGATCGGTGGCGATCGCCACGCCGCCGGCGCGCCTGACCGCGGCGGCGACGGCTGCGCCGACCGCGCCCGCGCCTCCGGTTACCAGTACAATCTTGTCCTTGAGATCGGTCATCGCGCTAGGCGCTCCTGGCGAACTACGCTATCGTGAATTTCGAGCAATCCTAGCAAGATGTCATGAAATGGCCGAGACCACCAATCCCGACGTGAAGAAAATGCCCTTCGAGCGGGCGATCGAGGAGCTGGAATTGATCGTCAAACGGCTCGAGGAAGGCAAGGTGCCGCTCGAGGAATTGGTTGCGATCTACGAGCGCGGCGAGGCACTCAAGAAAAGATGCGAGGAACTGCTGCGGCAGGCGGAAGCGCGGGTGGAAAAGATCACCCTCGACTCGTCCGGCAAGCCGACCGGCAGCGAACCCCTCGACGTGGATTGAGCGCGCGTGCAGATCCATCGCAGGCTAGTGATTCATGTGCAGGGCTACGACGCGCGTAGCCTCGCCGAAAACTTCGAGCGCTTCCGCGACGCGCACCGCGATACCTGCGCGCTGTACGGGCTGACCGGCGAGGTTGGCGCCGCCACCGAGACGCCGGACGGCGTATCCGGCACATGGGATGCGTCGACCCGCGGCAATGGTTGGCAGGTCGAGACCCGCTACCGGCTGCTGCGCTGGGACGATCTCGTCCGCAATGATTTGGCGCGCCCGCCCTGGTGGAAGATCGTGCAGATGTACCGCACCACCGGGATCGCAATTCTCAACGGCGCCTTCATGCGCATGCTGCGAATGAATTGGCGCTTCGCCCTCGTTTTGCTTGCGCCGATTTTGCTGATCACCGCGTGGCTGTTGATGGGCTCGTTCGTCGGCATCCTCTGCATGAATCTGGTCGCCGCGCTCGGCGCGCCGGTGATCGTGGCGAAAATTGTCGGCACCGTCACCGGGGTCGGCGGCTTTGCCTCCGTGCTCTGGCTGAGCGAACCGCTCACCGGCCTGCTGCAACGCTGCGACGAGGCCGCCTCCGTCGATGAATTCGTCAATGGCAAGCGGAAAGATTGGAGCGAGCGGATGGACGCATTCGCCGGCGGCGTCGCCGATGCGGTGCGCGACGGCAAGGCTGATGAAGTGGTCATCGTCGGCCACGGTTTCGGTGCGGTGCTCGCCATCAATGTGCTTGGCCGCGCGCTCGCCCGCGACGGCGCGCTCGGCCACCACGGGCCGAAAGTGGCGCTGCTGACGCTCGGCGCCAGCCTGCCGGTGGTCGGCTTCAACCCCGAAGCCAAAGGCTTCCGCAACCGGCTGCGCCAGCTTGCGACCGCGCCCGATATCGACTGGATCGATGTCCAGTCGCGCGACGACATCCTGAGTTTCTGCCCGTTCGACCCCATCGCCGGTCACGACATTGTGCTCGGTTCCGAGCGGCGCAACCCCCGGGTGGTCGCCATCAATTTCCGCGATCTGTGGGGACCTGGCAGCCTGCGGCGTTGGCGCGTCTCGAGGACCCACGGCCAATTCCTTATGGCAAATGAGCGGCTTGGCGCGGCCTACGACTACACCTTGATCTGCTGTGGGCCGGTCGATTTGGCGACTAGGGCCGGCGAGCCGCAGCAGGCGGCGGCGGCCTTGCAAGGCAAATTTGAACCGGACCCCGCCGCCGCGCGTTGAATTGCCCAAAACCGCGTAACTGGTGTAAGCCTCGCCAAGTTCCCGGGTGACCGGTCCCGCCGCGTTTGCCGGCATGTTCATTGCGGAGTTGCGTTTGTCCGAGCCATCCAAGACCCCCCTGCTCGACCGCGTTCGGCTGCCGCGCGATCTGAAGAACCTGTCATTGGAACAGCTGCGTGAGGTTGCGCACGAGCTGCGTTACGAGACGATCAATGCGGTGGCGGCGACCGGCGGGCATCTGGGCGCGGGCTTGGGCGTGGTCGAGTTGACGGTGGCGCTGCATTACGTGTTCGACACGCCGGCGGATCGCTTGATCTGGGACGTCGGGCATCAGGCCTATCCGCACAAGATTTTGACCGGGCGGCGCGACCGCATCCGCACGTTGCGGCAGGGCGGCGGGCTGTCGGGCTTCACCAAGCGCGCCGAGAGCGAATACGACCCGTTCGGGGCGGCGCATTCCTCGACCTCGATCTCGGCCGGCCTGGGCATGGCGGTGGCGCGGGATTTGGCCGGCAAGAAGAACAACGTCATCGCGGTGATCGGCGACGGCGCTTTGTCGGCGGGCATGGCCTATGAGGCGATGAACAATGCCGGCGCCCGCAACGAGCGGCTGATCGTGATCCTGAACGACAACGACATGTCGATCGCGCCGCCGGTCGGCGCCATGTCGGCCTATCTGGCCCGTCTCGGCTCGGGGCACGCCTATCTGAAGCTGCGCGACATCGGCAAGCAGCTGACGCACCATCTGCCCAAGCCGATTGACCGCGCCATCACGCGGGCGGTCGAGCACGCGCGCACGTACGTTACCGGCGGCACGCTGTTCGAGGAGTTGGGTTTCTATTACGTCGGGCCGATCGACGGGCACAATCTCGATCATTTGCTGCCGGTGCTGCGCAATGTGCGCGACGCCGAGATCGGGCCGATTCTGGTTCATGTGGTGACCCAGAAGGGCAAAGGCTACGCGCCGGCGGAGACGAGCGCCGACAAGTACCACGGGGTGGTCAAGTTCGACGTGGCGACGGGGGCGCAGGCCAAATCGAAGGGCGGCGCGCCGCAATACACCAAGGTGTTCGGCGAGAGCCTGATCAAGGAAGCGCGCAAGGACGACAAGATCGTCGCCATTACCGCGGCGATGCCGTCGGGGACGGGTATCGACCTGTTCGAGAAGGAGTTCCCCAAGCGCACCTTCGACGTCGGCATTGCCGAGCAGCACGCGGTGACGTTTGCCGGCGGCCTGGCGACGGAAGGCTTCAAGCCGTTCGCGACGATCTATTCGACCTTCCTGCAGCGTGCCTACGACCAGGTGGTGCACGACATCGCCATCCAGCGGCTGCCGGTGCGCTTTGCCATCGACCGCGCGGGTCTCGTTGGCGCCGACGGGCCGACGCATGCTGGCTCCTTTGACGTGACTTATCTCGGCTGTCTGCCGGGCTTTGTGCTGATGGCGGCGGCCGACGAAGCCGATCTGGTGCACATGGTGGCGACGCAGGTCGCCATCGACGATAGACCCAGTGCCCTGCGCTATCCGCGCGGCGAGGGCCGCGGCGTGCCGATGCCGGCGGAGGGCATTCCGCTGGAGATCGGCAAGGGCCGCATCTTACGCGAGGGCCACAAGGTGGCGCTGTTGTCCTATGGCGCGCGGCTGGGTGAGTGTCTCAAAGCGGCCGACGAACTGGCCGCGCTCGGCCTGTCCACGACGGTTGCCGACGCGCGCTTTGCCAAGCCGCTCGACACCGATCTGGTGCTGCGCCTGGCGCGCGAGCACGAGGTGCTGGTGACCATCGAAGAGGGCGCGGTCGGCGGCTTCGGCTCGTTTGTGCTGCAGGCGCTGTCCGACCACGGCGTGCTCGACACGGGCTTGAAGATCCGCACCATGGTGCTGCCGGACCTGTTCCTCGACCAGGACACGCCGGCGGCCATGTACGCCAAAGCCGGCCTCGACGCCCAAGGCATCGTCGCCAAGGTGTTCGAGGCGCTCGGCAGGGATGTCCGCCGCCGAGACGGTGAAGCTGGCGTAGGCTGACTGGTGTCAGCGAAAAAAGACCGGATCGATCGCCTGCTGGTGGAACGCGGCCTGTTCGACAGCCGCGCCAAGGCGCAGGCCGCCATCGCGGCCGGGCTGGTCAGCGCCAATGCGGCGCCAGTGCGCAAGGCCTCGGAAGAAATCGCGGTGGACGCGGCGCTCAGCGCGACGCCCGCCCATCCTTACGTGTCGCGCGGCGGCGTGAAGCTCGCCGCGGCGCTCGATCATTTCGGTTTCGATCCGCAGGGCCGCGTCTGCCTCGATGTCGGCGCCTCCACCGGCGGCTTCACGCAAGTCCTGCTCGAGCGCGGCGCCAGACGCGTTTACGCCATCGATGTCGGGCGCGGACAGTTGCATGAGAGCCTGCGCCGGCGGCCCGAGGTCGTATCGTATGAGGAAACCGATATCCGTGCCTGCTCCCCTGCCCGCTTCCGTGCGACGCCAAGTTTCGTCACCGTCGATGTCAGCTTCATTTCGCTGAAATTGGTTCTCCCGGCCGCCCTCAAGCTGGTCGCGCACCGCACGCAAGTCATCGCCTTGATCAAACCGCAATTCGAAGCCGGACCAGAGCGGGTGAAGAAAGGCATCGTGCGCGATGCCACCGTGCATGCCGCGGTCTGCGACGATATCGCGGCTTTCGTCACGTCGCTCGGCTGGCGCGTCATCGGCATCATCCCCTCGCCGATCGAAGGCGGCGACGGCAATGCCGAATTCCTGTTAGGGGCTGTGCGTGACTGAACAGCTGACCATCGTGCGCCTCGGCCATCGCGGCGACGGCATAGCCGACACGGCCGCAGGGCCGGTTTATGTGCCCTATGCCTTGCCGGGCGAGACGGTGACGGTCGAATCCGTCGTCGGCCATCCCGACCGGCGGCATCTCGATCACGTCGACAGACCGAGCCACGAGCGGACGGCGCCGATCTGCAAGCATTTCACCCAATGCGGCGGCTGCGCCATGCAGCATTGGTCGCTCGCCGAATATCGCCTTTGGAAGCGCGGGCTGGTGGCGGAGGCGCTTGAGCAGGCCGGCGTCATCGCGCCGGTGGCCGATATCATCGACGCGCATGGGCAAGGCCGCCGCCGCGCGGTGCTCCATGCACGGCGCGGCGGCCACGACCTGCTCGAGGTCGGCTTCACGGCGCCGCGCGCACATCACATTGTCGCCATCGACCGCTGCCCCATTCTTGCGCCCGGCCTCGACGGCGCCATTCCGGCGGCCTGGGCGATCGCCGAGATATTGAAGCCGGCGGACAAACCACTCGACATCCAGGTGACGGCGACCGATTCCGGCATGGACGTGGACGTGCGCGGCTCCGGCCCGCTCAATTCCGGGCGCACCACGGCGCTCGCCGGCGTCGCCGAGAAACACCGGCTGGCGCGCATCACCCGGCACGGCGAACTGGTAGCGCAAGCCGCGCAACCGCTCGTGAAAATCGGACGCGCCCAAGTGCCGCTGCCGCCGGGCGCGTTTTTGCAGGCAACCGCCGCGGGCGAAGCCGCGCTGGCGCGGCTGGTGCTTGATCATGCCGGCGGCGCCAAGCGCGTCGCCGATCTGTTTTGCGGCATTGGCACGTTCGCCTTGCGGCTGGCCGAACGCGCGCGCGTGACCGCCGCCGACAGCGAGGCGAGCGCGGTCAAGGCGCTCGAGCGCGCGGCAGCCAATACCAGCGGCTTGAAGCCGGTCGAGGCGCAGACTCGCGACCTGTTCCGCCGCCCCTTCATGGCCGCCGAACTCAAAGGATTCGACGCCGTGGTGTTCGATCCGCCGCGCCAGGGCGCCGAGCGCCAAGCGCACGAACTCGTCAAGAGCGCGGTGCCGATGGTGGTCGCGGTGTCATGCGACGCCACGACCTTCGCGCGCGACGCCGGCATTCTGGTGAACGGCGGCTACAAGCTCGTCGGCGTAACGCCGGTCGACCAGTTCCGCTATTCGTTCCATGTGGAATTGGTCGCGAAATTCGAGCGCTGACGCTCAGCGGAAATCGTAACCGCCCCAGCGCTCCTGCCACATCTTCTCGCCGATGGTGCAGGATATGCGCGGCTTGTCGGCGCTCACCGGAATAACGCGCGGCTCCGGCTCACGGCCGGAGATTTCCAGCACCAGCTTGGTGCGTGTCGCCTCGATGAACTGCTTGCGCTCGTGGATCGGCACCACGAAGGCGCCCGGCCCGCCGATCACGCAGTCTTCGTAGTAAACGTCGAGGTTTTCGATATCCATGGTGCCGCGCGCGGGCCGCTTGAGCATGATCGGCAGCCCGTTGATGGTGATGCCGGCGGCCAGCACGTCGTCGCGCGTCGGCACGATCAGCGCGCCGGCATTGTTGGCGCCGTCGCCCGACACGTCGATCACGCGGCGCAAGCCGCGATAACCGCTATGGTCGAACAGCGGCTTGGCGAACAGAAGCCCGCCGGAAATCGACGTGCGCGAGGCGCGCCGGTAAGGCGCTGCGGCGATCTCGGCGGCCACGCTGTCGGCCGATTCCGGGCCTTCGATCAGCCGCCACGGCATGATGACCTTCTGGTCGAACTGGCCGGCCCACTCGAAATAGGTGATGGCGATCTTGCCGTTGGCGCCCTCGCGCAGAGCCTGCATGAATTCGCGCGAGGTCAACGCCTGGACGTAGCCCTCGCGTTGCAGCGCCTGCTCTTCCGGGTCCATCGAATAGGAGACGTCGACCGCGATGATCAATTCGACGTCGACGGGGATGGCGCCCGGGCTCTTGTCGGCAAAGCGGGGATTAGGCGCGGCCGAGGCCGCAAGCGCAAAGGCAGCGGCCGTCAGCACGCTGGCGATGGCACTATAAAGTCCGTGTCGCCCCATAGCGGAATGGTGGCATAGGGCTGCGGCGAAAAAAAGACGCTGTTGCGCGGGTCAGCTTTCCAGCGTTTCGGTGTCCACGATCTCGATGCCGAAACCGCCGAGGCCGACATAGGTGCGCTTGCTGGAGGAAAGCAGCCGGATCGACGAAATGCCGATGTCCTTGAGGATCTGCGCGCCTAGCCCGACCTCGCGCCATTGGCGCGAGCGAGCGGCTTCGGTGCCGGTGTCGCCCTCGTGCGGGATTTCCGCCACCGGCACACCGGCGGTGCCGTCGCGCAGATAAACGATGACGCCGCAGCCGGCCGCCTTGAAACGCTTAAGCGCCGCGTGGATCGTCTTGGCGCCGCCGAACACGTCGCCGATCACGTCGGCACGATGCAGGCGCGCCGGCACGTTCCGGCCGTCGCCGATGTCGCCGTAGACGAAGGCCATGTGATGCACGCGGTCGAACGGCGTCACATAGGCGTAGCCCTTGAGTGCGCCGATCTCGGAGGCGACATGGAATTCGCCGACCCGCTCCACCAGCTTGTCGCGGTTCTGCCGGTAGGCGATCAATTCGGCGATCGAAACCTGGGTCAGCTTGTGCTTTTCCGCGAAGGCGACGACCTCCGGTCCGCGCATGACGGTGCCGTCGTCCTTCATCAGCTCGGACAGCACGCCCACCGGCGGCAGCCCGGCGAGCCGGCACAGGTCGACGCAAGCTTCCGTATGGCCCGAGCGCATCAGCACGCCGCCCTGACGCGCCATCAGCGGGAATACGTGGCCGGGGCGCACGAAGTCGGCCGCGCCGCTGTTGTCATTGGCGAGCGCGCGCACGGTGTTGCAGCGCTCTTCCGCGGAAATGCCGGTGGTGAGGCCGTGCCGCGCGTCCACCGTTACGGTGAACGCGGTGCCGAGCGGGGCATCGTTTTCCGCCACCATCGGGTCGAGGTGCAGCCGGCGCGCGTGCTCGGCGCCGAGCGGCGCGCAGACGATGCCCGAGGTGTTGCGGATGATGAACGCCATTTTTTCCGGCGTGCAGAGCGAGGCGGCGACAAACAGATCGCCCTCGTTCTCGCGGTCATCGTCGTCGGTGACCACCACGATTTCACCCTTGGCGAAGGCCTTGATGGCGGCGTCAATTCTGCTGTGGGTATTGGACACGCGTTTACCTCGAATGCCGTATCAGGCGGGCTTGAACGGCCACGCCGTCCCCTCGCCCATTTGGCCGCGCTGCATCAGATAGTGGTCGGCCAATACGCATGCCACCATCGCCTCGCCGATCGGCACCGCGCGGATGCCGACGCAGGGGTCGTGGCGGCCTTTGGTTGAGATTTCGGTATCGCGGCCGTAGCGGTCGACGGTCTTGCGCGGGGTGAGGATCGACGACGTCGGCTTGACCGCAAAGCGCGCCACGATCGCCTGCCCCGAGGAAATGCCGCCGAGGATGCCGCCGGCATGATTGGACAGGAACACCGGCTTGCCGTCGTTACCCATGCGCATCTCGTCGGCATTGTCTTCGCCGCTCATCGCCGCGGTGGCGAAACCGTCGCCGATCTCGACGCCCTTGACCGCGTTGATGCCCATCAACGCGCCGGCCAGATCGCCGTCGAGCTTGGCATAGATCGGCGCGCCGAGACCCGCCGGCACGCCTTCCGCCACGATCTCGATCACCGCGCCGCAGGACGAGCCGGCCTTGCGCACGCCGTCGAGATATTCTTCGAAGAACTTGGCCTGCTTGGCGTCCGGGCAGAAGAACGGATTATTGCCGACCTCGTTCCAGTCCCAGCGCGAACGGTCGATCTTGTGCGGGCCCATCTGGATGAGCGCGCCGCGCACGCTGAGGCCCGGCACAATCTTTCGTGCCACGGCGCCGGCGGCAACGCGCGCCGCGGTCTCGCGCGCCGAGGCACGCCCGCCGCCGCGATAATCGGTAATGCCGTATTTGACGTCGTAGACGTAGCCGGCGTGGCCGGGCCGGTATTTGTCCTTGATGTCGGAATAGTCTTTCGAGCGCTGATCGACGTTCTCGATCAGCAGCATGATCGGCGTGCCGGTGGTCACCTGCTTGCCGGTCGCCTCGTCGGTGAACACGCCGGACATAATCTTCACCGCGTCCGGCTCCTGCCGCTGGGTGGTGAAGCGCGACTGGCCGGGCCGCCGCTTGTCGAGAAAACCCTGAATGTCGGCTTCGGTCAGCGGGATGCGCGGCGGGCAGCCGTCGACCACGCAGCCGATCGCCGCCCCGTGGCTTTCGCCGAAGCTGGTGAACCGGAACATATGGCCGAAGGTATTGAACGACATAGGTTTCCGCCTTGCGCGCTGTTGGTACAGCGCGCCCTCGCGGCGGTCAAATCAGCCGCCAGAGCCGGCTTTGCCCGCCTCTGGGCCCTTAAGCGCGGCGTTTACGTTCGGACACCGCCGCGCCGAAGGCCTGAAACAGCGCGCGATTGACGGAGTTTCGTTGCGGGTCGTATTCGGCGTGCCATTGCACGCCCAAGGCAAAGCCCGCCGCATCGGCAACGCGGATCGCCTCGATGGTGCCGTCTTCCGCCACCCCCTCGACCACGATGCGCTTGCCCGGCTCGAGGATGCCCTGGCCGTGCAGCGAGTTCACGCGAATGGTCTGCTGGCCGAGCAGCGTTGCAAAGACGCCGCCCGGCACCAAGCGCACGTCATGGCGCTCGCCGTAGACCACCTCCTGGTCGGGATGGATTTCACCGGTCGGCAATCGCGGCATCCGGTGGTTCAAGCGACCGGGCAACTCCCTGATCTCCGGATGCAGCGAGCCGCCGAAGGCCACGTTCATTTCCTGGAATCCACGGCAGACACCGAACAGCGGCACGCCGCGTTCGACGCACACCGTGACCAATTGCAGCGCCAGCGCGTCACGGCGCCTGTCATAGGGCTCGTAGCTTGGGTGTTCTTCGACGCCGAAATGCGTCGGATGGACATTGGCGCGGGCGCCGGTCAGCAGCACGCCATCGACCGTTTCCAGCAAGGCGTCGATATCCGTGATGGCGGGATCGCCGGCAAAGATCAGCGGCAGTGCGCCGGCGACGTCGGCCACTGCCGTCAAATTTCGCTCGCCGACGCGCTGGGCGGGGAATCGATTTTCGGCGAGGTGCGCACTGCCGATTACACCGACCACGGGCCGTTTCATCGCTTCATTCTTCCTAGTCCATCGCGGCGCGCCCGGCCCCACCCAGGTTCGTCACGTATAGCGTGTCAGCCTTTCGCCCTCAAAGACGTAAACCACGCCCTGCGCGATATCGAGCAAAGGCGCCGCGGCCGGCTTGGCGATGCCGAGGTGGGCGATCAGCCCGCGCGCGGTGCCGCCATGGGAGGTGACGACCGCGTCGCGTTCCAGGCTCTTGTACCATTCGCGCATGCGCGCCGACATCATTTCATAGCTTTCGCCGCCCGGCGGCACGAAATGCCATTTATCGTGCTCGCGCTGGGCGATGCGGGCGGGATCGCGTTCGTGCAACTGCGCGATGGTGAAGCCCTCCCATTCACCGAAGGCGATTTCCGCGAGCCGCGGCTCACGCCGGTATTCTTGCGCGCCAAGGCCGAGCGCCGTGCGCGCCAGTTCCATGGTCTCGCAGGCGCGTTGCAGCGGGCTCGATAGATAGTCGAGGCTATTGGGATCGCGCTTTTCGCGCGCGAACAGGTCGCGCAGGATTTCACCGCAATGGGCGCCCTGCGCGCGGCCGCGCGCGTTGAGCGGTATGTCGCGGCGGCCTTGCAGACGGCCGGCGACGTTCCAGTCGGTTTCGCCGTGGCGGAGGTAATAGATGGTCGGCGGCGGCACGGCCCTTACCGCGATTACTTTACCGTGAAATCCGGCGCGTCGGGATGCTTGATGCCGACGATGTGATAGCCGGCGTCGACGTGGTGGATTTCGCCGGTCACGCCGCTCGCCATGTCGGACAACAGATAAACACCGGTCTTGCCGACATCGTCCAGCGTCACGTTCCGGCGCAGCGGCGTGTTGTATTCGTTCCACTTCAGGATATAGCGGAAATCGCCGATGCCGGAGGCCGCCAGCGTCTTGATCGGGCCGGAGGAAATGGCGTTGACGCGGATGTTCTTGACGCCGAGATCGGCGGCGAGATAGCGCACCGAAGATTCGAGCGCGGCCTTGGCCAGCCCCATCACATTGTAATGCGGCATCCACTTCTCGGCGCCGTAATAAGTCAGCGTCAACATCGAACCGCCGTTGGTCATCAGCTTTTCGGCGCGCTGCGCGACGGCCGTGAACGAATAGCAGCTGACCAGCATGGTTTGGGTGAAGTTGTCCGCGGTGGTGTCGACATAGCGGCCATCGAGCTGGTCCTTGTCGGAAAACGCGATGGCGTGCAGCACGAAGTCGAGCGAGCCCCAAGCCGACTCCACGGCCGCGAACACCGCGTCCAGGCTCGCCGGATCGGTGACGTCGCAATGCCCGACGACAAGGCCGTCGACCTCCTCGGCCAAAGGCTCGACGCGCTTCTTGAGCGCCTCGCCCTGGTAGGTGAAGGCGAGGTCGGCGCCATGATCGCGGCAGGCGCGCGCGATACCCCAGGCGATCGAGCGGTTGTTGGCCACGCCCATGATCAGCCCGCGTTTGCCGCGCATCAGGCTCGAGATTTCCGCCATTAACTTTCCCGTCTGGCCGGCGGGTGCCGGCTCCGTTCCTATGGCATAGGGTCAGGGGACCATCAAGCAATCGCCCGATGCGCCTGGACCGGCCCCTTAAATCAATCTGTTTCCCGGAATATGATTGTGTTTGCGGGGTTTTACCGGTGTGAATGGCGGCGCCGGAAGGCTCGCGGTTTGGCATAGGGGGCGTGATTGGCCACGTTTGGACAGCAGGTCGAGGCGACGATCCCGGCCCTGCGCCGTTACGCTCGAGCGCTGACGCGGGACGCCGACATTGCCGACGACCTGGTGCAGGACACGCTGGTGCGCGCCTTGCGGTCGGAACACTTGTTTCATGGCGGCGAGATACGCAGCTGGTTGTTCACGATCCTGACCAATCTCAACCGCAACCGGCTGCGCTCGCTGTCGCGGCGCCCGATCCACGCGTCGCTCGAGGACAACGACGCGCCCGACCTGGCCGGCCCGGAAGCAGGCTCGCGCGATATCGAACGGGCCTTGGCGACTTTGGTGGAGGACCAGCGCAACGCCTTGCTGCTGGTGGTGCTGGAAGGCCTCTCCTATCGCGAAGTCGCGGAGGTGCAGGGCGTGCCGATCGGCACTGTGATGTCGCGTCTGGCGCGCGCACGCGCACAGATCAAAAGCTATCTCGACGGCGAGCGCCCGGCGCTACGCCGCGTGAAATGAGGAAGAGAAGGTGAGACCATGATCGATCGCGATTCACCCGTGACCGAAGAAGAACTGCACGCTTTTGTCGACGGCCAATTGCCGGCCGACCGCCGCGAGGCTGTCGCCGCCTGGCTCGCCGCGCATCCCGATCAGGCCGTGCTGGTCGCGGCCTGGCGGTCGCAGGCGGAGAGCATCCGCGCCCGTTACGGCGCGGTCGCCGATGAACCTGTGCCGGAGCGGCTCACGCTCGAGCGCTTGACGCGGCAAGGCGGCGCGAACAGCGGGCGCGCGTGGAAATCGCTGGCGGCCGCCGCCGCTATCGTTGCATTCCTCGGCGGCGGCGCCACCGGCTGGGTGGCGCGCGGCGCAACGGCGGCCACGCCGTCCGGCTTCGATTCGATCACCGCCGATGCGCTCGACGCCTACAAGCTTTACGTGGTCGAGGTGCGTCACCCGGTCGAAGTGCCGGGCAGCGAGCGCACGCACATGACGCAGTGGCTGACCAAGCGGCTCGGCTACGAACAGCGCATCCCCGATCTGCAATCGATCGGCCTCAAGCTGGTCGGCGGCAGGCTTTTGCCTGGACCGACCGGCGCGGCGGCGGCCTTCTACATGTATGAAGGCGCGTCGGGCGAGCGCTTCACCATCTATTCGGCGCCGGCGACATCGCCGGAAACCGCGCTGCGCTACAAGGAAGGCGACCGCTTCTCCGCGTTCTATTGGGTGGACGACAAGCACGCCTATGTGGTGAGCGGACCGGCCGACCGAGAGCAACTCGAGAAGGTCGCCAAGTCGGTCTACGAGCAAGTGGACAAGAGCGGCGCGAGGAAGTCGTGAAACTCAAACTCCGCTCATGCCCGCGTAAGCGGGCATCCAGTGCTGTCGCATGTGTCCGCAAGAACTGGGTCCCCGCTTCCGCGGGGACGAGCGGCGTATTGTTGACGCGCGAACGTTATTCCATGTCGCTGCGCGGATCGTAAGGTTTCTGCTCGCGCCACTTCTTCATCAGTTCCGTGAACTCATCGTCGCTGCCCTCGGGCAGCATGATGCGCACGGTGGCGAGCAGGTCGCCGGCGCCGCTCTTAGATTTCAGGCCTTTGCCCTTGAGACGGAAAGTGCGGCCCGAATTGGTGCCGGCGGGGATCGCCAATTCCACCGCGCCGTCGAGCAGCGGCACGCGCACCTTGCCGCCGAGCGCCGCTTCATAAAGCGTGATCGGAAGATCGAGCCTAAGATCGGCGCCGTCCGGCTTGAACAGCGGATGCGGCGCGACATGGACGGTGATCAGCGCGTCGCCGGCTTTGCCGTTCGCGATCGGCCAGCCCTGGCCCTTCAAGCGGATCGACTGGCCGTCGGTGAGGCCGGCCGGAATCTTCACTTCGACGTCCTTGCCGGTCGGCAGATGTACGCGGGTCTTGGTGCCCTTGGCCGCGTCCGGCAGGCTGATGGTCATCTCGGCGTGCAGATCCTGGCCGGTGCCGGGTGCGACGAAATCCTCCTGCTCGAAACGCGTGCCGAAACCGGGCGCAGCGCCGCGCGCGGCGCCGCCGAACATATTGCGTAGGATGTCTTCGAAGCCGCCGCCACCGCCGGCGCCGCCCGCGCGCTGGAAGCCGTCATTGCCGAAGTGGAAGCTCTCGAAATGGCTGCCGCCCGGCGCGGCGCCGCCGCCCGGCTGGCCACGGAAGCCTTCGAAGCCCTGGAAGCGCGGCTTGCCTTCGGCGTCGATTTCGCCGTTGTCGAACGCCTTGCGCTTCTTGTCGTCGCCGGCGATCTCGTAGGCGGCGTTGAGCTCGGCGAAGCGTGAGGCCGCCTTGGGATCGTGCTTGTTGGCGTCGGGATGCAGCTTCTTGGCGAGCCGCCGGTAGGCGCTCTTGATCTCAGCCTCGCTCGCACCCTTCGATACCCCCAAAATCTCGTAGGGGTCGCGCATCCGTCCGAACTCCTGTGAAAATCCCCTGCCCGGCGCCGTTCCGCCGCCGACTCGATATGCAATGTGGGGTTCAAACGCCCCGGATGCAACGCGGTCAGGCCGGATGCCGCAGCGTTATGACCGTTTCCAGGGCTTGAGCGCGCGGACTTCCCATACGCCTTTTTCCGGCTTGCAGGCTTCGCCCTGCATCCAGGACTGCGAACTGCCCTGGACATAGCTGGCCAAAAAATCGCGGCAGGTCTGGCCGTCCTGGGTATAGGCGGAGGCGATCGGGGTGACGGTTCCGCGGGCGCCGGTGCGCGGGTTTTCCCACGGTACGCTGGCGTCCTTCGTGCCGCGCGTCAGCACGTCGGAGACCGCCGCCCGCGTGTAGACCAGATCGCCGGCGGGCGGCATTTCGCTCACCCCGGAAGCGCCCGGCGGCGGCGTGATCGAGCCGGTGGTATTTGCCCGCTCGGAACCCGAAAACAGCGGGTCGAATTGGGAGGTGGATATGCTGCAACCGCCGCCGGCAAGCGCCAGCATCAACCCCGCCGCCAACGGCAGACCGCGCCATAGGCGCGCTAGCGCGCATCCACTATAAAGGCGGCAGTTGAGACAATGGGCGATGGCACCGGCCACACGAGCACTCCACAAACAATGTCCGATACAGCCCCAATAGAACACCCAAGTTGGTTAACAGGTGGTGATTTCACCGCGGCGGACGAGCCTTTTAGGCTATTTGCCGCATGGCTCACCGAGGCTACCGCCACCGAGCCGCGCGATCCGACCGCCATGACGCTGGCCACCGTCGACGCCGACGGGCTGCCAAATGCCCGCATGGTGCTGCTGAAAGGCGCCGATGAGCGTGGATTTGTCTTCTACACCAACGTAACCAGCCAAAAGGGGCGGGAAATTGGACGCCCACCCCAAAGCCGCGCTGGTGTTCCATTGGAAATCGCTGAATCGGCAGATCCGCATCCGCGGCACCGTGGAGCCCGTCACCGAGGCGGAGGCCGACGCCTATTTCGCCACCCGGCCGAAGCAGGCGCAGATCGGCGCCTGGGCCAGCAAACAATCGGCGCCGCTGGAAAGCCGGCTCGCCTTCGAGAAGGCGGTGGCGCTCTATGCCGCCAAATACGCGCTCGGCACCGTGCCGCGGCCGCCGAACTGGTCCGGCTACCGCGTGCTGCCGCTGCGCATGGAATTCTGGCATGACCGGCCGTTCCGGCTGCACGACCGCATCGAATTCGTACGGGAAAATCTGACTGCGCCGTGGAGCAAGACGCGGCTCTATCCGTGAGCTAGCATTTCATCGAACGCAACCTAATTAAGGACGCAATGCCGAACTCCCAATCGAACCAGCCGCGCCGAACATTGCTGCTCACCGGGGCCAGCCGTGGCATCGGCCATGCCACCGTCAAGCGCTTCTCGGCCGCCGGCTGGCGGGTGATCACCTGCTCGCGCCATCCGTTCCCGGAAAACTGCCCGTGGGACGCAGGCCCCGAAGATCACATCCAGGTCGATCTTGCCAATGAAGCCAATACGCTGGCCGCGGTCGAAGAAATCCGGTGCCGGCTGGCGAACCATGAGCTGCACGCGCTGGTCAACAATGCCGCGATCTCGCCTAAAGGCGACGGCGGCAAGCGGCTCGGCTCGCTCGAAACCTCCGCCGATGTGTGGCACCACGTGTTCCAGGTCAATTTTTTCGCACCGATCATGCTGGCGCGCGGGCTGGTTGAACGAATTGAAGGCGTGCAAGGGCTCGGTGGTGAACGTCACTTCGATTGCCGGCTCGCGCGTGCATCCCTTCGCCGGCGCGGCTTATGCCACCTCGAAAGCGGCGCTGGCGTCGCTGACGCGCGAGATGGCGAGCGACTTCGGCCGGCTCGGCATCCGCGTCAACGCCATCGCGCCGGGCGAGATCGACACCGCCATCCTGTCGCCCGGCACCGACAAGATCGTCGAGCAGATTCCGATGCAGCGGCTGGGCACGCCCGATGAGGTGGCCAAGATCATCTACGTGCTGTGCACGGAGACGAGTTCGTATGTGAACGGCGCCGAGATCCACATCAACGGCGGTCAGCACGTTTAATGCTGTCATACCCGCTCAAGCGGGCATCCAGTCATCACCGACGCGTCTGCGTTTACTGGGTCCCCGCCTGCGCGGGGACGACACTGGAGATTTAGCCAACGCTGCGCCGCCCGTATTCTTTGCGGCGCCGGGTACGCCGTCGTGCCAACTCGGCTCCCCAAGAGGGAGCGGAGCGCCGGGAAACGCGGGGTGCTTGCGCGGCACCCCGGGCGGCCGGCGAAGCCGCCCGACACGCCTGGCGAGGCGCGTCGCCTCCGTGGACGGAGGCGCGCCTCCCGGCGCTCCACTGCGGCGATTTTTGGCCCCGGGGCTGTGCTTCCGGGCGCGGAAGGACCGGTGTTCCCCGGCCCTTATCCGGGCCGCTTTCGCCGCCCTTCATCCGCGCCGCGTCCAGCCATTCAAGGCAGTCCCCCTACTAGGGACGGACGGCGACCCGAGGCCTCCCGGTGCCGCGGTTACGAGCCGCGACAGCAGGCGCCGCTCTCCGGCTCCGCCTTCAGAACGTCTCCGGAAGACGCCCTCTCGTGAGCCGGGATGATACTAGGATTATAATCCTCTAGGAATAAAGTCAAGTTTTTTTGCGTCTCCGCCGCGGCCCTGCGCGCGGCCGCAAAAAGCTGCGGCAATTCCATTGATCGGGGTCAATACCGTTCGCCTTTAGTCAATGTTACACATAACAAAGAAATACCGGACGGGCGCTCAAACGGGACCCAGAATCACCCCATATGCGTTTAATACGGGCAAGTATTCTTCGCCCGTAACATATGTTGAACGAGGATCTCGCCCTTGCAGTACATATCCGGACGCCCATCGCAGTTTTCGCCCGCCGCCCTTTTCGGCACTTGCCTGATCGCGTTTGCCGCGGCGTTCGTCACCCCGCCAACGCCCGCAGCGGCGGCGTCGGGGCCCTTTGCCGATTTTACCGGCAGTTGGTCCGGCAACGGCACCCTGCGGCCCAGCGGCGGCGCCGCCGAACGCATCCGCTGCGTCGCGAGCTATCGTCCGCGCGGCAGCAGCCTGCATGAAATCGACCTGCAACTGCGCTGCGCCAGCGACAGCTATAATTTCGATCTCACCGGTCAGTTCACGGCCGACGAGCAAAACCAGATCACCGGACGCTGGACCGAGCGCAGCCGCAATGTGGGCGGCACGGCGATCGGCACGGCGCACGGCGATCGCCTGGACATTCACGTCGAGAGCTCTGCCTTCTCCGCCGACATGGTCATGGTCACGCGCAGCCGGCGGCAAGCCGTGACCATCGACTCGCAGGGCGGCGGACAGATCATAAAGGCGTCGATTTCGCTCAGCCGGAACTAGCGCCCGCCGCGCGGACCCCGCTCGTTCCACAGGACCGGTGCCATGGAGAACCGCGCGCGTTATTTCCTGATCGGCGTCTTCACGCTGGGCTGTCTCTTGGCCGGCTTCGGCTTTGTCTATTGGATCAAGACGCTCGGCGGTTTCGGCGAGCGCGCGGCGTACGAGATCCGCTTCGAGCAGCCGGTATCGGGATTGACCGCGGGTGCGAGCGTGTTGTTCAACGGCATCCGCGCCGGCACCGTGACCCGCATCGACCTCGATCCCAGCGATCCGAAGCGGGTCACCGTCGCCATCTCCGTCAACCCGAATACGCCGGTGCGCGCCGACACCGTGGCGGACATCAGCTACCAGGGCTTCACCGGCGCCGCGGCGGTCGCGCTGAAAGGCGGCTCGGCGCAGGCGCCGCTGCTGAAGCCGGAAAACGGACATCCGGGGCTCTTGATCGCGGCGCCCGATGCCGGCCGCAGCCTGACCGAGTTGGCGCAGCAAACGCTGCACCGTCTCGACGACATCCTAAGCCAGAATGCGGAGCCGCTGCACACGGCCATGACGGGCATCTCCGCCTTCGCCGACATGTTGGGGCGCAATTCCAAGCGCGTCGAAGGCCTGATCGAAGGGTTGGAAAAGCTCACCGGCACCGGCGCGAAACAGGGCCCGGCGATCTACGACCTCGCGGCGGCAACGGCGTTTCCGCCGATCGAAAAGACCATCAAGGCGCAACTAGCGGTGCCCGACCCCAGCGCCATCATCCTGTTCGACTCGCAGAAGATCCTGATCCGCAGCGCCGCCGGCACCTATACGAATATCGACAATGCCCAGTGGGCCGACAATCTGCCGAAGCTGATGCAGGCGCGCATCGTGCAGAGCTTCGAGAACGCGCACCAGCTCGGCACGGTGAGCCGGCCGACCGAGCAGCTCACGGCGGAATACCGGCTGGAGCTCACAGTCCGCAGCTTCCAGATCGACGCCGAACCTACGGCGAAGGCGGCGGTCGAGGTCACGGCGCGGCTCATCAGCGACAAGGGCGCGGTCGCCGGCGCGCGCCTGTTCACGGCAAACGTCCCGGCCAAAAGCACCGCGGCGGCGGACGCGGTCGCGGCGCTCAACCAGGCCTTTTCCGAGGTCGAGAAAGAGATCGTGGTCTGGACGGTCGGGGCGATTTAGCCGGCGCCGCCTGCCCTCGTCTCACAGCCACTTCTTCCACTTGAAGAACACGAGCGGCAGCACCGCGACCAGCACCATCAAGAACAGCGCGAACGGGTAGCCGAAGTCCCAGTCGAGTTCGATCATGCCGTGGTGGAAATTCATGCCGTAGATCGAAGCCACCAAAGTGGGCGGCATGAACACCACCGCCATGATCGAGAAAATCTTGATGATGGCGTTCTGCTGGATGTTGACGACGCCGAGCATGGCGTCGAGCAGGAAGGTGATCTTGTTGCTGAGAAAACTGGCGTGATCGGTGAGCGACACCACGTCGCGCTGCATGGACTGCAGCTGCGTGCGCATGTCCTTGCTCCATTTCATGACTTCGGCCTCGTGCGCGAGAAACGACAGCAGGCGGCCGACCGAGACCTGGCTCTCGCGCACCTTCGACGTCAGATCGCCCTTGCGGCCGAGCGCCTTGAGCACGTCGTTGTAGGACGGTGGATCCATCTCGTCATCCGGTTCGAAAATCGAATGCGAGATCTGGTCGACCTCGGCGCCGATGCGCTCTTGGATGTCGGCGGCGCGGTCGATCACCGCGTCAAGCAGATCCATCAGCACCGATTCGCCCGACACCTTGGGCGGGCAGGCGCGCGCCAACTTGTGCTCGACGATGGCGAACGGCCGCGGATCGTCGTAGCGCACGGTCACCAGTCGATGGGAGGAGAGAATGAACGTGACCGGCGTGGTCTTCGGCGTCGCCGTATCCGCCTGGCACATCAGCGTCGCGGTCATGTAGCGGCCGCCGTTCTCGATATAGAGGCGGCTGGAGACCTCGATCTCCTGCATTTCTTCGCGCGTCGGCACTGCGATGCCGAGCAGGCCTTCGACCAGCTTATCTTCCTGGACGGTCGGCGTCACCAGATCGACCCACACCGCCTCCGGCGGCGGAGACTGACCGGATTCGACCGAGATTCGCTCGAGCGAGGCGTCACGCGGAACGTAGACCGACAGCATAGAGTCACCGTGCGATAAGGCCGTCTCTCATGACCCGATCACGCGGCGGCGCGCAAGGCAATAAATGCTGCCGCCACGGCCGGGGACCGGCCGCGCGCGCGGTTGTGACGATGTGCGAAGGAAGGATGCCTGGCGGTGACGCCGGCAGCCGGCCAGCCCGGCGGATCAGTCGCTTTCGGTGGGGATGTAGCGGCTCTCGTTGACGTTGCGCTTTTCGCCCTGGTGGCGAACCGCGGCGGCAACCGCCGAAATCCCGATTTTGCCGTAACGAGCGTCGAGGTTCTTGTATTGGCGCTGGGAGTCTTTGCGCTGCTCCGTCGCCCGGGTCGCGTTCATTGTCGTAGTCTCCAATCCGTCCATGAAGTGGCAGCGAGGGGGTTACATAGGCTCAATGAGTGGGGCGAAATTGCGCGGCAATTCGTGTCCCTTCGTGGCATTTGCAGAATTGCCGCCGTATTCGCTTTGATTTTGATCATATACGCGCGGTGATGGTAAACCTTCCCTTAACGCCTTGTCGGCAAAGTCATTTTTGCGTTTTGCCGGCCGCCAAAGCGGCGCCGTTGGGCGCGCCTAAAGCCGGGTGCGGCATTCGTGCAACAGATTGCCGGAAGCTGCTGTGGAAATGCCGGAAATCGTGGCAATAGCGCGGATTTTTCGGTTTATTGCGGCGGTCGGATTTAACGCGGTCGCTCAGGGGAGCGATTGGGAGAGAGGATGAAATGGCGGTAAGGGGGTTGTCAGTGGCGCTGTTCGGCGTCGCCATTGTGCTCGGTGGCTGCATGCAGTCCACGATCGAGCCGGCGTCGCAAGCGAATCTGACTGTGCGCGACAAGAAATTGCTGGCGGCGGCGCCGTACGAGAATGCGACGATCCCCGAGCCCTATCGGCGGCACATCGTCGAATTTCACCGCAAGGAACAACCCGGCACCATCGTGGTCGATTCCGATGCGCGCTATCTCTATTACGTGCTCGATGGCGGCAAGGCGATCCGCTACGGCATCACCGTCGGCGAGGAAGCTATGGCCTGGTCGGGCGTCGCCAAGGTCGAGCGCATGACCGAATGGCCTGGGTGGACACCGACCCCGGGCGAGCGGGCACGCATGGACGTGCCGGCCTATGTCAGCCCCGGTCCGCAAAACCCGATGGGCGCGCGCGCCATGTACCTGTTCGAGGGCAACAAGGACACACTCTACCGCATCCACGGCACCAACCAGCCGGAATATATCGGCCAGGCGATCTCCTCGGGCTGCATCCGCATGACCAACGAGGACGTCATCGATCTGTACAAGCGGGTCAAGAACGGCACCGTCGTGGTGGTGCTGGCGCCGAAGCAGGGCGATTCGCCGTTCAATCCGCGGGTGGCTTCGACCGGCGGCATGTTCCGCTAAGAACTTTTACGGGGGCTGAGAAAACGGCGCCTTCGGGCGCCGTTTTTGTTTTTGGGTCAGGCTCCCAGCGTCACGCGCACCACCTCCGGCGGCACGCCAAGGCGCAGCGGCACGTTGCTGCAGCCGAGACCGCCGGACACAATCATGTGGCGGCCCTCTTCCACGATGTGGCCATAGGCGAAGCGCGCGCCGTATTCCGATGGCGTCCATAGCGGCGGCATGAACGGCAGCACGATCTGCCCGCCGTGGGTATGGCCGGCGAGCGTCAGCGCGACGCGCGGCGGCACCTTCGTGAAAATATCCGGCTCGTGCACCAGCAGAATTACCGGGTCGTCGGTGGTGATTTGGGCCAGCGTGCCCGGCAGGTCGTCGACGCCCCGGAAGCGGCTCGGCCCGAGCCAATAGGCGATCTGATCGCCGAGACCGGCCAGCCAGAAGCGGCGGCCGCCATCGCCTAGCAAAACGGCGTCGTTTTCCAGCAGCGGGATATGCACGGCGGCGAGCGCTTGGCGCACGCTCTCAACGTCGTGCCACCAATCGTGATTGCCGAGGATCGCATAGACGCCGAGCCGCGCCTTGAGGCGGCCAAGCTCGGCCGCCCAGACCGGATGCGGTACCCGTTCGGTGACAAAGCGATGCGTGGCGAAATAGTCGCCCAGGATCACGATCAGATCGGAGTTCGAGCGCCTGGGCGGCATCGACCACTTCGCGCACGCGCGCGCGCCCCATGTTGGGGCCGCCGGCATGCAGGTCGGCGACCACCGTGATGCGCAGGCGATGCGTGTCGGGCCAGCTTGGCAGTACCGGCCGGTAGTCGGTGACGATGAGGCCGTTGGCGGCTTCCGCCGCCGCATAGGCCGCCGTGCCCGGCATCACCAGGCCAGCCACGCCGGCAAGCCCAAGCCCGCCCTTGAGCAGGCGGCGGCGGGTCAGGCCGGCTGCGGGCGGCGACTTGGGCCGGATGAGGGAGCTAGGCGCGTCGATCGTCATGCCGGAGAACTAACCCCGGAACTGTGATGCCAAAATGGAGGCGCGTTGGGAGTTTGCCGGAATGCTTAATGGGCGTCGGCCGCCGCCGGCCGCGGCACCGGCAGCGGCACGTGTTTACCAACAATTTGCGCGCTCGCAATCTCGACCGGCGGCGGCTCGCGCACGTCCCACTGGCAGATGCGGTAACCATGATAGCGTTGGTCCGTGTCGAGATGGATGTGGCCGTCGTGATAAGGCGCGCCCGGCCCGAGCACGGTCGTGAACCGTTGGCAGGCGCTGGCGCGCAGGAACAGGCGCAGGTCCTTCGACACCGTCACATCGGTCAAGCCGAGCACGCGGCCGTCGGCCAGCGTGAACGAGCGAACGTCGATGGCGATGCCGTTGCCGTGATTGCTCGGTTTGGCGCCGATGACGCGGTTGCGCGGACGGCATTCGTAATCGTCGTAATTCTCTACGCTGTGCAGTTCGGAGGCGAGCTTGGTCAGGCGCGGCGCGACGTCCTCGCGCAGCCAGCTCGCGAAGGTCCCCGCCATCTCGCAGGTCAGCACCGGCGCCGGCTTGATTTCGACATGCGCGCCGTCGGCAAGCCACACCGCTTCGAGCGCGACCATGTCGCGGCCGCCGCATGCGCCCGGCCCTATCAAGCGCGGGATCGGCGCGATGACGGCGAACTTGGCGACCCGATAGTCGCAAGGCGTGGGGTTGGCGGTCACTTCGGCGGTGTTGAAATCAGGACCGGCGGCCTCGCGGAAACTGTGCGGTTCGGCCCAGAACGTCGGGCGTGGACGCGGCAGCGGGATGTCCTCGGCGGCGGCGAGGCCGCAGCCGAAAATAGCGAGCAAAAGGGTGGCCAAGAATGTCCGCACGGGGCGATTTTGGGCACGATTCCGGCGTTTAGGCGAGGCTTTTTCCGGTCACGAAACCATTGCGCCGCCCTGTGCGCCCGCTAACCTTGTCCCCGGCTGGCGAGGGGCGCCGGCCCAAAAAGCAAGCGCATGATCCCGAAAATTGGATACCGGTTTTCGGACAGGATCATGCGCCAGTAAGACGAGGAGAGGGATGCCATGCTCGGGCTCATGCAGGATTGGCCGCTGCTGATTCACCGCATCATCGATCATGCCGCCAAGTTTCACGGCGAGCGCAAGGTCATCACCCGGTCGATCGAAGGCCCGATCGTCGAAACCAATTACGCGGCAATCCGCGCCCGCGCCCTCAAGGTGGCGCAGCGGCTGACGAAGGACGGCATCAAGCTCGGCGACCGGGTGGCGACGCTCGCCTGGAACACCTCCCGGCACCTGGAGGCCTGGTACGGCATCGTCGGCATCGGCGCGATCTATCACACCGTCAATCCGCGGCTGTTCCCGGAGCAGATCGTCTGGATCGTCAATCACGCCGAAGACCGCGTGCTGATCACCGACCTCACCTTCGTGCCGCTGTTGGAAAAGATCGCCGACAAGCTGCCGACGATCGAGCGCTACATCGTGCTTACCGACGCCGCGCATATGCCGAAAACGACGCTGAAGAACGCGGTCGCCTACGAGGACTGGATCGCCGAGGTCGACGGCGATTTTCAATGGGCGTCGTTCGACGAGAACACCGCGTCCGGCATGTGCTACACCTCGGGCACCACTGGGCACCCGAAGGGCGTGCTCTATTCGCACCGCTCCAACGTGCTGCACGCCTATATCGCGGCGCTGCCGGATTCCAAGGGCATCTGCTCGCGCGACGTGGTGATGCCCGTGGTGCCGATGTTCCACGCCAATTGCTGGTCGCTCGCCTTCTCGACGCCGATGGTCGGCGCCACGCTGGTGATGCCGGGCGCCAAGATGGACGGCGCCTCGATCTACGAACTGCTCAACACCTACAAAGTCAGCTTCACCGCCGCGGTGCCGACGGTGTGGCTGATGCTGCTGCAGGACCTGGAGAAGACCGGCGGCAAGCTGCCTTACTTGAAGCGCGTGGTGATCGGCGGTTCGGCCTGCCCGCGCGCCATCACCAAGACCTTCCAGGACACTTACGGCGTCGAAGTGGTGCATGCCTGGGGCATGACCGAAATGAGCCCGCTCGGTTCGCTCTGCACCATGAAGCCGGAATACGCCGCGCTGACCGGCGAGGCGCGGCTCGATGTGCAGATGAAACAAGGCCATCCGCCGTTCGGCGTCGAAATGAAGATCACCGACGATGCCGGCAAGGAGTTGCCGTGGGACGGCAAGACGTTCGGCCGCCTGAAAGTGCGCGGACCGGCGGTGGCGCGCGCCTATTACCGGGTCGACAACGATCCGGTGTTCGAGAAGGACGGCTGGTTTGACACCGGCGACGTCGCCACCATGGACAAATACGGCTACATGCAGATCACCGACCGCTCCAAGGACGTGATCAAGTCGGGCGGCGAATGGATTTCCTCGATCGATCTGGAAAACCTGGCGGTCGGCCACCCGAAAGTGGCGGAAGCCGCGGTGATCGGCGTCGCGCATCCGAAATGGGACGAGCGGCCGCTATTGGTGATCGTGCTCAAGAAGGGCGAGGCTGCCACCAAAGAGGACATCCTCGCCTTCATGCAAGGCAAGACGGCCAAGTGGTGGATGCCGGACGACGTGGTGTTCGTCGACGAGATCCCGCACACCGCGACCGGCAAGATCCAGAAGCTGACGCTGCGGCAACGGTTCAAGGATTACCGGTTTCCCGGCGTGCAGGCGGCGGAGTGAGGGTTCTCCGCCGCAGGCACGGGGATTTGCGCGCGCCGCGCGCTCCAATAGCGTCGGGCCAAACCGGATTTTAGACTAGCGTCGGGGCAAAAGGGGGGACCATCCAATGCATCGGGGCGCCTTCGCCGTTTTCTTCATACTTACGGCCATGCTGGCCGGGCCGGCCCTGGGCCAGACCCGCCAGCAGAACGCCGATCACTGTCGAGACAACAATCCCGATCTGTCCATCGGCGGCTGCACCGCGCTGATCCAGTCGGGCCACGAGACCAACGAAGCTCTCGCCGTGGCGTTCAATAACCGCGGCAATGCTTATCTGAACAAGGGCGACAGCAACCGCGCAATGGCCGATTTGAACCAAGCGATCAAGCTCAACCCGAAATACGCGCTGGCTCACTACAACCGCGCCATCGGCCATGAGCGCATGCAGCAGAGGGAGCTTGCCCTGCGCGACTACGATCAGGCCATCAAGCTCAACCCTCGTTACACGGGGCCTACATCAATCGCGGCTCGCTCTATGACGATCTTCGCCAGTACGCCGCGGCGATCAAGGATTACGACCGCGCGATCAAATTGGATCGAAATCCGGCATGGCATTCAATAATCGCGGCGTCTCGCTTAAGAATATGGGCCAGTACGCCAAAGCCATTGCCGATTACGACGTGGCTATCCGGCTCGATGCCAGCAAGTCCAACCGCTGGAACAACCGGTGCTGGGCCCGCTTGTTGCTCGGCCAGCTGCAGCCGCGCTGCCCGATTGCGACCAAGCGCTGAAGCTCGTGCCTAGTTACGGCGACGCGCTCGATGGCAAGGGCGTCATCCATCTCAAGCTGAAACAAACCGATATCGCGCTCGCCGATTTCGAGGCGGCCGTGAAATCCAGTGCCCGGGACGCCTGGGCGCTCTATGGCCGCGGCCTCGCCAAACGCGGAAGGCGACAATACCGGCGGCGACGCCGACATCGCGCGGCAAAAGATCAACGCCAATATCGCCACGACCTTCGCCAATATGGGCCTGCAGGACTGAAGCGCGGTCCGGCGGCGCGACACAGCAGCGTCTCGCCCGCGTCCGACGCAGGATCTTGGCATGCTCGCCCAAAACGTCGATGCCCGGCACCAAGGCCGGGCATGACAGTCCGCAGTTTGGAGGTTTTGCGAGACTAAGTTATTCCGCCGCCTGCGTGTAGAGCAGCTTGTCCTGGGCGGTGATCAGGCGCTGCATGATCTTGAGATCGCGCTCGCGCAACTCCAGGCAGGCATCCGCCCAGATCTGCACAATTGCGTCGAGCTCCTCGAGGGTGACCGGATTGACCACGTGGCCGACTTTGTAGACGGCGCGTCCGCCGACGTGGCGGCGCTTGTTCTTCTGCATGAAGTCGCGCGCGGCCTCGATCCCCCGCCCCGGCTCCACCACCATGTGCACCAGACCGACCTCTTTCATCTCGTCGGCGCTGTAGATGCGGCCGGTGAGCATCATTTCCTCGGCAAAGGCCGCGCCGACCCGCCGCGACACCAGACTGTAGGCGCCCATGCCGGGGAACAGGCCGAACATGCTTTCAGGGAAGCCGAACTTGGCGCCGCGCTCAGCGATGATGACGTTGAACGACAGCAGCGACTCGAAGCCGCCGCCAAGCGCGTCGCCCTGCGCCAGTCCGATGGTGATCATCGGCAGGTCGAGTGCGTTCAAGAACCGGTGCAGAACCCGCACGCAGGACTCGCCGTAGGCGACCAGCGCCTGCCGGTCGCGGTGGCGAATCCTGTCGAGGAAATGATGCAGGTCGCCGCCGAGACTGAACACACCAGGCGCGCGCGAGCCGGCTACCATATAGCGCAGTTCGTCAGGGCGGCCTTCGAATGTCGCCACGATGCCGCGCTGTAACGCGTGGATGTCGTCGAGCAGATCTAAATTGTAGCTCGCCCGGCCGCGCGGCCGCATGAAAGACCAGATCGCGCCCGCCTGCTCGTCCCAGTTCACTTCAAGCTGTTCCAGGTTGAACAGCTTGCGCGCGGCGGCGCCTTTCATGAGATCGATCGGCTTCGGGCCGATCAACGGAACCGTGCTCTCCTTCGACGGAAGAGTCAGGGGCCAAACCATCGCACGGCTTGGAACCAGAGCGTGCGACAACGCGATACTCGGCATTTTCACGCACCACCTTAACTGTTCTTTTACCCTAACAGAAAGTTGCGTTTTTAACAATCAACAATCCTGCGTTAACCATACGCGCAACGCATGACGCACCCGCTGCGGCGACGCGGCTGCGCGAAAAACTGCGGAAGAATCTTCACAAATGGAACGTTAACTACAAAAACAGGCTTCTTCGCCGCGCATTGGGCCGAGAATAAAATTCCATCGACTGCGACGCGGCGTTATCCAGGATAAGCCGCAACGCCAGTGCGAGTTCAGCAAGAATTTCAATGAAATTGTCGCGCCGCTGGTCGTGTTCTATTCACCAGAACCGACGATAGCCCCGCCGGTTTGCACCGTGTTGAAGATTAGACGGTACCGTCCTACGCGTCAGGAAAGCCGCGCGCGACACATGTTTATAAAAAAACTACTCTCGATCCGGAGGGCGGATGCGGAACTCCCGCAGGAGATTCGCGCCGCGCTAATTGATTCGCTGTTCGCGCCGATCGCCTCGCTGACTGCTGGCGCGATTACCGGCTCGATCATCGGCGCGGCCGTCGCATGGAGTGTCGGCGATCGGTGGATCATGGCAAATTCAGCCGCGATCTTCGCGGTCGGCATGCTGCGGGTCGCCTCGGCCGTGCTGTACAAGCGCTACGAGAAGTTGGCGGACCGGCCCGCGATCAAGCGGTGGGAGCGCGTCTACGAAGCCGGCGCATGGGCTTTCTCCGGCCTGCTCGGTCTGTTGTGCTTGCTGACGCTGACGCGCACCACGGACGCGGCCCTGCAGATGGCGGTCATCACCACCGCGACCGGCTACGCCGGCGCGATTGCCGGACGCAATGCCGGACGCCCGTTCATCGCCATCGGCCAGTTCACTTTCATCATGCTACCGATGGTGATTGCGCTGATGATCTACCCCTACTGGATACATAAGGTGCTCGGCTTCGTGGGGCTGATGTTCATCTACGCGATGATCGACATCACGCTCTCGATTCGCGACATGATCATCCAGGCGCTAACCATAACGCGCAAGGAAGCGGCGCTCGCGGCGCGCTTCGAGGAGCAGGCCAACCGCTTCGACATCGCGCTCAACAACATGTCGCACGGCCTGTGCATGCTCGACGATCACAACCGCCTGCAAGTCTGGAACAACCGGTTCCTCGAGCTGCTGCATCTGCAGAATTCGCCTGTTTACGTCGGCATGCGGATTTCCAAACTGGTCCGCCACAGCATCCGCGTCGGCAACCACAAATCCCAGAGCGTGAAACAGGTCATCAGCGACCTCGTCCGCGGGCTGCGCGAAGACAAGTTCGACCAGTTTCATACCTCGCCCGACGGCGACCGCACCATTGCCGTATCGCGCCGGATGATGGCGGGCGGCGGTTCGGTCGTCATCCTGGAAGACGTCACCGAACGCAAGCGCTCGCAGGAGCGCATCACGCATCTTGCGAAATACGACGAACTTACCGGCCTTGCCAACCGCGCGCAGTTCCGCGAGCGGATCAGCGGCATGCTCGAAGGCATCCACAAACATCAGCATCAAATCGCGATCCACCTGATCGACCTCGACCGCTTCAAATCGATCAACGATACGCTCGGTCATCCGATCGGCGACAAGCTGCTCAAGGAAGTCGCGTTCCGGCTGGGCACCGTCATCCGGCCAAGCGACATGATCACGCGCTTCGGCGGCGACGAGTTCGTCGTCCTGCAGGCCGTCACGGAGCGCCGCCTGGACGCCGAGCGTCTCGCGCAGCGGCTGGCCCGCGCGCTCAAGGAACCGTTCGAGATCGACGGCCATCGCATCGATATCGGCGCCTCGATCGGCATTGCCATGGCGCCCACCGACGGCGTCAATGTCGACGAGCTTCTGAAGAAAGCCGACATGGCGCTGTATTCGGCCAAGAACGGCGGCGGCGGCGATCATCGGTTTTTCGCCATGGACATGGAGGACGCGGTGCAGGAGCGCCGCGCGCTCGAACTCGACCTGCGCGAGGCCCTGGGCTCGGAGCAATTCACGCTGAATTACCAGCCGCTGGTCGACCTGCGCACCGGCCGGGTCACGACCTGCGAGGCGTTGATGCGCTGGAAGCACCCGGTGCGCGGGGAAGTGCCGCCGGCGGTGTTCATCCCCGTTGCCGAAGAGACCGGCCTGATCGTCCCGCTCGGCGAATGGGCCTTGCAACGCGCCTGCGTCGAGGCATCGGCCTGGCCGCATGGCGTCAAGGTTGCCGTCAACCTGTCGCCGGTCCAATTCAGGGACCGCGGCCTCGCGTTGCAAGTGGTCACGGCGCTGGCGAAGTCGGGCCTTCCTGCGCAACGGCTCGAACTCGAGGTCACCGAACGGCTGCTACTCGAGGACAACGACGGCACCTTGGCGACCATGCAGCAGCTCAACAATCTCGGCGTCGGCTTGTCGCTCGACGACTTCGGCACCGGCTACTCTTCGCTCAACTATTTGCGCAAATTTCCCTTCCACAAGATCAAGATCGACCAGTCGTTCATTGCCGATCTGGGAGATGAGCGCGACGTCCGGGCGATCATTGGCGCGGTCGCCAGTCTCGGCACCGGCCTCGACAAGACCGTGGTCGCGGAAGGCATCGAGACGGAAGAGCAGATGCGGCTGGTCACGTCGCAGGGGTGCCACGAAGGCCAGGGCTACCTGTTCGGCCGCCCGATGAGCGGCGAAGCCATGCGCCTCCGGCTCGATACGCCGATTACCCTGGCGCAGATGGTCGCCTAACGATCCGGCCCGGCGGCGTGTGCCCGGCTCGCGCAACGAAAGCGTGAAAAAACAGCCGCGGCGCGCCGGTTGCCAGGTGCAGGTCATTGCCCGTACCCGCGCTTCCCTTTATCCCTTTGCGCCGGCGACGGGCACGATTTACGTGGGGTAACGGGATGGCGCGACGACCCAATTTTGGCGACGAGCCGGTGTCGCGGCTGGCCGCGTGGTCGCGCCGTCTCGCGCTGTTCTCGCTCGCCGTAGCGGCGCTCTCGATCGTCATCGTGCGGTCCGGCCTATTGGAGATCGAGCCGGCGCTCGCCACCTTTGCCGCCGCCTTGGTATTCGCCGCTCTGGCGGTGCTGCTGTCCTTTCTGGCCTTTATCGTGATTTGGCGTCAGGGCCTGTCCGGGCTCGGCTCGGCAATCCTGGGATTGTTCCTCGGGCTGCTGCTGCTCGCTTACCCGAGCTATCTCGGCTATCGCGCCAGCAAGCTGCCGGCCATTTCCGACATAACCACCGACCCGGCCAATCCGCCGCGCTTCGACGTGCTGGCACGCCAGCGGCCGCCCGGCCGCAACGATTATCCCGGCGGCGCCGTCGCGCAGGCGCAGCGCGCGGCCTATCCCGACATCACGCCATTGCAAGAGAGTGCGCCGCCCAAACAGGTCTACGACGTCACGCTCGCGCTGGTGACCAAACGCAAATGGCGCGTGGCTAGCGCCAGTCCGCCGGCCGGCCGCCGCGATGCCGTGATCGAGGCAACGGCGCGCACGCCGATCATGGGCTTTCGCGACGACGTGGTGATCCGGATCAGCGCGGATACCGATGGCGCGCGCGTCGATGTGCGCTCGGCCTCGCGCTACGGTCTGTCGGATTTAGGCGCCAATGCCGCGCGCGTCCGCAGCCTGCTCGAAGATATCGATGACGCGGTGGGCTCGGCGCCAGAGCCGCGGCCGGAGCCGGCGAAAAAAGCTCCGCCGCCCAAACGGGCGCCGGCCAAGC
>CAVVNY010000018.1:0-211332 GCA_963749625.1 uncultured Alphaproteobacteria bacterium | reverse complement strand
GCGCGATCAGAGCTTGGTTGCCGCGCGAGACAAGAGCTTCCAGTCCGCGCCCTGTTTCTGCCAGTTCATCAGGACGTGGATTTTCGTGCCGCTTTTCTTACCGTCGGCGATGGATTCGCTCTCGCTCACCCAAGTGAACCGCACGATCGCGGCAGGGCCGACGACACGAATCTTGGGATCCTGGTAGATCAGAGATATGTATTTTGTTTTTCTGTTGGTGGAGGTGGCGAGGAAAGTAGCCTTGTCCATGATCCGGGCATCGGAGTGGCTGTAGCTGAGCTCCGCTGCGCAGAGTGCGTCCAATGCGTTGGCGTCGAGCGCAAATTGAGCCGCGCGGAATGCCTCAACGTTTTTCGCAACGGCCTCTTCATCAGAGGAAGCCGCGAAGGCGGGGAATATGCCCAAGAGTCCGATGGCAAGGGCCGGCAACACTAACTGGCGACGATCGAGAATCATTTGTGCCCCCTATTGTATTCACGTCGAAGGCATTGTCGCATTCGCGTTCACTATTTGTCGAGAACCAGGTTCAGCCACGTGAAGCTGATGAGGTGAACGAATAGCGATGGTGTTTGCTGGTGCATTTGTCTGCTCGATCCTGAATGGCCGGTTTTGCGAAGTGGATATTTGCTGCATTGCAATATCTGCTTGCATATCGGGTAAAGCGGATGCGAATCGGCCAAAACGGGATTTCCTGAGTGTGCCGGAACCCCATCGAATTCGTTTGAGTTCGCTAGAATACGTTAGCTTGCACTGGAGAGGGTTAGTTTCCAGTACCTCTCCCTCCGCCACCTTCGCCGAACGCCGCTTTGCGCGCGTCAGGACGGGCTAACCGGCATTTCCTTGCAAGAATGCGATTGCCTCGCGGCCCGCAATTCTGCCGAACACGAACGCGCGCATCACCGATACGGCATTCGGCGCGGTCGCATAGAAATTTCCCGTGATCTCGCCGGCAGCGAACAGGCCGGGGATCGCCGCGCGGTCGCGCAATACGCGGGCTCGGTCATCCGTTGCGAGGCCACCAAATGTGTAGGCCACGGCGCCGGCCAGCGGATAGGCCAGGAACGGCGCCACATTGATGGCGCGCGCCCAATTCGATTTGGGCGGCTGCAGGTCGCGCGCAGCAGCAAGCCCGTCGCATCGCGTCGCGTCGAATGTATTCGGGTCGCCCCGGCACGCGGCATTGTAGGCCGCGATGGTGGCGCCGAGATTGCCGGCATCGACGCCGATGCGTTCCGCTAGCTCGGCAAGGCGTGTCGGCCTGCACCGGCGGGACGTCGGACCGGATGGCGCGTTGATAATCCGCAATGTCGAGCAGCCGGCGGTCGAGGATGGCGTAGGCAATCGAGCCCGGCGTCTTGAAATGGATATAGCGCGCAAGCCATTCCCAAGTTTCGTGCATGAGTCCGCCGCCTTCGTCGAAGAAGCGGTGGCCGTTCCGGTCGACCACGATGCCGTAGGGATAGACCAGCACGACCGGCGCAGAGCCCGTGCTGCGCGCATCGACCGGCTCACAGTGCATGCCGTTCCAATCGCCCGATTTGTCGGCATGGAGCGTCGAGCGCCATTTTAATGCCGTCGCCGGTGTTGAAGCGCGTGCCGGGCGAGATCAGCCGCATGGTTTCGCCGCCACTGCCAAGATGCTGGCGCATCATTTCAGCGTTTCCCTGGAAGCCGCCGCTGGCAAGCACGATGGCATCGGCCGGCAAGGTCCGGCGCGCACCGGCTTGCTCGACGGCAAGGCCGCTAGATACGGTTATTTTTGGTGACGATCTCGCGCGCGAGCACAGCCGTATAGGAAGTCGACGCCGGCTTCTCTCGCCGCGTGCGTCAAAGTCTTGACCAGAACCGGCCCGCCGCCGACTGGCTGGATGCGCGGCGGGCCTTTCGCCAGGTAATAGGGCGGCTGGATGAATTCGATGCCGAAGGAGGCGATCCATTTGATCGTCGCCGGCGCTTCCGCCGCCAGCCGCGCAAAATAGGTTTCGTCGCCTTGGCCTTTGGTGGCCGCCAGCATGTCCTGCACGAAAGTCGGCTCGACCCGGTCGGGCGCGGCCATGCGCATATTGGACGGCGACCAGCGCGTATTGCCGCCGGCCTCGTCTTCCGTGGTCTTCTCAACAAGCGTGATCTTGATCGACCAACCGCGGCTGCGCGCCGCCTCGGCGGCCGACACTGCCGCCGCGAGACCGGCCGCGCCGTGACCGACAACAATAAGGTTTCCGGAGCCGGCGCTCATAACGCGCTATTTAACAACGTCAGCCCATTCCGGACAGGTGCGCTGCTCGACCGGCGTCAGCCATGCCTTGTAGTTGGTTTTGTCGATGACCTCGGCCGGCAGCATGACCTTTTCCGGCAACGGCTCGTTCTTTAGCTGGCGGACGGCGGCGCGGGTCGCCATGCAGCCGATCTTGAACATGTTGAAATCGACGGTGGCAAGGATGGCGCCGGTCTCGATCTGCTTGACCGCCGACAAGATGCCGTTGATGCCGATCACGATGGCGGTCCGTTTGGCTTCCTTCAATGCCTCAAGTGCGCCAAGCGCCATGCCATCGTTGGCTGAGAGCACGGCATCGATCTGGGCGTGCTCCCGCAGGAACTTCTCCATGAGCCGCTTGGCGTCAGGCTGCTGGTAGTTTCCGGCACCCGACCCGAGCACCTGAATGCCGGGATACTCCGCAAAGGCGCGCTTGTAGCCGCGCAGGCGCTCGCGATTGGTCGGCGCCGCCGGCGTGCCTTCGATGACGACGATCTTGCCCTTGCCGCCCATCTTGTCGAACAGATATTTCGCTTCGCGGTAGCCGATCGCGTAGTCATCGGCGCCGACATAGGTGACGAAGCTGCCGGGCAGCGGATTGGAGGCGAGCACGATGGGAATTTTCGCCGCGTTGAGCTTCTTCACAGAATTGATCATGGCGACGTCGTCGACCGGAATGAAGATGACGACATCCGGCTTGTCCTTCAGCGCCTGTTCGACGAAGGCTTTCTGTTCGTCGACATTGTCCGGCTTCTTCGGGACGTAATGCACCGTCTTCGCGCCATTGGCGCGGGCGACCTGATCGGCGGCGATACGGAAGGCCGCATAGGCCGGGTTGGTCGAGTTCTTGGTGAATACGGCGATGGTCTTCTGGTCCGCGGCGCGCGCATGACTTGCGGCGAGGGCCACCAAACCGATCGCCGCTGCAGTGAAGAGAGGTTTCATCGATCGCCGCCCCGGTTGTGTCGTTACACCCACAGAATCTGCTTGCGGTATTCCAGGTCGGCCAGCAGCGGTGCTGCCGGGCCCTGGTGAATCACCGCACCGCGATCGAGCGCGAAGACTCGGTCAGCGAGCGCCAGCACCAGATCCAGATTGTGCTCGACGATCAGGATGGAGGCCCGCCCGCGCAGGCCGTCGAAGACCTTGAACAGATCGAGCACGATGTTGGGCGCCAGTCCCTCGAACGGCTCGTCCAGCAACAGCAGTTTGACGTTGCCCGACAGCGCGCGGGCAACCGCCAGCATTTGCTGTTCGCCGCCCGACAGATAATCCGCCGCGACGTGTGCCCGTTCCGCTAGACGCGGGAAGAATTGAAAGATCTGTTCTTGGCTCCAGACGATGGCATCTTTTCCATCGGTCGCCCGCGCCAGGCGGCCGAGCGCAAGATTTTCCGCCACGGTCATGCCGGCGAACAGCTGACGTCCTTGCGGCACGTAGCCCATCCCTAAGCGCGCAATGTCCGGCGCCGGCAGGCCGGCAATATTCTGCCCTTCATATTCGATCGTGCCGGAGGCCGGCGTCACCAGCCCGGTCAAGGTCTTCAGCAGCGTGGATTTGCCGGCGCCGTTGCGGCCGACCAAGGCGACAATCTCGCCCTCGCGCACGTCGAGCGTCGCGCCATTGAGAATATGGCTCTTGCCGTAGAAGGAATTGACGTCTTCGAAACGCAGAATCTGCTTCGCTTTGGCCGCTGCCTCAGCGGTTCCCCGGCTGTGCACGATGTCGGCGGTGCCCGTCCCGGTGTAAATTTCCTGCACGCGCTTGTCGGTGCGGACCTCCTCCGGCGTGCCGGTCATCAGGACTTCGCCCTGATTCATCACGGTGACGCGATGTGAAAAGCCGAGTACCCGATCGATGTCGTGCTCGACGATCAGCACCGGAATTTTTGCGGCCACGTTCGTCACCAGGTTCGATACGCGTTCGCGTTCGGCAGCGGCGAGCCCGGCGAGCGGTTCGTCCAACAACAGGACTTGCGGCTTGCAGCCGAGCGCAATGCCTAAGTCCACCAGCCGTTGGCCGCCGTAGGACATCTCGCCGGCTTCCATGCCCTCGATGCCTTCCAGCCCTAGGTATCGGATCAGCTCGGCGGTTTCCGCGTGCACTTCCGTGTAGCTGTCGATGTCCTTCCAGGCGTTGAAGCGCATAGGATGCTGCGCCTGCAGCGACAGGCGCAGATTTTCGTAGATCGACAGACCGCGGAACAGGTTCGTGATCTGAAACGATCGTGCGAGCCCCTTGTTGCAGATCTGAAACGGCGTCAGCCCTTGGACCTCGCGGTCATAGAGGCGCACGGTGCCGCGGTCCGGCACGTAGAGTCCCGAAATCAGGTTGAACATGGTCGTTTTGCCGGCGCCGTTCGGGCCGATCAAGGCGTGGATTTCGCCGGCGTTGACCGTCAGGCTCGCGTCGCTGACGGCACGGATGCCTTCGAAATGTTTCGAGACGGTATCTGCGCTCAGCACCGTTCCTTGCGTCCCCTGCGGGCGCAGGAACCCCGGCAGCGCCAAGCCGTCGTAGACCTTGCCCTTGCTCATGGCGGCGACTTCTTCCGTTGCCGGGCGCCAGCGTCGCTGCAACTGCGCCCAGATGCCGACCAGGCCACTCGGCGAAAACACCACGAAGCCGACGAAAATCAATCCGAACCAAAGCAGCCAGTCCCCGGTCCAGATCGAAAACAACTCGCGGAACATGATAAAGAACAGCGCGCCGAAGGCTGGGCCCAGCAAATTACGCATGCCGCCGATCACGACCATGGCCAGCAATTCGCCGGAAAACGGGACCGAGACCCCTTCCGCCGACACCAGGTAAGTCAGGAAGCCCAAGAGTGCACCGGCCGCGCCGGTGATCACGGCGGAAAGCACGAATACCGCGAGCTTGTAGCGCTCGACCTGGTAACCCTGGAATGTGGCCCGCAACTGGTTCTCGCGGATGGCCACAACCACATGGCCAAACGGCGAGCGCAGCACGCGCATCAGGACATAGAGGACGGCGAGGCCGAGCACCGCGACCAGGGCGTAATAGGCGAGCGCATTGTCGAGACTGATCGGGCCGATGTTGCCGCGCTTGAGATCGCCGAGCCCGTTCTCACCGCCGGTCACGTCGGTCCAGCGGAACGAGATGGTGTAGGTGAGCGCGGCCAAGGCCAGCGTCAGCAGTGAGAAATATACGCCGCGGCGGCGCAGGATGAGGACGCCGGCAACGGTCGACAAGACAGCGACGATGACGATGGACAAGAGAATGGGCAGCCAGATCTCGTCGCCGAACCAGGTTCTTTGCAAGATTGCGGCGGCATAGGCGCCGATGCCGAACCAGGCGCCGTGGCCGAACGACACTAAGCCGGAGTAGCCCACGCACAGGTTCAGCCCCATGGCCGCGATGGCCAAAATGACCACTGTCGAGGCGGTATCGGTCGTCAGGCCGACGACGTGCATGGCCAGCGGCAGCACGACGAGGCCGATCGCCGCAATCCACAACGGCTGCAACTTCGAAGCTTGGCGGGCAATCATATTTCGAACTTCTCGATGCGTTCGCCGAGTAGGCCGCGCGGCCGGAACATCAGCACCAGGAACATCAGCACGTACATCGAGGCTTCACCGGCGGCGGGGATGAAATTGATGGTGATGCCGCGCACCACGCCGACCAGCAGTGCCGAAATCACCACGCCCCAGAAACTGCCGAGCCCACCGATCACCACCACGACGAAGGCGACCGTGATGACTTCCGCGCCCATCGCCGGATGCACGATGGTAATCGGCGCGAACAAGGCGCCGCCCAGCGCGGCCATGCCGACGCCGAGCATGACAATCGCGGTCATGTAGGGCTGCAGTCGGATGCCGAGCGCGGCGACCATGTCCGGCTTTTGGATGCCGGCGCGGATGACGCGGCCGAACGAAGCTTTGTTCAGCAGCAACCAGATGCTGATAAGCACCACGACGACCACCGCCAGCAGCAGCAGCCGATAGCGCGAAAACAGGAAGTCCCCGAACAGGACGGATCCCTTGAAGACTGCGGGTACGTTCACCGACAACGGCGAGGCGCCCCATATGATGCGGATCAATTGTTCCGCGATCATTGCCAGACCAAAGGTCACCAGCAGGCTGAGGATCGGATCGGCTGCATAGAAACGGCGTAATAGAAATCGCTCGAACAAGATGCCGAGCATGGCCACCGCGAGCGGCGACAGGACAATCGCCGGACCGAAGCCGAGATATTTTGTGATCTCAAGCGAAATATAGGCGCCGAGCGCGTAGAACGCGCCATGCGCCAGGTTCACGATGCCGCCGACGCTGAAGATGAGCGACAGCCCTAGGGCGATGAGCAGGTAATAGCCTCCGAGCACGAGGCCATTCACCACTTGCTCCAACAAGAACTCGAATTGCATTTTGGATCCCGGACACAAAGCGGCGCGTTGGCGACCCTAGGATCGCCAACGCGCGGTTATTCAAAGCGCGCCGGCGTTCATGTCATGACGCAAGTGTTGTGCTCTTTCGTCACGGACAGAGCTTCGAGCGATTCGTTCGGTCCGGGAACAGCCTTGCCGAGCTCCAGGAAGTCCCATTTATCCTTGGCTTCGCCCTTCTTCCTGACCGTGAAGGGATAGGCTTCCTGCATCAACTGATGATCCCATTTGCGGAAATAGCCCTGACGCGCCTTCAGGATGTCGAACTTGGCTTCGCTCTCGAAGTAGGCGATCAGCTTTTCCGTGTCCGTCGATTTAGTCTCGTTCATGGCTTGCGCCATCATCTTGAGCGAGACGTATTCGATCCAGGCATGGTTTTCCGGCGGCTTGCCGTACTTCTTGATGAAGTTGGCGACGAAGGTCTTCGATGATGGTACGTCGAGCGTGTGGTACCAGACCGTCGGCCAGGTGCCGCTCAGGTTGCCTTCGCCGGCCGCCCAGGCGTCCGCGGTGTTGAGGTTGAAGCCGACGACCGGATAGGGCAGGCCGAATTCGGCGTATTGCTTGATCAGGTTGGTGACCTGATTGCCGGCGAGGTTCGAACAGACCACGTCCGGCTTGGCTTGGCGGATTTTCAACAAATAGGGGCTGAATTCGGTCACATCGGTCGCGACCAGTTCGTCGCCGATGACCGTGCCGCCGTTCTCACTGAAGAACTGTTTGGCGGCGTCCCCCAGATCGTGGCCGAAAATATAGTCGGCGGTGAGGGTGTAGAACTTCTTGCCCTTCATCATGTTGTCTCGCACTAGCGCCTTGCCGACCGCGTAGACCATGACGTGACTGGGGATGTCGACGTGGAAGGTGTAGCGATTGCAATTTTTGCCGCGCAATGCGTCGGAACGCGCGCCGATCTGCAGGTAGAAGCGCTTATTGCGCGCGGCCACCTGCATGATGGTCACTGCCGAGGCCGAATTGATTTCGCCCATCAGGAATTGCGCGCCGTCGCGGTCGAGCATGCGTTGGGCCTTGGTCGCCGCGGTCGCCGGGTTGACCGAATCTTCCGACATGATGTCGAGCTGGCGGCCCATCACGCCGCCGGCTTTATTGATCTCTTCCTCGGCCATTCTGATGCCCAACTGGGCATAAGCGCCCAGCGCGCCGAGAAAACCGGTGAGCGGTGTGAGATGGCCGATTTTTATCTTGTCGGTCTGGGCACGGACGATTGCCGGAAATCCCAGGGCGGAAGCGCCGGCAAAGGCGGCGCTGGCTTTCAATACGCTTCGACGATTGTAGGTGGTCATCGCTGGTCTCCTCCCGAATGGATACATCGCATGCCGTGGCCCTCAAATTTCCGCACATGCGAGAATGTGAGAGACGTTTTTTTATTGTGGGAGGATACTCCCGGAGCGGTGGGCTGCTGTCAACGTCAAAAGCGCCGGTTCGGCGGCGAAGCTGTCGCAGGAGGGATGCGGCGTACTTGGCTGCCGAACGAATACGTGATCTCGCCGACTGCCGGACGTTGTTCTGAATTATTCCGCTGCCCCGAATTCGGCGGTCAGTCGCGCCGCCGCCGCCTGTACAATCTTCGCCTGGCTTTGCAGCGCCTCTTTGGAAAGGCGCCAGATCGGGCCGGAAATGCCGATCGCACCGACGATATTGCCGGTAAAGTCCTTGACCGGGACCGCTACGCAGCGGACTTCGAGATTGAATTCGCCATCGTCGAATGCGACGCCGGTCCGCCTGATTTCATCGATCTCGCGCAGCAGCACGGGCACTTCGGTGATCGATTTCTCGGTCGATGGCTTGAGGCGGACGCGCTTGAGGAAGCGCTCGAGCTGGTCGGGCTGCAACGAGGCGAGGATAGCCTTGCCCAGTGCGGTGCAGTGCGCCGGCCGAACGACGCCGACCCGGTCGGTCAGTTGGAACGCACCCGGCCCGCTGGTGCGCGCGATAACGATCACGGCGTCGCCCATGCGGACGGAGAAATGGCTGCTTTCGCCGGTCTCTCGCGACAGTTCCTCGAGTACGGGGGTCGCGACGTTCACCATCTCGATCTCATCAAGGGCGCTGGCGGCAAGCGCGAACAGCGGCCGGCCGATGCGGTAGCGCTTGGAGGCCTTCTCCTGGCGGACGTAGCCGAGCGACAGCATCGATTTTGCCAGATGGAACGTGGTGGAGTTGTGCAAGCCCACCAGTTTGCTCAGTTCGGCTAATCCAATTCCATCCCGGTGGCGTGCGATTTCCTCGAGGATCGCGAAAGCGCGACCGATTGACTGGACGCCGACACGTTGTCGGATCTCGGCGTCGTCGTCGATGTCGGTTTGCGAAGGCACCACAAGCCTGGCGATCTTGGCCTTGGCAGGCGCACTTGGCTTTTCGGCAGTTCTTGTCTTGGTTCGTGCTCTCAACGGGTGGCCTCCAACCACAATGTCGAACTGAGTTCGTCAATTGCCGCCTCGCCCATCTTTGGCGGCTATGTCGCTCAGGTACAACCCCCTCTACGGGAGCCATGCAGTCCACTAGAGATTAAACAAAACCAACCGCTCTTCCGTCATGTCGCGGATGGAGTATTTCGGACCCTCACGGCCAATGCCGCTGTCCTTCACGCCGCCATAGGCGAGCTGGTCGGTGCGCCACGTCGAGCTGCCGTTGAGGATGACGCCGCCGGTACGGATATTGCGGACCGCGCGGATCGCGACCTCCATGGATTTTGTGAACACCCCGGTCTGCAGCCCAAACCGGCTGGTGCTGACCGTGCGGAACACTTCGTCGATGTCGTCATAGGGCAGCAGGCTGATGACCGGGCCGAATACCTCGTCGCACACCACCTTCAGGGTCGGGTTGGCATCGGCGATGACGGTCGGTTCGATCTGCGCGCCATGGCGCTTGCCGCCGGTAAGAACCTTGGCGCCACCATTCGCCGCCTCGGAGATCCAGCTTTCCACCCGCTTTGCCGCGCGCTCATCGATCAATGTTCCGACGTCGGTCATGGGGTCCAGCGGATCGCCCAACTTGAGCTTTTTCACCTCGGCGACGACCAGATCGACGAAGCGCGGATAGAGGCTGCGGTGGACATAGACGGTCTGCACCGAGATGCAGCTTTGACCGGCGAGCCGCATGGCATTACGTGCGCAGACGGGAGCGGCTTCGGCGATCGCGGCGTCCTCATGCACGATCGTGGCGCCATTGCCGCCGAGCTCGAGCGCGACGCGCCGCAAGCCCGAGGCTGCCTTGATTTCGGCGCCGACACGGGTCGAGCCGGTAAAGGTGATAAAATCGACGCGCGGGTCGCGCACCAGCGCGGGGCCGACGCTTTCGCCGTAGAGCACGTTGAGCACCCCGGACGGCGTACCGGCATCGACGAAAATCTGGGCCAACGCATTGATAACGCCCGGAGATTGCGGCGGCGCTTTGAGCACCAAAGTGTTTCCGGCGGCGATTGCCGGCGCAATCTTGTGGCAGGCGAGATTCACCGGGGCATTGAACGGAGTTATCCCCGCGACGACACCGACCGGAAACCGCAGCATGAAACAGATTTTTCCGGCGCCCATGGCGCTGGCATCCAGCGGTACGTGCTCGCCTTCGATGCGCACGGCCTCTTCGGCCGAAAGCGAGAGCGTATCCTGCGAGCGAATGATTTCGGCCTTGGCGTCCTTGATCGCCTTGCCGGTTTCGCGCGCCATGATCTCGCCGATGAAATCAGCCCGTTCCACCAATAGCTTGGCGGCGCGGCGCAAGAGCGCGGCGCGCTCATAACCTGGTACGGCGGCGGCCTTGGCCTTGGCGTTGACCGCGGCGTTGAGCGCATCGTCGAGATCTTTCATCGAGGAGCGCGGTGCGTGCGCGACAACGGTGCCGCGATAGGGGTCGCGCACTTCGTAAGTCTCGGCTGCGCTACGCCATTCGCCGCCGATCAGCATCGGTATTTGGGTCGGGCCAGCGTCGGCGGCGGAAAGTTTGACGGCGGAAGTTGGGCTCATCGGTGGCCTCCTTATCCCCGGAAATGCGGGTTTCATGCTCGTAGAAGCGCGCTTCCTCGGCACCGAGGATGGGTCGAGCATGGCAATGCTCGGAGCTTCGTATCGGCATCGAGCATCCTTGGCGGGCCGGGACCATAACACCGGGTATTCCGGAATGACAAATGGCAACTCATATGGTCGGATAGTGATTGACTCATCCGCCGCCGGCTTTATGAGTGGCGGCTGCCGCGAAAGACCGCGCCGTCCCATCGACCACCTTGCAAGAGCGCGCATCGATGAACCGGGAGAGCAGCGTCCAGGCGTCGATGTTCGGCGCCAACAGTTATTCCTACATGCGCTCGCACAGCGCCGAGGCTTGCCTCGCGCGGCTCGCGGAGCTTGGCTTCCGCGAATTCGAGCTGATGGTGCATCCGGGCCATCTGTGGCCGGCGGAACTGCCTGCCGACCGGCGCCGCGCGTTACGCCGCATGATGGAACAGCGCGGCCTGCAACTTACCGCGCTCAACATGCCGAACATCGACATCAATGTCGCCGCCGCGGCGCCGGAGATGCGCGCCTATTCGCTCGCGCGATTGACCGAAGCGGTTCAACTGGCCGGCGACCTCGGCGCGCGTGGCGTCGTCATCGGTCCCGGCAAAGCCAATCCGCTGTTTCCCGCCGCGGCCTCCGAACTGGTCGAGCATTTCTTCGCGGCGCTGGACCGGCTTTGCCCGGTTGCCGAAGCGTCCGGCACGGCGCTGTGGGTCGAAAACATGCCGTTCGCTTTTCTGCCGGCGATCGGTCCGCTGCTCGAGGCGCTCGCGCGCTACGGCAATCCCGCTTTGCGGGTCGTTTATGACGTCGCCAATGCGCATTTCATCGGCGAAGATTTTGCCGAAGGCCTGAAGCAATGCCGGGAACGGCTTGCGCTGGTGCATTTGTCGGATACCGGGCAACGGGCCTATCGTCACGATCCGGTCGGTGAAGGCACGGTGCCGTTCGCAACGGTGCCCGGCGCGCTCGCCGCCGTCGGCTACCAAGCGCGGCCGATGCTGGAAATCATCTCGCACGACCCCGACCGCGACATCATTGCCAGCGTAGAGAAACTCGCAGCGCTCGGCTTCCTGCCCGCCAATCTCAGTCAAGCGTCCTAAACGAGGTTAGAAAAGATCATGACCCCATCGTTACCTCTCTCCACGGATGTCATCGTTGTTGGCGGCGGCAATGCGGCGTTTTGCGCGGCGCTGGCGGCGGCCGAGCAGGGCGTCTCGGTGCTGGTGCTCGAGCGCGCGCCGGAGGACGAGTCGGGCGGCAACAGCCGCTTTACCGCCGGCGCCTTCCGCTGCGTCTATGACGGCGTCGAAGACCTGCGCAAGCTGATGCCCGACCTGTCGGACGAGGAAGTGTCGAAGTCCGACTTCGGCACCTACACCGAGGAGAAGTTCTTCGACGACATGGGCCGCATCACCGAATACCGCACCGACCCCGATCTGTGCGAGGTGCTGATCAAGAACAGCAAGGCCACCATGCTGTGGATGCGCGACAAGGGCGTGCGCTTCATGCCGATCTGGGGCCGCCAGGCCTACAAGATCGGCGGCATGTTCAAGTTCTGGGGCGGGCTGACGGTGGAAGCGGTCGGCGGCGGGCCGGGGCTGGTCGACGCGCTGACCAAGATCGCGCGCAAGAACAACATCACCATCGCCTACGGCGCGCGCGCCTTCGAACTTCTGGCCGACGACGACGGCGTGCACGGCGTCAAGGTCAAGCAAGGCGGCAAGACCCACCAGGTAAAGGCCAAATGCGTGGTGCTGGCTTCCGGCGGCTTCCAGGCCGATGCCGAGATGCGCACGCGTTATCTCGGACCCGGCTGGGAACTCGCCAAGATCCGCGGCACCCGCTTCAACACCGGCGACGGCATCAAGATGGCGCTGGCCATCGGCGCGCAGCCGATCGGCAACTGGTCGGGCGGGCACGCGGTCGCCTGGGACCGCAACGCGCCGGAGACCGGCGATCTCACGGTCGGCGACAACTTCCAGAAGCACTCCTATCCGTGGGGCATCATGATCAATGCCAACGGCGAGCGCTTCCTCGACGAGGGCTCCGACTTCCGCAACTACACCTATGCCAAGAACGGCCGCATCATCCTGATGCAGCCCAAGCAGTTCGCCTACCAGGTGTTCGACAACAAGATCATCCCGATGCTGCGCGACGAATACCGCATCAAGCGGGTGACCAAGATCCGCGCCAACACGCTGGAAGAACTGTGCGCCAAGATGGAGGACGTCAACGCCGAGAAGGCGCTGGCGACCATTAAGGAATACAACAAGGCGGTGATGACCGAGGTGCCGTTCGATCCCAATGTGAAAGACGGGCGCGGCACCAAGGGCCTCGCCATCCCGAAATCGAACTGGGCCAACACCGTCGACGAGCCGCCGTTCGAGGCCTATGCGGTGACCTGCGGGCTCACGTTCACCTTCGGCGGCCTGCGCATCGACACCAGCGCGCGTGTGATGGATTCGGACGGCGGCACCATTCCCGGCCTGTTCGCCACCGGCGAACTGGTCGGCGGCATCTTCTGGTTCAACTATCCCGGCGGCACCGGGCTGATGAACGGCTCCGTGTTCGGCAAGATCGCCGGCACCACCGCCGGCCAGCGCGCCAAGCAGACGCCGTGACCGTCGAGTCCACCCACGACGTCGTCGTCGTCGGTGGCGGCGGCAGCGGCCTTGCCGCTGCGATCGAGGCGCGCGCGCTCGGGCGCGACGTCGTGCTGCTGGAGAAGAACCCGCAGCTCGGCGGCTCCACCGCCTGGTCGGTCGGGTCGGTGACCGCCAGCCAGACGCCGCACCAGGCGCGCAAGGGCATCGCCGACAGTCCGGAGGAGCACTGGCGCGACATGGCCGGGTTCAACGGTGAACTCGACGCGCGCGACAACGCGGCGCTGCGCCGCGTGCTCGCCGACGCCATGCCGGAGACGTTCCGCTGGCTGCTCGACCACGGCATCCGCTTCTACGGCCCGATGCCGGAGCCGCCGCACCAAAAGCCGCGCATGCACAACGTGCTGCCGAACTCGCGCGCCTTCATCACGCATCTGGCAAAATCCGCGCGGCGGGCCGGCGTCGCCATCCAATGCGGCGTGCGCGCGACCGTGCTGGTGACAGAGAATGGCCGCGTGGTTGCCATCGACTGCGCGACGGCGGACGGGCCGCGGCGCTTTCGCGCCCGCGGCGGCGTCGTGCTGGCCGCCGGCGACTTCACCAGCGATCCGGAGTTGAAAGCGCGCTTCATGGGGCCGCAGGAAGCCAAGATCGACGGCGTCAACGTGACCGCGACCGGCGACGGACAGAAGCTCGCTTTGGCGCTCGGGGCCCGCATCGTCAACGGTGATCTGGCGCTCGGGCCGGAACTGCGTTTCGTGCCGCCGCAGCGGAAAAATATTCTGTTGAGCCTGCCGCCGTGGCGCGCGCTCGCCAATCTGATGGCGTGGTCGCTCGAAAACATGCCGAAGGCGTTGTTGCGGCCGTTCGTGATGAGCTTTGTGACGACGGCGCTGGCGCCGTCGCCCGATCTGTTCAGCGAGGGCGCGATTCTGATTAACAAGCGCGGCGAGCGCTTCGTCGACGAATGCGATAAGCCGGCCTATGCGCTGCCGGATCAGCCGGACAAGGCCGCGTATATCCTGCTCGACCAGCGGTTGGCCGCGTTGTTCAGCGATTGGCCGCATTTCATCTCGACCGCGCCCGGCGTCGCCTACGCCTATATCGACGACTACCGGCGCAACCGCCGCGATATTTTCTCGCAAGGCGCGACGCTGGACGAACTGGCCGGCAGATTGAAGATGCCGGCGGCGGCTCTGGCCGCCACCGTGCGCGCGCATAACGCGGCCGCCGGCAACCGGCCGCCGATCGGCGAGGGACCCTATGTGGCGCTCGGACCGCTCAACGCGGTGTTCGTGCATGCCGAAGGCGGCCTCGCCGTCGATCACGAGCACCGCGTGCTGGGCGCGGAAGATAAGCCGATCGCCGGCTTGTATGCGGCGGGCTCGACCGGGCAGGGCGGCCTGCTGCTCAAGGGCCACGGCCACCATCTCGGCTGGGCCTTCGCGTCGGGGCGGCGGGCCGGGAGGAATGCGGCGAAGGAAGCTAGTTCGTTGTCATCACCGGGCTTGTCCCGGTGATCCCGCTTAGGATGGCGTTGTCTGTCCCTAAGCGAGATGGCCGGGACAAGCCCGGCCATGACAAACCAGATTACTTCACCGCTTCGTCGCTGACCGGCGAAGTGACGACGAGAAACACGAGATCGACCAGGCCGGTGTTCGAGATCGAGTGATCGACGCCGGGCGGCAGGAAAATAAAATCGTGCTTGCGCACGACGTGATCCTCGCCGTCGATGTGCATCACGCCTTCGCCTTCGAGCACGTGATAGACCTGCTCCTGCACCTTGTGCCGGTGCACCTTCACATAGGCCATCGGCTGATACATCGAGATGCGGTAGTCGATATGCTGGGAGCCGGCGGTTTCCGGCATCACCAGCGGTTTCGACAGCGCGCCGCCGAAATGATCCGGAAACTGGCGCCACGGCACCGCGGCGATGTTGCGGATGAACCATTTGCGTGTCGCTGCCATGGCGCGGTCTCCTATTTTCGGCTACCCGCCGAATACCACATTATCAATTGACGTACAGCATTATGAGACATAGTTTCGCGCCGATCGAAAAGGAGACGGATCCGATGTCGACAAATATGCTCAACGGCGCACAGGTCATTGTCGACTATCTGATCCAGGAGAAGGTGCCGCAGGTGTTCGGCCTCTGCGGCCACGGCAACATCCAGTTCATCGACGCGCTGTACGAGCGCTCGTCCGAGATCAAGACCATCTCGACGCATCACGAAAGCGTCGCCGGCTTCATGGCGGACGTCTACTACCGCGTGTCCGGCAAGGCGACCGCGACCTTCACCTCGTGCGGCCCCGGCTCGGCTCAATTGCCGGTCTCGCTCGCTACCGCCTATCTCGACTCGGTGCCGTTCCTGGCGGTAACCGGCAACGTGCCGACCGGCCAGTTCAACCGCGGCGCCTTCCAGGAAATGTACCGGCAAAACCAGGCCGACTTCCCGTCGACCGTGCGCAGCCTCTGCAAGCGCGTGTTCCAGCCGACGCGCGGCGACATGGTGCCGCTCGCGGTCCGGCAGGCATGGAAGACGATGATGACGGGACGGCCCGGGCCGGTGGTGCTGGACGTACCCTACGACGTCTTCATGGAATCGGCCGCTGAGGCGGCGCCGAACGCGAAGGAGTGGAACGGCAACATCTCCAGCCGTTGCGGCGCCGATCCCGAAGGCGTCGTGAAAGCTGTCGATATGCTGCTCGGCGCCGACCGCCCGGTGATTTTCGTCGGTCAGGCCGTGCGCCACGGCGGCGCGGCCGAGGAACTGCTCAAGCTCGCCGAGCGCCTGCAGATTCCAGTGGCGGCTTCGATGAGCGGGCTCGGCGTCATCGATACCCATCATCCGCTCGCGCTCGGCATGGTCGCGCGCGGCGGCCACTACCAGGCCAACCACGCCACGCGTCAGGCCGACGTTCTGCTGTCGCTGGCCACGCGTTTCGACGACCGTACGTCGAGTTCGTGGATCCCGGGCTACTCCTTCACCATTCCGCCGACCAAGCTCATCCACGTCGACATCGATCCGGACGAGATCGGCCGCAACTATCCGGTCGCGCTGGGCCTGATGGCGGACACGCGCACCTTCCTGCGCCAGGTGCATGCCGAGCTCGATCGGCGCAAGGACGTCGACAAGAAGCTCGACGCCCGCAAAAAGTGGCTGGGTCAGATCGACGGTTATCGCAAGGAATGGGACAAACTGGTCGCGCCGGGTTTCACCGACGACAGCCAGCCGGTCAATCCGCAGCGCGCGGCCTTCGAGATTCAACGCGGGCTGCCCGACGACGCGATCATGGTCAGCGATATCGGCGTGCACCACAACTGGCTGCTCGGCTACTGCAAGCCGCGGCGTCCGGATTTGTTGATCAGTTGCATGGGGTTTGGCGCCATGGGTTTCGGCGTCGCCGGTGTGCTTGGCGCCAAGTACGCGGCGCCCGACCGTCCTTGCGTGTCGGTCTGCGGCGACGGCGCCTTCTTCATGCAGGCGAACGTGCTCGGCACCGCGGTCGAATATAACCTGCCGGTCGTCTGGGTGGTGTGGAACAACTACGCCTACGCCTCGATCCGCGGCCTGCAGCGCGGTTATTTGAACAAGCGCGAATTGGCCACCGACTTCCGCGATCCCAAGACCGGCCAGCGCTATAATCCGGACTTCGCCGCGATGGCGCGTTCCTGCGGCGTCGAAGGTGTGCGCGTCGACCGCGCCGGCGATATCGCCGAAGCGATCAAGAAGGGCATCGCCGCCAACAAGCCCTATCTGATCGACATCGACATCGCCGCCGACATCAATCCGGCCGGCGCCGGCGTTTGGGAACTGCCCGGCCTCGGGCAAAGCAAGCCGGCGATCGGCACCCGCTATATACCGACGTGACCGGCGGCATTCGGGTGGCGCGAAAAACATGAAGTCGCAATTCGAGGTGCGGATCGTCTGGGGCGACTGCGACGAACAGGGCATCGTCTTTTATCCGAAATATTTCTATTGGATGGACAGCGCCTTTCAGGGACTGCTGCGGGACGCCGGCCAGAGCCTGCGGACGATGCGCGAAGAATTCGGCATCGTCGGCATTCCGATCGTCGAGGCCAATTCCCGGTTCTTCGCATCGGCGACGCACGAAGAGGTTCTCAGAATTGAAGCCGAGATTCGGCGTTTCGGCGACACGAGTTTGCGCGCGGAATACAAGGGATTCTGCGGCGCGCGGCCGATCTTCGAGGGGTACGAGGCGCGCGTCTGGCTTGGGCGCGCCAGTAATGGAAAGCCGGCGCCCGCCGCCATTCCCGATGCGTTCAAGAAAGCATTCGCTACGCCCTAGTTTGCACGCGGCGAATTCAAATCAACGGCCACGATTGGAGGAGACGGTATGCTGCTCGCAGGTAAGAAAGTTGTCGTCGTCGGGGGCTCTTCCGGCATCGGTCTGGCGACCGCCGAACTGGCAAAAAGCGAAGGCGCCGAGGTGATCATCGCCTCGCGTAATGCCGAGCGATTGAAGGCGGCTGCCGACAAGCTGGGCGTAAAGGCGATCCCGGCCGACGTCACCAGCGACGACAGTATCGCCGAGCTGTTCCGCCAGTGCGGCACGGTCGATCACGTCGTCGTCACCGCCGCGCAGCTCAAATCCGGCCCGTTCAAATCCGTGTCGATGGACGACGTGCGCTCGACCATGGAAGGAAAATTCTGGGGCGCCTGGCGCGTCGCGCGCGCGGCCGACATCCGCGCCGGCGGCTCGCTCACGCTGGTGTCCGGCTTCCTCAGCATTCGTCCGCGCCCCGCCACGGCGATCGTCGGCGCGGCCAACGGCGCGCTGGAGTTGCTGGCGCGCAGTCTGGCGCTCGAACTGGCGCCGGTGCGCGTGAACTGCGTTTCGCCAGGCCTCATCGACACGCCGATCCGCGCCGCCATGCCGGAAGCGGCGCGCCGCGACATGCTCGCCAAGGCGGCCGCCGCCTTGCCGGTCGGCCGGGTCGGCGTCGGCGAAGACATCGCGCGGCAAATCCTCGCCTTCATGACCATCGGTTTCGCCACCGGATCGATCGTCTATCTCGACGGCGGCGGTCTGATCGTCTGACGCCCCGCCAATAGCCGCTGGCCCGGCGGCGGGTGCGGAATATCTGTCCCGCCCGCCTAGCCGCTTGAATCGCTTGTTGCCGAAGGGCACAAATGCGATTGAAAAGACGCGCCAAAAATATGAGCAGGGAGGAACCGATGAGACATATATTGCAAGCGGCGAAAGTCGCGGTCGTGCTCGCGGGCGTTGCGCTTGTTTCGGCGCAGATTCGGCCGGCACAAGCGCAGGATTTCTCCAACAAGCCGATCCGCATCATCGTCGGCCTGGTCGCCGGCGGCGCGACCGACGTGACCGCGCGGCTGATCGCGCAGAAGCTGACCGACAGCCTGCACACCAATGTCTATGTCGAGAACAAGCCGGGCGCCGCCTTCGAGCCGGCGTTGCGCGAATTGACCGGTTCGCCGCCAGACGGCCATACGCTGTTCATGATTTCGGCGAGCGTCGTCGTCACCCAGCCGTTCCACAAGGACTATCCGTTCGATCTCGCCAAAATGACGCCGGTCACGGAAGTGTCGAACGGGCCGTTCATCCTGGTCTCGCGCAAGACGGCGCCGTTCAAGAACGTCAACGACCTCGTCGCCTACGGCAAGGCGAACCCCGGCAAGCTCACCTTCGGCTCCGGCGGCGGCGCCGGCAGCTCGCTCTATCTCGCCGCCGAACTGCTGCGGCTGCGCTCGGGAATTTCCATCGTCAACGTGCCCTACAAGGGCGCGGCAGCCTCGCTCACCGATCTGCTCGGCAGCCACATCGACGCGATGTTCGACGCCATGCCGGTCGAGGTCGGGCAGGTGAAAGGCGGCAACGTCGTCGGCCTGGCGGTGACCAGCGCCAAGCGCTCGGACGCGCTGCCGGATGTGCCGACCATGGCCGAGTCGGGCTACAAGGATTTTGTGGTGAACAATTATTTCGGCCTGCTCGCCGCGCCGGGCACGCCGCCGGCGATCGCCAAGAAGCTGCGCGACGAAGTCGCCAAGGCCGTGGCGATGCCGCAACTGGTCACGGAGTTCAAGAAGCAGGGCATGTCACCGGTCGGCAGCGAGCCGGAAGATTTCGGCAAGCTGATCAAGTCCGAGCTCGCGCTCTGGAGCAAAGTCATCAAGGACGCCGGCATCAAGCCGCAATAAACCATATCTGGCCATCGAGACCGTCAAGTTGGCCCGCGCAAAGGAGCAATCGATGAGTCGTGGACCTTGGATCAATCACTTCGGCGACAATTTCCTCTGGTCGAACGCGGTCCTGATCCTTAAAGGGCATGGCGCCTTATGGCGTGGTATCGCTCGAAGAGATGGACCGCGCCTGCGAGAAGCTGCGCCCGCGCTGGAGTGAGGCGGATCGCGGCAAGGCCTGGTTCGAGGAATGGCGCGCGCTGGGCGATGAGATCGAGAAGCGCGGCGACGACGCGCTCGCCAAGGGCCACAAGATCACCGCCGGCGATTACTATCTGCGCGCCGGCATCTATCACTACAATGCCGAGCGCTTCATCGTGCCCGGTCCGGAGAAAAAGGCGCAGTGCGCGCACGCCTATAAAGTCTGGCATCAGGGCATCAAGCTGCGTCAGCCGAATGTCGAGTTCGTCGAGGTGCCCTATGAAGGCACCACGCTGCCGGCGCTGTTCATGAAGGCGCCCGGCGATGGACCCAAGCCGACCGTGGTCGTGGTCAACGGCATGGACAACGCCAAGGAGATGAGCGTCTTCTTCTGCGGGCTCGAATTCGCCCGGCGCGGCTACAACGCGCTCTGTCTCGACGGTCCCGGCATGGGCGAGATGCGGCGCATGCGCGACATGCCGAGCCGCTACGATTACGAGGTGCCCGGCACCGCGGCGCTCGACTATCTGCTCGAGCGCCCGGAGGTCGACGGCAAGCGCGTCGCCATCATGGGCTACAGCTTCGGCGGCTATTATTCGTCGCGCATCGCCGCCTTCGAGAAGCGCTACGCGGCCTGCATCGCGCTGTCGGCGCTGCACTGGGATCTCGCCGCCTGGCAGCAGAAGATCAAGGACGCCAACCGCAACGCGCCCGGCTCGGTGGCGCAATCGAATTTCCAGTGGCGCTGGGTCGCCGGCGCCAAGGACGAGGACGAAGGCATCGAGATCGCCAAGAAGTTCTCGCTAAAGGACGTGGCGAAGAACATCACCTGTCCTTTCCTCGTCACTCATGCCGGCAACGACCGCGTGGTGCCGGTCGAGAACGCGCAGAAGCTTTATGACGCGGTCGGCTCGACCAACAAGACCATCAAGATCTTCACGACGGAAGAAGGCGGCGCAGAGCATGCGCACGTCGACAACCGCCAGGTCGGCATCGATTTTGCCGCCGACTGGCTCGCGGACAATATGTAGGCCGGCCGCGCGGCGCGCGGAGAACGCGGACGCATAAAACGGCGCGCCGAATATCGACTTGGATGCGCCTTCCGATGTCTGTTCTTGGCGAACAGAGGACAAAGGTCGATTTTGGCCCTTGATCGCCCGGTCGCGAATAACCCAAAGCGAATGTTAGCAAGAAGTCGCGGCAACGAATTCAAAAATCAGAGTTAGATGATCAGGCGTTGGGGTTCGGATGGCATCCGCCCCAACGCCTTGGCTCAGCGCCGCATTACCGTTCGAGAGTGAACACAACTTCATAGAGGCCGGGGTGCGCCTTTCCCAGAACTCTATTTCTGTCCAAGTAACCGGCGGTGCGAAGCCGGTCGATAATCATCTTGGCTTTCTCGGGACTTTCGCTCTGCGCGTAATTTACGACCCGCGTTCCGTCATGGCTGCGATGCAAGCTTGCCGACAACCATCCGGGGATGCTGCTGGCAAACTTTGCGGCTTCTGCAAGCAGATCAATCAGCGGCTGCTGACCGCCCTGGGGTACAGTGAAGACGTTGATTTGCGTAACGATACCTGAATTTGCTTTGATCAAAGGCACGAGTTCTCTCCTGTTTGGAGGCGTGATCGTGCGACGGTTTGACATGAGCAACTGGTTGAACCACAGCACGTCAAGCCGCCGACGCGATCGCGCCGGTTGCTTGCCGTGGGTTCGCCGGAATGGCGATACGGAGCTTCCTGAGAGGAAGGGATCGGGCTTACCGAGTGCCAATCCTGGTCCTTTTCGACAGGCGGTATCTATCCATTTTTTTAATGCCGAGCAATCTCTTTCCCACCAATACAAAAAAGCGCCATCAGGCCACCAGAGTAGGATTGGCAGCTGAACTCCATCGGCATTCATGAGCGCTAATGGCCCTTAGTGGACAAACCAACCGCGGCCGCGTTTGTCTGCTCTCGGAGCGAAAGCGGACGCGCGGCTCAATTTTATGAGGCCACGCCCTAGCGCGCCGCGTGATCGATGCGCTTCTTGTGGCCAGCGGCGAATTTGCCCGCCAGCGCGTCGCGCATCCAGTCGGCGACGTGCAGATAGAAGTCCGGCAGCCGGCTGCCGAACACGTGCGTCTCGTCTTCGTAGACCCACATCTCCTTCGGGCACGTCAGCAGATCGAACATGCGCTCGCCGTCGGCGAGCGGGCACAGTTCGTCGTATTCGCCCATCGCCAGCAGCGTCGGACATTTGATCTTGCCGGCGAGCGGCTCGAGCGTCATCTGCGCCGCCATGGCGTCGAACGCGTCCTCGTCATATGTGTTCGACATATACATGTAGTTGGCGCGGTAGGCGGGCTTGGAGTGTTTGAAGATCGTGTCCTTCTGCAGATAGTTGCCCATGGCGCCGACCAGCGCCTTGACGCGCGGATCGAAGGCGGCGACGCGCGGGCCCCAGTAGCTGCCCATGCTCCAGCCGTAGACGCCGACTTTGCCGGCGTCGAGTTCCGGAATCGTTTCGATGAAGTCGATCGCGGCCTTGCCGGCGCGCTCAAAGTTGTCGAGCGTGACCCAGGTTTCGCGCGTATTGCTCTCGCCCTGGCCGGGGCCGTCGATGCTCAGCGTCGCCATGCCGCGGCGGCGGAAGTGATTGTGATAGGGGCTCGGCATGTACTCCTTGATGGTGTCCATGCCGGGGATGACCAGCACGACCGGCGTCTTGCCTTTGGCGCCGGGCACCGTTTGCAGGATGCCGGGGATGGTCTTGCCGTTCTCGAACGGGATCTCGACGCGCCGCACCGGCGCCTCGTCGAACAATTCGGTAAATCGCGTGTAGCAATGCACCATGCGCTGGTAGAGCTCGAGTTTGCGCGGCGTGTTGGCGTGCAGCACGCCGCAGGGCGGACCGTAATAGAGCGCGGCGCGGTAGTAGAACTCGGCGGCGCTTTCGCGGTGGCCGGAAGCTTCCGCCTCTTCGGCGAGTTTCTGCTCCTGTTCGGCGGTGCGCACCCACTGCTTGACCACCGCCATGGGATTCTTGATGCGCTCGGTGGTGCGGCGCACGTCGGCGGGCCGGAAGCCCCATTCGACGAACATCACCGAGCGGAAACCGAAGACGTCGAGGACCTTGAAGAATTCCTCGTTCACCCATTTTTGCGCGCGCCGGCTGCGGTCTTCCAAAGCCTGTCTCCTGGTCTGATTGCGCATGATCTTATCCGAAAACGGGTTCCCGCTTTTCGGGATCATGCGCTTGATAAAAAATCGCGCCGGCGCGAAGGCCGGCGCAAACGATCATAGCCGAATGTCTATTGCCCTTTGAGTCCAGCGGCGGCGATGAAAGCGCCCCAGTTTTTGACGTCGCTGACCACGCGCGCGCCCAGTTCGGGCCCCGCCGCGTATTCGGGCGTGATGTCGAGCGCCTTGAGGCGTTCTTTCAGCTCGGGCGTCTCCAGCGAGGCTTTGATCGCTTTTTGCAGCTTCGCGGTCACCTCGGCCGGCAGGTTTTTCGGGCCGAACACCGCGAACCAGAAGCGCAGATCGACGTCGGCATGTTTGATGCCCACTTCGGCCAAGGTCGGCACTTGCGGCAGCGCCGGCGAGCGCGTCTTGCCGGTGACCGCGAGACACTTGATCCGCTTGGCGTCGACCAGAGGCTTCGCCACCTGGCTCGACGGCAGCGTGAGGTCGACGTGGCCGGCGATCAGGTCGGCCATGGCCGGCCCGCCGCCGCGATAGGGCACGTCGATGGCGTCGATCTTGGCGCCCTCGCGCACCACGTCCCACACCAGTTGCGACACCGAGGTCACGCCGGCCGAGGCAAAGGTCAGCTTTTTGGCCGACGAATGCGACAGCGCGATCAGTTCCTTCATGCTGTTGGCCGGCACCGCATTGGCCACGCAGATGGCCAGCGGAGAAGTTGCGGCAAAGGCGACCGGCGTGAATTCCGTGGTCGGGTCGAATTGCGGCTTGATGTCCTTGAAGCCCGGGCGAACCACGAGGGCGTTTTCAGCCATCATCAGCGTGTACCCGTCAGGCGTGGACCTTGCGACGGTGTTCCAGCCGATATAGCCGCTGGCGCCGGCGACGTTTTCGACAAAGACCGTCTGCCCGAGCGCTTTGCTCAGCGGACCGGAAAAGATGCGGGCAAAGGTGTCGGTGGCGCCGCCCGGTCCGAAGCCGACGATGAGCCGGATCGAGTGGTTTGGAAAATCGCTCGCAGCTTGCACGTTCGAGACGGCCGGAACGCTGAAGAGAGCACCGGCGAACAACATCGGTAACAATCGGCGCATATCGGTTTCCTCCCACAGACATGATTTTTTTGTAGCGGCAGCAAAGCCTACTGCATCGGCAGAACCTCATCCAGATAGGTATCGCGGCGGACAGCGGCGCGGCCGCGCCTATTGTACTTTGGCGCCGGACTGCTTCACCAAATCTCCCCATTTCACGAATTCGTCGCGCATGTAGGCGCCGAACTCATCCGGCGTGCCGCCGGCGACGTCGATCCCCTGCACGGCGAGCTTCTGCTTGACGTCGGGCATCGCCAGCGCCTTGCCGATTTCCACGTTCAGACGATCGATGATCGGACGCGGCGTGCCGGTCGGCACGGCAAAGCCGAACCAGGTTACGGCTTCGAATCCGGGCATGCCGGACTCGGCCACCGTCGGCACATTCGGCAGCAGAGGCGAGCGGGTGCGGCTGGTCACGGCGAGCGCGCGGACCCGGCCGGCTTTGATGTGGGGCAGGGCGGTCGAGGTGATGGCGAACAGGCTGTCGATCTGTCCGCCGAGCAGAGCCGCCGTCGCCTCGGGACCGCCTTTGAAGGGAACGGGGAGAAGGTCGATCCCGGCTCTGCGCCGGAACAGCTCGCCCGTCATTTGCGGTGCGGTGCCGATGCCGCTCGAACCGATGGTCAATTTCCCGGGCTGTTTTTTCGCCAGCGCGATGAATTCCTGAACTGTTTTTGCCGGCACCTTCGGGTTGACGATCAGCAGATTGGCCGCGGTGGCGCCAAGGATCACCGGGGAAAAGTCGCGCAGCACGTCGAACTGCAGATCTTTATAGAGTGTCGCGTTGATCGCGTTGGCGATGGTCGGAATGAAAATGGTGTAGCCGTCGGGCGCGGCCTGCGCGGCAAAATGGGTGGCGATGTTGCTGCCGGCGCCGGGCCGGTTTTCGACGATGAAGGGCTGCCCCATCGAGTCGGCGAGCTTTTGTCCGACCAGACGCGCCATGACGTCGACGCCCGAACCCGCGCTGAGCCCGACGATCACGTGGACCGGCCGGTTCGGATAATCTGCCGCATTGGCGGCTAACGAAAGACCAGCGGCGAATAGGCACGCGACGGTGCGCAGCAATATTCTTTTCATTGTTGTTTCTCTCCCTAGTTATTCATGAACAGCCCGCCGTTGACGTGGAGGGTCTGTCCGGTGATGAACCGGCCGTCGCGTCCGCACAGCATCATGACGGTGGCGACGATCTCGGCAGCTTCGGCAAAACGCCCGAACGGGATGCGATTCATATCGAATTGAAACGGGCCGGCGCGCACGGTGTTCGCCGGACCCGGCGCGACGTAATTGACGTTGATATTATGCGCCGCCAGTTCCAGCGCCAGCGCCCGCGTCAGGCCGGCGAGCCCGGCCTTGGCCGCGGCGGTCGGCGCGCGGTTCGGGATCGGCATGTGGCCGAACAGGCCGCCCATATTGACGATGCTGCCGCCGCCCGCGCGCATGATCGCCGGCAGCGCCGCCTGCGTGCAGTGGAAGGCGCCATCGAGCGTCACGGTGATCGGCGCGCGCCAGTCCTCGAAGCTCAAGTCGAGAAACGGCTTGGTCGCGTGCGTAACGGCGTTATTGACCAGGATGTCGAGCCGTCCGAAGCGCGCGATAATCGCCGCCATCATCCGGTCGACCGCGGCGCGCTCGGTAATGTCGGCGACGCAGGCGATCGCCTGGCCGCCGGCGGCTTCGATTGCCGCGATCGTTTCGTCGAGCTCCGGCCGCTGCGAGCGCGCATTGATGGCGATCGATGCGCCCGCGGCGGCGAACGCCGTCCCCATGGCCCGGCCGAGATTGCGGGCGCCGCCGGTGATCAGCACGACTTTGCCCGCAAACGCGTCGCTCATGCTCTCTCCTCACGGCGAAATGGCGCGGCCCTCGCTGTATAAACGAGCGCCCGATGCAACTCTATCCAACGATCCGCGCGGCCGCCGCCCGGCGCAACGTCAAGTTGGCGGCCGCCCGTAGCGCCAGGGCAGCGACGCAGATCTCGTCATTCGACCTTTAACCCGGCCTTCTCCACAATCTGCTTGTACATCGGAACTTCGCGGGCGATGCGCGCCCGGAAGCCGTCCGGACCTTCGGCAAGTACGGGCGCGCCGGATTTTCGGTAGCGCTCGACGACGTCCGGTTGCTTCAGAATTTTCGACAGCTCCTTGACGAGGCGATCGATAATGGGCTGCGGCGTTCCCGCCGGCGCGTACAGGCCGTAGCTGGTGTCCGTCTCGGCATCATGAATACCGAGTTCGTCGAGCGTCGGAACATTCGGCAGTTCCGGCCAGCGGGTTTTTCCGGTCTGCGCCAACGCACGCAATGTTCCTGACTCGCCCATCTGTCCGGCGACGGAGCCGTAATTTGCCGTCATCATTTCAACATCGCCAGAAAGCACGGCCTGAATTGCCGCCGGCACCCCCCGATAGGGAATATGCTGCATTTCGACCCCGGACCGCATTTTGAGAATCTCACCGGCGAGGTAGGGGGTCGTGCCGACGCCCGGACTGGTCCAATTCAATGTTCCGGGATTTGCTTTCATCTTGGCGATCAAATCGGCAAAGGTTTTCAGTTTGGAGTCCGCTTTGACCGTGTAGACATTGGGCGATCCGCCAAGCAGCATTACCGGCGCAAAATCCTTGATCGGATCGTAGTTTGCATTGACGTAAAGACTCGGGTTGACGACGAACGCGCTCGAACAGACGAGCAGCGTATGGCCATCCGGTTTTGCGCGCGCCACGGACCTAATTCCGATATTTCCGCCCGCACCCCCGCGGTTTTCGACAATCACCGGCTGGCCGAGCGCCTCCGAGAGCGGCGTGCTGATAAGCCGTGCGGCAATATCGGTTCCGCCTCCCGGCGCGAAACAGACTATCAACGCGATTGGCCGGTCGGGATATTCCGCGCGGACGAGGTTCACCTGAACGACGCTGACGGTCATGGCCACCAAGGCCGTCGCCAAATGCCTGCACCAAGAAAATCCAAATCGCCGCAATATGCCTGTCATGTGGTCGCCCCCCGGCTCTATGTTTCGAACGTTTGCCTTGCCTAGTTCTGCTTTCGTGATGCCGCTTTAGCCTCAGGCAGGCGCGGCGCGCCTGCTTTCGTCGTATCAAGGCGTTAGTTGCGGTTCGGCGCGGAAATTGTAGATGCGTTTCCAGTCGTCGACCGCGGCGCGCTGCGGCCGCTGGTAGAGCAGGCGCTGGCTGGCGCCCATGCCGATGCTCTTGCTGAGGTCGGCCATCGCTTCCGTCGTTTTGAGCAGCACGGCGTTGCAGTCCATGATCAGCGCGCCGTCGACTTCCTTGAGATTTTCCCGGCGGATGATCGCGTTGACCGTGGCGCAGGCGGCGAGGATCACTTCGGCGCCCTGCTTTACGAGGCGGCGCGATTCAGTGATGAACCGCTCGCGCATCTCGCCCGGGCTGGAGAAGCCGTTTTGCACCTCGTTGAAATCGATGCCGAGGTCGCCGAACGGAATATGACGCGAGCCCAGGCCGTACTCGAAAGCCTTGCGGTCGTAGTACTGCGACTGCTTGGCGTGGAAGGCGACGCCGGAAAATTTGTAGCCGTACATGCAGGCCGCCAGCATCGACGTCTCGCCCAGGCCGAACACCGGAATCGACAGCATTTCGCGGGCTTCCTGCATCGCCGGATCGAGGAAGCAGCCGATCGCGATGGCGTCGTAGCCCTTGTCGCCGGCTTGCAGCATCTTGTTGAGCACGCCGCCCGGCGCGAAGCTGTTCATGGCGACGATGGCGTTGTAGTGCAGGTCCATCGAGCCGTTGTCGACGCCGTTGATGTGAATCTCGGTGTCCGGACGTTTCACGCTATCGAGATGCGCGGTCAGCGTGTTGCGATAATCGTGCAGTCTGTGAATTGGCGTGCTGCTCTGCCACCAGATTTTCATGTTTCATTCCTCGCCTGTTTTGGGGTTCACGAAATTGTCGCCGGGGTTTGCGGGGCGCGACCTGCCGCATGGGGCCGGGCGTCGGGGTTGAGCCGCACGTAGCGCAAAATCATATCGAGGATATGATTCTCCCGCTGCTGCAGCCGTTTTGGATTCATCACGTCGATATGGAACAGCGCGTGCAGCGTGTGCTGGTGCGCGACGTAATAGGCGGACAGGCTGGAAATGGAGATATAGAGGTCGATCGCGTCGATGCCCGGCCGGAAAATGCCTTGCTCGACTCCCTTTTGCAGCAGGGCGTTCAGGGTATCGACGAGCTGCTGATACATCTCGCCGATGAGTTTCGAGCGCTTGACGTGTTTGCCGCCGTGGAAATTCTCGCTCGCCAACAATTTTCCGTATTCGGGATGCTCGACCCAGATCGACATCAAGAGATGCACGAGCTCGCGCACGCCCGTTTCGGGATCCATCTGGCGCGCCAGGAAGCTGCGCTGGCGCTCGCGGATGGTCTGGTAGGTCGCCTCGAGCGCCGCCGTGAACAGCCGGTCTTTGTTGCCGATGTGGTGATAGAGCAAGGTCTTGTTGATGCCCGAGCGCCGCGCCACTTCGTCGACGCGCGCGCCGTCCAGCCCCTTGAGGGCGAATTCGGCGATGGCCGCCTTGAGGATCCTCTCTCTGGAGAGAGCCGCCGTGCGGCGCACCCGCTTGCGCGGTGACTTCCTGGTGGCTCGTTGCTTCATCCAATCATATTGCAATATACTAACTAGTTAGTCTATAGCAGATGAAGCGGAAAAACCCGCGCCATCGTTGCGGAGACCAAGTCCATGAAGCCTGTGCGCACCGCGCTGTTTGCCCCCGGGATCAAGGAAAAGGTGATGACCAAGGCGCTCGAAAGCAGCGCCGATGCGGTCATTCTGGACCTAGAAGATTCGGTGCCGCTGGCGTCCAAGGCGGAGGCCCGCGCGCTGGTCGCCAAGGCCATCGACACCGCCGCAGCAGCTTCCTCACGGCCGATGATTTATGTCCGCGTCAACGCCGCGACCACCGGCCTTCTGTTCGACGATCTCGACGCCGTGGTGCGGCCCGGGCTCGATGCGATCCTGCTGTCGAAGGCGGAAAACGTCGAGGACGTGCAGCAGACCGCCGCGGCGATCGAACGCCACGAAGCCCAGCGCGGCATGAAGAAAGGCTCGGCCGAAATCATCCTGCAGATCGAAAACGCGCTCGGCGTCTATAATTGCTTCAACCTGATCAAGGCGTCGCCGCGTGTGGCGGCGACATGCTTCGGCAGCGCGCGCGACGGCGACCTGCAAACCGATCTCGGCTGCTCCTGGTCGATCGAGGGCACCGAGTTGCTCTATGCGCGCTCCAAGGTGCTGCTCGATACCCGCGCCGCCGGCAGCCATATCCTTCCGCTTGACGGCGTGTTCAGCGACCTCAACGACGAGGCCGGGCTGATCGCGGATTCCCGCCTGTCGGCGCGCCTCGGCTATATCGGCCGCACCGTCATTCATCCCAAGCAGATCGCGCCGGTCAAAGGCGCCTATGCCGTACCCGAAGGCGAGGTCGCCTATTACCAAAAGGTGGCGACCGAATTCGCCGCGGCGGAAAAAGCCGGCACCGCCGCCATCTCGGTCGACGGCAAACTGGTGGACTACGCCATGGCGCAGCGCGCCCGGCGCGTGCTCGAACTCGCCAACCTCGATCGGCCGCGGTGACCAGCATGGATTTTTCATTTTCGCAGGACCAGGAGACCTTGCGCGCCCACGCGAAGGAGCTGCTCGATCACATCTGCCCGCCGGAATACGCGGAGCGCTGCGACAACGAAGCGACGCCGCCGCGCGAAGCTTTCCGGGCACTTGGCGAGCACGGCTGGTTCGGCCTGGCTATCCCCGCCGAGTATGGCGGCACCGGCGGTTCGGCCATCGACCTTGCCATTCTTCTGGAAGAGACCGGCAAGCACTTCGAAGAACTGGCGATGTGGCTGTTCCGTTCGCTCACTTACGGCGGATACGCCGTGCTGCGCGACGGCACGCCGGAGCAGAAAAAGGACTTGCTGCCGAAGATCGCGCGCGGCGAACTGTCGTTCTGTTTCGGCCTGAGCGAGCCGGAATCCGGTTCCGACGCCGCCGCGCTGACCACGCGCGCGAAAGCAGTCGACGGCGGCTATGTGATCGACGGCCAGAAGGTTTTCACGTCGGGCATGGATATCAGCGACTATTGCCTGCTGGTGACGCGCACCTCGACCGGCGAAAAGAAACAGCAAGGCATCACCAATTTCCTGGTCGACACCAAGCTGCCCGGTATCGAGGTGCGCAAAATCAAGACGCTCGGCCAGCGCGCCATCGGCACCACGCAGGTCTTCTACAGCGGCGTGAAGGTGCCGGCTTCGGCTTTGCTCGGCGAAGTCGATCGCGGCTGGGAGGCGGTCGATTCCTATTTGTGGTACGAGCGGCTTTGTCTCTCCGCCGCGCGCACCGGCGCCGCCTTGGCCGCGTTTGAATTCGCCCTCGATTACGCCAAGAACCGCAAACAGTTCGGACGGCCGATCGGCCAATTCCAGGCGATCTCGCACAAGCTCGCCGACATGAAGGTGATGCTCGATGTCTCGCGCACGCTGGTCTACCGCTTCGCCTGGCTGATGTCGCAGGGCCAGGCGACGCGCAGCGACGCGGCGGTGCTGAAGCTTTACACCGGCGAGACCTACAAGGCGGTGTCCGATCTCGGGCTGCAGATTCTCGGCGGCTATGGCTACTGCATGGAATATCCGATGCAGCGGTTCTTCCGCGATTCGCGGCTGGCCGTCATCGGCGGCGGCACCTCGGAGATTCAGCGCAACATCATCGCGCGCGGACTGGGGCTTTGATCGAACGCTTCGGCTGTCAGAAAGGCACTTGATGTCGCATCCGCTCGAGGGCGTCAGAATTCTGGAGCTCGGCCAGATCATCGCCGGCACCTATGGCTGCCAGGTGCTGTCGGACCTCGGCGCCGAAGTGATCAAGATCGAGACGCCGGACGGCGACCTCGGCCGCATCCCCTCGGTGGCGCCTTATCGCGGAACGAGCGGACTGTTTCTGACGTTCAACCGCAACAAGCAGAGCGTCGTCATCAATCTCAAGAGCGAGGCAGGGCGCCAGCTGTTCTACGATCTGGTGAAGATTTCCGATGTCGTGCTCGACAACTTCAGGCCCGGCGTGCTCGAACGGCTGCAAATCGATTACGCGACGCTGAGCAAAATCAACCCCCGCATCATCCAATGCTCGGTCACCGGCTTTGGCGGCGCCGGCGCCTACAAAGACCTTCCGGCGCTCGACCTCAACATCCAGGCGATCAGCGGCCACATGGCCGTCACCGGCGAGCCCGGCCGGCCGCCGGTGCGCGTCGGCATTCCGCTCGCCGATATCAGCGGCGGCATTTATTCAAGCAAGGGAATCCTGGCGGCGCTGTTCGACCGCGAACGCACCGGCAAGGGACGCCGCATCGAAATCTCGATGTTCGACACCATGCTCCATCTCATGACCTACATGGGCACCATGTGGCTGACCAACGGCGAAGTGCCGAAGCCGCCCGGTTCGGCGCACGACTATTCCGTTCCGTGGCAGGCCTTTGCGACCACGGACGGCTATATCGTCGTCGCCACGCGGCAGGAAATCTTTTGGCGCAAGCTGTGCAGCGTACTCGATCACCCCGATCTCGCCGCCGACCCGCGCTTTGCCGATAATCCGAGCCGGGTGAAGAACCGCCAGGTTCTGGTGCCGATGCTCGAGCAGATATTTCGCACGCGCACGACCGCCGACTGGCTCGAGCGGCTGCGCGGCGCCGATGTGCCGGCGGCGCCGGTCAACAACATCGACGCCGCTTTTGCCGAGCCGCCGGTCGCGGAGCGCGAGATGATCGTCGAATACGATCATCCGCAGGTCGGCAAGGTGCGGCTGCCCGGCAACCCGATCAAGATGTCGGATATGGTGGGGACGATTTCGCGGCCGGCGCCGATGCTCGGCGAACACACGGACGCGGTTCTCAAGACGCTGCTGCACCTCTCGGAAGAAGAAATCGCGCGCTTGCACCAAAGCGGCGCGGTCGGTGAAAAGAAATCGACGAAAGACCCCGGTTCAATGAAGGAAAGCGCGTAATGCGAGGGCTCTACTGGGAAGAATGGGACATCGGCGCGGAATTCGAAAGTCCGGCGCGGACCGTCACCGAAGCCGACATCGTCATGTTTGCCGGCATATCGGGCGACTACAACCCGCTGCATATCAACGAGGAATACTGCAAGACGATGCCATTCGGCACCCGGGTCGCGCACGGGCCGCTGGTCTATGCCATCGCGGCGGGCCTTCTTTTCCAGCTTCACCTCTATGACGACACCTTGATCGCCTTTCTCGGTTTCGAAAAACTGATGTTCACCAAACCGGTGAAGCCCGGCGACACCATCCGCGCCCGCATCAAGGTTCTGGAGAAGCGCGAAACGTCGAACCCAGAACGCGGCGTCATGAAGCGCGAACTCAAGGTGCTCAACCAGCGCGACGAGGTGGTGCAGGATGCGCTGCAGGCCTTCCTGCTCAAACGCAAGCCGGCGGCGTGAACGCTAAAGCGCGGCGGCTGCCGGCGCCTGCGCCAGCAGCGATTGGCCCGGGCCGCACGCGCGTGAATGTCACGGGCTCGCTCGTGACCATCGGCCGGTCGCCGGCAAGCCGCACGCAGGTATAGTGCGAGCCGGCGAGATCGGATGCGTGCGGAAAGTCCTCGCGGAAATGCGCGCCGCGGCTGTCGCGGCGGAAATCGGCGGCGGCGCAAATGGCGCGGCTGACCAGTGTGAGATTTTCCAGATTGAGCCGGTCCATCCAGGTCAAGTTGTAGCGGCGGCTCGCATCGGCCACGCCGCAGTCCGCGATCTCGCGCGCCAGCGCATCGAGCGCCGCCGCGCCGCGCGCCAGGCTTTGCGCGTCACGCAAGACGCCGACATCGTTCCACATGATGTTGTAAAGCCGCTCGCGTATTTCCGGCAGATTGCCGGCTTTGCGGCCGAGCGGAGCGAAAGCCCGTTGATAGGCCGCCTCGATCGCGGCTTTGTCCGGCTCGGGCAGGGCGCCGGCCGGCTTGGTGCGCGCGCCCATCACGTCGCCGGCAATGCCGCCGAACACGGTGGAATTGGCGACGCCGTTGCCGCCCAGCCGGTTGGCGCCGTGCACGCCGCCGGTATCCTCGCCGGCCGCATAGAGCCGCGGCAACGGCGTCGTGCAATCGGGCGAAAACACCACGCCGCCCATCATGTAATGCGCGGTCGGGATCACCTCGACGCGGCCGGCGGCGAGATCGAAGCCGCAATCGGCGCAGCGCTCGACCATGCCCTTGAATTCGCGCCGCACGCGCTCGGGGCCGAGATGGCCCATTTCGATATAAACGCCGCCATGCGGTGAGGCGTGACCTTTGCGGATGCGGTCCATGATCGAGCGGCTGACGATGTCGCGCGTGGCGCGTTCACCGCGCTTGTCGTAGCCGAACATGAAGCGCTCGCCCTTCGCGTCGGTGAGATAGCCGCCGGAGCCGCGCAGGCCTTCCTCCAGCACGGTCCCGGTCATGCGCGTGCCTTCGCCGGCGAGCAGCCCGGTCGGATGGAATTGCACCATCTCGATGTCGCGCAGCGGAAGGCCGGCGCGCAGCGCCATGGCCAGGCCGTCGCAGGACTTGTCGCCGGACGGCGTGTGATAGCGATACATAGTCGGCCCGCCGCCGGTCGCCAGCAGCGTCGCGCGGGCGCGCACCATGAGCGGTTCGCCGGTGCGCATGTCGAGCATCAAGACGCCGGCGAGTTCGCTGCCGTCGGCGCTGGGGATGAGATCGAGCGCGCGGTGGTCCTCGATGCGGCGCACGTCGTGCCGCCAGACCTGCTCCGCTAGCCGGTTGATGATCTCGATGCCGGTCAGATCGCCTTTGTGCACGGTGCGGTCGAAGGTCTGCCCGGCAAAGGCCTTCTGGTGCACGGTGCCGTCCGGATTGCGGTCGAAGAAGCAGCCAAGCTCGGTTTCCAGTTCGCGAATGCGCTTGGGCGCGGTCTCCACCAGCAGCCAGGCGAGATCCTGATTGTTGAGCCAGCCGCCGCCTTCGATCGTGTCCATGAAATGGCGCTCGACCGAGTCTTCGGGCGACAGCGCGACGTTGTAACCGCCCTGCACCATGCGGGTGCAGCCGCATTTGCCGAGCAGGCCCTTGACCGCGATGGTGACGTCGAGTTCCGGGTTCGCCTTCTTGGCGTGCAACGCGGCGAACAGACCGGCGCCGCCGGCGCCGAGGATAAGGATGTCGGTGGTCAGTGTCTGCACGTTCAGGTGCTGCCGATACTAGCCAGCACCGCCGCGCGGCGGGAAGCCGCCTCGGCATTGACTTGCGCATGCAATGAGCCGCCGTGGGAGTCCATGGTCACCAGTAGCGGGCCGAAGCCCTTGATGCGGAATTTCCACAGGCACTCGGGATTGAGCTCTTCGAAATCGACGTCCTCGATCGCCTCGATCCACGTGGTCTGCAGCGCGGCGGCGCCGCCGACCACGGCGAGGTAGGCGCCGCCGAATTCGCGGAACGCATCGAGCGTTGCCGGCCCCATGCCGCCTTTGCCAATGATGATGCGAACGCCGTCGCGCTGCATCAAAGGCTTGGTGAAGCGTTCCATGCGCATGGAGGTGGTGGTGCCGATGCAGAGCGGCTCGTAGCCGGAGGAATTTTCCGGCCGCGGATCGACTTTCCGCACATTGGGCGCGGTATGCACGACCGCGTGGCCCCTGAGGTCGAGGCGGGTGGCGCGGCCGCGGTCGAACATGGCCATCAGCGTGGCGTCGCGGATGCCGAACAGCGTCTTTTCCAGCGTGACAGTGTCGCCGACGCGCAGCGCGCGCACTTGGCTCTCGCTGGCCGGCATCTCCAACACGTGATGCGTCATGACGCGCGCCTCATTCGAATGCGATGCCGCCGGGCGTGATCACGGCGGTGGCGCGGCGGGCGGAATGGCATTGGATGTTGACCGCCACCGGATTCATCGTGATGTGGGTGGCGGCAACCTCCACATGGACGCGGAACGCGGTGGCGCGTCCCCCCAAGCCCTGTGGGCCGATGCCGAGCTGATTGACCGCCTCGCTCAATTGCGCCTCGATCTTGGCGCCTTCCGGATCGGCGCAGGCCGTGCCGAGCGGCCGCGTCGCGGCGACTTTGGCGAGGTGCATGCAGAGATCCGAGGTGCCGCCGATGCCGACGCCGACAATGCTCGGCGGACAGACGCGGCCGCCGCATTCGATCACCTTGTCGATGACAAAGCGCTTGATGGCGGCGGCGCCGTCGGCCGGGATCAGCATTTGCAGGAACGAGCCGTTCTCGGAACCGGAGCCTTTCGGGATCATTTCGATCTCGACGGTTTCCTCGCGCTCGTCGAAATCGATATTGATGATCGGCACGCCCGCGCCGCAGGAGGTCTGTTCATTTTTGCGCGTGATTGGATGTACCACCGAGGAACGCAACGGGTGTTCCGTTGTGGCGCGCGAGCAGCCGCGGCGGATCGCTTCTTTCATGCCGGCGCCGTCGAATTCGACGTGGCGGCCGATGACGACGTTGTAGATCGGAATGCCGGTGTCCTGGCAGAGCAGGTTCTTGGTGCGCTCGGCCACGGCGATATTCTCGACCATGGTGCCGAGGATGGTTTTGCCGGTCGAGTCGGTTTCCTCCATCAGCAGCCGCTCGAAGCCCTGCTTGATGTCGTTCGGCAGCAGCTTGAGCGCGCGGATATAGAGCGTCTTGCTCAGTTCCTCGACTTCCTTGAGATCGAGCTGCATGGCGATGTCCTACACGACCAACGTTAAGCCCGAGATGATCAGCAACACGGCGAGCGCCTGGCGAAAGCGCCGGTCGTCGAGTTTGCCGTAAAGCTGCCAGCCGATCCAGGTTCCGCCCAACAACGGCGGTAACACCGCCACCAGCATTATCGCGCCGGCGCGGTCGAAAGTCATCCAGACGATGCCCGCCAGCGCGAGGGCATGCATGACGATAATGTAGGGCTGGTAGACGGCGCGCGCGACGGCCTTGGGCCAGCCCCGCAACTGCGTCCAGATCGTCGGCAGCACACCGGAATAACCGCCAATTCCGCCGAGGATGCCGCCGAAGAAGCCGATGCCGGCGTCGGCGAGGCGGCCGCCGCCCGAATATGTGCGCAGGCGCGGGGCGAGCAGCGCATAGGCGCCGAACGCCAGCAAGAAAATGCCGAGCGCGATCTTGAGCACGCCGGCGTCGGTATAGACCAAAAGGCGCACGCCGATCGGGATGCCGGCGACGCCGCCGAGCAGGAACGGCCACAGCTTGCCGATCTCAATGTGCCGGCGCTGCGGCCAGATCGTGGTCGCGTGCAGCAGCACGCCGCAGCCGGTGACCATCAGCGCGCAATGCACTGGATCGATGCGGTGCAGCCAGATCGAAGTGGCGGCGATGCCGAAGGCAAAACCGCTGGCACCGGCGGCGACGCCGCCCAGTAAGGCGCCGAGCCAGAGCACGGCGATCGTTTCATAAGGGAGGCCTGCCAGCATGCGGTCAGCCGGCGTTGAAAATGAAAATGAGGCCGACGGCGAACACGGCGGCGATGCAGACCGATAGCGCGGCAATTGTCTTTTCGCGGAAATCGAAGAACTCGATCGCCAGCACGCGCAAGCCCAGCGTCAGATGAATGGCGAGCGCGATAACAATGCCGGCGCCGGCGAATGCGACCGCCGGCTGGCGCGTCACCGCCAGGAACGCGTCGAGCGCCTTGGCGCCGTTGAGCGCGGTGGCCAAGGCGAGAAAGTGCAGCGGCAAAAATATCGCCAGCGCGATGCCCGACAGGCGGTGCAGCAAGGCCGCGACGAAGCCGCGTTGTTTGTGCGAGGCATTCATGGCGCTTTCCATTTGCGCATGATCTTTTCCGAAAACCGGTCCCCACTTTTCGGGATCATGCGCTATACACCGCAAAGACGGCGCGCAGGCCGAGGGTCAACAGCAGAATCGAAAACAGCGCCAGCGCCACGTCGAGCGAACGGCCGCGCCACACGGTCCATTCGCGTAAGGTATTGCGCAGCCCGATGGGCGCGTGGATCGCGACGGCGATAACGAACGCCGCATAGAACAGCAGAAACCATAAATTGCCGTGCGTGCGCGCAAGGATATCGGCCGCGGTGAGTCCACCGCGCGTTGCGTAAAGGATCGTGCCGAGATGCACGGCGACGGCAAGCGCCAGTACGAAGGCGGTCGCGCGCTGCGCCAGGAACAACACCGCCGTCACAGCGCGCCCCGCAAACTGCGGCGCAGCACCGCGCGTTTGAGGCCGGCGATCGAATAGGTCGGGGCAATCGCCTTCGGGCAGAATGAGGTGCAGCTCATATGCGTGTGGCAAGCCTGACAGCCGTCGCTGCCCGAAACGGCCGCAAGGCGCGCGTCGCCGCCCTGGTCGCGCACGTCGTTGACCAGCGTCCAGGCGCGGTTGAGCGCCGCCGGCCCGAGATAATCGCTGTCCCAGGCCACCACGTCGCAGGCCGAATAACAGACCCCGCAGCCGATGCATTCGATGCCGGCGTCGGCGGCCTGCCGTTCGCGCGTCGCCGGCGGCACCACCGCGAAATCCTTCGCAGGCTCCGCGCCGGGTTCGAAATAGCCTTGCGCCGCTTTCCATTTGTCGAAGAACTGGGTCATCTCGACCGCGAGATCCTTGACCACGGCGAAATTGCGCAGCGGTTCGAGCCGCAGCTGCCCGCCGTCACCGATGACCTCGCTCACGCGCGTGCGGCAGGTCCAGCGCGGCCGGCCGTTCACCACCATGGCGCAGGAGCCGCACATGCCGACCCGGCAGGCAAAACGATAGGACAGCGTCGCGTCGTGCTCGCGCTGGATTTCGGTGACCACGTCGAGCACGGTCTGGTGTTCGCGGCGCGGCAGGTCGAATGTTTGGAATTGCCCGGTCTCGGTCCCGCGCCAGATCTCGACGCGCAGCGTATCGGTCATCGCTGCATGCCCCAAAGATTGACCGTGCGCGCCTCGATGGCGCGGAAGATGACCGATTCGATGAACAGGCCGATCAGAATGACGGTGAGCAGGCCGGAGAACACCGTCGCGGTGTCGAGGTCGTTGCGCGCCTCGAAGATGTACCAGCCGATGCCGCCGGAACGCGATGAGACGCCGAACACCAGCTCGGCGGCAACCAGCGTGCGCCAGGCGAAGGCCCAGCCGATCTTCATGCCGGCGAGGATCGAGGGGAACGCCGCCGGGATCAGGATCAAGCCGACATAGCGCGCGCCTTTCAGGCCGACATTGCGTCCGCTCATGCGCAGGGTTTCCGGCACGCTGCGAAATCCGATCAAGGTGTTGAGCGCCACCGCCCACAACACCGAATGGATGATCACGAACACCAGCGACGGCGTGCCGAGCCCAAACCAGATCAGGGCGAGCGGCAGGAGCGCGATCGCCGGCAGCGGATTGAACATGGCGGTGAAGGTGGAAAGAATGCGGCTGCCGATGCCGCTCGCCACCGCGAAGGTGGTGAACAGGCCGGCCAGCGCCAGTCCGAACGCATAACCGAGCGCCAGCGTGCGCAGCGAGGTTATGGTGCGGTCGATCAGCACACCATTGCGGATGTCATGCCAGAACGTGCGCACCGTTTCGGTGAAGGTCGGGAACAGCAGCGAATTGTCCAGCCAGCGCGCATAGAGCTCCCAGATGACGACCAGCGCCACCAGGATCGCCAGCCGCTGCGCACCCTCGTTGTTGATGACGCGCTCGATGAACGAAAGCGGACGCTCGACGTCGCCGATGACGCCGGAATCGACCAGTTCGCATTCGAATTCCGGACGGGCGGCCGTGCGCCCAGGCGGTTTTGTTGAAGGCTCGTTCACGCGCTGGCGTCCTCGGTGGTTTTAGCGTGGCCGGTGTCGTCGCCGAACAGCAGCTTGTGAATTCTCTTCGACATCACGCCGAACTCCGGCTTGTCGATGTTGGTGTAGTCGATATCGCCGGCATCGAGCTCGGCGCGTACGCGTCCGGGGTGCGGCGACAGCACCAATATGCGCGAGCCGACGATGATCGCCTCCTCGATGGAATGGGTGACGAACATCACGGTGAAGCGCAGTTGATCCCATAGCGAAAGTAATTCCTGCTGCATCACGCGCCGGGTGAGCGCGTCGAGGGCGGCAAACGGCTCGTCCATCAGCAGGATATCGGGCTCGAGCGCCATGGCGCGGGCGATGGCGACGCGCATTTTCATGCCGCCGGAGAGCATGTGCGGGTAGACGTCCTCGAAATCGGAAAGCTTCACCTTTTCGATTACCGCCTTGGCGCGGGCCTTGGCCTCTGCCGCCGGAAATTTCCGCGTCACCTTCATCGGGAACAGCACGTTCTGGAAGACGGTTTTCCAGGGCATCAGCTGTTCGAATTCCTGGAACACCATCATGCGGTCGGGGCCAGGACCGTCGATCTCGTGGCCCCGAATGCGGATCGATCCCTCGACCGGCGGCATGAAGCCGCCGACGGATTTCAGCAGCGTGGACTTGCCGCAGCCCGAAGGCCCGAGGATGACGTAGCGGTCGCCTTGATGAACGGAGAAATCCACCCGGTACGTCGCCGTCACCAAATGGCGCGGCGTCTTGTACTGCAGCGTTACGCCCTTCACCTCCAGCAGAGCCGGAGCCGCGGATTGAGAGTTTACGTCCAGCATCAGCTACCCGGCAGGTTGTGAACGGCGTCGATGAACATGTCTTTCCAGCTCGCCGCCTTTACGGGGACCATTCCGACGCGCGCCATATAGTCGGCGAACACCATCGTCTTCAACGGCGTCATGGTCCAGTTGTTTTCCGGCAGCCTGATGATCCGCTCGGCTTCCGCCACCGGCAATTTGGATCTGTCGGCCTTGACCCACAGGGCCGCGGCGGCGGCCGGATCGTCGTGGATTTGCTTCATCGCGAGGCTCAGCGCGGCGAGGAACGCTTGCACGAGTTTGGGTTCGCCGTTGTAGAGCTTGGCGGATGCCCACACGACATTGAACGTGTGCGGCCCGCCGAACACGTCGAAGCTGTTGAGAACGAGGTGCGCGCGCTTGTCGGCGAGCTCCTGATACATGAACGGCGCGGAGGTGAAATGCGCGGTGATTTCCGACTTGCCGCTCATCATCTGCGTAAGGCCGTCGGGATGGCTGAGTGACACCGTCAAGGGGTCGAGCTTGTGCTCCTGGCCCTTGCCGAAAACTTTTTCCGCGGCGATCTGCAGGACGACCGCCTGAATTGAGACGCGCACGGCCGGCAGCGCGATGCGGTCCTTGTCGGTGAAGTCCTTGATGGTTTTGACGGCGGGATTGATGCTGTTGAGGTAGAGCGGCATCGCGTTGAGCGCGGCGACACCCTTGACCTTGAGGTTTCCCTGCGTGCGGGCCCAGATGGTCACCAGCGGACCGACGCCGCCGGACGCAAAATCCAGATTGCCGGAGATCAGCGCCTCGTTCATCGGCGGTCCGCCGGTGAAGCGAATCCATTCGGTGCTGAGATCAAGGCCGAGTTTCTTGCCCTCGGCCTCGAGCAGCTTGTTCTCCTGCATGATCGTCAATGGCAAATAGGAGATGCCGTATTGCTTGGCGATGCGCACGACGCGTGTCTCGGCATTGGCCGCGTTGGCGGCGAATACGAAGGCTGCGGCGAGAAGCACCCCGCGCCAGGTCTGCCATTGTGTGCGGCTCATGCTGCCCTCCCAGGTGGCGTCATTGTTTTAGGTCTTTTGCCGGGCGCATCATCTCCTACGACACGGCCACGTGGCAACCACTGTATTGCAGCGACATTTTCTGTTTTTTGTTGCGTGGAGAGAGGATTTTTCGCACAAGAAGCGGCACGCCTTTGCCGGGGTGGCGCCGATTGCTTTTGGGGGCTCGTTTTGTCCGAGACCGTCGCCTCGATCGTGGCCGCCCACCGGGCGGGAACGGCAACGCCTGAGCAGACCGTCGCCCGCAGCTACGCGCGCATCCGCGCGTATGGCGACGATGCCGTGTTCATCAGCCTGCGGCCGGAAGCCGACGTATTGGCCGAAGCGCGCGCGCTTGGCCCGGCTGGCGGACGCCCGCTTTATGGCGTTCCCGTCGCGGTGAAGGACAATATCGACGTCGCCGGCATGCCGACGACGGCGGCCTGTCCTGCCTTCAGCTATCAACCGGCGCACGATGCGACCGCGGTAGCGCGTTTGCGCGCGGCCGGCGCGCTCATCATCGGCAAGACCAATCTCGACCAGTTCGCCACCGGCCTGGTCGGCGTGCGCTCGCCTTATGGCGTACCGAGGAATACGTTCAACGCCGACCTCATTCCGGGCGGATCGAGCTCCGGCTCAGGCGTTGCGGTCGCCGCCGGATTGGTGCCGCTCGCGCTCGGCACCGATACGGCCGGCTCCGGCCGCGTGCCGGCGGGCCTCAACAATATCGTCGGGCTCAAGCCGAGCCTCGGTCTGGTCTCGACCTACGGCGTCGTGCCGGCCTGCCGCACGCTCGATTGCGTTTCGGTGTTCGCGCTTACCGTCGACGACGCCTGGACCGCGCTTGAGGCAATGGCCGGCGCGGACGCCAAGGATCCCTATTCGCGCCGCCGGCCGCTCGCGGCGCCCGGCGCTATGCCGCCGCATGTCAAGCTCGGCGTGCCGCGCGCCGGTCAGCGGCTGTTTTTTGGCGATCGCCAATTCCAGGCCGGATACGAAGCGGCGGTCGACCGGCTGGCGCGGCTCGGCTGCGGAATCGTCGAGATCGACATCGAGCCGTTCTACGAGACCGCGCGCCTGCTCTATGAGGGCCCCTGGGTGGCCGAGCGCACCATTACAGCGCGTTCGCTGCTGGCGTCAGATCCCGACGCCATTCATCCGGTGACGCGCGAGATCATTCTGAGCGGCTTGCGCCCGACCGCGATCGACGCCTTCGCGGCGTTCTACAAGCTGGAGGAACTGCGCCGCGTCGCCGACCATACTTTCCGCGCGATCGACGCGCTGGCGCTGCCGACCGCGCCGACCGCCTATACCGTCAAGCAGGTGCTGGCCGATCCGATCCAGCTCAACAGCCGGCTCGGCACCTATACCAATTTCGTCAACCTGCTCGATCTCTGCGGTCTGGCGCTGCCGGCCGCGATGACCGAGGCGGGCGTGCCGTTCGGCATCACGCTCTTGGCGCCGGGCGGCGCCGACGCGCAGCTAGCCGAGATCGGCCGCGTCTTCCATGCCGACACGGCGCTGCCGCTCGGCGCGCTCAAACAGCCGCAGCCGCCGCTGATGATGCCGCCGAAATCGCCGGGCGCCGGCGAAACTGCGGTAGCCGTGGTCGGTGCGCACCTGTCCGGACTGCCGCTCAATGGCGAATTGCGCGCGCTCGGCGGGCGTCTGTTGGAGACGGCGAAGACCGCGCCCGATTATCGGCTCTATGCGCTTGCCGATACCACGCCGCCAAAGCCCGGTTTGCTGCGCGTCGATAGCGGCAAGGGCGCAGGCGTGGAGGTCGAGGTCTGGGCGCTTTCGCTCGAGGCTTTCGGCCGTTTCGCCGATGCCGTGCCGGCGCCGCTCTCTATCGGCACCGTCACGCTGGCCGATGGCCGCGCGGTGAAATGCTTCCTGGTCGAAGCCGTTGCCACCGCCGGCGCGCGCGACATTTCAAGTTTCGGCGGCTGGCGGGCCTATCTAGCCGGCGAAAAAACGCCGGCGTGATGCTGCCTCACAGCGACTCGCTGTAAGTCTCGTATTCGTCGCGCACCGTGACGATATGCGCATACATGGCGGAGCCGGCGATGGCTTGCTCGCCGCGCAAAATCGCCTCCACCACGCGGTCATGCTCGATATGCGACTTGGCGAGTCGCCCAAGATTGCGGAATTGCGCGCGGCGGAACGGCTGCACCCGCGCCCGCGTCGCCAGCGTGATATCGGCGAGGTAGGTGTTGTGGGCGCCGTTGTAGATGCAGTTGTGAAAGGCTTCGTTGACTTCGTGGTAATGCTGCGGGTCGCCGCTCTGGATCAGCACGCGCAATTTTTCGTGGATATCCTCGAGCGCGCGCCGCTCCAGGCTGGTCATGCGCTCGGCGGCAAAGCCGGCGCAAAGCGCCTCCAGTTCCGCCATGACTTCGAACATGCCGGCGAGTTGCTCCGCGCTCGGCCGCGCCACCACGGCGGCACGGTGCGCGCGCACTTCGACGAGGCCGCTCGCCGCCAGCATACGGATCGCTTCCCGTACCGGCGTGCGCGACACGTCGAAACGGCGCGCCAGCGTGGTCTCGTCGAGCGCGGCGCCGGGCGAGAGCGCGCCGCGCACGATTTCGTCGGCGAGCTGCAGGCGCAGTTCCTCCGCGCGGGTCTTGCGCGGCCAGCGGATATCCTGCGGCGCGGCGTCCGGCGCCAGGAGGCTCATGCGAAAATCTCAGCCCGGCCAGTCATTTGTCGCTCAAATCGGCGGATGCGGGATAGCCGCCAAGAGGTCGCGCGTGTAGCCCGCTTCCGGCGATTCCATAACGCGTTCCGTGGGCCCTTGTTCGACGATTTTTCCCGCCTGCATGACGATGACACGATCGCACAAAAGCCGCACCACGTTGAGGTCGTGCGAGACGAAAAGATAGCTCATGCCGAGCGAATCTTTGAGGTCCTGCAGCAGGTTGAGGACGACGGCCTGGACCGAGACGTCGAGCGCGGCGGTCGGCTCGTCGAGGATGACGAGATCGGGCTTGAGCGCGATGGCGCGGGCGATGCCGACGCGCGCCTTCTGGCCGCCGGACAGCTGATGCGGAAAACGATCAAGGAATTCAAGCGGTAAGCCGACTTGGGTGGCCAATTCCTCGCAGCGCGAACGAACTTCGCCGCGACCCAGCCCGCCAAGCCGCAGCAACGGATCGGCGATGGCGCGCGCGGCCGTGAAGCGGGGGTTGAGACTGTCGGTAGGGTCTTGAAAAACCATCTGAATTTTCTTGCGCGCCGGCAGCGTGGCGAAATCTCGGGCGGGAATTTCGCCGATGTCGTCGCCACCGAAGGTGATCATTCCGGAAGTCTTGTCGATCAGCCGCATCACCATCATCGAGGTGGTGGATTTGCCGCAGCCGGATTCGCCAACAAGTCCAACGCTTTCGCCGCGCGCAATGGAAAAACTGATGCCGTCCACGGCGCGGAACGTCTCGGTTTCCACCGGCGGCTTGCGGCTGAACATCTTGGCGAACGAATTCGGCAGGCCTTTGCGCGGATATTCCTTCACCAGTTTGTCGACGACCAGCAGCGCATCTTTGCCGGCAGAACTATTGCTTCTTCCCGAGCTTCTTTTGTCATCGGCGCGCGGTTCTTCGCCTTCCGGCAACAGATCGCGCAGCGACACCCCGGGACGCGGCGTCGCGCGCATCAGCTTGCGTGTGTAGACATGCGCCGGCTTGGTGAAGATGGTGTCGGACCTCGCGTCCTCCACCACGCGGCCCTTCTCCATCACCATCACGCGGTCGCAATAGGCGGCGGCGAGGCCAAGGTCGTGCGTGATGAGGATGGTCGACATGCCGCGCTCGCGCGTCAGCTCGACGACGAGATCCATCACCGCCTTCTGCGTGGTGACGTCGAGGCCGGTGGTCGGCTCGTCGGCGATCAGCAGTTGCGGGCGGCAGGCGAGCGCGAGCGCGATCACCACGCGCTGGCACATGCCGCCGGAGAGTTCGAACGGATAGGCATGGTAACGCTCGCGCGGCCGGGCAATGCGCACCTGCTCGAGCGTCTCGATCGCGCGCTCGCTCACCACGGCGCTGTCGACTTGGGCATGCTGCAGCAGCACGTCCTCGATCTGGCGGCCGACCTTGCGGATCGGGTTGAGCGCGGCGCGCGGGTTCTGGAAGATCATCGACATTTCGCGACCGCGCATGTCGCGCATCTCGCTTTCGGGCACGCTCTGCAGATCGAGGCCGCTGAAGGCGATCGAGCCTTCGGCGATGCGCCCGGCGCGGTCGAGAATGCGCATCACCGCGTACGAAGTGACCGATTTGCCCGATCCCGATTCGCCGACAATGCCGAGCGTCTCGCCCTTGGCGATGGTGATGTTGACGTGCTGCACCGCGCGCACGATGCCGCGCCGGGTGGCGAACTCGACGGTGAGATCGTGCACCTCGAGCAGCGGCCGCGTCGCGGCGGCTTCGGCAGATTCGGCTGGCAGTAACTCCGGATAAGTCATGCTGTCCATAACTCGCCTCAAGTTCTTCTTTGCGGATCGACCAGATCGCGCAGTCCGTCGCCGAGCAGATTGAAACAGAACACCGCGATCATCAGCGCCGCGCCGGGAAACAGCGCGATCCACCATTCGCCGGAAATGATGTTGGCGGCGCCTTCCGCCACCATGATCCCCCATTCCGGCGTCGGCGGTTTGACGCCGAGTCCGATGAACGACAGTCCCGCCGCGTTGAGGATGGCGTAGCCCATGGTGAGTGAGATCTGCACCATCATGATCGGCATGATGTTGGGCAGGATGTGCATCAGCAGAATGCGGAAGTCGCCGTTGCCGGACAGCCGCGCCGCCTGCACGAAGCCGGCGTCGCGCCGCACGTTCGCTTCGGCGCGCGCCACGCGCACATAAAGCGGGAAATTGATGATGGCTGTGGCGATGACGATGTTGGTCACGGTATTGCCGAGCGCGGCGACGATGCCCATGGCCAGTACGAACAGCGGAAACGCCATGATGGTATCGGAGATGCGCCCGACGATGCGGTCGGTCCAGCCGCCGAAGAAGCCGGCGGCGATGCCGGCAAAGCCGCCGGCGACGAAAACGAGCGCGACCGAGGCGAGTGCGATGATGAAGTCGAGCCGGGTCGCCACCACCACGCGGCTGAAAATGTCGCGGCCGAGCTGATCGGTGCCGAACCAGTGCGCGAAGGACGGCGGCTTCAAGCTGGCAGCCGTGTCGCTCGCCAGCGGATCGTGCGGCACGATATAAGGGCCGATCAAGGCGGCAAGCGCAATCAGCGCGAACAGGCCGAAGGCCAAGCCGGTCACCGGATTTTCCGCGATCACGTATTTGGCGTGACTGAAAATGGAATTTTGCGCGGGCTTGAGCGCCGCCGTCGCCGCGTTGTTCACGGTGGTTTCGGTCATCCCTCGAGCCTCACGCGTGGGTCGATGACGCCGTACAGCATGTCGATCAAGAGGTTGAGCGCGACATAGAGCACGGCCATGGCCAGCACGAAGCCCTGCACCGGCGCGAAGTCCGATTGCAGCAGCGCCTCGACCGCATAGGAGCCGATGCCGGGCCAGGCGAACACCTTCTCGACCAGCACGTTGGCGCCGAGCAGGAAGGAAAATACCATGCCGAGCGTGGTGACGACCGGCAGCATGGCGTTGCGAAAGGCGTAAGTGAGAATGACGGTGCGGTTGTTGAGGCCGCTGGCGCGCGCCGTGCGCACGAAATCGGAGGCGAGCACGGCGAGCATCGAGGCGCGCGTCATGCGCGCGATCGGCGCCAGCGAGAAAATGCCGAGCGTGAACGCCGGCAGGATCAACTGGCTCAATGCGGCGCGGAAGGTCTCGAAATTGCCGGTGACCAGGCTGTCGAATAGGTAAAAGCCGGTGATCTGCGGCGGCGTGGTGGCGAAAGCGTCAAGGCGGCCGATCGGAGCCGGCGACCAGCCGAGCTGGAAATAGAACACATAGACCAGCAGCAGGCCGGTGAAGAACACCGGCAGCGAGACGCCGGCGGTCGCCACCACTCTGCAAGTGTGATCAATCCAGGAGCCTTGCTTGACCGCGGCAAGAATGCCGAGCGGCACCGCGATGGCGAGCGACAAAATCAGTCCGAGCAGCGTTAGTTCGGCGGATGCCGGCAGGCGGCTGGTGATTTCGGTCGCCACCGGCCGCCCGGTGGAGAGCGAATTGCCGAGATTGCCGTGCGCGAGATCGCTGACATAGCGGGCGAACTGTTCGGGCAGTGGACGGTCGAGGCCGAGCGACTTGCGGACGTCGGCAATCGATTGCGGCGTCGCCGCCGGGCCGGCGAAATAAACCGCCGGATCGCCGGGCAAAACGCGCGTCAGCAGAAAGGTGACGATCACGACGCCGATCAGGGTCGGGATCACCGTCACCAGCCGCTTGGCCAGGGTCGCGAGCATCGTGTTACTCCGCAGCGTTGCCCGGCGGCGATGCGGAACGGGGAGCCGCGCCGCCGCCGGGACACAGGCCTCCGCTCACGCTTTGACGAGCGAGCGGTAGTCGACTTGCCGGTGGAACCAGTAGCTGTAGCCGGAGATGTTCTTCTGCGTCGCCACGTTCAGGAACGGCTGGAACATCGGCACACGCGGCACTTCCTTGTAGGCCTTGGAGATGAAGCCCTTCACGTCGGCGGCATATTTCTCCTTTTCGCCAATGGCCGCCGCGGCGCGCGCGCCGTCAATGAAGGCATCCATGTCCTTGTTGACGTAGCTCGGCGTGTTGAAGATCGCGTTCTGGCCGGAATAGCACCAGAAGAAGAAGTATTCCGGGTAGTCCAGCCAGCCGGAGAAGAAGTTCACCATCATCGGCATCGACTTCTTGGCCATCTCGCTGCGCCAATTGGCGCCGGGCACTTTGTTGATGGTGGTCTTGATGCCGATCTGGCCGAGGCTTTCCTGGATCAGCACGGCGATCGGCTCCGAATTGACGCCGTCGCCGAGATCGAAGGAGATGGTGGTGTCGATGGCGCCGGCGCCCGACTCCGCCATCAGCGCCTTGGCCTTGGCCATGTCGGTGTTATAGCCGGTGGCCTGCGGCCACAGGATCGACGACACGTCGTTCGATTTGCCGCCGAACAGCGGATTGGCGATGCCGAACATCGCGGCGTCGACGATCTTTTGGTAGGGGATCGCGTAGGCGACGGCTTGGCGGACTTTCTCGTTGTTGAACGGCGGCTTCACCACGTTCAGTTCGAGACTGTACATGCCGTTGCCGATCGGATTGGAGATCATCTTCAGCTTGCCCTCCTTCTTCATCTCGGAGAAATCCTTGGCGGGCAGGTCGAAGGAGATGTCGGCGTCGCCGCGCTCCATCAGCGCGCGGCGGTTGCCGGAGGAGGGGATGGTGCGCCAGATGACCTTCTTGAGTTCGGGCAGCTTGCCGCCGATCCAGCCGTCAAATGCGCTCGTAGACGACTTCGACGCCGGGCTTCCAGCTCGTCACCTTGTAGGCGCCGGAGCCGGCGGTGTTGCTCTTGGTGAAGTCGAGGGCCCAGGGATCTTTTTCGGTGGCATGCTTCTTGAGCAGCCCGGAATTGTAGATGCCGGGCACGATCACCGCGAGATCGGGAATCGTCAGGCGGTCTTTCTTGATGAAGTCGACGCGGAAGGTGGAATCGTCGACGGCGACGAACTGCTCCTTCTTCATCAGCGAGCCGGCCTTCATCTGCACCGTGGGGAAGCCGCCGACCGAGATGGCGCGCTCGTACGACCATTTGACGTCATTGGCGGTGACCGGCGTGCCGTCCTGAAACTTGGCGTTCTTCTTCAGCTTGAAGGTGACCGACATGTCGCCGACCTTCATGTCGTCGGCGAGTTCGCCTTTGAACTTGTCGCGGTCGTAGGACTGCGAACCGTCGGAAAGCGTTTTCTTTTCGTGCGTGATCAGCCGGTCGTAGCAATTCCATGAGGCTTCATAGCCGGGCCGGTTGGTGCCGACGCCGTGGATGTCCAAATTGTTGGGGCCGTTCTCGGTGACGAGCAGCAAAGTTTCTTTGCGCGACTGCGCCTTGGCCGGCGACCAGACCGCCGGCGCCGTCACGGCGGTGGTGGCGGCGAGCGCGGTCATCGACTGCAGGAATTCACGACGTTTCATGGTGAGCCTCCCGAATGCACTGGGAAGACCATCCGCAAGCGGCGTGCCAAAACCGGCCGCGCTGCACAAAATCCGTAAGCGATTGATTCAGCAGAGAAAACGGAAAATCGGACGCGGCAAGCGCAGGCTTGCCCGGTGTTTGGATTGCATACAATAGAGTAAATTAGCCTAATAACTAGGCAATTTCGGTATCAGGCCACGTCGCGGGCGGCGATCTGCACCCGGTGCCGGCGCACGCGGTCCTCGTCGATGTCGATGCCGAGACCGGGACGGTCGATGCTCTCGACATGGCCGCGCGCGGTCGCGATCGGCTGGCCGGTGACGTCTTCGGCCAGCGCGATATGGGTCAGCGTCAGCCCCCAGGCGATGTTGGGGATGACGCTCGCCACATGCAGCGCCGCCGCGCAGGCGATGCTCGATTCGCCGGTCTTGCAGGAGATGTTGACGCTCATGCCGAGGCTGTCGCAGAGGCGGCCGGCTTCGGTCACGGCGCGCGCGCCGCCGAGCTTGATCGCCTTCAGGCTGACGCCGCGCGCCGCCTTGCGCTCGTGATGGCGGACGATGTCGGCGAGCGAGTGGATGCCTTCGTCGGCGCCGATCGCGATCTGGGCGTCGATGGCGGCGACGGCGGCCATGCCGGCGAGATCGGAGGCCTCGACCGGCTGCTCGAAGAAATCGAGGCCGCAGCCTTTGACTGCGCGCACATAGGCGATGGCTTCGTCGGTGCTGAAGCCCTGGTTGGCGTCGGACGAAATCAGCAGGCCGGCGCCGAGGACCTGGCAGACCGCGCGCGTGCGGGCGGCGTCGTTTTCGGCCGTATCGATGCCAACCTTGATCTTATAGGCGGTGAAGCCGGCGGCCTTCTTTTTCTCGGCGTCGCGCAGGTCGCCGTCGAGATCGCCGCTGCCGACGACGGCGAGCAGCGGCAGGCGGCTGCGTTTTTTCTCGCCGAGTAGCGCGTGCACCGGCTTGCCTGCGGCGCGGCCGGCGAGATCGAGCAGCGCGATCTCGATCGCCGCCTTGGCGCCGTGATTGCCGTACATGCGGCCATCCATGGCGGCGAGCGCGCTTTCGATGTCGGCAGGATCGCGGCCGCGCAAGGCGGATTCGAGATAGTGCACGCCGGCAACCAGGCTCTCGAGCGTGTCGCCGGTCATCACCGGCGCCGAGGCCGCTTCGCCCCAGCCGGTGAGGCCGTTGTCGGTTTCGATGCGCACCAGCACGTTGTCGGCGCGGCGCACCTCTTCGCCCGCCATGATGACGGGCTTGAGCATCGGCAGGCTGACCGCGATCGGCTCGATGGTCTTGATGCGCACGGGGGTCTCTTTCTTGCGGCTGCGCCCGCCGTCAATGTTGCGTGACGGCGGGCGCGGCAGGTGACGCGGCGGCCTTACATCTTCTTGATGTGGGCCGTTTCGATGATGTCTCTGAACTGGACGATTTCCTTGTTCACGCGCTTCCAGCAGGCCTCGGCGCCTTGCGCGCGCACCAGGAAGCCGGCCTTGTGCAGCTTTTCCTGGATCCCCTTGGTCTGGAGAACCTTGAGTGTTTCCGCCTCCAGCCACTTGACCGCTTCGGGCGGCGTCTTGGCCGGCGCCAGCAGTGCGCAATCGACCGCGAACACGAAGTCCTTGTAGCCGGCCTGCACCATGGTAGGCACCTCGGGCAATTCGGGCCAGCGCTGGTCGCCGGTGACGGCGAGGCAGCGCAGCGTGCCGGCCTTGATGTGCGGCAATGCCGGCGCGAGCGAGCCGGAGGAGAGTTGCACATTGCCGCCGAGCAGCGCGGTGATCGCGTCGCCGCCGCCCTTGAACACGACGTCGGCCAGTTTCGGCAGATTTTCGGTCGCTTTCAGGAACTCCAGCTGCATTTGCGACGACGTGCCGATCGGCGGCGTCGCGCAGTTGTACTTGTCCGGGTTGGCGCGGGCGAGCGCGACGAATTCCTTCATCGTCTTCGCCGGCGAATCGGCTTTCACCGTGAACGTGTTGGGCGAACTCGCCAGTTCGCACACCGGGACGAAGTCGCTCACTTTGTAGGGCAACTGGTGATAGAGCGTGACGTTGACCGAGAAGGAATTGGTGATCAGCAGGATGGTGTAGCCGTCCGGGTCGGCCTTGGCGGCATAACCGAAGCCGATATTGCCGCCGGCGCCGCCGCGGTTTTCCACGATGAAGGTCTTGCCGGTGTTTTCCTGCAGCGCGGCCGTGACGATGCGCGCGGTGATGTCGGACGGCCCGCCCGGCGTATTGGCCACCACGATCTTGACCGGGCGATCCGGATAGGCGGCATAGGCCGAGCGTATGCCTAAGAACGCCGGGGCCGCGATGCCGGCCGCCAGCACGCCGGCGCCCTTGATGACATGGCGCCGCGACGGCGACGATTTTCCGTTTGATTTCTTCACGCTTGTCCTCCCCTTGGATGTCCGGCGACATTTTCTCATTAGCACCGGTGTCGACATTAGGGTAAGCTTTTGCGATCATTGGAGCAATGGCGTCGGTTGCGGTAAGTCCGCCGCCGGCTCCGGCGCGCGCAAAGCACGCTATTTCAACGATAATTGGACGGCGCAATTCCGGGTCGCGTGAACATATGAATGACACTACGGCGGGTGCGAGCTGGCACGAGATCGTGCTGGCGACCCTCAAGCGCAACAACGTCAAGCTGGTCGTCTACGTCCCCGACAAGGTGCTCACGCCGCTGATCAAGGCGCTGCACGCCGACGCCTTCTTCACCACCTTCGCCTGCACGCGCGAGGAGGAGGCGATCGGCGTCGTCACCGGCGCCTGGATGGGCGGCATGCGCAGCGCCGTGCTGATGCAGACCTCGGGCTTCGCCACCCTGCCGAATGCGCTCGCCTCGCTGGTGGTGCCGAGCCAGATTCCGGCGCTGCTGTTTGTCTCCGAACGCGGCACGCTCGGCGAGTTCAACCTCGGCCAGGCCATGGTATGCAAAACCATGCGGCCGGTGCTCGACTCGCTCGGCATCGAGCACCACACCATCACGCGCCATGACGAGCTCGCCTTCATCGTCGACCGCTCGATCAAACAGGCGGTGGCGACGCAGGCGCCTGTCACCTTCATCCTGTCGCCGCTGTTGACCGGCGGCAAAGTGTTCGAGGCTTGAGCCGATGACCACGATGCAAACCGGCGCGGTCGGCGCGCACAACGCCAAGGTGATGAACCGCTTCGACCTGACCAAGCGTCTGGTCGAAAAGCTCAAGCACGACGAGGCCGTCATCGGCGGCATCGGCAACGCCAATTTCGATCTGTGGGCGACCGGCCAGCGGCCGCAGAATTTCTACATGCTGGGCAGCATGGGGCTGACGATTCCGATCGGCTTGGGCGTCGCCATTGCGCAGCCGCAACGGCACGTGGTCGCGCTCGAGGGCGACGGCTCGCTGCTGATGCAGCTCGGCTGCCTCGCCACCGTCGCCACGCAGGCGCCGAAGAATCTCACCATGGTGGTGTGGGACAACGGCCTCTATCAGATCACCGGCGGACAGGCGACGGCGAGCGCAACGACCGCCGATCTGGTCGCCATTGCGCGCGGCTCGGGCTTGCCCAACAGCGCCTGGGCCGCCGACGAGGACGATTTCGACCGCCTGTTCGCAGCCGCGCTCAAGGGCGGACCGAGCCTGATTGCCGTGCGCACCGACAACAAGCCGGGCGTCGGCGCCACCGACCGCGATCCGGTGCAGATCCGCGCCCGCTTTATGCAGGGACTGGGTGTGAAACGCGCCCAATAGCCGGGATTGCGGTCCGCCCAACTTCAAGTAGGCTCTGATCCGCAAGGCCAGCCAATTACAAAAAAATGGCGGCACCCATGGTCGCAATGACCATGCGGCACGAGTCGGGGAGGCGGCATGGAGACGGTCGGTCTGATCGGGATAGGAAAGATCGGTCTGCCAATCGCGGAAAACCTGATCAAAAGCGGCTACCGCGTGCTCGGCTACCGGCGCAGCTCGTTGGCAGAGTTCGAGCAGATCGGCGGCATCGTCGCGCACTCGCCCGCCGACATCGGCGCGCAGGCCGACATGGTGTTGACGTGCCTGCCGTCGGCGGAGGCGCTCGACGACGTGGTGCAGGGCAAGTCCGGCCTCGTGCATACGGCGCGGCCCGGGCAAATCGTGGTCGAACTCGGCTCGCATCTGGTGCCCGACAAGGAACGCCAGATCGCGCCGCTCGCGGCCAAGGGCGCGGTCTTCCTCGACGGCGAAGTCGGCGGCACGCCCGGCATGGTGCGCGCGCGCAAGGCGGTGGTCTATCTCGCCGGCGACGCCGGAGCCGCGAAGAAAGCCGAGCAGGTGGTGCACGGCTTTTCCGACATCTGCCACTATTTCGGCGCGTTCGGCGCCGCCAGCAAGGTCAAGCTGATCAACAATTTGCTGGTGGCCGTTCATATAGCCGCCACCGCCGAGGCGATGGCGCTCGGCATCAAAGTCGGCGTCGACGTCGAGTTGATGATCAAGGCGGTCGCCGCCGGCAGCGGCGGCTCGACCCAATTCGGCATCCGCGCGCCCTGGATGGCGCAGCGGCGGTTCCTGCCGGCGCAGGGCACCACCACCGGGCTCGCGCATTATTTCGAGCTGATCGAGGACATGGCCGACCGCGTCGGCGCCGCGACGCCGCTGCTCGACCGCGCGGTCGAACTCTATCAACGCTGCATCGACATGGGGCTTGGCGAACACGACAACGCCATCATGGTCGATGTCATCGGCGGGTTGCCGCGCAAAAAAGCGAAGAGCAAGGCCGGCACGGCCAAGAAGAAAACCACGAAAACAGCAAAGTCAGGGAGAACAAAATGATCCGCGTCCGCAAGATCGCCCACGCCAGCTACGAGCTGCCCGACCTCGACAAGCAGACCGAGTATTACACCGACATTCTCGGCCTGACGCTGACCGCCAAGGACAAGGACGCGGTCTATCTCGCCAATACCGTCGATCATCATTCGGTCGTGCTGCGCAAGGGCGGCGAACCGAAATGCACGCGCGTCGGTTTCCAGATTTCGCCGGAAGCCGATCTCAACGAATTCGAGAAGCAGGCCCAGGCGCAGGGCGTGAAGACGTCGCGCAAGAAGGACCCCGAGCCGACGATTTCCGACATGCTCAGCTTCGAGGACCCGAAAGGCACGACCATCGAGGTATTCAAGCGCCCGGACTTCCAGCACCAGAAATTCCCGACCAAAGGCGTGGTGCCGCACAAGCTCGGCCACGTCGCCTTCCATTGCGAGGACGTGAAGAAGGTGGCGAAGTTCTATGTCGACGTGCTCGGCTTCCGCGAGTCGGACTGGATGGCGGATTTCTTCGTGTTCCTGCGTTGCGGCCCGGACCATCACACCATCAACCTGATGGGCACCGGATCGAACCGGCATTTCCACACCGCCTTCGAAGTGCGCAACTGGGGCCAGCTACAGGAGGCGTGCGATTTCCTCAGCCTCAATGGCTACCGCACGCTATGGGGGCCGGGCCGGCACGGCATCGGCCACAATCTGTTCGCCTATCACCGCAGTCCGGGCGGGCTGATCACCGAATTGTTCTGCGAGCTCGACCAGATGCAGGACGAGGAGCTCGGCTATTTCGCGCCGCGCCCCTGGCACCGCGACAATCCGCAGAAGCCGAAAGTGTGGGCGAAGGATCCCTCGGCGTCGAATTTGTGGGGCCCCGGGCCGCCGGAAGAGATGATGAAGTGACTGTCATTCCGGGGCGCGGCCTTTAGGCCGCGAACCCTGAATAACACGCAATTACCTCGCCCCGTACAGCACCTTCGGCAGCCACAGTGCGATCTGCGGGAACAAGAACATCAGCACGATCAGGATCAGCGGCGCCAGCAGGAACGGCAGGATGCCGCGATAGATGCTGGTGATCTTGATGTCGGGCGCGTGCGCCTGAATGACGAACAGGTTCAAGCCGACCGGCGGATGGATCAGTCCGACTTCGGCGACGATGACGACGATGACGCCGAACCAGACCGGGTCGTAGCCGAATTGTTTGACCAGCGGCAGGAACACCGGAACGGTGATCAGCAGCATGCCGATCGCCTCGAGGAAGCAGCCGAAGCCGATATAGGCGATGACGATCAGGACCATCACCGTCGGCCCCGACAGGTTGGCCGCGTGCGCGCCGTCGGCCAACAGGCCGGGCAACTGCGTCTGCACCATGAAGAACGAGAACAGATTGGCGCCGAACACGATCACGAACAGCACGCCGCAGGTCGCCACCGTGTTTTCGATCGCGCGCAGCAGGGAATAATACGTGAGCTGGCGTCCGAGCACGCCGAGCAGGATGGCGCCGGCGGCGCCGACCGAGGCGGCTTCGGTCGGGCTGAACACGCCGGCATAGATGCCGCCGATGGTGACCAAAAACAGCGCCAGAAATTGCCAGGGCCCCCTCATGGCGACGAGCCGCTCGCGCATCGTGACGCTTTCGCCGGCCGGCGCGTAGCTCTTCTTGATGTTAGCGACGGCGACCGCCACCGCCATATAGAGCGCGGTGAGCACCAGTCCGGGCACTAGGCCGGCGGCGAACAGGCGCGGCACCGACTCTTCCGAAATCGCCGCGTAGATCACCAGGATGATCGAGGGCGGAATGAGAATGCCGAGGCTGCCGCCGGCGGCAAGCGAACCGGCGGCGAGGCCGACGTCGTAGCCGGCTTTGCGCATGTCGGGCAGGGCGATGCGCGTCATGGTCGCCGCGGTCGCCAGCGACGAGCCGCACACCGCGCCGAAACAGGCGGAGGCGGCGAGCGCGCCGACCGCCAACCCGCCGCGCACGCCGGCGAGCGCCACGCGCGCCGCCTTGAACAAATCGGACGACAGGCCGGTTTCCGAGGCGACTTCGCCCATCAAAATGAACAGTGGCAGCACCGAGAGGTTGTAGCTCGAGCCGACGTCGAACGGCACCGTGCCGGCGAGCGCGAAGGTCGGCGCTACCCCGGACATGATCGAATTGCCGACGAAGCCGACCAGCGTCAGCGCGATCCACACCGGCATGCGGAAGAACAGCATCGTGAACAAGGCAAGGACGCCGATGGCGCCGATCGTGTGCGGGGCCATCATGCCGGCTCATCGTGATGCGTGTCGGGCGGCGCGATCAAGGCGCCGATCGCGCACAGGATGGCGCCGGCCATGCCGATCAGCGCGGCGGCCCAGAACCACCAGATCGGCACCTGCAGCTCCATCTTGATCTCGCCGTAGCTGAAGGACTGCAGCGCCGGCGTGATCATGGCGTAGCCGAAACCTGCCAGCGTCACGACGCTGAGCACGTCGGACAGGCGGATCAGCGCGGTGACGACGTACCGATGCGCGAAATTATCGATCAGATCGATGGCGATGTTGCGCCGCTGCAGGAAAGCGGTGGACATGCCGTTGAATACGAACACCGCCATCATCGCCTCGACCAGCTCGTAGGTGCCGCGGATCGGGCTGTTGAACAGGTAGCGCAGGCTGACGTCGGCGAGCGTCGCGACCATCATGATGATGAGCGCGACCGAGGCGAGGCGCAGTTGCGCGACGCGCAGCCGGTCGAGAAGCAGATAGGTTCGGCTGCGTTTCATGATCCGTTCGGGCGTCGTTGCAGGTAGCGTTCATCCGGGACGCACGTTTTTTCGTGCGCCCCGCGATGAGCCGGCTGGTCCGGACTTACTTGGTGTAGGCCGCGAAGAAGGCGCGCGCCGGCTTGCCTTCTTTCTCCAGCTTGTCGAGCGCCTGCTCGACAATGGGCTTGGCCAGCGCCTTCTCCTTGGCGACTTCGGCCGGCGGCAGAGTGATGATCTTCAAGCCCTTCTTGGTGATCTCGAAGTTGCGCGCGAAGGCTTCGAAGTCCTGCCAGTCCTTGGCGAAGCTCATGGCGCCGGCGACGCCCGATTCCTTGTCGAGAATGGCGCGCAGATCCGGCGGCAGCGAATTGTATTTGGCCGGGTTCATCACCATCGCGAAGGTGGCCGATGCCAGCGGCGGCTCGATCGCATAGGGCGCGACCGCGGCGAGCTGATAGGCGAAGCCCGCCTCATGCGGGAAGCCGGCGCCGTCGGCGATGCCCTTGGCGAGCGCATCCTGCGATTCCGGCGGCGGGATCAGCATCGGCACCGCGCCCATGGCGTCGAGCAATTGCTTGTTAGTGATGCCGGCGAAGCGGATCTTCTTGCCCTTATAGTCGGCGACCGAATTGATCGGCACGCGCGAATAGATGACGATCGGATTGGCCATCACCATGAACAAGATGTGCAGACCCTTGTGCTCTTCGGCGAGATATTTCGGCGCCAGCTCGGTCATGCGCTTGGCCATTTCCGGCAGGTTGGCGCCGTCCGACGGCCAGGCGAAGGGCAGGTTGGCGAGCTCGGTCATCGGATAGCGGCCGGGCGTCACGCCGTGCAGGCAGAAGGCGATGTCGGTGATGCCGTTGCGCGCCGCGTCGAACTGGCGGTTCGGCGGGCCGACCAGCTGGCCGTTCGGATAGATTTCGAATTTCAGCCGGCCGCCGGATTCCTGCTCGATCTTCTGGGTCCACTTCACCACCCATTTGTGGAAGGCGTGGACCGGTGGGACGAAGTGCGAGAGCTTGAGCACGATGGGCTCGGCGGCCTGCGCACTGCCCACACCGAACGCGACGGCGGCGGCCAGGGCACACGCCCTGACCAGGTTCTGCAACGACATGATTATCCTCCCTGAAAACCCCGGCTTCTAGCGAGCCTTTGATCCCTGATTTTCTAAAGGAAAACGGCTGCGTTGTCACTCGCGCCCGCCGTTTCCGTTTGATTTCTCCCCGTTTGCCGGGGGCCGCTAGCCGGCGACCATGGTGTTGATCAATTGGCCGCAGCCGCCCACCTCGATGCGCACTTCGTCACCCACTTTTAGGAACTCGCCGCGCGGCATGCCGACGCCGGAAGGCGTGCCGGTGGCGATCACGTCGCCGGGGTAAAGCGTGAAGTGGCGGCTGAGGTAGGCGATCTGTTCGGCGATGCCGTGCACCAGGCGGCTGGTATTCGAGTTCTGCTTGAGCACACCGTTGACCCAGAGCTTGATCGGCAGCTCGTTGGGGTTGGCGATATAGGCGGCGGGCGTGAACCACGGCCCCATCGGCGCTGCGTCCTCGAAACACTTCTGTCCGACCCAGTCCATGCCGAAGGGCGAGCCTTCGCGCTTCATCAGATCGCGCGCCGACAGGTCGTTGACGATGGTGTAGCCGGCGACCACGTCGAAGGCTTTCGCCTCCGGGACGTTGCGGGCCTCCCTGCCGATCACGACGCCAAGTTCGGCCTCCCAGTCGATCTGCTTGGAGAACGGCGGCAGCCGCGCCGGCGTAATGGTGCCGATGATCGAGGCGGCGGTGGTCTTCATGAAGAAATAGGGATCGGCGGCCTTCACCATCGATGGCGCCTTGCCGGTAGTCCGCTTGGCGATCTCGGCCATTTCTTCCAGATGGTCCCAGTAGTTCGCGCCGGCGCAGTAGAGCGCGCCCGGATAAAGGATCGGCGCCAGCAATTTGACCTGCGCCAACGGAATTCCTCGCCCCGGCTGCAGATTATGCGCGGCCGCATGCAGGCGCGGATGCGCCACGTCCCAGGCGCGCAACAGTCCGAGCACCGAAGTGCTGTCGATATCGACCCCCGGCAGCAGCGCCGCCGCCGGCACGATCCGCTCGCCGATGAGGACGCCGGCTTTCGGCGCCGGCCCGCCGTCCGTGTAACTCACCAGCCGATATTCGGACGCCATGCGTTTCCCCTGTCCCCGCGCGCAGCGCGGCTACTCGATCATCGTGTTTGCGGATTGGCAAGCGGCGCGCGGTTCAACGCCCGCGCTTGGTGGAATTGTCCAGGATGCCCGCCAGCATCGCCATGCGCACCAGATCGGACAGGCTGTTGGCCGCCATCTTGGTCATCAGGTTGGCGCGATAGATTTCCACCGTGCGCGGGCTGATGCCGAGATCGAAGGCGATGGTCTTGTTGGCATTGCCGGCGACCAGGCCGTCGAGCACCTGCCGTTCGCGGTTCGACAAGGCCGCCAGCTTGTCGTTGATTTCGGTCAGCACGGCCTTGTGTTCGGCGAGGTGGGCATCGCGGCTGAGCGTGGCCTTGAGCGAGTCAATCAATTGGTCGTCGTCGAAAGGCTTCTCCAGAAAGTCGACGGCGCCGAGCTTCATGGCTTCTACCGCGAGCGAGATATCGCCGTGGCCGGTGATCACGATCACCGGAATGTCTGAGCCGTGTTCCTTGACCTTGCGCAGCAGATCGATGCCGCTGATTTCCGGCATGCGGACGTCGGTGATGATGCAGCCGGAGCGGATCTCGGGCAGAATTTCGAGAAACGCCTTGGCCGTTTCGAAACTGCGCACCGTGTGCCCGGCGGTTTTCAGCAGGAATTCGAGCGATTGCCGGACGGCATCGTCGTCGTCGACCACGTAAATGATCGGCTCAGGCTGCATCGTCGACATCCCCTTCGTTTACGACCGTAAGCGTGAAATGGAAAATCGTTCCGCCGGTAGGATTGGGCTCGGCCCAGATCCGTCCGTTATGCGCCTCCACGATGGCGCGCGATATAGACAGGCCGACGCCCATGCCTTGGCGCTTGGTCGTGATGAAAGGCTGGAACAGTTGCTCGGCGATCTCGGGCGCGATCCCCGAGCCGCTGTCGGCCACGCTGATTTTGACCAGGCCTTCGTCCGCCGGTGCGATGGAAACGAGGAGCTCGCGGTTCTGCGACGTCTCCATCGCATCCATCGCGTTGCGGATCAGATTGAGCACGACCTGCTGGACCTGAACGCGGTCGGCGATCACCAGATCGGTTGCCGGGTTGAATTTGAATTGCACGCGGATGCCGAGATCCTTCACGCCCACCAGCGCCAAGGCGCTGGCTTCCTCGACCAGCTTGGTGATGCTTTCCACGCGCCGCTCACTTTCGCCGCGCGCGACGAAATCGCGCAGCCGCCGGATGATCTGCCCGGCGCGCATGGCCTGGTCGGCCGCCTTTTCCAGGGCGTCGCGCAAGGCCGCCGATTTTTCATCGTTGGCGCTTTCCAGCAGGCGGCGCGAGCCTTTCAGGTAGTTGGCGATCGCCGACAGCGGCTGATTGAGTTCGTGCGCCAGCGTCGATGCCATTTCGCCCATCGCCGTCAGGCGCGAAATGTGGACGAGTTCGGACTGCAATTCCTGCAAACGCGCTTCGGTCAGTTGCCGCTCGGTCAGATCGCGGATGAAGCCGGTGAAATACCGCTGGTCGCCCGATTTCATTTCGCCGACGGCGAGTTCCATCGGGAAGGTGGAGCCGTCCTTGCGCTGGCCGACCACAACGCGGCCGATGCCGATGATACGGCGGTCGCCCGTGGTCATATAGCGCTGCAAGTAGCTGTCGTGATTTTCACGATAGGGCCCAGGCATCAGGGTCTTGACGTTTTGCCCGATCGCCTCGGCCGCGCTGCGGCCGAACAGCCGCTCGGCGGCGCTCGAGAACGACTGAATGGTGCCGCGCTCGTCGATGACGATCATGGCTTCCGGCACGGTGTCGAGAATCGATTGCAGATGCGCCTCGCGCGCCAGCGCGTCGCGCGTCATCAGAACCGCCCGCCGGCGGCTGCGGTGCAAAAGTTCGCCGCCCCACGCCACGCCGATGGAAGTGACGACGAAGGCGGCGCCGTTGACCAGGCCGAATTCGGACATCGCCGATGGGGCGCCGAGCCCGAGAAATACCGCCGCGACGCTGAGGGCTGTCGCCAACAAAGCCGGTCCAAGACCGCCGATGCCGGCCGCAATCAGGACCGGCGGCATGAAATAAAGAAATATCGCCTCGTTGGGGAAATAGGGCGTCAGCAGGCTGCGCGCGGCCAGGGCGAGCGCAACCGTGGTCGGCGCGATTCCATAGCGCAGGATTTTACCGCGCTCGCCCCCCGGCGTTGTTTCAGATTTAACAGTAATATCAGACATTTATTCCGGCTGATTCGCTTGCGGCCCTGCCGTCGGGATGGCCCCCAGCCGCCTCCGGTAAAACCCCTATGGAGATTATCTGAATTTCGCGTGCGTCGCGCCAGCGGTATCCATGACCATCGAATTCATCGAGGACCCAGCGCCATGCTCCCGCAAACGATGATTCACCACAGCTCTCCCCGTCATACGGCAACCCCTGTTGCGCATCCGGTTGCGGCGGTGAGCGTGCAGGGTCTCGGCGCCTCGATCGAGCTGATGGGAGCCCCGATGCCGTTCGCGCGCAACGCGGAAATCTACGGCGAAAACGAACCCGCGGAATATCTCTATAAAGTAGTAAACGGAAGCGTCCGCACGTATAAGGTGCTCAATGACGGCCGCCGTCAGATCGGCGCCTTCTATCTGCCCGGCGATGTGTTCGGTCTCGAAGTCGGCGACGAGCACACCTTCTCCGCCGAAGCGATCGTCAACTCGAAGATTCTGGTCATCAAGCGCAGCGCGCTGGTGAGCCTGGCGGGGCGCGACAACGAAACCGCCCGCAAGCTCTGGACCATGACCGCCACCGAATTGCAGCGCGTGCAAGCCCACATCCTGCTGCTGATCAAGACCGCGCAGGAGCGGGTGGCCGGCTTCCTCCTGGAAATGTCTGCGCGCGTCCCCGTCGGCAACGAGATCGATCTGCCGATGTCGCGCCAGGATATAGCCGACTATCTCGGTCTCACCATCGAGACCGTGTCGCGCACGCTCACCCAACTCGAAAACACCGCGGCGATCGCGGTGCCGAGCTCCCGCCGCATCGTGTTGCGCAACCGCGCAGCGCTCAACCGGTTGAATGCCTAGCGTCTGAGTATCTTGAACTGCCGAACGTCGTTCTCCCTGACTAAATGTTCGGCTATACTGCCCCGGCACCCCTCGCCGGGGCATTTTTTTTGTGGCTACCGCAGCGCACGCCATGAGTGCGTTGTCGCGCTGACGGTGCCATAGTAGGTTTCCGCCGCCGAGACGGGATCAAAACGTCCGGCCGGGGGGCCGCATGACGAGTTTCGACGGGGTTGTCATCGGCGCCGGCCATAATGGATTGACGCTCGCCGCTTATCTGGCGCGCGCCGGCATGAAGATCGCGGTGCTCGAGCGCAATCCCCAGCTTGGCGGCGGCTGCAGCACCGACGGCGATCAGCTTCCCGGCCACCGGCTCAATCTGCACGCCAATTTCTATATGGGGCTCAGTCGCTGCCCGCTGATCGAGGATCTCGAGCTTTTCCGCTACGGCTTTTCCTATATCGAACCGCCGGTGCAGCAGGCGGCCGTGTTCCGCGACGGTACCGGCATCGTCATCCACAAGGATCTCGACAAGACCTGCGCGTCGCTGGCGCGTTTTTCCAAACAGGATGCCGAAACGTTCCGCGAACTCTGGCACACCTACTGCGAGGAGATGCGGCCGCTTCTGGTGTCGCTGCTGTACAACGCGCCGCTGCCGCGCGAGCAATTGCTCGACCGCTTGAGCGGGCCGCAGGCCAAGGAACTGCTGTCGCACGCGCAGCACGATCTGTTCAGCGTGGTGCGCAAGCATTTCGTCGACGAGCGCATCCGCACGCTGTTCACCTCTTATATGCACGTGATCACGACCGAGAACGTCGCCGGCGCCGGCATCGTGTTCCCGGCGATTTTTTCCAATATCGCGAGTTTCACGCTGCCAGCCGGCGGCGCGGTGTCGCTAGTGAGTGCGCTGGCGCGCGCGGTGGAGGCGGGCGGCGGCGAAGTCATCACCGGCGCCGACGTCAAGGAGATCGTGGTCAAGAATGGCCGCGCCACCGGCGTCGAACTGGCCGACGGCAAGACCATCGAAGGCAGCAAATTCGTCGCCAGCGCCATCGATTTTCCCCGCACCGTGCAAATGGCCGGCGAGGAGCTGTTCCCGGAACCCGTGCGCGAGAAGGCCAAGGCCTGGCACTGGGGCAACCACAGCCTCGTCACCTTGCACCTCGCGCTGCGCCAGGCGCCGGCCTACCGCGCGGAGGCCTTCGATCCCGACATCGCGCGCGCCTACAATATTTTCTTCGGCATGGAGAATATCGACGAGGTGGCGAGCTGCTTTGCGGACTGCGCGGCGAAGAAATTTCCCAAAGTGCTGATGGGCAACGGTGCCTGCAACAGCGCGTTCGACCCGACTTACGCGCCGTCCGGCCGGCACTCGGCGTTCTGGTGGCCGTTCGCGCCCTATTCGGTCGACGGCGGTCCGCAGAATTGGGAAAAGGACCGCGCCGACTATAGTCGGCGCGTGCTCGATTACTGGCGCGTCTACGCCGCCAATCTCGACGACGCCAACGTGCTCGGCAGCTATCTGTTCACGCCACTCGATATCGAGCGTCTCAACAGCAATATGCGGCAGGGCGCGGTGCGCATGGGCGCCTATGTGCCGAGCCAGCTCGGCATCAACCGGCCGCACCCGCTATTGCCCGGCTCGCGTACGCCGGTAGAGGGGCTCTATCTGTGCGGCTCGTCGTCGGGCAATGGCGGCGGCGTCAACGGGGCGCCAGGCTATATCGCGGCCAATGCCATTGCCGAGGATTTGCGGCTCAAGCGCACCTGGACGCCGGTGCCGCCGCCGGAATGGAAGCATTAAACTCGCCGCTGTTGACCTGAATCAACGCCGTTTCACGGCTTTTATGCTGGCATATTTCCTAAAGAGAAGAGGGAGATTGTCATGAACGCCGAACATGTGATGACCCGCGCCGTGATCTCGATCGATCCGGATGCGACGGTTTTGCAGGCGGCGCGGCTGATGCTCCAGCACCACATCAGCGGCCTGCCGGTGATCGACAAGGACGGCAATTTGGTCGGCGTGTTGTCGGAGGGCGATTTCCTGCGCCGCCGCGAGACCAGGACCGAACGGCACCGCTCGCGCTGGCTCGAATTCCTGATGGGCCCGGGCCGCATCGCCGCCGAATACAGCCATTCGCACGGCAGCAAGGTTTCCGAAGTGATGACCACCGACGTGCAGGCCGTCGATGAAACCACGCCGATCGAGGACATCGTCGACCTGATGGAGAAAAAGCGCATCAAACGCGTGCCGGTGGTATGCGGCGGACAGGTGGTCGGGATCGTGACGCGGTCCAATCTGATGCACGCCATGGTCAGTCTGGCGCGCGTGGCGCAGCCGGCGGCGATCGACGACGTCAGTATTCGCGAACATCTGCAGGCCGAGATCCAAAAGGAGCAATGGGCGCCGGCGGCCAGCGTCAACGTCGTCGTGCATGACGGTGTGGTGGAGTTGTGGGGCGTGATCATCGACGAACGTCAGCGCGAGGCGCTGAAAGTGGCCGCCGAAAACACGCCCGGCGTCAAGGCGGTGAAGGATCATTTGGTCTGGATCGAGCCTACCTCCGGGCTCACGATCGAGCCGTCGGACAAAGCGGTAACACATTAGCCGCGCAAGCATTTTTTGCGCCGCGTCCGCTATGCGGGCGCGGCATTAGTTTTGATTCTTTTGACCTGGCGCAAGGCCCGATCCGCCATTTTGTTTATTGAGGATGCTGACGCCACCTCAAGATGGCGCCGCAGAATGCGGAGGCTTACATGAACCTCAGATCACTGATGCCAGTCGGCCGCGATCGCAACGTCGCGCGTAGCGACAATCCGTTCATGTCGCTGCAACGGGAGATCGACCGGCTGTTCGACGACTTCACGCGGGGGCTCCCCGCGTTTTCCAGCGGCGGTGCTACCGAAATGCTGCCGAGCGTGGACGTGACGGAAAACGACAAGCAGATCGAAATCACCGCCGAACTGCCCGGCCTCGAAGACAAGGACGTGCAGGTCAATTTCGCCGACAACGTGCTCACCATCCGCGGCGAGAAGAAGGCGGAAAAGGAAGAGAAGGACAAGACCTACCGGTTGGTCGAGCGCAGCTACGGTTCGTTCGTGCGCTCGCTTGAACTGCCGGCCGGCGTCAATGCCGACGCCATCAAGGCCAGCATCGACAAGGGCGTGCTCAAGGTGACCGTGCCGAAGCCGGTGCCCGCGCAGGTGAAGAAAATCGACGTCAAGACCGCCGCCTGAGTTGAGGAGCGTTTCCGAAAGGCGCGTCCCCGCGGCCGTAGCGGCGTGGGGCGCGCCTCATTTGTTTGTTTTCGCGCCGGCGCCCGTCGCCGGCTACCGTCTCTACCGGTACTTATATCCCCATAAAGTCGCGGCTTTTTTGATTTGTCGCAACGCGCAGATTTGCGCTTTGTGCCCAAGTTGCGGGTGACGGATTTTCCTCAAGGAGGAATCTGATGTCCACCCTCACACAATCAACCGTGCGCGCGGCGCCCGAGCCGAGCGTCAAGGAATCGAATTGGTTTGCGTCGAATTGGGGCTTGTTCGCCGCCATTGCGGCGCTAGTCGTTATTCTGCTGCTGCCGACGCCGGTCGGCTTGCCGGTCGCCGGGCATCGCATGCTCGCGATTCTCGCTTTCGCCGTCATCATCTGGATGACCGAGGCCATCGATTACGCCGTCTCGGCCATCGTGATTGCGGCCTTGATGGCGTTCCTGCTCGGCCTGGCACCGAACGTCGCCAATCCGAAAGTGCTGCTCGGTACCAGCGGCGCGCTCGGCATCGCGTTCAGCGGCTTTGCCAATACCGCGCTCGTGCTGGTCGCGGCGGCCTTGTTCCTCGCCGCCGCCATGACCGCGACCGGTCTCGACAAGCGCATCGCGCTCAGCATTCTGGCGCGTGTCGGCACCGAGACGCGGCACGTGGTGGTGGGCACGATCCTGGTCGGCTTCGTCATCGCGCTCATGGTGCCCTCGACCACCGCGCGGGTGGCCTGTCTGGTTCCGATCACGCTCGGCATCATCGCGGTCTACGGCGTCAACAAACGCGGCGCCTTCGCCAGCATGTTGATGATCACCACGGTGCAGACCGCCAGCATCTGGAATGTCGGCATCAAGACCGCGGCGGCGCAGAACATGGTCGCCGTCGGCTTCATCGAGAAGACGTTCGGCAAGACCATCACTTGGCTGGACTGGCTGATCGCCGCCGGGCCGTTCGCCATCCTGATGTGCATCGCGCTCTACTTCGTGATGACCCGCATGATGCCGCCGGAAGTGGCGGAAGTGCCGGGCGGCCGCGAGGGCATCCGCAAATCTCTGGCGGCGCTTGGCCCCATGAAAGCCTCCGAGGCAAAGCTCCTCGCGCTGTCGGTGATCTTGATCTGCTTCTGGGCGACCGAAGGCGTGCTGCATAAGTTCGACACCAGCACCACCACGATCACGGCGGTGGCGCTGATGTTTTTGCCCGGCTTCGGCATCATGACGTGGAAGGAGGCGCAGCCCAAGATTCCGTGGGGCACCGTCATCCTGTTCGGCGTCGGCATCAGCCTCGGCACGGCACTGCTGCAGACCAAGGCCGCGAGCTGGCTCGCCGATATAGTGGTCCTGCAGTTCGGGCTGAAGAACGCCACCGTACTGTTCGTACTCGCGGTGATGAGCCTGTTCCTGGTCGTGATCCATCTCGGCTTCGCCAGCGCCACCGCGCTCGCCTCGGCCATGATCCCGATCGTGATCGCGGTGCTTAAAGGCGTGGCGACCCCCGGCATCAACATCATCGGCATGACGATGTTGCTGCAATTCGTGGTCAGCTTCGGCTTCATCCTGGTGGTGAACGCGCCGCAGAACATGGTCGCCTATGGCACGGAGACGTTCAACGCACGCGACTTCGTGCGCACCGGCTTCGTGCTGACCATCATCGCGCTCGCGCTGGTGATGTTGCTGGGTGCCACCTATTGGCATTGGCTCGGCTACACCTGAACGGAGAAGAAAAGTGGCGCGCACATCGGTAGCGATTGTGTTCGCCGGAAGCGGCGGTGCCGGCGCGATGACAGCCGGCACCGTTCTGCTGAACGCGGCCGCACAAGCCGGTTATTACGGGCTGATGACGCAATTGTTCGGGCCGCAGGTGCGCGGCGGCGAAGCGGCGGCGCTGATCCAGATCTCGAGCGAGCCGCTGGAAGCGCAGCCCGACCATTTCGATCTGTTCATCGCGCTCGACTGGGAAAAGGTCGAGCAGTTCAGCGCCGAAATCCCGCTCGACCAGACCTCGGTGATCCTGGCCGATCCAGCGGCGGGAGCGGTGCCGCCGGGCATTGCCAAGTCGAAGGCGCGCGTGGTCGCGCTCACCATGAGCGATCCGCAGGAGGCGCGGCTCGAACGCGGCCTGCACGGTCACCGCGTGAACTTGTTTGCCGCCGGCGCGGCTGCCGCGCTCATCGGTGTCGACGCGCGCTGCTTGCAGGCGGCGGTCGAGGGCGTGCTCGCCGCCAAAGGTGCGGAGGTGGTCGCAGCCAATAGCGCCGCCGCCGCCGCGGGCATTGCCGCGGCGGCAAAGCTGACGCTCAATCTGCGGCTCGGTCCGCCGCAGCCGGCATCGCGCTGGCTGATCAGCGGCAATCAGGCGCTGGCGCTGGGCGCGTTGCGCGGCGGCGTGCGCTTCGTCGGCTGCTATCCGATCACGCCGGCGACCGATCTGGTCGAATGGCTGGCGCCGGAAATGCGCAAGCTCGGCGGCCGCCTGGTGCAGGCCGAAGACGAGCTTGCCGCCATCAATATGACGCTTGGCGCTTCGTACGGCGGCACGCCGGCGATGACGGTCACCTCCGGTCCCGGCATTTCGCTGATGGGCGAGACGCTCGGGTTGGCGGTTGCCGCCGAAATCCCGGCCGTGATCATCGACGTCATGCGCGCCGGACCTTCTACCGGCATCGCCTCGAAGACGGAGCAGAGCGACGTCAACATCGCGATCTACGGCGGTCACGGCGATGCGCCGCGCGTGGTGTTGGCGCCGACCTCGGTGGCCGATTGCTTGAACACCGCCGAATACGCGGTCTATGTGGCGGAATCGCTGCAGACGCCGGTCATCGTTTTATCCGACCAGGCGCTTGGCCAGGCGCGCACGGTGATCGATCCGGCCGACAAGCGGCCGAAGCTGCTCAAGCGCCGCACCGATGGCGCACCGCACGGCACGCCGCTGTTCAGGCGCTATGCGGTCGACGGCGATCCCGTCACGCCGATGCCGTTGCCCGGCACGCCCGGCTATCAATGGGTCGCGGAAGGCCTCACGCATAACGAAGTGGGCCTGCCGGCGAGCGGCGCCGGGATGCACGTCGCCCAGATCAACAAGCGCGCCAAGAAGCTGCAGCGATTCGATCCCGGCGATTTGTGGGGCGAGGTGTGGGGCGACGGCGATACCGTGCTGCTGGCGTTCGGCTCCAGCATCGCACCGACGCTGGTGGCGGCGCGGCGGCTGGCGGCGAACGGCTGCCGGGTACGCGTGGTCGGATTGCGCGTCTTGTCGCCGCTGCCGATGAAGGCGATCGCCAACGCCATCAAAGGCGCGCGCCGCATCATCGTCATCGAGCAGAACCACGGCGCGCAGCTTTATCGTCACCTGGTCGGCCAGAAAGCGATCCCGCCGAGTGCGGAAACTGTGGCGCGGCCGGGGCCGTTGCCGTTCCGGCCGTCCGAGATCGCCTCCTATGTCATGTGATGGACCCTGAAATCATGAATGACATGACGATCGCCAGCACAAACGACGAGCGCCATTGCGCTCTGGCGGCCAAGGATTTTTCCTCCGGCGCGCATCCGATCTGGTGTCCCGGCTGCGGCGACTACGGTGTCATCGCCGCGCTCGAGCGCGGTCTCGCCAAGCATGGCCGCCCGCCGAACGAGGTCGTGCTGGTGTCCGGCATCGGCTGCTCGTCGCGGCTGCCGGCCTATACCAGTTGCTACGGCTTCCACGGCGTGCACGGCCGCGCGCTGGCGGTGGCCGCCGGCCTCAAGCTGACGCGCCCCGATCTCGAAGTGATCGCCGTCGGCGGCGACGGCGACGGCTATTCGATCGGCGGCAACCATTTCATCCATGCCTGCCGGCGCAATGTCGACATGCTCTATCTGGTGATGGACAACCGCATCTACGGCATGACCAAGGGTCAGCCGTCGCCGACCACCGAACCGGATTGGAACAGCAAGATCGCGCCCGGCGGCGTCGGCATGCGGCCGTTCAATCCGCTGACCGTCGCCATCGCGGCTGGAGCGAATTTCGTGGCGCGCGGCTTTGCCGGCGAACCGGACGATCTCGCCGAACTGATCGTCGAGGGCATCCACTGGCCCGGCTTCGCCCTGATCGAGGTGTTGAGCCCCTGCATCACCTTCCGGCCGGAGCAGGCCGCCTGGAAGAAAATGGTGCGGCCATCGACCCTGCCGGTCCAGAAGGACCCCGCGGCCGCGATTGCCCAGGTGCTGGCCGACGAAGGCTTCGGCCTCGGCGTGTTCTACCGCGGCGAATGCCCGCCGGCCCCGGCGGCGCCGGCCGCGGAAACCTCGATCGCGGAAATCGAGCGGCGATTCGTCGTCGGCGCGTAGATCGCGCGGCGAATCCCGGCCGGCGGGCCGAAAATGGAACCTCGCGGCCGCCGGAAAAGCACGCAAAACGCGTGCAATTGACATGCGTCAAAGAGGCGGGCGCGGCCATGGCAGATATTTACCGCCCCGGCCCCCCTTCGGATTCCAGGCCTGCCAGATAACGGGATTGCAGTATGGCGAACGCGCTTGCTCCTCGAAAAACCATGACCCTCGGCGAGGGAGGTCTGGCGCTGGCCTTTACGGCTCTGGCGTTTTTCGCGATCCTGATCGCGGCCAAGGCCTACACGGCGGAATTCGCGTTCCACGCGTATCTTTTTACCGCCGCCAGCATCGCGTCAGTGTTTGCCATCATCAACCGCTATTACGAGCGCCCGGCCGAGCCGGCGCCGCTGACCATCGACGGCAAGCCCAATTACAACATGGGCCCGGTCAAGTTCGCGACCGTCGCCGCCATGTTCTGGGGCATCGCCGGCTTCGCCGTCGGCCTCTATATCGCCTGCGAACTGGCGTTTCCGATCCTCAATCTCGACCTGCCGTGGACCACGTTCGGGCGCCTGCGTCCGCTGCACACGTCGGCGGTGATCTTCGCTTTCGGCGGAAACGTGCTGCTCGCCACCTCGTTTTATGTCGTGCAGCGCACCTCGCGGGCGCGGATGGTCGGCGATCTGGCGCCGTGGTTCGTCGTGCTCGGGTACAATTTCTTCATCCTCATCGCGGGCACCGGCTATCTGCTCGGCATCACCCAGTCGAAAGAATATGCCGAGCCGGAATGGTACGCCGATCTCTGGCTGACCGTGGTCTGGGTAACCTATCTCCTGGTCTTCCTCGGCACACTGATGCGGCGCACGGAGCCGCACATCTATGTCGCCAACTGGTTCTATCTCGCCTTCATCGTGACCATCGCCGTATTGCATCTCGGCAATAACTCGGCGGTGCCGATCTCACTGTTCTCGTCCAAGTCCTACATCGTCTGGTCGGGCGTGCAGGACGCGATGGTGCAGTGGTGGTACGGCCACAACGCGGTCGGCTTCTTCCTCACCGCCGGCTTCCTCGCCATCATGTATTACTTCATCCCGAAGCAGGCGAACCGGCCGGTCTATTCCTACCGGCTGTCGATCATTCATTTCTGGGCGCTGATCTTCCTCTATATCTGGGCCGGCCCGCATCACCTGCACTACACGGCGCTGCCGGACTGGGCGCAGACGCTCGGCATGACCTTCTCCATCATGCTGTGGATGCCGTCATGGGGCGGCATGATCAACGGAATGATGACGCTGTCGGGCGCCTGGGACAAGCTGCGCACCGATCCTGTGCTGCGCATGATGGTGGTGTCGGTCGCCTTCTACGGCATGTCGACCTTCGAAGGTCCGATGATGTCGGTGAAGATCGTCAATTCGCTGTCGCACTACACCAACTGGACCATCGGCCACGTGCACTCCGGCGCGCTCGGCTGGGTCGCCTATATCTCCTTCGGCGCCATCTACTGCCTGGTGCCGTGGCTGTGGCACCGCAGGCTTTATTCGCTCAAGCTGGTCAACTGGCACTTCTGGATCTCGACCATCGGCATCGTGCTCTACATCACCGCGATGTGGGTGGCGGGCATCGCGCAGGGCTTGATGTGGCGCGCCTATACCGCACTCGGCTTCCTCGAATATTCGTTCGTCGAGACGGTGGAGGCGATGCATCCCCTCTTCATCATTCGCGCGCTCGGCGGCTTCTTGTTCCTGGTCGGCGCGCTGATCATGGCGTGGAACCTTTGGAAAACTGTGACCTCGGCGGAGACCGCCGAATCCGCCGGCCTCGCGCTGGCGCCGGCGGAATAGGCGGGGAAGACAATGTCGCTCTGGCAAAAACACGCGATCTTCGAGAAGAATTCGATCATCCTGGTGATCGGCATTCTGATTGTCATCGCCATCGGCGGACTGGTCGAGATCGTGCCGCTGTTCTACCTCAAGAACACCATCGAGAAGGTCGACGGCGTGCGGCCCTATACGCCGCTCGAACTCGCCGGCCGCGACATCTACGTGCGCGAAGGCTGTTATGTCTGCCATTCGCAGATGATCCGTCCGCTGCGCGACGAGGTCGAGCGCTACGGCCATTATTCGCTCGCGGTCGAGAGCATGTACGACCATCCGTTCCAGTGGGGATCGGAGCGGCAGGGACCGGACCTTGCCCGCGTCGGCGGCAAATATTCCGACGCGTGGCACCGCGACCATCTGCGCAATCCGCGCTCGGTGGTGCCCGGCTCGATCATGCCGGACTATTCGTTCCTCGAGAAAACCGACCTCGACTACAGCCACATCACCGCCAACCTGAAGACGCAGGCGCTGCTCGGCGTGCCCTATACGCCAGACATGATCGCCCACGCCATGGCCGACGTGGCGACGCAGGCCACCACCGACAGCCCCGACGCCGCCGATCTCGCCAAACGCTATCCGAAAGCGCAGGCGCGCGACTTCGACGGCAATCCGGCCCGCATCACCGAAGCCGACGCCTTGATCGCCTATCTGCAGATGCTCGGTACGCAGGTCGACTTCACGCTTTACGACGCCAAAGCCAATATCCGGTGACGACGATGGATGAAACCTACAAAGCCGTCGCCGAGTTCGCCCAGACCTGGGGCCTCGTCTATTTCGTTGCCATCTTCGCGCTGGTGCTGCTCTACGCCTTGTGGCCCTCGCGCAAAGAGCAATTCGATGAAGCGGCGCGCATTCCGCTGCGGGAGGATTGAGACGTGGCCGAAGAGCATAAAGAAATCGACCCACTGACGGGCACTGCGACCACCGGCCACGTCTGGGACGGCATCCGCGAGCTCAACACGCCGCTGCCGCGCTGGTGGCTGTGGACCTTCTACGCCTGCATCGTCTGGGCGATCGGCTATTGGATCGTCTACCCGGCATGGCCGCTGCTGACCAACTCGACGCAAGGCGTCACCGGCTGGCATGCGCGTAGCGCCGTTGTGACCGATCTCGCTGAACTTACAGCGTTGCGCGGGCCGATGATGGCGAAGCTGAGCAGCGCGTCGGTCGCCGATATCGTCAAGGACCCGCAACTTTCGGATTTCGCCCGCGCGCTCGGCCGCCCCGCCTTCGCCGATAATTGCGCGCCCTGTCACGGCGCCGGCGGCGGCGGCACCAGAGGCTATCCCAGTCTCGTCGACGACGATTGGCTGTGGGGCGGCAAGCTCGCCGACATCGAGAACACCATTCGTCACGGCGCCCGCTCGGGCGATCCCAAGGACCACGAAGGCAATATGCCGGCGTTCGGACGCGAGGGCATGCTCAAGCCCAACCAGATTTCGGCGGTGGCTGATTTTGTCCGCTCGCTGTCGGGCTTGCCGACGGAGAAGGGCGCCGATCTTGCGCTCGGCAAGAAGACCTTCGCCGACAACTGCGCCATCTGCCACGGCCCGGAAGGCAAGGGCAATCGTGAGGTCGGCGCGCCCAATCTCACCGACAAGATCTGGCTCTACGGGTCGGACAAAGAAACGATCATGCAGGGTGTGTTCAACGGGCGCGGCGGCACCATGCCGGCCTGGGGCGGCCGCTTGAGCGACGCCACCATCAAGGCGCTGACCGTTTACGTTTACAGCTTCGGCGGCGGAGAAAAGTGATTGTGGAGGCCATCCGCACTTTATCGCGCGACCAGGCGGCGCCCCCGGCGCCCGGCTTGGCGCGATTGGTAGCGGAGGCCGAGGTCGGCGGTCCGCCGTCCGGAGAGAACACCCCGCTCTATGCGCCGCGGCGGAAAATCTATCCGCAAAGCGTGCACGGCACCTTCCGCTCCATCAAGTGGGCGGTGCTGTACGTGACTCTCGGCGTCTACTATCTGCTGCCGTTCCTGCGCTGGGATCGCGGCCCGCTCGCGCCGCATCAGGCGGTGCTGCTCGATCTGCCCAACCGGCGCTTTTATTTCTTCTTTATCGAGATCTGGCCGCAGGAGGTCTACTACTTCACCGGCCTTCTGATCCTGGCGTCGATCGTGCTGTTCCTGATGAACGCAGTCGCCGGCCGGGTATGGTGCGGCTATCTGTGTCCGCAGACGGTGTGGACCGATGTGTTCCAGGCGATCGAGCGGCTTACCGAAGGCGACCGCCGCGATCATCTGCTGCGCGAAGGCAAAAAATGGACCGCCGAGACTTACGCCCGCAAGGCGGTAAAGCATTTTCTCTGGCTGATGGTGGCGTGGTGGACCGGCGGCGCCTGGGTGCTTTATTTCGCCGATGCGCCGACCCTGGTGAAGGATCTCGCCACCGGCCATGCGGCGTTTATCGCCTATGTCTTCATCGGCATCCTGACCTTCACCACCTATACGCTCGCCGGCCACATGCGCGAGCAGGTCTGTCTTTACATGTGTCCGTGGCCGCGCATCCAGGCGGCGCTTACCGACGAATACGCGCTTAACGTCACCTACCGCTACGACCGCGGCGAGCCGCGTTGCGCGGCCGGCAAGGCGCAACAGTTGCGCGCCCACGGCGAAGCGGCTGGCGATTGCGTCAACTGCAAGCAGTGCGTCCACGTCTGCCCGACCGGCGTCGACATCCGCAACGGCGCCGATCTCGGCTGCATCCAGTGCGGCCTGTGCATCGATGCCTGCAACGCGATGATGACCAAGCTCGGCCGCGCCACCGGGCTCATCGCCTACGACACCGACATCAACATCAAGCGCCGCATGGAGGGCAAGGCGGGTTTCGTCAAGCTCATCCGCATGCGAACGGCGCTCTATGCCGCGATCATCGCCATCGCCGGCGGCATGATGATCTTCACGCTGGCGACGCGCGACAGCGAAGGCATCAGCAGCATCCACGACCGCAATCCGATGTCGGTGCGGCTGTCCGATGGCGCCGTGCGCAACGGCTACACCATCCGCATCGTCAACAAGCAGCTGCGCAAGCGCGATTTCATCATTTCTTTCGACGGCCTGCCGGCGAGCCTGATCGATTTCGTCGGCGTGCCGCCGCGCGCGGACGGCCAGTTGCTGATCGACGTCGGCCCCGACCAGACCCGCGAAGTGCGCGTGCTGGTGACCGATTACGGCGATACGCCACCGGCCACGACGCCCATCGTGTTCCGCCTGACCGACGTGTCGACCGGCGAGCAGGCCGAGGCGCGCGACCACTTTTTCGGGCCGTAACGTTTCGGCAATGAGCGGAGAGAACCATGCACTCAATGCCAAAGATTGAACCGGCCAAAAAGCCGCAGCGCGAGCTGACCGGCGGCAAAGTCCTATTGTGGCTGGTGGCGTTTTTCGGCGTCGTCTTCGTGGTGAACGGCGTGCTGGTGCAGGCCGCGATATCGACCTTCGGCGGCGTCGAGACGCTGAGTTCCTACAAGGCCGGCCTGCAATTCGAACAGGAAGTCGGCCTGGTGCAGCGCCAGGATGCGCTGCATTGGCAGGTGAACGGCACGCTCAAGCGCGACGGGTCAGGCGTCGCGGTGCTCGATCTGACCGCGCGCGACGCGCAAGGCGCACCGCTTGCCGGTCTGACGGCGGACGCGCGGCTGGCGCATCCGGCCGACGACCGCCTCGATCATGTCCTTCAGGTGCGTCCCGTCTCCGACGGCGTCTTCCACGGCGCGGCCGCGGCGCAGCCGGGGCAATGGGAACTGATCGTCGATCTCTATCGCGGCGACCAGCGGGTGTTCCGCTCGCGCAGCCGTGTGTCGCTGAAGTAGCTTTGGGCCAATAGAGCCATGAGCGAAGCGCTCGACCTCTCGCTCTTTGCCAGGCCGTCCGGCGACGGCACGCTCGGCATGGATCTCGCCGTCGAGGGCATTGCCTGCGGCGCCTGCATCGGCCGCATCGAGAGCGCGGTGAAGCGCCTGCCGGGCGTGACCGAGGCGCGGCTCAATTTCACCAACCGGCGTCTGCACGTGAACTGGACCGACGGCGCGCTTAGCCCGGCGCAGATCCTGCAAACGCTGGAGGACGCCGGTTATCACGGCTATCCGTTCGCGCCTTTGCGCGCCGAACAGGAGGAGGCGGCAGAGGCACGGCGGCTCACGCTCTGCATGGCGGTCGCCGGCTTTGCCGCCATGAATATCATGCTGTTGTCGGTGTCGGTGTGGTCGGGCAATGCCACCGACATCACGCCGGAGACGCGCGACTTCTTCCATTGGGCTTCGGCGCTGATCGCGCTGCCGGCGGCGGCCTATGCCGGCCGGCCGTTCTTCTCCAGCGCCTGGCGCAGCCTGCGCTCGCGCGCGCTCAACATGGACGTGCCGATCTCGGTCGGCGTGATCCTGGCGCTTGCCATGTCGGTGGTGGAAACCGCGCATCACGCCAAGGACGCCTATTTCGACTCCGCCGTCATGCTGCTGTTCTTTCTGCTGGTCGGGCGCGCGCTCGATCACGCCATGCGCCGCAAGACGCGGGCGGTGGCCGGCAATCTGGCGGCGCTGAAAGCGGAAACCGCGCATCGTTTCGCGGGCGACGAACTGGTCAGCGTGCCGGCGGCGGCGCTGCGGGCGGGCGACCGGCTTTTGGTCAAAGCTGGCGAGCGGGTGCCGGCCGACGGCACCGTGCTCGGCGGCGTGTCCGAGCTCGACGACAGCCTGATCACCGGCGAAACCGCGCGCCGCAAGGTCGGCGCCGGCGCCCCGATTTACGCCGGCAGCCTGAATTATTCCGGCGCGCTCACCATGCGCGTGACCGCGGCCGACCGCGCCACGCTGCTGGACGAGATCGAGCGGCTGCTGGAAAAGGCGGCGAGCGCGAAGTCGCGCACCATGCGGCTGGCCGACCGTGCCGCGCGTTTCTACGCGCCGGCGGTCCATTTAACCGCCGCGCTCACTTTCCTCGGCTGGTGGCTTTCGGGCGCTTCGCTGCACGATGCGGTGGTGACCGCCATCGCCGTGCTCATCATCACGTGCCCTTGCGCGCTGGCGCTGGCGATCCCGGCCGTGCAGGTGGTGGCGTCGGGCGTCTTGTTCCGCTGCGGCGTCGTGTTGAATGCCGGCGACGCCATCGAGCGGCTGGGCGAAGCCGACACCGTCGTCTTCGACAAGACCGGCACGCTCACGCTGCCGGAGCCGCGCGTAGTCAATGCCGCCGGGCTCGATCCCGAACTGCTGCAAATGGCGGCGCGGCTGGCGCTGTCGAGCCGGCATCCCTTGGCGGTGGCGCTGGCGCGCGAAGGCTTAAGCCACATCCCCTACGACGTCGTCACCGAAGAGCCGGGACGGGGCGTGCGCGCCATTCTGGGCGGCGACGAAGCGCGGCTCGGCAGCGCCGAATTTTGCGGCCTCGCCTCCACGCCGAATATTCCCGATTCCGCGGGGGCGAACGGCGAATCGCACATTTATTTCGTCTATGGCAGCCGCACGGCGACCATCGCGGTCAGCCAGAAGCTGCGGCCAGACGCGGTCGAGGTGGTGACGTCGCTGCGCCGCCTTGGACTCGATCTGCACATTCTGTCCGGCGACCGCGCCGGCGCCGTGCGGCCGGTGGCCGAGGCGCTCGGCATCGCACAATGGCAGGGCGAATTAAAGCCGGCGGAAAAGATCGCCTGCATCGAGGCGCTGAAGGCGCAAGGCCGCCGCGTGCTGATGGTGGGCGACGGCCTCAACGATGCGCCGGCGCTCGCCACCGCCCATGTTTCGCTGTCGCCGATCGCCGCCGCCAACGTCACCCAGGCGCAGGCCGACGCGGTGTTCCTCGGCGAGCGGCTGCGGCCGGTCGAGGACGCCATCGCGATCGCCCGCCACGCGCGCGTGCTGATGAAGGAAAATCTCGTGTTCGCCGCGCTCTATAACGCCATCGCGGTGCCCTTCGCCATTGCCGGTATGGTCACGCCGCTGATCGCCGCATTGGCAATGTCGGGCTCATCCATTACGGTCACGCTCAATGCGCTGCGGGCGGGGCGCGCAAAAGGTGTCGCACCATGAACGTACTGGTCTATCTGGTGCCGATGGCGCTCGGGCTGGGGCTGATCGGCCTGTTCGGATTCCTCTGGGCCCTGCGCAGCGGTCAATACAACGACGTCGAAGGCGCAGCGCTGCGCGTGCTGTCGGATGACGACATCGAGGATTAGCGGGACGGCATTGCAATAATTCATCTTTGGATGGATTGACAAAGGCACCTGCGGCTTTAATCACAGCGCGTGACTGTCGAGACTTCCCCCACCGCGCGGCCGTTCATGGCCATGGCTGCCGACTACGCCCCGGGCGTAGCCCTGTCCGCGCTCGTCGCCGGCATCGGCTATCTGGCTGCGCCTTATGTCGCCCATGTCGTTCCCATTCCGAACATGGTGATTGCGCTGGTGGTCGGCATCGCGCTCAATCCGCTCGCCGCGCGTCCGGCCATGCTGCCCGGCATGCGCTTTTGCGTCAGCACGGTGCTGCGCTGGGCGGTGGCACTGCTGGGCCTGCGTGTGGGGCTAGCCGATATCGCCGCGCTTGGATTCGGCACCGCCGTTTTGATCGTGGTGGCGCTGGTAGCGACTTTGGTCTCGGGTTTCGTCTTCGCGAAATGGTACGGGCGCGGGCCGGGCTTCGGCGCGCTGGTCGGCGTCGGCACCGCGGTGTGTGGCGCTTCGGCGACCCTGGCGGTGTCCACGGTCGTCCCGGATTATCCCGGCAAGCAGCCGGACATTGCTTTCGTCGTGGTAGCGGTCAATGCGCTGGCGACCATCGCCATGCTGATCTATCCGCCGCTCTGCATCCTGCTCGGCTTCGATGCGCAGACCACCGGCGTGATGCTGGGCGGCACGATCCATGACGTCGCGCAGGTGGTCGGCGCCGGCTACGCCGTCTCGACGGCAGTCGGCAATACGGCGGTGATCGTCAAGCTGTTCCGCGTGTTCCTGCTGCTGCCCGTGGTGCTTGGCGTCGGCTGGTACTTCACGCGGATCGGCATGAAGCACGGCGAGGCGCGCGTGCCGGTGCCGGTGTTCGCCATCGTGTTTCTTATTTTGTGCGCGGTGAACAGCGCCGTGCCGATGCTGCCGTCGCTGCTGCCGGCCTACGTTCCGGTCAAGGGCGCGCTGTCGGAAGCCTCGACCTGGGGCCTGCTGCTGGCGATCGGCGCGCTCGGGCTGGGCACCTCGGTCAAGACCATCATCGGGCTCGGCTGGCGGCACATCACCACCGTACTCGGCGCGACCGCCGTCATCTTGGTCATCGTGACCGGCGGGCTCGTGCTGATGCGGCTGGCCTAATCCAGCGTCACCGTTTCGAAATCCGCCGGCAGCACGATCTCCAGTACCTCGCAATCGTCGGAATAACCGAGCACGGTGTGCTTGATCTTCGGCGGCTGAATCCAGCACGAGCCGGCGCGGAAGGTGTGCACGCCTTCGCCCTCGAACTCGCTTTTGATCCAGCCCTTGAGCACATAGATCATCTGGAACTCGACGTCGTGATAATGCGGCGTCGACACTTCTTCCGGCCTGAATGGCGGCACGAACTTGATGACATGCGCCTGCACCATGCCGCGAGGTCGCCGGCGCGATGCCGAGATCGCGGTATTTGGCGTAAGTGCGCAGCCCAGCGTCGAAGTCCTCGTCGCGGTGATGGCTGACGGTGAATTTGTGTTTTGGCCGCGCTCGGGCGCGCGCTTTGACCTTCGCTTTGGGCTTGCGCCGCTGGACTTTCTTGGCAGCTTTCCGACTTGCCTTCTTCTTGGCCTTGGCCATTGATGCCTCCCTGTTTTCTGGATTGGACCACGGCGGCGCAGATCATGGAAGAGGCGGAAAAGGCCGCGATACGCATCTTCGTCGATGCCGATGCCTGTCCGGTGAAGCCGGAAATCTACCGGGTAGCGGAGCGCTACGGCCTCAAGGTCTTCGTGGTGGCCAACGCCTTCATGGCGGTGCCGCGCAGCGAGTCTGATCGAACGGGTGATCGTGTCCGCGGGTCCCGATATCGCCGACGACTGGATCGTCGAGCGCGCCGGCACAAGCGACATCGTCGTCACCGCCGACATTCCGCTCGCCGGGCGATGCGTGAAGAAAGGCGCGACGGTGATCGGGCCGACCGGCAAGCCGTTCGACGACAATTCCATCGGCATGGCGCTGGCGACGCGCGACCTGCTGACGGATTTGCGCTCGGCCGGCGCCAGCACGCGCGGCCCGCCGCCGCTGACGCGGCAGGACATTTCGCGGTTTCTATCGGCGCTCGATCTGGCGGTGGTGCGACTCAGGCGGAAGTTAGGCGGTTAATAGAATCCTGTCCCGGGTGCAGCGCAGCGTGCAGCGAAGCGTAACGGTGCGCTGCAGAACCGGGACCGTTACAAATTCAGAACTCTGGAACGGCCCCGGCTCAGCGGCGCAACACTCCGAATAGCGCGTCGAAGACGCGCGTACTGTAGCTACGCTCGCCGCATCCGTGGAACGTTACTCCGCCGCCTCCGCGGCGCCGCCATGCGCCTTCGACCAGCCGGCCGGGTCGCCGATGAATTTCTCGACCTCGGCCAGCATCTTGGGCTCGAATTTGTCCATCGCCTTGGCGACGCTGAGCACGTCGCGCCAGGTGGTGAGCGCATGCAGCGTGACGCCGAGATCGCCGAGGATCTTCTTGCCCTGCGGATAGATGTCGTAAAAGAAGATCACGAAGCAGTGGTCGCATTTGCCGCCGGCCTCGCGCAGCGCGTTGATGAAATTCACCTTGCTCTTGCCGTCGGTGGCGAGATCCTCGACCAGGAGCACGCGCTGGCCCGGGATCAATTGGCCTTCGATCTGCGAGCCGCGGCCGAAGCCTTTGGCTTTTTTGCGCACGTATTGCATCGGCACGTTGAGCCGGTCGGCCACCCAGGCGGCGAAGGCGATGCCCGCAGTTTCGCCGCCGGCCACCGCGTCGATCTCGCCGCGGCCGATATCGCGCGTGATGCTGTGCACCGCGAAATCCATGAGCGCCGAGCGCACGTCCGGAAACGAGATCAGCCAGCGCGAATCGTTATAGACCGGGCTTGCCCAGCCGCTGGTGAAGATGAACGGCTTGTCCTGCATGAAGCGGACCGCGCCGGTGTCGAGATACATACGCGCCGTCAGCTCGGCGATGGTTTTCTTGTCGAGGAAGTGCGTCCTGGTCGATGTCATAGGACGCGCTCGAAACCTCTCGGTTGTCATGCCCGGCCTTGTGCCGGGCATCCCGCTTGGGTGAGTACAGTGCTTAACTAAGCGGGATGGCATTCGGAAGTCGGGTTTACCCGACTTCCGCATAAAATCAATAACGCAAGTCGGGTATACCCGACTTGCGCTTGACAAGCCCGGCCATGACCGCGTGTGGATTAAGGCGCCTCCGGCCCGGTCTTGAGGTACCAATCCGCGATCTGCGCGCCGGTGCAGAACCACACGTCCTTTTTCTTCCTGATTTTCTCGAAGATCTTGCGGAAATATTTGACCCGATGCGGCGCGCCCATGATGTAGGGGTGCACCGAAATGGCCATTACCCGGGCCGAGCCCTTGGCGTCCTTGTAGATCTGTTCGAACTGGTCGATCGCGCGCTCGTAGAACTCGCTCGCCTTGTGGTGCTGGATCAGCATCATGGCCACGTCGTTGCATTCCTGCGTGTAGGGGATGCTCAGGATCGGTTTCGAGCGCGTCTTCAGCCAGGCCGGCTGGTCGTCGAGCACCCAGTCGGCGACGTAGTCGTAGCCTTCCTCGGCCAGGATATCCGGCGTCTCCCAGGTTTCGGTCAGGCCCGGCCCGAGCCAGCCGCGCGGCCGCTTGCCGCTCGCCTTTTCGATCGCGGCGGCGCAAGCGCGGATGTCGTCGCGCTCGTTCGCCACCTTCTGCATATTGCGCTGGGTATGGCCGTGGCCGAGGAATTCCCAGTTGCGGTCGACGCAGGCCTTGACGATGTCCGGATAGGCGAGCGCGGCGACGCCGTTGATGTTCATGACGCCCGGCACTTTGAAGTCGTCATAGACCTGCAGCAGCCGCCAGAAGCCGACCCGGTTGCCGTATTCGTGCCAGCACCAGTTCGGGATGTCGGGCATCGGCGAGCCGCCGGCCGGCGGGGTGAGCACCGTGCGCGGCATGGTCTGCGTCGGGTCCCATTCCTCGACATTGGTGATGGTCCATACCGCCATGCGCGCGCCCTTCGGCAGCTTGAGCGGCTTGCGTTGGGCGATCGGCGAATAGGCGAGGCGGTCGTTCGGCAGCATGCCGACGGGCGGCTTGGGGAAGTTCATGGCGCGTGTCCCGGATTTGATCTTGGCGAGGACCCGGAGTCTTACAGTTGCGCCGGATGTTGTACAGGGCGCGCGATGGAGGAGCCCAATACTGCGCCCACCCGCACTCGGGTGAGCCCGAATTCGGGTGGGAATGGGAATTAGCCCGGCGCGGGGCGAATGCGGTGAAGCGAGCCTCAGCTTCCCTTAAGGTCGTAGATGTCCGGGAAGAAGTAGTCCTTCCACGACGCCGCCTTGGCCTTGATGCGGCCGACGCTCGACATGAAGTCGGCATATTTGATGGTGTTTTCCGGCACCATCGTCCAGTGCACCTGCTTGCCGCCGACGATTTTGGTGGCGGTGTCGAGCGGCAGCTTCGATTTAGAATCCTCGATCCAGTATTCCGCCGCCTGCTTCGGGTTGTGTTCGACGTAGTCGGTGGCTTCCTTCAGCGCGGCGAGGAACGCCTTGTACAGGATGGGATTGGCGTCGCGGAATTTCTTCGACGTCCAGATCGCCGTGAAGGTGTGCGAGCCGCCCATAACGTCGAACGAATTGAGTACGGTGTGGACGTCCTTGTCCTCCAGCTGCATGTACTGGAACGGCGGCACGCTGAACGCCGCGGTGATCTGCGCGCCGCCTTTGAGCAAGGCGACGGTGGCGTCAGGCGGCGTCATCGACACGGTGAGCGGGTCGAACTTTTCGAATTCCTTGGCGCCAAAGAGCTTGGCCGCTTCGATCTGCAAAGTGAGCGCCTGCACCGACGATTTCACCGCCGGCAAAGCGATGCGGTCGCTGTCCTTGAAATCCTTCATGGTCTTGATCTTGGGATCGCGCGTATTGAGCAGGAAGGGCTGCGAGGAGAGCGCCGAAATGCCGCGCACTTCCTGCGGCGTTCCCTTGGTGCGCGCCCACAGCGTGAGCAGGCCGGGCACGCCGCCGGAGCCGATGTCGACATTGCCGGAAATGAGCGCTTCGTTGACGGCGGTCGGTCCGTTGAACTTGAACCACGACACCTTCACGTCTTTCAGGCCGAGCGCAGCGGCGTGTTTCTCGATGAGCTTTTGATGGTCCATCACGTTGAGCTGCAAGTAGCCCATCGAAAATTGCTGTGCGAGCCGGATTTCCTTGTTCTGCGCCTGCGCGGCGACGCACAGCAGGCCAAGCATCGCGGCCGCGCCGGCGGCGGTTCGAATTCCTTTTAGAAACATGGTGTTTCCTCCAGCGAAACAGACGTTCTTGTTGTTATAGGGCAGTGGCCCACGCTAAGCGGCGCCCTCGATTTTGGCAACACTGCGATACCAGTCGAGAATCTGCGCGCCGTTCCAGTGCAGCACGCCTTCGTGCTTGTTCACATAGTCGTAGATCATTTCAAGATATTTGATCCGGTGCGGCTGGCCGCTGATGTAGGGGTGGATGGCGAGCGCCACGATCTTGGCGCGCTTCTCGCTTTCGGCATAGAGCCGGTCGAACTGGTCGGTCGCGAGTTTGAGCAGATAGTCGCTGTTGTGGTGCTGCACCAGCATCAACGGAATGTCGTTGAGCTCGATGGTGTAGGGCAGGGTAACCAGCGGACCCTTGGCGGTGCGGATCACCGTCGGCTCGTCGTCATAGACCCAGTCGCCGATATATTTCACGCCAGCGGCGGCGAGCAGGTCCGGCGTTTCCAGCGTTTCGGTCAGGCCCGGTCCGAGCCAGCCGACCGGCCGCTTGCCGGTGAATTTCTCCATGATGTCCATGGTGCGGTTGATCATGCCGGCCTGGTCGGGCTCCTTGTGGATCGGGCCCTGCTCATAGGCGTGGCCCATGAACTCCCAGCCGTCGTCGCGCGCCTGGCCGGCGACGCGCGGATAGTCCTCACAGATGCGCGCATTGGCCGCGAGCGTCGGCTTGATGCCGAGCCGCTTGAACAATTCATGAAAGCGCCAGCAGCCGACCCGCATGCCGTATTCGTGGAAGGCCCAATGCACCACGTCGGGCATCAGCGGTACCCCGGTCGGGGCCGGCAGCAGTTGCCGCGCCATCGGCTTGCCGATGTCCCACACCTCGTAATTGACGATGGTCCAGAAGATGATGCGGGCATTGCCCGGCAGCTTGAGCGGCGCTCGATCGACGATCGCGGAATAGTCGCTGCGTTCCTTGGGGATCATTGGGTCGGCCATGACTTACCTCGCGGAAATTTCCCCGCCTCGAAAAGCGGGCGGGATCGGAAGCGACCCCACTTAGGTTGCTTCGCAAACCGATCTGCCTTTTTCAAGAGGAGGCGGGAGGAAGGGAGGCGTGCGCGGCAGCATTTTGGCGCGCGCAAGGTGGGGTGCATGACGCGGCGAATGCAGGGTGCCTTCGTCGATGCTAGTCGACGACCAGATCGATCGCGACGATTCTCACCGCATCGCCGCCCCATGGACGCACGAGACTCGCGGTGACGGTGAAGCGCCCCTTCGGCGCTTGCACGCGGATCGCTCCGCCGATGGCCGCGCCGAGATGTCGGCCCGGCGGCGCCTCCCGTGGCGGCCCGTCCGCGAGCCGGATCACGCCGTCGGGCAATTCGAGCTGCCAACTGTAGCCCGTCGCCGGGCCCTCAGCGATCGGCAGCTCGATTGGCTGTCCAGCCTTGCCATGGACGACCATCTGTTCGATCGCCGCCATGGGTTACTCCGCCTTCCGCCCTCAGGGTTGCCACGCGGCCGTGTAGATGTGGTGGTCGGTGCCCACCGCGAAGACGTCGAGGTGGTCCTTACTGCGCGCCACGGCGGTCACCGTCGTATTGGGCGCCGCGGCGCCGCCCAGGATGCGCCACCATCCATGCCAACGGGCAAAGCCGGGCTGCCAGGCTGCCGAGTAGATTCCGCCGTCCTCGCCGACCGCGAATATATCAAGATGGTCGAGCGATCGCGACACCGCATAGACCGAGGTGTTGGGTGCAACCTTGAAATGCCCGATCGGCCACCAGCCGCGCCAGTTGGTATCGCCGGCCTGCCAGGCGGCGGTGTAGACCTGCCGGTCGGTGCCGACGCAGAAAATGTCGAGCTTGTCGGGCCCGCGCGACACGCCGAACACCGAGGTGCCGGGAGCGGCCACGCCGCCGGCCACCGGCCACCAGCCGCGCCAACTGGTGTCGCCGGCCTGCCAGGCTGCCGTATAGACGCGGTGATCGGTGCCGACACAGAAAATGTCGAGCTTGTCGGTATTGCGCGACACGGCCGTAACCGACGTATCGGGCGCAGCGACGCCGCCCTGCACGTGCCACCAGCCGCGCCAGGTGGTGTCGCCCGGCTGCCAGGCCGCGGTATAAGTGCCGTGATCGGTGCCGACGCAGAAGATGTCGAGCTTGTCGGTGCTGCGCGAAACGCCGAACACCGACGTGTTGGGCGCCGCAATGCCGCCCGCTACCGACCACCAGCCGCGCCACGTCGTGTCGCCCGGCTGCCACGCCGCCGTGTAAACGTGATGGTCGGTGCCGACACAGAAGATGTCGAGTTTGTCGGTGCTGCGCGACACCCCCGAGATCGACGTGCCGGGTGCCGCGATGCCGCCCTGAATGCGCCACCAGCCTTTCCAGCTGGTGTCGCCAGGTTGCCAAGCTGCGGTGTAAGTGCCGTGATCGGTGCCGACCGCGAATATGTCGAGCTTGTCGGTGCTGCGCGACGTTCCGAATGCCGAACTGTCCGCCGCGGCGATGCCACCGGCCACCGGCCACCACCCGCCCCAGTTCGCGCTCGCCGGCGTGATGACGCCTTGCGCGCCGTGAAAAGCCTCGCCGTCGATATTGCTGTCGCCGTAGGCGATCTTGAAAAAGCCGCCGCCGGTGCCGTCCGCGTGGGCCGGGCCGCCGAAACCGTCGCCCCAACTATTGCGGCAAATCCAGCACCCTTCGGTGTCGGAATAACCGATGACCAGGACGGCATGACCGCCGCGCGCATTGCCGGTGACGTGGCGATAGACGCCGCCGTTATAATGATCGAAGTCTTGGTAGACCGTGAAGCCGCAGACCAGCGGGCCGACATTGGCGATATAGGTCTTGCGGTCGTCGCCGGTCCAGGCGGAGATATCGTTGATCTTGTAGATTTTGCGGACGCGGTCCGGAATCATCGTGCGGCAATGCGCGATCCACAGATGATCGGGGATGTCGTTGGGATCGCCCACCGGCGGATTGTCGAAGGCCGTCATATAAGGGTAGTCGGCGTCGGAGACCACGCCGCGCGATTTGACCTGCCCGAGACAGTCGCCGTTGTTCCAGCCGCCGCAGTTGGCGCCGTGCGAAGAGCAAAAATGCGAATCGGCTTCCGACAGGTGAACGCTGCCGACGCCCTGTTCGATCGCGACCATGGCGCCGACCAGACCAGTGCAGGCGAACGACACGCACGAACCGCACCATTCCTGATTGGTCACCGGGCCGATGGCGCCGCGCGATCGCCAGTCGAACGCGCTCGGATGCGGCGATCCTTCCGGAGCTGACAGCGTACCGCTGAGTTCGCGCGCCGCCATCGGATTCGGAAACAGATGCGCCAGCCGCGTCGCCATCAACAGCTGGGCGTTTGCCAGCGCGAGACGAATGGTCTCCGGCGGAGTCGGATTCCAACCCAAGCCGTGCGGCTGTGTCCCCGCGGGTAACTCGATCGCGTCCCATTTGGCGTCGGCGGCTTTGATGGCAGCGCGAAGCGTCGAAATGTCTAGTCCGGCCATGGCTCATCCCCACTATGTGCAGACGGTCCGGCCTACAATTATAGGTAGAATGCAACCTATAGCGAGTAAATTTTTATAGCTATCGCATAAAGAGTGAAAGTCTCATTGCTTCAACGGCTAAGATCATCGGCTGATTTTAGGTTCCATGACGCGAACGCACCGCCGCCGCCGGGAACCGACGGCGATTTCTCTGGCGGACGAAAGCCTTGCTGGTCTTCTTTGCGGGCGCGGCGCCGGCAACCTAGTGCGCCGGAACGTGCGCCTCCTTGATCACTTCGCCCCAGGTCTGCGTTTCTTTCTTGATGAAGGCCGCGGCATGGGCGGACGTGCCGCCGGCGGCATGCAAAGTGAGCTTGGCGAACTTCTCCTGCACGTCCTTTTCTTTGAGCACTTCGTTCACCGCCGTGTTGAGCTTGGCGACAATGGCCGGCGGCGTCTTCGGCGGCGCGGCGATGGCATTCCAGGTGCCGGACTCGAATCCCCTCACGCCGGCTTCGTTGAGCGTCGGGATGTCGGGCAGGTCCGCAATGCGCGTATTGGTCGCCACCGCCAGGATGCGCGCCTTGCCGGCCCGGTGCAGTTTGATGGCCGAGGCGAGCTCCATGAAAATCATGTCGACATGGCTGCCGATGAGCGCGTTGAGCGCCGGAGCGGTGCCCTTGAAGGGCACGTGCACCATCTTGGTGCCGGTGACTTTTTCGAACAGCGCCGCGGTCAGATGCGAGGTGGTGCCGATGCCCTGCGAGGCATAATTGATCTTTCCCGGATTGGCCTTGGCATAGGCGATGAATTCCTGCGCGGTCTTGGCCGGAAAGTCGTCGCGCACCAGCAGCACATTGGCGACCGTGGTCATGATCGCGACCGGCTCGAACTGGGTCGGATCGAAAGCCATCTTCTTATACAGCAGCGGGTTGACCGTAAGCGGCGACGGCTGCGCCGCCAGGAGCGTATAGCCGTCCGGCTCGGCGCTGAACACCGCTTCGGCGCCGATATTGCCGGCGGCGCCGGCGCGGTTTTCCACCACCACCGGCTGGCCGAGCTTCTTCTGTAAACCATCGGCCATGATGCGCGTGACGGTGTCGACGCCGCCGCCGGCCGGCACGCAGACGATGATGTGGATCGGCCGGTTCGGATAGTTGGCCACGGCGTCCTGCGCCCGGCTTTGCGACCAGGCGCCGGACGCGCAAAGCATGATAGCCGACAGCACCGCGAGACGTGCGCGCATTTTGTCCTCCCTTTCGTCGCCCCCAAGAGGGCGATCTTTTGCGAAAGTATGGCACCGAACGGGCGCGGGCGGCAACGCAAGCTGTATCGTCCCCGCGAAGGCGGGGACCCATACGCCGCAGTCGATCGAGAGACTTCGGAGTATGGGTCCCGGGCGTCCCTCGCTTTGCTCAGTCGCCCGGGACGACAGGTTGCTTCGCCAAAACTAGAGGCTGGGTTGCGCGCTGCCGCATTGTGCAGGCGCACGGCATCGAGCATTGTCCTGCGCCCGCAGCCTTAAGGAGCGCCGGTGGACTCATATGCGATGCTTGCCGCTACGGCGGGGGCCTTTCTGCTGGCGGGCTTCGTCAAGGGCGTGATCGGGCTCGGCCTGCCGACGGTGGCGATCGGTCTGCTCGGGCCTGATGATGACGCCGGCGCAGGCCGCGGCGATCATGGTGGCGCCGGCGCTGATCACCAATGTCTGGCAGGCCACGATTGGCACGAGCCTGCTGCCGCTGGTCAAGCGGATCTGGCCAATGCTGGCCGGCATCTGCATCGGCACCTTCATCGCCGTCAAGTTGCTGCCCGGCGCCAACAGTGCGACAGGCGACGATCTGGCTCGGCTTTGCTCTGCTGATCTATGCCGTGCTTGGACTGACCAATGATGGATTTCACCGTATCGCCGCGCGCCGAACGCTGGCTGAGCCTGCCGATGGGCGCGCTACCGGCGCGATCACCGCCGCGACCGGCATTTACGTGCTGCCGGGTACGCCCTATCTACACGCGCTGCAATTCGACCGGCATCAACTGGTGCAGGTACTCGGCATCTCGTTCACGGTCTCGACTATGGCGCTCGGCGCCGCGCTGATGCATGCCGGCCAAATCGGCATGTCGCTCGCCACGCCGGTGCTAGTGGCGATCGCGCGCCTCCTTGCTGGGCATGTGGCTTGGGCAGCTCGTGCGCGGCAAGGTGCGCGCGCAGACGTTCCGGCTGTGGTTCTTCATCGGCCTGCTCGGGCTCGGCGTCCATCTGGCGCTGCGCGGCCTGTTGTGATCGATTAACGCAACGCCAAGCGTCGTCAGGATGGTGCAATGAAAATCGTCGATCTCTCCCACGTCATGAACGTGCACACGCCCGGCTGGGTCGGCTACGCCGGCAACAAGATGTATTACGCGCAGAACCTGCAGACGCAGATGATCGTGGCGCAGCGCATCGACACCGCGCTGCACGTCGGCACCCATTTCGACGGCGCCATGCATGCGACCGACAACCGCAAAGGGGATATGGCGTCATTGCCGCTCGATTATCTAGTCAACCGCGGCGTGGTGGTCGATATCTCCAGGCACATGCACGACTGGGCGGTGATCACGCCGGAGATGATCGAAAGCGCCGGCGCCGACATCCGCGACGGCGACATCCTCATCCTGCACACCGGCTGGCACAAACACTACGAAGGCCAGCCGCAGCAGGATCTGGTGAAATATTTCTGCTATCACCCGGGGCCCAATCTCGCCACGCTGCACTGGATGCTGCAGCGGAAGATCAAATGGTGGGGCATGGATACCGGTTCCTGCGATCACGCCATGAACACCTCGATCCGCACCATGCGGCCCGATCTCGCCGAGGAATTCACCAAGAAGCACGGCGCGACGCCGGGAGAGTTTTTCGGCACCTTCGAGTTCACGCACAAGAAGTCCGGCCGCCGCGTCACGCAGGACGTATTTCCGTTCCACAGCTGGGCCTTCCAGGAAGGCCTGCTGCACGCGGAGAATCTCGGCGGCGACATCGAGCTGATGCTGGGCAAGCGCTGTCTGATCGGGGCCTTTCCCTGGCGCTACGAGGGTCTGGAAGGCTGCCCCTGCCGGATCGTGTGTTTCCTCGACGCGGGGGAATCGATCGAGGCGATCGGCGACGCCGCGAAGGCGATTATGCGGAGTTGACGACTATTGCGCCAGCCTTGCGTCCGGCGCGTTGTTCTGCAAGGTCGCCTGGATCGCCTCGCGCAGCAGCTTGTATTTCGACGCCGGCCATTGCGCGACGTGGATGTCTGCCAGAAGCTTGGCCGATTTGCCGAACACCACAATGCGGTCGCCGACGCTGATCGCTTCTTCCAACTGATGCGTGATCAGGATCGCGGTCGAGCCGCATTCGCGCGCGAGCGCCAGGAAGGTCTCGCGTAATTCCGCCGCGGTCACCTCGTCGAGATGGCCGAAGGCCTCGTCGGCCAGCAGAATGTCGGGCTGCACCGAGAAGGCGCGCGCGATCGCCACGCGCTGGCGCATGCCGCCGGACAATTCGTGCGGATAGGCATTGGTGAACTGGCCCAGCCCGAGCCGGTTGAGCCAGGTGAGCGCGCGCTTGCGCTGCTCGTCCTCCGGCAGCCCGATCAGTTCGAGCGGCAGCTTGGCGTTGTCGAGCGCCGAGCGCCAGGGCAACAGCCGGTCCTGCTGGAACACGGTGGCGATCTTGCCGCGGAAATGGTCGAAGTCGCTGTACGGGCTCTTGTCGCCGATCAGGATCGATCCTTCGGTCGGCGCTTCCAGACCGATCGCCATATCGAAAAAGGTGGACTTGCCGCAGCCGGTCTGGCCGACAATCGCCACCACTTCCTTGGGCGCAATGGTGAGGTCGAGCCGGTCGATGGCCACGACGGATTGGCCCGAGGTGGTCTGGCGGAACACCTTGCGCAGTCCGCGTACCTCGATCGGCGGCGGGCCGTTCTTGGTCACGGTCATGGCCGCCACCGCAGCAGGCGTTTCTCGACGCGGGCGACCACGGCTTCCAGCATGAACAGCAGGATCACCAGCACCAGCGTCCAGGCGAAGACGTCGGAAACCGAGAACAATTCCTCCGCCACCGATAGCTGATGGCCGATGCCGGTGACCGCGCCGACCAGTTCGGCGATGGTGACGACGCGGATCGCCAGGCTGATATTGACCTTCCAAGCGGTGAAGATGCTCGGCACGATCGCCGGCAGCATCAGCTTGACGAAATACTGCAGCGTGGTCGGCCGGAACGACTGCATCATGTGGCGCAATTCGCGCGGCACGCCGCGCATGGCGTCGAGCGAGTCGACCAGGAACACCGGCCCGCACACCACCACCAGCACGAAGCCGATGCGGAATTCGACGCCGGGAAACCATAAGACCGCGAACAGGATCCACGACACCACCGGCACCGCCATCAGGATGCGGATCATCGGGTGCAGGTATTTGTCGAGCGAATCCGAGCGGTACATGGCCATCGCCAAGGCGACGCCGAAGACAAAGGAGACGACCAAGGCGCCGATCACGCGCGCCAGCGTGACGACGATATCGAGCGGCGTGATGTCGACGACGCTTTTCGCTATCCGCAGCAGGCTCGGGATCGCGAACGGCGGGATGCCGACATAGGGCGCCAGATGCGACATCGCCTCCCAGCAGACGGCGAAGACAAACAGCGAGACAAACGTCTCGCGCGGGAAGATCAGTTCCGGAACGGGCGTGCGATCCGTGAGAGCTTCATCATGCCCCTGTGACATCGACTATTGGCCGTAGAAGATATTCTCGTCGGCCGCTTTCGGATAGAAGCCGGCCTTCACCGCGCGGTCCATCATGTCGCGGATCGACTTGTGCACCGCCGGATCGGATGCCGGCTTGATGATGAATTGCAGCCTTCCGCTGCTGACGGCGGCGGTCAGAATGCCGGGCGGCAGCTTGGTGGTCTCGACCGCGATCTTGTCGCCGGCCGCGGTTTCCTTGTGCATGACTTCGGCGACGTCCTGCAGCGCGGCGATCAGCATTTTCGGCGCGTCGGGATATTTCTGGATCAGCTCCGCGCGCATGGCCGGCACGATCTCCCAGCCGGCCTCGCCGGTGATTTCCTTCCAGCCTTGCGCGCCGTTGAAGATGACGTGCCAGTCCGGCCGCTGCTTGTTGATGATGCTCGCCAGCGGTTCGATCACCAGCGCGGCGTCGACGCGGCCCGCCTCGAGCTGCGCGCGCGCCACCGCGAAATTGGCGTTGACCACGGTGATGTCCTTGCCGAGATCGATGCCCTTGGCGGCGGTGTAGATCTTGACCACCTGAAATTGCGAGCCGCCCATGTCGATGGCGAGTTGCTTGCCCTTGAGGTCGGCGAGCGACTTGATCGCCGGGTCCTTGGCGAAGATCACCAGGTCGCCGAGCGTGAAGCCCGAGCCGATGATGCGCAGCGGCACGCCTTCGTTATAGAGCTTCTGGAACACGGTCGGTCCGCCGATCAGCGCGTCGGTCTCGCCGGTGGCGAAGGCCGCATAGAATCCGGAGATCGAAGGATAGGCATGAATATCGAGCGTAAAGCCGTGTTTGGCGTCGAAGCCCCGCGCCTTCATGATGTTCCAGACCAGTGGGTTGAACACCGGCAGCGTCAGGCTGGAGACCTTTATCACCGGCTTTTGCTGCGCCTGGGCCTGCGGCGCGGCGAGACCGGCGGCGGCGAGCCAGGCGGCCAGCGCGGCAAGGCCGCGTCGAGATAGCTTGAACATGATGTTCTCCCTGATGGATTTTGTCGTCGCGGTCGTGCCGCCGCGATCATTGAAGCTCTTAACCGGCTGCCGGACTTTACTCCGCTTTCATTCGCGTGCAAATAATTGCGGAGCTTAATCGGAGAACGCGATGCCGCATATCACAGCACTGCGACGGCGTCCGGCTCTATTATGAGGAAGCGGGCACGGGCTCCGCGATCGTCTTCGTGCATGAATATGCCGGCGACTGGCGTACGTGGGAGCCGCAGATGCGGTCATTTCTCGCGCGCTGCATCGCTGCGTCACCTATAGCCAGCGCGGCTATCCGCCGTCCGATATTCCGGACGATCCCGGAAAATACAGCCAGAACCATTTCCGCGATGACGTTATCGCGGTAATAGACGCGCTCGGCATCGACAGAGCGCACGTCGTCGGCCACTCGATGGGCGCGGCGACCGCGCTGCATGTCGGCATCCGTTACCCCGAGCGTTGCCTCTCGGTGACCGCGGCCGGCTGCGGCTACGGCTCGAGCGCCGATCCGAAAAGGGTCGAGGAGGCGAGGGCGGTTTCGCGCGAAACCGGCAGGATGTTCGCTACGGAGACGATGGCTGTTGCCGCCGCGCGCTACGGCGACGGCCCGACGCGACAGGCGCACAAGAACAAAGACCCGCGCGGCTATGCCGAGTTCATCAACATGCTCAGCGAGCATTCCTCGAAAGGCCATTCGCTGGTCATGCTGAACCTGCAGGCCAAACGGCCGTCGCTGTGGGAAATGGAAGCGGAGTTGAAGAAGTTCGCGCCGCCGTTGCTCGTTCTCGTCGGCGACGAGGACGAGTGGTGCGTCGACGGCAGCATCTATCTCCGGCGCATCGTGCCGACGGCGGGCCTTTGCGTCATACCGCGCTCCGGCCACACCATCACCAGCGAGGAGCCGGCCGCGTTCAACGCCGCGGTCGGCGAATTGATTGCGGCGGCGGAAGCCGGGCGCTGGCTGGCGCACAAACCAAATAAGGATTGAGGAGAAAGCAATGGACCTCAAGCTCAGCGGCAAGACCGCGCTGGTGACCGGCGGTTCGGAAGGTATCGGCAAGGGCATCGCGCTTGCCTTGGCAAAAGAAGGCGTCGATGTCGCCATCTGCGCGCGCCGCAAGGAGCCGCTTGCGGCCGCGGCGGCCGAGATCGGCAAGGCGACGGGGCGCAAGATCGTCGCCATCCCCGCCGATCTGCGTCAGGACAAGGACGCCAAGAACTTTATCGAACAAGGGGCGAAGGCTCTGGGACGCGTGGACATCATGGTCAACAATGCCGGCTCGGCCGCCGGCGGCGTCATCGAGCATCTGACCGAGGACGACTGGGAAAAGGGGCTGCAGCTCAAGTTCATGGGCTACGTGCGCTGCCTACGCTACGTGCTGCCGCTGATGGTCAAACAGGGCGGTGGCCGCGTGGTGAACCTGATCGGCAATGACGGCGTGAAGCCGTCCTACTGGGAAATCTGCCCGGGCGCCGCCAACGCGGCAGGGCAGAACCTTACGCTGTCGCTCGCCGGGCAATATGGCCGCGACAATGTCAGCTTCGTCGCGGTCAATCCCGGGCCGGTGCGCACCGAGCGCTGGGCCGGCCTCGTCGACGCCATGGCGCGCGACATGAAAATCCCGCGCGAGCAAGCCGACAAACTCGCGCCGGCATCGATCCCGATGGGCCGCATCGCGGAAGTTGAGGAAGTCGCCAATCTGGTCGTCATGCTGGCGTCGCCATTGATGGCCATGGTCAACGGCACCATGATCGAGATCGACGGCGGCCAGGACAAGGCGCTGATGGACAAATTCCGCGACCGGCCGAAGAGTTGAGCCGGCGACAGCGTGACCGGGGCGCGGGCTTTGGCCGAGACGAACTCGGTCAAGACATTTTCGAACACGACATATGCAAACAAAACGCGCCGCCGGAACGCAATTCATGTCATAGGCGGTGCGCGACAAGAACCGCGCCTCCGGTCGAATTATATGCGTACAAACAAATATGCGCGACCGAAGGCGATAGCATCTAGACACGCGCAGCCGCGTCGCGATCGCGGTGAGCCGCTTCTGTGGGAGTTTCGTTATGAGATCCGGCCGTCACGTTTTTTCTCTCGCACTCGTCAGTAGTCTTGCGCTCGCCGCGCCGGCGATGGCGCAGCAGACCATCAAGATCGGCGAACTCAACAGCTACAAGGCGGTGCCCGCTTTCCTCGACCCGTACAAGAAGGGCTTGGAAATGGCGGTAGAGGAAATCAACGCCAAGGGCGGCGTCAACGGCAAGAAATTGGAAGTGATCTCGCGCGACGACGGCGCCAATCCGGGCGAGGCCGTGCGCGTCGCCGAGGAACTGGTGACGCGCGAAGGCGTCTCCATGATCGCCGGCACGTTCCTGTCCAATATCGGTCTCGCGGTCACCAATTTCGCCGGCCAGAAGAAGGTGTTCTTCCTCGCCGCCGAGCCGCTCACCGACAAGATCACCTGGCAGGACGGCAATAAATACACCTTCCGCCTGCGTGCCTCGACCTACATGCAGGTTGCCATGCTGATGCCGGCGACCATCGCCGCCAAGAAGAAGCGCTGGGCGCTGGTCTATCCCAATTTCGAATACGGCCAATCGGCTGCCGAGAACTTCAAGAAGCTGTTGAAGAAGGCGCAGCCCGACGTCGAATTCGTCACCGAACAGGCGCCGCCGCTCGGCAAGATCGACGCCGGCGCGGTGGCGCAGGCGATCGACGACGCCAAGCCGGACGCCATCTTCAACGTGCTGTTCGGCGGCGATCTCTCCAAGTTCGTGCGCGAGGGCAACACGCGCGGTATCTTCAAGAACCGCACCGTGGTCAGCCTGTTGTCGGGCGAGCCGGAATATCTCGATCCGCTCAAGGACGAAGCGCCGGTCGGCTGGACCGTCACCGGCTATCCTTGGGACAAGATCAAGACGCCGGCCCACCTCGCCTTCGTCAAAGCCTATCAGGCGAAATATCACGACTATCCGCGGCTCGGCTCCATCGTCGGCTACATGACCATCAAGTCGCTTGCCGCCGGCATCGCCAAGGCCAAGTCGACCGACACCGAGAAGCTGGTGGCGGCGTTCAAGGGCCTGAAAGTCGACTCGCCGTTCGGCCCGATCCAATACCGGGCGAGCGATCACCAGGCCACCATGGGCGCCTATGTCGGCAAGATCGCGCTCGAAAACGGCAAGGGCACCATGGTCGACTTCAAATATGTCGACGGCGCCTCGGTGCTGCCGTCCGACGCCGAGGTCAAGAAGCTGCGGCCGGCCGGGGCGGATTGATCTAGGCCGCGCGGCGGCTGTTTCTTCCCTCTCCCCGTTCACGGGGAGAGGGTGGCGAGGTGCATAGCGCCGAGCCGGGTGAGGGGCGTAGTATTTTGCTGATGTCACAGCCCCGCACCCGCCTTCGCTCGGTTTCGCCCTCGCCACAGGCCAGCGCTTTGCGCAGGCCGTCATTGCGCAAAGCGACGCGAATGCCCTTGGGCATTCGCTTTGCACCCTCTCCCCGCAGGCCGGGAGAGGGAAAAGTGCTCGCAGCACTTTTCCCGATGACCTTCACTGCCTTCCTGTTCCAGGCCCTCAACGGACTGTCCTCCGCGTCCGGTCTCTTTCTTATTGCCGCCGGCCTATCGCTGATTTTCGGCGTCACCCGCATCGTCAATATCGCGCACGGGTCCCTTTATATGCTGGGGACCTACATCGCCTATTCCTTCGCCACCCATATCGGCGGCGCGCTCGGCTTCTGGGGCGGCATCGTCGCCACCGCAATTGTCGTCGGCATCATCGGCGCGCTGATCGAGATCGTGCTGCTGCGGCGGATCTATCGCGCGCCCGAACTGTTCCAACTGCTCGCCACTTTCGCGCTGGTGCTGGTCATCAACGACGCCACGCTCTGGCTGTGGGGACCGGAAGACCTGCTCGGGCCGCGCGCGCCGGGCTTGCGCGGCGCCATTGAAGTGCTCGGCCGCCAATTGCCGAGCTACGATCTTTTCTTGATTTTTGTCGGCCCCGCGGTGCTGCTGGCGCTGCATTTTGCGCTCACGCGCACGCGCTTCGGCCGGTTGGTGCGGGCGGCGACGCAAGACCGCGAGATGGTCGGCGCGCTCGGCGTCAATCAGGCGCTGCTGTTCACCGCCGTGTTTGCGCTCGGCGCCGCGCTCGCCGGCTTCGGCGGCGCACTGCAGGTGGCGCGCGAGCCGGCCAATCTCGCCACCGATCTCACCGCCATCAGCGACGCTTTCGTGGTGGTGGTGGTCGGCGGCATGGGCTCGATCAGCGGGGCTTACTTGGCCGCCGTCATCATCGCCGAGGTCAAAGCCATATGCATCGGCATCGGCGTGGTCGATTTCGGCTTCGTTAGCGTGAATTTCTCCAAGCTCACGCTGGTGGCCGAATTCCTGGTGATGGCGGTGGTGCTGATCGTGCGGCCCTACGGCCTGCTCGGCCGCGCGCAAGCCGCGGTACGCTCGCTCGCCGAGCCGGAGGACCCGATGCGTCCGGCGACGCCGGCGCTGAAGGCACTTGGCGCCGTGGTGCTGGCGCTGCTGCTGTGCCTGCCGCTCCTGGCGCAAAGCTCGCCCTATCTTTTGATCCTCGGCATCGACGTGCTGATCGCGGTGATTTTCGCGGCCTCGCTGCATTTCATCATGGGACCGGGCGGCATGCATTCGTTCGGCCATGCCGCCTATTTCGGCCTCGGCGCCTATGGTGCGGCGCTGCTGGTGAAAGGACTGGGCGTTCCCATGGGCCTCGCGCTCATCGCGGCGCCGCTGGTGGCGCTGGCCGGTGCGCTGCTGTTCGGCTGGTTCGCGGTGCGGCTGTCCGGCGTCTATCTCGCCATGCTGACGCTCGCCTTCGCGCAGATCGTCTGGGCCACCGTGTTCCAGTGGGAAGACTTGACCGGCGGCTCCAACGGCGTGATCGGCGTGTGGCCGCCGCCGCCGTTCGATAAGTCCTGGGTTTATTACCTGTTGACGCTGGCGCTGGCGGTGATTGCCGTGCTGCTGCTGCGGCGTTTTCTGTTTGCACCGTTCGGCTACGCCATGCGCGCCGGGCGCGATTCCGCGCTGCGCGCCGAAGCCATCGGCATCGACGTCAAACGCGTGCATTGGCTCGGCTTCGCCGTCGCCGGCGCGGTCTGCGGCGTGGCCGGCGGGCTGTTCGCCTTCGCCAAGGGCTCGATCTCGCCGGAAACCATCCACATCAACCGCTCCATCGACGGCCTGGTGATGGTGCTGCTCGGCGGCATCCAGACGCTCTCAGGGCCGATCGTCGGCGCCTCGGTGTTCGCCACCCTGCAGGATACGGTGATGCGGCAGACCGAATATTGGCGCGCGCTGTTGGGCGCCATCATCCTGCTGCTGGTGCTGGCGTTCCCGCAAGGCATTGTCGGCGGTTTCGCGGCGCTCTGGCGCAGACGCGGGGGCGCAGCATGAGCGTGCTCGAGGTGCGTGCATTGTCGAAAGCTTTCGGCGGCGTGCGCGCGGTCAGCGAAGTCAGCTTCGCGGTCGGGCAGGGCGAGTTCCTCGCCATGATCGGGCCGAATGGCGCCGGCAAGACCACCTGCTTCAACACCATCAACGGCCAGCTCGCGCCCGATTCCGGCGAGATCCTGCTGGCGGGCGACAACATTGCCGGGCTGGTGCCGCGCGAGATCTGGCGGCGCGGTGTTGGCCGCACCTTCCAGGTCGCCGCCACGTTCGGTTCGATGACGGTCGCCGAGAACGTGCAGATGGCGCTGATCTCGCACACCGGCGACATTTATCGACTGTGGCGCCCGGCTGCCGCGCTGCACCGCGACCGCGCGCTCGATCTGCTGGCGCAGGTCGGCATGCGCGAGGCTGCCGACCGGCCGAGCCGCGAACTTGCCTATGGCGACGTCAAGCGCGTGGAACTCGCCATCGCGCTCGCCAACGAGCCGCGCCTGCTGCTGATGGACGAGCCGACCGCCGGAATGGGTGCGCGGGAACGCAACGAACTCATAGCACTGGTTAAACGTTTAGTGGTCGAGCGCAAGATCTCCGTGCTCTTCACCGAGCATTCGATGGACGTGGTGTTCGCCTTCGCCGACCGGATCATCGTGCTGGCGCGCGGCCGGCTGATCGCCGACGGCGACGCCGCTTCGATCCGCGACAACGCCCAGGTGCGGGAGGTTTATTTCGGCACGGGCAGGACCTTCGCCGGAGCCGCGCCATGAGCGACGCCATGCTCAGCGTGCAGCAGCTCAGCGCCTGGTATGGCGCCGCACGCATTCTTTTTGACCTTAGTTTCGAAGTCGGCCGCGGTGAGGTGGTGGCGCTGATGGGGCGCAACGGCGCCGGCAAGTCGACGACATTAAAAGCGATCATGGGCCTGATCGCCGAACGCCAGGGCGAGGTGCGCTTCAATGGCGAGGACATCTCGACGCTTAAGCCGTTCGAGATCGCGCGGCGCGGCCTGGGCTACACGCCCGAGGACCGCCGTATCTTTTCCGATTTGACCGTCATGGAAAATCTCGACATTGGGCGCCAGCCGCCGCGGCGGTTCGCCAGCGGCGACCCGGCGCCGTCTTGGACGCCGCAAAAGCTGTTCGCGCTCTTCCCCAATCTCGCTGAAATGCCGGACCGCCTGGGCGACCGCATGAGCGGCGGCGAGCAGCAGATGCTCACGGTGGCGCGCACGCTGATGGGCAATCCGCTGCTGGTGCTGCTCGACGAGCCCTCGGAAGGCGTGGCGCCGCTGATCGTCGAGCAGATGGCCAACACCATCGTCGAACTGAAAAAGGACGGGCTGTCGATCCTGTTGTCCGAGCAGAACGTCCATTTCGCGCGGCTGGTGGCCGACCGCGTCTATGTGCTGGAGAAGGGCCAGATCCGCTGGCAGGGCTCGATGGAACAGCTCGATACCAATCAGGACGTGCAAAGGACCTATTTGACGGTGTAAGACGATTGAGACCGGGAACCACCGTATTTCCAGCGGTTGGGCAAAGGTGGACCTTTCGCCGCGCGGCCTTTACCATCCCGTTTCATCTCTTCCGGGTTGCACGCGGCGGTAGAAATGGACGGGCGATGCGGCGCGAAAAATTGACGGTTGTGACGCCCGGGGCCATGGACGGCCGTTACGTGCTCGACGATCAGGTCGGCTTCCTGTTGCGCGTTGCCATGCAGCGCCACACCGCGATCTTCATGACGCGCATGATCGAGGGGCTGACGCAGACGCAGTTCGCCGCGCTCGCCAAGCTCTACGAGGTCGGGCCCTGCTCGCAGAACCATCTCGGCCGGCTGATCTATCTCGACGCCGCCACCATCAAGGGCGTGGTCGACCGGCTGGGTGCGCGCGGCTTCCTCACCGCGCTTAACGACCCGAAAGATCGCCGCCGCCGCGCGGTCGCGCTTACCGATCACGGCCGTGCGGTCACCCAAGCCGCCCAACTCGTTGCCGCCGAAATCACCGCCGCGACGCTGGAGCCGTTGAGCGAGGATGAACGCAAGACGGTGGTGCAACTGCTGAAGAGGCTGGGGTGAGACTCGAAGCCATCAATGTCCTCAACCCGTCATCCTGAGGTGCGAGCGCGCGACTTCGCGCGCGAGCCATAGCAAGTCGGCTAGAGCCGACTTGCGCGCTATACGATCCGATCTCGGGTTTACCCGAGATCGGTGGATGACAGGTCCGGGCCGCCACCCTTCGAGGCTCGGCGCGTTCGCGCCGAGCGCCTCAGGGTGACGGAGATAGGTTCACCACAACCCTTTTAGGCGGCCGCCGTCGGTGTTGAGCGAGACGCCGGTGATGTAGCTCGCGCGCTCCGAGCAGAGGAACACGGTGGCGTTGGCGAGTTCCTCCGGCTTGCCCATGCGGCCGAGCGCGTTCTTCTTGGCGGCCACCTTGCGCGCTTCCGCTTCGCTCGCCACGCCGAATTCCTGCTTCATGCCTTCGGTATTGCGCACCCACAGATCGGTCGCCACCCAGCCCGGGCAGATGGCGTTGACGAGAACGTTATCCTCGCCGAATTCGGTCGACAGCGATTTGGTGAGATTGAGCAGCGCCGAATTGGTCATGCCGCTGCCGAACATATACGGGTCCGGCTCCTTGCCGGCGCCGCCGATGGTGTTGACGATGCGGCCCCATTTCTGCGCCTTCATCATCGGATAGACGGCGCGGATCGCGCGCAGGAAGCCGAACAGCTTGGTGTCGAGCTGCGTCTGCATCTCGTCGTCCTTGATCGCGGCGAAACGGCCGGAATACATCTGGCCCGCGTTGTTCACCAGGATGTCGACGCCGCCGAGTTTTTCTTTCGCGGTCTCGACCATTTTCGCGATGTCGGATTGTTTCGTCATGTCGGCGACCAAGGCGTGCACTTCGCCGCCGGTTCGCTTGGCGAGATCGTCGCGCGCCTGCATCAGTTTCTTTTCGTTGCGCCCGGTGATCAGCACACGCACGCCTTCTTCGAGAAACTGGCGCGCCGTCTCGAAACCGATGCCGCTCGAACCGCCGGTGACGATCGCGCGGCGGCCCTTGATCCCTAGATCCATCCTTGCTCTCCCGTTGGCTTGACGCCTATGCGTTCAGCATAGAGTATCGTTCCGACAAGAAAGCAATAACAAAACGAGCAAGTGAGGGAGATCATGGAGCTCGGCCTGCGCGGTAAGGTCGCCCTCATCACCGGTGCGTCGCGCGGCATCGGCAAAGCCGTGGCGCAGGCGCTGCTGAACGAAGGATGCGCCGTTGCAATTTGCAGTCGCGGTGCGGCGCAGCTTGACGCGACGGTAGCTGAATTGTCCGCCAAGGGCCGCGCCATCGGCGTCGTCACCGACGTAACCGACCCAAGCGCCGCCCAAATATTCGTCGATCGCGCGCTCGAAGCCTTCGGGCGCATCGACATTCTCGTCAATAACGCCGGCACGCATCTGCGCGGCACCGTCGAAAACACGACGCTCGACATCCTCGAGCGCCAGATTGCGCGACAAGGTGTTCGGTTTTTTCACCATGATAAAAGCGGTGCTGCCCATCATGCAGCGCCAGCGCGATGGCCGCATTGTGAACATCGTCGGCCAGGCGGCGCGCCATCCGCATCCGGACCGCTTTCCCTCCGGCGTCACCAATGCGGCGCTGATGGCGATGAATAAATCGGTCGCCGATGCGGTTGCGCGCGACAATATCCGCGTCAATGCCGTGTGCCCGCAATATATCGAATCCGAACTGCTGGCCTCGCTGATCGAAAAGGAAATGCGCGAGCGCGGCGTCGACCGCGCCACCGCCTCGGCCGGTTTCTCCCGCGCCAATCCGCTCGGGCGCACGGGCAAGCCGGAGGAGGTGGCCGATCTCGTCGCATACCTGGTATCCGATTGTGCGGGTTTCGTTGCCGGCAGTTCGGTGAGCATCGATGGCGGCTATCATCGCTACGTCTTCGGCTGAGGGTCTGCCATGGATCTCGGATTAAACGGCAAAGTCGCGCTGGTCACCGGCGGCTCGAGCGGTATCGGTCTCGCGATCGCGCAGAAGCTTGCCGCCGAGGGCTGCAGGATCGCCATTTGCGGCCGCGACCGCGGCAAGCTCGACAGTGCGGTGGCATCGCTTAAATCGGCCAAGGCGTTCGCCGCCGATCTCTGCGCGCCGCAGGAGGTTGCGGCATTGGTCGATAATGTCGTCAAGGCATTTGGCGGCATCGATATCGTGGTGAGCAATGCCGGCACGCATCTGCCCGGCCGTCTCGAAGACATCGACGGCGACACTATGCTCGAGCATTTCAAGACCAAAGTGCTCGGCGCCTGGCAACTTGCGCGTTCGGTCGTGCCGCATATGCGCAAGAAACGAGCCGGCCGCTTCATCGTCATCATCGGCCAGGCCGGCAAGGTGCCGCAGGCAAACGTCATCGCCTCGACCGTGATCAATGCGGCGCAGCATTCCTTCGTCAAATCGCTGTCCGACGATCTCGCGCCGGACGGCATTCTCGTGAATGCCGTCTGCCCGAGCCGCATCAAGACGCCGCTCACCGACCACCTGACGCTCTATAATGAAGTCTATTACGGCCGCAGCCTGGAGCAGCAGGAATCGAAGTGGGGCGCCGAAGTGCCGCTCGGCCATTGGGGCACGCCGGACGACATCGCCAACGCGGTCGCTTTTCTCGCGTCGGAGCGGGCCGGTTATATCTGCGGCACCAATATCGACGTCGACGGTGGCCACCAGCGAATGATCTTCTAGGGACGTCATGATCGAGCTTCGTCACATATCGAAGACGTTCCACAAGCGCGACGAAACCGTCGACGCGGTGCGCGACATCGATATGACCATCCAGCAGAAGGAAATCATCGCCGTCATCGGCCCCAGCGGCTGCGGCAAGTCGACGTTGCTCAATATGATCGCCGGGCTTTACCCGCCAAGCGGCGGTACCGTCGTCTACAAGGGCAAGCCCGTTTCCGACGTCAACACCGACGTCGGCTACATGACGCAGAAGGACAACCTGCTGCCCTGGCGTACGGTGCAGGACAACATCGCATTCCCGCTCGAGCTTGCCGGCATCGCCAAGGCCGAGCGTCTCGCGCGCGCGGACGAGGCCATCAAACATGTCGGGCTCGACGGCTTCGAGCGCCGCTTTCCGCATGAGCTGTCCGGCGGCATGCGCAAGCGCGCCTGTCTCGCGCGCATGCTGCTGTACGGGGCGGAAACGGCCTTGCTCGACGAGCCCTTCGCCGCGCTCGACGCGCAATTGAAGCTGGCGATGCACGATCTGCTGCTGCGGCTCGCCGCCGAGGCCGGCCAGACGGTGATGTTGGTCACCCACGATCTGATGGAGGCGGTGACGCTGGCCGACCGCGTCTTTGTCTGCACGCGCCGGCCGGCGATGATCGCGCTCGAGCAACGCATCGATCTCAAGCGCCCGCGCGACGTGCTCAACGTGCGCTTCACCAACGACTTCAAGCATCTTTACGACACGCTGTGGGAGCGGCTGCGCGTCGAGTACCAAGAGGATCGCGTATGACCGCGCCCGACGCTCCCGCCGCGCCGGCCGAAGCTGCGCGCGAAATGCCCGCCGCGCCGCCGCGCGAATTCGGCAGCGGCTTCATGCTCACGTGTCAGGTTGTGCTCGGCATCGTTATCTTGCTGGCCTGGCAGGGCGCTTCCGGGCGTCTCGTCGACGACTTCTTTATTTCCAACCCGGTCGAGGTCGCCGAGCGGCTCTGGCAATGGGTCGCCGACGGCTCGCTGTTCCTGCACATCTGGGCGACGGTCTACGAGACTTTGATGGGCTTCATCATCGGCGCCGTCGGCGGCGTGGTCTTAGGCATCTGGCTTGGTGTGGCGCCTTTCACCAACCGGCTGCTCAGTCCCTACCTGAACGCCCTCAACGCGCTGCCGAAGGTGGCGCTGGCGCCTTTGTTCGTGCTGTGGTTCGGCCTCGGCATCGCGTCCAAGATCGCGCTCGCCGCCGTGCTGGTGCTGTTCCTGGTGTTTCTCAACACCTATGCCGGCGTGCGCGAGGTCGATCAGGATCTGATCGACGGCGCGCGGCTGATGCGCGCGACCCGCGCCCAGCTCATCACCAAGGTGATCATTCCGTCGGCGATGTCGTGGGTTTTCGCAGGGTTGAAGATCTCCGTGCCCTACGCGCTGATCGGCGCCGTGCTGGGTGAAATGATCGCCTCCAACCGCGGCCTTGGCTACCTGGTGCAATTCTCCGGCTCGCAATTCGATTCCGCCGGCGTGTTCGCCGTGCTGATCGTCATCGCACTACTTGCCGTTGCACTTAATTTCCTTGTCGAATTGGTGCAGCATCGCATGCAGCTCTGGCGGATCGTCGGCCGCTGAAACGAAAAACCGGCAATAAGGGAGGAAAGCACGATGAAATTCCTGCGGCTTGCGGCGGTCGCCGCCTGCGCCATCTGGTCCGCTACCGCTTCGGCGGAGGTGGTGAAGATCACCAACATCGGCCACGGCTATTTCTCCGGCCCGCTCTATGTTGCCAAGGAGCTCAAGCTGTTCGAGAAATACGGCCTCGAACCGCAGATCTCCTACGTGCAGGGCGGCCCGCTCGCCTTGCAGTCGGTGCTCACCAAGGACGCCGACGTCGGCATCCTCTCGTATGAGCACGTGCTCACCGTCGCCGCGCAGGGCAAGCGCATCGTCTCGTTCTTCTGCATCGCCAACCGGCCGGTCAACAACGTGATCGCCAGCGATAAACTGGTGGCGGGCTCGGAGAAGATGAGCGTCGAGGAGAAGGTCAAGCGGCTCAAGGGCGCCCGCGTCGCTTTGCCGTCGGCCAACGGTTCCGGCGAGAAGATGCTGGCCACGCTCGCGCATAAATACGGGCTCACTCTGCCCGGCGACATCCAAACAGTCTATGTCGGCGCCGAAGCGCCGTCCTATGTGGCGGCTTTCCAGAAGGATCTGGTCGACGCCGCGCTGCCGTTCGAGCCGGCCGGCGTGCTGGTGCAGCAGGCCGGCAAGGGCAAGATCTATCTCAACGTCATGAACGGCGAGATTCCGGAATTCCGCGACATCCTGTTCATGACGCTGGCGACGCATCCCGACATCATGAAGGAAAAGCCCGAGTTGCTGCGCAAGGTGGCGCAAGTCTTCGCCGAAGCCCAGCACATCCTCAAGACCGATCCCAAGCGCGGCAAGGAACTGATGGCGAAGGAATATCCGAAGATGACGCCGGAAACCAACAGCCTGGCCTACGACACCGTCAGCCAAATCTGGACCGCAGACGGCCGCATGAGCGAAGCGCAGGCCAAGGCGACCTATGCCTATCTGCAGCCGAAGGGCCCGGCGAAGATCGACTTCGCATCGACCTTCACCAACGAATTCCTGCCGAAATGATGCCTGGTTAAATGGTCCCTGCCTGAAAGGACGGCCCGATGTTCAAAGTCGGCAATGCCACCATCACCCGCATCGAGGAAACCTATGGCGCATGCTATCCGCTGCTCCAGATTTTCCCCGAATTCACCGACGCGCACATGGCCGAGCACAAGTCGTGGCTGGCGCCGAACCACTATGATGCCGACAGCGGGCTGATCAAGCTGTCGGTGCATAGCTGGCTGTTGAAGGTCGGCGGCAAGACGATCCTGATCGACAGTTGCTGCGGCAACAACAAGATCAAGCCAGGCCGGCCGTGGTGGAACATGCTCAGCATCAATTATCTCGAGCGGCTCGCCGCCGCCGGCGCGCGGCCGGAGGACATCGACCTGGTGATGTGCACGCATCTGCATCACGATCACGTCGGCTGGAATACGCAACAGAAGGACGGCAAATGGGTGCCGACCTTTCCCAACGCGCGCTACGTCTTCAACAAGCCGGACATCGACTACTTCTCCAAGATCGACGCCGACCCCAAGGAAGGCCCGGCCGAACTCGGCACCTTTCGCGAATGCGTGGTGCCGATCCTCGAATACGGCAAGGCCGACGTGATCGAAGGCGCGCACCGCATCAACGAATTCATCGAGATCGACACCGCGCCCGGCCATTCGCCCGGGCACGTGTTCTTCAAGCTCGAGAGCCAGGGCCAGCGCGCCGCCTTCATCGGCGACGTCTGGCATCATCTGCTGCAGGTCTATTATCCCGACTGGAATTTCCCGAAGAATTCCGATGCCGCCCAAGCCAAAGTCAGCCGGCGCAAGGTGCTCGACTATTGCGCTTCGAGCGGCGCGCTGGTGATGCCCGGTCACGTCGGCGCGCCGTTTGTGGGCTATATCGAGACATCGCAGAAGGGATACCGTCCGCGTTTCGTACCTTAATTGGCTAGAATCCGTAAAGCTGGGCGGGATTGTCGACCAGCGCCTTCTGGCGCGCCGCGTCGTCCGGGATCCAGTCCAGCAGCATATCGAGCATCCAGGCATCGTCCGGCTTTTGCCCGCCGGGCGTCGGGTGCGGCCAGTTCGTGGCCCACAGCATCCGGTCCGGCGCGGCCTTGGCCAGCGTCTTGGCCAGAACGGCGACGTCGTCGTAGGTGGGCGGCCCAAGTTTCGATGTCTCGTAAGGCGCCGCCAGCTTCACCCAGGTGCGGCCGCCGTCCAGCAAGCGCAACAGCGCGCGAAAGCCCGGATGATCGGGCGGCACCGGTTCGAGGAATTTTCCGACATGGTCGATCACCAGCGCGCTGGTGAGCCGGCCGAGCAGGGCCTCCTGGCCGGCCAGATCGCGGCCATCCATTTGAAACACGACGTGCCAGCCGAACGAGGCCACGCGCGCCGACATGGTTTCGAGAATGTCCAACGGCAATGGCGCGCCCGCCAGCATGAAAAAGCGGATGCCGCGAATACCGAGCTTGGTCAGCCGGTCGAGCTCGGCATCGGATACGGTTTCATCGACGACGGCGACGCCGCGCGCGCTCGGACCGATCGCGGCCATGGCTGCCAGCGTGCAACGGTTGTCTTTGCCATAGGCCGAAGGCTGCACCACGACCGTACGCTCGATGCCGAGCCGCGCGCGCACCCTGAGGTAATCGGCAACGAACGCATCGGGCGCCAGGATCTTGGCGGTCGCGGCTTTCGGGTAGCGGTGATCGTAGATGTGGATATGCGTGTCGCAGGTGCCGGGCGGCGCCTTGAGTTGCGGTTTGGTTTCGCTGCTCATGGTCAGATTTTTCTGCATAGCGCCTTCAGCCGCTGCGGCGTGACCGGCAGCCGCGTCACGGCGCCGGGGCGTTGCAGGGCGTCGTCGATGGCGGAGGCGATGACCGCGCCGACCGGGTTGGCGCCGCCTTCGCCGGCGCCCTTCAAGCCCAACGGATTGAGCGGGCTCGGCGCATCCTCGGTGACCAGGATGGAAGGCTCAGGGATTTCGTGCGCGGTCGGCATCAAATAGTCGGCGAAAGTGACCGAGAGCGGCTCGCCGTTTTCGTCATAAAGAAACTCTTCGAGCAAAGCGCCGCCGAGCCCTTGTGCCATGCCGCCGGCGATCTGGCCTTCCACCAGCTTCGGATTGACCGCCTTGCCGATGTCGTAGGCGATTGCATAGCGCTCGATGGTGACGCCGCCGGTGTCGGCATCGACGCGCACAACGGCGACGTGCACGCCGTAGGGGTAGACCATGTGCGAGGATTCGAAGGTCGCCTCGGCGGCGAGCGGGCGCTGGCGCGCGAGTTCGGCGAGCGGCATTGATGGACCGGAAGATGAATTGCTGCGAAGGATTCTTCCTTCCGAGATCATCAGTAATTCTGCCTTCGTCTGCATTAGTTCTGCGGCCAGATGAAGAACATCTTCGCGCAGTTTGCTGGCGGCGAGGCGCGTCGCTTCCCCGCACATCACGGTGACGCGCGAGGCAAAGGCGCCCATGCCTTTGTCGATGCGGTCGGTTTGGCCGTGGATGACTTTGATTGCGCGGTAATCGACGCCGAGCGCGTCGGCGCAGATCTGCGCCACGACCGTCTCAACCCCTTGGCCGATCGAGGCAACTCCGGTGATAACTTCGATCGTGCCGTCGGGGATAATGGCCACGCGCACCGTGTCGAACGGCCCCAGCCCGCTTTTTTCCACGAACATGGCGAGCCCGGCGCCGACTTTTTCGCCCCGGGCGCGGCGTTCAACCAATTGTTTTTGCAAACCTTTCCAATCGGCGAGGGCAAGCGCCTTATCGAGCAGCGCGGCGTAATCGCCGGAGTCGTAGACGATATGCGTGCCCAGCGTTTCCAGCCCGAGCGCGTAGGGCATCGCGCTTTTGCCGATCAGATTGCGGCGGCGGATTTCGACTTTATCCACGCCGACTTTTTCTGCGATCGCGTCCAGTAACCGCTCGCGCACAAAGGAGGATTCGTAACGGCCGGGCGCCCGATAGGTGCCGCAAGGCGTCTTGTTGGTGAGCCGGATGTGGCCTACGGCACGATAGGCGGGCACGCGATAAGGCCCGGGCAGCATGGCGGCGGCGAGATCGGGCACGGTCGCCGCATGCGTGCGCATATAGGCGCCGTTGTCGTGGAAAAATTCGTTATCGATGGCAAGGATTTGGCCGCGCGCATCGATGGCCGCGCGCACTTTGTGATGCTGCTCGCGCGAATGATTGGCGGCGATCAGATGTTCGCGCCGGTCCTCGATCCATTTGATCGGACGGCGGAATTTCAGCGCGGCCGCGCAGACGAAAACGTCCTCCGGATAAATTTCGCCGCGGATGCCGAAGCCGCCGCCGACATGGCCTTCGTAGAGCTGAACGGATTTGCGCTTCGCGCCCAAGCATTTGCGCCAGCGTGTCGCGGTTCCAATGCGGCACTTTGGCGGCGCCATGCATTTCCAAAACGTCGCGCGCTTCGTCGTAGCGCGCGATGGCGCCGCGCGTCTCCAGCGGCACGCCGGAATGGCGGCCGATCGATAGTTCAAGCGAAACAACGGCATGCGCGTTGCGGAAGGCGGCGTCGACGTCGCCATAAGATTTCTGCAGGACGGACGCCTCGGTACTCAGTTCGGCGCCATCATGCTCGTAGACGCCCGGTTGCTCGGTCGCGAGCAGCGTGATGCTCCGCTGTTCGATCGAAACCTCGACCAGGTCGGCGGCGTCTTCCGCGAGGTATGCGTTCTCGGCAAAGACGACCGCCACCGGCTCGCCGACATAGCGCACGAAATCTTTTGCCAGCACCGGCTGCCGGTAGGGCTCGAGCGTCTTGAGGCCGGTCAGCCGGAACGGGATCGGCGGAATGTGCGCAACGTCTGCGAAGGTCCACACCGCGTGTACGCCGGGCAGCGCGCGCGCTGCGCGCGTGTCGATCGATTTGATTTTGCCGTGCGCCACGGCCGAGCGCACCACGCGCATGTGCCATTGGCCGGGAAATGAAATGTCGGCGGCGAAGCGGCCCTGGCCCAACAGCAGCGGGCGGTCTTCCAGACGCGGAACGGAGCGGCCGACGAATTTGGCCGGGGCCGTCATTTCCCGCGCATCTCTTTGGCTGCCGCGCGCACGGCCTTGACGATGTTCTGGTAGCCGGTGCAGCGGCAGAGATTGGACGACAGCACGTCGAGCAGATCGTCGTCGGAAATATCCGGCTCGCGCTCCAGCACGCCGACCGCCAGCATCAAAAAGCCCGGCGTGCAGAAGCCGCATTGCAGGCCGTGGTTGTCCATGAAGGCCTGCTGCATCGGATGCAGCACGTCGTCCTTGGCGAGGCCTTCGACCGTGCGGATTTGTCTGCCGTCCGCCTGCACGGCAAACATCAGGCACGAGCGCACCGGCTCGCCGTCGACGATCACGGTGCAGGCGCCGCAGATGCCGTGCTCGCAGCCGATATGGGTGCCGGTCTGCCCACAATCCTCGCGGATGGCGTCCGCCAGCGTACGCCGCGGCTCGACGGTGATGGCGTGCGCGCGGCCGTTGATGTTCAGGGTGATGGCGGTCTTGTCGGTCATGGCGAAGGTGTCATGCCCGCGAAAGCGGGCATCCAGTAAACGCGAGCGTTTGTTATGTAAATGTCGTGCCTCATGTCGAACTCGGTGGTTACTGGGTCCCCGCCTGCGCGGGGACGACAGTGGAATTTGCGTTGCGCAACGCCGCGCGGATGCGCTGCGGCGTCGCCGGAATTTCGTCGATCGCCACGCCGAACGGCGTGAGCGCGTCGTTGATGGCATTGATCACCGCCGCCGGCGCGCCGATGGTGCCGCCTTCGCCCAGGCCCTTGGCCTTGGTGATCGAGTTGGCGCTCGGCGTTTCCATGTGGTGCAGCTCGATATGCGGAATCTCGCGCGCGGTCGGCGGCATGTAATCGGCGAGATTGGCGGTGAGAATGCCGCCGGTCTCGTCGTAAATGATTTCCTCCAACAGCGCGTTGCCGATGCCCTGCGCGATGCCGCCATGCACCTGGCCTTCGGCGATCATCGGATTGATGATGCGGCCGGCATCCTCCGCCACCAGATATTTCTCGACCGTGACGCGGCCGGTCTCCACGTCGACCGCGACCTCGGCGACGTGGCAGGCGTTGGAAAACGTGCCCGGCGGATCGTAGGTGCCGGTCTCGGTCAGGCCGGGCTCGATCTCGCCGTTGAAACGATGCGTTTGCGTGTAGGCCTGGCGCGCCAAATTGGCGATCGGGATCGAGCGGTCGGTGCCGGCGACCTTGGCCGCGCCGCCTTCCAGCACGATGTCGCCGGGCGCCGCTTCCAAAAGATGGCTGGCGATCTTGATCAGCTTGGCGCGCACTTTGCGCGCCGCGATCAGCGTGGCGCCGCCGGAAATCACCAGCGAGCGGCTGGCGAAGGTGCCCCAGCCGTAGGGCGCGCGTGTCGGTATCGCCGTGCACGATCTTGATCACATCGGGCGTGACGCCGAGTTCGTCGGCGACGATCTGCGCCAGCGTGGTGCGCAGGCCTTGGCCGTGCGGCGAGGAGCCGATGCGCGCTTCGACGAAGCCGGAAGGATCGACGGTCAGGATCACGGTTTCCCAGCCGGGCGTGATCTCCATGCCGCGCGCGGCGAAAGCGGGACTGCCATAGCCGGTGCGTTCGGAAAAAGTCGCAAAGCCGAGGCCGAGATGGCGGCCCTTGGCGCGCTCCCGTTTTTGCCGCGCGCGGAACGCCGGGACGTCGACGGCTTGCACCGCCATTTCCAGCGTCTCTTTGTAGCTCGCCTCGTCGTAAACCAGGCCCATCGCCGAGGTGTAGGGGAATTTGCCGATCAGGTTGCGGCGGCGGATGTCGATCGGGTCGACGCCGAACGTGGCCGCCGCCTTTTCCATCAGCCGTTCCAGCGTGAAGGTGATGATGGGGCGCGACACGCCGCGATAGGCGGCCATGGTGCAGGTATTGGTGAGCACGCCGCGCGCGCGGCAGTCATAGTGCCGGAAATCGTAAGGGCCGGGCATTTCCGCCATCGCCATCAGCGGCTCGACGCCGCTGGTGGTCGGGAAGCAGGAATAGGCGCCGACATTGGCGATGATATCGGTCTTGAGCGCGAGCAGTTTGGCGTCTTTGTCGAAGGCGCCTTCGAGCGTGATGTACTGGTCGCGCGCGTGATAGGCGGCGATCAGGTTCTCGCGCCGGTCCTCGGTCCAGGCCACCGAGCTCTTCAGCTTGCGCGCCAGCCACACCACCACGACGTATTCGCCGCACAGCGACATTTTCTGGCCGAAGCCGCCGCCGACGTCGGGCGCGATCACGCGCAGATCGCTCTCCGGCATGCCGAGCACGTCGGCGATGGCGGTGCGCATGAGATGCGGCATCTGCGTGGTGCAGGTCAGCGTCACGCGGCCGCTGGCGGCGTCATAGGCGGCGTGCGCCGCGCGCGCCTCCATCGGCGTCGCGTTCTGCCGGTGCGAGCGCGTCTTGAGGGCGACGATCTTGTGCGCGCCGTTCCAAACCGCGTCGAAGCCGGCGGTCTTCACCTTGCCTTCGAGGATGACATTGCCCGGCGCCTCGGCGTGCACTTGCGGCGTGCCGGGGGCGAGCGCGGCGAGCGCATCGACCACCGGCATGGCCGGCTCGATGGTGAGATCGACGCTTTCGGCGATGTCTTCTGCATGCGCTGCGCTCTCGGCCACGACGGCGGCGACCGGCTCGCCGACAAAGCGCACGACGCCGTCGGCCAGGACCGGCTGGGCGACCGGCCGGTAGTTGAACTTGTGCAGCATCGGCAGGATTTTCTTCACGCCCTTGAGATCGGCGGCGGTGATGACCATCGCGCCGTCCGGCACATCGACCCGCGCGATTTTTCCCGCCGCCAGAGGACTGCGCACGAAGCGCACCCAATGCGCCGCCGGCAGGTCGGCGGTGAAGCGGCCTTGGCCCTTGATCAGCGCCGGGTCTTCCAGCCGGCGAATGGCGCGGCCGACCCACGTCATGCCGGCGCCTTTGGTGTGGGCGGTCATGTCGCTGAAAACTCCAGCGCGCGACGCACCACGGCGCGCACCAGGTCGCGCCGGTACTCGCCCGAGGTCTGATGATCCTCCAGCGGATCGACGGCCTGGGCGGCGGCTTCGGCGGCGGCGCGGAAGCTCGCGTCGCCCGGCGGCTTACCATTGAGCGCGGCTTCGGCTTGCGCCAGGCGGCGAGGGCGCGCCTCGGCGCCGCCGACGCCGACATGAACATCGGTCATGAATCCGCCTTGCAGGCGGTAGGTGACCAGCGCCGAAGCTATGGCGAAATCGCCCGCGCGGCGGCTGAATTCGTTGAAGCCAAACTTCGCATCGGGCGCAAGGAGGGGCAGGCGGGCCTCGACGAGCAATTCGTCCTCGCCGAGCGCGGTGGCCATGATGCCTTCAAAGAAATCTTTCGCCGCGATCAGGCGCTCGCCGCGCAGGCTCTTCACCACCAGCGTGGCATCGAGCGTGGCGGCGGTCAGGCACCATTCCGACGCCGGATCGGCATGCGCCAGGCTGCCGCAGAAGGTGCCGCGCATACGGATCGGGTAATGCGCGATATGGCGCGCGACATTGGTCAGGAGTTTGCCGAGCGGATTGTCGATGACCGGCTTGTGAAACGCGGCGTGACGCACGCAGGCGCCGATCGACAAAGCTTTTCCGTCGCTGGCGATCTTGTCGAGGCCTTCGACGCCGTTGATGTCGACGAGATGCGCGGGCTTGGCGAGGCGAAACGCCATGATCGGCACCAGGCTTTGCCCGCCGGCCAGCACGCGGCCGTCCTGCGGCGCGACCTCGCTCAGAATCGTCAGCGCTTCTTGCAGCGTCTTCGGCGCGTGGCGGATGAATGGCGCTGGCTTCATGCAGCGGACGGCCCGGCGTTGCGAGGGTTAAATGTGTGTACGCAAACGATAAACCGCGGCCGCGGATTGTCAAACGGACGGCCGTGCCGTTCGGGTCGTGAACCTTTTCCGGCGCGCCGCAGACCAATGGCTATCGCAACCTACTTACCCAGGAGAGAGCCATGTCCCGCAAGATCATTCTCAGTCTCGCCGCCGTCGCCACGCTTGCTGGCGCGGCCCTCGTGTCGAATAATGCCGATGCCATGGTCCGTGGCGGTATGCACGGTGGTAGCGGTCACGCCACCTTCCGCCCGATCGGCCACCGGATCGATCACCGTATCGGCCACTGGCACTTCCGCGAACACCGCCACTTCGTCCGCTGGCACCACCACATCTGGGTGCGGCCCGTGGTTACGTCGACGGCGAAGTCGAAACCGCCGTGCAGCCCGGTCCCTGCACCTGCCTGACCAAGAACTACACGCCGGAAGGCATGGTCGTGTTCCAGGATCTGTGCACCAAGGAAATGGCGAGCGCGCCGGTCGACGGCACTTCCGATCAAGCGGCGGCCGAGCAGGCTCCCGCGAGCTACGCCGGCAAGACCTATCAGGATTACCTGAAGGCCAACCCGCAGCTTGCCAAGCCCGAGACCAAGCAGAACTGATCCCGCACTGCACACGAACCATACAGGCCGCCCCGCGGAAAACCCGCGCGGGCGGCCTTCGTGTTGCCGCACTTGCCATTAAAAACCGCCCCTATCATATAGTGAAGCTTGAATACCAAGTGGGATGGTTTTCAGGGGGGCCCGGCATGTCACCGCGACGGATCGCGACCATCGGTCTTTGCGTTTTTGCAACCATGCAGGCGCCGGCGCTGCGCGCCGCGGACGGCCCGCGGCCGGACAAGGTGTCGTTTTATTTCGCCGCGCATGAGGACGACTGGCAGCTGTTCATGAACCCGTCCGCGTTCCAGGACGTGATCGACGGCGCCGCCAAGACCGTCTTCGTCCACATGACCGCGGGCGACGCCGGTCTCGGCATCGGCTGGGGCGGCCGCAAACATCAATTTTATCTGGCGCGGGAAAACGGCGCGGAGGCCGCGATCCACTTCATGGCCGACGCCGACGGTATTCCGACCGACGAAGTGGCCGAGCACCGGACGTTCAACGGGCATTCGATCTACCGGCTGAGTTACCGCAACACCGTGAGCTATTTCCTGCGCGTGCCGGACGGCAACAATCTGACGGGCAATGGCTATTACGACACAGGCTTCCAGTCGCTCAAACGCCTGGCCGACGGCAAGATCGACGAGCTTTCCGCGGTCGACGGCTCGACCGTCTACCGCGGCTGGAGCGATCTGACGGCGACGCTGCGCAAGATCATGGATTTCGAGCGCGGCCGCGCTGCCGCGGTTCAGCTCAACGTCGCCGAGATCGACGCGCGCATCAACCCGGACGACCATCCCGATCACTTGATGACGGCGAGAGCCGCGCTCGACGCGGTCAGCGACCTCGCCTGCGTGCGGCGCGTCTATTACGTCGACTACCACAGCGCCAAGCTGCCGGAAAATCTCAGTGCCGAGCAGCGCGACATGGCGAGCTCGGTGTTCGCCGTCACGCTCGCCGGCGTGCTGGCTTTCGACCACCGCACCTCCTGGCACCACTACGATGAGTCCTTTGTCGGCCGTAATTATTTCCGGGTGCAGGAAGGCGCCGGCCGCTGCGACGCGGGCGCCACCGAGGTCGCCGTAGCCCGGCACTGACGCATCCGCGGGTTGATGTAGGTCAACGCGCAACCGCGGCTTTTCTGCATTATTCGGGACGTCCGACGGGGCGAGCCGCGCCGTCACGTGGCAGGGCCTCGCGGCCTTCGCATGATGCGCACATGCAATTGCAATTGGCACCCAGCAGTTTCGTCGATGCGACGCCCGTGACGCCGGCGCGGCGGGTTGCGTCGGTCGATGCGCTGCGCGGTTTCAATATCTTCTGGCTGGTGGCCGGCGACGGCGCCATCTGGGCGCTCGACGACATGAGCAAGGGCAAGGGCTCGGTCGTCAGCGGCATCGGCCATTTCCTCGGCACCGAGATGCATCACGCCGCCTGGGAGGGTTTCCGCTTCTACGACTTCATCTTCCCGCTTTTCATCTTCATCACCGGCGTTTCGATCGTGCTGGCGCTGCCGCGGCTGGTCGAGCGCGAGGGCCGTGCGCAGGCGCACTTACGCGTCTTGCGGCGGGCGCTGCTGCTGTACGGCCTCGGGCTGATCTATTACGAGGGCATCAAATATCACTGGGCCGACATCCGCTATGTCGGCGTGCTGCAACGCATCGCGATCTGCTATCTGTTCGCCTCGCTCATGTTCCTGAACATGAACCTGCGCGGCATGATCGTAGCCTTCGTCGCGCTGCTCGCCGGCTACTGGGCGCTGATGACTTTCGTGCCGGTGCCCGGGATCGGCGCCGGCTCGTTTGGCCCCGACGCCAACCTCGCCAACTGGATCGACCTGCATTATCTGCCCGGCCGCTTGTGGGACAAGACGCGCGATCCGGAGGGACTGCTGTCGACGCTGCCGGCAATCGGCACCTGTCTGCTCGGCGTCTTCGCCGGCCTGCTGCTGAAGAGCGAGCGGCTCTCGGGGCAGGGCAAATCGCTGTGGCTGATCGGCAGCGGCATCGTGCTGGTGCTCGCCGGCCATCTGTGGGGACTGCAGTTCCCCATCATCAAGGCGATCTGGACTTCGTCCTTCGTGCTGGTCGCCGGCGGCTATAGTCTGATCCTGCTCGGCGTGTGGCACCAGGTCATCGACGTGTGGGGCTTTCGCGCCTGGTCGACGATCTTCACATGGATCGGCGCCAACGCCATCACGCTTTATTTTTTGAACAATACTTTCGGCTTCGAGCCGTTCGCGCTGCGGTTCGTCGGCGGCGACTTGAGCCTGCTGATCGACCGCTTCACCACGCACCACACCGGCCTATTCCTCGCCCATGTGCTGGGGCTGACCTTCGCCATTTCGCTTGCCGGCTTCCTCTATCGCCGCAAGATTTTCCTGCGCGTCTAGGCGCCGTCAGGTTCCCACCTTCAACTCCGACACCAGCGCGCGCAGCGCGGCGATCGTGGACAGCGGCACGATGCGGCCGGTGCGCGGGTTCTGCGACGGAATGCCTTCGATGGTCATGGAAAAGCGCGCGACGTCGGCGTCGACCTCGATGCGGTGCGTGTTGCGCGTGATGGTAGGGTCGGCCCAGATTTCCAGTTGCGTGCGATCGGGGCCGATGCCGGCGAGGCTGAGCGCCGCCGCCACATTGACGTTGGCGGGAAAGCCGCGCGCGCCTTCGCGCGCCGTGCCGTCGAACACTTTCAGCGGCGCTTTCAGGCCGGCGACCGAAATGTTGTGCGCGACGAGATAGGGCGCGCCTTCCAGGCCGCCCGGCGGCTTGCGCGTGATCATCTTGATGGAATGGATGGTGCCCTCGGCGGCGGCGCGCACGGCGTCGAGGCCGATGAGCGCGCCGGTCGGCGGCAAAATGCGCGCGCCTTTTTCTCGGGCGCGTTCGACCAGATCCCAGTTGTCCAGAAGTTGCGCGACCGACAGCGGCATGAAGATGCGGCCCTTGTCGATGGCGCTGATAGCCACGTCGCGGAACAGCGGTGGCGGCAGGCATTCCACCACCACGTCGCAGTCGTCGGCGAGCGCGGCGGCGGGCTTGATCGGGACCGAGCCAAGTTCCGGCAGCGCGCGGCGCGCCTTGTCGGCGTCGCGCACGGCGACCGCGGCGAGCGTCAGCCCGGGCACGCCGGCGATCAGCCGTTTCGCCACTTCCAGTCCGACCGCGCCGAGGCCGGCCAGTCCGACGCGTAAGGGTGGTTTGTTGGGCATGCGATCTCCCGAGAATTTGCCATGAAGCAAACAACATCTGCCGTCCCCGCGAAAGCGGGGACCCATACGCCGTAGCCTATCGATCGACTACGGCGTATGGGTCCCGGATCTCGCGCCAAGGCGCTCGCCCGGGACGACAACAACTACCGCCACTCATCCAGCCGATAGCCGTCGGCAGTGAAACGGATGTGGAGCCCGGCTTCGTCCATGCGCGCGCTCGGTGCCGCGCTGATGCCCCAATGATCCAGCCGGCCGGGCGGCCAGGTCCATTGCTCCGGCGTCTTGGCGCGGTGGCCGGCATCGACCTGCTGCATCTCGGCGGTCAATTCCACCGGCATGTCCTCGGGTCCGAGGAAATAGCAGAACACGTTGTTGCCGGGGCCGTGCCGGCCGGGGCCCCATTCGATCGGGCGGCCGTCGTCGCGCATGCGGCCGGCGCCGCGCATCACCGATTCGAGATCGGGCACTTCGAAGGCGATGTGGTTGAGCGTCGCCCCGCCGGTAAAGCCGAGCACCACGCTGTGATGATCGGAATTGCAGGACAGGAAGCGCAGCCGCCGCGTGGTGTCGGTGAGCGTGAAGCCGAGCGCGTCGCGGTAGCAGGCGAAAGTCGCCTCGCTGTCGCCGGCATTGATGTTGATGTGAGAGAGCTTGCGCGGCCGGTCGGGCCGGTCGGCGCTGTCGGCATGGTCGCCGACGCCGCAGACGATCGCCATGTTGCGGCCTTCCGGGTCCTTGAAGCCGAAGCCGTATTCGCCGTGCGGCTGGCGCAGTCTGGCGGGCGGATCGATGGCGGTGAGGCCGTGCGCGCGCACTTGCGCGTGCAGCGCGTCGACGGCCTCTTTGGATTCAGCGTCGAGCACCATGCGCAGCAATTCCGGCTGCGCGCTCTGGCGGATCGTCAGGATGTGGTGGAAGGCGCCGGTGCCGCGCAGATAATGCACGCCGCCGCTTTCGCCGGCCGGCGTCAGGTTCCACACCTCGGTGAAGAAACGCAGCGCCTTGCCGGGATCGGCAAAGCCGAGATCGACGCTGCGCAATGCACGCACTTTGGCACGAACTTTTGCCTTGCTCATGCGGGTTCGCCCAGGAAACGCGCGGCATTGTCGTGATGCAGCAGCTTCACGTCGCCGTCGTCAAGCTTGAGCGCGGCGACGGCTCCGACCGGATGGCGCTCGTGGATATCGAAGGGATAATCGGTGCCGATGCAAAGCTGACGCACGCCAAATGTGTCGATCAAATGGGCAAGCGTCGGCGCGTCATAGACCAGCGTGTCGTAATAAAGCCGGCGCGCGTGCTCGTACGGCGAGGCCCCGATCAAGGCGGCGAATTCCGGCTTGATGGTCCAGCCTTTTGCCAGCCGCGGCAGGATCGAGGCGAAGGCGCCGCCGCCATGACTGAAGGCGAGCCTAAGATGCGGGTGGCGCGTCAGCGTGCCGCCGGTCATCAGCGACGCGATGCTGTAGGCGGTATCGAGCGGAAAGCCGATATAGGCCATCAGGCCGGGCGGGCCGACGATGCGTTCTTTGCCGGACGGGTGCAGCGCGTGCACGAACACGGCGGCGCCCAGTTGCTCGGCCGCGGCGAAGAAGCCGTCGAAACGCGGATCGCCGAGCGCGGCGCCGTTGATATTGCTGCCGAGCTCGACGCCGCGGAAGCCGTCGCGCATCAGCCGCTCCAGTTCGCGCACGGCCGCATCCGGATCCTGCATCGGCACGCCGCCGAGACCGATGAATTTGTCCGGCGCGCGCGCCACCATGGCGGCGATGGTGTCGTTGACGTGGCGGATGAGCGGCGCGGCGTCGTCGAGCGGCAGCCAGTAGGACAATAGTTCCGGCATCGGCGACAGCACCTGGCGCGCGATCCCCATGGCCGCCATGGCCTCGGCGCGGCGCGCAACGTCCCAGCATTCGTCGCTGACGGTGCGGAAATTCTTGCCGTCGATCATCACATTCTTATGGTGGCAGTCGTGCACGGCCATCGACGGCCAATGCGCGCCGCCGTATTGCGTAACGTGCTTGCCGGCATAGGCGGGAAATTCCGCCGGCACGATGTGGGTGTGGATGTCGATTGTCGGCGCGGTCATTGGGCATCCGGCAGCAGCGCGCCGTCGATGGCGCGGGCGTGGCCGCGGAATTCAGCGATCACGGTGCCGTCCTCGCGTTTGACCGCCACGTCGTAGATGCCCGAGCGCCCGGCGCGCTGACGCTCGGCCGCGTGCGCGGTGAGCCGGTCGCCGCGCCGCGCCGCCATGAGATAGCTGATGCTGCAATGCTGCGCCACCATGCGCTGATTGCGCGAGTTGCAGGCGTAGCCGAAGGCGGTGTCGGCCAGGAGATAAATGAAACCGCCGTGGCAGGTGTCGTGCCAATTGACCATCGTGCCGGCCACCGTCATGGCGAGCACGGCCTGGCCAGGCTCGACCGAGATCAGTTGCAGGCCGAGCGAACGGCTGGTGGCGTCGCCGGTCCACATGGCGTCGCCGCAGGCGCGCGCAAGCATGACGGCATCCATCAGTCAGTCCCCTTGCGGCCGGTGAAATTGGGTTTGCGCTTTTCCATGAAGGCGCGCACGCCCTCGGCGTAATCCGGCATTTGCCGCGCCACGCCTTGCAGGTCGCGCTCGAGATCGAGCTGGGCGTCGAGCGAATTGCCGGCCGAAGCCTGAAGCGCGCGCTTGATCAGCGCCAGCCCCTGCGTCGGCGCCGAAGCGAAACGCTCGCACATTTTCTGCGCCTCGCCGAGGAGCGAGGCGTCATCGACGCATTGCCAGATCAGGCCCCATTGTTCGGCCTTTTCCGCCGGCAGCGGCTCGGCCAAAAGCGCGAGGCCGCGCGCCCGCGCGTCGCCGACGAGGCGCGGCAGGAAAAAGGTGCCGCCGCTGTCGGGGATCAGCCCGATGCGCGCAAACGACTGCACGAAGCTCGCCGAGCGGCCGGCAATCACGATGTCGCAGGCGAGTGCGATGTTGCAGCCGGCGCCGGCGGCGACGCCGTTGACCGCGGCGATGACGGGAAAGGGCAGGGCGCGCAACTTGCGCACCAGCGGATTGTAATGCTGCTCGAGCGAGGTGCTAGGCGGCATTTTTTCGCCCGGCTGCACCAGCCGGTCGTTGAGGTCTTGCCCGGCGCAGAAGCCGCGGCCGGCGCCGGTGATCATCAGCGCGCGGCAGTCTGCGTCGGCTTCGATCTCTTCGAGCGCCTGGCGCAGCACCTCATGCATCGCGTCGTTGAACGCGTTGAGCCGGTCCGGCCGGTTGAGGGTGATGACGCGATAGCCGGCGCGGCGATCGACCAGGATGGGCGGCTCGCTCATGATTTCAAAAATTCATCCATCGCGCCGATTTCCTTCTTCTCGCCGTCGACATCGGCGGCGATGCGTTCGTAGAACCGCGCCGCGGCTTCCAACATGGCGTGCTCGGCATGGTCGTCGCCGACGAAGGCGGAAATCTCGTCGAGCTCGGCCACCCAGCGATAGGCCTTGGCATACATGGCGGGCGTTTGCCGGGTCATGAAGCCGAGCAGCGCCGGCTGACTTTCGGCAAGCTCGGCCTTGAGCGCCGCCGCCGAGCCGCCGCGGGTGGCGGCCAGCATCATGCCGGCGGCGAGCGCGGTGAAGCCCTTGGTGATGCCGGCATAGGACATCTTCAGCGCCGAAGCGGCGGTGAGCGGGCCTTGCAGCACGCGCACGATCAAGCCGTAGTCGTTGAGCCTGGCGAAATCCGCCGCGTGCGGTCCCGCAGCGTAGATTTTGGTGTTGGTGGTGCCGGGCTTCGGCGGCGGGCCGATGATGCCGGCGCCGACGAAGGGGCAGCCGGTCGCCGCGATCACTGCGGCGATGCCGGTGGCGCTCTGCGGGCTGACCGCGTTGCATTCGACATAAGTCGGCTTCTTGTTGGCGGCGCTGAGCATGGGCGCGAGACGCTGCGCCAGAGCGAGCGCGTCGCCCGGCGGCACGATCGAGAGCAGGAAGTCGCATTCCGTCAGTTGCGCGTCGGCCACCGCGGTCATGCCGGCGGCGCGCGCCCGCGCCGCGCTCGCTTCGCTGCGCCCGGCGAGCGAGGTGAGCACCGTCACTTTGTGCTCGGTCAGGCGGGCGCCCACCGCAGCGCCCATATTGCCCGGCGCGATGATGGCGACGGTCAGAGTCATGATCGGTCTCCCGCGGTCCGTTGGCCTGGCCGCCACCACCAAATACCATCTTGTCCGGTAGCCGACACAAAAAAACCTTGGTAAAGTGACAACTTGTTGCTTCCACGAAATAACAACTTATGTGCGTGTGGCAGCCCGGCGGCTGGCCGGCCTGCGCGCCGTTTATAGTTACAAAGGGCAATAGCTTGGACAATGGACAAGGTCCCGCGAGTGCGGGACGAGCGGCCGATGCGCGCGCCTGGACCCAGATTCTCATGCGCTACCGCGAACCGAGCAGCGCGCGCAGCGCGATCGAACTCGCCATCACGTTCGGACCCCTCGTGCTGCTTTGGGCGCTGATGTGGGCGGCCTATTACCTGGGCTTCTGGTGGCTGACCTTGCTGCTCGCCATTCCGGCCGCGGGCTTTCTGGTGCGGCTGTTCATGATCCAGCACGATTGCGGGCATGGCGCCTTCTTCGGCAGTCGCCTTGCCAACGATTGGATCGGCCGCGCGCTCGGCGTGCTGACCATGACGCCTTACGATTTCTGGAAGCGCACGCACGCCATTCATCATGCCAGCGCGGGCAATCTGGAGCGCCGCGGCATCGGCGACGTCGATACGCTCACGGTGCGCGAATATCTGGCGCTGCCGCGCTGGCGCCGCCTGATGTACCGGTTCTACCGTCACCCGGCGGTCATGTTCGGGCTCGGACCGGCTTACCTTTTCGTGCTGCGCCAGCGGCTGCCGTTCGGCTTGATGCGCAGCGGCTGGCAGCCCTGGATCAGCACGATGGGCACCAATTTCGCGATTGCCGCCATCGCCGCGGCGCTGATGTGGCTGATCGGCGTCGGACCGTTCCTGCTGGTGCATGGGCCGATCATGTTGCTGGCCGCCGCCATGGGCGTGTGGCTGTTCTACGTGCAGCACCAGTTCGAGCAGACCGTGTGGGCGCACGATGAAAGCTGGAGCCTGCACGAAGCCGCGCTGTACGGCAGCTCGCATTATGTTCTGCCCGGAATTTTGCGCTGGTTCACCGCCAATATCGGCGTGCACCATGTGCATCATCTGTGCAGCCGGATTCCCTATTACCGGTTGCCCCGCGTGCTGCGCGAACACCCCGAACTGCGCGACATCGGCCGGTTGACGCTGTGGCAAAGCATTAAATGCGTCCGCCTGGTGCTGTGGGACGAAAGCCGCAAGAAACTGATCTCGTTCCGCGAGATGCGCCGCATGCATTCGTCCCCGCAGGCCGCGTAAGGTCTTTTCCGGCTGCTTATGGCAATCAGCCTAGACCGTAGGTTGCGCGGCAATCCGGTCAATCGCCCCGCGGCATAGCCAATAAGCGCGAATTTCTGGCCATTTAACGAAGACGGCAGCCTGTTACCGTGACGGCGATAGACCTTTTGGCGCCGATGCCGGTACATTAGTATCGCGATTGAACGGGCCAAAAAGGACCCGGGGGAGGAAATCACATGCGTAAAGCTCTATTGGTTGCGGGGGCCGCCCTGGCGCTCGCCGCGGGCCCGGCTATGGCCCAGCAAAAATCCATCAAGATCGGGTTCGTCTCGACCTTCAGCGGCCCGACCGCCGTGATCGGCAACGACATGCGCAATTCGTTCGAGCTCGCGCTCGACCATATGGGCCACAAGATGGGCGGCTTGCCGGTCGAGGTGATCTACGAGGATGACGGCCAGAAGCCGGAAGTCGGCAAGCAGAAGACGCAGAAACTGATCGAAGCCGACCATGTCGACTTCATCGTCGGCTACATCTGGTCGAACGTGCTGCTGGCCTCGGTCAAGCCCGCCGTCGACTCCAAGACCTTCATCATCAGCGCCAATGGCGGCCCGCACGAACTCGCCGGCGAGTTGTGCTCGCCCTATTTCTTCTCGACCTCGTGGCAGAACGACCAGACGCCCGCCGCGATGGGTCTCTACATGAACCAGAAGGGCGTGAAGTCGCTCTATCTGATCGGCCCGAACTACGCCGCCGGCAAGGACATGCTGGCGGGCGCGGCCTCCACCTTCAAGGGCAAGATCGTCGGGCAGGAGCTCACCACCTGGCCGTCGCAGCTCGACTTCTCCGCCGAACTGGCGAAGGCCAAGGCGGCCAATCCGGACGCCATCTTCGTGTTCTATCCGGGCAAGGCGGGCGTGCAGTTTCTCAATCAATACGCCCAGGCCGGCATGAAGGGTAAGATCCCGCTCTACACCGCCTTCACCATCGACGAATTGTCGCTGCCGTTGCAGAAAGACCTCGCGATCGGCGTGCCCGGCGCGCAGGAATGGGTCAACGATCTGCCCAACGCGGCCAACAAGAAATTCGTCGCCGACTACGAGAAGAAGTATCCGGGCAAGAAGCCCTCGTTCTACGGCGCCCAGTCCTACGATGCCGCCAACCTCATCGACTCGGCGGTGGTCGCGACCAAGGGCAAGCTCGCCGACAAGGCCGCGGTGCAGAAAGCGCTGGAGAAGGCCAACTTCAAGTCGGTGCGCGGCGGTTTCAAATACGGCAACAACCACTTCCCGATCGAGAACTTCTACCTGCAGGACGTGGTAAAGGACGCCAAGGGCGACTTCGTGCTCAAGACCGTGGCGACAATTGTCAAGGACAACCAGGACAACTTCCATAATAAGTGCCCGATGAAGTGATCCAAGGGCGGAATACGGCGGCGGCGGCGCTTCCGCGCCGCCGCCGTTTGCGTGCCGGGGGGCCGCCAATTTCCATGTTCGACGCGCCATGACGACGCTTTTCATCGAGCAGTGCCTAAACGGCCTGCAATTCGGCCTGCTGCTGTTCCTGCTGGCGGCCGGATTGACGCTGGTGTTCGGCATCATGGACCTGGTCAATCTGGCGCACGGCTCGCTCTATATGATCGGCGCCTATTTCGCCGCCACCTTTGCGGCCTGGACCGGCAGTTTCGTGCTGGGCGCGCTGCTGGCGCTGGTCGCCACGCTGATCGTCGGCATGGTGGTGGAGGTGGTCGTCATGCGCCGGCTTTACGGCCGCGATCACCTCGATCACGTGCTCGGCACCTTCGGCCTGATCCTGTTCTTCGACGAACTGGTGCGGCTGATCTGGGGGCCGGAGGGCATGAGCCTGCCGTTGCCGTCCTGGCTCAACACCTCGGTGCGCATTTTGCCGGGCATCCAGTATTCCGCCTACCGGCTCTCGATCATTATCGTCTCGTTGGTGGTCGCCGGCTTTCTTTATATCCTGGTGATGCGCACCCGCATCGGCATGTTGATCCGCGCCGGCGCCAGCAATCGCGAGATGGTCGGCGCGCTCGGCGTCAACATCAAGCTGCTCTACACGCTGGTATTCGGGCTCGGCGCGGCGCTGGCCGGGCTCGCCGGCCTGATGCAGGCGCCGATCCTCACCGTGCAGATCGGCATGGGCGAGAACATTCTCATCATCGCCTTCGTCATTACCGTGATCGGCGGCATCGGCTCGATCCGCGGCGCTTTCATCGCGGCGCTGTTGGTCGGCTTCGTCGATACGCTCGGCCGCGCCTTCTTCCCCGACCTGCTGCGCCTGGTACTGAGCCCGGAAGCGGCATCGACCGCGGCGCCGGCGCTCTCCTCCATGCTGATCTATCTCTTGATGGCGATCGTGCTGGTGGTGCGCCCCGAAGGACTGTTTCCGGCGGTCCGCAAATGAACGGCACGCTGACGATCCGCAATATCGCGGTGTTCGCTTTGCTGGCCGCGCTGGTGCTGCTGCCGGTCTATGTCGCGCTCGGCGGCAGCCTCTTCGTGCTCACGCTGTTCACGCGCATCGTCATCCTCGGGCTCGCCGCCGTCAGCCTCAATCTCATCCTCGGCTATGGCGGCATGATGAGCTTCGGCCACGCCGCCTATCTCGGCATCGGCGGCTATGCCGTCGGCATCCTGGCGCATGAGGGGATTTACTCCGGTTTCGTGCAGTGGCCGGTGGCGCTCTTGGCCTCGGCGCTGTTCGCGCTGGTGATTGGCGCTTTGTCGCTGCGCACGCGCGGCGTCTATTTCATCATGATCACGCTCGCCTTCGCGCAGATGGCCTATTACATCGTCGCCGGGCTCGCCCGCTATGGCGGCGACGACGGGCTTACCATCTACAAGCGCAGCCAGTTCTTCAGCCCCATCGACCTCTCGAACAGGGCGCAATTCTATTATCTGTGCCTCGCGCTGCTGCTCGGCGCGATCTATCTGGTCCACCGGCTGGTGAATTCGCGTTTCGGCATGGTGATCCAGGGTTCGCGCTCCAACGACCTGCGCATGCGGGCGATCGGCTTCCCGACCTACCGCTACCGGCTGGTGTGCTTCGTCATCTCAGGAATGCTGTGCGGTCTCGCCGGCGCGCTGATCGCCAATAACACCGATTTCGTCAGCCCCTCGATGATGTATTGGACCCGCTCGGGCGATCTCATCATCATGGTGGTGCTCGGCGGCATGGGCTCGGTCATCGGCCCGCTGATCGGCGCGGTCGTCCTGCTGGTGCTGGAGGAGGTGCTGTCCGGCATCACCGAATATTGGCAGATCATCCTCGGGCCGCTGTTGCTCCTGGTCGTGCTGTTCGCGCGCGGCGGCATCGACGGCCTGCTGTCGATGGCGCGCGCCAAGATCGGCGCGAAAGCAAGTCCAAAGGCCGAGCCATGAGCGAGCCGCTGTTGCAGGTGGACAATCTGGCCAAGCGCTTCGATGGCATCGTGGCGACCGACAATCTCGCGCTCAGTGTCGAGTCCGGCGAATTGCACGCGATCATCGGGCCGAACGGCGCCGGCAAGACGACGCTGATCGCCCAGCTCGGCGGCCAGCTGACGCCCGATTCCGGCCGCATCCGCTTTGCCGGCAGCGACGTCACCGCGCTGCCGATGTACCGGCGCAGCCAGCTCGGGCTTGCCCGGTCGTTCCAGATCACGTCGCTGTTTCTCGATCTCAGCGTGCTCGACAATGTGGCGCTAGCGGTGCAAGCGCATGCCGGGCACTCGTTCCGGTTCTGGCGCGATGCCCGGTCGGAAGCGGAGTTGCGCCAACCGGCGCGCGCGGCGCTCGAGCGGGTGGGCTTGGGCGCGCGCGTCGACAGCCCGGCCTCCGCGCTCAGTCACGGCGAACACCGGCTGATCGAGCTCGCCATGGCGCTCGCCGGCTCGCCCCGCATGCTGCTGCTCGACGAGCCGATGGCGGGCTTAGGGCCGGAAGAATCCGCCCGCATGGTGGAGATGCTGCGCGCCTTGAAGAAGGAGCTCACCATCCTGCTGGTCGAGCACGACATGGAAGCGGTGTTCGCGCTGGCCGACCGCATCACCGTGCTGGTCTACGGCCGGGTGATCGCCACCGGCAGCCCCGCCGATATCCGCGCCAACGCCGCCGTGCGCGACGCTTATCTGGGCGAGGCGGAGGGCACGGACCATGGCTGACGCCGCGGCCGACAATGTGCTCGACGTCGCCGGCATCGAGACCTGCTACGGCCTCAGCCAGGTGCTGTTCGGCGTCTCGCTGTCGATCAAGCCCGGCGAGATGGTGACGCTGATGGGGCGCAACGGCATGGGCAAAACCACCACCGTGCGCTCGATCCTGGGTCTCACGCCGGCGCGCGCCGGCACCATCCGTTTTGCCGGCCGCGAGATCCGCGGCCTGCCGTCGTACAAGGTCGCCAAGCTCGGCATCGGCCTGGTGCCGGAAGGCCGGCAGATTTTCCCCAACCTCACGGTGCGCGAGAATCTGGTGGCGACGGCGGTGGAACGCGGCAGCGACGGCTGGACACTCGACAAGGTCTACGCGCTGTTCCCGCGGCTGGCCGCGCGCGCCGCCAATATGGGCAACCAGCTTTCCGGCGGCGAACAGCAGATGCTGGCGATCGGCCGCGCGCTGATGACCAATCCGCGCCTGCTGATCCTGGACGAGGCGACCGAGGGTCTGGCGCCGCTGATCCGCGCCGAGATCTGGGCGTGCCTCGCCCGTCTCAAGGAACTGGGCCTCGCGATTTTGGTGATCGACAAGAATGTCGGCGCGCTCATTCGCGTCGCCGATCGCCATTTCCTGATCGAGCGCGGCCGCGTGGTGTGGTGGGGTGGCTCGCAGGACCTCGCCGCCGCGCCGGACGTGCAGCACCGGTATTTGGGGGTGTAGCTACTCCGCCGGCTGGATGCCCGGGCCGCGCTTGATGAAAGTGAAGCTCCGTGCCGCCGAGCCGGCGGTGCAGGCGGTCGAGCAGCAGGTAGATCACCGGCGTGGTGTAGAGCGTAAGCGCTTGCGACACCAAGAGCCCGCCGATGATGGTGATGCCGAGCGGCCGGCGCAACTCCGAGCCGGGGCCGGTGGCGATCACCAGCGGCAGGGCGCCGAGCGCTGCCGCCATGGTGGTCATCAGGATCGGCCGGAAGCGCGCCAGGCAGGCTTCGTGAATGGCCTCGCGCGGCGGCAGGCCGCGCCGGCGTTCGCCGTCGAGCGCGAAGTCCACCATCATGATGCCGTTCTTCTTGACGATGCCGATCAGCAGAATGATGCCGATGAAGGCAATCACGGTGAGGTCGGTGCCGAACATATTGAGCGCCAGGAGCGCGCCGAGGCCCGCCGACGGCAGCGTCGAGATGATGGTGAGCGGGTGTGCCAGGCTCTCGTACAACACGCCGAGCACGATATAGACCGCGACCAGCGCCGCCAGCAGCAGCAGCGGCTGTGCGCCCGCCGACTGCTTGAAGGCCTGCACGTCGCCGGCGAAGTCGGCGTGGATAGTGTCGGGAATATGCATATCCGCCACCGCCTTCTGGATGCCGTCGGTGACGTCCTGGATCGTGGCATCGGGCAGGATGTTGTAGGTGATGGTGACCGACGGGAACTGACCCTGATGGTTCACCACCAACGGCGCGATGCCGCGCTCCACCCGCGCCACCTGCGACAGCGGCACCTGGGTATTGCCGCCGCCAGCGACGTAGATCTGGCTTAGGTCGCTGGGGTCGCGGGTATATTTGCGGTCCAGTTCCAGGATCACGCGGTACTGGTTGCGCTGCGTATAGATTGTCGAGATTTGCCGCTGCGAGAAGGCGTCGTTGAGGGCGTTGTCGATGTCCTGGATTTTCACGCCGAGGCGTGCGGCGGCCGGACGGTCGATGCTGATATTGGCCTGCAAGCCGCCTTGCTCGCGGTCGGTGGTGACGTCGGTCACGCCGGCGACTTGCTTCACGCGGTCCATCACCTGCGGCACCAGTTTTTGCAGCGCGTCGATATCGGCGCTCCACAGCGTGAACTGATATTGCGAATTGCTCTGCCGGCCGCCGACGCGCAGATCCTGCGCCGGCACCATGAACACGCGGAGGCCGGGAATGTTGTTGAGCTTGGTGCGCAGCCGCGCCACCACGCGCTGCGTGCTCACATTGTTGCGCTCATCGAGCGGCTTCAGGCTGATGAACATGCGGCCGCGGTTGACCGAGGCGTTGAAGCCGGAAGCGCCGACCGAGGAGCCCAGGCCCGCCACTGCCGGGTCCTGCAGCACGATGTCCATCGCCTTTAACTGCAACTGCTCCATCGCCTCGAAGGAAATATCGGTCGAGGCTTGCGTGCCGCCGAAGATCAGCCCGGTGTCGTCCTGCGGGAAATAGCCCTTCGGCGTCTTGATATAGAGCCCGACAGTGAGCGCGATGGTCGCGACGAACACGATCAGGCCGAGCGCGTGGTGATCGAGCACGAAGGTGAGGGTGCGGTCGTAAAAGCGCACGAAGCGCGAAAGCGCGCCCTCGACCAGGCGGTCGAGCCAGGTACGGTCGTGGCTCGGCGCCGAGCGCACGAAATAGGCGCAGATCATCGGCGTCACCGACAGCGACACCACGGTCGAGACGGCGATGGCGAAGGCGAGCGTGACCGAAAATTCGCGGAACAGCCGGCCGACGATGCCGCCCATGAACAACAGCGGAATGAACGCGGCGATCAGCGACACGCTGATCGACACCACGGTAAAGCCGATCTGTTTGGCGCCTTTCAGCGTGGCGCGCAGCGGCGAAGCGCCCCTTTCCAGATAGCGGAACATGTTCTCGATCATGACGATGGCGTCGTCGACCACGAAGCCGATGCACACGGCGAGCGCCATCAGCGACAGGTTGTCGATCGAGAAGCCGGCCGCCCACATCGCGGCGCAGGTGCCGGCGAGCGACAGCGGCACGGTGACGCCGGCGGCGACCGTCGGCGCCGTGCGGCGCAGGAACAAAGCCACCACCAGCATGACCAGAATGACCGTGGCGCCGAGGGTGAGCTGCATGTCGTGCACGCTGGCGCGGATGGTCTGCGTGCGGTCGGCCAGGATCGAGATGTCGAGGCCGGCCGGCACCCATTGGCGCAGTTCCGGCAACAGCTTGTAGATGCCGTCCACGGTGTCGAGGACGTTGGCGTTGGCCTGTTTGGTGACGATCAGCAGGACCGAAGGGTCCTTGTTGAACCAGCCGGCGGAATAGCTGTTGCGCACGCTGGCGCGGATCGAGGCGATGCTGGACAGGCGGATCACGGTGCCGTCGATGGTTTTGACCACCAGCGGATCGTAGTCGCCGGCCGCGCGCAGCTGGTCGTTGATGCCGATGGTGACGCCGCGCTTTTTGCCGTCGAAGGTGCCGATCGGCCCGACCGCATTGGAATTGGCGATCGCGGTGCGCACGTCCTCCAGGCTGACGCCCATGGCGGCGATGCGCCCCGGATCGACGCGCACGCGGATCGCCGGTTGCTCGGAGCCGGCCACGGTGACGTCGCCGACGCCGTCGACCTGGCTGAGCCGCTGCGCGATCACGCTGTCGGCGGCGTCGTAGATCTCGCTCGGCAGCATGGTTTTCGAGGTCAGCGCCAGGATCAGGATCGGCGCCGCCGCCGGATTGGCCTTGCGGAACGTCGGCAGCGTCGGCAGGTCGCCGGGCAGGTCGCTGAGCGCGGCGTTCAGCGCTGCCTGCACGTCGCGGGCGGCGCCCTCGATGCTGCGCGACAGGTCGAACTGGATGGTGATGCGCGAGAGGCCTAGCGAACTCACCGAGGTCAGTTCGGTGACGCCGGAAATTTCGCCCAGCCGCCGCTCGAGCGGGGCGGCAACGGTGGCGGCCATGATGTTGGGGTCGGCGCCGGGCCGGTTGGCGGACACGAAAATGGTCGGGAAATCGACGCTCGGCAGACTGGCGACCGGCAGAAAGCTGTAGGCCACCGCACCGATCAGAAACAGCCCGATCGCCAGCAGCGTGGTGCCGATCGGCCGCCGGATGAACGGGTAGGAGAAGTTCATGCGCTTTCTCGCTTGCGCATGATCTTGTCCGAAATCCGGCTTCCACTTTTCGGGATCATGCGCTACTCCGCCGGCTGCGGCCGCGGCGCCGTGGAACCGGTCAGCCGCGCGCGCAGCCGCTCCATGTAAAGATAGATCACCGGCGTGGTGTAGAGCGTGAGCAACTGGCTGAGCAGCAGGCCGCCGACGATGGTGATGCCGAGCGGATTGCGCAGCTCCGAGCCGGTGCCGCTTTCCAGCGCCAGCGGCAGCGCGCCGAACAGCGCGGCCAGCGTCGTCATCATGATCGGGCGGAAGCGCAGCAGCGCCGCCTGCACGATCGACTCCTCGGGCGACATGCCTTGGTGGCGCTCGGCCTCGATCGCGAAGTCGATCATCAAAATCGCGTTCTTCTTGACGATGCCCATCAACAGCACGATGCCGATCAGCGCGATCACCGAAAGATCATAGCCGAACAGCATCAGCGCCAAGAGCGCGCCGACGCCGGCGGACGGCAGCGTCGACAGGATGGTGAGCGGGTGGATGAAGCTTTCGTACAAGACGCCGAGCACGATGTAGATGACGATGGCCGCGGCCAGGATCAGCCACGGCTCGCCGGTCAGCGACTTGGCGAATTCCGCAGCGTCCCCCGAATAGCTGCCGGTCACCGACGACGGCATGCCGATCTCCTGCTGCGCCGCGCTGATGGCGGCGACCGCGTCGGACAGCGCGTAGCCGTCGTTGAGATCGAAGCTGATGGTAACCGAGGGGAACTGCTCCTGGTGCGCAATCGACAGCGGCGCCGAAGAGTTGATGAAATGCGCGAAAGCGGCGAGCGGCACCTGGTTCGAACTGGTCACCGCGTTGGGCGTCGCCGTGGTGTTGGTATTGGTGCTGCCGAGCGCGGTATTGGCGACGGTGGCCGCCGTTCCGGTCGAGGTGCTGGCGCCGGTGACGTAGAGCTTGGACAGCGAGCCGGGGTCCTGTTGGTAGCGCGGCTGCGCCTCCAGGATGACGCGATATTGGTTGGCCTGGCCGTAGATGGTCGAAATCTGCCGCTGGCCGAAGGCGTCGTTGAGCGTGTCGGTGATGCTCTGCATCGAGACGCCGAGCCTTCCGGCCTGTTCGCGGTCGACGTCGACGTTGACGCGCGGGCCGCCTTCCTGCGCTTCGGAGGCGACCTCGTTCAGCGCCGGATCGCCGCGCAGCTTGCGCGTCAGCTTTTCGGCCCATTCCAGCACCGCGCCGGCATCGGTGCCGACCAGCGTGTATTGGTACTGCGCGCGGCTCACCCGGGTGGAGATCTGGATGTCCTGCGTCGCCTGGAAATAGACTTTCATGCCGGGAATGCCGGCGACCGCATCCTTCAGCCGCGCGATGATCGCATCGACGTGCGCGCTGCGTTGATCGCGTGTTTTCAGCGCAATGGCGAGCCGGCCGGCGTTGGGCGTGGCGTTGAGCGGAGAGACGCCGATCACCGACACCACGCCAGTCACGTCCGGATCGGCGCGCACGATGGCCTCGATCTGGTTCTGTCGGCGCTGCATTTCGTCGAAGGAGACGTCGGTGCCGGCCTCCGTCACCGCGGTGATCAGGCCGGTGTCCTGCAGCGGCAGGAAGCCTTTCGGCATAACGATGTAGAGAAAAATGGTGGCGGCCAGCGTCGCCAACGTCACCAGCAGCGTCTTGCCCTGGTGGCGCAGCACCCAAATCAGGCTGCGGTGATAGGCCTCGACCGTGCGGTCGAGCAGGCCGGAAAAGCGCCGCGACAGCGCGTTGTCGCCGCCGCCGCTGTGGCGCAGCAGCCGGCTACACATCATCGGCGTCAGTGTCAGCGACACCACGGCCGAGGCCACCACCGCGATGGTGAGCGTGAGCGCGAATTCGCGGAACATGCGGCCGACCAGGCCGGTCATGAACAACAGCGGGATGAACACCGCGATCAGCGACAGCGTCAGCGATATCACGGTGAAGCCGATTTCGCTGGCGCCGCGCAACGCCGCGTCGAGCGGCTTCTCGCCGTTTTCCATGTGGCGGACGATGTTCTCGATCATGACGATGGCGTCGTCGACGACGAAGCCGGTGCCGATGGTCAGCGCCATCAGCGAAAGGTTGTCGAGCGAGAAGCCGGCAAACCACATCACGCCGAAGGTCGCGATCAGCGATAGCGGCAGCGCCACGCCGGCGATGATGGTGGCGCGCACCGTGCGCAGGAAAACCAGCACCACCAGCACGACCAGCACCACGGAGAGCATCAGCGTGAACTGCACGTCGTGGATCGAGGCGCGGATGGTGGTGGTGCGGTCGTTGACGATGGTGAGCTGGGCGCCGGCCGGCATCGCGCGCCGCAGCCGCGGCAGCTCGGCGCGCACGCGCGTCACGGTGTCGATCACGTTGGCGCCGGGCTGGCGCTGCACATCGACCACGATCGCCGGCGTGCCCTTGTAGGAGGCGCCGACTTTGGTGTTCTCCAGGCCGTCGATGACGTCGGCGACGTCGCTGATCTTGACCGGCGCGCCGTTGCGGAACGCGACCACCACCGTTTTATAGGTGGCGGCGGCGGTGATCTGGTCGTTGGCGGCGATGGTGTAGGACTGGTGCGCGCCGTCGAGCGAGCCCTTGGCGCCGGCCACGTTGGCGCTGACGATGGCCGTGCGCAGGTCCTCGAGCGCGAGGCCGTAGGCGGCGAGCCGCGACAGGTCGGCCTGGATGCGGATAGCCGGGCGGATGCCGCCCTGCACCGAGACGTGGCCGACGCCGGTCACCTCGGACAGCCGCGGCGCCATGATGGTGTCGGCCATGTCGCTGAGCGTGCGCAAGTCGATGGTCTGCGAGGTCAGCGCCAGCGTGATGATCGGCGCGTCGGCCGGGTTCACCTTCGAATAGAGCGGCGGGTAGGGCAGGTTGCGCGGCAGCGTCGAGCCGGCGGCGTTGATCGCCGACTGCACGTCCTGCGCGGCGGCGTCGATGTCGCGGTTCAAGTCGAATTGCAGCGTCACCTGGCTGATACCGAACGAACTCGCCGAGGTCATGGTCTGCAGCGCCGGGATCTGGCCAAATTGCCGCTCGAGCGGCGCGGTCACCAGCGAGGCGATGGTGTCGGGGCTGGCGCCGGGAAGCTGCGTGGTCACCTGGATGGTGGGGAAATCCACCTGCGGCAGAGCGGAGACCGGCAGCCACCAATAGCCGAGCGCGCCACCCAGCATCACCGCGATGCCAAGCAGGGAAGTGGCAATCGGCCGGTGGATGAATGGCGAGGAAACGCTCATTGCTGCTGGTTCGGCCTCCCGCCGCCGGGGCGCTGGCCGTTGCGCTTGCGCGCGCCTTGCGGGGCCGCCGCCGGAGCGCCGGTAGCGCTGCCGATCTCGACCTTGCTGCCGTCGGTGAGCCGGACGAAGCCGGTGGTGACCACGCGTTCGGGCGGCGTCAGGCCGCTCTTGACCACGGTTTGCGTCTCATCCTGCTTCTGCACCACGATCGGGCGCATGGCCGCCGTGTTGTCGTCCTTAATCACATAGACGAAGGTGCCGTTCGGCCCGCGCTGCACCGCGCCGGTCGGGATCACCACCACGTCTTTCAGTGTATCGATCAACAGCCGCACATTGACGAACTGGCCGGGCCAAAGCTGCACATCGGCGTTGGGAAACTCGGCCTTGAGTTTCACGGTGCCGGTGGTCTGGTCGACCTGGTTGTCCACCACACGCAACTCGCCGTGGTCGATCATGGCGTTGTTGTCGGGGCGCAAAGCGTCGACCTGCAGTGGGCCCTTGGCGAAGGCCGCGTTGACTTGCCCGATATCCTGCTGCGGCAGGTTGAAGATCACCGAAATCGGCTTGATCTGGGTGATGACGACGATGCCCGTCGTGCCCGACGCATGCACGATGTTGCCTTCGTCCACTTGCCGGATGCCGGTGCGGCCGTCGATCGGCGCGACGATGGTGGTGTAGGCGAGCGTCGCGCGCGCGTTCTCGACCGCCGCCGCATCGGCCTGCACCAGCGCGGCGTCTTGCGCCACCAGCGCCTTTTGCGTGTCGGCCTGCTGGCGGTTGATGGCATTGGTGGCGGCCAGTTTCTCGTAGCGGTCGAGATCGACCTTGGCGTTGGCGAGCAGCGCCTCGTCCTGCGCCTTCTTGGCCAGCGCCTGGTCGAGCTGGGCCTGGTAGGTGGTCGGATCGATGCGCGCCAGCACGTCGCCTTTCTTCACGTCCTGGCCTTCCTTGAAGCCGACGCTGATCAGCTTGCCGTCCACCTGCGGGCTCACGGTGACGGTATTGAGCGCCTTGATGGTGCCGACGGCGTCGAGATAGACCGGCACGTCGGCCTTGGCGGCAGGTGCGGCCAGCACCGGCACCGGTCCGCCTTCCGCGCCGAAACGGCTGCGGGTCGGTTTCGGCACGGTTTTATTGAAGACGTAGAACAACGCCCCGGCGATCACGATGACGACCGCGGCGATCGCCAGAAAGCGGCGTTTGCGCGTGCCCGGCTTCGTCGAGGTCTTCAGCGGCAGCTCACCGTGCATCGGTTGTTTCCACCGGCTTCGGCAGCCAACCGCCGCCGAGTGCCTGATAAAGACTGACGACCGCCTGCAGCCGCGCGAGCCGCGCCTGCGCCAGCGCGTCCTCGGCCTGGAACAGCGTTTGCTCGACTTGCAGCAAGGTAATGAGGTTGACCGTGCCGGCGCGCAGCTGCTGGTCGGACAGATTGAAGGCCCGGCGCGAGCTCGCGACCACGTCCTGCTGCAGTCGCTCGGTCAAGGCCGTTTCGCGGACCGCGATCAGCGCCTTATCGACGTCGGTAAAGGCGGAGATCACGGCCTTGCGGTAATTCTGCAAGAGCTGATCCTGGATGCCCTTTTGCAGATCGAGATTGCCGAGCAGCTTGCCGCCTTCGAAGATCGGCTGCGTGAGGCCAGCGGTGGCGGTGTAGAACATCGACTCCGGCCGCAACAGGGTCCTGAGTACCGCGCTCTGGTAGCCGCCTTCGCCGGTCAGCGTGATGCTCGGCAAGAGTTGCGCGCGCGCCACGTAAACATTGGCGTTGGCGGCGGCGAGATTGGCTTCCGCCTGGCGGATGTCCGGCCGCTGCGCGACAAGTTCCGAAGGCAGGCCGGGCGTGACGCGCGGAATGGCGATGCCGCGCGTGCCGCCGCCGCGGATGGCGACGCGCTCGGGCGGCCGCGCGATCAAGAGCGCGAGCGCCGCTTCGTTCTGCCGCACGGATTGCACCAGCGGCGGGATCGACGCGCGCTGGGTGTTCACCAGGCTTTCCTGTTGCGCGACGTTGAGATCGGACGAGGTGCCGGCGGCAAACTGCTGCTTGATCAGATTGAGGATGCGGGTCGCGCTGGCGACGTTCTCGCGTGCGATGCGCAGCCGGTCCTGCGCCGCGAGCACCTGGAAATACGTATTGGCGACGCTCACCACGGTCGTGAGCCCGACCACCTCGCGGTTATAGCGGGCGGCGACGGCGTTTTGCTCGGCGGCGCGCAGCGCCGCGCGGTTCTTGCCCCAGAAGTCGATCTCGTAGCTGGCGGTCAGCGAGGACGACAGCTGGTTGTGCTCGGACCCGCCGGTGGACCCGCCGCTCTGCGAGACGCGCGCGTGCGTGGCGTCGCCGGTGAGGCCGATCGCGGGCAGCAGCGGCGCCCCGGCAACGCGCGACTGCGCGTCGGCTTGTTCGATCTGGGCGACCGCCGCGGCGATGTCGAGATTGGAGGCGCGCGCCTCTTCGATCAGCTCGGTCAGTTCCTTGGAGCGGAACTTGCGCCACCAATCGAGCGAGGGCAGCGCGGTTTCCGCCAGCCCCGGATTCTTAGGAGCGCCCAAATAGGCCTGCGGAATATCGAGCCCGGGATCGGGCTTGTCGCCGCTGAGCAGGCATCCGCCAAGGGGCAGCATCAGGCAGAATCCTTGCACCACAGCCAAAAAAGGGTGCGTGCGCCGTTTCGTTCCCGGCCTCACAACTTGACTTCCGCGGCGCATAACGACGGCTTCCAATCACCAATAAAACCAGGGTCGGGCGGGAAATTAGCCTGTTTTATTGGCGATTGCTCGCGGTTTTACGGCCCGGCGGCCAGTCGGCCAGCGCGGTGCGTCCTGCGGGTGACATCTGCGAGGCCGCGAACGCGAAAACGCCTTGAATCACCGTGTCGAAGCTCTGCCGGGCCGTCCGCGTTTTCGCCATGGCCGCGCGCAGCGCGTCGACGTCGAACGGTTCGCGCCGCAGCGTCGCGCGGATCTCGTCCTGCGCGGAGCGGTATTGCCGCTGCGCGCCGTCGATGGTCTGGCGGTTGATCTCGATCTGGCCGCGCAAGAGGTCGGCATCGGCCGGCGGCAGCGTATCGGCGATGTGCTCGACGCGCACAAAGACATTGCGGTCCCAGGCCGGGGCTGCCGGAGCGCGGATCGCCATCGCCAAGGCGATACCGACAAAGAACAGGTTCAGCGCCAGCGAGCCGAGCAGCAGCCAACGCGACGAGCCGCGCGTGACGGCGGGGGCGTATTGAGCGATGGTCATGGGCGCGCTCCCGTCAGCGCTTCCGGCTCGAACACGATCGAGCCGAGATCGGTGCTGGCGACCGTGAACGGTGCGCCGCCGCCGTCGAAACGCCGGTCAACCCCGGCGATGCCGATGACGAAACCGAGCGCGGCAAAACAGGCGAGCGCCGCAAAACGCGGCCAGGCCGGCGCGAATTGCCAGTCGAGCAGCACGCCGGGCAGGCGCCACAGCGGCATTTTCTGCCGCGGCAGCGGGCCGCCGAGGCGCTTGAGCACCCGCTCCACCGCCGCCTCGTCGGCCGGCGGCGCTTGCGTGCTGCGCTTGAGCGCGTCCTCGAGAAAATCCGGCAACTGCTCTTTGTCCATTTTACTCATCCCCGTCGATCACGCCGTTTCGTTTCGTTTGCGCATGATCTTGTCCGAAAATCGGTTCCCACTTTTCGGGATCATGCGCCAAGCGCGCGGCGCAGGTTCTGCTTGCCGCGCACCAGTAATGTCTCCACCGCCGACACCGAAGTGCCGAGAATTTCCGCTACCTGCGCATTGCTCATGCCGTCACCGTAAGTGAGCACGATGGCGGCACGTTGGCGCTCGGGCAATTCGGCGATTGCGGCCGCCACCAGCTTTTCGCGCTCGTCGCGCTCGGCTTTTTCGCCGGCACCGGGCGCCGGATCGACGATTTCGCCGGCCGCTTCGAGCGCGACCCACGGTGCGCGCCGCTTGCGGTCGAGACAGAGGTTGACCACGACGCGCGTGAGCCAGGTGCGGAACAGCGCCAGCGGCTGCCAGCGCGGGGCAAAGGTCCAGACCCGTAGCATGGCTTCCTGCGCCACGTCCTCGGCATCGGCGGCATTGCCGAGAATGCGGCGGGCGAGCCCGAGCATGACCGGCAAATGGCGGCTGGCGAGCGCACGGAACGCCCGTTCGTCGCCACGCGCGATCCGGGCCATGAGCGCTTCGTCGCTGTCATCCATTGCAGGGGGGCGACCACCATCGAGAATTCCCGTCCATTGTAGTCCTTGGCCTGTCCATTGAACGTGCAGCCATGCGTAATCCTGTGGGGAAGGGAAAGCGGGGAAACCGGGGATAAAACTGCCCGCGCGTCGGCCTAACCTATTGAATTGCCTTGCATTAGCAACCCCGGCCGGGCTCGCCAGCGCATACCCTTTCACCGGCAAGGCGCGCATGCCACTTTGCGCCTAATCGGCCCAATTGGCCGCCAAAAGGGAGGCTATCCATGGACAAGGCACTCTACGACAAGGGCTTGGCAATGCGGCGCAAGGTACTCGGCGATGAATATGTCGACCGGGCGATCGCCAATACCGACGATTTCAATCGCAAATTCCAGGATCTGCTTAACGAATTCGCCTGGGGCGCGGTATGGACCGACGAGGATCTCAAGCCGCGCGACCGCAGCCTGCTCAATCTCGGCATGATCGCCTGCCTCGGCCGTATGCACGAATTCGAGGCCCATTTCCGCGGCGCGCTGCGCAACGGCGTGACGCCCAAGGAAATCTCGGCCGTTCTGCGTCAGGTCGCTATTTATTGCGGCTTCCCGGCCGCGGTCGACTGCCACCGCGTGGCCAAGCAGGTTTTGGCGGCCGAAGCCAAGAAAACCTGACCGAAATCCAAGGCATCGGGGCAGAATCACGTTACTGAGATAATCGTAATCTTGTCTTGAATGTGCCTTCATCCCGGGGCAATGCATGCTGCGGGACAGCTGGCGTATTGGAACTCCGGCCCTGCGCACGATTCCGAAAAAAGCTCACCCTCGGGCCGGGTCCGCGGGGAGCAGGCGCGCTCGGAAAAGATCGTGCGCTGGCAAAACATTAGGTAGGGCTCTGATTCAGTCGCGCCTGAATCAGATTCTCAGGTGGACGATGATCAGACGCTTTGGACTTTTGCTGCTGACGCTGCCGGTCGCGGCGGCTTTTTCGGCGGCACCCGCACTTGCGCAATATTATTCTTCGCCGCCGCCGGGATACTACCGGGACGCCCCGCCGCCCGGCACTTATTACGATGACCGCCGGGCGCCGCCCGCATTCTGGAACGATAACGACGACGAAGACGATCAGCCGGTGCGCCGGCAGCATCGCTCGCCGCAGATGAGCCAGCTTCCGCCGCCGCCCGCCTTTGCGCCGCCGGCCGATCGCCCGCCGCAATCCGGGCATCAGCTCGACCAGCGGGCGCCGGCTGCCGCCAGTAACGATCCCAATGCGATGCGTCCGCCCGCGGCCATCGGCGGCGGGCCGGGCGTTATTCCGCCGCCGGCCCCGGCGACCGCCGCGCTGCCGCCGGAGGATCAGCCCGAGCAAGGTCAGCCCAAGGAATTGCCGCCCGAACTCAAGAAGCAACTGGTGACGCTGTCCACCAAGGAGCCGGCCGGCACCATTATTGTCGATACCGCGCACACTTTCCTCTATCTGGTGCTCGGCGGCGGCAAGGCGATCCGCTACGGCGTGCGCGTCGGCCGCGAGGGCTTCACCTGGACCGGCACCGAACGCATCTCCAAGATGAAGGAATGGCCGGACTGGTTCCCGCCGCCGGAAATGATCGAGCGCCAGCCTTACCTGCCGCGCGTGATGGCGGGCGGGCCGGGCAATCCGTTGGGTGCGCGCGCCATGTATCTCGGCTCAACGCTCTACCGCATCCACGGCACCAACCAGCCGTCGACCATCGGCCACTATGTTTCGTCAGGCTGCGTCGGCATGCTCAACGAGGACGTCGAGGATCTGTACAGCCGCGTGCAGGTCGGCACGCGCGTGGTTGTGCTGCCCGGCAATCCGCCGGAGACGGTCGCCAATGGCGCGCCTCCTCCGCCCGCCAATCCGATGGCGCCGCCGCAGCACAACGGCACGGCGGTGACCGCGGCTCCGTTGCCGGCGGCGCACTGAACTTAAATCGTCCGGAATCGCACCTGCCCCGGTAGCAGCCGCACGGCCGCTGAACTAACATCGCGCGCAAGCCGCTCGCCGGACACCGTCCGGACAGAAGCGGCAGCGATGGGAGGCCGGCATGGCGCGAGCAAAACCGCGGACCAATCTCAATCGGCGTAATTTCTTGGCAGGCGTGGCGCTAGCCGGCACGGCGAGCGCGGCGCCGGACATTGCCAAGGCGGCGACGACGGCGCTGGCGCCGGACGCGCCTCCGCGCCCGTCGGCTGTGCGGCCGTCCGCCCTTGTCGCCGAAGCCGAAGCCGGAACGCCGAACGTGACGGTGCAAGCCGGCGGCGTGCCCGGCTCGGACTTCATGGTCGACGTCATCAAATCGCTCGATATCGCTTACGTGCCGTGCAACCCGGCCAACAGCTTCCGCGGCCTGCACGAATCTTTGATCAACTACGGCGGCAACAAGAAGCCAGAATTCCTCACCTGCACGCACGAGGAAGCCTCGGTGGCGATGGCGCACGGCTATTTCAAGATCGCCGGCAAGCCGCTGCTGGTGCTCTGCCACGGCACCGTCGGTCTTCAGCACGCGGCGATGGCGATCTACAACGCCTGGTGCGACCGCGTTCCGGTGATCGTGATCGGCGGCAACGATCTCGACGCTTCGAAGCGCCCGCCCGGCGTGCCGACCTTCCATTCGGCGCAGGACATCAACGCGCAGGTGCGCGATTTCACCAAATGGGACGACCAGCCGGTGTCGCTGCCGCATTTCGCGCAGTCGTTCGTGCGCGCCTACAAGCTGGCGATGACGCCGCCTCACGAGCCGGTGATGTTTGCGCTCGACGCCGGCCTGCAGGAGGAGACGACGCACGATCGCGCCAAGCTCACGATCCCGCGCTACGTGCCGACCTCGGCCCCGCAGGGCGACGGCAACGCGGTGCGCGAAGCGGCGCGGCTGTTGGCCAATGCCGAGCGGCCGGTGATCGTCGCCGACAAATGCGCGCGCACGGCGAACGGCGTGAAGCTTCTGGTCGAACTCGCCGAAGCGCTGCAGGCGCCGGTCGTCGATCAAAAGGGCCGGATGAATTTCCCCAACACCCATCACCTGTCGCAGAACGCGCGCGGCCGCGCGCTCATCGGCCAGGCCGACGTGATTATCGGCCTCGAATTGTCCGACTATTGGGGCACGGTGAATGGCCACATCGACAATGGCGCTGAGGACGGCGCGGGCTTGAATGAACCCCGCATCAAGCCGAACGCCAAGCTGATCAGCATCAGCTCGATCCTGCTCAACACCAAGGCAAACTATCAAGACTTCCAGCGCTTCCAGGTCATCGACGTGGAAATGGCGGCCGATGCGGAAGCGACGCTGCCGGCGCTGATCGAGGCGGTAAAGCAGGCGCTGCCGGCCGGCCGCAAGGCGGCGATCGAGGCGCGTGGGCAGGCCATGAAAAAAGCCTGGGGGGAGGCGCGCGACCGCACCCGTGCCGCGGCGTCCTACGCCTGGGATGCGAGCCCGATCTCAACCGCGCGCCTGGCGATGGAAGTCTACGCGCAGATCAAGGACCTCGACTGGTCCTCGGTCGGCGGCGACCGGCAACTGTCGAGCTGGCCGAGCCGGCTGTGGCCGATGGACAAGCATTACCACCATATCGGCGGACCGGGCGGCTACGGCATCGGCTACACCGCGCCGGCCGCGGTCGGCGCCGCGCTCGCCAACCGCGACGCCGGACGCTTCTCGGTCAGTTTCCAGCCGGACGGCGACCTGATGTTCTCGCCGGGCGTCCTCTGGACCGCGGCGCGTCACAAGATTCCGCTGTTGTCGGTCATGCACAACAACCGCGGCTACCATCAGGAAGTGATGCACGTGCAGCGCATGTCGAACCGGCGCAACCGCGTTGCCTATCTCGGCAAGGATCTGGGCCCGCTCGGCACGCGCATCGAAAACCCGGACATCGACTACGCCAAACTCGCGAGTTCGTTGGGCGTTTATTCGGCCGGGCCGATCAGCGATCCGAACGAGCTGGCGCCGGCAATCAAGAAGGCGGTTCAAGCGGTCAAGGCCGGCGAGCCGGCGCTGGTCGATGTCTTGACGCAACCGCGCTGAAAGATGGTGCCATGAAAAATCTTGCCGGTTCCGTAGCGCTATTGATGTTGACGGTTTTGGCCGCTCCGAATGCAAACGCCGCTTCCGCCGAGCACGGCAAGGCGATGTTCCTGCAGCATGGCTGCTGGCAGTGTCACGGCACGCAAGGGCAGGGCTCGATCGCAACCAGCGGCGGCAAGCGGCTGGCGCCCAATCCGCTGCCGTGGGAGGGTTTCGCCGGTTTTGTGCGCTCGACCAACCGCGCCATGCCGCCTTATAGCGAGAAGATTCTGTCCGACGCCGATCTCGCCGACATCTACGCTTATCTGCAGTCGATCCCCAAGCCGACGGCGGTGAAGGACATTCCGCTGCTCAAATAGTCGATGTCGTCCCCGCGAAAGCGGGGACCCATAACCACTGTGCTCGTGATAAGAACTCGGAAGCGGACTGGCATTTTGCCAAATTGTAAGCACACGGCGTATGGGTCCCGGCCCTCGCTGACGCTCGGCCGGGACGACAGCAAGAATATTAAGTGCTCCAGCTTCGGTCTTTGCCTTGACTGTTCACGCGCGCCAGTCGCGTCACCGCCTCGATCACCGCGCCGGGGTCGGCCACGCCCTTGCCGGCGATGTCGTGCGCGCTGCCATGCGCGACCGAGGAGAACAAAATCGGCGAGCCGATCGACAGGCCGGCGGTGCGGTTGAAGGCCTGCAGCTTGGCGGCGATGTGGCCCTGGTCGTGCAGCATCACGATATAGGCGTCGCAGCCTTTCTTGCGGAACATGGTGTCGGCGCCGAACGGGCCGGAGGCCTCGATGCCGCTTTGCGCCGCGCGCGCGATGGCCGGAATGATGACGTCGATTTCTTCCGAGCCAAACATGCCTTCTTCGCCGGCATGCGGATTGAGCCCGCTGACGAAGATCTTCGGCTGCGCGATGCCGAGCTTCTTGAGCGCCGCGTCGACGACGCGGATGACGCGCTCGACATGCTCGCGGGTGATGAGCGCGACCGCCTCGCGCACGCTGACATGCAAGGTGGCATGCGCGATGCGCACGTCGTCGAAGCAGATCATCAGATAGACGTCGTTGACCGGCGTGCCGGTCTCGCGCGCGACGAACGACGGGTAGCCGTCGAAGGCGATGCCGGCCGCGTGAATCGAGCGTTCGGTCTGCGGCGCCGCCACCACCGCCTCGACGTCGCCGGCAAGCGCGGTATGAATCGCGCGCCGGGCGCTGGCGAGCGAGGCGCGGCCGTAAGCGGCGTCCACCTTGCCGAAGGTCACCGGTGTATTGGTGCCCTCGCTGGCGTCGAGCAGATTGACCGCGCCGTTCGACCAGTCGGCATCGCCGGCTTTGGCGACGACATGAAACCGCGGCGTCAAGCCGGAAGCCTTGGCGTGCAGTTCCAGCGCGGCCGGATCGCCCACCAGCAAGGGCCGGCAGAGCGCGGTCACGCGGGCGTCGAGCGCCGCCTTGAGCGCGATTTCCGGGCCGATCCCGGCCGGGTCTCCGGTGGCGATGGCGATGCGCGGCAGGCTCATGTTCGGCTTTCCCGGCGGGTGCGACTGCCTATAATGGTAAGCAAGAATAACAAACTGTCAGGGAAACGTCGCCATGATGTCGCGTGAACAAAATGAGCTGCTCAGCCGCATTGGCCCGGGCACGCTGATGGGCAAATTGCTGCGCCGCTATTGGGCGCCGTTCCTGCACTCCGACGAGCTGCCCGAGCCGGATTGTCCGCCGGTCAAGGTCAAGCTGATGGGCGAGCGCCTGATCGCGTTCCGCGACAGCAAGGGCCGCGTCGGCCTGATCGACGAGTTCTGCGCCCATCGCGGCGCCTCGCTGTGGTTCGGCGAGAGCGAAGACTGCGGCATCCGCTGCCATTACCACGGCTGGAAATACGACATCACCGGGCAATGCACCGATCTGCCGTCGGAGCCGGAGGAGTCGGGCTTCCGCAAGAACATCAAGATGAAGGCCTACCCGTGCATCGAGAAGGCCGGCATCGTCTGGACCTATATGGGGCCGCCCGAACTGCAGCCGCCGCCGCCGGCGCTGGAATGGACCGACGTCGCGCCCGAACAGCGCTTCGTCAGCAAGCGCTTGCAGGAATCCAATTATCTGCAGGCGCTGGAGGGCGGCATCGATTCCAGCCACGTCTCCTGGCTGCATGGCTCGGAGCTCAACAAGGACCCGCTGTTCAAGGGCTCGAAGGCCAACGAATACAACATCAAGGACCGCATGCCGCAGTTCGAGGTCGAGGAATTTTCCGGCGGCCTCTTGATCGGCGCACGCCGCAATGCCGACGCCGGCAAATATTACTGGCGCATCACGCCCTGGATCATGCCCTGGTACACCATCATCCCGCCGCGCGCCGGGCACCCCTTGGGCGCGCATGCCTGGGTGCCGATCGACGACGAGACCTGCTGGGCCTGGAGCATCAATTATCACCCCAAGCGCGCGCTCTCCAATTCGGAAATCGCGGCGATGCGCGACGGCGAAGGCATCCACGTCAAATACGTGCCAGGGACTTTCATTCCGCTCGCCAACAAGGCGAACAACTATCTGATGGACCGCGAGGCGCAAGCGGCCGGGCATAGCGCGACGGGCGTCGACGGCATCGCCATGCAGGATGCTTCCATTCAGGAAAGCATGGGCGCGATCCAGGACCGCACCAACGAACATCTGTGCGCGACAGACGCCGGCATCATCATGACGCGCAAGCTGATGCTGCGCGCGGCGAAAGCCGCGGCCGAAGGCAAGCCGGTGCCGGCGACCGAGCCGGACGCGCAGCGCGTACGCTCGGTGGCGATCGAGCTCGGGCAGGGCGTCAAGTTCAGCGACGGCGCCAAGCACGGGCTCTACGCGGAACTGGGCACCGAGCCGCTTTCCGTCTAGAGACGGGTCCGGAATTCATTTCGGCAATACGGAGGCGTTTTGGGCATGCCGCACTACACCGCGCTGGTCACGCTGTTGGCCGTGGCTTTGTATTTCTACACCGGCATCCTGGTCGCCAAGGCGCGGATGAAATACGGCGTGAAGGCGCCGGCGACGACGGGCAATCTCGATTTCGAGCGCGTGTTCCGCGTGCAGATGAACACGCTGGAATGGATGCCGATCTTCCTGCCGCTGCTGTGGTTCTTCGTGCTCTATGTCAACGATTGGGGCGCCGCGCTGCTCGGGCTGGTTTGGCTCGCCGGCCGTGTCGTCTACATCCGCGGCTATGCCGAAGCGGCCGACAAGCGCCACAGGGGCTTCGCCATCCAGGCCTTCGCCTGCGGCGGTGCTGTTTATCGGAACGCTGGCCGGCATCGTCTGGCGCATGGCGCACGGCTGGTGAGGTTTACTCCGCCGCGCTGACCGCGGACGAGACCGCGCTTTTGCCGATCGCCGCGTTGACGCGCGGCATCACCTGTTCGGCCATTAGCTGCATCGAGCGCCTGGCGAGCGCCGGATCGACCCAGTCCATGCCGGCATAGACCAACTCGCCGAAATCGCCGGTCTGTTCGCGCATGGCCAGGATCTGATCGACCACTTTGTTCACCGTGCCATGGAACACGCAGTGGTCCATGATGAAGTCGTGGGTGATCTCCTCGTCCGGCTGTTCCTTGTGGCTCTTGAACACATAGAGCCGGTTGCCGCGTTTCATCTTGGCGCCCATCTGCTCGAAATAGAACCGGTACGGGCTCTTGGCATCCTCGCGGCCGTAGCGCAGCGCCGTCTTGTCGTCGTCGGCGACAAAGATCGTGCGCGCCACCCGCCAGTCGGCGACGTCGGCCTTGGCGCCAGCCTCGGCGCGGCCCTTGGCGTAATTGGTCCAATGCGACTTGAGATGATTGGCGAGCAGGAAGTTTGCCGACAGCGGATGGAAGTCGCGCTTGCCCATCAGCACCACGCCGGGCGAGAACGGCGCCACCACCGTGCCGACGATCTCCGGCCGCGGCTTCTGGAACGGCTTGGCCATGGCGCCGACGCCGAGATGCGGCGCGGCGGTCTGGTTGATCGCCACCTTGAAACGGTTGTCGGGGAAATCGATGTCGTAGGGCGGGTCGCGCTCCCAGATCGCCAGAATCACGTCGATCGCCTCGGCGAAGATCTTGTTGCGGTCCTGGTCGAGAATTCCGATCGCTTCGGAATCGGAGGGCAGCGCGCCGGCGGAGATGCCCATGATGAAGCGGCCTTGCGCCAGATGATCGAACATCGCCGCGTTCACCGCGATGACCGCCGGATGCATCTGCGACAGATTGGTGGTGCCGGTCGCGAGCTTGATGGTCTTGGTGTCGTGGATCAGCGTGGCGTGAAACAGCATGCTGTTGGTGACGTTCTCGCACACGTCGGTCAGGTGCTCGCCGACAAAGGCGTCGTAGAAGCCGAGTCTGTCGGCAAGAATGATCGCCTCGCGATCCTCGCGCAGCGTTTGCGACCAGTCGCGGCCGATCGGATGCACCGGCATGGTGAAGTAGCCCAACCGCATTTCTGTCTCCGGCTTGAATCCAACTTGTTGTTAACAAACTAGCCGAGCCGGTGCGCCGATGCATCAACCGTGACAAAAATCAATTTTGAAATGGCGAAAATCGGCTTCAGTGGCGATGGCCGCCGAGGTGCCAAGCGAGGCGCCAAGCGAGGCGCCAAGCGAGGCGCCAAGCAAGGCGCCAGACGGCCTGTTTGAGTTTTCCCATAGTCTCCACAGGGCGCCGGTAGCCGTTCGGCAACGCCTTCGCAAACGACTAGGGTTCGCATGAGACTGCCGATTCGGGGCCGGGAGAGTTCGCCATGATGCGCTGGTTTCACGCCTTGATGCCGAAGGAGGAGCGCTTTTTCGACCTGTTCGCGCGTCATTCGCAGGCGGTACTGGCTGGCGCCGAGGCGCTGCGCGCCATGCTGGAGGGCGGTAGCGCGGTGCAGCCCAACTACCAGATCGTTATGGACCGCGAGCAGGATGCCGACGACGTCACCCGCGAGGTGTTGATCGCGGTGCGCCGCACTTTCATCACCCCGTTCGACCGCGGCAATATCCGCGACCTGATCACCTCGATGGATAATTCCATCGACCAGATGCAGAAGACCGCCAAGGGCGTCGTGCTGTTCGAGGTGACCGAGTTCACGCCGCAGATGAAGGAAATGGCAGACGCCATCGTGAAGTGCGCCCATCTGGTGCAGGAGGGCGTGCAACTGCTGCGCGCGATCAGTTCGGAAGCCGTGCATATCAGCACCTTGACCGAGCGGATTTCGCAGCTCGAAGGCCGCGCCGACGAGCTGCACGATATCGGCCTGCGCGAACTCTTCCACAGCAAGGGCAAGGCCGATCCGCTCGCCTTCTTCGTCGGCAACGAGGTCTATGACCATCTGGAAAAGGTCGTCGACCGTTTCGACGACGTCGCCAACGTCATGCACGGCATCGTCATCGAGCACGTGTAACCACCCCCACAAGGCCGACCGACGATGGATGCCGCCGCGCTTGCTCTGCCGTTCCTGTTCGCCCTGGTCGCCGTCGCGCTGGCGTTCGACTTCCTCAACGGCATGAACGATGCTGCCAATGCGATCGCAACCATCGTGTCGACGCGCGTGCTGCGCCCGCAATACGCGGTGCTCTGGGCGGCATTCTTCAATTTCATCGCCTTCCTGTTCTTCGGCCTGCACGTCGCCGAAACCGTCGGCCGCGGCATTGTCGAGGCCGACGTCGTCAATGCGCACGTCATCTTCGGCGCGCTGGCCGGCGCGATCGTCTGGCAGATCGTCACGCAGCGGCTGGGCATCCCATCGTCGAGCTCGCATGCGCTCATCGGCGGCCTGGTCGGCGCCGGCATCGCCAAGGCCGGCATCCACGCCGTGGTCTGGTCCGGCGTCGGCAAGACCGTCGCGGCGATCTTTCTGTCGCCGGGGCTGGGCTTGCTGCTCGCGCTGCTGCTCATCCTGATCGTGTCGTGGATTTTCGTGCGCTCGGCGCCCTACGGCGTCGATAATCTTTTCCGCCGCATCCAGTTCGTCTCGGCGTCGTGTTATGCGCTCGGCCACGGCGGCAACGATGCGCAGAAGACCATGGGCATCATCGCCGTGCTGCTCTATTCGCAGGGCATCCTGGGAACGACGTTCTACGTGCCGTTCTGGGTGGTGATCGCCTGCCAGATCGCGATGGCGGCGGGCACCATGGCCGGCGGCTGGCGCATCGTCAAAACCATGGGCTCGAAGATCACGCGGCTCACCCCGATGCAGGGCTCCTGCGCGGAAACCGCCGGCTCGGTCATGCTGTTCACGGCGACCTATCTCGGCATTCCGGTATCCACGACGCATACGATCACCGGCTCGATCATCGGCGTCGGCGCGGCGAAAAAAGTGTCGGCGGTGCGCTGGGCCGTCGCTCAGGAAATCGTCATCGCCTGGATCATCACGATCCCGGCGTCCGGGCTGCTCGCGGCGCTGTTCTATTGGCTGGCCGGACTAGTCGCCTGACTCGTGTCCCGGGCGCAGCGCAGCGTGCAGCGAAGCGAAACGGTGCGCTGCAGACCCGGGACCTTCACGAATTCCGAACTTGGAAAGGCCCCGGATCTGCGGTGCACCGCTAACGCGTTGCACCGCGTCCGGGGCACAAGGTGCGAATCAGGCGGCGACGCGGGCGAGGAAGCCCTCGACCTCGCGGCGCAGTTCGGCGGCGGCCGCTTCCACCGCCTGCGAGGCGGTGAGCACGCTTTCGGCCGACTGCCGGGTTTCCGCTGCCGCGCCGCTGACGTTGCCGAGCACCGACACCACCAGCTTGGCGCCGTCGGCGGCGCCGGTGACGTTCTGCGATATCTCGGTGGTCGCCGAGCTCTGCTGATGCACGGCGGCCGAAACGGCGGTGGTGCAGCCGTCGATTTCCTGCATGCGGCTCGCGATACGTCCGATCGCATCGACCGCGCTGCCGGTCGAGGTCTGCACCGCGCCGATCAGCCTGGAAATATCCTCGGTCGCCTTGGCGGTCTGCACCGCCAGCGATTTGACCTCCGAGGCGACCACGGCGAAGCCCTTGCCGGCTTCGCCGGCGCGCGCGGCCTCGATCGTCGCGTTGAGCGCCAGCAGGTTGGTCTGGCCGGCAATGGTGCGGATTAGCTTGATCACGTCGCCGATCTTCTGCGCGGCCTGCGACAGCGCGCTGATCTGCGCATTGGTCCCCTGCGCCTCGTCGACCGCCGCGCGCACGATCGTGCTGGTGGTGGCGAGCTGGCGGCTGATCTCGCCGATCGAGCCCGCCAATTCGTCGGCGGCGATCGCGGCGGTGTCGACGTTGGCGCTCGCTTCGTTGGAGGCGGCCACCGCGCTGTCGGCGCGCTGCGCGGTCTGGCCCGAACTCGCCAGCAGGACGGTGGCGGTGGAGCGCATGGCCATGGCGCCGTCGGTCACCGTGCGCAGGTGATCCTCGACGCGCTGACGGAACGCGGCGATCGCCCGGTCGATGATGGAGCGGCGCTGCTGCTGCGCCTGCATCGCCGCGCGTTCGCGCTCGGCGTCTCGCCGTTCGGTGATGTCCTCGTGCGTCGCCACCCAGCCGCCATCCGCCATCGGCCGGTTGATGACGGTGACTACGCGCCCGCTGTCGGATTTGACTTCCGAGGTGGTGGTCTGGCCTTGCGCCATGGCGGATTTCAGCGCGTGCCGGTATTCGTCGGGATCGCGCGAGAAACTACCATTGGCGGTGCGGAATTCGAGCAGGCTGGCGAGCGTGCGGCCCGGCTTCACCACGTCTTCGGGAAGTTTATACAGATCCATGTAGCGCCGATTGCAGATGACCAGCCGCTCGTTGCGGTCGAACATGCACAGGCCCTGCGACATGTTGTTGATCGCGATGCGCATGCGCGTGTTGTCGACTTGCAACTGCCGGGTGAGCCAGATGCCGGCGATCAGCAGCACCAGTACTGTCGTCAGGCCGGCGGCGAAGGCCGACACCAGGAGTTCGGGCCCCGCGGCGGCCCATGCGCCGAGCGGCACGGCATAATGGAACAGCGCGAAACTCGCCGGAAAGCAGGCGCAGGCGATGAGCGCGACGAAACGCCAATTGCGCGAGCTTTCGGGTGCGGCGGCTTCGGGCATCGTCGTGTCCGGTTTGGCCGGCACGCTATTCCCCTACCGGTTGTTTTGCAGTTAATTGGTTGCAGTCGAGTGGTTAAACAAAGCTTAATCGTTGGGTCGGGGAGAATGCCGGATGGCGAAATTGCGGGCGGCCGAGTGCCGTGAATTCATTGATGCGGTGGTCGAGAAGGCCGACGAGATGGGCGTGCCGGTCTCGATCGCCGTGGTCGGGCCGGAGGGCCACCTGATTGCGGCCGAGCGCATGGACGACGCCGGCTTCATCACTCCCGACACGGCCATCGCCAAGGCCTATACGGTCGCGGCATTCCGCTCCATGAGCCCGCGCTTCCCCGACGGGCTGGTGATCCAGCAGTGGTTCAAGGAGCGCAATCCGCAATTGCTCATCGGCCTGTCCGCGCTCACCAACGGCAAGATCGCCGCCTCGGGCGGCGCGGCGCCGGTGTTTCGCGGCGAGGAGATGGTCGGCGCCTACGGCGTTTCCGGCGGCACCTCGCAGCAGGACGAGGAAATGGCGGTCTATGCCCGCGCCAAGGTCGGATGGGCGCATGAGTCGACCGCCGAGCCGAAGCCGGGCGTGAAGGAGCACATCAACGCGCTTTACGCCAAGGCCGGCATCACCGATCGTAAGCTTTAGCCTCTTCCCGCCGCCGGAGTACCGCAATGCCATCGAATGCCGCACGTAGCGCTGTCTGGACCGGGCGCGTCGAGGACGACGCGCTGCTGCGCGGGCAGGGCCGCTTCGGCGACGACGTCAAGCCGGACGGCGCGCTGGCGGCCTATTTCGTGCGCTCGCCGCACGCCTTCGCCACGATAGAAAACATCGACGTTGCAGCCGCCAAGCGCGCGCCGGGCGTTGTCGCGGTGCTGACCGCCGCCGATCTCGCCGCGGCGCATTATCACTCCATCTCGCATCCGCATCCGATCCCCGGCCGCGGCGGCAAACCGGCGGTCGCGCCGCACCGGCCGTCGCTGGCGGAAAAGCGCGTGCTGCATGTCGGCGAGCCGGTGGCGATGGTGATCGCGCTAAACGCGGCTGCGGCCCAGGACGCCGGCGAAAAGATCGCGGTCGACTACCAGCCGCTTCCCGCCGTCACCGATGTGCGTGCGGCCATTCAAGCCGGCGCGCCGCAGCTCTGGCCGGAAGCGCCCGGCAATATCGGCTTCGACTGGAGTGCGCCGGCCGATCCCGACGGCAAGAAGCAGGCCGCGCTCGAGCGTGCCTTCCAGGACGCAGCGCATGTGGTGCACGTCGAACTGGTCAACCAGCGCCTGGTGGTGGCCTCGCTTGAGCCGCGCACGGCGACCGCGAGCTACGACGCCGAGAAAAAAATGTTCACGTTGCGCTGCGGCTCGCAAGCCGTGGCTGCCGTACAGGGCCAGGTCGCCGGCGCCATGGGGATCAAGCCGGAGGAGCTGCGCGTCCTCACCGACGATCTCGGCGGCGCATTCGGCATGAAAGGCTGGTGCTATCCGGAATACGTGCCCATGCTGCACGCCGCGCGTCTGCTGCAAAAGCCGATTCATTGGGTCTCGACCCGTTCGGAAGCCTTCGTTTCCGACAACCAGGGCCGCGACTCGTTCTGGAGCGCGCAGCTCGCGCTCACCGCGCGCGGCAAATTTCTCGGCCTGCGCGTCGACTGCCTCGGCAATGTCGGCGCCTATATCACGGGCGTGGCACATTTCGTCTTCACCACGCACATTTCCGGTTGCCTGCCGACGGTCTACGACATTCCGCACGCGCAGGTGAACGCGCGCTGTGTGCTGACCAATACGCTGCCGACCGGGCCCTATCGCGGCGCCGGGCGGCCGGAGGCGAGCTATCTGATGGAGCGGCTGATCGACGCCGCCGCCGATGCGACCGGCATCGACCCCGCCGAATTGCGCCGGCGCAATCTCATTCCGGCCGATAAAATTCCCTACACCACCGCCTTCGGCAACACCTATGACAGCGGCGATTTCCCCGGCGCGTTCGAGCGGGCGCTCGAAGCCGCCGACTATGCCGGCTTTGCCGCGCGCAAGAAGGCGGCGAAAAAATCCGCCAAACTGCGTGGTATCGGCATCGGCTGCTATCTGGAGATCGCCGGTGCCTTTCCGGAAGAAGCCGCGCGCATCGCGTTTCCCGGCGGCAACAAGGTGACGGTGAGCATCGGCGCCGGCGCCAGCGGGCAGGGGCATCAGACCGTGTTCGGCCGCGTCACCGCGCGCCGTCTCGGCATCGCGCCCGAGCAGGTGACGGTCACTTCTGGCGATTCGGCGCGCGACGTGCCGGGTTTCGGCGCCGTCGCCTCGCGCTCGGCCATGTATGTCGGCGGCGCCATCGCGGTCACCGCCGACAAGGTGATCGAGAAGGGCAAGCGCGTCGCCGCCATGCTGCTGCAGGCCGGCGAGGCCGACATCGACTATCGCGACGGCAAATTCAGCGTGCGCGGCTCGGGCCGCGAAGTGCCGCTGTTCGAGGTGGCCGAGCGTGCCGCCGAACTCGCGCACAGCGGCGTGATCGCGGAAAATCTCGACACGCAAGCCAACGTCAAGGCACCGCCGTCATTCCCGAACGGCTGTCACGTCGCCGAAGTCGAGATCGATCCGGCGACTGGCGCGGTCACGATCGTCAACTATGTGGCGGTCGGCGATTGCGGCAACCTGCTGGACGAGACCATCGTCACCGGCCAGATCCACGGCGGCGTGGCGCAGGGGCTCGGCCAGGCGCTGACCGAGAACACGGTCTACGATAGCGCCGGGCAGTTGGTTTCCGGCACGTTCATGGACTACGCGCTGCCGCGCGCGGATTTGATGCCGGAGATGACGGTCGAGCACCGCGCGGTCGCCTGCCGCACCAATCCGCTCGGCGTGAAGGGCACCGGCGAGGCCGGCACCACCGCGGCGCCGCCGGCGGTGATCAACGCCATCCTCGACGCCTTTCCGCCGGGCGCCGAGCTCGACATGCCGGCGACGCCGGAGCGTATCTGGCGGGCGTTGCAGAATATAAAATGAAAGTTGTCGTCCCGGTCGCGCGCTCTTGCGCGAGGGCCGGGACCCATAGCCACCGGGCTACCGATAGGCTGCGGAATATGGGTCCCCGCTTTCGCGGGGACGACTTCCAATCAAGGCGCGACGTCGATCTTCACCTGCGTGGTGATGGTCTTCCAGTGCTTGATCTGGTCGTCGAGCCAGAGCTTGGCATCGGCGACGGTCTTGTTCGGCGCGATATTCATTTTCTGCTTGGCGAACTTCTCTTTTACCTCATCCGATTCCAGCGCCTTCAGGACGACCGCGTGCAGCGCTTCCATCACCGGCTTCGGCGTTCCCGCCGGCGCGAACATGGCGTTCCACGCCACGGTGCCGACGTCGGGAAAGCCGGCCTCCTTCATGGTCGGGACATTCGGATAGGCCGGCAGGCGCGTCTGGTTGACCATCGCGATCGGACGGAACTTGCCCGACTGCACCATGCCGGCGGTCGAGGCGACGTTGAGGAACGAGGCCTGCACGTCGCCGCGCAGCATGTCCTGGATCACGCCGGAGGCGCCGTTCTTGTTGGGCAGCGCGACCATGTCGAGATCGCCGGCGCGCTTGGCAAAATAGGCCATGTCGTAATGCGGATAGGAGCCGATGCCGACGGTGCCGTAGCGCACCTTGCCGGGGTTCTTCTTGGAGTAGTCGATGAGCTCGGCCACGCTCTTGACCGGGAAATCGTTCGCCGTCGTCACCACCATGAACGCCGGAACGTCGATCAGATTGGTCACCGCCGCGACCTTGCTGGCGTAGTCGAAAGTCATCTTCTTGCTGTAGAGAAGCGGCGTGATGGCGTTGGTCGAGACATTGCCGATCATCAGCGTGTAGCCGTCCGGCGCCGACTTCGCCATTTCGTCGATCGCCAAGAGGCCGAAGGCGCCGGGCTTGTTGATGATGACGAACGGCTGGCCGGTGATCTTCTGCAACTGGTCGCCGACGATGCGCGCGGTAATGTCGGTGGCGCCGCCCGGCGCGTATGGCACCAGAATCTTGACGGCCCGGCTCGGATATTTGTCCTGCGCGGAGGCGGCCGTCATGCCGAGTGCAAGAGAAGCGGAAAGGCAGGCGGCGGACAGCAGGATCGCGGTTCGACGTTTCATTTAAAATCCTCCGTGGCTGATGGTGGTTTAAGGCGGGATTTCTTCACGTCCCCGCGCTCGTTCAGGTCAAGTCGCTTTGATGCCGTGTAGGCTGTGCGAGCCGTCCTTGCAGGTGAAAAACAGGACGTCGCCCTCCGGCGTCGCGCCGCCGGAATGAATCGTGTTGGCCGGGATATAGATCACCGAGCCGGGCTTGGCGTCGAATTCCTTGCCGCCGATCTTGCCGTGGAAGGTGCCCTGAAGGATGTAGATCCACTGTTCGTTGGGATGCGAATGCGGCTCGGCGCCGGTGCCGGCATTCATGCGCATGAGGCCGACGATCATGCGGTCGCCTTCGACGCACGGCCCGTGCGCGGTGGAATAGTCGGGGCCGCCCATGATCTTTTGCAGGCCGGCGAGGTCGAACACGTATTCGCCCGGACCGGCGCGCGTGGCGCCCGGTGTGCGCGGGGCTGGCTGAGCGGACATGGAGTTTCTCCCGGGAATGACGATTAACGGCTTATTGTTGCGGCGATGGTAGCGCATGATCCCGAAGGTGGGGATCGATCTTCGGAAAAGTCATGCGCGACCCTAATTCACCCATAGCAACAGCGCCAGTAGCGGCAAAACCCTGTATCGCGATGTGGAACAAAGCCTCACCACCGTTCGGCCAAGGTCGTCCGCCAGCCTGCGCCCGCCCTTCTTCGATTCGGAGATCGCCGCGAATGCTGCGTCCGCTCGTCGCGTTCCTGGCGCTCTTTGCGTCTTTGGCGCTGGCCGGCTGCGCCGGCGACTATGTGCCGAAGGCGGAACCGAGCTTTTACCGCAATCTGGCGCAGCCCGGCGCGCAGCTTGACGCCGCCGCCGCCGCCTCGATGATTTCCGGCTACCGCACCAATAACGGGCTGCCGGCGGTGACGCTCGATCCGGAGCTCACGCGGCTGGCCGAGGCGCAGGCCGCCATCATGGCCAAGCGCGACAAGCTAGACCACGCCGCCGGCAAGCCGTTCGTGGTGCGGCTGAAAGCCTCAGGCTATGACGCCAAGCGGGCGGCCGAAAATATCGGCGCCGGCTATCACACGCTGGCCGAGGCCTTCTCCGGCTGGCGCGATTCGCCGCCGCACAACGCCAATATGCTGCTCAAAGGCGCGACCCGCATCGGCATCGCGGCGGTCTACACGCCGGCCTCGAAATACAAGGTGTATTGGGCGCTGATTCTCGCCGAGCCGGACGACAAGAAGAGTTGAGATATCCGGCAGTCGATTGCCGTCGCGCGGTTACACGGTCTGCCCGTATCCGTAAGCTTCGAAATCGCCGCGATAGAGCGCAAATATCCGGTCGATCGCATCGGGCGTCAGCAGGGATTTTGCCATCGGAATTTCGCCGAAGCGGATACGGTCAGCCGGGCCGGCGGAAATGCGTGCCTGGGGCTGCTTCGTGTGCACGGCCAAAATACTGCGGATCCTCGGATTTTGCTCGAACGTTGCCGCGGGCAGATCGTGCTGGCGTTCCAGAAATGCGAAGTGCGTTTCCAATCCGTCCTCGAGTTTAAGAAGCTTCGGCCGAACCAGTCCGGCCATCTCGCCGCCGGTCAGTTGCGGGCGGCAGTGGCCGTCGCGCTGCATGAGATCCGTGCTCTCAAGCAAGTCGAGAAATTCAAGGAACGAAATCGAATACTTGCCCTTTTCCGGCAGCAGACCGAAAGAGCCGGGGAACATCAGCAAATGCACGAACGCGCTTGCCGCGCGCATAGCCGGATGGCGAACGAACTTATATGTGTGATACTTCTGCGGATCATAGGTCAGGCCGTCGACGATGAATTCGCGGGAATACCGGAAGGTTTCCTCGAACTCGTGCGACCACTCGGAAAAGCGCATCGCGCTTTTCAGCAATTTCGTTTGCTCGAGCCACCAATAAAGGATTTTGCCGCTTGCGGACTTGGCCGAGTACATCAGGGCGATTTGTTTCTGGCGCAGCAGAACCGTGTTGTCCTGAAACGAAGGATTGTAGCGCTCAATGGAGCGGAACAGGAATTGATTGAACTCGGACGGCGAAATTTCCGGCCGGTGTGAGATTTGGGAATACAGATTTCGATTCTGCTCCACGCAGTCGCAGTAAAGCTTCGGGCCGTGACTGTTAAACGGCATCGATGCCTTGGCCAGGGGCTAAGGCCGGGGCCGGGAAGCCGGCCGCGCGCCGATCCGAGCGTGACATAATTCCGTCAGGGGCTCGAGCGCGGTTGGCTTGCCGATAGCGGAACGGGTTGAAGTATACGTCTCTATACCAGACGCTGTTGAAGAACCTATTCGGATCGCGCGCTTCGGCGCTGCCGAAATACAGAGTAATGTTCGAGTGGGTTGAAATGCGCGTCGGCCACGTCCGAATTTGTCTTCAAATACCAGTCGCTATCGAATAACGGGTGCGGCTGAAGTCGGTGTTTGGTCTCGTCTTGCAAAAATTCCAGCGCGATCGACTCCGAATTCCAGGATCGTGCTTTGCTTCTTCAGGTAGCGCACGTCCAGCAACGGATGCGGGCTAAACTTGGCGCCGCGCGCCATGAAGTCGAGGAGCGGATGCGTGGCGGAGCCAACCAGCCGGTGCGTCCGCGAATACCAGCGCGGCGCAAACAGGGGAGACGGCGGAGCAAGCCGCTGCCGTTCGTTCGTCACGTAACTGAGAAACGCGTTGACGCCGGTCACCGGAAAGCGGGCGCGGAACCATTGCGGGTCGAAAAAGCGGGTCGGCGAAATATCGATGAATTCCGAACGTCGGAAAAAGTCGTCGACGGCGCTGTCGGTATCGAGGGCCGCTACCCCGATGCTCCGGCAATACCACTGGAGATTGGCGGGGCGTGAAAATACGCCGCGAATCGCCGCGTAAATATTCTTTGGGAGTGGGGCTAATTCGTTCTGTGGCGAAGCGCGCTCCGCACCGTGTTCCGCAGGCCTCTGTAACATGGATTTCACGGTTGCCGCCGGCGGTTGGACCCAGTCCAATAATTTACGCCATGTTTATATTCCCACAATTACGGGCGTGAGGCAAGTTTTCGCCGTGCCGGCAATCGTCCTGCGCCCAAGTCCCCAATTCTCGTCAAAGGCGCTATTTCATCTCGTCGGGAAACGCGTCGGCAACATGCTTCAGGATCTTCGACATCGTCCAGCGGTTGCTGCCCACTTTCGTCTCGCTGATATCGTCGATGAACCAGCGGCCGTCCTCGCGCACAAGATCGAACAGGATGTCGTGCGGCTTGAAACTGATAAACTGCGCGCGCACGCGCGCTTGCGCGGCTGACCTCGAGACCAGCGCAATGGTCAGATTTTTGATGTCCCAATTATTGCCGTTGACGAACACGTCCCAGTCAATCGTGCCGGCGTCGCCCTGCGGCGTGGCCTTTTCGTCGGCGTCGATCAGCGCCTGCATCCGGCGGCTATAGACATTGGCATAGCCGGGGTGGTCGGTGTCGCTCTGATAGGTCTTGTAGATATCCGTGATCAACGCCACGGGATCGTTGGTCGCCTGCGCATAGGCGTATGTGCCGCAAAGCGCAAAGAGCAGAGCCAGGGCCAGGCGGCGCATCGCAATCTCCCGATGAGGGGGCGATACCTAGCATGTCCGCAGGTGGCGATAAAACCATTCGCTGCCGGGGCCTTCATCCCCGTTTTATTTAGCGGCCAATACGCCCAGCCGTGGCATAGTCCTGCCCGGCCGGAGGGGGAGCGCGCGTGGGCGAACTGGTCGGCGTGTTGATTGCGATCGTTTCAAGCTGTCTCGGCGGCACGGCCGCCGCCGTCACGCGCTATCTGGTCGGCAACGCCGATGCGCTCACGCTGGCCATTCTGCGCTGGGGTATTGGATTTCTCTTCGTGCTGCCGATGGCGCTCGTCCTGCGCGTAAAGTGGCCGCCGCGCAGCGACTGGCCCGGCGTCGCCGCCTTGGGACTCTGTTTTTTCGGTTTGTTCTTCATTCTCTACAACATCGCGCTCGGCTACACGACGGCGGCCCGCGCCAGTCTCGCGCTGTCGACCTTGCCGCTGCAGACCATGCTGGTCGGCGGCATTCTCGGCATCGAACCGCTGACGACGCGCAAGTCCGTCGGCGTCGGCATCGCCGTGCTGGGCGTTTTCGCCGCGCTGGCGTCGGGTCTTGCGGCCGCTCCAAGCGGAGCCTGGCGCGGCGAATTGATCATGGCCGCCGCGGTACTGTGCATGGCATTTTACAATGTTTGGTCGCGCGCCTTCATCCGGCGCTCGAGCGCGCTCGGGTTTCTCGCCGTCGGCATGGGGGCGGGCGCCGCGGCGCTGGTCATTGTCGGCCTGTTGACCGGCCGGGTGGCGGTGCTGGAAAGCTTCGGCGCGCCGCAGTGGATTGCCGGAATCTATTTAGGCATCGGCGGCGGCGCGCTGGCCTTCATCCTCTGGGTGATGGCTTTGCAGCGGGCCTCGCCGACGCGTGTGGCCAACACCATGACGGTCAATCCGATCGCGGCGGCCTTGCTGGCGCATCAGCTTGTCGGCGAGCCGATCACCGTCAATCTGGTCGTCGGCCTGTTGGCGGTGTTCGCCGGCATCTGGATCGCAACGACCGAGGCTGCGACGGGCTAGCGCAACGCGCGGCGGGCTGGACCTCGCGCGCGAGGCTCACTAGTTTGCGCCCCATGCCGGTGCTGCCGCGTCTCGACAATTACGACGACCTCTATCGCCAATTCCGCTGGGATATCCCGGCGCGTTACAATATCGGCGTCGATATCTGCGACCGCTGGGCGAATGCTGAACCTGGCCGGCTCGCCCTCCTGCATGTGAAGCCGGACGGCAGCGAAGACGCCATCAGCTACGGCGCCTTGCGCGAGATCGTCCAACCGGCTCGCCAACGTGCTGCGCGCGCACGGCGTCAATTGCGGCGACCGTGTCGCGATCATGCTGCCGCAGATGCCGGAAGTTGCCGCAGCCCACATCGCGATCTACAAGCTCGGCGCCGTCGCTCTGCCGGTCGCCGTGCTGTTCGGCCCGGACGCGCTGTCCTATCGTTTGCAGAATTCCGGCGCCAAGGCGCTCATCACCAACGCGCAGGGGCTCGCCAAGCTCGACGACATCCGCGCCGAGGCGCCGGCGCTTACCTGTGTGCTGTCGGTCGACGGCGCAGGCGATGGCGCCGATAGTTTCTCCGACTTGCTGGCGCGCGCTTCGGACGATTTCACCGCCGTCGATACCGCCGCCGACGATCCGGCGATGATGATCTACACCTCAGGCACGACCGGCCAGCCCAAGGGCGCGCTGCACGCCCATCGTGTCTTGCTGGGCCATCTGCCGGGGATCGAACTGCCGCATTTTGAATTCCCGCAAGCCGGCGATCGTTACTGGACGCCGGCCGATTGGGCCTGGGCCGGCGGCTTGCTCGATGCGCTGCTGCCCAGCCTGCTTTTCGGCGTGCCGGTGGTGGCGCGCCGCTTCGACAAATTCGATCCGGACGAAGCCTTTGCGCTGATGGCGCAGACGCAGGTGCGCAATGCGTTCATTCCGCCCACGGCGCTACGCATGATGCGGGCGGCGCCCAGCCCGCGCGGGCGCTACGATTTCAAGCTGCGCAGCGTCGCTTCCGGCGGCGAGTCGCTCGGCGTCGAGGCGTTGGAATGGGGCAAGTCCGCCTTCGGCCTCGCCATCAACGAATTCTACGGTCAGACCGAATGCAACCTGGTGCTCGGCTCCTGCGCCCAGCTCGGCATGCTCAAGGCCGGCGCCATTGGCAAGCCGATTCCGGGCCACACCGTGGCGGTAATCGGCCGCGATGGCCATCCGCTCAAAGCCGGCGAGGTGGGCCAGATCGCGGTGCGGCGTCCCGATCCGGTGATGTTCCTGGAATATTGGGGCAACCCGCAGGCCACGCGCGACAAATTCATCGGCGACTGGATGACCACCGGCGACCAGGGCGTCATGGACGAGGACGGCTATATCAGCTTCGTCGGCCGCGACGACGACGTCATCACCTCGGCCGGCTTCCGCATCGGGCCGGGCGAGATCGAGGACTGCCTGATCCGCCATCCGGCGGTGGCGCTCGCCGCCGTCATCGGCAAGCCCGATCCGCTGCGCACCGAGATCGTAAAAGCCTTCATCGTGCTCAAGAAGAGTCACCCGCCGTCGGAGGCGCTCGCCGCCGAGATCCAGACTTTCGTGCGCACGCGGCTGTCGGCGCACGAATATCCGCGCGAGGTCGCTTTCATCGACGACCTGCCGATGACCACCACCGGCAAGGTGATCCGGCGGCTGCTGCGGCAGCGGGCGTGACATTGCGGGCCGCGCCGGCGGTAAAAGCGCGTTCTAGTGAGGTGTACTTGAATTTGTTATGAATGGCGCACAAGGCGCTCTGCCGGAGGGGCCACCATGTCTGGAATCGAGAAGCGCCAAAACGTGAGGCGCAAAATCGCTCACGATGTTTTTATGGAAACCGGGCTGGGGCCGCCGCTGAAGTGCTCTATGCTCGATGTATCCGAATTTGGCGCCCGCATAAAAGCCGAGGTTCCAAGCGCGGCGCCGCAGGAATTTTTGATTCATCTGCACGACGGTCTGACGCGATGGTGCCGCGTAATGTGGCGCTCCGACACCGAAATCGGCATCAAGTTCATCCAGCCGCCGCAGTCTTTGAAGGCGAAGAGCGCGGCCGCTTCGCGACGGGGAGCCTGAACTCGTCCGGTCAGCGTGCGCCCTCGCTCTGCCCGCCGCCCAGGATGAAAACGTGGAAGCCCAGCCGCCGCTTGGCGACGAGATAGAGCAGGATCGATTCCACCACCAGCGCGCTCGAGGTCGCAATGCCGGCGCCGGTAATGCCGACGCGCGGAATTAGGATCACGCACAGCACGAGATTGATGGCGAAGGCGGCGGCATAGATCAGCGCGCATTGCTTGCGCTCGCCCAGCATGTTGAGCAGCCGTTCGGCCGGACCGACGGCGGCGCGCGCCAGCATGCCGATCGCCAGGATGAACATCACGCTATAGCCGCTCTCGAAGCCGGCGCCGAACAGGCCGAGCAACGGCCGCCCGAAAGCGAGGATCAGCGCGCAGGCAGCGAGCGACGGCCAGAATGTCCACTTGATGGTCTCGGCGAAGAACGAGGCGAGCCGCTCCTTGTCGCCGCTCACGTGATACTGGGTGAATTTATGAGTGGTAGCGCCGGCGATGGCGAAATAGACGAAGGCGACGATCGCCAAGAGCCGCGCGCCGGCATAGTAGACGGCGACCTCGTCGGGCGAGCGCAGATGCTCGAGCGCCAGGATGTCGACGTAAGTGAGCAGCAGGTAGAAGCCTTCCACCACGAAAATCGGCAGCGAGGTGGCGAACCAGGTCTTGACCTCGTAGCTCTTCGGGCCGGCGGGGACTTTGCTCTTGAGCCTGCGGTCGAGCATGATCATCTGCCCGAACGTCACCGCCCAGGTGGTGGCGACGGCGATCAACATCGCGGTCACCGCATGCGTCGGCGCGCCGATGAAATAGGCGATGCCCACCAGCAGCGTGATGCAGAACTGGCGGATGATGTAGAACGGCATCAGCGCGAGGTTCGGCCAGTCGTAGGATTGCGCGATGCCGGCCTGTACCTGCACCAGCCCGTAGATCGGAATCGTGATGCAGGCGAGATAGAGCGGCACCACCGTGAAATCTTCGATGTGGGGCGCGAGCGCGGTCACGATCACCGCGCCGATGGCGCCGATGCCGGTGGCGATGGCGAAGGCCAGCCAGCGGCTGCCCGTGAGAAATCCGCGCAGGCGGTCGAGCGCCTTGAGCTCGGTATATTCCGGAATGAAACGCCGCGCCGCCGACGACAGGCCGAAATCCGAGAGCGCGCCGATCATCAGCACCCAGGTCCACACATAGATGTAGATGCCGAACTGGAAGCTGCCCATCCAGCGCGCCAGCAGGACCTGGCTGGCGAGCGCGAGCATGGCGCTGCCGACGCGCACCAGGAAAACTTTTCCGGCGATGAGCTGCGCCAACCGCGAGTCGCTGCGGTCGGCGAGAATCGCCTTGACGCGCGCGACGAGGCTCGGCCGCAGCCGAGGGCGGCGCGGCGGCGGCGTTTTCGGAATCGACCAGCGCCACGGGTTCTCTCCGCACCGGCGCCGGCCGTTTTGCGAGCGACGGCAACATTCCGAGTGCTTAGCAAGGAACCGTTAAGAATCGGTTGGATGGGTCGGTTTATGCTGATGATTCAAGGCTTTTTACGCCGGTTTTCCGGTCGCCGCGCGCGCCGAAAGGTTAAGGCAGAGAGGACAAAATGCCCTCGACGATTTGCCGCTCCGCCGGCGTCAGCGCCGCTTGCGGCGGCACCGGGTCGCCGACCGCGTAGCCCTGGATCTGCAAGCCGGCCTTGATGCAGGCGGCGAGGTTGAAGCGCGCGAAGGCCTCGTTGATGCGCCAGAGCTCGCGTTGCAGCTTCATCGCCTCCGGCCATTGGCCGGCGCGGCACAATTCGTAAAGCCTTACGCTCTGGCGCGGCACGATGCAGGCCGGGCCCGCCATCCAGCCGACGCCGCCGATCAGCATCACCGCCGCCGGAATATGCGCGGAGGCCGAGAATACTTTCATCTGCGGCGTGCGATTCATGATCGAGAGCAGCCGCCCGGTATTGGTCGAGGCGTCCTTGATGTAGCCGATGCGCGGGTGATCGCTGAGCCGCGCGATCACGTCGAGGGTGAGATCGCTGCGCTGGAATTGCGGATTGGTGTAGAGCACCACGGGAATGTCGACCGCATCGGCGATGGCGTGGAAATAGGATTCGATCTGCGCGTCCTTGAGCGGGAAATAGGCTTCCAGAATGGCGAGGATGCCGTCGGCGCCGAGCGCTTGGTAGCGCCTTGCCTGGTCGGCCGCATCGGCGCTCGACGTCGAGGCGACGCCGGCGATCACCGGCACGCGCTTGTTGGCGGCTTCGATCGTCGTCTGTACGACGGCGGTGCGTTGTTCGCGCGTGAGGTAGGCGAACTCGCCGGTCGAGCCGAGCGGCGTCAGGCCGTGCATGCCGGCCTTGATCAGGTCGTCCGCCAGCCGGGCCAACACATCGGTGAGGATGCGCCCCTGCGCATCGATCGGCGAGACGAGATAGGGAAAGACGCCATGGAAGTCAGTCATGGCGCATCAATAGCATGCCCCGCCGCTTTTTGCGGCGGGGATTTTCGTGTCACGTTGCGCCGGTATCAGTCGGCAAGCGGATTTGGCCGTATCTGAATATGCACGGCGCGCGGGCTCGAACCCTTGCCGGTCTCCATCAGCCACGGCGTCCGGTCGCCATTGGTGCTCCAGAGGCCGCGGCCCTTCCAGCCGGCATTCGGATCGTCGATGCGCCCGTCCAGCCCCTTGGCATAGAAACCCATCGGGTAGGGAATGCGCAGCGAGATCATTTTGCCGTCTTTCAGCGCCACAAAGCCGTCGCTGAGATTGGCGGTCGAGATCGGAACGTTCTCACCTAAGCCCAGCGTGTTGTGCTGATCGACCCAGGTATAGTAACTCGCCTCCGCACTGGTGTTGGGGAAGCCTTCAAAGCCGGGGCCGGGATATTTGTAGAAAGCCCAACCTTCCGGGCAGTGATAGCCGGTGGCCTTCGGTCCGTTGAGCGGGCCTTTGCACTTGCTGCGGTCGAAGCTCATGAGATGACCGCTCGAGCCCGATCCCCAGAGAACGCCATTGCCATCGATATCGCCGCCGCGGATGCCGAAGCCGGGTTTCGGGATGTAATAGACTTCCGACAGTTTGGTTTTGGGATCGAAGCGCAGGAATCCCGGCGGGCCGGCAAACGTGCCGATGGCGTACCAGATCGAGCCGTCCTTCGGGTTCGGCATGACGGCATAAGGTCCGGAACCGGCGGTGATGCGCTGATCTTTTTTCGGATCGGTCGGCGCGTTCGGCTCGGTGAAGTCGTCGAGCCTGCCGTTGCCATTGGTGTCGAGCACCCACGGCGCCCAGCCTTGCGCCTTTTGCGCGTCGCCGGTCTCGTCGAACACTTTGGTATTGACCCAGCCCGCTACCGGTCCGGTGCCGCTGAACCACAGCGTATTGTCGGCGTCGTAGCCGAATTGCGGGTGATGCGTGGCGAAGCAGGTGTCGATGAAGGAGTACTTCATCGTCTTCGGATCGAGCATCGCCACCTGGCGCTGCGATTTGTCGAGCGGGAAAACTTTCGCGTAGGGGTTATCCGAGCCCTTCTTGCAGAAGTCCGGATTAGGTTGACCGCGCACGGTGGCCGCCAGCCAAAGGCGGCCCTTGGCGTCGAATTCGGAATTATGGTTGTTGGCGCGCGTATCCCAAAGCTGACGGTCGCCCCAATAGGCCGACGGTTGCAATGGCTTGATACTGGCCGCATGGCCCGGACCGAGCGATTCCGGCATTTGCGGGTCGCGCACCGGCAACTTGAAAAACGACACTTTGTTCGTCTTCGGATCGAGGATCGGCATGTTGTCGGTCGAGTATTCGGGCGAGCCGTACAGCGGTCCGTAGGCGTTGACCGTCGGATGGCGCCGGTCGGATGAAATCGAATCGTGCAGATATTTGTCGGGGCTGGACCATTCCCACGACGTGATGACGATATTGCGCTCGACCCCTTGCGGCCGTGGCGGCGTGGCTTTGGGTAGTTCGCCTTTGGCGATGCGGTCGGTCCAGTCGCCGAAATATTTGTAGGGCACGCCGCCCCACTGGCCGGCCAGCCGGTTGGTCATCTGCTCGCCGGCCTGACCCGACTGGGTGCGCCGCATCCACGCTTCTTCGCCGGACGCGAACTTGCCGAATTCGGCCGGAACGGTACGGGTGGATTCCTGGCCGAGCTGATGGCAGCCGATGCAGTCGACATTGTTCATCTGCTTGAGCCAATCGTTCTGCGTGAACTTCGCAGGAATCGCGCCCTTGCCGCCGAACTCGCTGGCAGGCGGAATTTTCATCATCGTGTACCAGTAGATGGCGGGATAATAATGCGCCGCCGCCGCCGCGTTTGGCGCGATCACCGCCGTAAGATCGAGATGCATGCCGGGCTTGGCACGCATTTTCGGCGAGTCCACCAGGCCGTAGCCGCGCACCCAAACCGCGTAATCGGCTTGCGGCAGATCGGGGATCAGATAGCGCCCCTGGTCGTCGGTGACGACGATGCGCGCGAACTTGGTCGGCAGTTCGGTGGTCTCCGCGATCACCCAGACGCCGGCCTCCGGGCCCTTGGCGCTCTTGACCACGCCGCCGATATCGGCGGCGCCGACATTCACGCTTTGCTGGGCGAAGATTTTCGTGGGAACCGCGGCCGCCAGCAGAATGAAGCCGGCAAACGTCATCAAGCGCCGAAGCGCTTTGCAGCAATGCAACATGGTCGCCTCCCTGCACCAAGCCAGCTCGGATGGCCGGCTTTTTAATTGCCGCTAGCCTAACAAATGCGTGGGGCAGCGTCCGATATTTTTGCGGCTCAGCCGGAGAACCCGCCCTCGTCGAGGAACTTCTGTTCCTCCGGAGTCGTGACGCGGCCGAGCACCGCATTGCGGTGCGGGAAACGGCCGAAGCGGCGGATGATATCGGCGTGCACGCCGGCCCATTTCAGGCCGTCGGCATCGCCTGCCGCCTTGTACAGCGTGAGGCCGCGCTCCTGATCGGCGAGATCCTCCGAATGCTCGAACGGCAGATAGAAGAAGCCGCGCATTTCAGCCGGCACCTGACTGTCGAAACCACGCACCAAGGCGCCGGCGGTGACCGCGCGCGCGGTCGCGTCGGTGGCGAAAGCGCGCGCCGACCCACGGAACATGTTGCGCGGAAATTGATCGAGCAGGATGAGCAGCGCCAGCGCACCCTCCGCGCTTGCTTCCCAGCCGCTCAGCCTGCCGGCGGCGGCGGCTTCATGGGCTTTAAGAAAACGCCGCCGGATCTCGTCGTCGAAAGCTTCGTCCTTTTCGAACCACTTCTTCGGTCCGGCGTCGCGCCAGAACGCGACCACGTCGGCGGGCGAGGGCAGCGCGGGCGCGTCGTTCATTCGTCGTCCCGCAGCGCGCGGCGCAGGATCTTGCCCACGTTGGTTTTCGGCAGTTCGTTGCGGAACTCGATCTGCTTGGGCATCTTGTAGCCGGCGAGCTCGCCGTGCATGTATTTGCGCAAATCCTGCTCGGTCACGTCCGGCGATTTCTTCACGGCGAACAGCTTGACCGCTTCGCCGGAATGCGGGTCCGGCACGCCGACCGCGGCGCATTCGACGATGCCGCCCTGCATCATCGCCACGTCCTCGACTTCGTTGGGAAACACCTTGAAGCCGGACACCGAAATCATGTCCTTCTTGCGGTCGACGATTTTGACGCGGCCTTCCGCGTCCATCACGCCGATGTCGCCGGTGCGGAAAAAGCCGTCCTCGGTCATCACTTTGGCGGTCTCTTCCGGGCTTTGCCAATAACCCGGCATCACCTGCGGCCCGCGCGCGCAGATCTCGCCTTGCTCGCCGATCGGCGCGTCATGGTTGGCGTCGTCGCGGATCGTGATTTCGGTCGACGGCACCGGCAATCCAATCGTGCCGGTCCATTCGGCGATGTCGCCGCGATTGCAGGTGAGCACCGGCGAGGTCTCCGACAGGCCGTAACCTTCGATGATCGGGCGGCCGGTCGCTTTCATCCACGCCTCGGCGACCGACCTCTGCACCGCCATGCCGCCGGCGATCGCGGCTTTGAGCATGCTCCAGTCGATTTTGCCGAAATCCGGATGCTGCAGCAGCGCGTTGTACAGCGTATTCACCGCCGGGAACGAATTCACTTTGTACTTGGACAGTTCCTTGATCAGACCGGCAATGTCGCGCGGGTTGGGGATCAACAAGCAGGTGCCGCCGACGCAGACGCTGAACAGGAAGCAGGCCGTGAGCGCGAAGATATGGTAGAGCGGCAGCGCGGTGACGATGATGTCGCGCTCGGTCGGCGGCGGCATGGCGAGGATCGGGACGTTCCAGGCCATCACCTGCAAGACGTTGGCGACCAGATTGCGGTGTAGCAGGATGGCGCCTTTGGAAACCCCGGTGGTGCCGCCGGTATATTGCAGGAAGGCGATGTCGTCGGGCCCGACCGCGACGCGCGCGAACGGCAGCTTGCGGCCGAGGCTCAGCACGTCGTTGAATTTGGTCGCGGCCGGCAGCGCATAGGCCGGCACCATTTTCTTGACGTGCCGCACCACGGTATTGACCAGCGTGCCTTTCAGCGTGCCGAGCATGTCGCCCAGGCTGGCGACCACCACGTGCTTGACGTCGGTTTGCGGCAACGCCTCCTGCAGCACCGCGGCGAAGTTCTCCAGCACGATGATGGCTTCGGCGCCGCAATTCTTGAGCTGGAATTCCAGTTCGCGCGGCTTGTACAGCGGATTGACGTTCACCACGGTTAAGCCGGCGCGCAGGATGCCGGAGATCGCCACGGTATATTGCAGCACGTTCGGCATCATGATGGCGACGCGGGCGCCGCGTTGCAGGTTCTTGCTCTGCAGCCAGGCGGCGAAGGCGCGCGAGGCCGCGTCGAGCTCGGCATAGGTCAAGGACTTGCCCATGCAGACGCAGGCTTCGCGGGCGGCGTTGGCCTTGAAGCTCTCCTCGAACATCGCCACCAGCGACGGGTAGCGCGAGATGTCGATCTCGGCGGGCACGCCCGGCGGATAATGCTGCAGCCAAGGCCGTTCAATTGGCCGCTGAATTGGCCGTTGCATGGCGTTTCCTCAAATACCGCCGGGTCTTGCCGGGCAAGTTTGCGATTCGGCCGGCGGGCAGGGATTAGCATGAGTTGAGTCGAGAGGCGGCGCAAGGCTCATCTCCATCGCCCTTCGACGCTCACAACCTACGGTCGCTCGCACCTCGGGGTGACGGGGATAGTTCCAGTCTACCGATCCGCCCCGCCGAAAGGCACCAGCGGATTGTCGGTGAGCGCCGTGCGGTCCGGACGGTCGACCGCTGGCCGCGCCGAGAAAGGCCTCGAACAACTCGCGCACGGCGCGCTCTGGCAGGTCGCGGGTGATGAACACCAGCCGGGTGCGGTGGTCGTCGTCCGGCCAGCGTTCCAGCCGCGCGGTGGGGTGGAACACGTGCTGCACGCCGTGCACCACCACCGGCGTGTCGGGCATTTCCTGCAGCTTCACGATGCCCTTGAGGCGCAAGAGCTTGTCGCCATGGGTCGCGCGCAGCAGCTCGAGGAACATGTCGAGCGTGCCGGCGGGGATCGCGGCATCGGCGGTGAGCACGAACGAGCCAATATGCGCGTCGTGCCGGTTGACGTCGTGATGGTGATGATGGTGATCGCCGGCGTAAGATTCGGCGGCGAGCCATTTCTTGACGTCGGGAATCTTGCGTTCCGGATCGTACAGCCCGCAATTCATCAGCCGCTCCGCCGTCGCTTCGCCCTTCGCGGCGTCGAGGATGGGCGCTGCCGGATTGAGCGTGCGCAGCCGCGCCACGATGGCTTCGCGCTGCGCGGGGGTCGCGAGGTCGGTCTTGGTCAGCACGATGCGGTCGGCCACCGCCGCCTGCTTGATCGCCTCGGCATGCGCGTCGAGCGTGGCCTCGCCGTTGACGCAATCGACCACGGTCACCACTCCATCGAGCCGGTAGCGCTGCACGAGATAGGGATGCGCCATGGCGGTGTGCAGCAGCGGCGCCGGATCGGCGAGACCGGTGGTCTCGATCAGCACGCGGCGGAACGTGCAGCGCCTGTTGTCGAGATCGCGCAGCAGCGTCTCCATCGCGTCGACCAGATCGCCGCGCATGGTGCAGCACAAGCAACCGCTTTGCAGCAGCACCATGTTGTCGCCGATATATTCGACCAGCAGGTGATCGAGCGCGACGTCGCCGAACTCGTTGATGATGACGGCGGTCTCACTCAGCGCCTCGTCCTTGAGCAGGCGGTTGAGCAGCGTGGTCTTGCCGGCGCCGAGAAAGCCGGTGAGGACGGTGAGGGGAATGGGCTCGGGCGGCCGCCGCCGATCCGCGCTTTGGCCGGCCTCGGGCATCAGAGCACCATCGTTTTGGATCGGATCACGGCGCTAGCCTGACATTTAGCTTGTAGCTTGCGCATGATCTTATCCGAAAACCGGTTCCACTTTTCGGGATCATGCGCTAGTTGGCCGAACTGACTTTCGGCTTCGCCGCATGTTTGGCGCGCTTGGGCGCGGCCGCGGTCTTGGCGCTGGTTTCCTTCTTGACGCCTTCCTTGACGCCTTCGCCCTTCTTGGCGGCGACATGTTTCTTTTTCTTCTTGGCATGCGGTTCGGCAACCTGCACTGCATCCGGATGGCCGGCCGGGCCGGTGAACACTTTGACCGGCGCCTCGGTTTCAACCGGCGGCCCGAGCACGAACTTGCCGTTCGCCGGCCGCAAGGCGGAAAGCATGAAACCCTGCGCCGAATTGGTGTCGCCGGTGGCGGCGTCCTGCTGCTCCTCGTCGTTGTCCTCCGACGCCGGCTTGCGGCGATGGCCGCCGCACATTTCCTCGCGCAGGTTGGGCGGCTGCGCGTCCATCGGCGCGAGCTGATCGACGGTGCCGAGCGAGGGCGTCAGCCAGGACAGCCCGCCGCTGTTGAATCCGTTCTCGAGCAGTTGCGCCGCCTTCTGCGCGCGCACCGCGCCGGAATAAGCGCCGAGAACGATGGCGATCAGGCGGCGGCCGTTGCGCGTCGCCGACGCCACCACATTGTAGCCGGAGGCGCAGATGAAGCCGGTCTTCATGCCGTCGGCGCCGGGATAGCGGTCGAGCAGCGAATTGTAATTATGCAGCACGCGGTTGCCGTACTGGATCGCGTGGATGTGCCAGTAGGCATCGTCTTCCGGGAATTCCAGGATCAGCGCGCGGGCGAGGATGCCGAGGTCGCGCGCCGAGGTGACGTGGTTTTCCGCCGGCAGACCGTTCGGATTGACGAAATGCGATTCCGTCATGCCGAGCCGCCGCGCATTGGCGTTCATCATGTCGGCGAAGCCCTCGATCGAGCCGCCGACACCTTCGGCGATCGCCACCGCCATGTCGTTGGCCGATTTCACCATCAGCATCTTCAGCGCGTTATCGACGGTGAGCGTGGTGCCGGCCCGAAAGCCCATCTTGGTCGGCTGCTGCGCCGCCGCGTTGCGCGAGACGGTGAGCAGCGTGTTGAAGCCGATACGGCCTTCCTTGATGGCGCGCAGCGTGGTGTAGGCCGTCATCAATTTGGTGACGGAGGCCGGGTACCACGGATAGGTGGCGTTTTCCGCGTGCAGCACCTTGCCGGTGGACGCTTCGATCAATAGCTGCGCTTCGGCCCGGGCCTGCGTCGTGCCGGCAAGCGCCAGCGTCGCCGTCAGGGCAAGGCCGAATACGAGGGAGCGTGGGGCGGCACAATAAGGCAATGTTCGCGGTCCGGTTTGAGGGCCTCGGCCAAAACCCAGGAAGACGGTTGGGTTCCATAGGCGGTGGCGCTAGGCTATCTAAGCTTTGGACCGGAGGCAAAGTCCGCATGACCCCCCGGCGTGATTCATGGTGACCGGCGGTTCATCGCCGACCAATGCGACCAAAGTTCGGCAAGGGAGACTTCCATGACCGCAGCCATCGTCGGTTGGGCCCATACCCCGTTCGGAAAGCTCAGCGGTGAGAGCGTCGAAAGCCTGATCGTGCGGGTGGCCGGCGAGGCGCTGGCCGATGCCGGCGTCGCGGCCAAAGACGTCGATGAGATCGTGCTCGGCCATTTCAACGCCGGCTTTTCTGCACAGGATTTTACCGCCGCGCTGGTGCTGCAGGCCTCGCCCGATCTGCGCTTCAAGCGCGCGACCCGGGTCGAGAACGCCTGCGCCACCGGTTCCGCCGCCGTGCATCAGGGCATCAAGGCGATCGAGGCGCGTGTCGCGCGCATCGTGCTTTGCGTCGGTGTCGAGCAGATGACAACGACGCCTCCGGCCGAGATCGGGCGCAACCTGCTGAAAGCGTCTTACGTGCGCGAGGAAGCCGAGATCGATGGCGGCTTCGCTGGCATCTTCGGCAAGATCGCCGGGCTGTATTTCCAGAAATGGGGCGACCAGTCCGATGCGTTGGCGATGATCGCCGCCAAGAACCACAAGAACGGCGTCGGCAATCCTTACGCGCAGATGCGCAAGGACCTCGGCTACGACTTCTGCCGCACCGAGAGCGAGAAAAACCCCTTCGTCGCCGGCCCGCTCAAGCGCACCGACTGCTCGCTGGTGTCGGACGGCGCCGCCGCGGTCGTGCTCGCCGACGTCGAGACCGCGCTCAAGCTCGGCAAGGCGGTCGCCTTCCGCGCCGCTGCGCACGTGCAGGACTTCCTGCCGATGTCCAAGCGCGACATTTTGAAGTTCGAAGGCTGCGGCCATGCCTGGCATGGCGCGCTCGAACAGGCGGGGCTCAAGCTCGGCGATCTTTCGTTCGTCGAGACGCACGACTGCTTCACCGTCGCCGAACTGATCGAATACGAGGCCATGGGCCTGACCGCCGAAGGCCAGGGCGCGCGCGCCATCAAGGAAGGCTGGACGCAAAAGGATGGAAAACTGCCGGTCAATCCGTCCGGCGGCCTGAAGGCCAAGGGCCATCCGATCGGCGCCACCGGCGTCTCGATGCATGCGCTCACCGCAATGCAGCTCACTGGGACCGCCGGCGACCTGCAGGTGAAGAACGCCCATCTCGGAGGTATCTTCAATATGGGCGGCGCGGCGGTAGCGAATTATGTGAGCATTCTCGAGCGCATAAAGTAGCGGCCGGCCGCAATCTCCGTCGCCGTGGCACGCGCGGGACGAAAAGATTTGCTCGTGCCATTGATCCAAAACAAAGCACAACCCCTACGAATTCCCGAAATTGAATGACTATCGGGACGTGTTAGAGTTGCACTCATATTCGTTAGTGTGCATACGATCTAATCTTGGCTGGAGGCGGCACGGACGATGACCAATATTCCAACCGATTTGCTGCGGACGCTTGTCGCCGTCGTCGACCTGCGCAGCTTTACCAAAGCCGCGGCCAAGCTCGGCGTGACCCAGCCGGCGGTGAGCGCGCAAATCAAGCGGCTGCAATTGCTGCTCGGCGGCGAACTGTTCGATCGCAGCGTGCAAGGCATCAGCCTGACGCCGCAAGGCGACTTGGTGGTCAGCTATGCGCGCCGCCTGCTGTCGATCAACGATCAGATCGTCAATATCGGCGACAGCGGTCCGCGGCCCGAATTGGTGATCCGCGTCGCCACACCGAGCGAATACATCGCCTCGACGCTGCCCTCGATCCTGGCGCAGTTCCGCGAGCGCTGGCCGGACGTGCGCTTCGTCACGCGCACCGATTTCTACGACCCGCTGGTGCGCGAACTTCGCAGCGGCGATCTCGATATCATGATCGGACTGTCGATGACGCCGCCGCCCGATGCGCGCTTCAGCCGCGCGCAGGAGGTCGTCTGGGTGCACAGCGACGCAACCCACATCGATCCCGATCGGCCGATACCGCTGGTCTCCTATGGCGAGGCTTGCGTCTATCACCGGCTCGCCACGCAGGCCCTGCAATCGGCAGGTCTCGACTGGGAAGACGTCTTCACCGGTCCGAGCTCCACCAGTTTGCGCGGCGCGGTCAACGCCGGGCTTGGCGTGATGGCGATCACGCGCGTGCGGGCGGAGAAAGTCGGTCTGCAAATTTGGGAGGATTCGCCGCTGCCGAAACTGCCGGATCTCTATGGCGGCATCTATGTGCGCGAGGGCGGCGCCCGCGCCGTCTATGAGGAACTGGCCGACGCCATTGCCGCGGTGCTCTATGGCCCGTCCGACGACGCGCAGCCCTTGCTGGTCGGCGCCCCGCGCAAGGTGACTAGCGCGGCGTGATGCGCGCTAATCGGCTTTGCGATCGGCGGCAATCGGCAGATAGGAGGCGTCGAAGATGTCCTCCTGCTTTAGCTTCGCCTTGAACTTGTAGACGAGCGCGGTCTGATCGACGGCGCGGGCATAGCGCGCGGCGTCGATGCCGCCGTAGCCGTTCGCCTTCACCTCCGGCGTCACGATGTTTTCGCGGATCGCCATCTTCAGCCGCTCGGTTTCGATGTCCTTCTTGGCCAAGTCGTTGCGCTTGAGCACCGAATCGACCGCGCTCGCAGGCCGCTTCACCGTCTCCTTCAAGCCTTTCAGGAAGGCGCGCAGAAAGCCCCTGACCGCCTCGGGATGCGCGGCGGCGAACTTGGTATTGATCACGATCGCATTGCCGTAGAGATCGACGCCGTAGTCGGCCATCAGCAGCACGGCGATATCGTCGACCGGCACGCCCTTGTCCTTGAGATTGATGAACACCGTAAACGAGTACCCGGTGACGGCGTCGAGTTGACCGGCGGCCAGCATCGGATTGCGCACCGGGATGCCGACATTCTCGATCGTCACCTTGGAGGCGTCGATGCCGTTGGCCTTCACGAAGATCGGCCATTGCGCATAGGCCGCGTCGAGTGCCGGCGCGCCGAGCTTCTTGCCTTCCAGATCCTTCGGCGTGGTGATGCCGCGGCTCTTGCGCCCGACCACTGCGAAGGGCGGCCGGTTGTAGACCATGAAGATCGCCTTGACCGGCGCGTCGGGGTTGGCGTCGCGGAATTTGATCAGCGCGTTGATGTCGCCGAAACCCATGTCATAGGTGCCGGACGCCACCTGGCTGATCGGCTCGAGCGAATTGGCCGCCGGGTCGACGCTGACGTCGAGACCCTCGGCCTTGTAGTAGCCCTTGTCGATCGCCAGCAGGAACGGCGCCGACGGTCCTTCGAAGCCGAAGTCGAGGCTGAATTTGATCGCGGTCTCCGCCGCCGCTGCGCCGGTCAGCATCGCCGTCAGCAGCAGCACCGGCGCCAAGACGGCGGCGCGTCGCACGCTCGTCGTACTCATTACATTTTGCGGCATGCGCATCTCGGCAGCGGCTCAAGTCCCGCCAAACCAGCAAAGTCCAGTGCATCCATAAAGAGCAAGGTACGAGCACTCTGTGACGGGCTTTTGTATGACGTTAGGCCTAATCTTGCCGTTTGCTTGTGCCGGGCGTTGATTATGCCGCAGGGCCCGCGAGAATCGCGCGGTTAGGATAAACTTGCGGCCTGCGCTTGGAGGCCGATCCATGCCACCGGCAAAGTCCGCTGCAGTTGCCAGCGAAATCCCGACCTTCCGGGCGGCCTATGCGCCGGCGGATGAAGCTTTGGCCGCGGCCTTGCTCGCGGCTGCCGGCCGTCCGAGCGCGGCCGAGTCCCGCATCGATGCGCGCGCCACGCGGCTGGTGACGGCGATCCGCGCCCGCGTCGGCGGGCTCGGCGGGGTGGAAGATTTCCTGCACGCCTATGCGCTCTCCACCAAGGAGGGCCTGGCGCTGATGGTGCTGGCCGAGGCGCTGTTGCGGGTGCCCGATGCCGGCACCGCCGACCGCCTGATCGAGGACAAGCTGAAAGCCGGCGACTGGGCGCACCACGACGGCCGCTCGGCAAAGCTCTTGGTGTCGGCCTCGGCCTGGACGCTCGGCATTACCGCGCGCGTCATCCACGCCGGCGAAACGCCGGAAAGCATCGTCGAGGCGGTGGTCAAGCGGCTCGGCCTGCCGGCGGTGCGCGCCGCAACGCGCCAGGCCATGCGGCTGCTCGGCTCGCATTTCGTGCTCGGGCAGACGATCGAGGAGGCGCTGGCGCGCGCCGAGAACGGCCGCGAGTTTCTCTATTCCTTCGACATGCTGGGCGAGGGCGCCCGCACCGCCGACGACGCCGAGCGCTATTTCGAATCCTACGCCGGCGCCATCGAGGCTATCGGCAAAAGTGCCGGCAACGCCGCGCTGCCGCAGCGGCCGGGTATTTCGGTGAAACTCTCCGCGCTGCATCCGCGTTACGAGCCGCTGTCGCGCGAACGCGTGCACAAGGAATTGACGCCGAAGCTGCTCGAGCTGGCGCGCATGGCCAAAAATCACGAACTCAATTTCACCGTCGATGCGGAAGAGGCCGACCGGCTGGAATTGTCGCTCGAAGTGATCGCCGCCGTATTGCGCGATCCTTCGCTTGCCGGCTGGGACGGCTTCGGTCTCGCCGTGCAGGCCTATCAGAAGCGCAGCTCCGCGGTGATCGATTGGATCGCGGACCTGGCCGCCGCACTCGGCCGCCGCCTGATGGTGCGGCTGGTCAAGGGCGCCTATTGGGACGGCGAGATCAAGCGCGCGCAGGAGCGCGGCCTTGCCGACTATCCGGTGTTTTCCCGCAAGGCGATGACCGATCTCTGCTACCTCGACTGCGCGCGCAAATTGCTCGGCCGCCGGCCGCTGCTTTATCCGCAATTCGCCACCCACAACGCGCTCACGGTGGCGAGCGTGATCGAGGATGCGGGCGGCACGCGGGATTTCGAATTCCAGCGCCTGCACGGCATGGGTGAGGCGCTCTATCACGCGCTGCTTGCCGAAATGCCGGCACTGACCTGCCGCGTCTATGCGCCGGTCGGCGGCTATGCCGATCTGCTCGCCTATCTGGTGCGCCGGCTGCTGGAGAACGGCGCCAATTCTTCTTTCGTATCGGTGGCGGCGGATCCTTCGGTGCCGATCGAAACCGTGCTCAAGCGGCCGCAGAGTTGGATCGGCGGCCCCGAAAAGGCGCGCCATCCGCATATTCCGCTGCCGCGCGACCTGTTCGCGCCGGAGCGGAAGAATTCGATGGGCATCGAGTTCGGCGACCGCGCGGCGCTCGACGCGCTGCTCGGCGAAATCCGCGCCGCGCCGCAGAACGTCAATGCCACGCCGCTGATCGACGGTGTCGCCGTTGCCGGACGCGCGCGCAGCGTCGTTTCGCCGATCGACGGCGCCAGCATCGGCTCGGTGGAGGAAGGTGACGCGGCGATCGTCGTCGCGGCGGTGGCGGCGGCGCAGGCCGGTTTCCCGGCATGGAATGCGACGGCGGTCGCGGAGCGCGCCGCGGCGCTGGAGCGCGCCGGCGATTTGATCGAGCAGAACCGCGGCCGCCTGATCGCACTGTTGCAGCGCGAGGCCGGCAAGACGCTCGATGACTGTGTTTCGGAAGTGCGCGAGGCCGCCGACTACTGCCGCTACTACGCGGCGCAAGCGCGCCGCGGTTTCGCGCCGCAGCCGCTGCCGGGCCCGACCGGCGAAAGCAACGAGCTGCATTATCGCGGCCGCGGCGTCTTCGTCTGCATCAGTCCGTGGAATTTCCCGCTGGCGATATTCACCGGCCAGGTGACGGCGGCGCTCGCCGCCGGCAACAGCGTCGTGGCCAAGCCCGCCGAACAAACGCCGCTGATCGCCTATGAAGCCGTCAAGCTGCTGCACGCCGCCGGCGTGCCGGCAAACGCGCTGCATCTGGTGCCGGGCGACGGCGCGGTCGGCGGCTTGCTCGCCGGTCACGCCAACGTCGCCGGCGTCGCCTTCACCGGCTCGACCGAAGTGGCGCGCATCATCAACCGCACGCTTGCCGCCAATGACGGCCCGATCGCAGCCCTGATCGCCGAGACCGGCGGCATCAACGCCATGATCGTCGACGCCACCGCGCTGCCGGAGCAGGTGACCGACGACGTCATGACGTCCGCCTTCCGCTCGGCTGGCCAGCGCTGCTCGGCGCTGCGCCTCTTATGCCTGCAGGACGACGTCGCCGAACGCGTGCTGGAGATGGTGACCGGCGCCGCGCGCGAACTGCAGCTCGGCGATCCGCGCGATCCGGCGACGCAGGTCGGCCCGGTGATCGACGCCGAGGCGCGCGACAGGCTCGAGCGCTGGATCGCCGACATGCATGGCGCGCTGCGCTTCCGCTGGGACGGAACGCTGCCGGCAGGGGGCACCTATGTCGCGCCGGCGGTCATAGAACTCGATCGCGCCGACGAGTTGAAAGAAGAAGTGTTCGGGCCGGTCCTGCACGTTGTTCGCTGGCGAGCGGACGAGTTCGACCGCCTGATCGCCGACCTCGCCGGCAACGGCACCGCGCTCACCCTCGGCATCCATTCGCGCATCGACGCCACGGTCGCGCGCGTGGCCACGCGGCTTGCGAACGGCAATGTCTACGTCAACCGCAACATGATCGGCGCCGTGGTCGGCAGCCAACCCTTTGGCGGCAGTGGACTTTCGGGCACCGGGCCGAAGGCCGGCGGGCCTAATTACCTGCATCGTTTCGCGGTTGAGCAGGTGGTGACGGTGAACACCGCCGCCTCCGGCGGCAATGCGACGCTATTGTCGGACGAGGACGCCTAGCGGCCATCTACCGGTAAGGCTGGTGGCAATCCCGATAACCATATCTTGCGGTCGTTAACCGGTTTGGTGCGCAGATCGGGTATTGTGCATGCATGACTGATTCGGTCGCCCGGCTTTATGACGCCGTGATCGCCGCTCGGGGCTCGGACCCGGCGAAGTCGCGAACGGCCCGGCTATTGCGCGCCGGCCGCGCCAAAATGGCCAAGAAACTCGCGGAAGAAGCGGTCGAAGTCGTCATCGACGCCATGCACGGCCAGCCCGAAGCGGTGGTGCGCGAAAGCGCCGATTTGCTCTACAATCTGGTAGTGCTCTGGGTTCATTCGGGGGTGCATCCGGACGATGTCTGGGCCGAGATGCGCCGGCGCGAGCAGATGTTCGGCATTGCGGAAAAAGTGCCAAAGGATTTAGTACAGGCCCCGGCGCGGCGTAAAGTCGTGGCGCTGGAGACCAGGCGCGTCCGCAAGCGCCGCTGATCCGCCCTTTTCCCGAACCAGAAGCGTTCCGATGACAGTTGAGGCCGCCAAGCCGAACTCTTTGCTTCGCCGTTTGTATGGCTGGTGCGTCGGCGCCGCCGGCAAGCCGCATGCGTTGGCGATATTGACCGCGGTGGCCTTCGCCGAGAGTTCCTTCTTCCCGATCCCGCCCGACGTGATGCTGGTGCCGATGTCGCTGGCGCGGCCCGACCGCGCCTTCCGGATTGCCGCCTGGTGCACGCTCGCTTCGGTCACCGGCGGCATGGTCGGCTACGGTATCGGAGCGCTGCTTTATGACTCGGTGGGCGCCTGGCTGATCCATCTCTACGGCTACGGCGATAAAGTCGAAGCCTTTCGCGCGGCTTACGCCCAATGGGGCGCCTGGATCATCCTGCTCAAGGGCCTGACGCCGATCCCTTATAAGATCGTCACGATTACGTCCGGATTTGCCGGCTACAACTTCGGCCTGTTCGTCGTCTTGTCGGTGATCACGCGCGGCGCGCGCTTTTTTGTGCTGGCTTTTCTGCTCCATCGCTACGGCGAGCATGCCCGCCACATCATCGAGAAGCGGTTGGCCCTTTGGACGACGCTGTTTGCCGTCGTCCTCATCGGCGGCATTGTGGTGGCGCTGTACTTGATCTAAGGGGAGCGGCACTCCTCATTTTCGCCACCTCTTGGCCCTAAAGGGGCGCGCTGGCGCAAATGCCATTGGGCTAGGGATCGCCGCTCGGCGGCTGCCCGAAAATCAAATTGGCCGGCCATGAGCAGCAACGGAATTTCGAAAAATCGAACCGGACAGGCGGCGGCTTGCTCGCTGCTGGCATGCATTGGCGCAGGCGCCATCCTGTTTACCGCCGCGCTGGCGCTGGCGCAGGAAAGCGGCGGGAACGAGCAGCGGGGGTTGGCCAACACGCCCGGCTTCTTTGGTTCTATCGTGCATTGGTTTGGCGAGCAGACGTCGAACCTCGGTTCCAATCTCAGGGGCGCCCGCTCGGGTGTCGAAAATTTAGGTCACGAAGCCGGCGTTGCCGCCAAGACGACCGTTGAAAGCGCCAGGGACGCCGCCGACGCGGTCAAGCAGTTCCCGTCCGCCCGCGTGTTGAGCGGCCACGAGAAATGCATGCTCGCGCCGAACGGCGCGCCCGACTGCGTGGCCGCGGCCACCGCCATCTGCAAGACCAAGGGCTACGCGTCCGGCAAGAGCGTCGACATGACCACCGCCGAAATTTGTCCGCCGGAAGTCTATCTCGCCGGCAAGAAAAGCGGCCCGAGCTGCCGCACCGAGACCTTCGTCTCCCGCGCGCTCTGCCAATAGCACCGACGGCACGCGCCCACGGCAGCTTGTGCCGCCGCTCTGCCTGTGTTTCGGTTTCATGAAATATAACGGGGGAGGCGCCGGTGAATCTTTATTCCAAACTGCTCGAGCGCGAAGCGGCCGGCCGGCCGGTGACCATCGGCGTGATCGGCGCCGGCAAGTTCGGCACCATGTTTCTGTCGCAGGCGCGGTTGACGGCTGGCATGCATGTCGTGGGCGTTGCCGATCTCGACGTGGCGCGCGCCCGCAGCCAGCTCAAGACTGCCGGCTGGCCGGACGCCGCTTACGCGGCCGCTTCACTCGACGATGCGCACAAGGCGCGCACGACCACAATCACCGACAGCTCAGCCGCGCTGATCGCCGATCCGCGCATCGAGGTGATCGTGGAGGCGACCGGCGTGCCCGGCGCCGGCATTCATCATGCGCTTTCGTCGATCGCCAATGGCAAACACATCGTCATGGTCAATGTCGAAGCCGACGCCGTGGCCGGTCCATTGCTGGCGCGCAAGGCGAAAGCGGCCGGCGTCGTTTACAGCCTCGCCTGGGGCGACCAGCCGGCGCTGATCTGCGAGCACGTCGATTCGATCCGTGCCGCCGGCTTCAAGGTGATCTGCGCCGGCAAGGGCACGCGCTACGAGCCGCATTATCACAAGTCCAACCCCGACAATGTCTGGGACATCCTCGACAAATATCTGAACATCTCCGACCGCAAGTCGATCAATCCGAAGATGTTCAACTCTTTCGTCGACGGCACCAAGTCCGGCATCGAGATGACCGCGGTGTGCAACGCCACCGGCCTGGTGCCGCAGTCGAACGGCCTGCATTTTCCGCCGGCGACGCGCTTCGAGCTCGCCGAAATCTGCAAACCGAAGAGCGACGGCGGCACGCTGGAAAAAGCCGGCGTCACCGAAGTCACCTCCTCGGTTTATCGTGACGGCCGCGACGTGCCGCATCATCTCGCGCTCGGCACCTACGTGGTGTTCGAGGGCGAGACGGAGTATGCGCGCCGCTGCTTCAAGGAATACGCCATGCTGCCGGACAAGACCGGCAAATACGCCGCGCTGTACCGGCCGATCCACATGATCGGGCTCGAGCTCGGCATTTCGGTCGCGAGCGCCGCGTTGCGCAACGAGCCGACCGGCGCGCCCACCGGTTTCCGCTCCGACGTGGTGGCGACCGCCAAGCGCGATCTCAAAGCCGGCGAAATGCTGGACGGCGAGGGCGGTTTCTGCGTCTGGGGCAAGCAGACGCCAGCCGACGTGTCGCTGCGCGGCGAACTGCTGCCGCTCGGCCTCGCGCACAACGTCAAACTCAAGCGCGACATTGCCGAAGGCGGCGCGCTCCAATGGGCGGATGTTGTCTACGATCCGAACGACGCCGCGGTGAAAGTGCGGCGCGAGATGGAAGCGGCCTTCGGCCGGCAGAATGCCGAGGCATCGGCCTAGCGGCGGCTAGGCCAGCTCGATCTTGCCATCGACCTTGTGCGTCAGGCCGACCTTGCCGATGGTGAGCACCATCTGCGCCTCGATTGTCTCGTCGCCCTTGAGGCGGCCATCGGCCACCGCGGCGCGGATCGCCTTTTCGATTTCTTGCTGCGAGGTCACGCCGACCACTTTAAGAAACTTGCGCAGCGACATATTGAGGGCTTCTTCATTCATCGCGGTCTCCCTGCCGGCCGGTGTCCCGGTGCGGATCATAGGCGCGCCCCGGCGGGCCTCAAAGCGCCCCTTTGCGGCCTTTGAAATACGCCGCCGGTTGCCGTTGACCCTTGCTTTCGCGCCGCTATAGTCCGCGCCGCTTATGCCGCGAACAGGCCCCTGTGGCGGAATTGGTAGACGCGCCTGACTCAAAATCAGGTGGTGGAAACATCGTGCTGGTTCGAGTCCGGCCAGGGGCACCATTTCTGAACAGATTTACGAACCGCGGCCGGCTTGGGGTCGCCCTCCGGCCCCATCGTGGACCGAAGGTTGTCGTTCGAGCCGACTATACGGATTAGACGGTCTGAAACGATGACGGCGTCGACGATTGCGTTGAGATAGGCCTTTCGGGCAGTTACGTCGCCAGCAACGAGCCGCTCTCGCATTAGAGTCCGTAAATTTGTTGACAGCGCTGGGATTGATTTCGACCGGCAATGTGCTGGTGGTTCTGGCATAGGCCAGAGCTTCCCTTGCCCGATCCCGGACGCTTTTGAGAGAGGCCACTCGTTCCTTCAGCGTCGGGTCCGTACCATCGATGGTCCCCGCCTCGATGGCGCCATACAGACGGGAAAGGCGTTCTTCGGTATCGGCAGCCTGCCGGGCAAGATCTACGATCCGACGGTCAGCGGAAGCCTGCCGGTTATCCCGGCGAGCTTTGAGCGAGGTCAGGATCGAGGTCACCCGCTCCGGCTGCAGAAGTTGATCGAGCAGGGCATCGACGACGAGCTTTTCGAGGACAGGACGCGGGATCTTTCGATTGGCGCAAACCGCGCCGTTGTCGGCCCTATGACGCCCTTGTTTTGTAGCCTGGATGCATTTGTAATACGCATATATCGTACCGTTCCTTGATGTCCCGGTCGCCGTGCTCAATGCGCATGATTCCGGGCAATCGCACCGAACCAACCCTCCCAACAGCGACGGTGCGGAGGATCAGACGCGTCCCCCGCGCGCGAGGTTGCCGCGCCACCAGATGGGCCTGTACCGCATCGAAAATTGATCGATCAATGATGACGGGCACTTCGTATTCGATGATTTCGGAGGTCGCCTTGCGCTCGCTATCGCGGTCGTATTCATTGAATAGGCGAATACCCGCATATGCCGCGCGGGTCAGAATTTCGTGAACGGTTCCGGTCCCGAATAACGATCCGCCGCGCGTACGATAGCCGTGTTCATTCAGCCAGCACGCGATTTTCTTGGTCCCAATCGGTCCGGATGTTCCATCGCCTTCCAAAGCTAGGCGAAAGATCAGACGCACGGTCTCGGCTTCAACCGGCTCGATCTCAAGACGCTTCTTCTGTTTTGTGCCGATGATTTCGGCATCGACCGAGCGATAGCCGAATGGAATAATTCCGCCGTTCGAATAGCCGCGGCGTGCATTTTCTTTCATTGTCCTCGTCGTCGCGCGTGAGGTTTCTTTTGATTGGTATTCGTTGACGATGCCGATAAATTTTCTGAAACATATCGCCGGTATCATCATTGGCGAGCGGTTCGGCGAAGGAGATCAATTCCACACGATGCTTGCGTAACGTCTTAACGGTCAGTTCCTGCTCAAGCTGGTTCCTGAATGCGCGCGAAAATGAATAGACCAGGATAGCGTCGACTGATCGCGTGCCATCGGTCGCGCGCGCGATCATTTCTTCGAAGGCTCGTCGACGCATATTGGTTGCAGTTTCACCCTCGTCGCGGAAAATTCCTACGATGGTATCGCCGTCACGTTTGCATCGTGCGACCAGCTGATTTTCCTGATCGCTTAAGCTCAATAAATTTTGTGACTGCTTTTCAGTCGAAACACGAATGTAGATCAATACGTTGCGCGATAATCTCGCGGCAACTTCAGTCCTGGCGTCCGCATTCAAAAGCTGCTTTCGTGCCATTGGAATAAGTCCTTGCAAAATTACCGATTGAGTTCTAGCGGGGGCTTGGGAGCCTGTGAAGCAGCTCATTTGCAACGTTTTTACCAATTCTAGGAGGCCCAATAACATCGATCAATTTGTTCAGACGGTGCTGCCATTGCGATCGAAATGCTTCGTCCAGCATCGCTCGGTGTGTCGTTAGCAGCTGTTCAAAAGTACCTTTTGCTCCGTTATCCGGCTGCCTCCGAAAACCTTCGATGAACACGTCATGCCGTAAGTCTTCAGCGACCGATTCAAGCGCAAATATAGCGTCGTCCCGTTGGCGCGGTTTGTAGAGATATGAGGGGTTCGGATTGAACGGCTCATATTGGTACTCCTTCCAATCCAGAAATTCACCCGTGAGCCAGAACGCTCCGTCGATTGCTGCCTGTGCATATTTTTCCAGCGGCATGATCAATGTGCGAGCCTCATAGAAGGGAGCGATTCCGTTTGTCATCGTTTATGCGATCTTCCTATTTTGGACAGTTTCGGTCGGTGCCGCGTTGTTTTTCCTGTCAAAAACGGCATCGAGCACGTCAGAGAAATACCGCTCGATCGCGTCCAGCTCGTCCTTGCTTACCGGCATTGGGTCCGGCAAATCATTCACGACCGACCAAAACTCAGGGTCGATTGGCCGGAGCTTTGATTGAGGCGGCCTAGAGCTCATGGCCGAGCTCTTTCTTGATCCGCCGTTGCCGGTCGCCATCGCGCGCCGTGGAACGTTTGGCGTATTCGGCAATCTCGGCGGGCTCAAGTGTGGTGGTCTTTTGCTGCGAACGAGACAGTCGCGCGAGTAGGGTCGAGCGCCGTTCGTCGGCGGTGACTTCGTTGCGTCTGGCGCTGTAGGAACGATCGGCAATGATGATCGCGTCGATTGCCAATTCATCGACAATGAGGGTCGTTTGCCCCCGCGCGCGGCTCGCGGACACATATAAATCGTGCCGATCGAACGACGGATCGACCACCACGATGCAGTTTTCCGCTGTAAGGCCCTGTGCAGCGTAAACAGTGGTCGCATAATTATGAGCGAGGCGAACGTGGCCGGTCTCATCCACGAGATCTGCTGTCGAGAAACGGACCCGCTCCCGCCCGATCCGAGCGGTGATCAGCGCATGTACGTCACCTTGACGCTCGATATGCTCGATCTTCGCGGGGGTGCCGTTGATGACCTTGTGGCGGCCAATGGCGCAGCGTCGGCCGAACCGGATCCGATCACCGGCTGCCAAAGCGAGATTGAACGGGTCACCTGACGATGTCCCGGCGGTAATGACGACGTTTTCACCCTGGATCTGTCCGTTGCGGCGCAAGCGCTTCCGGACCTCGTTGTTGAGGGCGCGGACGGTTGCGTTCGTTCGGGCAACGAGAAGGTGACTTGCGCCGGGTCGGTTCTCTCGCGCGGCGAACCAAGTGTCGACGGCGGTGCCGACGGCGAGTTTGCGGTTAGCAACGTTGACGACGCAGCCACGTGCTTCGAGGGCAGCATAGGCGGAGCCAATTTCTCCACGTGACAATTGCTCGACCACGCGACGCATGGCCTGGTCTCGTTGGCGCACAACCTTATTCAGTGCGGTCCCTTCCGCCGAATGACGAACAAGTTCCAGACCGGCGCAAGCTGCGATTGGCTTTAGCTGGGCCGCGTCGCCACAAAGAATGACCTTCGGTTGGCCGCTTCTTCCGCAACGCAACGCCTCGGTCAGAATGGCGTGGGTGGCTCGAACACCCAATTGCCCGGCCTCATCGACGATAAGCACGGTGCGGTCGTCGATGAACGTGCCGCCACCCTGAGCAATCGCGCGCCAGCTATCCAGCGCGCGTCCTTCGACGCCGTCCAGTTCCGCCGTACCCATCTCGACCGTACGCCACGCCGTCGCCGCGAAAATTACGCGGTAGCCGTCTTCCCGCATTTGCGCGATCAACGGCTTCAGGGTGCGATTTTTTCCGGTGCCTGCTTTTCCTTCCAGCAGCGCCAACGCCGAGCCGCCGGCAAGCGCAAGCGCGACGTTGGCCTGCTCGGTCGACAGGCTTTCCGCGACAATCTTCCTTTGCAAGGCCGCCGTATCCGAGCCGTGCCATCGCCGGTCGGCGAGCGAGCGTGCGAGATCGAGCGTCTCGCGCTCCAGCCGAATCATTTCGGGTGTCGAATAGACGGGCTCATTGAGCGGATCGCGCCTGATCTCCACGACCGCCTTGCTTTCGATGAGTTGATCGACGCTCTGCAGCAGGCCGACGGGATCAACGGAGGTGCCGACATAGGCGTTTGCTACCGCGCGAAGGAGGTCCTTCCGCGCGAATGTCGCTTCGAATTCGGTAAGACGTGTGGGAAGTGACGCGAGCGACTGGGCAAAGTCACGCTCATTGCCAAGAGAGCTTCCATTTTCCTGGCTTCGTAGGCGTTCGACGCAGTGACCCACGTCAAGACCGAGTTCGGCGGCTTTCGTCTGCCACAACTGAAAACGATCATCTCCAACATCGCTCTCCTTGCTGCGCCTGGTCTTGAGCGCGGCTGCGGCAGCCAGAGCTGGGGCTGAAGCGGTATCAAGGCCGCTTTCGGCTAGTTCCTCAACGATTTGGTCTCTGCGCGCCGAGAAGAACTTTCGAACGGCCGGCTCGAAACCAATTTCGAACATGCCGTTACGTCCGATCTCCTTGATAGAGAATCCGAGCTGGCTAAGTGCATAGGCCGCATGGGCATGATAGATTCCACCCAGGCAAAGCTTGAGTGGCCCCAGCCGGGTATCAATGCCGCCGATCGTTCCGTCGGGTCTGATCGCTAGATTAAAGACCACCGCATGCGAGTGAACTTGGGGGTCCGCGAAAACCGAACCGTCAAAATGTTGTTCAGGGCGAGCGGTGTCGTGTGTAAACAGCGCGGCGGTAAGATTTACCCTTTCGCGCACCAGGCCGTTATGCCCGCGGCGCGCAAAAATGGCTTCATCGTCGAGAACGGTAAGCGCCGCGCGGACCGCTTTATGATGGGCGGCGAGAATCGCTTGCCGAAGAGTTTCATCCGTCGTCAAAGCATAAGCGAGACTAACGCTTTTCGCTGGTGAGAACGTTATATCGACGCCTTCGACTGTCCGCCCGCTCGTCGTCAGAAGTGACGCGCCGTTAGCATCGAGGCTGGCGTGAAGCTGCGTGAACTGATCGATATCGACGACGCTGCCATCAGCAACACCGAAATGATTGGCGCGTGCAAACCACGTCGCTGCGAGCTGACGCTCGCCGCCGTGATAGTACTCCCGCGCATAGTAGCTTGACGCGGTGCCGATCTGGATCGATGCGACCATTGCTTCCACCTTGCAGGCAGAAGCTTCGGTGAAAATGCGCGAGGATTTCCCCCGCGACCCCGGAGAAAATCAGCCTCACGATCAAAAAAAGAGAGCCGCCAGAGAGGCGGCTCCCTCGTTACGACCTTCGATGCAATCAGGATTTTGGCGGCCAGCGATGGATCGGCCAATCCAGCACGGGAATGTCACCGAGCCCCAAAACCGCCGCGCGGATATAGGGCCGTCCCCAGAGATCGAACCTCAGACCGAAATCGGCGGCATATTCTGCCGGCGAGATCGGCGGGATCGTCCACTCTTGCCGCGTTCCGTCCTTAGGTAGGGGGCCGGCCTCGCAAACCGTGCGCGGCGCAACCCAATCATTGGCGATGCGGCGGGAGTTGTCGCCCGGCGGCAGTGCACAGATGATTTGCAGGCCGAAGTTCTCGCGCAGGGCTTCAGCGCCGGCATCACCATAGGTATCACGAAGCTGTGCGGGGCTCTGGAGCGACCCCACGCTGCGCACCCCCCGCGAGCGGCCAAGCGATACAAGATCGATCAGGGCGTCGCTTCGGCCGATACGCGTCACTTCGTCAAGAAACAGCCAGATGCGTCCGTCGCAACCGTCTTCCACCTCATCGCCGAGCAGCGTTCCAGCCAGGAGGCGCAACGCCAATTTGACGAAATTCGCCGAACGTTCGCGGCGCTGCAGATCGTATCGCAACACGATCGGCCGCCGCCATGTCGTAGCCGTTGCCCACGCGCGCAACGATACCCTGCGCGCCCGGGCGTTCTCCATCCTGGCAAACCGGCGGGCGGTCGCACCGACATGCGCCGTCAAATTGAACAGCAACGACAAGATGAACGTCGCCGGCTCTTCGCCGCGGGTTTGGATCATGTTCCCGACTTCGGGCGCGACTTTGCGGACGATCTCTTCCAGCTTTTCGGGAGGCTGCGTCAGCATGTTGTAAAGGTGGCGCCAACCCCAGCGGCGGCCATGGCGCTTGCCGAGATACAGCACCAGCGCCGCCAGAATCAGCCTGGAACCTTCCGACCAGACCGGATCCTTCGATTCCGGGATAAGAGAAGCCGCGAATTCATCGGCGTCAGCGTCCGTCAGCAGGTCTTCGCCGATCGCCCACACGACCGAGATGGGACCAGAAAGTCCGAACACTATTGGCTTGTATTTGGCGATGCGGTTGGCAAGCCGGCCCTTCACGTCGAGGGCGACGACGCGGTCTCTCCGCGCCAGCGCTTGCCGTAACAGGCCTTCCAGGATCACGGACTTACCCGCGCCAGGCTGGCCGACCAGCAAGATGCCCTCCCGTTCGGTGACGATCGGCAGCTTGACGCCCGGCGCCAGCAGGATTCCGTCGCCCGTCTGACGGCGCCGCGGCGCCCAGACCTGATTGAGGTGCGAGGCCCCCCATTGCCCGCGCATCGGCTTCGGACCGCTCACGTGGCGAGCGCTGATCTGTTTCGGACTTGCCTCGCGCACGCGGGCAAATACTAGCTTGGCGGCCGCCGCGGCGATCACGATCGCGGCGCCGACGCGCAGCGACAAGGGCAATGCGAGAACACTCCATGGCACCTGGTTCAAGAACGCGGCGAACACCCTGAGCGGGTAGCCAATGATGTCGCCAAGGCTCATCGATGGAAGCGGCGGGACCGTGGTCTGCTTGATGACGAGCCAGAGATCCGGCGGGTAGAACGTCACGGGCAAGTCCGCGCGGTGCGACCACACAACCGGCGGCAGCATGACGAACATCGCCGCGCCGGCGGTCAGCAGCACACCGAGAAACACGATCATGCTCCAGAGGCGCGCGTTGAACAGCGAGGGGTGGGGTTCGGTCGGATGGAAAACAGGCATGTTGGGTTACCTCAGGTTGATGCCGCTGCGGCCCGGCACGGTGATGAGCGTGCCGCGGAGCAACAGACGATTGGGATCGAGGGACGGATTTGCCGCAGCGAGCGCCGCGACAGGAAGAGCGAGACGATCGGCCGCATGCGCCAGGCTCAAACCCGACGAGCCGACGCGGTAGATGCAGTTGCCCGTCCAGCGGTCGAGCTGACTGCACGGGTCTTGGTTGGATGCGGAAGCGCCGAGCATGCGGACACTCCGTTCGACAAACGGGAATGCGCCGATCAAGAGCAAACCAACGATCATGGTGATCGTCGTCTTCCGGGTGCACTCCCACCACAGCGGGCGGCGCCGATTCAAGTCCGAGAACCAGGACGGCTTCGGCTTCGGGACGACGACGGCTGCCTCCGCAGTTTCAACGATCTGCGGCGAGCCGCCGCCCTTTAAGCGAATGACAGCCGAACTCTCGGCCAGCAGTGCAAGACCTTTCGGACCGAGACGGACGATGACCCACGGCGGAACCCGCAACAGCTCGGCGAGCGTCATCTTCGCCAGGCGGTTCGCGATCTGGATACGTCCAGCGTCTCCGGAGACCTGACGCTGACGCAATAGGCGAAAGAACGCCTTCAACTCTTTGTCGCGATCAGGCATGGGAGCCCCCCTGATCGGCGTTCAGCACCTCATCGATCGCGGCCCACATTGCTTCGAGCCACGCAGCCACGTCGCCCTGCAGAGTCGCCGCGATGGCCCGGGACATGCCGAGGCGCTTTGCGATCGTCGTTTCATCGGTGTTGATGATGTCGGTGAACGTGAAGCCGAGCGTCTCGAACGGCGGCATCGCGCCCGCCGGCAGCGCCGGCATGTGCATCGATTGCCGGCCAAACAGGAACGGCGCCACCGTCTCGCGCCAGACGCGTTCTGCCGCCGAGCCCGGGAAAAAGCGGAACCTGCCGTCACGCTCATTGAGCACGACAACGATTTCCGCCGACGGATGCGCGACCTCCAGTGCCCGGCCGAGCTCGACGCTCTGCGCCATCGCCGCCGGGTCGGGCAACAGCATCAAAAAAATCGTCGAATGGACGCCGTGCTGCCTGAGATAGGCATCGACCCGCGCCTTGCCGATATACTCGACGGTCCCGGAGGCCGACGGCCCGCCACCGACATCGACAATCAACGTCGCCCCGTCGCGCAGCGAGGAATCGATGGCAGCCGTGTACGGCTCCATTGCCAACACGGCTGCCAGCGGATCGGCACGCAGTGCCTCAGCGCCGGGCAGGCGGACGACCGAGACCGCATCGCCGTAAAGATCGGGCAGTTGCGGCGTCCGATCGATCTGGACGATCCTGGTGGATTCGCCGGCGGCGCGGTGCTTGTCGATCAACAGGCGCGCCAGCAGGGTTTTGCCGAGGCCGCCCTTCGGGCCGATCACCATGTAGATCCGCTGCCCGGACTTCTTTGCCTTTTCCTCCGCTGCGCACATCTGTTCGACGAGCTTGGTAGCCTTGCGCTGCAGCAGCTTCTCTTTGCGTTCCGTATTCTCCATCGTAGTCCTCCTTGGGTTGGATGGACTGCGATAAGCTCACGTTGGCTGAGGGAATTTCCCCCACGACCCCGGAGAAAATGGCGGCTTCCAGAAGAAAATTAAAATCGGCTGATCGATCGACCGGGTGTCCAGGATCGCAACTTGATCGATCGGATATGAGCCGCCTGGCGGCCGGTTGGCCACAAGGGCGCGCGCCCACCGGATGACGTCGAGTTTGAAATCGACTCAATCGACCGAGATCCCAACAACGCTTCGACAGAGTAGCGGTCTACCGCACGCTATCCGCGATCGATGGTCTGTTCTACTGCATGAGTGACGGCTGGCTGAATCCGGTCGACGAAATCGGCGCGATGCTCTTCCTCCGCAGCCATTCGGCGTTCCGTGTGGCAGCAGGCTTGGCGTCGGCCGGCCAGGCGGCAGAGGCGTTCGTCGTCAACCGCGCTTGCCTCGAATACGCAGCCTACGCGCTGCACCTCCACCGTAACATCCCCGACCGTACCGTTTGGCTCGACCGCCACAAAAACGCCGCGACGCTCACGGCGTCGCAGAACGCGCTCTCCCACCGCAAGGTCCTCAAGTCGGTGGAGGCCGCCAACAGCTAAGGCGCGTAAGCCACCGGACTATCGCCAGTTGCGAGGTCACTATGGTGGGTTACAGTGCTGTGCGCCTAACTCGCCCTACGCGCTGCCCGTACACACGCGTTTTGCGTCAGAATGAGCTCATCGATGTGGCGACGGCTAACGTGCTCGATGATTTGCGGGCAGTCGGTAATGCCGCGGCTCACAGCGAAGACGAGCCCACAACCGAGGACGCCATAAGATTCCACTCACTGGCTCAGCGTCTTATCGACCAGCTCAACATCGTCATCGCCGCGGCGCTGGTGAATCGCGGACCGGCGCCGGCGCCCTGATTTTGCCGGAATCGAGGTTCGGAATGGTCATACGGTCGAGACTGACAACCTCAAAAGACCGGTGGCTCCGGTAGGAAGAAGTTCGCGTAGCATCCCGAAAAGATCACGACACCCAACCGGGGGTCGGCTACTCAGCGGCTTCCATAACTAGGCCACAGACCAGAAAATCGAGGCTCGATCCGGCCAATTACGATAGGTGACGTACGGCACATATCTCAGGTCGGTAGAGCTGGCACAAAGGAAAAGGGCTCGACGAATTGCCGTTGGGCTCTTTTTTGTGGTCATTGGCCATCAAAATTGCATCGTTCCCGGAATGCCAAACTTCGCATCCCGTCAAACTAATTCAGTAAACCCCGATGTTAGTACATCATTATTTTTTTGATCGGTTCTGATGACGATACCATTGTAGAAAATCGAACATCGCTGCCTCTTCGTCCGCCGTCAGATTGTGCTCGACAAAACTGTCACCTCGAGCATTTCTTGCGGCAACCGCACGATCTGGCCGGTCTACGTATCCAGCCAACTCAAGCAAACGCATATTGTCGATGTTGTACGCTTCTGCGAGCGCGCTCAGCACGCGCGCCGAAGGCTTAGGCACCAGATCTCGCTCGATCTGCGACAGGTATGCGTTAGAGACCGCGCTCTTCGTTTTTTCCTCGACCTCTCGAAGCGTCAAACGACGATCTGCGCGAATCGAGGAAAGATAACTGCCAAGCCTTAGACTCTGCTTAGTGGGTCGGTAAGCCATCTCACCATATCTCATTGAACAACCGAGATTTAATAGGTTTTGCGTATAAAGTCAAGCATGCTTGATTCTGCTTGATTTATTACGCAAGCATGTTATATTTAGCGGCAGAAACGGAGTATGCCATGAACGACCAACGCCGCGACGTACGTATTCACATTGATCGAGAGCCCATAAAGTCGCCTAATCCTACGACTGGACTCGCGTTGTATGAGCTCGCGAGCGTTCCAAAGCATCGGGACTTATTTCGCGAAATGGGTGGAGACGTTGAAGACGAGCTAGTCCCGCGCGATGAAACCGTGGTGCACCTGAATCGGGACGAGCATTTCTACTCGCAAAAGGCGATAGCAATTATCGTCAATGGCCAGCAGAAAGAGATTGCTGAGACGAAGCTCAAATTCGAAGAAGTTGTAAAACTCGCCTTTCCGACGCTGCCTACCGGCGACAACGTGATGTTTACCGTGCGGTATCGCCACGGACCAAAACAAAATCCGAGTGGAACGCTGCTCGAGGGCGAGGCCGTACACATCAAAAATGGAATGATCTTCGATGTCACGCAGACTGTTCGATCTTAATCCAGAACTAAAACGGCTGCGGGACGAGGGGTACAACGCACAGATCAAAAATGGGTTTTTGATCTTGCAAGATGTGCCCTACGTAAGCGCAGGTCGCGAGGTTAAGCGCGGCTTTTTGGCCACGCCGTTGCTTTTGGCAAACGACAAAACGCAGCCGCCTGACAGCCATACTATTCATTTCGGCGGGGAGTTCCCGTGCGACCAGAACGGTCGTCCCATCGAACGAATCCGAAACAGTGACTCACCGGTTCGGATTGACGAGAAGCTTACTGCGGACCGAACCTTTTCTGCAAAGCCGCAACCGTCCGGTCGGTATGAAAACTATTATTCGAAAGTGACCACGTATGCTGACATTTTAAGTGGTCCGGCTCAGAGCATTGAACCCTGTGTATCAGCTAAGACGTTCCCGATAATTGAGGCAGAGGAGACGGATCCCGTCTTCAAGTATCTAGATACAGCGAGCAGCCGCGCGGAAATCACCACCATATCGGACAAACTCAAGCTGCAACGAGTCGCGATCGTGGGGTTGGGTGGCACCGGTGGCTACGTGTTGGATCTCGTCGCCAAAACGCCAGCCAAAGAGATTCATCTTTTTGATGGCGATGTGTTCTTCCAACACAATGCCTTCAGAGCTCCTGGAGCGGCGTCTGGGGACGATCTCTTACTTAAGCCAAAGAAGGTCGAGTATTTCCGCGCCATATATGAGCGAATGCGCAATGGGATTGTGGCGCATGCAAGTTATGTGACCGCCGAAAATGCGGACGAGCTTAAGGGGTTTGATTTCGTCTTTCTGTGCATGGAGGGTGGAGACAAGGCGCATGTCGTGCGCAAGCTTGAAGAGTTTGAAACATCATTTATCGATGTTGGGATAGGTCTCTATGTGTCGGAAAGTTCACTCGGTGGTATAGTACGAACGACGACTAGCACGAAAACAAAACGGGGACATGTATGGGAGAAGCGGCGTATCCCATTTGCCGCAAACGCGGACCGGAATGAATACGATCTGAACATTCAAATTGCCGATCTGAATGCACTTAACGCTGCGCTGGCAGTAATTAGATGGAAGCGCTTGCTCGGCTTCTACCTCGATCAGGAGCGCGAGTATTTCAGCACATACACTATCGGTGGCAACGACATAGCAAACGAAGACCAATGAAACCCAATATCCAAATTAGTCATGAGTTCGTGCAGTTCATTCCTGAACGGCTGGCGCCGTGCATCCTCTACGTCTCCATACCGTTTGCTACGGCTGCCCACAGTTGCTTTTGCGGATGTGGCCGCAAAGTGGTAACTCCAATAAATAGGCAAGGGTGGTCGGTTACATTCGACGGGGAATCGGTGTCACTAGATCCGTCGGTTGGGAATTTCAGTCTTCCGTGCCAGTCGCACTATTTTATTCGACGCAACGAGGTTGTGTGGGCGCGTCGACTGTCTCGGGAAGAGATGGATTCCGGGCGTAAGAGAGACGGCCTATTGCCATCATCGCGGGTCGAGCCGGCGCAAAAAAGGAGCCACGAGCGCCATTTCCTCGATTGGCTGTTCGGTCGTTGAGTAGATCCAGGCTGCCTCAGTGGAGGCCAACACAGATGATTCGGGGATTGCGATATGACGGCTGAAATTGCGGTTCTGAATCGCAGTGCTGTAGCGCTCGCGACTGATAGTGCCGTCACAATTGGTAAGGGCACGAAAGCTAAAACGTACACGTCCGAAAATAAGTTATTCGAGCTGTCGGAAACGAAGCCGATCGGCCTGATGATCTATAACTCGATGGATTTCTACGGATATCCGTGGGAATTAATTATCAAGGACTTCCGAAAGGCCAAGGGTGACAAGGAATACGAATACGTCTCCGGCTGGTCCCAGGCATTTGTTGACTGGCTTAACGAACATTATATGCCTGATGAGATTCAGCAGAAAAAGCAATTGGCCAACAACGTAATTGACTTTCTTTCGGAACCGGCAAGAGGCGTGCGCAATGCTACGCAACCGTTTGTCGGGGAGCCAAAGACAAAATTACTTCAAGCAAAAATTCAAAGCATTCTTCCAGGCGTAATGCGCGAAGAAACACGCAAGCTTGTGGACTATCTTAGTATCAGCGATGTTAGCAAGCTAAAGGCCGCCAACCCGAATCATGCTCCTATTCTTGATGAAACGACGCTGAGCGTTTGGCTTGAGGATCAGGCTTCGCTCATCGACGATAAAGCGGAAGAGGTGTTCGGCGCACATCCGCTCAGTGACAACGATAAGAAAATTCTGCGCCGGTATGTGCTCGCGCGCTTAAGCAAGCACCTAGACACGAATGCTTGCACGGGTCTCGTTGTCGCCGGATTCGGTGAAAAGGATAAATTTCCCTCGTTGCACCATATCACCATCGATGGAGTGTACGGGGGCAAGCTGAGATGCCTGGAAAGCGAATATTACGACGTGGATCGCAACGACTACCGGGGAACGGTACTAGCATATGCACAGCCGGACGTCGCGCATCGCTTTTTGTACGGGGTAGACGGAGATCTCGAGAAGGGTATTGCGCGCTATTTTGCGAAGGCTATTGAAGATCTCGTACCGACGATCAGTGAAAACCTCAAGTTTGGGCCAAAGAATAGAAAGCTTCTACGAGAGACATTGGTCACAGCCGCGGACACGATTGCACATAGGTACTGGAAGGAGGCAAGCGAAGAATTTCGGAATGAATTCTTCTGGGATATTGAAGACATGGTTAGGCTCATGCCGAAGCAGGAAATGGCAAGTCTTGCGGAAGCGCTGGTCAACATCACTATCCTTAAGAGGCGAGCGTCCGCAGGATTGGAAACCGTAGGTGGTCCCATCGATGTGGCGATAATTTCGCGTCATGAAGGATTCGTATGGGTAAAACGGAAGCATTACTTCGATTCCCGCTTGAATCCGCGCTATTTTTGGAGGAAGTTTGGGGGCAGAATATCTGAAGACGAGGCGAACTGATGCGAGATGGTTTAAAATCACGACAGACAGTTCCGCACCCCTCGAACCGTCCTTCCGATGAACTCCGCGAAGAAACCTTGGAAGTTCGGCTTCGACGGATCGCTGAGGATCAATCTAGAAAGGCCATAGAGGAATTAGAGCGGCGAGAAGAAACACGAAGGTTGGCCGCGCGTGAGCGGTAGTGTGCCGATGGTGTACCATGGTGTGAATACACGGTTCGCATCGTCCAATTGCAAAGCGAACGATAAAAATATTCCATACTGCGCGTTACGCGTCGACAAAAAAATTGAAAAAATTGACAAACATTTGTAGACCATAAGATTTGAAGAGACGCCCATTGCCCAACCAATGCATTAAAACTCAATCCGGCTGATTTGTTGGTGGAACGGCCCAGCGGCCGAGTGCTTTATTCAGGCGTACACCACGCGGGAACGGTGCGGTCAAAGGTGAGGGCTATTTATGCGATCTTGACGACTTACGTTGTTGAAGTTCGCGACGCCATCGGTTGATCAAAAATCGCGATTTTTGCGCATTAGACTATTCAGCCACTCCCGCTTTGCGGAATTCACCCGCGGGTTCATCGCCAGTTTGATGAAACTCGCCGCTGCCGCCGTCTAAGCCGGACAGTTTGTCCTGGTGTCCGTCCAGCAGACCGTCAGGGCCCCGCGCGTTGACGGGCCTGCGGACCATCTTTGCATTTCTTCGCCAAACTGCGGAGCTGAGGTGCATTGAAATCCCGCCTTAAAGGTATCGGAACCGAAATGGCGAACCTCCTTCGTTCGCCATCTTGAATCAGACCGGCGCCGATTTCCAAATCGCCAGCGAGTCACACCTTCACGGACTCGGTATTAGCTCTGATTTTCTAACCGCGAGAGTATCCTGCCGAGCCGCCGTCGGATTGTTTCAGCGGGATGAAGGCTGTAGATGATGGCTTTCGTCTTTTCCAGGGGAACATCAGCAAACCTCGGTCCGGCTTGATGTCGCTGCGGATAATCGTGTCGGAGAAGATCGACATTCAGCCGCTGGACTTTGAAATAATCATGGCCGCGTTCTCTGTCCTGCCGATAAAAAATGCCATGGCGATATTGGCGTTGGCATTCGCTAAGCCACGCGTAGACTTCAATTTTACCATGCGTATTGAAGTAATCGCGGTCGCTTCGAAGTGTCGAGTCGACGCGCGCCCGCGCGGCGAGGTCTTCGTTAAGCCTGCGCGTCGTTTCGGCGTAATCGCGCAGAATGACGATTTGCTCCCTCGCCTTGACGATTCTTGCCGCGATCCTTGCGGCCACGCTCGGGGCCATTATTTGCCAATCGATTCGATCGCGGCGGGCGGGTGGGCCCTCATCCTTGAGGATGGATCTCGCATCAATGCCGACGAGCGGATCAAAATCGTTGCGCCGATAAAGTTCTCGCGCCAATCGTGGTGTGCACTTGACGATCTGCGACACTAGATCCGAAAACCCACTTTCGAAGGAGTCGGTCTCGGAATTGCCAGCCATCAGCCGCTGGTCCTCAATATTGGCAACACCAAAACAAGGCCATCCTTGCTCCAGGAGTGCCATGACAAATTGGTAGAGAGGCGCCGGCTCCTCGAAATCCGTCACAGTCTTGTTACGTTGCGGGTCCTTTTTCCGGTCCCAAAGTCCGAACGCGGTTTTAAGGTCTCTCGCCGCAAGTTGGGAGCTCACTGCTAGATTCTCGATCGCAGCGCGGTCCATCCGCGCGACGAATGGCACAATTGGAACATGCATCTGAAGTCTGCCGGAGGTCGCTACCAAGCGCTGCGCCGTTTCGTGGTGCAATCGATCATAAAGTTGCTTCAGTCCATAAATTTTAATCGACCGATCGCTCACCCCGGCGGTAAAGGAGCGCTTCATCCGATGGACACTGTTTTCCTCGCTATTCCATCCGAACACGCGGGTTTCGGACAAGCCTAGCCGGCCGCGTCGCTTCAGGCTGCGAACCGGCGCGATAATCGCAAGCGTTCCGAATGCACGGTGTACGAGCTCCCGGCACGCATAGACTGAAAGAAGCTGACGACCTTCAAGCTTGGTGAGTTTCAGCGGCTGATTGGGTCGTCGTTCCAGATTGTCCAACAAGAACGCCGAAACCTGCTCGAGCTCCTTGATCGTGTGCAGTCGGTTCTTCGACGGTTCTGGCTGCGTGTTCCCTTCGCCGCGCCGATGAGGCGGAAGCTGCGGAAGATCTTCACCCCATGCCGCTACGCCTTCGAAAAAATCCATCAGATTTATTTCGAACGCAAACGCGCAGGCTTCCGGATGCTGCGCTTGATTCTCTCGATAAAATCGGGAGACCTTATCGTTCAGTCGTTGCAGAATTTGTTGCGCTGTCAAATTCGGATCGTCGCACATCGGTGATACCAGAGTTTACTTTGTGATGTCAGTCGTCGAGATCGACCCGATGCACGCGGGTCTTCAAAATGTCCGCCAATCGGCTTGATCCGGACGTGGCCGCGCTTTTCCTGGGCGGCCGAGGCTGCAGGTAAATTTCGGCCTCCGGGCCCTCTCGGCGCAAGGGCTGATTCCTCCTTGCCTCAGAGGGAGGGGACGGATTTTCGTTTCGTTCCATTGTTAACCGTCCATATTCGGTGCGTAGCTGATGTGCGGAAATCGCCTGACCTTGCCGGTGACGCGCGCCCGCTTTAGTCATGCGCATGGCGATGACGCCCCATGTCAACCCTCGCACTCGCAACGCCTCCAAATCCGACAGGCACACGCGCAGCGCGCGGCGTAGCGGAATCCTATTTGCGCCGCAGCCCAGCGTTTTGACGATAGCCTGGATTCTCTTCTCAGTCTCCATTACATCTATGTAGGGACAGCGCAACGAAACGCAACAGCTTAAGGCAACCCAGTGCCGGGCGACGCGGGCTCCACCATCTTCCGCCCTTCACCATGATGCGTAACAATCGCTTATTGTCTCTATCGGCTAGGTCGCAGAAGTAGACAATCCAATTGCACGACTCCTAATTCAATCCGCCAATCCCAGGCGCCTGTCAGACGCTCATTCAAAATCGCGGTGAGAAATTCTATTATCACGGCGAGCGCGTTCACGTTTCCGAGCGCTAATTCGATCGGTCTTTTCCAGCTATCAACTCCAAAGACTTTTGACACGATCACGCACCTTGGCGGAGCGATCCTTTGGAGGCTTTGCCGCGCAAGTTTTGAGCTTATGACGGCCGCTACTGTTCCTCGCATGGATTTGCCGGATGCGCCTCCTGCCGCCATGAAGAGCGAAGGCATCTGCCGGTCGCTTCTCATTGCAATTTTACGGGAGATTATGCGTTACGCGACCCGGTATGATCATGTCCTTGCGCCGGCGAGATGGTATCCTTGGTTGCTCTCCATCAGTTCTTTCACAGGCGCGCCGGTCACGCGACCTCGATTGGACGGATCAAGCCCGAGGGACGGTTACGCGTCGATCGCCTTCCCGCAACGGCTCCGGCGGCTTTTTTCCCCTGCCGCCAAGCGGCGGCATTCCTCGCGCATCAAAAAAGCCGTCTGCCGCCGTCCTTCGCTCTGCTACGGGCCGAACGGCTGCGGGCCGATCGCTCCCCGGGCCAAGGACCGCCATCGAGGCTGCGATTGGCGCGGTCCGAGAAAAACCGGAGACCACCATGGCTATCATCGGAAACTTCACTGCGTCGAACAACGGCTACGCCGGATTTGTCGAGACGCTCACCCTCAACCTCAACGTAACGTTCGTGGCGACAGAGAAGGATAACGACCGAACGCCCGACTATCGAATCTTCACCGGCGGCATCGAGCTCGGGGTAGCCTGGAAGAAGACCGTGCGGGATACCGACCGCGAGTATCTTTCAGTAAAACTGGACGATCCGAGTTTTTCCAGTCCGATCTACGCCTCGCTCGTCAAGGGCGAAAGTGAAGGTGGCTTCATGTTGATCTGGTCACGCCGCAACGGCGATTGACCATCGCGTAAACAAAACGCCCCGCCGACGGCGGGGCGTTTTTCCTTGACGTAGCCCGAACAGGCAATGCAGCGCCTTAACCGTTCAGTTGGCCGAGCAAAGCCGGATGAACCATCCAATCCTGCGTCGGGCGTCCGGCTCCGACACGCAAACGCTCGACCGGCTTCACCAGGCCGCGCAACTGCAGCTCCCGCAGCGCGTCGCCGATCATCGCAAGATCGCGCAACGGCGAACCGGTTCCGCGCTGGATGTCGTCGCGCACGTTTGCGGTCGATTTTCCCAAGCGGCGCAAATGCCGCGCGAGCTGCAGCGCCGCACTATCGGGCTTGCGATATCCGGACATCGACACCGCCCGGGCCGCCATCGGCAGGAAAAAGTCGGCCATCAAGCCGGCAGCCCGCTCGACATGCTCGCCCGTGACGAGTGTGGGCAGTTCGCCCCGCATCGTCGCCTCCACAACCGCGAACAGCCCGGCCAGCCGCAACGAGTGCTGACGAGCGCGAACATGGATGTCCCGCAGCGGGCCCGACAGATCATTGAGACCCGCGGTAAAAATCTTGCTGGCGGCGGCAAGATTGGCTCTCGCTTCCCCCGACAGAACGATCGTGTCGAAGAAATTGCCTGACAGGTTCGAGCCGCCGGACCGCGTGAGATCGACCGCGAGCTTGCCGAGAACGTCGACCGGTCCCGAGGCCTCCGGCAGTTCGTGTGTCAGTTCAAACGCCGGAAACGTGCACAGGAAGCGAGCGCAGAGACCGTCCCTCGTCCTTCCGACGATCTGGTGGAAGCGATCGGGATGCGTGGCGGCAACGATCGTCAACAGCAAGGCCGGAACGCTGACATGGCCGGTGCTCTTCAGACGCTGGTCGAAGCGGTCACCGTCGAATGCCTGGAGCAAGATCGAGCGACCCCGCTCGCCCTGGCCGGCGAGAAGCCCGCTCAACAGGCCACCGAACTCGCCGGTCACGAGCACGCGGCCGCGCGCGTCATGCTGCATCTCGTCGATAAACCCGGCGCCGCTCGCTTCCGAGACGATCAGGGGCGGCGGTGCGGGCTCCTCGTCATCGACGCCGAACGGCATCCCTTGCTCCCGCACGATTTGCTGAATTGCCTTCGCGGTGCGCTGGCTGCGCGCCTTAGAAACTTCGACCGACGGCCTCCCGGTGGTCTTGGCGAGGTCCGCGATGATCGCAGTCTCCGCTTCCCGAAGAGCCGTGGTCGCGACTCGAATTGCCGCGCTACGATGTGATCCCGGCTCGCCCACCTGGAGAATGAACAGGGCAAGTGGCTGGGCCTCGTCCGGCGTTACCGCGACGCGCCAACGATTGCCGATAGCCCCCGACAACACGCCGAGGACTGCCGGCGCGAGGTAGGTAGGCGTGATGCACTTTGCGCTTGCGAGGCCAGAGACGATGGGTTCGATCGCCGGCGGCAGTGTGCTCACCGGAAACAACGGCGCCGCAGCGACGTTATTCTCCATGAACGCGAGGTCGGCATCGGGCCACGTGACGGCCGCGGCCTTATCCTTGATCGGTTCCGAGTTGGGGTGGGGTGGGGTTCAGTTCGGGGTTTGTCGTTCGAGTCTTTTTGGTCATTTAGTTGTCCCGCGCACGGGTCCCTGTGTCACCCATCGAAGCGTGGGCAACACCTTTCTTAAAGACCTGCGGAAGAATTTCCCCCGTGACCCCGGTGAAAATCGGTTCCATTGCAACACTCGTTGCGAACAAACTGCGTCGCATTTGCTTGCTTTTTTATGTTGTGTCGATCTGTTTTCGCTCGGCAGCGTCGATACTGAAGGAATGCCCATCTGACAAAATGACGAAATCCAAAAAGACGGCGCGGAAGATCCAATCCATTCATCCTGTTGTTGATCGACTTGCTAAATCGTCAAGGTGTTGAATGATGAGAAACACCCCTATCTGACGAAATGACAAAATGACAAAATTAAGCCGTTCAATCTGTTACGAGACGCAAGCCTTGCTGAAATCGGTGCGAAGTATGCAGTTCAGAACGGCGAATTCATTGTCGGCTAGGAAGAGACGCACCGTGACAAAATGACAAAATGGCTAGGTCAAGGTGCGGCGGGATCACGGAAACAACATGGTCTCTCTCGTTGACCGAAGGAACCTCATCCAAACGCAACAAATAGCAACAAAATGAAATGTTGCGAAAAATTGCTCCCACACCTGTGCATCATTTTACAAAATATGAATGTAAATAATGGTCCGTTTCATCCGGCGTCTCAGGACGAATTTGATGATCAAACTGCGGACGATTTCCAGCCGTTCCGCGCGGTGCGTCTTGTCCTGCTTCGCGGAATCAGGCCGCTGACCTCCGCGGATAACGTCTGGGATTGGAAGATGTCCTGAAGAAACGTCGGCATCGAAGTCGGAGAGGACCATGAACGAAATTTTTGGCGCGGCGAAATTTCCTCGTCCAACGCGCAACGTGTTTTTGAGTGGGTTAGAATGGCTTACCCGGAGACCACGGCTCTCCCTGCACCCATCGACCCGAGAACTGGTTGCGGTGTCTGCATCATTAAAAGGGACTTTCTGAGTGCGAAATGCTCCCGCAACCCTCTGCAATCTGAGGGCAATCCCTCAGAGATCTGGAAATACAGATAAGGGCGGACTTGCCAGACACGTCTTGAGTGTAGGTTGAACCCCTTCGGAGGGGATGGGATGGCGCCCGCGCAAAGCGGCAATTTTGGATTTTTAACCGCGTATGATCCCCAGCTAGTCGGCTCGGGGGGCTGGCGGAGCGTTATTTCAGCGAAGACCCGAACACCTGCCCTATTAAGCTTCGCCAGTTTGCGGAGCTTCTGGCCCAGCAGCTGGCCGCCCGCATCGGTTGTTCACTTCCCGGAAGAGCCTTTTGCAGAACTCTTGAAGCGGCTGACGGCCGAGAGGGCGATGCCGCGAGAAGCAGGTGACCTGTTTCACCAACTGAGAATTGCTGGCAACGACGCTGCACATGCTCACCGCGACGACCATGAAACTGCGCTCACCAGACTGAAAAATGGCGCGCCAACTCGCCATCTGGTTTCACTCTACGTTTGGTCGCGATCGCAAGTTCAGGCCGAAGGCGTTCATTCCGCCTACGTTTCCGGTCGATGCATCCGCAGAATTGCGAACGGAAATTGAACGGCTAAATTCCGAATTGCGATCCAGTCAGTCAGCCGCCGAGGTCGCTCGTACCGATGCGGAGCTGCATGCCCGAGAGAAAGAGACTGCCCAACAGGCCGCAAAGCGAGAAGCCGAAGAGCGGGCGATTTGGGAAAGGTTGGTCAGGAAGCGGAGTTGCAGGAAAACTCGCTCTTGCCGCCGAGTTGGTCGGATTGCAACAAGCCGCTTCAGTAACACCGCCGAGAGTTCTCGCGGAAATCCAGGAGCAAGCGGAAGCGGCGTCGCGTGAGATCGAGCTCGACGAAGCCGCCACGCGCGATATTATCGACCGCCATCTCACCAGCCGCGGTTGGCTGGCCGACACGCGTAATCTAACCTACGCAAACGGCACCCGCCCGGTAAAAGGGCAGAATATGGCCATTGCCGAATGGCCAACCACGACGGGCCCAGCGGATTACGCGTTGTTGGTTGGAACGACGCTCGTCGGCGTCGTAGAGGCCAAGCGTAAGCGCAAAAATGTGTCGGCGGCGCTCGGTCAGTCAGAACGATATTCCAAAGGCTTCAAGCTTGGCTCCGACGGCCAGTTCGCTGGTCGTCCATGGGGCGATTACAAGGTGCCATTCCTGTTCGCAACGAACGGAAGGCCGTACCTCAAACAGATCGAAACGGAGAGCGGTATTTGGTTCCGAGACGCTCGTTCACCGACTAACCACGCGCGCCCGTTATTCTGACTGGTTCCCACTCCGGCGGGTCAAAGCGGAGCTGGAGATCGATCGTGCAAAAGCCGATGCGGCACTGAAGACGGAACCGTTTAATTTCGGCTTTAGCCTGAGACCTTATCAAAAGGCAGCGATTGAAACGATTGAAGCGAAGCTTGCCGAAGGCCGCCGCGAAATGCTGGCGGCGATGGCACGGGTACGGGAAAGACAAAGCTCGCCATCGCGCTACTCTATCGGGTGCTTTCGGCCGGACGTTTTCGGCGCGTCTGTTTCGTTGTCGATCGCAGCGCGCTGGGAAATCAAACCCGCGACGAGTTCACTACCACGAAGGTGGTGGGCGTTCGCGCATTTGCGGAAATCTTCGGTCTCAAAGGGCTTGAAGACGTAAATCCCGACATCGACACGCGCGTACATATTTGCACCATCCAAGGACTGGTTAACGCGTTTTATACGCCAACGAACCGGGTGACGTTCCGCCGATTGACCAATACGACCTGATGCTGGTCGATGAATGCCATCGCGGCTATTTGCTTGATCGTGAGATGTCTGATGCCGAGCTTGGCTTCCGCAATCAAGACGACTATGTCTCAAAATATCGCCGCGTCCTGGAACACTTCGATGCGGTGAAAGTCGGGCTTACCGCCACGCCCGCCCTGCACACGGTGCAAATCTTCGGCGATCCCGTCTACACCTACTCGTATCGGGAAGCTGTCATCGACGGTTGGCTTATTGATCATGAGCCTCCTTACCGCATTACGACGCGGTTGAGCGATGGCGGAATCACGTTCAATGCCGGAGAAGAGATCGAGATTTTCGACACGAAGACCGGAGCTGTTGATCTCACTCACACGCCGGATGAATTGCATTACGATGTTGAGGAATTCAATCGCAAAGTTATTACGGTCCCATTCAACGAGGTTGTGTGCCGAGAGCTGGCTAATCACATTGATCCGGGATTGCCGGGCAAAACGTTAATCTTTGCTACTGATGACCGCGGCGATATCGTCGTCAACCAGCTCAAGAAGGCCTATGTTGCGGCGGGCATTCCTATCGATGATGGTGCCATCAAAAAACTAACGGGCAGCGTTGATCGAGTGCAAACGCACATCCGCTCGTTCAGAAACGATGCAAACCCCAAGATTGCAGTAACCGTAGACTTGCTGACGACTGGCATTGATGTGCCGGCGATCACGAACATTGTTTTCTTGCGGCGCGTGAACAGCCGTATTCTCTACGAGCAGATGTTAGGTCGCGCCACGCGCCTGTGCCCGGAAATCGGTAAGGAAACATTCCGGATCTTCGATGCAGTCGATCTCTACCGCAATTTGCAAGATGTCACGGCGATGAAACCTGTCGTGGTCAATCCGAAGATCACCTTGACGCAATTAATGAAAGAGTTGACCGACGCGAAGGACGAGCGCATCGAATTGCCATTCGCGATCAGCTTATCGTTAAGCTGCGTTGGCGCATCGGGGAGATGTCTGAAGAGGCTAGAACGCAGTTTGAAGCCGAATCCGGCGAAACACCCGAGGCTACGTTGCGGCGCGTGGAAACTGCGACCACTAGCGAACTGGCCAGTGGATTCGCGGCAGGCCGAATTTGGGGGCCATTCTGGATTGGAACCCCGACGGTTCGGGAGGAGGCTATCTCCCGATCTCAAATCACGCTGACAAAGTAACGGGCGTAACGCGCGGCTACGGCGAAGCGGAAAAAGCCGGAAGATTTCCTCGATAACTTCACGACTTTCGTTCGATCGAACATCAACAAGATTGCCGCCTTAACGGTTGTTGTGCAGCGGCCTCGAGAATTATCAGAAAGCAGTTGCGTGAACTGCGGTTGGAGCTCGACCGCTTGCAATTTAGCGAAACAAACCTTCGTCAGGCTTGGAAACAGACCAAAAATGAAGACATTGCCGCTTCGATTATTGGCTTTGTACGTCAGGCCGCTTTGAAGGAGCCTTTGATGCCATGAAGTAGCGCGTTGATCGCGCCATTTCAGGCATTCTCAAAGGCCAAGTGTGGACCGACCCGCAACGACAATGGTTGCAACGCATCGGCGAACAACTGAAGAAGGAAATCGTCGTCGATCGCCAAGCGCTCGACGACACGCCTTTCCGCGAGGATGTGGTTTCAATCGACTTAATAAGCAATTCAATGGTGAGTTGGAAAATATCCTCTCACGCATAAGTGAGGAATTATGGCGCGCAGCGAGCTGACCCGAGTTGAGCGTAACTACTAGCGAAATCGTGGCAAAGCTTTGGAATCTTTCAAGGCTCTGCAAGGTGCTGGCATCAGCTATCAAGGCTACATTACGGAACTGACCTTCCTCCTATTTCTAAAAATGCTTGAGGAGACAAAGCACGGAGGAGCGACTGCCGAAAGGCCGTCGTTGGGCCGATCTTGCCAAACGCACAGGGTTAGACCAGCTCGAATTTTACCGCCGCTTGTTGCTCGACCTGGGTGATCAGAAAACAACCAAAGATCCTCTTGTCCGAGCAATCTTTACCGATGCCCAGACAAATCTGCGGAAGCCAACAGATCTTAAGATGTTGACCACCACGCTCGATCAACTCGATTGGTTCTCTGCCCGCGATGATGGTCTTGGTGATTTGTACGAAGGTCTTCTTGAGAAGACGACGAGTGAAAAAAAATCAAAGGCAGGACAATATTTCACTCCGCGTCCACTCATTGACTGCATTGTTCGGCTAGTAAAGCCTAAGCCGGGTGAGGTCATTCAGGACCCCGCCGCTGGCACTGGCGGGTTCCTTATTGCAGCAGATCGATACATCAAGGACGCAACTGACGACCTCTTCAAACTGTTAAAGGAAATGGCGCATTTTCAAAGGCGACAAGCATTTGTTGGTGCCGAATACGTTCCGGACACACGCCGCTTATGCCTGATGAATTTGCAGCTTCATGGCATTGAAATAGCCGTAGATGCAATCGACTTGCTCTCCAGCGATGGCGAAGCGCTCGGTAAGGCAGACCTATCCTGGATCAATCCCCCTTTTAACAAGATGCCTCAGACCGTTAGCCGATCAGATTTTTCGATTACGGCTGATGAGCGTGTTGGCCCGATTGCGGGAACACGTTGTGCGTAGCTTGAAACCCGGTGGACGCGCTGCCGTTGTTGTTCCGGACAATGTGCTATTTGCCGATGGAGTCCGGCAGCGACTTCGCAAATGGCTGCTGAATTTGTGCGACCTTCACACCATTTGCTAACCCACTGGGATCTTTTATGCGCAAGGTATCAAAACGAACGTTCTCTTCTTTTCACCATGCGTGGAGACAGACGCCGGGAACACAAAGGCTGTATGGGTCTATGATCTCCGGGCCAACATGGCGGCTTTTGGCAAGACAAAGCCGCTAACCGTCCAAGACTTTACCCCGTTCGAGAAGGCTTTCGGTAATGACCCGTTTGGCAAAGCCAAGCGAAAGGACGAAGGCTTAGAAGGTCGCTTTCGCTGCTTTACGCGCAAACAGATCGAAGATCGGAACGACAATCTCAATTTGTCGTGGCTGAAAGACTCCGACTCTGAGCAGAGGGCGCTCCTGATGCAACCTGAGGACATTGCTGCTGCCATTGTAGGGCGCTTGAAAGCGGCGCTTGGCGAAATCGAGGAGTTGAGTGACGAACTGAAGGGTAACGAGAATTTGCGATCGGTCTTCAAAGGAGACGTTACCAAGGACTGGCGTAAGGCCAATTCCGATATGGAAGCTCGGTTTAATTGCTCTTAAACCAATTCGCCGCCGTACTAGCCAAGAGGTGGGATACGGAAAGCAACCGATGCAGTGACTTCAGGCTTGGCTGGTCTCTCGGTCAACCACCCTCAAACCAAAGACTTCGAAAGGTTGGCGGTGGACGCCGCTGCTTAGAGTGGCGCGGCAAGAGACCGGTCACACACCAAGCCGCTGAAAATCAACTTATTGGGATGGCGGATTCCGTGGGTCGGTATCAAGGATGCGAAGATTCATCATGGTCAAATCATCATGGAAACCCTTCAGACGGTTAGCCAGAAAGGTCTTGAGAACTCTTCGTAGGCCTTTCGCCTGAAAGGAACGGTTTGTTTGTCCCGCACTGCGTCGGTTGGTTACGTCACGATCATGGGACGCCCTATGGCGACCAGCCAAGACTTCGCGACGTGGACGTGCACGCCAGCCCTCCTTCCTAAGTTTTTGATGTATGCGCTCATGGCTGAGGGAGACGACATTAGAAATTTCGGTGTAGGATCGACACACACCACGATCTATTTCCCGGAGATACGCGCGCTGCCAATTGCTCCCTCCAATAAGAGAGGAAAATAGGATAATTGTCGCGGGTAAGAAAAAGCGTTGGCTCGGATAGATAAAATAGCGGTAGAAAGCGCCCGTACCAAGCAGCTCCTACCGAAACTCAATCAAGCGGTTCTAGCAAAAGCCTTCCGCGGCGAGCTGGTGCCGCAGGACCTGCGCGATAAACAGCCTTTAGGGTTGCCGGGTCGGATCCAAACGCAACGAGAGAACATTGATTTAAAGGGACGCGGACACCGGCGCGAAAAGGATTGATCCGGAGGGCGTATGGCAAAAAAGCAGAAGCGTCAGTTGAAGAATTGGTGGGCATGATCGAGCGAGGCGAGCTGCGTCTTCCGGAGATGCAGCGTCGTTACGTTTGGAAGATCAACCCGCGTTCGCGATCTGCTTGATAGTCATCGGAGCTATCCTTCCGGAGCCATTCTACTTTGGGAGACTGATGAAGACGTGCCCCTTCAGGAAATGTCCGTCACGCAAGCCGCAAATCCGTATCAGAGCACGCGAATTCCCGTTGGATGCAGAGCACCGGCTGACTTCGCTTTCGCCGTTATTCGCGGCCAACCTGTGAAGGTACGCGGTCGCTCTCGCCTGCTAGAGCTGTTGTTTAATCTGGAACATCCGGACGGACACGCAGTTGTGACCGAAGTCGATGAAGACGCCGAAGAAGACGACGAGGTCGCAGATGAAGCCGATGTGACCGAAGACGAGTTGATGCGGCGCTTTGAGAACATGACTTTCGTTGTATCGACGCGCAAGTTGGAGCAGCTACCGCATTGGGTCCGCGTGTCTGATGTTCAGACGGACAACGATGAGCCGTTTTTAACGCGTGCGAATCGTCAAAGGCTTCAAAGACCCGAAATACAAGAAGTACAGCCAGCGCCTTGCACAGCTGCGTGGAATCAAGAAATACGTTACTCGGGAACCGGAATGTGCTGGAGCGGAAACTCACGTATGACGAGGTCACTGAGATTTTCGTTAGGGTGAATTCCCTTGGGGCCAAGCTCCGCAGCTCTGATCTCGCTCTCTACATGACCGCCAAGTGGCGCGGGTCGCTGGCTACGTTCCAAGAATACCAGAACAAATGCGCAGACCTAGGCTTCGACCTTGATCTGGGCTTGCACCTGAAGAACATGATTGCCTTCGCCACGGGTCAATCACGATTTTCCTCACTGTAGGAAAGCTCAGTGTGAGCACCCTTCAAGAGGGTTGGAAGAACGCGTGCGCAAGGATGGAGTTCGCCATCAAATTCCGCCAAGAGCAATGCGGGCATCGTGAGTTCGGTGCTGCTGTCATCGCCGTTCATTTTGATTGCGCTTGGATACTACGGCCACATGCGCAAATACAAAATCGCGCCGGACGAAGAGACGTTCCCGCTATTGGCTGCTGGTTGCCAATGCCAAGGGCCGTTTTTCGCGGGGATCAAGCGAGACAATCCTCGATCAGGATTTGGCGATCGCGCGAGACGGCGGTTCGGTAAACTATTTTATTGAGCGGCTGCGGCAGCAAGCGGGACGCCTCGATATCACGCCGGAAGAGCTGGAAGGCCGCAACGTCCGTAGCGCAATCTTCAAGACGATGTTCCTCGCCTTCAAAGAAGCGGGAGCCAAGGACTGGACTTCCAATCTCGCAATCGCCGTCGATCACTCGGGGGCGCAGCACAAGATTCAGTTTCACCAGATATGTTCCCAGGACACGCTAAAAGGAGTATACGCGCAGCGCGAAGTAGATGACATCGCAAATCTGGCGTTCATCAGCGGCGAAACCAATCGCAAGATCAGTAAGACGAAATTTAAGGACTACCTGCCTGACTTCACAAAGCGGATCGGCACCGATGCGTTCGGCCGTCAATGCATCCCATTGGATGATGGTTCGCGATGTGGACCAATACAAGGGTTTCCTGGCTGCCCGCCGTGCGTCTATTGCAGAGCGGCTCAATGCATATCTCTGGGCGAATCCTCCCGTAAGCCCGTCCAGCTAGCTGGTTATCGCGTCAGAGCCACAAGGGTCGGCTTGAGCGGGGGCCGCTCACCTCGAAAATGACGAGAGCCCACAGATGACTAAACAGCCTGCCGCCGTGCTGCCACACGGCGCTCATGTCTCACGTTTGCTCCGCTGACGCGGATTTTGTATGTCAGCATTGCACCGCTGATGCCGTATAGGCGCTGGCCTGAATGCAGTAATCCGGAACGTACAACGTGATCAGTCTGTTCGTCGGAACAACAAAGAGCCCGCCAAGTAATTTGCCTCTTCTTCGAGCGCGCCGTCGCGCGATCGGCTCCCGTCCGTCGTCAAGGGCGGGACCGATTGATGACCCAAAAAGCAATGCGCTAGCTCATGGCAAATATTGCTGCGCTGTCGATGCGGGTGGTGACTGTCGTTATGAACGATCGCCGTTTTGAGGCCGCACGGCACGGTTACGGCGGAGAACGCGGAATTGTTTCTCGGATCAAGAAAAGACGAATCAGGCTTGATCCGCCGAGTTCAAAAAGCGGGATATCGTAGTAAGCGCAGATTGCGGCAGGGTCGATAGCGTCAATCTCGTCCAGACCCATCTGGTTACGGAAACGAGCGCATGGACTTGCTTTGGCTTGAAACCCCGTCGAAACGTCAATCACGCCCCCTTCAACTTATTGTAGGTCGAGATAACTATGTCTTCGATAAGCTTCGCGTGAGGTTTGGTTAGGTTTGGGTCAGCTCTGAGCAGCGCGGTTATTTCTGGATCTGCTTGGCCTTCCGCTTGTTCGTTCCGCGTATGAACGATTTGGCTTTCAGGCTCGACCACGACAAGAGGGCTGCCAGCCCGTTCACGTCCGGCTTCGCGCCTTGCCCCATCCTCGTCAGAGTTGATGCGTTCACTCCGGTTTCTTCCGCCACATCCTTCCATGTTTTTTGTTGGCTCAGGCGGGCGGCGTTGAGGGCTGCATAGAAGGCATCGCTGTCGAAATGTTCGTCGCTCATAAGGTCCCCATTGTAGATGTTCAATCGATTGCGAACTTGCAATCTGAGCGGATTCGGATTATAAATATCAAATTGATTGCGAATTAGCAATCAAAAACGTGTTGAATTCGGGAACTTAGGGAGACTGAGTGGCTAAAGACGACAACAGCGGGCATGGCGGCGGTAATCCCGGCCAAGGCGGCAATCCGGGTCAGGGTGGCGGCGGCGGCGATCTTGCGGTCACCATCGTTGTGGAAGGCACGGCTCATCAGTGGACCAAGAAGGAAATCACCTACGACGAGGTGGTGACCCTTGAGGTTCCCGATTACGCCCAGCACCCCGAGATCACCTACTCGGTCACCTACAAAAAGGGTCAGGGCAACAAACCCGAAGGCGACCTCGCCAAGGGCGAGTTGTCAAAGTCAAAGACGGAATGATCTTCAATGTTTCAGAAACTGGTCAGTCATACGTATACATCGTCGGCTTGTCGATAAGGGATACGCGGTCGGTTTTGACAGTCACTATCTGATTGTCCGCGATATCCTTTATCTCGACGACAAGCTGGAGCGGCAAGTCGGCGCGATCGTGACGAAGCTCGTCTTCACCGATCACGATCATGTCGCGCAGGAAGATCATCAGATCTTCTTCGCCGGATCACATCCGCACAATATCGACGGCACCCCGATCACCAATCTCGGCGGTGGGGCAACTACGCTTGCATTGAGCGACGCTGCCTCTGACGTGGTTGTTCAGCGACAATTTTCGAACAAGCCGCGCGTCAACGGGCAGTTGGTGCCATTCGCCGACTTCTTCGCCAAAATCGAAAGCTATATCGGCATCATCTCCGGCCCCGCAATCGCGCGCCACGGCGGCAGCGTTCTTACGTTCCGGTTCTTAGAGAAAGTCGCTGATGACTTGGTCTTCAAGATTCACGACACTTTGACCAGTCGCGCTGAAATCACCGACCTCGCGGCAAATTTCAAAAACGAGGTCGTCGCGGTGATCGGTCTTGGCGGAACCGGAGCCTATCTCCTCGAACACTTTCTCGTCAAAACGCCCGTCAAGGAAATCCGCGGCTTCGACGTCGACCCGTTTCACATTCACAACGCGTTCCGCTCTCCCGGGCGGTTTGACGATGCGGAATTCAAACGCTCCAAAGCGGAAGTTTATCAGGGTCGCTATGAAAATTTCCGGCGCGGGACTTAAACTAACGCAAAGTTCGTAGACGCGTTTTCCGGAGACGATTTGGAGGGCGTCACATTCGCGTTCGTCTGCGTCGATAAAGGCAGCTCGCGCGCAGGCATCTTCGATTTACTCATTGCCAAGAAAATACCGTTCATTGATGTCGGCATGGGGCTGAACGGAAGCAAGGCCCGATCTCGAGGCATGATGAGGGCGACTTAATGATTCCGAACAGGAGGCGCAGCAGGTCAAAGATTTGGCGCTGGCACCATTGGCCGACCAACCCGACGATGTGTACAAGCAACATCCAGATCAGCGAACTGAACGCGCTCAATGCAGCGTTCGCAATGATACGTACAAACAGATCAAGGGCTTCTACTTCTTGAAGACGATCCGCATTCGTTTAATTTTCTCTTTGGTCTCAATGATTGTAAGATGACCATCCGGTCGAGCAAAAATGAAGCTTAACGCCCTTACGCTTCAATGCGTCGAGTACATGCCGAAGCAACTTGAGCCCGGTATTCTTTACGTGTCGGAAAAATTCAGCACCGCTGCGCATTTGTGCGCATGCGGCTGCGGTGAGAAGATTCGAACGCCCCTAGGACCTACGGAATGGTCAGTCAAGGAGACTGCGAGCGGGCCGAGCGTTTGGCCGTCAGTCGGCAACTGGCAGAAAGCCTGCCAGTCGCACTACGTCATCCAGAATGGAAGAATCGTCTGGTACGATCAGTGGTCAGCGGCACAGATCGCGGCGGACGCCGCGGCGAACAGGAACGCAGGAAGGCTCATTACGAATTTATCTATGCGCAGAATGGCCTGTGGCAGCGATTCTGGCAGTGGATCAAATCGCTATTTGGTTCCTGACGATGAAATTCGCCGATATTGAGGGACAACGATGGGAGGCCCGGCCGCGTGTGTCTGCGACATGCCAGTCTTGCGGGGCCGCCGGAATTGCCACGTGCGGCGACCATAGAGTTCGGCATTGGACGCATCGAGGCCCTCGCGTCTGCGACCCGTGGTAGGAGCCGGAAACGGAATTGCACAAGTCTTGGAAAAATGAATTTCCGGTAGACTGGCAGGAGATTGTCCATTTCGCCCAAGAGCGGCGAGAAGAGGGCGTGGGTGTGATTGTCGAGACGCTTCGGCAAGCGACCCAACGGCCTCAGCCGATGCCGCCAGCGGGCTTTCAGCAGTACCGCGCACGAAGACGTAACGCGGCCGACTTTAGCTCAGGAGTTTTCACGGGAGGGTGCGTGTCGGCTGATAACCTCGAAGTGCTGTACGCTTGAGAATTCCATAGCACTCGTACGTCCATAAGTTGCGAAACCAAGAAAGCTCTACTAAATTTGATCACGTTGGGCCGGCGCAAGCCATGAGAATTCAAGCCGCGCAAGGCACAAGATTGGACGTCGCTTCTTCACGCAACGCCGAATATTGCCGCGATCTGTCATTGCAAAGGAATTTTCACGATGCAGATAACCGCCGAACAGGCCAACGCAATTGACCATAGGAACGGCAACCTTCAACTCATAGCGTGTGCTGGATCCGGTAAAACGGAAGTCGTTGCCCAGCACATCACGAAACTACTGACCCCTGTCGCTAAAGGCGGAATGGGCTTGTTGCCCGCAAATATAATAGCCTTCACGTTCACCGAGAAAGCGGCCGCAGAACTAAAGCAGCGAGTTATTGATCGCTGCCGTGAAAGCTTGCCCGGGCTTCTAGGCATGGCCGAGATGTATATCGGAACAATTCACGGCTTTAGCCTCGACTTATTGCGCACGGAGGTCCCGCAATTTCTTAAATACGACATTCTGAATGAAGTGCAGCAGGTTCTCTTTGTCGACCGCAATTCGGCAAAAAGCGGTCTCACCGCAACCGCCACGCTGCAAGGCGTGCAGCTGAAGCGATATGTGGATACGC
>CAVVNY010000017.1:0-229482 GCA_963749625.1 uncultured Alphaproteobacteria bacterium | reverse complement strand
CAATTAGGGCGCTTGCGTGCAAACTTGTGGTACCCGATCTGTTTCCAGTGCTGATAAACTGCGGCCGTCGAGACCCTGAGCTTGGCCGCAGTTTTCGGCCCGCTTAGCTTGGGCTTGCCGTTGCGACCGTTAAGATAGTCGCCAGCGATTTTGATCTTTTCCGGCGTCATTATCACTTTCCGCCCCCATCTGTGGCTTTTGCCTCTACGCGCTTTAAGAGCGGCGATTCCGGCAGCCGTGCGCTGCGCAATGATTTGGCGTTCAAACTCGGTGACGAGACCAAAAATACCGAGCGCGAATTTTCCAGATACCGTATCGAAATCAAAGGCTTCCGTAAGACTCCTGAAGCTGGCGCCCTTCTTATAAATTTGGTCGAGCCGGGCATTCAGTTCCCGCACTGACCGCGCCAGCCGGTCAATGCGCCACACCAAAAGTGTATCGCCCTCGCGTAAATCCTTGATAGCGAGGTCAAGCTTCGGGCGGCGCGTAGATGCACCCGATACCTTCTCGATGTGCAGATTGTCCTCGTGTACGCCCGCCTTGCGGAGCGCGTCGAGTTGCAGATCGAGTTTTTGATCCGCAGTCGAAACGCGGGCGTACCCGACCAAGTAGCTCGTGGGCTGTTTAGTGGACATGTCGCAAGAATCTCAATTCCAGCAATTTCAACTGCTTTTCCGAACGCTAACAGATTGTCACAATATCGTACGGTTATTCTGACATTTTGCCAATGCCGTACAAGCAGGCGTAGCCCGGATGGAGCGGAGCGAAATCCGGGATTTTGGTCCGCGACTAACTTTCCCCGGATGACGCTTTCGCATCATCCGGCTACCCGGCACGCCCAAAAACGCCTATATTCCGTCCATGAAAACCAAATCGCTCACCCAAGCCCTCGAACGCGTCGAAGCCTGGCCCGCGCATGCGCAGGACGCGCTGGCCGAGATCGCGCGCGACATCGACGAGAGCCACGGCAAGGGCGACTACGAGCCGACGCCGGCCGAGCTCGCCGGCATCGACCGCGGGTTGCGCGATGCGGCCGAGGGCCGCTTTGCGACGCAGCCTCAAGTCGACGCGGCCCTCGCCAAGCTGCGAAACGCGTGAAGGTCGTCTAGACCGACGCAGCGCTGCACGATTTCGATGAAATTACCGTCTGGCCGAAGGCCCACTACCCCGGCCTCGGCAAAGCCGTCGAACGGCGCCTGCGGCTCGTCGTCGCCCACATCGCGCGCTGGCCGGAGAGCATGCGCGCGTCGGCGCACCGCCCCGGCGTCCGCGTCGTCCCGCTCGGGCGCTATCCGTATAAGATTTTCTATCGCGTGAGCGGCGACGCGGTGGAAATATTGCACATCCATCATGCGGCACGCGAGCCGTGGGATGAGGAAGCGTAGCCCTCCTTCGCGCCGCCATCGCGCGCGGCGTCACCATGGTCACGATCGCGTCTTTACGTCCTCCGCCAAGGCCCGCGCCGCTTCGAACGGGCTCGCTTTGCCCTCGGCAATCTTATCGACCCAGGCGCCGACCGTATCGGGCCAGCGGTCCGCGCCCGGCGCGCGCAGATAGGGCGCCAGCAGCCGCGCCGTCAGCGCGCGCACGATCTGCGCATAGGCGCGCTCGCGGCCGCGCTCGGCGCGCCGGCCGGTCCGCTCGCTCCAGGCGACGAACTGATCGATGGTGGCGGCGAGCTCGGCGACGCGGGTGTTTTCCGTGGCGACGATCTGCAGCACCGGCGGCACCCAGGCCGAGGCATCGGCGGTGACGTCGCCATGGCGGCGGCGCAAGGCGGCAAGCCCCGGCGTGATGTGCGGCGGCCGGCCGGCGGCGGCGGGATGGGCGGCAAGCCGGTTGTTGATGCCAGGCTCGCCCATATAGGCGGCGGCGAGCGCGTTCTCGACCGTGCGGGCGGCGCTGTCGGCGCCCGGCAGGTCCGCCTTGTTGACGGCGAAGACGTCGCCGATCTCCATCAGCCCCGCCTTCGACGCCTGCACGCCGTCGCCGAGGCCGGGCACCGTCACGACCACCGTGCAGTCGGCGGTCTCATGGATCTCGATATCCGACTGGCCGGCGCCGACGGTTTCGACAATGACGCGCCGGAAGTCGAACAGGCTCAAGACGGCGACGAGATCGGTCGCGGTCTCGCTCAGGCCCCCGACATGGCCGCGCGAGGACAGGCTGCGGAAATAGGTGTTGGCGTAACCGGAGCTGCGCGTGCGGCGGATGCGGTCGCCGAGCACGGCGCCGCCGGAATAAGGGCTGGACGGGTCGATGGCGAGGATGGCGACGCGCTCGCCGGCTTCCGCCCAATGCGCCGTCAGGGCGTCGAGCAGCGTCGATTTGCCGGCGCCCGGCGGCCCGGTGATGCCGATCACGTCGGCCCAGCGCGGCAGGCGGTAGGCCTGCGCGAGAAGCTCCTCGTAGCCTGCCGCCTGGTTCTCGACCGTGCTGATGGTGCGGGCGATGCGCCGCAGCTCTGCCGGCTCCATGCTCAGTCCCGCACTTCGATCAGAATGCTGTCGCCCTGCCCGTAGCCGCCGCAGATCGCCGCCGCGCCAAGGCCGCCGCCGCGCCGGCGCAAGCCGTTGATCAGCGTCATCACCAGCCGCGCGCCGCTCGCGCCCAACGGATGGCCGATGGCGACGGCGCCGCCATGCAAGTTGGTGCGCGCGCGCAGCTTTTCGGCGGCCGCGGCGTCCTTGCCGGCGAGCCGCAGCGTGCTCACCAGCAGCGTGGCGGCGAAGGCTTCGTTGATCTCGATCAGATCGAGCCGGTCCGGCATTAGCTCGTGCCGCTGCAGCAGACGCTCGATCGCGATCGCCGGCGTATAGGAGCCGGACGTTGGTCCTTCGCTCACCTGCGCATAGCCGCGAATGCGGGCGAGCACGGGAACGGCGAGTTCGCGCGCTTTCTTCTCCGACAACAGAACGAGCGCGGCCGCGCCGTCGTTCAATCCGGGCGCATTGCCGGGCGTGATGGTCTTGCTGCCGCGCACGGTCTTCAGGGCGGCCAGCTTCTCGACCGAGGTATCGCGGCGCGGCAACTCGTCCTTGTCGACGATCCGCTCGCCGCTCTTGCCGTTGGGGACGCTGATCGGCAGGCGCTCGAAATCGAAGTAGCCCGCCGCGTCGGCGGCGAAATAGCGCCGGTGGCTCTCCACCGCCCAGGCGTCCTGGGCAGCGCGGTCGACGCCGTGCTTGAGCGCCTCTTCCGCCGTGTAGGACGAGATCGACCCGCCGATGTAATCTGGCGCGCGCAGCAGCAGCGGATCTTCCAACACCAACTCGCCGAGCGCGCGCTCGCGCGTGCGCGGCATCAGCAGCGGCGTGTGCGACAGGCTTTCAAAACCGCCGCTGATCACCGTGTCGGCAGCGCCCGATTTGATGTCCTTGAAGCCGATGCCGACTGCAGTCATGCCGGAACAGCAGGCGCGGTCGACCGCGAGCGACGGCGTCTCGTTCGGCAGCTGCGAGAGCAGCACGGCCTGCCGCGCCGGCGTCAACACCGCGCTGCCGATCATGCCGACGCCCATATAGACCGCGTCCACGGCGCCCGCAGGCAGCTTGGCGCGGCCGCAAACCTGGTCGATGATCGCCGCGCCGAGTTGCGGGCCGGTGCGCTCGCGCAGCAAGCCGTTGAAGCGGCCGAACGGCGTGCGGGCGACCGCGGCGACGACGACATCGTTGGCCGACGTCATGTCCCCACTCCCGGAGCCGCCAGTCGTTCGCGCAACTGGTTTTTGTCGACCTTGCCATTCGAGGTCTTCGGCAGGTTCGGCACGATCTCGATCCGCTTCGGCGTCCGTATCCCCAAGCGCGGCTTTACGCTGCTTCTGATCGCTTCCGCGCCGAGCGCGGAATCCTCGGCAACCGAAACGAAGGCCACCGCGATTTCGCCCCAATCCGGGTCTGCTTGCGCGACGACGGCGGCCTCGAGCACGCCCGGGCAACTCGTCAGCACCGCCTCGACTTCCTGCGGATAGATGTTATGGCCGCCGGAAATCAGCATTTCCTTGCTGCGCCCGGTCAGCGTGATGAAGCCGCGCTCGTCCATGCGGGCGAGATCGCCGGTCCACAGCCAGCCGTCGCGCAAGGCCTTGGCCGTCTCCTCCGGCATGCGCCAGTAGCCGCGCATGACATGGTCCGAGCGGATGGTGATTTCGCCGATCTCTCCGGCCGCGACCGGCTGCCGGTCGGCGTCGCGCAGGATGACCTCAACGAACGTATAGGGCCGGCCGATACAGGCGACGCGCGGCTCCTTCGTTCCGGGTTCGAACAGATCGGCGGCGGAAAGATTGCTCACCGTCATCATCGCTTCGGTCTGGCCGTAGTTGTTGACCAGGATCGGACCGAATTTGCGCAGCGCCTTTTCCAGCGTGTTGCGCGGGATCGGCTCGGCGCCGTAGCCGATCATGCGCAGGCTGCCGAGATCGAAGCTCTCGAGCGCCGGATGATTGACAATTCGCGTCAGCGCGGTCGGCACGCAGGTAAAGACCGTGACCTTGTGCTTCGGAATGGCCGCGAGCAACCCGTCGATGCTGCCGCCTTCGACGATGACGCTGGTGGCGCCACGCAAAAACCATGGCACGAAATAGGTGCCGCTGGCGTGCGTCAGCGGACCGATATGCGCCAGCACGTCGTCGCCGCGGATGTCGCGGTCGATCAGCATGTTGCGGTAGACCGCCGCCCAATTGCGGTGGGTGAGCATGGCGCCTTTCGGGCGTCCCGACGTGCCGGACGTGTAGTTGATCGAACTGAGATCGTCGAGATCGGCGCGCTCAAGGCGGGAGCGGTCAACCGTTTCGGCGCCTAGTTCGCGAAAAGACGGCCCGCCCTGTGCAATTTCGCCGTCCACCTGCACGCACCAAAGACGCTCGGTCCCTGTCGCCGCGGCAACGCGATCCGCCGTCGTGCTGTCGTAGAATAAAACCGCCGGCTCGCAATCGGCAACGATGACGCCGAGTTCGTGCGCGGTCGAACGAGCATTGACCGGCACGCGCACCAAGCCGGCGCGCTCGATCGCACATTGCAGCAGGACATATTCGGGCCGATTTGCCATCCATTGGATGACGCGCTCCCCGGCGCCGATACGCCGCGCCAAACCGCTGGCGAGCCGGTCCGCCGCGCCGTCGAATTCGGCAAAGGTCCAGCTTTGCTCGCCGTAACGCAGCGCGATCCTGTCCGAAAAAGCGCGCGCGGCCTGCGCCATGAGCGCGCTGGGAACGGCGCCGTGCAGACCCGGTTCAGGCATGCTTGGTCTCTTTAACGATGTAATCGACGATCTCGGCGATCGGCGTGCCCGAAAGAAAGATCTTGTCGACCCCGCTGGCGTGCAGTTCGGGGATGTCTTCCTGCGGGATGATGCCGCCCGCCAAAATACGGATGTCGTTGGCGCCGCTCTCGTCGAGCAGCTTGCGCAACTTGGGCAGCAACACCCGGTGCGCACCCGAGAGAATGCTTACGCCGACCCAATCGACGTCTTCCTCAATGGCCGCGCGAACCACTTCTTCATTGGTGCGGCGCAGCCCGCTGTAGATCACTTCCATGCCGGCATCGAGCAAGCCGCGCGCGACGACGCGGGCGCCGACGTCGTGGCCGTCCAACCCAACCTTGGCGATAAGCACGCGGATTTTCCGGCGGCGTGGCAGCTCGATACTGGGTGTTGACATCAAAAGTCCGTTGACGGCACGAAAGCGCCGAACCGCCGGCGCCAAATATCGACGATCTCGCCGACCGTCGCATAGGCGCGAACCGCTTCCAGCACGCTGGGCACCACGTTGCGATCCTCCGCGGTGGCGCGTTCGACTTCGGCCAGCGCCGCCTTGACCCGCTTCTGGTCGCGCGTCGATTTGACCTGCGCCAGCCGGGCCAATTGGCGTTCCTCGGCCTTGGGATCGCCGCGGAAGGCCGTGTTCGGCACATCCGGCCTCTGCGGCCACTTGTTGACCGTGACCCACGGCCGGTCGCCGCTGTCGATCGCGCGCTGACGGCGCACCGCGCCCTCGGTCATCACCCGCCGGGCAAAGCCGCTGCTGATCGCGGCGAGCGCGCCGCCGACCTGCTCGATTTGCGCGATGCCGTCGAGGATTTGCTTTTCGACTTGCGCCGTGAGGGTTTCAACGAAATAGGAGCCGCCGAGCGGGTCGATGGTGTCGGTGAAGCCATGCTCGTTGGCAAGTATCTGCAAGGTGCGCAGCGCGACCCGCGCGGAATTCTCGTTCGGCGTCGAAACCGACTCGTCGTAGCCGGCGAGATAGACGTAGCTCGCCCCGCCGAGCACATAGGCCAGCGTGCCGAAGGCCGTGCGCGTGATGTTGTTGAGCGGTTCGGCGAGCGCTTCCTGACCATGGCCGTAAACCGTGGTGTGGCAGGTCATCGCTTCCTGGGTGGTGGCGCCATATTGCTCTTTCATCATGCGCGCCCAGATGCGGCGCAGCGCGCGCAAGTTAGCGACCGACACGAAGAAATCGTGGCGCTCGTCCGGGAACATGTGCAGCAGCGGTGCGACCTGATCGATGGTGTAGCCCTGCGCCAGCAGCAGATCGATGTAGTGGCGGGCGTTGGCCAGCGCGATCGCCGTGCCCATGCTCGAGCCGGCACCGCCGGCATTGAGATGGTTGACGCAGACCGTCATCGCCGACCAATTCGGCGCGTGCTCGACGCACCAGGCGACCGCGTCGCTGGCGAGTTTGGCGGCGGGCGCCGGCGGCAAAATTTGCGTGCCGCGCGCGATATATTCCTTCAGCGGATCGTTCTGCAGATTGACCGTATAGCGGTCCCAGGCGATGCCCTGCTTCTCGCCGAGCGCCGCGTAGAGCGCGAGCACGATCGGGCCGATCGAATTGCCGAGCGTGCCGATGCGCTTGATGCTGTCGGCCGGAATGCCGTCGAACAGGATTTCCATGTCGGCCAATGTATCGATGGCCACGCCGACATTGCCGACTTCCGCCGTCGCCATCTCGTGATCGGAATCGTAGCCGCACTGCGTCGGCAGATCGAGCGCCACCAGAATCTGCTCTGTGCCGATCTCGATCAGCTTGCGGAAGCGTCCATTGCAGATCTCGGCGTCGCCGAAGCCGGAATAGGCCGAGATCACGAACGGATCGGTCCGGTTCATCCCCGGACGTTCGCCGCGTGTGAAGGGATATTCGCCCGGAAATCCCAGATCGCGCAGATAGTCGAAGTCGATCCGTTCGAGATGGGCCGGCGTATAAAGCGGCTCGACCGCAATTCCGGTATCAGTGACGAATTTCTTGCGGTCCTTCTTGCCGGCCGCCGCAGGCGCGAAGGTCTCTTCCTTCCAGCGCGCAGTTTGCGAGCTCACCTCAGAGACGGCGCCGCCCGGAGCAGGCGAGAAAGTCCCGGAAGGCTTGACGACGTTCATCATTGTATCTCCGGCCGGCCGCCACGACAGACGGCTCCGCTAATCCATCTTGAGCCCTAGCTTCTTGATCACCGGCTGCCACCGCGCAATCTCGCTCGCCACAAAGCTCCTGGCTTCCTCCGGCGTCGAGCTGATCAGCTCGATCCCGGGCAAGCGGTCGCCGAGTTTTGGAATTGCCATCATGCGGCGGATCTCGGCGTTGAGCTTATCGACAATCGGCTTTGGCGTCTTGGCCGGCGCCAACACAACATACCACTCCGAGGCGACCAGATCGACGCCCTGCTCCTTGAACGTCGGCACTTCCGCAAGGGAGGGGTAGCGCTTCTCCGACGTCACCGCGAGCGCGCGCAACAGGCCGCCGTGATATTGCTGCAGCGCCTGCGATACGGTGGCAAAGGTCATTGGGATTTGCCCGGCCATGGCATCGTTCATCGCCGGCGTACCGCCACGATAGACCACGTGCGTCATATCGATGCCGGCTTGGATCTTGAGCTGCTCGGCGACCAGATGCGTCATGCTACCGGGGCCGGCCGAACCAAAACTAAGCGTTCCGGGCTTCGCCTTGGCGTAGGCGATCAGCTCCTGCAGATTTTTTGGCGCAAACTTGGGATACGAATAGATGACCACCGGTGCGCGCGCCACCATGCTGATGAACTCGAAATCCTTGAGCGCGTCGTAAGCCATGGTCGCATGCAGCGACGGGTTGGTGGCGTGATTGCTCACCGCGACCATCAGCGTGTAGCCGTCGGGGTCGGCTTTGGCCAAAGCCTGCGTGCCGATCATCGTGCCGGCGCCCGGCCGCGTCTCGATGATGGCGGTTTGGTGCCAGGCTTCGGTGAACTTCTGCCCGATGATGCGCGCGACCAGGTCGACCGAGCCGCCCGGCGCGAACGGCACGATGATGCGGATCGGCTTGTCCGGATATTTGTCGGCGGGCGATTGCGCCATGCTGGTGTGCGCAAAAAGCAAAGGCACAGCCGCACCGAGAACGGCCGCAACAAAGCCGCGGCCAGCCGCTCGCAGCAGAAACTCTTTCATCGTTCCCTCCCCTGCTATTGATCCCAATTCGGGTTGTTCTGAAATTCCGACGCCCGATGCCTTTTCACGGGCGCATTGTTTCGAGGATGCGGATTCCGGGCGTCAATTTGGAATCCGCAAAAGCCGCGCGAGGCCAAAGCCCCTACAGTTATTGTTCTTTTACGGCATATTGAACCTGGCGTCCCGTTGGGCCACTATTGAAAGAGAAAACTTATTGTTTCTATTTTGAATACCGGAGTGTCCCCGTGGACCGTCTTCGCTGCATCGAAGTGTTCGTCGAGGTGGCCCGCGACGGCAGCTTCACCGGCGCCGCCCGGCGGCTCGGGATATCGAAAGCGGCCACGACCAAACACGTCGCCTGGCTGGAAAAATCGCTCGGCGCAAAACTGCTCAATCGCACGACCAAACATGTCGCGCTGACCGAGGCCGGCGCCCACGCGATGGCCCAGGGCCAGTTATTGCTCGACGGTTATGACGAGATCGGCGCCGGTGCCCGCGACTTGATCCAGAAGCCGCGCGGCATCGTCCGGGTCGGAACGCCGCCTTCGTTCGGAACGCATCATCTGTTGCCGCTGGTGGCCAAGTTCACCGAACAGTATCCGGATATCCGCATTCTTCTCATGCTCGACGACGGCAGCGCCAATTTGATCACGCAGGGCCTCGACCTGTCGCTGCGCATCGGCCCTGCGCCGGAAGATGCAGGCCATATCGCGGTACCGCTGACCAAGGCACCGCAAGTTCTCGTGGCGTCGCAGGACTATCTTCGCGCGCATGGCGTGCCGAAGACCCCGGCCGACCTCGTCAACCACAATTGTCTGGTTCACACGTTGAAATCGCCGACTGGCATCTGGCACTTCTCCAGTTCCGCCGGCGAGGTTTCCGCCCGGGTACGCGGCACGGTGTGTTCGAATTTCGGCGAGGCCATCAAGCAGGCCGCGCTGCTTGGCCACGGCATCTCGATGCACCCCTACTACATGGTATCGGAGGACTTGAAGGCAAAACGTCTGGTCGTGGTGCTGCCGGACTACGAGCCGCTCGAACTCGACATCTACGTGGTCTATCCGACCCGCGAGCATCTGCCGGCACGCACGCGGCGTTTTCTGGATTACCTGAAACGTTGGGCAAAGACGCCGCCGGATTGGGCCAATCCTTCCTCGCAGAAGCAACTGGCGCGACTGGTCGAGGCTTGACGCTTCTGCCGACTGCGAAAGCGGTTAGGCAGACCGGCGAGAGCTGAACCGTCCGGAAAATCGTGCTGGCCTAAAATGACCGCCGCGAGGCGACGCGCGCCTTGGTGGAGATGGCTTTGGCGGAACCCTAAGCGCGTTCTTTGGCGTCGCAGACTTTGACCTGGGCTTGCGAACTTTTGTTCTTGAGTTCCAGGCCCGCCTTCAGCGCCGCCGTGATGGTCCCGTATTCCGAGTCGAACTTGCCGCCGACTTCGACGATATAGCCCTCGCGCGCGGGACCAGTGATCTGAACAGGGTTTCGCATGGGGGACCCCCTTTTGGCGCGGCGAATCGAAAGATGCCGGCGTCGATGTCATACGCCGCAGGCCTTGCGGCCCGTTTAATCGATCGGGTTAATTTCCGCTGAATTGGCAGGCGACGGACCGGCTTTGCGCGGATAGGGACAGCACTACTGACCTAATTTGATGTTCGGTAAGGAACATTCCTGAGTTGTGGCACTTGAGCGGCACCGCCAGTTTGGCGGCATGGCGGTAAAATTCAACGATTTGCCGGAGGATTGCAGTTGCCTGGGCGAAGGTCCGGCGCCGGTCAGCCGTGTGCCGCGCCTCGGCGCCATGCCCGAACTCGTCACGTATCAGTGCCCCGCCTGCGGACACGTCGAAACGATCGAGAGCCAGCCGTACCCGCCAAAGCCGCGTCAGCACAGCTAGAACTGCCCGGCTAGGCCGGCAACACCGGATTGGTCAGCAGCGCGACGAACAGCAACACCGCGATGATGAGGATCAGCGTGTAACCGGCAGCGCGGCCAAAGCCCCGCGATGTGGGTTCCGTCAGATTTGGATGAGCATGGCTGAACATGGGACTCCCCCGTTTTCACCGGGAAACCGACAGCATGCATGCTTTCAAGACCAATTCGCGTGGCGGCGCAATGATTTGGATCAAACGCGGGCATAAAGCCCCGCGCCCGTAGAATGGGCGCGGATCAGGATGATCGCGACGATCGCGCAGCCGCGGCAGGACAACGGGTCATGGCCGCGCAGACGCATGCCATCACGCCTTTTGCCGGTCGTTGTCGATCGGCAGCACTTGGCCCGAAATCGCCTTGGCCGCATCGGATGCGAGGAACACCGCCAGCGCCGCGATGTCCTTGGGCTCGATCATCGCCTTGATCGACTGGTTCGCCATCGCCTCGGCGCGCACTTCGTCCACCGTCTTGCCGCCGATCTGCGCGCGGCCGGCAAACACGCGCTCGATGCGGTCGCCGGCGACCGCCCCCGGCGCGATCGCATTGGCGCGGATGCCCCATTCGCCGAGCTCCACGGCCAGCGTCTTGGTAAAGCCGATAACGCCCCATTTGGTCGCGGCGTAAGGCGAGCGGTTCTTGAAGCCGAAGCGGCCGGCCATCGAACTCATATTGATGATGACGCCCGCCTTCGACTGCTTCAGATGCGGGATCGCCAGCCGGGTGACGTCGAACATCGCGGTAAGGTTGACGGCGACCACTTTGTCCCACGAGTTCGGGCGGTGTCTGGTCGACCGGCAGCGTCAACCCGGCGATGCCGGCATTGTTGATCAGCACGTCGAGCCCGCCCAGCGCTGCGACCGCATCGGGCACCATGCGTTCGATGTCGGCGCGCACGGCCATGTCGCAGCGCCTGACGATCAGACCGGGGATCTCCTTGGCGATGGCGGCGAGCGCCTGTTCGTCGATATCGCAGACAAACACTGTGGCGCTGGTAGTGGCGAAGGCGCGCGCGAATTCGCGGCCGATGCCGACGGCGCCGGCGGTGATAAGAACGCGTTGTGGCATGGGGCCCCCTGTTTGCAGCTTTGTTGTTTACCCCAGACGCGTCTCAGTTTCACCACGAACACCGCTGCCTATGGCGCCCGCAATGCTCTATCGTGATAGAAGGCCTGTCATGTCGCGCGCCCTGTCAACCGCCCTCGCCGTCGTCATCGCGCTGTCGCTCGTGCCGGCGGCATTCGCCGCGACCGCCCACAAGAAGCACCACGTCACCCGGCATTGGAAGGGCTACGGCTTCCTGCCCGGCGTCCGCCCGCCCGAGGTGGTCGCGCGCGAACGCGAGGCGCATTACTGGCGCAGCGGCCCGCATTACTACGGACCGGCCTGGCCGCGCTTCTACCGTGGGCGCTGGAACGGCGGCGGCTTCGGGCCCTGCTACACATATACGCCGATCGGCTACATGTGGAATTGCGGGCAGTAGCCGCGCGCGGCCGCTAGTGGATGAATCGCTCCGCCCACGTCACGAACGCTGTGAACTGATCCGGATAGGCGATGCAATAAACAATCGCCGCGACCGGCGCGACTGGCCAAAACCACTCTCGCATGGGTACCCCCTTGCAAGGTCAAGGGCGGTATTAAAAAACTCCAGATGTATATAATTATCTAGCGAGGTGAGAAGGATTTTCGGAAAATCCTAGCGACCCGGCGCGCGCTGCCCCGGAGCACGAGAAAGAGATCGCTCGCTCAAGGCGTGGTGTCGCAGAGAGTGTTGACGACCTTGCAGAACTCGCGGCAGTTTCCCGCGGTCGCCAGGCAGTGATCCGTCGCCACGCTTTTCGCGGAGGCTTCGTCGGCCCCGATGGCCCAACCGAAGCCCGGCGTTCCGTCTTTCGGATCCTCCGCTTCGGCCGCGCATTGATGACGAAACGTGGCGACAATTTTGCATTCCCGCCGCGTGAGTTCCGAGCCGTGGGTGCGGCACCACGCAAGCGCCTGTCTTTTCGCATCGGCTTCGGTCGAGGAATTGACGTTGATGCCGATCGAATAGCCGTCCTCGGCGACGGAGCCGGTGCTGCCGAATGCGATGGCGCCTTCCGCCTGGGCGCGATCGGCTCCGTATGCCCACAGCGCGCCACAACCAATCGTCACGGCGCAAAAGTTCGTCCGAAACGCCCGCATTGTATCGCCCCCTATCCCCGATTGGACCTCGCCGAGCGCGACGTTACGCCAAACTCGCGCCGGCTACTCTTCTTTTTCGGTAGTGAAATAGAGGGGATACCCTTTGCTCTTGCCCATCTCGGTCGCTTCCTTCGCCTTGGTGTCGGCGACGTCCTTGGTATAGACCGCGATAACGCAAGCGCCTTTCTGGTGCGCCGTTATCATCACCTTGTAGGCCTCGCTCTCGTTCATGCGGAATACGGCCTTGAGGACGAGCACGACGAATTCGCGCGGCGTAAAATCATCGTTGAGCAGGATGACCTTCCACAGCGGCGGCCGCTGCGTGACCGGCTTGGTCTTGGTGCGCGGTTTGACGAGGGTCGGGCTCATCGCGGATATCGTTCCGTGGAGAGCGGTGGCGGTATTATAGTCTACCGGCCCGCCGCGCGCAGCCGCCCATTTCGGCGCAACTTTTCGCTCCTCGCGCCCGTATCTGCGCCAAACAGGCCACGGGGGACGCCATGCCATCGAGCCATTTCCACCTGATTACCGATTGGACGCTGGAAGCCCCGGTCGAGCCGGTGTGGCAGGCGCTGATGACGCCGGAACAATGGCCGTCGTGGTGGCGCGCGGTCGAGCGCGTCGAAACGCTCGCCGCCGGCGATGCCAGCGGGGTCGGCGCGCTGCGCCGCATCACCTGGCGCACCGCCCTGCCTTATACTTTGACCTTCGCCATGCGCGTCACACGCGTCGAACCGATGACGCTGATCGAGGGCCGCGCCGAGGGCGAACTCGACGGTCTCGGCTGCTGGACGCTAAATCCCGACGGCGCGCGCACGCAAGTGCGCTACGACTGGATCGTCGATGTGACGCGGCCTTGGATGCGCGTGGCCGCACCACTGCTGCAGCCGGTGTTTGCCTGGAACCACGGCGTGGTGATGCGCTGGGGCTACGAGGGCCTCACGCGCAAGCTCGCTACGCGCTAGGCGTGCTTGCGCAGCCGCGCGTCCAGGCTCCACGGCCCGGCGCCGGCGAAGGCGATGTAGAAGAAGATAAAACAATACAGGATCGCGCCGTCGCCGCGGTTGAGGATCGGGAAGAAGCCATGCGGCGCGTGGCTGAGAAAATAGGCGAACGCCATCTCGCCCGACATGATGAAAGCCGCGACGCGCGTGAAAAGGCCAAGCGCGAGCAGCGCGCCGCCGGCGAGTTCAATTGCGCCGGCGAACCAATACAGGCTGAACAGCGCCGGCGTCGGCAGCGGCGACGGAAAGCCGAACAGCCGCGACAGGCCGTGCTCGAAGAAAAGCAGCGCCGCGACGATGCGGACGATGGACAGGATGTATGGCGCGTACCGCGCGACGGAAGATTGATGCGCGACGGTTTGCGACGCGCTGGATCGATCGACGTGTAGCAAGGTCAATTCCGGTTTTGGTTGGCCCCTGCGCGGTATAGCGAAAGCCGCCGGCCTTCACACATCACGAAGACGTAAATTCGACCGATTTTGCATCGCACCAGCCATGCGCATTGCGGCGATCAAGCAGGTTGTCTGCCGCAACTTTGACTTAATCTGTTCCAGTCCCAGTCTTAAATATTTCATCAGACTCTGGCTCTGTCCGTACGCTGGCTCGGTTACGTCAGCCTTGCTGCTTCACTCCCGGGTCAATTTGGTTTCAGGATACAAAAACGGGGTTGAGGCAGACGCTTAAAAAAGCCGGAGGATGCCCCATGGATCTCCACACCCGCGGCACCGCAAAGCACCCGCGCTCACGCCCGCAAATCGCCTGTGCGCAATGCGGCGAATCGCTGTTCATGCCGGAATGGTCGGAGCTCGTCGATGAGCGCCGCGTGCGCCATCTGTGGCAATGCGACGCCTGTGGCTACGCCTTCGAGACCACCGTGCGCTTCGCGGAAGCCGCCTAGCGCGTTTCTAGCTCACTAAATTTTGCGCGCACGGCGGCAGACGCAGCCGCTACAATGCGGCCATGATCAATCGCCGACACTGGCTGCTGGGAGCGGCGCTGACAGCGCTGGCCCCTTGCCTGGCGCAGGCCACCACCATGAGCCGCGTCACCGCCTATGCCTTCACCTTCAAGGGCCTCGACGGCAGCGATATCCTGCTCGCGTCCTACGCCGGCCACCCGATTTTGGTGGTCAACACCGCCTCGCTGTGCGGCTATACCCCGCAATACACCGGCCTGCAGGCACTATGGACGCGCTATCGCGCCAAGGGGCTCATGGTGCTCGGCGTGCCGTCGAACGACTTCGGCGGCCAGGAGCCGGGCGGCAAAGCCGAAATCTTGCAGACCGCCCAGGGCGACTACCATGTCACCTTCCCGCTCACCGAAAAGGTCGCGGTCAAAGGCGTGGATGCCCACCCGTTCTACAAATGGGCGGCGCAGGAACGGCCGCTGGAAGCCCCGCGCTGGAATTTCCACAAATACCTGATCGGCCGCGACGGCCGCCTCAAAGCAGCATTTACCTCCGCCGTCGATCCCAACGACCCGAAGCTGATCGCGGCGATCGAACAGGAACTGGCTGGCGAATAGCGGCGCCTGCAACAGTGACGAACCTGGCACGCTGCAATGCGGCGGTCATAAAACCGATAAATTCCGATTGACGAATCAGACTGCTCATGACGAAGTCATGATGCAATTTTGGTCACGTGGGCCGGCGTCCGATCGCCGACCCGTTACGAGGTTCCTCCCGCGTGGCGTTTAGACTGGGCGGCCGCGAGGCCGCCCCTTTTCAATTTAAAACACTATGAAGCTGACGGAACGGCGTGCTCAGGCGGCGCTGGCTTGGGCTGCTTTTTCGGCGATTGCCTGGACGGCGGCGTGAGCGCCGGCCGCTTTCGCCGCGGCGCCCGCCACCGGCAACGGATCGATGGCTTCGACCAATTGCAGGAAGGCTTTGCCGGGCAGCGGCGGCGCGAACACATAGCCCTGCGCCGAGCGGATGCCGAGCTCGCGCAAATACATCACCTGCTCGAAATTCTCCACGCCCTCGGCCACCACATCCATGCGCATGTTGTGCGCGAGATCGACCAGGGTCTCGACGATGGTGGTGGAGTTGCGGTCGGTGCCGATGGCGTCGACGAACATCTTGTCGATCTTGATGATGTCGACGCCGAGTTTGAGCATATAGGACAGCCCACTGTGGCCGGTGCCGACGTCGTCGATGGCGATGCGCACGCCGAGCCCCTGGAAAGCCGCGATGGTCTGCCGCGTCGCGGTGAAGTTTTCGATCGGATCACGCTCGGTCACTTCCAGCACCACTTGCGAGAGCTTGATCGGCGAGCGTGAAAAGATTTTTTGCACGTCCTTGACCATTCCCTCGTCGCTGAACAGCTGGCCGGCGAAATTGAACGATATTTTCAACGCCGGCCGGCAGCCAAGCGCGCTGCCCGCCTCGACGCAGACGCGCCGCATCAGATCGCGGGTCATTTCGCGGATCAGTCCGCTCGATTCCGCCAGCGGAATGAAGGCGCCGGGCAGCACCAGCGTGCCGTCGGGTTTGCGCCAGCGCACCAGGACCTCGGCGCCGCGCAATTGGCCGGAACGGATATCGACGATCGGCTGGTAATAGGGCACGAATTCGCCGGCCTGCAGCGCGTTTTCGATATCGGCCACCGGATTGCTCGGCGAGCCGCGCGGCATCAGCATGGAGAAGACGCCCAGGATCAGGATGATGCCGCCGGTGGCGAACAGGCCGAGCCACTGCAACTCCGCGTGGCCGTCAATCACGTGGCTGCGCGGCATCGACACCTCGGCGTCGAAGCCGAATTTATCGGACTTCAATTTGGCCATGAAGGCGGCGTCGGCGGCCTCGGGGCGCGTGCCGATATTGCCGATCACGGCACCATTGGCGGTGAAGATATGCGCGTAGGCGTGGAACGCGCTGCCGTGGCTGGACACCTGCGGCAGAAACAGCATGGCCGGCACCAGCGCCGCTATTTCGTTGGGACCGGCGCCGACCTTGCGGCGGAGCCGCACCATGGGCAGGCCGTCCTCGAGCTGCATGACGTCGAGCGTGTACCAATTCGCGCCGTTCAGCGGCTCGGAGGCGTTGATCGTGCGCACGCCGAGCGGCAAGCCCAGATCGGTGCATAGCGTCTGCCCGCCGGGGCCGACGATGGCGATTTCCTTCACCGGCGTCGTGTCGAAGGCGGCCCGCCGCATCGCCACGACGTCGCTCTGCTGACAGCCATCCACGCCGCGCGCCGCCAAACCGTCGAGCGCGGCAATCACCTGCGAGATGCGAAATTCGGCCAGCGTCACGGCGCGCTTGGCCGAGGTCTCGACCTCCTCCTGGCCCTGCCGATCGATCAGGCCGCTGAGCCAGAAGTCGAATGCGAGCAAGGGAGCGCCCGCCAGCACGATGCCGACGACGATCGCAAAAATATTCTTGCGCGTGAGGGCGCGCACTAACAGATCCATTCTGGCGCTCGACCGGCCGACCCCGTCCTGGTGTCCGGACAGTGAGCCATGCGGCCGTAAAGGCCCGATTAAGCCTTGGGCGGCGCGCGCCCATTAAGCGGGCGAATGGCGCCCGCGCGGCCCGGCATGGTTAACGAAATGTTGACGGCAGGGGCATGGATCAGCGCGTCCTTATTCAGCTACCATGCGCTCGGCACGCAACTTCGCGCGCGGCCCGCGCAGCCGGCGGCCGTCCGGCACGACAATCCAATCAGAAAAATGAGGGGGGACCAAAAAATGAAACTCTATATGCATCCGGTGTCGATGACCTGCCGGCCGGTGCGGCTGTTCGCAGCCGATAACGCCATCGCGATGGACGAGGAATTCGTCGACCTGATGACCGGCGCGCACATGCAGCCGCCCTACTCTACGGTCAATCCGAATTGCCTGGTGCCGCTGCTCGAGGACGGCGACCTCAAGCTCACCGAGAGCTCGGCGATTCTGAAATATCTCGCCGACAAGATCGGCTCGCCGGCTTATCCCAAAGACCTGAAGCAGCGCGCCAAGGTCAACGAGGTGATGGACTGGCTCAACACCAATTTCTACCGCGAATGGGGCTACAATCTATGCTATCCGCAACTGTTCCCGCATCTCAAGCGGCGCAGCGACGAGGCGCAGGCGGCAACGCTCGAATTCGGCAAGGCGAACGCCAAGCGCTGGCTGCAACTGCTCAACGATTACTGGATCGGACCGGACAAGACGTATCTGGTCGGCAACACGATCACCATCGCGGACTACTTTGGCGCCGGCATCGTGACCCTGGGCGAGATCATCGGCGTCGACTTCGCGCCCTACCCAAACGTGACGCGCTGGCTCGCCGCCATGAAGAAGCTGCCGAACTGGGGCAAAATCAACGAAGCCTTCGATGGCTTACGCGAAGCCGTGAAGAGCCAGAAATTCGTTACACTCGCGTGAAAAGGGAGCGCCGGTCATGATGAAAACAAAACAGGTGCGTTTGCAGTCCTGCGTGTGCTGCGGCACGGACGTGAGCCGGCGCAGCTTTCTGGCGCAGGCGGTCGGCGCCGGCGCCGCGGCGGCGGTTGGCTTTACGGCGCCGCCAGCATTGGCGCAGGAGAAGCGCGACCGCATCGACGTGCATCATCATTTCGCGCCGGATTTTCATCGCGACGCCGTGAACGCGCGCCGCGGCGGCCTGCGCTGGCCAAAATGGTCGCCGCAAATGTCGCTCGACGACATGGACAAGAACGGCATCGCCACCGCGATGCTGTCGGTGGTGCAGCCCGGCACCTGGTTCGGCAATGTCGAGGAGACGCGCAAGCTGACGCGCCAGCTCAACGATTACGCCGCCGGCCTCATGCGCGACCATCCCGGCCGCTTTGGTCTCTTCGCCTGCATCGCACCGCCTGACGTCGAGGGCAGTCTGAAGGAGATCGAATACGCCTTCGACACGCTGCATGCCGATGGTATCGGTCTGCTCACCAGCTACGGCACGCTCTATCTCGGCGATCCGTCTTTCGCGCCAATCTATGCCGAGTTGAACCGGCGCAAGGCCGTGGTCTATGTCCACCCGATCGCGCCGAATTGCTGCAAGAACCTGGTGCCGGGCATTCCCGTCGGCTCGATCGAATATGCCACCGACACCACGCGCACGATCGCGCATCTCGTGTTCAGCGGAACGACCACGCGATTTCCCGACATCAAATGGATCTTCTCGCACAGCGGCGGCACGCTGCCGTTCCTGACCGGCCGTTTCACGCGGCTCGCCAGCGAGCGCAAACCGGCGTTTTTGCCAGAGGGACCGCTGCCGGAATTCCGCAAGTTCCATTATGAGCTGGCGCAGGGCAATACGCCCGGCCAGATCGCCGCCTTGCTGAAGATGGTGGCGTTGGAACAGGTGCTGTACGGTACGGATTATCCGTTCCGCCCGGGTGCGGAGGTCAATGCCGGCATCGCCGCCTACGGCTTCAGCGCCGCCGAGCTACAGTCGATCAAACGCGACGCCGCGCTCAAGCTGCTGCCGCGCCTCAAAGCCTGAATTTCATTGAGCGACAGGAGCGCCCCATGAGTTTCTTCCCCGGCAAGGACCCGCAGGCCGGCGACAAATATGCCTGCGAGGCCATCGCCCATGTGGTGGTGCCGCGCACCGTCGATCTCGGCGACGGCTTCTCGGTGCGGCGCGCTCTGCCCTCGGCGCGTTCCCGCATGGTCGGACCGTTCATCTTCTTTGATCACTTCGGCCCGGCCGAGTTCCGCGCCGGTACCGGCCTCGACGTGCGGCCGCATCCACATATCGGGCTCGCCACCGTCACCTATCTGTTCGACGGCGAGATCATGCACCGCGACAGCCTGGGCACCGCGGCGCCGATCAAGCCGGGCGAAGTCAATTGGATGACCGCCGGGCGCGGCATCGTGCATTCCGAACGCACCGGCGCGGAGCTGCGCAGCACCGGCAGCCCGATCCATGGGCTGCAGATGTGGGTGGCCTTGCCGGCGGCGAAAGAGGAAATCGAGCCGGGCTTCGCGCATCACGAGGTCGACGAATTCCCGTTGATCATGGATGACGGCAAAGTCGTGCGCGTGGTGGTCGGCTCGCTCTATGGCGAACGCTCGCCGGTGCCGACGGTGCACGAGACCATGTTCGCCAACATCGCGCTGCGCGCCGGCGCGAGCCTGCCGCTCGATGCCGATCACGAGGAGCGCGCGCTTTACGTGATCGACGGCGCGATCGACATTGCCGGCGATAAATTCGAGCCCGGGCGGCTCTTGGTGTTCAAGCCGGGCGACCGGGTGACGATCAAAGCCCTGACCGACGCGCATCTGGTGATTTGCGGCGGCGTGCCGATGGACGGCCCGCGCCACATCTGGTGGAATTTCGTCTCGTCGCGCAAGGAGCGTATCGAGCAGGCCAAGGCCGAATGGACCGCCGGCCATTTCGGCAAAGTGCCGGGCGACGAGATCGAGTTCATCCCGTTGCCCGACAAATAAGCTTTTGCGCTAGCCGGCGATGCTGCCCCACTTCGACGCCAGTTGCTCGGCGCCGCGCTGCGACACCGCGAAGATCGTATAAGTCGGGTTCGACGCGCCTTCGGTCGGGAACAGGCCGGGGCCGGCGACCCATAGATTGCCGATCTCGTGCGTCTGCCCATAGCTGTCGCAAACCGAATCGCCCGCGCCTTTGCCCATGATGGTGCCGCCGAACAGATGGATGGTCGGCTGGTTGCCGCGCGCCGACCAGAACTCCTTGGCGCCGGTCGCTTTGGCGATGGTGAGGCCTTCCTCGAAGTTAGCGTTCCACAGCGCGACCGCGTCCTGGTCGAAGCTGTGGATGATTTTCGCCATCGGCATGCCGAACTCGTCCTTGCCGTCGGCAAGCTCGATGCGGTTCTCGATGTTCGGCATTTCCTCGCCGAAAGGCGGTGAGCCGCGTAATGCCGCGCTTGGCGCGCTGCATGAACTCGGCGAGTTTGGGACCGAACAGATCGAGCCGCGCATTGGCGAAGCCGCCAAGATCGGACGTCTTGAACGCCGTGCCGGCGACGATATAGGTGCTGCCGAACGCGCCCTTGTGGCTGGTCTTGTCGTAGCGGTCATACGACATGTATTGCGCGCCGACGGTGCCCATGTGCGGCTCGACGTCCTCGTCGAACAGCGCCCAGGTGCCGGAGGCGTAATGCGCCATCATGTATTTGCCCAAGAGGCCGCTCGAATTGGCGAGGCCCTTGGGGTGCTTGTCGGTCGACGAAATCATCATCAGGCGCGGGTTCTGCGCGGCCCAAGCGGCGAGGATGACGACGCTCGCCTCCTGCACCTGTTTTTCCTTTTTGGCGTTGTAGTATTCGACGCCGGTGACCTTGGTCCCCGCCGCATTGGTCAGCACGCGCGTGACGGTGGAGAACGCGCGTACCTCGGCGCCCGCTTTCTTGGCGTCGGCGAGGTACGTGACCAGCGGATTGGCCAGCGCCCCGATCGGACAGCCAACATGGCACCAGCCGTCATAGATGCAGGCCGGACGGCCCTTGAACTCGGTCGAGTTCATGCCGACCGCCGCCGGCACCATGCGGATGCCGGTCGCCTCGCAGCCTTTTTTCCAGACGTCGCCGTTCTTGAAAGTCTTCATCGGCGGCATCGGATAGGGCGCGCCTTTCGGCCGCCAGATTTCCTCCGCCTTGGCGTCGCCCGAGACGCCGAGTTCGGCCGCGACTTTGTCATAGTACGGCGCGACGTCGGCGTAGGAGATCGGCCAGTCGAGCCCGCGATTGTGCTCGCTCTTCACCTTGAAGTCGGTCGGCAGATAACGCGGGAAGTTGGCGAAGTAATGCAGCGCCGCACCGCCGACGCCCCAGCCGGCCTGATAGGCATAGCCGTAGGGATTCTTGCCTTCGAGCAGGAACGGAATGCCGGCCGGTTTGATGCGCCGGCCCCAGATGTCCGAACTCACCAGATCGGTCAGTTGCCAGTCCGGCCCAGCCTCGAGCAGCACGACTTTCTTGCCGGCCTTGGCCAGCACCGAAGCGTAGAGCGTGCCCGAGGCACCCGCGCCGACGATGACGGCATCGACTTTTTCGTTTGCCATGTCACCACCTCTTCTCAGGCGCGATGTGCGGCATGTAGGGAATGCCGAGCGCGGCGTAGCCGTCCATGGTTCCGTAGACGACGTCGACGGCGTCGCTACGCATGACGAGATAGACAAAGGGTCCCGGCGGGCCTTTCCAACCGGCAGCCTTGTTCTGACGCATCAGGTCGACGAAGGCGTGGCGCTCGTTGTCGTTGAGTTCGGCGAGGCCGCGGCCACCATTGGCCGCTTTGCTCGCATTATCGACTGCGCCGAGTGCTGCACGATAGAAATTCGCATAAGGCGGGCGGATATTGAGGATGCGCGCCTCGAGGAGCGCCTCGCCGGGCGGAATGGAAAGCTGCTGGTCGACGAAATGGGAGATGCCGGCCTGCTTGGCGCCGGGCACCAGCGTTTCGCCGAGCGCCTCCAGCGTCGCAACCTGTTCCGGCGTCAGCGTCCGGAACGGGATATTCTGTGCGCGCGCCTCTCGCGGCGAGAGCAGAATCTCGGCGCCGCCCGTGCTGAACGCGAGCGCGCTCAGTGCCGCGCCCTTCATGAGGGTGCGCCTTTCGATCTCGGACATTAATTCCTCCCCGAGTGCTGTAGATTTTTAGTTGTCGTTCTTGCGGCTTTCGCGTGCGCGTCGCCGTCTCTGGAACGAACTCAAATCCAATCTCAAATCAACGCGTGGCGCAAGCCGCCTTGCTCGCGGCGAGCGCGCTGCAACATAAATTCAAAATTCGATATTATTTCTTCGGCAAATCCAGTCGGATGCTCAATTCCTTGAGCTGCTTCGGCGTCACTTCCGACGGCGCGCCCATCATTAAATCCTCGGCGCGCTGGTTCATCGGGAACAGCACGACTTCGCGCAAATTTTCCTCGCCGGCCAGCAGCATGACGATGCGGTCGATGCCGGGCGCGATGCCGCCGTGCGGCGGCGCGCCGAGCGACAGCGCGTGCAGCATGCCGCCGAACTTCGTCTCCAGCACCTCTTCCGGATAGCCGGCGATGGCGAAGGCCTTCTTCATCACTTCGGGGCGGTGATTCCGGATGGCGCCGGAGGACAATTCGGTGCCGTTGCAGACGATGTCGTACTGGATCGCCTTGATGGAGAGTATCTTGTCCTGGTCGTTGGCATCGAGCGCGAGGAATTCCTCGACGCCGAGGTTCGGCATCGAGAACGGGTTGTGCGAGAAGTCGATCTTCTTGTCTTCCTCGTTCCACTCGTACATCGGAAAGTCGACGATCCAGCAGAAGTCGAAGCGGTCCTTGGCGATCAGGCCGAGTTCTTCGCCGACTTTGCTACGCGCCAAGCCGGCGAACTTGACGAAATCCTTCGGCTTGCCGGCGACGAAGAAGCAGGCGTCGCCGACCGCGAGCTTCATCTGCTCGGCGATTTGTTTTGTGCGCTCCGGCCCAATGTTCTTGGCGAGCGGACCGGCGCCGCCTTCCTCGCCCTCGCGCCAGAAGATGTAACCGAGGCCGGGCTGGCCCTCGCCTTGCGCCCACGAGTTCATACGGTCGGCGAAATGCGCGGTTGCCGCCGCCCTTGGCCGGTATCGCCCACACTTGCGCCGCCGGATCGTTGGCGAGGATGTTGGCGAAAATCTTGAAACCGGAGCCGCGGAAGGCCTCGCTCACATCCTGCATCTCGATCGGGTTGCGCAGGTCCGGCTTGTCGGTGCCGTATTTGCGCAGCGCCTCGGCATAGGGGATGAGCGGAAACTTCGGCGTCACCGACTTGCCCTTGCCGAACTCTTCGAACACGCCGCGGATCACCGGCTCGACCGCGTCGAACACGTCCTGTTGCGTGACGAAGCTCATCTCCAGATCGAGCTGGTAGAACTCGCCGGGCGAACGGTCGGCGCGCGCGTCCTCGTCGCGGAAGCAAGGCGCGATCTGGAAATAGCGGTCGAAGCCGGCCACCATGATCAGCTGTTTGAACTGCTGCGGCGCCTGCGGCAGCGCGTAGAACTTTCCGGGATGAATGCGCGAGGGCACCAGATAGTCGCGCGCGCCTTCCGGCGACGAGGCGGTCAGGATCGGCGTCTGGAATTCGAAGAAGCCGCCCGCCTTCATGCGGGCGCGCAGCGAATCGATCACCTGCCCGCGCAGCATGATGTTTTGGTGCAGCTTGTCGCGGCGCAGGTCGAGGAAGCGGTATTTGAGCCGGGTCTCTTCCGGATACTCCTGGTCGCCGAACACCGGCATCGGCAGTTCGGCAGCGGGTCCCAGCACTTCGATCTCGTCGATATAAACTTCGACCTGGCCGGTCGGCAGTTCGGGGTTCTCGGTGCCGGCCGGGCGCAAGCGCGCCTTGCCGTCGATCCGCACCACCCATTCCGAGCGCAGGGTCTCGGCCAGCTTGAACGCCTTGCTGTCGGGGTCGGCGACCACTTGGGTAAGCCCGTAATGGTCGCGCAGATCGATGAACAACACCCCGCCATGGTCGCGGATGCGGTGGCACCAGCCGGACAAGCGAACGGCCTTGCCGATATCAGCCTCGCGCAGGGCGCCGCAGGTGTGGGAGCGATAGCGATGCATAGGCATTTTTGGGCTGTTCCGGCAGGCGATTTAGTGTGCTTGTGAGGCGCGCGAAAAGCGCATGGGGGGTCGGCTTTGTCAAGGTAATGGGTCGACAAAGCCGCCGCGATCCGCGTCACGGCTCTTTCTTCAGATCGAGCGTACCGCCGCCCGCCACCGAAGTACCGTAGCCCCAGGTCCCGCGATAGGCGTTGTCTCGCGCGGTGATGACGCCCACGCCGCTCTCGTTGCCGAGGATCCAGCGGTAGGCTAGCTGGGCGTCTTTGACCGTACCGCTTATGCGCCCGACGCCATTGCCGTAGCTGAACGAGCCGCTCACCGCCTCGCCATTTTGCGTCAACACCATATCGACGTTGAACTCGGTGCGGCCGCCGACGAATTTTCCCCGCAGCGTGCCGTCATAGGCAAGTCCGGAAGGCGCGCGGCCATTGCATGGCGCGGAAAGGTTATGGCCCTTGGGACGCGGCGAGAGATCCACCGGACTAACCGTCTGGCCGATTCGAACGGAGAACTGCTGCACGGCCGGATCGGCAAGCAGAAAACCGAGTCTAGATATCTCCAGGGCAAGCGTCATAGGTGAAGCCCGCGCACCGGGTTTAAACCCTTTTGCATAAGCGTCCGCGTGCGCCATGATTTCGCGGGCGACGGCTTGCAAGCGGTCCGGCGAAACCGGGTGCGTGCGCGCCGCGAGCAAGGCTCGTTGCGACATGCTCCCGGCATCCGGGCTGAATTCAAGCATTTGGGTCGTCACGAAGAAAAACCACGGCACCCCGAGCGGCGCGCTTTCTCGGCGCGCGAAAATTGCGAGCGCAAAAGAATTGGCCGCCTGCTCGTGAGCCCGCGATTCGGCCGGCGGCACCGACAGATTACCCGGATGGCGATACAACGCGTGGCCATATTCATGTAGCAGCACGAAATATGCCACATCATTGAATATCTGCTCGGCGCTTTCGACGATTTTCGGATCGATCGACGATTCTGGCGGAATACAAAGCGTTGCCAGCGGTTTTGGCGGACGGCCCCGGTTCGCGTCCCAATACCGCAACATCGTCAAATAATCGCCGACGCTGCTGGTGGCGAAACCATTCATATTAAGCCATCGTTCGGCGAGCGCAATTTCGAAGAGGAATTTCAACGAGGCGGTCGAGGCGACGATCTGGTCGCCTGCGGTATAGAACCCAAATGGCTCGAGGCCGGGTACGCGCGGCACGAAATGAAGTTGAACGTTTGCGAATCGTGCGCGCTCCCCGGCGGTAAAGACCGGCCAAAAGAAGGTGTCATAGTTGCTACGCCAGCCGCGTTCATAGCGCGGCTGCAGATCGACGAGCTCCCGGTCGTCATAGAGGGCATCGAGCACGCCGCCGCGCGCCGGGCCGGCAAGCGCGCAGCCCAAAGCAAGGGCGAAGCAGGCTCGACGGAATGCGCTCATGCGTTCGTCCCTATGGCAGGACGGTGTTGAAAACCACGGTAGCGCGCGGAACGAGGTCCGGCGGCGGATCCTGATTGCCGTGCTCGCGCGCCCAACGTTCGAACGTGGCGCGGTCGCCCCATTCTGGTTTCCAGCCACCGATTGTCACCGCATATTTCGCAGCACGAATTGTTTGCGCCAATGCGGCTGCCTCTACCGTGTTCAACTGGCTCTGCGCTTTTTGGTAATAGCCGTTGAGCTTGGCGACGACGATCTCCGGTTCCGGTCCGGCGATCGCCGCCAATGGCGCTGCAGCTGGCGTCGTGACGCCTTCGGTGATGCCGGAAAAATGCAAACCACCTGTCGAAGCCAAGGTCGTTGGCGTCGGGAAGTCGAGACTGACCGGCCGCGTCACCGAATAGCCGATCACCGCGATGCCGAACGCCGCAAAAAATATGCCGGGGCCGACACGGGTGAGGAAGATCGATATGCCACCGGGCAGTTCGATTTTGCCTTCGCCGTCCTGCTTGCCTTTGGCGGCATTCGGCATGCGAAGAAACAGGCTATAGCCGAGATAGATTGCCAGCGCACCGACCAACACCAGAAGGATGCGCTCGGTAGCGCGCGCCAACACGACGGCCATGACGGTCGCAAAATAGGCCTGATCCATTGTCGCCTCCTGCGGGGAGAAAATGGCTCAGGGGGAGATTAGCACAATTGAAACCTATAGTAGAACCTGCGCAAACGGCTACTATGCGGTCGTGGCGACACTTTTCGGATTCTTGGCGATAAATAGTTGTAAAACCGGGCGGGAGAGGCAGCGACGACGCTCTCGACAGCGGGCGACCGATTTGCAAACACCAGGTTCGCGCCGCCGGACTTAAAGCCATGCCCAGACGAACCCACATGAAACAGGCCAAACCGGCCGCCACCGACATGTCCACCGGCGAGGCCACGGCGGCCACGCTGATCGCGCATGGGCTCGATACCATCTACGCGCTGCCGGGCGTGCATAACGACCACCTGTTCGACGCCTTCCACCGCGCCGGCGACGCTCTGCGCGTGGTCCACACCCGGCACGAGCAGGGCGCGGCCTATATGGCGCTCGGCGCCGCTTTGGCGACCGGCAAACCGCAGGCTTACACGGTGGTGCCGGGGCCCGGCCTGCTCAATTCCGGCGCCGCGCTGCTCAACGCCTATGGCATGAATGCGCCGGTGCTGGCGCTAATCGGCCAGATTCCGTCGGCCACCATCGGCCGCGGCACCGGCCAGTTGCACGAGATCCGCGACCAGGCCGGCATCATTGCTCGGCTGGTCGATCATTCCGCCCGCATCGATGGCCCGGCCGAAGCGTCCGCAAAAGTCGCCAAGGCGATCGCGTCGATGCGGCAAGGGAGGCCGGGTCCGGCCGCGCTCGAATGCGCCATCAATGTCTGGGGCAAGCGCGCGCCGGTGACGCTGGTGCCGCCGCTGCCGCAGCGCAAGCCCCGCATCGACGAAGACGCCGTGCGCGCGGCCGCCAAGGTCCTCGGTAAAGCCAAGCGCGTGCTGATCGTCGTCGGCGGCGGCGCGCAGGACGCCGCGCGCGAAGTGACGCTGCTCTCCGACCTGTTGCAGGCGCCGGTGCTGGCCTATCGGCGTGGCCGCGGCGTGCTCGACGGCCGCGATCCGTTCAGCGTCACGCTGCCGCTCGGCCGCGACTTGTGGGGCGAGGCGGACGCGGTGCTCGGCATTGGCACACGGCTGCTCAACCCGATGGCGGCCTGGGGCGTCGACAAGAATTTGCAGATCGTGCGCGTCGATGCCGACCGCGAGGAGCCGGCGCGGCTGCACAAACCGAAAGTGGCGCTGATCGGCGATGCCGCGCCGGTCCTGCGGCATCTGATCGACGCGCTCGCGAAAAACAATGCGCGCCGCGCCTCGCGCCGCGACGAGATGCTGCAACGCCAGGCGAAATGGAAGGCGCGCCTGCAAAAGCTCAGCCCGCAGCTCGCCTTCGTCGACGTCATCCGCGCCGAACTGCCGGAGGACGGCATCTATGTCGACGAAGTCACGCAGGTCGGCTTCGCCGCCCGCCTCGCCTTCCCGGCCTACAAGCCGCGCACGTTCCTCTCGCCCGGCTATCAAGACAATCTCGGTTGGGGCTACGCCACCGCGCTCGGCGCGCAATGCGCGCGCCCCGACGTGCCGGTGCTATCGATCAACGGCGACGGCGGCTTCCTCTACACTGGCAACGAGCTCGCCACCGCCATGCGCCACCGCATTCCGCTGGTGGCGGTGGTATTCGCGGATGGCGCCTTCGGCAATGTCCGGCGCATCCAGCAGGAGCAGTTCGGCAACCGGGTGATCGCGTCGGACCTCGCCAACCCGGATTTCGTCAAATATGCCGAAAGCTTCGGCGCCGCCGGCCGGCGCGCGCGGACTCCGCAGGAGCTGGGCGCCGCGCTCAAGGCCGCGTTCGCCGCCCGCGAGCCGACTTTGATCGAGGTGCCGGTTGGGCCGATGCCCTCCCCATGGGAATTCATCCACATGCCGCGCGTGCGCGGCAAGTAAAGGTGGTTGCCATGAGCAGCCCGGATCGGGTTAGGTTGCCCGCAAGCATGGATTTGATCACCACCACCGAGGAACTGGCCGAGGTCTGCGCGCGCATGGCGCGCCATCCCTTCGTCACGGTCGATACCGAATTCCTGCGCGAGACCACCTATTACCCCCTGCTCTGCGTGGCGCAGTTGGCTAGCCCGGATGAGGGCGTTGTGGTCGACGCCCTGGCGCCGGGCATCGACCTTGCCCCGTTTTTCGACCTGATGACCGACGAAAACGTGGTCAAGGTGTTCCACGCCGCGCGCCAGGACATCGAAATCGTCTGGAACATGGCGCAGAAGATCCCGCATCCGATCTTCGACAGCCAGGTCGCCGCCATGGTGCTCGGCTATGGCGATTCGATCTCCTACGACCAGTTGGTGCAGCGCATTACCGGCGATCAGCTCGACAAGTCGCACCGCTTCACCGACTGGACGCGCCGTCCATTGTCCGACGCGCAAGTCACCTATGCACTCTCCGACGTGACGCATCTGCGCACCGTCTACCTCAAGCTCGCCGCCGATCTCGCCAAGCGCGAACGCACCAATTGGGTCGAGGCCGAGATGGGCGTGCTCACCTCGCCGGAAACCTATCGCGCCGAGCCGGAGCGCGCCTGGGAGCGGCTCAAGAGCCGGGTGCGCAAGCCGAAAGAGCTCGCCGTGCTGATCGAAATCGCCGCCTGGCGCGAGCGCGAGGCGCAGACCCGCGACGTGCCACGTTCGCGCGTGCTCAAGGACGACGTGGTGGGCGACATCGCGGTGCAGGCGCCGACCACGGTCGAGCGGCTCGGCCACTTGCGCTCGCTACCCAAGGGTTTTGAGCGCTCGCGCTGGGGCGAAGCGATCGTCGAGGCGGTCCAACGCGGGCTCGAGCGCGACCCCAAGACGCTGCCGCGGTTGGAGCGCTTCCGCCCGGCGCCGAACGGCGCCGCCACCGTCGAACTGCTGAAGGTCCTGCTGCGCATGACCGCCGAGCGGCACGGCGTCGCCGCCAAGGTCATCGCCACCGTCGACGAGCTCGATCGCATCGCCGCCGATGATGATGCCGACGTTCCGGCGCTGAAAGGCTGGCGGCGCGAATTGTTCGGTGAAAAGGCGCTGTCGCTCAAGCATGGCAAGCTGGCGCTGGCGGTGGAAAAAGGCCACGTGGTGACGGTGGATAAAGATTAGGCGGTCCCTCGCGCACAGCACGCGCGGACGAATAAGATAAATTTGCAATTAAATTGAATTTAGACAGGAATTATTTTTTAAAAGCTCTGCCGTAATCAGGATCAAGGTACCATCGTCGATACGGTATTCCTCGGCTTGTTCAATCCATGTCTCATTCGAATGGAAACGGTGCCGCAGCAAATTGCCCGCGGACTTACCTTCTGCCGACGGCGCCGGCTTTGCCCGGCAGCGCCGTCGAATCCGCCCAATCGCAACTCCAGCGTGGACGCGCGTGACCGATGCTCGAGCGCAGACAAGACCGCCGCATTACGACTTCCAAGCGTGGGGTGATCAAGTTTGGCGCCGCCGGCGCCGGGGTCGTTTGCAGCGTCAACGACCTGACGCCGCGCGGCGCCGGTCTCAGCGTCATTAGCAGTTTCGGCGTGCCGCGCCTTTTCCAATTGGCCATCGACGGCGAAGCCAACACGCGCCACTGCAAAGTGATCTGGACGGACGGCAAAAAGCTCGGCGTTTCGTTCGAATAGGCGTCGCACGGCGCCTCCGCTTCGGAATTCACCTGCTAAATTTCGAGCCTTAGCGCTTAACTTTCGATCACCGGTTCTCTGCCGACCAGGCGCGCGAGCTGGCGCAAGCGGTTGAACAGCCGGTCGCTGCCGAGCGGTGCATACTTGCCCGGCAACGTCAGCACCAATTTGCCGCGCTTCACCTTCATCGGCGTCTTCGGCAGTACGCCGCCCTGCCCGGCGGTGATGATATAGGCGACCCGCATGGAGGCTCCGAGCACGCGCGCGCGGTCGAGCATGCGGGTGGTGGCGAGTTCACGCAAGCGCGGCGACAAATCCTCTTCGCTCAAGCCGGCGTGGCGGAAATAGACCGACAGCGCGAGATAGGCGCGGCTCGGATGGTCGATGGCGACGAAGGCACCATGCGCGATGATGTTCATCGACTGCTCGCCGCGATAATCCGGATGCGCGCGCCAGCCGATGTCGGCCAGGAGACAAGCTGCATGGCGCAGCCGGCGCTCATCGGCGGTCTCATCCAGGCCGGACGACGCCATGAAGCGGTCGGTCCAATCGATCAGTTCCTCGCCGTGATGCGGCGAGCGCGAGCGCAGCACGTTGAGGTCGGCGGCGGCGGTGATCAGCGGATCGCGCGCGCGTTCGTCCGCCTTGAGCAGCGAATAGAGCAGCCCCTCGCGCACGCCGAGCACGGAGATGATCACCTGCTTCGGCTTGATCGTGCGCACCAAATTTTCCATCACCAGCGCGGCATAGGCGAGCAGCGGCCGGCGGGCGGCGTTGACGACTTCGATCTTGGACAGCGTCTCGGTATCGACCCGGTGCACCAGCCGCGAGAACTCCAGCGCCTCGCGCGCGGAGATGCGGTAATTATGCATGACGTGGAACGGATAGCCGGTCTGCCACATGTGCAGCCGCGCCAGCGCGCGCCAGGTGCCGCCGACCGCGTAGAAGGTGCGGCCCTCGCCCTCGTGCAGCATGTCGAGGTCTTCGAACGCCTCCTCGACGAATTTCTCCGCCTTCTTGAGCGAGCGGCCGGCGATGTCCTGCAGGGCCAGGCCGCCGAGCGGCAACGTCAGCCCGCTACGCAGATGGGAGCCGTGCACGTCAATCAGTTCGAGCGAACCGCCGCCCAGGTCGCCGACGATGCCGTCCGGCTTATGAATGCCGGACACGATGCCGAGCGCGGTGAGATGGGCTTCACGTTTGCCGGACAGGATCGTGATCGGCGTGCGGCAGATGCGCTCCGCCTCGTTGATGAAGGCGCGGCCATTGCGCGCGTCACGGCAGGCGGCGGTGGCGATCGCCCAGATCTTGCGCACGTGCAGCGTGTCGCACAGCGCGCGAAAGCGCTTGAGCGCGTCGAGCGCGCTGTCGATGGCGTCGGGCGCCAAAAGACCGGTCGTCTGCACCTGGCGGCCGAGGCCGGCCAGCACTTTTTCATTGAAGATCGGCGTCGGCGCGCGCGTCAGCCCTTCATAGATGACGAGGCGGACCGAGTTCGAGCCGATATCGATAACCGCGATCGGCGGGCCGTGATCGAGCCGGCCTTGGGCTTCATTCATGCGCGGGTGCTTGGCGGGCGAACGCTTACGCCCCTTCGACGAGGCGGCGTATAAGGCTGCGCGGTGACGATTCCTTGAGCGATTTGCCACGGCCCGACAGGCTCGGATTAGTCATGAAATACTTGTGGGCGTTGAAGGGTTCCTCGCCCGGCGCGGCCTTTATGCGCGTGGAACTGCCGTCCGGCAAGAGCGTCCAACTTTGCTCGTTATCCTTGAAGTTTGCGGCCATGATCTGACCGAGCACCTGTTCGTGCACGGTCGGATTGAGAATCGGGCACAACACCTCGACCCGGCGGTCGAGATTGCGCGGCATCATGTCGGCCGACGAAATATAGATCGCCGCCTTGGCGTGCGGCAGCGCGTGGCCGGAGCCGAAGCAATAGATGCGGCTGTGTTCCAGGAAGCGGCCGACGATGGATTTGACGTGGATATTCTCGGACAGGCCCGGCACGCCCGGGCGCAGGCAGCAGATGCCGCGCACCACCAGATCGATGTCGACGCCGGCGCTCGAGGCATCGTAAAGCGCGTCGATGATGCCGGGATCGACCAGCGCGTTCATCTTCATCCAGATCCCGGCCGGCTTGCCGGCTCGGGCATTGGCGGCTTCCTGCGTGATGTGGTCGAGAATGCGTTGGCGCAGGTCGATCGGCGAGATCGCCATTTCCTCGAGATCGCCCGGCTCGGCATAGCCGGTGATGTAGTTGAAGATGCGCGCCACATCGCGTCCGATCACCGCGTCCGACGTGAAGAACGATAGATCGGTATAGATGCGCGCGGTCACCGGATGATAATTGCCGGTGCCGGCATGGATGTAGGTCGCCAGCGCGCCGCCTTCGCGGCGCACCACTAAGGACAGCTTGGCGTGCGTCTTCAATTCGATGAAGCCGTAGACGACCTGCACGCCGGCGCGCTCGAGATCGCGCGCCCAGCGGATATTGGCCTCTTCGTCGAAGCGCGCCTTGAGCTCGATCAGCGCGGTGACCGACTTGCCGGCTTCCGCCGCCTCGATCAGCGTCTTGACGATCGGGGATTCGGCGGAGGTGCGGTACAGCGTCTGCTTGATGGCGACCACGTCGGGATCGCGCGCCGCCTGCTGCAGGAACTGCACCACCACGTCGAAGGATTCATAAGGGTGGTGGACGATCAGATCCTTCTGCCGGATAGCAGCGAAACAGTCGCCGCCATGGTCGCGGATGCGTTCGGGATAACGCGGATTATAAGGCACAAATTCGAGATCAGGGCGGTCGAGCCTGTTGAGTTGCGACAAGTCGTTGAGCGCGATCACGCCGTCGACCAGAAAGACTTCGTCGTCGGCCACCGCCAGCGCGCGTTGCACGAAGCTGCGCAATTCGACCGGCATCGTGGCGTTGAGCTCCAGCCGGATCACCGAGCCGCGCCGCCGCTGCTTGAGCGCGGTCTCGTACAGCCGCACCAGGTCTTCCGCCTCTTCCTCGATTTCCACTTCCGAATCGCGGATGGCGCGGAAGGCGCCCTGGCCTTTGACCGTGTAACCGGGGAACAGCCGGCCGATGAACAACGCCGTTGCCTCTTCCAGCGTGATCAGCCGGATGCCCTGATCGCTGCCGCTCGGCAGCCGGATGAAGCGTTCGATCTTCTGCGGCATGCGGATGAGGGCGTTCATCGCCCGTCCGTCCTTGGCGCGCGAAAGCTGTAGCGCGATCGAGAAGGCAAGATTGGGAATGAACGGAAACGGGTGTGCCGGATCGATGGCGAGCGGCGTCAGCAGCGGGAACACGTGGGTGAGGAAGCGCTCCTCCAGCCAGGTGCGCTCGGCCCTCTTGAGGTCGCTGCCGTCGACCAGGGTCACGCCGGCGGCCGCCAGCGCCGGCCGCAATTCCAGCCAGCGCTTCTGTTGATCGCTGGCGAGCTGCGACACCGCCTCGCCGATACGGGTGAGTTGCTCGCTGGGGGTTAGCCCGTCCGGGCTATGGGTCGTGATGGCTTGGCGCACCTGGCCCTTGAGGCCGGCGACGCGCACCATGAAGAATTCGTCCAGGTTGTTGGCCGAGATGGACAAAAAGCGCACCCGCTCGAGCAGCGGATGGCTCTCGTTGGCGGCCTCTTCCAGGACGCGGCGGTTGAAGTGCAGCCAGGACAATTCCCGGTTGATGAAGCGCTGCGGCTGCGACCTCAAGCCGGTGCCGGAAACGGACGCTAAGGCGGCGGGAGCTTCGTCGCGATCAACGACCGGAGCGATTTCCTCAACCGATGCAATAGCTTGTGCGCGATCTGCCATTTTAATGAAGGCCTGAAAGGCCGAATCTCTAACCGATAAAAGTGGCCGGCGGATGACAGTTCGCCCCCGCCGAGGCTGCCCGTCAAGCTTGACGCAGGAATGCGCTTAAGGATTAGCGAAATAGCTCCGCCGCCAGCGCCCGCGTCACCGGGCGGTGCTGGCGCATCGCCTCCTCGTCGAGCCGCGCGACCGCGGCGCGCGCGCCCACGAACGAACGTTCGATGCGGTTGGCGAGGTAGTTCACCAGCGCCTCGTCTACGGCAAACTGGCGGTCGGCGGCCAGCTTGACGATCAGCGCGCGCAGCAATGCGTCGTCGGGAGCGGCAAGTGCGACGCTCGGCAGCGCCCGCAGGCGCGAGGCGAGATCGCGGATGGCCACCGGAAAAGTCGCCAGCGGCGAGCGCGACGTGATGAGGACAAAGGCGCCCTCCTCGCGCGCGAGATTAATCAGATGAAACAGCGCGCGCTCGTCGAGCCCGTCGAACGCAAGGTCCTCGACCACCAGCGCGCCGGTGACCAAAGCCGCCGGCAAATCTCCGTGATCGAGCAGTTTCGCCGCCAGCACGCGCGCACCCGCAGCTTCCGCCCAGATCGCGGCGAGATGGCTCTTGCCCGAACCTTCCGGTCCGATCAGCGCCACGATGCGGTCGGGCCAATCCGGCCAGCGATCGATCAACGCCAGCGCGGCCGCATTCGACGGCCCGCGCAGAAAATCCTCGCGCGCAAAGCTCTCGGCGTGATCGAGCGCGAGCACCAATTGACGCGGACTGACCGGGCTGCCCATGCCGTCAGCCTGTGTCGCCGGTGTAAAGCGCGCTTTCGCGATAGCGCTGCAACGCAAAGCGCACCAGCACGCCGATGGTGGCGGCCAGCGGCACCGCCACGAGCAAGCCGACGAAGCCGAATAGATAGCCGAAGGCGAGCAGCGCGAAGATCAGCCAGACCGGATGCAGTCCGACGCTTTCGCCCACCAGCTTGGGCGCCAGCAGATTGCCTTCGACGAATTGGCCGATGAGAAAAATCCCGAGCACCATGAGGATCGAACTATAATTCGGCCAGAATTGCGCCACCGCGACACCAAGCGCCAAGATCAGTCCGGTCATCGAGCCGACATAAGGGATGAAGGTGATCACGCCGGAAATCAGCCCGATCAGCAGGCCGAAATTGAGCCCGCTGACCGTAAGCGCCACCGCATAGAACGACCCGAGGATCAGGCAGACCGCGGTTTGTCCGCGCACGAAGCCGGCAATGGCGGCATCGATTTCGAGCGCAAGCTGGCGCACGGTTTCGCGCTGATTGACCGGGACCCAACTGTCGGTGGTGCGGATCATGCGGTGCCAGTCGTAGATCAGGTAGAACGCGACCACCGGCGTCACCACCACCAGCGAGAACAGCGAGACCAGCGCGCGGCCGCCCGACCACAGCGACTGCAGAAAAGCGGTAAGCCACCCCACCCCTTGGGTCACCAAATCGCCGAGCGATTTGTCGGCATTGAAACTCGCGCCCAGGATTTTCTGCAGCCACGGCCGGCTCGGATCGCTGAGCAGAGATTGTAGCCGCGTCACATAGCCCGGGATGTTGTCGATGAACGACGCCAACTGGCCGGCCAGGATCGGCGCCACCAGCAGGATGATGATAACGATCGCCATCACGACAAAGGTGATGATCAACAGCGCAGCGGCCATCCGGTTGACGCCCAGGCGCTCGAGCCGGTCGGTGACCGGCGTGAGCAGATAGGCGATGGCCGCGCCGGCGACGAACGGCAGCAGGATCTCGCTCAACAGCCACAGCAGCAGCACGATGACGGCGAGCGCGGCCAGCCAGAACACGACCTGCCGCTCGAACGTCATGCCGGCGCTCTTTGGCGCAGCTTTTGGTGCATCCTTGGGCACATCGCGGCTCTTGCGGGCTGGCATCCGCGGGCTCACGGTCCGGCCACGGTCGCGCTCATGTGCCTCACCCATTCGGCGACATAGGCGGCCACCGAGAGCAAGGTCAAGACGGCGACCAGGCCCATCAGGATAAGCGTGAGCGTCGGCAACTCGTAATTGAAGCCGAGCGAGCCGAGGACAACGGAGGCGAACACGATCTGCGCCACCGTGTTGAGCTTCGATACCAGCAGCGGCTTGATCTTGAGCGGACTGCCGACCACCCACGACAGCATGATGCCGCCGACGATCAGGATGTCGCGCGATACCACCATGATCACCAGCCAGCGCGGGATCAGGTTGTTGATGCCCAAGGTGAGATAGATCGAGACGATCAGCGCCTTATCGGCGAGCGGGTCGAGATAGGCGCCGAGCTCGGTGGTCATGCCGAAGCGCTTGGCCAGAAAGCCGTCGACGGCGTCGCTGACGCCGGCGGCCAGGAACAGCACGAAGGCGATCCACATGGCGCCAGGCGTCGCGATCGCCCAAACGACGATCGGCACCAGCAGAATACGCCCCAGCGTAATGAGGTTCGGAATACTCAAGACAATCCCGGCTTGTCGGCGCGACCCGGCATGTTTGCCCGGCAAAGCGCCAATCTCGGCAGAGTATAACGGTGCTTCGACCATTGCGCGACTTGCGATTTCCACGTAGGACCCCGGCGCTGGAGCGGGACCCGTTCAGAAGGGCCATCATGGCAGAAAAGGAGCGCGGCCTCACTTACGCGCAAGCCGGCGTCGATATCGATGCCGGCAACCGGATGGTGGAGCTGATCAAGCCGCTGGTGCGCGCCACCGCGCGTCCGGGGGCGGACGCTGAAATCGGCGGCTTCGGCGGGCTGTTCGACCTCAAACCCTTGGGATTCAAGGATCCGGTCCTGGTGGCCGCCAATGACGGCGTCGGCACCAAGGTCAAGATCGCCATCGAAACCGGCCGCCACGACACCATCGGCATCGATCTGGTCGCCATGAGCGTGAACGACCTGGTGGTGCAAGGCGCCGAACCTCTGTTTTTCCTCGACTACTACGCCACCGGCAAGCTCGAGCCGGAAATCGGCGCCGCCGTGGTCGCCGGCATCTCGCTCGGCTGCCGGCAAGCCGGCTGCGCGCTGATCGGCGGTGAGACCGCCGAGATGCCCGGGCTCTACCAGGGCGACGATTACGACCTTGCCGGCTTTGCGGTCGGCGCCGCCGAGCGCGGGGCGCTGCTGCCGCGGCGCGATATCGCGGAAGGCGACGTCATCATCGGGCTCGCCTCCTCGGGCGTGCACTCCAACGGCTTTTCGCTGGTACGCAAGGTAGTCGCCAAGAGCGGGCTGTTGTGGAGCGCGCCGGCGCCATTCGACGCCAATTGTTCGCTCGGCGAGGCGATCCTGACGCCGACCCGAATCTATGTGAAGTCGTGCCTGGCCGCGATCCGCGCGACCAAGCGCGTGAAGGGCCTCGCGCATATCACCGGCGGCGGTTTTCCCGACAACATCCCGCGCGTGCTGCCGAAGGGCTTGGGCGCGCGCATCGATCTCTCCAGCGTGCCGGTTTTGCCGGTATTCAAATGGCTGGCCGAAGAAGGCAACATCGCGCAGAACGAAATGCTGCGCACCTTCAATTGCGGCATCGGCATGATCGTCATCGCCGCGCCCAAGGATGCCGCGGCCGTGGCGCAGGCATTCACGGCCGCAGGCGAGAAGGCCGTGACCATCGGCAGCGTGATACGCGCGCCGGGCGATGCGCGCGTCGTCTATGACGGCACTCTCGATCTTGGGTGAACCATGAGCCGCAAGCGCGTCGCCGTTCTGATATCCGGCCGCGGCTCCAATATGGCGGCGCTGATCGAGGCGGCGAAGGACAAGAATTATCCGGCTGAGATCGCGCTGGTGCTGTCGAACAAAGCCGATGCCGCCGGCTTGAATACGGCACGCGCCGCCGGCATCGCCACTGAAGTCATCGATCACACACCGTTCGGCAAGGACCGAGCGGCGTTCGATGGCGCGATGCAGACGGTGCTCGTCAAGCGCCGTATCGATATCGTTTGTCTCGCCGGCTTCATGCGGTTGCTGACGCCCGGGTTCGTCCGGCAATGGGGCGGGCGCATGATCAACATCCATCCGGCACTGCTGCCCGCGTTCAAGGGCCTCGACACCCACAAACGCGCGCTCGAAGCGGGCGCGAAAATCCATGGCGCGACGGTGCATTTCGTGGTGGCGGAACTGGATTCCGGCCCGATCATCGTGCAAGGCGCGGTTGCCGTGCAAAAAGGCGACGACGAAGCGGCGCTGGCGGCGCGCGTACTCGAGCAGGAACACCGCATCTATCCGTTGGCGCTCAAACTACTGGCCGAGGGCCGCATTCAGATCGAGAACGGCCGTTGCCTGATCGACGGCGTGCCGGTGCCGGACGCTGCATCGCTTGTCCCGTCCGCTTAATCTTTCCCCACAATTCAACGTGAATACCGCACGGGGTCGCGGTGTTTATAGTTGCGCGGGCCGTCGATCCGAGCGGTCGAAATAAACATGAAATAAACGTTGGGAGCTAAAGCAAATGAGTGGACAGGCCGGCAGCGAACCAAAGCTGCTGTTTCCCGGATTGGCCGGGTTTTACGCGTCGGTTTCCGATCTCTGGTATCCGATGATCCGGGTGGCCGCGGGTGGGTTTCTTCTCTATCATGGATTTGAGCATTTAAGTCACGGTCTCGGCCCGTTCGCTGCCGGCATGGCGAAAAACGGCTTCGTCCTTCCGATGGCGGCCGCGATCATTGCCATGATCCTGGAGACGGTCGGCGCCGCTGCCGTAGTGGTCGGCCTGTTTACCCGTTTCTTCGCAGCCGCAATCGCCATTCAAATGGCCGTCATCGCTTTCGTGGTGCAGATGCCGCGTGGCTTCGGCCGGATGGAACTGTTCCTGATTTGGGGCATCGTGATGTTCGCCATCGCATTGCGCGGCGGCGGCCCCTACTCGCTCGATCGCAAGATCGGCAGAGAACTCTAGCTAGAACGCACCGCAACATTGATTGCGGGCGCCTGCCGCATACGCCCACTGGGGATGGGCAGGCCGCCGGCGATTGCGCAACGCCACGCGCGGCGTCATCATCGCACAAAGCGGGAGAGGAACTCCTGCCGGGCCACTGAGGGGGAACTCGAACCATGCCAAATTATCTGCAAGCGATCAGCCGCGTGCTGATTTCGGCCGTCTTCATCGTCTTCGGATATATCCAGTTCACGCATATCGGCAACTACATCGCCAATCCGGTGGTCATTAAAGTGGCGGGATGGACACACATCCTCACGCCGACGATCATCGCCTATCTGGTTGCGGCGATCGATCTGATCGGCGGAATTCTAATTCTCGTCGGCTATCAAACGCGCTGGGCGTCGGTCGTCCTCATCGTGTTTGTCGCGCTCACGGCGTTCCTCGTGCACCATTTCTGGGACATGGAAGGACCGGCGCGCGCGGCCAACCAAGGGAATTTCTACAAGAATCTCGCCCTCATCGGCGCGCTCCTCTTGATCTATGGGCACGGCCCGGGGACCTGCTCGCTGGAGCACCGCTTCGCAAAGAAGTGATGAGGTCGCCCGGCTAAGACATTCGAAGGCAGGGCGGCGCTAATCCGCCGCCTTGCGCAGCCACACTTTGTTGTCGTGGAAGGCCGCGCCGCCATAGGGCGCGATCGAATCCGCGCCGGTAAGCGAATTGATGCCGCAGCCGTCGGCATAGGCCGAATTCGGCCAGATCGATTCCGCGATCAGCACGCCGCGCCGCACGCCGCCGAAAACGCGCGCGTGCAGGCGCACCTCGCCGCGCTTATTGCCGAGCACGACCTAATCGCCGTCGCCGATGCCGAGCGCTTTGGCGTCGTCGGGATGGATCATCACCGTCGGCCGCTTCTCCTGCGCCAGCGAGGTCGGCGTCTCGTTGAAGGTCGAGTTCAGGAAGCCGCGCGCCGGCGACGTGGCCAGGCGGAACGGATGTTCGCCATCGGCCTGTTCGATCGAGGTCCAATGGTCGGGCAGCTTCGGCATCCGCTCGACCGGCCCGGCATTGTACGGGCTGCGGAACGGCACGTTTTTCCAGTCCGGCTTGAAGCGGAACTTGCCGCCCGGCCACGGAAATCCGTCCAGGAAATGCGCCTGGCGGAACGGCGGCTGGCAGTCGAGCCAGCGGTTGGCCTCGAGTTCGGCAAGCGTGCCGCGCTTCGACACTTGCAGCATCTGGTCGATCAGTTCGCGCGGGCTCATGGTCAAAGCCGCGATGCTCGGCGCCGAGACGCTTGGCCAAAGCCGCGATCACCTCGTGATTGTTGCGCGCTTCGCCCGGCGGCTCGACCAGCTTGGGCCCGAGGATGATGTATTGGTGGCCGCCGCCGCGATAGACGTCGTCGTGCTCGAGGAACGTGGTCGCCGGCAGCACCAGGTCGGCCATTTTCGCCGTCTCGGTCATGAACTGCTCGTGCACGCAGACGAACAGGTCCTCGCGCGCAAAACCCTGCTTCACCTTGTTCTGATCGGGGCAGACCGAGAGCGGATTGGTGTTCTGCACGATCATCGCGGTCACCGGCGGCCCGCCCCGCAGCGCCTCCGCGTCGCCGGTCAGGATCGCGCCGATGCGCGACTGGTCGAGCACGCGCACGCTACGGTCCCAGACGTCGAGCCCTTCGATGATCGTCTTATCGAGCTTGAAGATGTCGGCGTTGATGTGGAAAGCGCCGCCGCCTTCGTGCTGCCAGGCCCCCGTCACCGCCGCAATGCAGCTTGCCGCATGCATATTGGCGGCGCCGTTGCGCGAGCGCGAGAAGCCGTAGCCGAGCCGGAAAAACGTACGCTTGGTTTCGCCGATCAGACTTGGCGAATTCCTCGATCGTCTCCACCGGCGTGCCGGTGATCGCCGACGCCCAGTAGCGGATCGCGGGTCGCCAAATGCGCTTCCAGTTCGCGCGGCGCGTCGGTGTATTTGTCGAGATAATCCCAGTCCGCCTTGCCGTCACGGAACAGGCAATGCATCACCGCGCAGGCGAGCGCGCCGTCGGTGCCGGGCTTCACCAGCACCGGCAGATCGGCCTGCTCCATGGTGCCGTTCATGTAGATGTCGACCGCCGCGATCTTGGCGCCGCGTTCTTTGCGCGCGCGGATGGCGTGCGTCATCACATTGACCTGGGTGCTGACCGCATTGGTGCCCCAGATCACCACCAGATCGGATTTCGCCATTTCGCGCGGATCGACCCCGGCGACGGTGCCGGTGCCGGCGGCAAAACCGGCATAGGCCGGGTTGACGCAGATCGAGGAATGGAAGCCGGAATATTTCTTGGCATGGCGCAGCCGGTTGATGCCGTCACGCATCACCAGGCCCATGGTGCCGGCGTAATAATAAGGCCACACGCTTTCGGCGCCGTGGCGCTGCTCGGCCTGCAGAAATTTCTCGGCCACCAGATCGAGCGCGTCGTCCCACGAGATCGGCGCGAATTGGCCGGAGCCTTTAGGCCCGGTCCGCCGCAGCGGATGTAGCAGCCGGTCCTTGTGATGCTCGCGCTCGGCATAGCGCGCGACCTTGGCGCAGATCACGCCGGCGGTGTAGTCGTTGTCCTTGGCGCCGTGCACGCGGCCGATGGTGCGCTCGTCGATCAGCTCGACGTCGAGCGCGCAGGTCGACGGGCAATCGTGCGGACAGGCGGAGTAGCCGATCCGCTTGGCATCGGAGAGTTTGACGGCCTGATTCATCGAGACCGCAGTCTAGCGCGATTTTTCAGACTTCGCTTGTTTTCGCCGCCTTGTTCCGCCGCCACAGGCCGCCCACGATCAGCACCAGCACCGCGCCGGCCGCGGCCGACGCGTATTCCACCGTTTGTGCAACCGCAACACCATAGGCGTGGTTCAGATAGGCCGTCACCACCGGATCGGTCGCGATCACCTCGCCGGCAATCCAGCCGAGCAGAGCGGCGCCGGCCCAGACCAAAATCGGGAACCGGTCGAGCAGCGACATGATCAACGCCGCGCCCGCCACGATCAACGGAATGCTTATGGCGAGCCCGAGCACCAGCAGTGCCATGTTGCCGTTGGCCGCCGCCGCGATGGCGATGACGTTGTCGAGGCTCATGATGATGTCGGCGACGGCGACGATGCGCACCGCGCGCCAGAGATGCTCGACCGCTTCGGTTTCGCTCTCGTCCAGATCGTCGGGAACCAGGAGCTTGGCGGCGATGTAGAACAGCGCCAGCCCGCCGGCAACCTTCAGATAGGGCAGCAGCATCAGCGAGGCGACCACGCCGGTGAACACGATGCGCAACAGCACCGCAATGCCGGCGCCGAGCACCATGCCCCAGAACCGCTGCCGCGGACGGCAGGCCGCGGCAGGCCATGGCGATGACCACGGCGTTGTCGCCGGACAGCAAGATATTGATCCAGATGATCTTGGCGACCGCGAGCCAGAATTCGGCTTGGCCGATACCACCCCAGCCGCGCAAAAACGTGGCGAACCACGCGGCCGGATCCAGCATCTGCGCGAGTGAATGCACCCCGGCCCCCGATGCGCGTGCGCGCGCTTTATCGGCCGCGCGCGATCCTTCCCGAAAACCAGCCGCCGATTTTCGGGATCACGCGCCTAGCCGACGATTTCGTTCTCCGAAAAGAACTGCGCGATTTCGCGCGCCGCGGTATCCGGCGCGTCGGAACCGTGCACCGAATTCTCGCCGATCGATTTGGCGTGCACCTTGCGGATGGTGCCGGGCGCGGCCTTGGCCGGATCGGTGGCGCCCATGATCTCGCGGTACTTGGCGATGGCGTTCTCGCCTTCGAGCACCTGCACCACCACCGGCCCCGACACCATGAAATCCACCAGCTCGGCGAAGAACGGCCGCTCCTTGTGCACGGCGTAGAATGTCCGCGCCTGCGGCAGCGAGATGCGCACGCGCTTCTGCGCGACGATGCGCAGGCCGGCGGCCTCGATCATGGCGTTGATGGCGCCGGTCAGGTTGCGCGCGGTCGCATCGGGTTTCAGGATCGAAAAGGTGCGCTCGAGCGCCATCGGGTTATCCTTCACTGGGATTGATCGGAGAGTTTAGCGGTATCGATTGGAGAAACGAACTGGCGCGGCTTATACCGGGGGGCGTTTCGCGCGGCAAGATCGCGCCGTCACGGCGCTGTTTCACTATGATTTGAGTGCGCCCTGGGAGACTGTATGAAATCCCGTTACCAGATGTTCGCCGGCTATAACGCCTGGTGCAACGAGCGGCTTTATACCGCGGCCGCTACCGTGTCGCGACGCCGACTACCGCGCCGACCGCGGCGCCTTCTTCAAGTCGCTGCACGGAACGCTCAACCATCTCCTGGTCGGCGACCGCATCTGGATGCGGCGTTTCACCCGCGTCGGCGAGCAGCCGCCGGGCCTCGACGCCATCTCTGTACGACGATTTCGCGGCACTGCGCGCGGCGCGGCGCAGCGAAGACACGCTGATAAGCCGCTATGTCGCCCGTTTGAGCGAAAGCGATCTCAACGGCACGCTGCGCTACCGTACCGTGGTACGGCCGGTCGACATCGTGCAGCCACTGGCGCCCGCGCTCGATCATTTCTTCAACCACCAGACCCACCACCGCGGCCAGGCGCACGCCTTGCTCTGCTCGATCGTCGGCAAAGATGCAACGCCAAGCTTCGACTTGATCATCTTCCAGCGCGAGACCGGCGTCGGGATGCACAAGGCCGGCTGAGCGTGCTAAGCGACGGGCTCTGGCGTTCAGCGACAAGGATTTGCTCATGAAGACCAATCGCGTTCATCGTATTGCAGTCGTCCCCGGCGACGGCATCGGCAAGGAGGTCATGCCCGAGGGAGTGCGCGTGCTGGAAGCGGCGGCCAAGAAATTCGGCTTTGAGCTGCGCTTCGACGATTTCGATTTTGCGTCCTGCGACTATTACGAAAAGCACGGCCGCATGATGCCGGAGGACTGGAAGGAGCAAATTGGCAAGCACGACGCGATTTATTTCGGCGCGGTCGGCATGCCGGACCGTGTGCCCGATCACATCTCGCTCTGGGGATCGCTCATCCTGTTCCGCCGTGAATTCGACCAGTACATCAATTTGCGTCCGGTGCGCCTGATGCCCGGCGTGCCCTGCCCGCTCGCCAACCGCAAGCCCGGCGACATCGATTTCTGGGTGGTGCGCGAGAACACCGAGGGCGAGTATTCGGCCATCGGCGGCAAGATGTTCCCCGGCACCGAGCGCGAAGTGGTGGTGCAGGAAACGGTGATGAGCCGCATCGGCGTCGACCGCGTGCTCAAATTCGCCTTCGAGCTGGCCCGCTCGACGCCGAAGAAACACCTCACCTCCGCGACCAAGTCGAACGGCATCGCCATCACCATGCCGTATTGGGACGAGCGCGTGAAGGAAATGGCCAAGGCCTATCCGGACGTGAAGTGGAACCAGTTCCACATCGACATCCTGACCGCGCGCTTTGTCATGAATCCCGACTGGTTCAACGTGGTGGTCGCTTCCAACCTATTCGGCGACATCCTGTCCGACCTCGGCCCCGCCTGCACCGGCACCATCGGCATTGCGCCGTCCGGCAACATCAATCCCGAGCGCAAATTCCCTTCGGTGTTCGAGCCGGTGCACGGTTCCGCGCCGGACATCTACGGCCAGGGCATCGCCAATCCGATCGGCCAGATATGGTCGGGCGCGATGATGCTCGAGCACCTCGGCGAGCCGGAAGCCGCCAAGGCCATCGTCTCCGCGATTGAAAAGGTGTTGGCCGAGCAAAAGCTGCGCACCCGCGACCTGAAAGGCCCAGCCGATACCATCACCTGCGGCAAGGCGGTCGCCGACGCGCTCGGCTGAGCGGCGCGCGCGGGCGTAAGGGTTGCATCCGCGCCCCGGCTCGGCCACAAGGCGGCCCCATGCTTGTCATCGACGACCTCACCGTCCGTATCGCCGGCCGCGCTCTGCTCGAAGCGGCGTCGGCCCGCATAACGCCCGGCGCCCGCGTCGGGCTGGTGGGGCGCAACGGCACCGGCAAGTCGACGCTGTTCAACGTCATCACCGGCGACATGGGCCACGAGCAAGGCACGGTCGAGTACCCGCCGCGCTGGCGCATCGGCCGGCTGGCGCAGGAAGCGCCCAACGGGCCGGAGAGCCTGCTCGAGGTGGTGCTCAAGGCCCACACCGAACGTACGCAACTGCTGGAAGAGGCCGAGACCGCGCACGATCCGCATCGCATCGCCGAGATCCAGACGCGGCTGGTCGATATTGACGCGCATTCGGCGCCCTCGCGCGCCGCCGCCATTCTGTCGGGTCTCGGCTTTTCCACCGCCGATCAGGCGCGGCCGTGTTCGGAATTTTCCGGCGGCTGGCGCATGCGCGTGGCGCTTGCCGCCACGCTGTTCTCCGAGCCCGACCTGCTACTGCTCGACGAGCCGACCAACTATCTCGATCTCGAAGGCACGCTGTGGCTGCAGGATCATCTGGCGACCTATCCGAGCACCATGATCATTATCAGCCACGACCGCGACCTGCTCGACAACGCGGTCAACCAGATCCTGTCGCTGGAAAACAAGCAGCTCACGCTGTATCGCGGCGGCTATTCCGACTTCGAACGTCTGCGCCGCGAGCGCATGATGCTCGACCAGAAAATGGTCAAGAAGCAGGAGGCGCAGCGCAAGCATTTGCAGGCCTTCGTCGACCGCTTCCGCGCCAAGGCGAGCAAGGCGCGGCAAGCCCAATCGCGCATCAAGATGCTGGCGAAGATGGAGCCGATCACCTCGCTGGTGAACGAGGAAGTCCGCCCCATCATCATTCCGCCGCCGGACAAACTGCTGTCACCGCCGATCATCGCCACCGACGACGTCGATGTCGGCTATGACGGCCGCGTGGTCCTCTCGGGGCTTTCGCTGCGCATCGACAATGACGACCGCATCGCGCTCCTCGGCGCCAATGGCAACGGCAAGTCGACGCTGGTGAAACTGCTGGCCGGAAAGCTCAAGCCGATGCAGGGCACGATCACGCGCGCGGCGACGCTCAAGGTCGGCTACTTCGCCCAGCACCAGGTCGACGAGTTGGAGATGGAGGCGAGCCCCTACGATCACGTGCGCCGGCTGATGCCCGACACGCCGGAAGCGAAGGTGCGCTCGCGCGTCGGAACAATCGGGTTTTCCGGACAGGCCGGGAATACCAAGGTGGAAAAATTATCGGGCGGCGAGAAGGCGCGGTTGTTGCTCGGCCTCGCGACCTTCGCCGCGCCGCATCTGATCATCCTCGACGAGCCGACCAACCATCTCGATATCGACAGCCGCGCCGCGCTGATCGAGGCGATCAACGATTATCCCGGCGCCGTGATCCTGGTGTCGCACGACCGCTACCTTTTGGAAGCCTGCGCCGACCGGCTGTGGCTGGTGCAGGGCGGCAGGGTGGCGCCGTTCGAGGGCGACCTCGACGATTACCGCCGCCAGGTGCTCGCCGACGGCAACCGGGGAAATTCCGTCGGCTCGAAATCGTCGCCGCGCTCCGATCCCGGCGAAGTGCGCCGCGCCGCCGCCGTCAAACGCGCGGATACCGCGCCGTTGCGCAAACGCATTTCGCAGGCCGAGGTCGTGATCGCGCAGCTCACGCGCCAGCTTGGCAAGCTCGACGTGACGCTCGCCGACGGCGCGCTGTTCACTAGCGATCCGGCGCGCGCCGCCGAGCTTTCGAAAACCCGCGCGCAGGTCGTGGCGGCGATTGCCAAGGCGGAAGAGGAATGGCTGGCGGCCAGCACGGCGCTGGAGACGGCCTGAGCCTCTGCTCCGTCCTGCGCGGGCTTGAGCCGCGCATGATGAGTAGACGAAGCGTTACTGCACGTAAGCGCGTTCGATCTCGCGAGTGGCGGTTTTCGGTTTAACGGCCTTTTTGGCCTTTATCTTTTTCACCGGCTTGATCGGCTTCTCCGGCACCGGCGCGCGGTCGACGATCTTCAGCCGGCCGTCGGCGAACGTATAGATGCCGGGCCAGGTGCCGCTTAGATACGTGAGCACGACCTTGCGCTCGCCTCTGTCGCCGGCACTGATGTTGACGTTGCCGGGGGTACCGGCGCGCCGCACCACGTCGCATTCGGTCATGCCGAGCGCGATGCCGCCCATGGTCAGGGAGCCGCTGTTCGGCTGCTCCGGCAGCGCCGGGTTCGGATTGGCCGAGGCCGGGGTAGCGGCGGGCATCGGCGCGCTGGCAAGGTCGCCGGCCATGGAGCCGACTGGCCGGTCGGCCGGACGAGCGGGAGTTGCAGCCGGTGCTGGCGGTTCCGTCGGTGGCGCCGCTTCCGCCACCGCCGAACCGCAGCGGCCATCGGCACCAACCAAATTCTCGGACGCGACCGGCCCGCGCGGACTAAGGTGGACATTCGGGTCATCGGCGGTAGCGCTTGCCCAACTCGGCTTGGCGAAAAGGTTCACGGGCTTGGAGAAAAAGCCACCTTCGTTGTTGTCCTCGAAAATCTGGGCCGAGTTTTTGCAGCCGGCGACGCCCAGGGCGAGCCCGGCGGCACACAAAATGAGCGCGATCCTGGAAACGGCGCGACAGCGCAAAATGATCTCCCCCGGGGCGGTCTATCCGCTTGTCCCTTAATATGTATTTTGCGTCATCACGATGGCGGGGACAAGCCGAGATCGGCCAATAGGTTAACCATGCCGGTGACCGATAGGGCAGCGGCCGATAGGCCACTGGCCGAGCCGGCGGCTCCGGCCGCGGCTAAACCGGCGTCCCAGGTTGCCTAGCTTTTCTTTGCCCAGCGCCCCTGCTCGTCCGGCTGCCAATATGTCGCCTCGAAGCCCTTGGCCTTGGCCTCGCTCCATGCGCCACGCGCGGCCGCGACCGCATCCTCGTCCTCGCCGTTAAACAGCAGCACGATGCGTTGGTAGGCCTCGGCGTCGGCCGGCACCGGCGCGCCATCGATCAGAAAGCGCACATTGGCGCCATTCGGATTGCCCTCATTGGGGGTAAGCAGGACCGGCTGGGCGGCGGCATCCGCCTCGCGCCAAGTGCCGTGCGGCAGGAAACCGTCATCGCGGTAGGTCCACAAATGCGCGTCGAGCGCCTCGATGCGCTCTTCGGAAGCGCCCTGCACGATCACCTTCCAGCCGCGCTCGAGCGATTTCTCCAGGAGCCCCGGCAGTACGCCTTCCAGCTTCTGACCTTGCAGGTGATAGAATAGGACCTCAGTCATATTGCACCGCCCTCAATCCCTGAAAAAACGTGAGAAATACCGCCCCTGGGGGTTGACGCGCTTGAACGCTCCCTACAATGATCCATGCGCGTTTTGTCTGTCCGCAGAACGCTATATTTGCTCGTCTAGTGCACAGGTCCGGTCAGCGTCGAGGGTTTCGTCAAATGGGGGCCGCTTCACGTAAACCAATAACGCTTGGCGTTGTTGTTGGTTTGGTTATTGGCGCCTGCGCACAGTTTTATGCCGCCACGGCCGCGCACGCCAACGATTGGTTGCTTGCGCCTCCCCCGGCCGACAACCGCCTTTACGCGGGCATCGGCGCATTCGGCGTCCACCATACCGGCTACGTGCCGTTCACGAAGTACAATTCGGAAAGCTATCATCCTGGGGCGAAAGTCTTTGTCGGTTACATGTTGTACAACAATCTCGCGCTGGAGTTGGGCGTGGATTACATGGGAACCGCCAGCTTCAACGAAGGCTTGGCCTATCCCAGCAAAGAAACCAGCGTCGCCCTGACCGGGTCTGCTATTTATTTCACGCCGCCGCTGTCGGAATGGCTGGTGCAAACTTGGGTCCCGACGCGGGCCTTCGTGCGTGGTGGGCTCGCCTATAAACAGATCCACCAGGAGGCTGCAAACGGCACGTTCGACGAAGGGATATTGTCGTTCGTGATCGGCGGTGGCGCGGAAGTGGAACTCAGCAAGGAATGGTTCCTGCGCGGGGAATATGAATTCATCTCGACCGCGGTCGGCGGCCCTTCAGAGCCGTTCGCAGCGATCAATGGAGTGTTCACAGCGAACTTCGGCGGCACCTATCACGTCATCAACGTGATGCATACCGAACTTGCTGTCGCCGTCGGTAGAAGGTTTTAGGCGCGCGCGCCGGCCTTATTTTTCATAATAATCCGTCACCAGCCGATCGAGCAGCCGCACGCCCCAGCCGGAGCCCCAGCTCTTGTTGATGTCGGTCTGGCGTGAAGTCGAAGCCGGTGCCGGCGATGTCGAGATGCGCCCAGGGCGTCTTGTCGGCAACGTGGCGCTGGATGAATTGCGCGGCGGTGATGGCGCCGCCCCAGCGGCTGCCGCCGGTGTTCTTCATGTCGGCGAATTTGGAATCGATCATCTTGTCATAAGCGGCAGCGAGCGGCATGCGCCAGACCAATTCGCCGGTTAGTTCGCCGGACTTGGTCAAACGTTCGCAAAGCTTGTCGTCGTTCGAGAACATGCCGGCATATTCCTGACCGAGCGCGACGATGATGGCGCCGGTGAGCGTCGCCAGATCCACCATGAATTTCGGCTTGAAACGCTTGGCCGCGTACCAGAGCACGTCGGCCAGCACCAAGCGGCCTTCGGCGTCGGTATTGATGATCTCGATGGTCTGGCCGGACATCGAGGTGACGATGTCGCCCGGCCGCTGGGCATTGCCGTCCGGCATGTTCTCGACCAGACCGATGACGCCGACGGCATTGACCTTCGCTTTACGCGCGGCCAGCGCCTGCATGAGGCCGGTGACGCAAGCGGCGCCCGCCATGTCGCCCTTCATGTCCTCCATGCCGGCGGCGCCTTTGATCGAGATGCCACCGGTGTCGAAGCACACGCCCTTGCCGATGAAAGCGACCGGCGCCTCGCCGGCCTTGCCGCCGTTCCAGCGCATCACCACGACGCGGCTCTCGCGTGCGGAGCCCTGGCCGACGCCGAGCAGCGCGTTCATGCCGAGCTTCTTCATCGCCTTGAGGTCGAGAACTTCGACCGTGACGCCCGTTTTTTTCAGCGCCAGCGCGCGGCGGGCGAATTCTTCCGGATAGAGCACGTTGGCGGGTTCGTTCACGAGGTCGCGCGCCAACAGCACGCCGCCGGAGATCGCCTCGCGCGTCGCATAGGCTTTGCGCACGGCGGCGACGTCGCCGACCGCGACCGTCATGCTACGCTTGGCCGCCGGCTTCTCGTCGTCTTTGCGCTTGGTCTTGTAGCGGTCGAAGGCGTAAGCGCGCAGCACCACGCCAAGCGCGAGGTCGGCAACCAGTTCGGCTTTCAGCGCGCCGCCGGGCAATTCGGCGAACACCATGCCTTCGCTGGCGGCGAGCGGCAGTTTGCCCATGGCGAGCCCGCCGAGTTTGAGCATGTCTTTTTGCTCGAGATCCTTGGTCTTGCCGGCGCCGATCACGACCAGGCGGGCGACCTTCAGTCCCTCCGGCACGATCAGCTCGAGCGTGGAGCCGCTCTTGCCGGTAAAGCGTTCGGCCTTGGCGGCGCGCGTCACCAGACCGGCGGCGGTCCCCAGCGCTTTTGCGGTGGCAGGTCCGAATTTGAGCGCATCGTCGCAGAACACGATGAGGACGCCCGACGTGCCTAATTTGGCTGGCGCGGCGAAGGGGGCAAACCCGAGCTTCAGGGCATCGGACATCGGCTCAATCCTTAATCCTGGGGAGGTCGGTAGTAGGTAGGTAGTTTATGCATGATCTTGGCCGAAAACCGGTTCCCGCGCCGCGCATGCATGCGTTACGCCATATGGCCTGCCGCACCCCCCTCTGCAAAGCCCAAATCCGACGGATTTCCAGGCTTTTCGCCACGCGCCGCGGCCCGTCCGGGGCAAGGCTGCCGAATGCCCCCGGATTCACCCGCCGGAAGCGGGTTTTTGGGCCCGGATCGGGCCGGCGATTTTTACTTTTTGTTGTGTATGTTCAACGGCTTTGCCTTTGCATGGCCACTTTGTAGAGGGATCAAGGTAAATCTGGCGGGGGTTGGGACTTGGCGGGTTAAGCTTTGCGTCCGGAGTGGTTACCGGGCGCAGCGCGACGCATGCTGAAACTTGGGGGATGACGCGTCGGATGGGGTCGATCGGTCGCTATATCTTCCGCACGACGTTCGCGGCGTTCCTGGTCATTTTGGTCAGCCTGACCGCGGTGATCTGGGTCACGCAAGCGCTGCATGACATCGACCTGATGACCAGCCAGGGTCAGTCCATCCTGGTTTTCGTCGGCATCACCGGCATGATCATCCCGCTGCTCGTCCTGGTGATCGCGCCGATCGCGCTGCTGATTGCGATCGCGCACGTGCTCAACAAGATGTCCACGGACAGCGAAATCATCGTGATGAACGCCGCCGGCATGTCGCCGTGGGTTCTATTTCGCGCCTTCTTGTCGGTGGCGTTCGCGGTGTCGATCCTGGTGGCGGTGGTGAGCGCCTATTTCGCGCCCAAGGGGCTGCGCATGCTGCGCGACTGGCTCACCGAGGTGCGCGCCAATGTGGTGAGCAATCTGGTGCAGCCAGGCCGCTTCGTCACCATCGAAATCGGCGTCACCATGCGCATCCGCGAGCGCCGCAGCAACGGCCAGTTGGTCGGCATTTTCCTCGACGACCAGCGCGATCCGCTCCAGCGCGTCACCGTGATCGCGGATGTCGGCGAATTGGTCGACAACGCCAATGGCACGTTTTTGGTCCTGCAGAACGGCACGGTGCAGCGTTTCGAGGCCAAATCGCGTGATCCAACCATGGTGGTGTTCGACCGCTACGCCCTGGACCTCTCGACTTTGGTCCCTGGGCAGAAGGCGGTGAAATATTCGATCCGCGAGCGCTATTTGTGGCAACTGCTGTTTCCCGATCCGAAGGACCCGCTCTACATCGAGCAACCGAAACAGTTCCGCGCCGAAATGCACGACCGGCTGATCGCGCCGCTCTATCCGCTCGCTTTCGCGGTAATCGCCTTCGCCTATTTGGGCGCGCCGCGCACCAACCGGCAAAGCCGCACCATTTCGATGCTCGGCGCCGTCGGCGGCGTGGCGCTGCTTCGCCTGGCGGGGTTCGTTTCCGCCGTGTTCGGCGCCACCATCCCGTGGATGCTGTCGCTGCAATATGTGGCGCTCCTGCTCGCGTTCGGCGGGGGCCTTTTCGTGATCAACCGCGGCCTGATCATCGAGCCGCCTGCATTCATCAACAATTGGCTGGCCGCGCTCACCGAGCGCGTGACCCGGCGCGTCGCGACGCCATGAGCCGGTCATGCCGATAATCGGTGGAACACTCGGGCGTTATTTCGGGATGCGATTCCTGAACGCGGTGCTGCTCGTGTTCGGCGGTATTTTCGCGCTGGTCGCCCTAGTCGATTACATCGAGATGATGCGCCGCGCCAGCGACATTCCGCACGTCTCGACGATCCTCGTGGCGAAGGCGTCGTTCTACCGGGTCCCGCAGATTGCCGAACGGGTCCTGCCGTTCTGCGTGCTGATCGGCACCATGGCCTGCTACCTCAATTTGTCGCGGCGGCTGGAATTGGTGGTCGCGCGTTCGGCCGGCGTATCGGCCTGGCAGTTCATTTCGCCGGCGGTGATCGTGGCTTTCCTGTTCGGTGTCGTCGCGACCGCCGTATACAATCCGCTCTCGGCGATCATGCAGGAGCAATCCAAGCGTTATGAGGCCATGCTGTTCGGAAAGGACGCGGTCGGCCTGTCCAATGGCGGCACCTTCTGGACCAACCAGCGCACCAATGACGGCCAAGCCATCATCAACGCCAAGTCCAGCACCGACCAGGGCGTCACCCTCAACGGCGTGACGGTGTTCACGTACGACAATGCCGGTCATTTCAAGCAGCGCATCGAAGCGCGTTCGGCAACGCTCGAACCTGGCGTCTGGCGGCTGATGGAGGCTCGCGTCAACGAGCTGGGGGCCTTGCCGACCAGCCATGCGGTCTACCAGCTCAAGACCAGCCTCACGCCGGAGCAAGCACGCGAAAGCTTTGCGACCCCCGAATCTGTGCCGTTTTGGGAACTTCCCACGTATATCACGATCGCCGACCATGCTGGACTAGTAGCAGCAGGCTATAGATTTCAATTCCAGAAGCTTCTGGCGCAGCCATTTTTGCTGGTGGCAATGGTGTTCCTTGCCACCGCGGTCAGTCTACGTTTCTTCCGCTTCGGCGGGGTACAAAAGATGATTTTAAGTGGCGTGGCATCGGGCTTTCTGCTTTATGTTTTATCGAAAGTGACTGAGGATATGACGAAGGCCGAGCTGATGCACCCTGCGGCAGCGGCTTGGCTGCCTGTGCTTGTCGGCGGCCTGACGGGGTTTATTGCGTTGTTGTACCAGGAGGACGGGTGATGGCGGGGCTGGTTTGCGCTCGTCCATCATTGCCGCGGCCTTGTCGCCGTGGCGTCGCAGGGTTGATTGCCGTCCTCGCCATCCTGGCTTGCGGCGACGCATTTACGTGCGCGCCGGCTTTGGCCCAGGGTTTCAGCTTCCCGCCAGCCGCGCCGGCGCGGCCGAAATCCGGGATCGCCATCGCGCGCGAAAAAGCCGGCAACCAGCAACAGATGCTCGTGAAGGCGAACGAGATCGACTACGACTATACCAATCACCGCGTGTCCGCCGTCGGCAACGTGCAAATCTATTATCGCAACTCGACGATCGAAGCCGACCGGGTCATCTACGACCAGACGAACAAACGCCTGCATGCCGAGGGCAACGTCCGCCTCACCGAAGTGGACGGCAAAGTCACCTACGGCACCATCATGGACCTGTCGGACGACTACCGCGACGGGTTCGTCGATTTGCTGCGTTTGGACAGCCCCGATCAGACGCGCATGGCCGCCGCCCGCGCCGAGCGCACCAATGGAAACACCACTATCTTCCATAGCGGCGTCTATACCGCCTGCGCGCCTTGCAAGGACGATCCGAAGAAGCCGCCGCTGTGGCAGGTGAAGGCCGCGCGTATCATCCATGACCAAACCGAGAAGATGATCTATTTCGAGCAAGCGCGGCTCGAATTTTTCGGCGTGCCCTTGCTCTGGATGCCCTACTTCTCGGCGCCCGATCCGACTGTCAAACGCAAAACCGGCTTTCTGATGCCGTGGATAAACTCAAGCTCCGTTTTCGGACAGGCGGTTGAAATTCCCTACTACTGGGCGCTGGCGCCGGACTATGACGCCACGTTCTCGCCGATGATCACCACCAAGCAGGGGGCGCTGCTGCAAGGCGAGTTTCGTCAGCGCCTTCTCAACGGCGCCTACTCGTTCCGCGCCGCCGGCATCTACCAGCAGGACCGCGCCTATTTTACCAACCCCACGCCTGGCATCACCGCACCCGGCGACCGCAATTTCCGCGGCAGCGTGGAGAGCGACGGCCAGTTTGCTCTCAACGACAAATGGGTCTGGGGCTGGGACGGGGTGGTGCTGACCGACAAGACGTTCCTGACAGACTACAATCCGCGTCTGTCCTCCTACCACTATGTCGACACGCTCGGGGGTGCCGCCAATTCGGGCCTCTCGCAAATCTATCTCTCCGGCAAGGGCAACCGCAGCTATTTCGACATCCGCTCGATGTATTATTACGGCTTCTCGACGGCGGACGTACAGAAACAGATTCCGGTGATCCATCCGGTGCTCGACTACGACTACACCTTCGATCATCCGATCATGGGTGGCGAGCTTGGCTACAACCTCAACTTCACCAGCCTGACGCGCGACCAGGCCAATTTCGATGCCATCAACCAGGCCGCGCTCAATGGCGGCACACTGTTCACAGACCGCCGATCCCAGCATCATCAAATCTAGCAACTGCTTGCTGCGCGGCATGCCCGGCACCTACAGCCGCTTCTCGGCGCAGGCGCACTGGCGCCGCACCTTCACCGATTCGCTCGGCCAACAGTTCACGCCGTTCGCATCGCTGCGCGCCGACGCCGGCTCCATGCAGATCGCCAACGATCCTGGCGTATCCAACTATCTGCCCACCGGCGACACCAATCTGGTGCGCGCCATGCCGACCGTCGGCCTGGAATATCGCTACCCGTTCATCAGCGTTCAATCCTGGGGCACGCAAACCGTCGAGCCGATCGCCCAAGTGATCGCGCGGCCGAACGAAATGCAGGCCGGCAAGTGGCCGAACGAAGACGCGCAAAGTCTGATCTTCGACGACAGCAATCTGTTCAAGGTCGACAAGTTCTCCGGCTGGGACCGGGTCGAGGGCGGCGGGCGCGCCAATTACGGGCTGACCTACACCGCGCAATTCAACCGCGGCGGCGCCTTGAACGTGCTGTTCGGTCAATCGTACAGCCTGTGGGGCAATTCGTTCGCACAGGCTGGCATCGCCAATGCCGGCCTCGACAGCGGGCTGGATACCACCCGCTCCGACTATGTGGCGCGGGCGTCCTATCAGCCCAACAGCACCTTCAAATTCATTTCGCGCTTCCGCTTCGACAACGACAACTTTGCCGATCAAACGGACGGAACTCGAAGCAAGCGCCAATTTCGACCGCTGGAGCACCAGCCTGCTCTATGGCAATTATGCCGCCCAGCCCGATATCGGCTTCCTCGACCGAGCGCCAAGGCCTGCTCGGCTCCGGATCGGTCAAAATCGACGCCAACTGGGTGCTGCGCGGCTCCGCGCTCTACGACCTCAACTTCAATAAATTCTCCTCGAACTCGCTCGGCGTCGCCTATGTCAACGATTGCCTAATTTTAGGCCTAAATTACATTACCAATTACAGCTACGGGACCGGCGCGCCGGTGCTCAACCATACGGTTATGTTGCAATTGAGCTTGCGGACGCTCGGCGATACCTCGGTGAGCCAGGCCGTTGGACCTAACGCGAACTCGCATTGATACGAACCGCCGATGATGCATCCGACCGCCGGTTGCGCCCGCTGCAATGGAAATCGCGATGCCAAAGATTAACGTGAGATTTCGTTCATTCCGCCGATGGGTGGCAGGCGCCGCGCTCGCTGCGGCCGTCGCCGTGCCGGGCGCAGCCTTCGCGCAGGTGGTGGTGGTCGCCAACGGTTCGCCGATCACGGCCTACGACATCGATCAGCGCACCAAACTGATCTTCACATCGACCCACAAGGCCCCCACGCGCCAGGAGGTCATTCAAGAACTGATCGACGACCGCATCAAGATCGCGAAGGCCAAATCCTATGGCTTCGAAGTGCCGGATACGGAGGTCGACCAAGCCTTCGCTAACATGGCGAGGAACCAGCATATGTCGCCGCAGCAGTTCACCCAGGTGATCGAGCGCGCCGGCATTTCCGCCAACACGATCAAGGCGCGTATCCGCGCCGAGCTGACCTGGACGCAACTGGTGCGCGGCAAGTACAGCTCGTCGCTGGAAGTCGGCGATTCCGACGTCGCACGCGTGCTGCGCGACCGCAACGATACCCAAGGCGACCCGGTCGGCTACATCTACACGCTCTATCCGGTCATGGTTCTGATAGCGCCGGGGTCGAACCCGGCGACCGTCGAGGCAAAGCGTCGCGAGGCGGACAATCTGCGCAGCCGCTTCGTCACCTGCACCGAGGGCCTGGCCATGTCGCGCGCGCTGCGCGACGTCGCGGTGCGCGAACCGGTCTCCCGCAGTTCGGCCGATCTGCCGCCGCAACTGCGCGAAGTGCTGGCCAGCATCGAGGTCGGCCACCTGACCAACCCGGAGGTCACCGAACAGGGCCTGCAGATGTTCGCATTGTGCAACAAGAAGGAGAGCAAGACCGACTCTCCGCTCAAGCAGCAGGTGCGCCAGGAACTGTTTGCCAAAAAATACGACGCCGAGGCCAAGCGATACCTCGACGAAATCCGCAAACAGGCGATGATCGTTTACAAATGAGCGCGCGCGCCCGGCTTCCTCTGGCGTTGACCATCGGCGAGCCGGCGGGCATTGGCCCCGACCTGACGCTCGCCGTCTGGCAGCGCCGGGTCGAACTCGACCTGCCGGCCTTCTACCTTATCGGCGATGTGGATTTCCTGCGCGGCCGCGCGCGCAGCCTCGGCCTCGATGTGCCGCTCGCCGTCGTGACGCCGGAAGAGGCCGGCGCCGCCTTCGAGCGCGCCCTGCCGGTTGTCCCGCTCGGCTTGCCGGTCACCGCAGCGCCCGGCGAGCCCGATGCCACCAGCGCGCCGGCGGCCATTGCCTCGATCCGCCGCGCGGTCGCCGATGTGCTGGCCGGCCATGCCGCCGCCGTGGTCACCAATCCGATCGCCAAGAACGTGCTCTACCGGTCCGGCTTTGCCGAGCCTGGCCATACCGAATTCCTCGCCAGGCTCGCCGCGGAGGCAACCGGCAAACCGGTGCAGCCGGTGATGATGCTTTGGTCGGCGGAACTGGCCGTGGTGCCGGTGACCATTCATCTGCCTTTGCGCGACGTCGTGTCGACGCTCACGGCTAAACTCATCGTCGAGACCGGACGCATCGTCGCGCGCGATCTTGCCGGGCGCTTCGGCATCGCCCGCCCGCGCATCGCGGTCGCCGGACTCAATCCGCATGCCGGCGAGGAAGGCGCGATGGGCGAGGAAGACCGCACCATCGTGGCGCCGGCGGTGGCGCAATTGCGCGCGGAGGGCATCGACGCTATCGGGCCGCTGCCGGCCGACACGCTGTTCCACGAACGGGCGCGCGCCGGCTATGACGTCGCCATGTGCATGTATCACGACCAGGCGCTGATCCCGATCAAGACGCTGGCTTTCGACAATGCGGTGAACGTGACGCTCGGCCTGCCGTTCGTGCGCACCTCGCCCGACCACGGCACCGCCTTCGACATCGCCGGCACCGGCAAAGCCGATCCATCCAGCCTGGTGGCGGCGCTGGCGCTGGCCGCGCGGCTTTCCGCGCAGACGCCGGCGCTCGCTTTGGCCAAATAATCGATGGCGCAGATCGACGACCTGCCGCCGCTGCGCGAGGTGATCCGCCGGCACGGTCTGTCCGCCAAAAAATCCCTCGGCCAGAATTTTCTGCTCGATCTCAATCTGACCGCGCGCATTGCCCGCGCCGGCGCCCCGCTTGCAGGCACGACCGTCGTCGAAGTCGGCCCCGGGCCGGGCGGGCTGACGCGCGCGCTGCTGGCCGAGGGCGCGCGGCGCGTCATCGCCATCGAACGCGACGACCGCGCCATCGCCGCGTTGGAAGAAATCGCGGCGCGCTATCCGGGCCAGTTGGAAATCGTCCCCGGCGACGCGCTTGAATTCGATGCGCGCCAGCATCTCGGCGGCGGGCGCGCCATCGTCGTCTCCAACCTGCCCTACAATATCGCGACCGCGCTGCTGATCGGCTGGCTGACTGGGCCGTGGCCGCCCTGGTTCGACATGCTGGTGCTGATGTTTCAGCGCGAAGTGGCCGAGCGCATCGTCGCCGCGCCCGGAAGCAAGACTTATGGCAGGTTGTCGGTTCTGGCGAACTGGCGCTGCGAGACCAAGATCCTGTTCGACGTGGCGCCCTCGGCCTTCGTGCCGCCGCCGAAGGTGACGTCATCGGTGCTGCGGCTGATCCCGCGCGAGCACCCGCTTCCCTGTGATGCCGGCATCCTGCAGAAGGTGACCGAGGCGGCGTTCGGGCAACGCCGCAAGATGCTGCGCCAGAGCCTCAAATCGCTGGGCGTGGATGCTCTCGCTTTGCTCGCCGCTACCGGGATCGAACCGACTGCTCGGGCGGAGGAGATTCCGGTCGAGGGGTTCGTTAAGCTGGCCAATGCTTTCGCTGGGCAGGCGAAGGCCCCCATGTAAAGGTCGCCAACCATGCAAATGCACCGCCAATCCCTCATCGCCTATGGTGCCCCCTTGTGCGAAACCGTGATGGACGTTCCGCAACCGCAAGGCAGCGAAGTGCTGGTGCGCATCGCGCGCTGCGGCGTCTGCCATTCCGACCTGCACATGCAGGACGGTTATTTCCGGCTCGGCGACGACAAGCAGCTCGACGTACGGGCTGGCCGCACGCTGCCGTTCACGCTCGGCCATGAGATCGCGGGCGTCATCGAGAGCGCCGGGCCGGAGACGGATGCCAAGCCCGGCCGCGCGGTCGCGGTATTTCCCTGGATCGGCTGCGGCCAATGCGCGGCCTGCAAGGTCGGCGACGAGAACATCTGCACGGCGCCGCGCCACCTCGGCATAACGGTCGATGGCGGCTACGCGACGCATGTGCTGGTCCCACATCCGCGCTACTTGATCGATTATGCGCCGCTGTCGCCGTCCTATGCCGGAGCGCTGATGTGCTCGGGGCTGACCGCCTATGCCGCGCTCAAAAGGCTCGACGACCGCGCCGAGCGCGCACCTCTGTTGCTCGTGGGCCTCGGCGGTGTCGGGCTGATGGGGCTGGCGCTGGCACGCGCCATGTACGGCACGGCGCCTTACGTCGCCGATATCGACGCCGCAAAACGCGAAGCTGCGCTCGCTGCCGGCGCCAAGGAAGCGTTCGATCCGTCCGACGCGAACGCGCGCAAGGCGCTGCTGAAGGCAAGCGGCGGCATTTATGCGGCAATCGACTTCGCCGGCTCCGACAAGTCGCTCAATTTCGCCACCGGCGTATTGGCCAAGGGCGGCAAGGTGGTGGTCACCGGCCTGATCGGCGGCGGCTATTCGACCGCGGTCGCCATGTTCCCACTCAAAGCCATGACCATCGAAGGTACGCAGACCGGCACGCTGGCGGAAGCGCGCGAATTGCTCGATCTGGTGCGCGCGAAAAATATCGCGCCGCCGCCGATCGCCGAACGGCCCTTGGCGCAAGCCTCAGCCACGCTCGACGATCTGCGCGCCGGCAAAATTGTCGGGCGCGTGGTGCTGACGGGTTAACCGCCGAAGTCTGTTAGCGACGCTCGATGCGGCACCAATTGTCGATGCCCAACAGGTTATTGGTGACCCTAAGGCAGGTCTCCTCGCGCGGTACCAGTCCTGCGGCGGCGAGGGCCGCGCGCATGCGCTCGGTCTCGCCGATATCGTAGAGAACGAAGAGGTCGCCCTTGTGCGCAGCGACGCGCGCGAGCGCGGCCGTGCGCAGCTGCGAATTGGCCGCCGCCGAGGTAAGAAACCCGTCGATCCGCACAAAGCTCACTTGCGGCGGAAAGCCGGGAATGAGGAAGCCGACGGGTTGAAAGCCAGTGAGAACGGCAAGCGTGCTGGCCGGCGAGCCTATAGGCGGGACGCGGACCGTGACGAGCTTGCTGCCGGGCCGCGTGCGGTCGCCGAAGCTGAGCGTGGTTCCCGCGAGCGCCACGGCCGCGAGACCGAAGCATATTGCCCGGCGCAGGCGTCGCCTAAGCGGCCAGCGGCCGACCGCGGCGGCGACGACGAGCGGGGCCAACATCTCGAGCACGACGATGTAGCGATAGATCGCGAAAATCGGGAGCCACAGCACGTAGCTTACCGCGCTGAAGGCGACGAGAATTCGCAGCGCGTCTCCATCCGTGAAGGGTCTCTCGGCCGGGCGCCGCAACGCCATGAGCGGAACGCTCAAAAGCAAGACGCAATAGGCGATCGGCACCTTGTAATCGGCGAAGAGCGCATCCGAGGTCGCGCGCGGGTCGGCGATGAAAAGAAACGGAAATTCTATGGCCCGCCAAAGGCTTGGCGGGATGAACTTGGCGTCCTGATAGGTGCCGCCCGCCAGCAGCGGCGAACCGATGAGATTATTGAAATAAGGAAACAACGGGTTTCCCGTCGCATGCCAGAGATGCAACATCCACGGGCCGGCGATGATGAGAAAGCTCGCCGCTGCGGCCGCGGCCAACGAGCCGATAAGAAGTGTCTTGCTGCGGGCACCCGAACGCATCGCCAAGGCCGCCGCCATGATACCGACGGCAAAGGGCATCACGGTGAGCTTGAGGGCACTGGCGGCGCCGATGAGCAGTCCTGCGCACGCACCATGCATCAAAGGCGCGCGGTCGCCGCCGGACGGGCCGACCTCGCGTAGTCTGAGCAGCGCGAGCAGTGCCCCCAATATTGGAAGGCTGACGACGTTGTCGTAATAAGTCGTCGCGATCAAAAGGAACGACATGCCGCCGAGAAATCCGATCGCGGCGGTTGCGATGGCGGCAAGCCGCGTGGCGGCAGCCTCGAAGCCGGCAAAGACGCTCCGCGCAATCAAGTAGAGCAGCGAGAAATTCAGTCCGGTCACCGCTCCGAGCAAACCGAGGGTGAGCCACGGCGGCAGCGCATTGCCGGCGAGGTAATAGGGAATTTCGAGGGCGGGATTGTTATAGGTCGCATGGTGGGCGACGGCCACGTCCTGGTCGTAGCGCCAGGTAAGCAGGGCGTAGGCGTTGTACCAATGGTAATTGCGGAAATCCCAGGAGGTTTCCTGGCCGGCCATGAGCGCGACGAACACGCCAATCGAGGGCCCGAGTGCGCAGGCGGCCGCGTCGAACCCGGTGCTGCGTTTAATCATAACAGGACCACTCTCGCCGCCGCCCGGCGGCAAGGCTGCTAGTCGCCGACGTCCGGTTGAATTTGCTTGGCATGCGCGATGTCGGCATCGCCCGCGGCGGTGTCACCCTTCGCCCGTCTGGCCAAGCCGCGGTTGTAGAGGGCCAGCGCGTAATTGGGATTGAGCTGAATCGCCTGGTTGTAATCGGAAATGGCGCGATTGTTGTCGCGCTTGGTGTACCAGATCAGGCCGCGCCGATTGTAAACAATGGCGGATTGCGGCTCCATGCCGGCGGCTTGATTGCAGTCGGCGAGCGCGTTCTCCAAGTCGTCCATGGTGTATCGAATCCCGCAGCGGTTCCGGAGCGCCATCGCGTGGAATTTCGCTTCGCTGGGATCCTTGAGGATGCGATTGCAGGCCGCAAGACTCTTGGCCGCCGTGTCTTTGTTGTTGACGTCCTTGCATTGATCCCAATCCGCGCTCGCGCCAAAGGCCGGCGCGGCGGCGACCAACACGATCGACAGCAGCATCCCGCAAATCGGCAAACGCATGGTGCCCCCCATATGTGCGACCGATGCGAAAGCCTATCATCCGGCCGCGGAACCGTCATCAGCGCCGCCGGGCTTGCGTCTTCGCCCTAGAGCTTCGCCATCATCCCGCGCACGAAGTCGGCGAGGCCGGGCTGGCGCTCGCGCTTGAGCCGCTCGGCGGCGAGCACCGCCTTCACGTCGGCGTAGGCCTGCTCGAGATCGTGGTTGATCACGACGTAGTCGTATTCCGCCCAGTGGCTCATCTCGTCCGCGGCTTTGGCCATGCGGCGGTGGATGGTCTCGTAATCGTCCTGCGCGCGTTTGTGCAGCCGGCGCTCCAGTTCGGGCACCGAAGGCGGCAATATGAACACGCTGACCAGGTCGCCGCGCGCTTTCTGCCGCAATTGCTGGGTGCCCTGCCAGTCGATGTCGAACAGCACGTCGCGTCCTTGTGCCAGCGCGTCCATCACGGGCTTTGCCGGCGTGCCGTAATAATTGTCGAACACCTCGGCCCATTCCAGCAGCGCGTCCTGCGCGATGAGCGCGTCGAAACGCTTGCGGTCGATGAACTGGTAGTCGCGGCCATCCTGTTCGCCCGGCCGAATCTTGCGCGTGGTGACCGACACCGACAGCGTCACGTCCTTGTCCCGCTCGAGCAGGCGGCGCGTTAGCGTGGTCTTGCCGGCGCCCGAGGGCGACGACAGTACCAGCATGAGCCCGCGCCGGGCGACGCCCGGTTTCTGTTGCCGCTCGTGCGCCATGTCACTCCAGGTTCTGCACCTGCTCGCGGAATTGCTCGACCACGCTCTTCAATTCCAGGCCGATATTGGTGAGGTCGACATCGTTGGCCTTGGCGGTCAGCGTATTCGATTCGCGGTTGAGTTCCTGCGCCAGAAAGTCGAGCCTACGGCCGACCGGCCCGCCGTCGGCGAGCATCTTTTGCGCCTGCGCGACATGGGAGGCGAGACGGTCGAGCTCCTCGCGGATATCAGCCTTGCTCGCCAGCATGATCGCTTCCTGGTGCAAGCGGTCGCTGTCGAAACGCTGCGACGCGGACAACAGCGTCGCCACTTGCTCGGCCAGCCGCGCCTTGATCGCTTCCGGCTTGCGGCCGGGCGCCGCTTCCGCGCGCGCGGAAAGCGCGGCGATTTCCACCAGCCGCGCCGACAGCAGTTTACCGAGCGTTGCGCCCTCCTCGCGCCGCATCGCGACCAGATCGGCGAGCGCCTTGTCGAAGCCTTTCAGGATCGCGGCCTCGGCGGCGCGGCGATCCTCCTCGCGCTCGTCTTCCTCGGTGATTTCGATCACGCCTTTGAGCGACAGGATGCCGTCGAGCGTCGGCGGCGAGGCTTCGACCTTGCCGCTCAGGCTTTTGAGCGTCGCCAGCACGGCATTGAGCACCGGCTCGTTGACCTTGACCGTGGGCGCCACGCCCTTTCGCTCGACGGTGAGATTGGCATAGGCGGTACCGCGGGAAAGCTTCTCGGCGGCTTTCGCGCGCGCGGGCACTTCGATCGCATCCCAGCCCGGCGGCAAGCGCAGCCGCAGATCGAGCCCTTTGGCGTTGACCGATTTGAGCTCCCAGCTCCAGGCATAGGAACCGGCGACACCGTGGCCGCGAGCGAAGCCGGTCATGCTCGACAAGGCCATGGAATTGAATCTCGCGTGCCGAAGCGTTGAAAGTGGCGGGACCTTAGCCGCGCGCCATCCCGCTCACAAGGCCAACCTACTTCTTGTCGCCGTTCGTTTTAGCGGGCGCTGGATCAGTCGCGGTATTTTTCTCGAGCGCGCGCAGGCGCGCTACGTTTTTCTGGTGCTCGGCATAGCTCTCGGAGAACACATGGCCGCCGCTGCCGTCGGCGACAAAATAGAGGTCCTTGGTACGCGCCGGATTGGCGGCAGCCTCGAGCGAGGCCTTGCCCGGATTGGCGATCGGCCCCGGCGGCAGGCCGTCGATCACATAGGTATTGTAGGGCGTCGGCTGCTCGATCTCGCTTTTCAGGATCGGGCGGCCGAGCGAGCCCTTGCCGCCGGTCAGGCCGTAAATGATGGTCGGATCGGACTGCAGCTTCATCTTGCTCTTCAGACGATTGATGAAGACCGAAGCCACGCGCGAGCGCTCATCCGCCTTGCCGGTTTCCTTTTCCACGATCGAGGCGAGGATGACCAATTGTTCCGGCGATTTGATCGGTAGATCCGGCATGCGGTGTTCCCAGACCTCCTGCAGCAGATGCTGGTGCGCAGCTTGCATGCGCTGGATGATCTGCGCGCGGGCCATGCCGCGGGTGAATTTGTAGGTCTCCGGCAGCAGCGTGCCCTCGCGCGGGATTTCCTTGATCTGGCCGGAGAGCGCTTCGTTCTCCAAGAGCTTGGCGACGATCTGCTCGGAGGTCAGTCCTTCGGGGATGGTCAGCGTGTGCTGCACCACCTTGTTTTCGACGATGGTGTTGACCACGTCGGCAAGGCTCGCGCCCTTGGTGAACTGATATTCGCCATGCTTGAGGTCACCTCGCGCCTTGAGCACCAGCACGCCGCCGATGAATACCCAAGGCTGGTCGATCACCCCCTCGCGCTGCAGCAAATCGGCAATATCGCGGATGCCGAGCCCACGCGGAATATTGACCACCTTGTCCTGTGGCAACGGCCCGGCGGCTTCGAAGCGCTGCTTGCCGACATAAAGCGCGCCGCCGACGGCGACCGAGACGACGATCAGCACGGTGAAGATCGCATTGCCGGCGATGACCAGAGGATGCCGCACGCGTCTCGAACGGCGATTGGGCGGCGGCATGCGTTCCGGCTCAAGCGCGGCGCGCGGGCTGCGCGGCGGCTTGCCGCCCGCCGGCGGCGGCGGCACCGGCGCCGGGCCCGGCCGACTCGCGGCTCGGCGCCCCTCGCCGCCATGCGGTGGATTGGAACTCACGCGCCCGCTCCCGCTAACCGCACCGGCCTGTTCACGTTCGACTTACTCCCGTTCGGCGACTGGTCGCGGTGCGTTCGGAAATCATTAGCACCTTTCGCACGTTAGGAAGAATTATGGCGAAAGCTTGGGAGCGCCAAATATTGCGGCCGCCAAACCGCGGCAGCGCCATGGCGCGCTAGCCGTTATAGCGGCTGAAGACCAGCGAGGCATTGGTGCCGCCAAAACCGAACGAATTTGACAAAGCAGTGTTGATCTCGCGCTTGCGCGCGACATGCGGCACCAAATCGATCGGCGTCTCGACCGACGGATTATCCAGATTGATGGTCGGCGGGGCGACCCCGTCGCGGATCGCCAGGATCGAGAAGATCGCCTCCACGGCGCCGGCGGCGCCGAGCAGGTGGCCGATGCACGATTTGGTCGAGGACATCGACACGCGGCCGGCGGCGTTGCCGACCACGCGCTGCACTGCGCCGAGCTCGATCTCATCGCCGAGCGGCGTCGAGGTGCCGTGAGCATTGATGTAGTCGATGTCATCCGCGGAAATGCCGGCGCGTTTGATGGCCATGCTCATGCAGCGGAACGCGCCGTCGCCGTCTGGTGACGGCGCGGTAATATGGTAGGCGTCGCCCGACATCCCGTAGCCGACCAGCTCGGCATAAATCTTGGCGCCGCGCGCCTTGGCATGGTCGAGTGCTTCCAGCACCACCGTGCCGGCGCCCTCGCCCATCACGAAGCCGTCGCGATCCTTGTCGTAGGGGCGCGAGGCACGCTTGGGATCGTCGTTGAAACCCGTCGACAGCGCGCGCAGTGCCGCGAAGCCGGCGAGCGCAATGCGATTGACCGGCGATTCGGTGCCGCCCGCCACCATCACGTCGGCATCGCCAAGCGCCACCATGCGCGCGGCATCGCCGATGGCATGGGCGCCGGTCGAACAGGCGGTGACCACGGCGTGATTGGGACCCTTGAGGCCGAACGCGATCGACACATAGCCGGAGGCGAGATTGATGATGCGGCCGGGGATGAAGAACGGCGAAATCCGGCGCGGCCCCTTTTCGTGCAGGATGATGGCATTTTCGGCAATGCCTTCGACGCCGCCGATGCCGGACCCGATCATTACACCGGAACGGGTCTGATCTTCGTAAGTTTGCGGATGCCAGCCGGCATCGTCGAGCGCCTGGCGCGCCGCGCACATGCCATAGACGATGAAGCTGTCGACCTTGCGTTGCTCCTTCGGCTCCATCCATTGATCGGGATTGAAGGTGCCGTCGGAGCCATCGCCGCGCGGGATCACGCAGGCGATCTTGGAGGAGACGTCGGAGACTTCGAACGTGTCGATCTTCTTGGCGCCGCTCTCACCCTTGAGCAAGCGCTGCCATGTCGTCTCCACGCCGCAGCCGAGCGGCGTGAGCATCCCCATTCCGGTGACGACAACACGTCTCATGACCGGCTCCGAGCCAAACACCACGCTTCTATGCTCCACCGGGGCATAGCCCATACGTCAGCACTAATGAAGCGATCGAGCAGCCGCGCGGGCTTTCGCTCAGCTTTTAGCGTTCTTTTCGAGAAATTTGACGGCATCGCCGACGGTCAGGATCGTTTCGGCGGCATCGTCGGGAATCTCGCAGCCGAATTCCTCTTCGAATGCCATCACGAGTTCGACGGTGTCGAGACTATCGGCGCCAAGATCGTCGATGAAACTCGCAGCTTCGGTCACCTTGTCGGGTTCTACCCCCAGGTGCTCCACGACGATCTTTTTTACCCGCTCGCCAATATCACTCATCGTTCCAACCTCGTGCTTTTTAGATTGGGCTGCGCCCGGGGACCGGATCGCAACCATCGCGGAATGGCCTCGTCGTGGTTGACGGTGTGTGACGACCTTCGATCGCAGAGCATCTTTTGCGACGTCCGCCATCGGCCGCCCCAGCCGGGCCGAATTTCGGTTACCATACTTCAAATGCGTTGACTAGCACAGGGCAGCGTAGCCGGATGCTCCCTGAAAAGCCAAGCAATTCCCGTCAGATCATCGCCATCCCGCCATTGACGTGAATGGTCTGCCCGGTGACATAGGCCGCTTCCTCCGAGGCCAGATAGACCGCCGCAGCCGCCACATCGGCTGGCACCCCGAGCCGGCCCGCGGGAACCCTGGCCATAATGGCCTCCCGCTGCTTGTCATTGAGCTTATCGATCATGGCGCTGGCGATAATGCCAGGGGCGATGCAATTGGCGGTGACGTTGCGCTTGGCGTATTCGGCGGCGACCGATTTCAGCATGCCCACGAGGCCCGCCTTCGACGCGGTATAATTGCCCTGCCCCGGATTGCCGGTATAGCCGACGATCGACGAAATACCGATCACGCGGCCCCAGCGCCGCCGCATCATGGTCTTCACCGCCGCACGGGTGAGCCGGAAGGCCGCGGTCAGATTTACCGTGATCACTTTTTCCCAAGCTTCATCGCGTCAAACTCACGAACAAATTGTCGGCATTTACCCCGGCATTGGCGACCAGGATGTCGAGCTTCTGCATTTTTGCTTCCGCGCTCGGCACCAGCGCCTCGACCGCATCCTTGTCGGCAAGATCGCAGGGCAGCACATGCACGCGATCCTTCAGTTCGCCGGCGAGCGCATCGAGCGCCTCGCGGCGCGTACCGGAAAGCGCGACGGTGGCGCCCTGGCCGTGCAGCGCGCGGGCGATGGCGCCGCCAATGGCGCCGGTCGCGCCGGTCACCAGCGCGGCCTTACCGCTGAGATCGAACATCAAAAACTCCTTCTCGCCTTGAACGCGGCGACGTCGTCAGGGTTGTTGATCGCGGTTGCGGCAGCGCCCTCGGCGATGCGCTTGATGAGACCGCTCAGCACTTTGCCGGCCCCCACTTCGTAGAACGTAGCGACCCCGGCTGCCGCCATAGCGGCGACCGACTCGCGCCAGCGCACCGTGCCGGTGACCTGCGCGACCAGCGCGCGCACGATCTCGGCTGGCTCGCTGATCGGCTTGGCCAGCACGTTCGACACCACCGGCACCACCGGCGGCTTGACGGTCACCGCGGCAAGCGCCTGCGCCATCACATCGGCGGCCGGTTGCATCAAGGCGCAATGGAAGGGCGCGGATACCGTCAGCAGCATGGCGCGCTTGGCGCCCTTGGCTTTGGCGATCTCCACCGCCCGCTCGACCGCCGCTTTGTCGCCCGACACCACCACTTGGCCGGCGCCGTTGTCGTTGGCGGCCTGGCAGACTTGACCTTGGGCCGCTTCCGCGGCCACCGCTACCGCCGCATCGAATTCCAGCCCGAGCAGCGCCGCCATGGCGCCGACGCCGACCGGCACGGCCTTCTGCATCGCCTGTCCGCGTATGCGCAACAGCCGCGCGGTATCGGCGATCGAGAAGGCGCCCGCCGCGGCAAGTGCGGAATATTCGCCGAGCGAATGCCCGGCGACGAATTGCGCGTCGCGTTTGAGATCGAGACCGGCCTCCTGCTCCAGCACCCGCATGGCAGCAAGCGATACCGCCATCAGCGCCGGCTGGGCATTCTCGGTCAGCGTCAATGTCTCGGCCGGGCCTTCGAAAACGATGGTAGAGAGCTTGGCGCCGAGCGCCTCATCCACTTCGTCAAAGACCTGCCGGGCCGAGGCGAAATTCGTCACCAGCGCCTTGCCCATGCCGACCGTCTGGCTGCCCTGACCCGGAAATACAAAAGCTACCGCCATGCCCCCTCACAATCTCGTCTTTTTTGCCGGAATTGGGCCGAGAGACACCGCAGGACGGGTCCTGTCAAGTTGGCCGGGACCGGTAACCAAGGGCTAAAAACGGCATCCCGCGGGCGGCCTGACCGCCCCCATCGCGATGGGTGCTTTTGCTTGCCTTTTCCGCTCCAATCCGCCTATAACCCGCGCGTTCCGTCGATCCTGGTTGGGAGCTGAACGGACGGCCGTTTTTAAGCAGAAGCGGTAGGGCCAGTGGGCCCGACGTCCCGTGTTCCCGCCTTCAGAGCATTCGAGCCTTTCCCGAAGGGCTCGAGGGGCTAGGCGCCAGGATCGAGGACATGGGCCCAGTGATTGGGTGAAACAAGGGAAAGGCATTTCATGCCGCTGTACGAACACGTCTATTTGGCGCGCCAGGATCTCTCGGCGCAGCAGGTCGAGGAATTGACCGCAAAGCTTACGGGCATCCTCACCGAGTCCGGGGCCAAGATCACCAAAACCGAATATTGGGGGATGAAATCCCTCAACTATCGCATCCGCAAGAATTGCAAAGCGCATATGACGCTGCTCAACGTTGACGCGCCGGCCGCGGCGCTCAGCGAAGTCGAGCGTCAGGAACGTCTCAGTGAAGACGTGCTGCGCTACCTCACCATCCGCGTCGAGGCCCACGAGGAAGGCCCCTCCGCGATGATGCGCAAGTCCGATCGCGACGATCGCGGCGACCGCGGAGATCGTGGCGACCGCGGGGATCGCGGTGACCGGGGCGATCGTGGACGCGGCGAACGCCGCCCGCGGCGCGACGATGACGACGCTGGGCCGGCGGCCGCAGCGGTGGAGGAATAGACCATGGCATTCGGATCACAAGGTGGTGGCGGTGGTGGTGGCGGCGCTCGCAGGCCGTTCTTTCGCCGGCGCAAGACCTGTCCGTTCTCCGGCGCCAATGCGCCGAAGATCGACTACAAGGACGTCAAGCTTTTGCAGCGCTACGTGTCGGAGCGCGGCAAGATCGTGCCGAGCCGCATCACCGCGGTGTCGGCCAAGAAGCAGCGCGAATTGGCGCAGGCGATCAAGCGCTCGCGTTTCCTCGGCTTGCTGCCTTACGTGATTCAGTAAGGCACGGATAAAACGAGGCTTGCGGGGATACCCCGTGAGCCGATGGTTGGGGCGGAATTGTTCCGTCTCTAACCGCTCGAAACGGAGCGGGACAGCTCGTGATGATGCAGCTAGGGCTCATTGGTATCGGTGCCGGCGCCGCGGCGGCTTTGCTGTTCGCCTCGGTGACCTCGGGCGTCTGGCTGTCGATCCCGCTGTTCTATCTCGCTCCCTTGCCGATCATGATCGCCGGGCTCGGCTGGAGCCATTGGGTGGCCATGACGGCCGCGCTGGCGGGCGCGCTCGCGCTCGGCATCGCGTTTGGCCCGGTATTCTTTTTCAGTTTCCTGGCGGGCGCCGGCATACCGGCCTGGTGGCTCAGCTATTTGACGATGCTGGCACGTCCCGGCGGCGATGGCGCAGCTGAGCTCGAATGGTATCCGCCCGGCCGGCTGGTGGTCTGGGCGGCTATTCTCGGCGCCCTGGTGGTGGTCGTGGCCGTCCCCAATTTCGGCCTCGATGCCGAAAGCTTCCGCGCCGGCCTGCGCCACGCGCTGACGCATATCCTGCGCGTGGAAAGCGACCTGCCGGCGGATGCCCCGCTCACCATGCCGGGCGTGTCCAACGCCGACCGGCTCATCGACTTCCTGGTGGCCGCTATTCCGCCCGCGGCGGCGGTGCTCGCCACCACCACCAACGTGCTCAATCTGTGGCTCGGCGGAATAATCGTGAAGTTTTCCGGTCTGCTGAAGCGGCCGTGGCCGCCGCTCGCGGCGATGACGTTTCCACGCGCGCTGACGGCAGCGCTCGCGGTCGCGGTCGGCTTGAGCTTTGTCGGCAGCCTGGTCGGCATCATCGCCGGCGTACTCTCGGCAAGCCTGCTGATGGCGTATGGCGTGCTCGGCTTCGCGGTGCTGCATGCCATCACCCGCGGCATGGCCAGCCGCATCTTCCTGCTCGCCGGCGTTTATACCGCGGTGCTCGTGCTGGGCTGGCCGGTGCTGGCGCTCTGCCTGCTCGGTTTGGTCGAGGCGGTCATCGACTTGCGCGCGCGCATCGCCACGCGCGGCCCCCCGGCCCCCACCTAACGAAGAGACATTCACCAACGATTTCAATTCGGTTCAACCAAGTTCAGATCAAGGAGTGACGACAATGGATGTGATTTTGCTCGAACGCGTCGGCAAGCTCGGTCAAATGGGCGACGTCGTGCGCGTCAAGGACGGCTTCGCCCGCAATTTCCTGCTGCCGCGCGGCAAGGCCCTGCGCGCGACCGCCGATAACAAGTCGAAGTTCGAGGGCATGAAGGCCGAACTGCAGGCGCGAAATCTGGAACGTAAGGGCGGCGCCGAAAAAGTCGCCGCCGCGCTCGACGGCAAGACCATCGTGGTGATCCGCCAGGCGAGCGAAGCCGGCCAGTTGTTCGGCTCGGTGTCGCCGCGCGATATCGTCGGCTTGCTCAATGCGGACGGCGGCGAGGTCAGCCGCTCTCAAGTCACGCTCAACGCGCCGATCAAGACCATCGGCCAGTACAAGGTGCCGCTGGCGCTGCATCCGGAAGTCGAGACCATCATCACCGTCATCGTCGCGCGCAGCGCGGGCGAAGCCGAGCGGGTCGCGCGCGGCGAGGACGTCACGGTGCGGCGCGAGCAGGCCGAGGAGGATGCCGAGGCGGCGCTGGAAGCCGCGGAAGCCTTCTTCGAGCCGGAAGCAGCCAAGGCCTTGCTCGAGGACGGCGAGCAGGACGCCGAGGCGGCGGAAGCTAGCGCGGATCAGAGCAAATCCGCCGCGCCCGCGAAGAGCAAGAAGAAGAAGGCAGAGAACACCGAAAGCTCGGAGTGACCTCTTCCCGGCTCTGCGCCTGTTAGTCGGTCTTTTCCGGCTTGTCCGGTTTGACGTCTGCGGCAGAGCCCGGTTTCTTTTTGACCTTGGCCGTTTTCGGCGGCGGAGTCTTGGCGTCCTTCGCCTTCGATTCCGCCGTCTTCGGCTCGGTCGTCTTGGCGCCGGTCTTACGCTCGCTCTTTAGCTCGGACTTATTGTCGGACTTCTTTTCAGGCTTCGGCTCGGATGTCTTCGCCTCTTCCGACTTGCTGGTCTTGTCCGACTTTTTGGACTTGGCTTCGTCGGATTTCGGTTTGACCTTTTTCTCGTCGTCGACCTTGATCTTCTTCTCTTTTTCTTCGCCGGCTTTGACCTTCTCTTCGCTTTTAACCTTCTTTTCGCCGCCGAGTTGGTCGTCGCTCTTCGTCTTGCGCTTGGTGGTGGCCGTGCGTTTGCTCGACGCCGGCGCGCTGCCGAGAGATTGCAGATAGGTGGCGATCGACGCGGCGGATTCGCGGCTGGCCGTGTAATGCTCGCGCAGGAAACCCGACAAGCCGAGCAGACCGCCGGACTTGTTCAGAGCCTGGGCATTCTTGTGGCAAATGGCGCAATCGGCAGCGTACAGTTGCGCGCCGGTCTTGCCCGAATCCAGGTTTTCCTGCGCCCCAGCCGGGGCGGCCAGAGCGAGCGCCACGACGGCCATTGTCAGCCCAACGCCACGACCAAACACCGACATTATCCTAAACCTTTCAATAGCTTGCAATCTCAGCCAGGGAGCGCAATGCCACCGAGCGAGGCGTTGATAGCCTATTCTGGCGCCGTTGTGACCCCGATGGAATTGGATGCATGCATCTAATTTGTGGCATTGCTGGGCCGCCGGAACTTTGATTGAATACCTCCGTTACACGTTAGGTCGCCCGGCGCGTTATTGGGGGCAGTTCAACCCGCCGGGCGAGGTTTTTAACCTGGCGGAGGCGGCCGATGGACCGGTTGCTTCGATTTCTGCTTAAGACCTTCATCCGGCGGGGAACGTTCAGAGTTACCACCTCGCGCGGAACGGTCTTAACGTTTGGGGACGGGACCGGCCAGCCGGTATGGGTGCGCTTTGCCACCCGCGCCGCTGAGTGGGCCATTTTGCTCGATCCCGAACTTAAATTCGGTGAGACCTACATGAACGGCTCGTTCGTGGTCGAGAAGGGCTCGATCGCCGACGTGCTCGCCATCATGCTTGGGCAGAAATCCGAGGTGCCGCACTGGGCCCGGCCGCAAGCGCTGCTGCGCTACCTCAACCGCCGCTTCCAGCAGTTCAATCCGCGCCGCCGCGCGCGCCGCAATGTGTCGCATCATTACGATCTCGACGGCCGGCTCTATTCGCTCTTCCTCGACGCCGACCGGCAATATAGCTGCGCCTATTTCGAGAAGCCCGAGCAGTCGCTCGACGACGCCCAGCTCGCCAAGAAGCGTCACCTCGCCGCCAAGCTGCTGATGGAGCCGGGCAAGCGCGTGCTCGATATCGGCTGCGGCTGGGGCGGACTTGGCCTGTATCTCGCCGAAGTCACCGGCGCCGACGTGACCGGCGTTACGCTGTCGCACGAACAGCACGCCGTCGCCAACGAGCGCGCCGCGGAAAAGGGCCTTGCCGACCAGGCCCGGTTCAATTTGCAGGACTATCGCGACGTCAAGGGTCCGTTCGACCGCATCGTGTCGGTCGGCATGTTCGAGCATGTCGGCGTCAATCACTACGAGACGTTCTTCCGCAAGAGCGCGCAACTGCTGGCCGACGACGGCGTGATGCTGCTGCATTCGATCGGCCGGTCGGAAGGCCCCAGCGCGACCAGCCCGTGGATCGCGAAATACATTTTCCCCGGCGGCTACATCCCGTCGCTGTCGGAGACAATGGCAACGGTCGAGAAAGCCGGATTGCTGGTTACCGACATCGAGATCCTGCGCCTGCATTACGCCGAGACGCTCAAGAATTGGCGGGAGCGGTTCCTCGCCCACCGCGAGGAAGTCGAGCGCATTTACGATCAGCGTTTTATGCGGATGTGGGAGTTCTACCTGGCGGCGTCCGAGATGTCGTTCCGCGAGCAGAACTTGATGGTATTCCAGCTCCAGCTCACCAAGCGGCAGGATGTGGTGCCGATGACGCGGGACTATATCGGCCGCGAGGAGCGTCGGTTGCGCGGCGCCGAGGGCGAGCGTCACCCGCCGTTGCGGCTCGCCGGCGAGTAACCGGCGGCAATATTGCGCCAGCCAAAAACCGTCAAGCCTCGTCAAGAGGCCATACCGGCTATATTCATCGACGGTGAGTTGCGTGGACAACGGCGATTATTGTCAGCCGGGCATCGCGCAATCCGCGTGAGGGTGTAAGCCAAGGCCAATCAAAGTTTCGTCAAATTGACGGAACAAGGAATCATATGGCGCCACTCGAATCAGTTGCCCGCAAGCCGGTCGAAGAATCCGCCCAGAGCTTTCGTTCTGCACCGCACAATATCGAGGCGGAGCAAGCGCTGTTGGGCGCGATCCTGGTCAACAACGAAGCCTTCTACCGGGTCTCCGATTTCCTCAATCCGGAGCATTTCTTCGAGCCGATTCACCAGAAAATCTATCAGCTTGCCCGCGATCTGATCCGCGCCGGCAAGGTGGCGACGCCGGTCACGCTGAAAACTTTCATCGGGGCCGACATCGATATCGGCGGCATGACGGTGAGCCAGTACCTGGCGCGGCTCGCCGCCGAGGCGACCACCATCATCAATGCCGAGGATTACGGCCGTACCATTTACGATCTGTCGATCCGCCGCGCGCTGATCATCGTCGGCGAGGATATGGTCAACGTCGCCTTCGACGCGCCGGTCGATTTCGCGCCGCGCGCGCAGATCGAGGAAGCCGAACGCCGGCTATACGAGTTGGCCGAGACCGGGCGCTATGACGGCGGCTTCCAGCTTTTTTCGCAGTCGCTGACCACCGCGATCGACATGGCCGCGCACGCCTTTCAGCGCGATGGAAAACTGTCCGGCATCGCCACCGGGCTCGACGATCTCGACCGCATGATGGGCGGCCTGCAGCCCTCCGACCTGATCATCCTGGCCGGCCGTCCCGGCATGGGCAAAAGCGCGCTCGCCACCAATATCGGCTACAATGTCGCCAAAGCTTGGCAAGGCGAAGTGCGCGCCGACGGTCACACGGTAACGACCAATGGCGGTATCGTCGGTTTCTTCTCGCTCGAAATGTCGGCCGAGCAGCTCGCCACCCGCATCATCGCCGAACAGACCGACATTCCGTCGAACCAGATCCGGCGCGGCGGCATCAGCGAAGCCGAGTTCGAGCGTATCAAGGATCACTCGATCGAATTGCAAAACTTGAAGTTTTTCGTGGACGAAACCGGCGGCCTGTCGGTGGCGCAACTCGCCGCCCGCGCGCGACGGCTCAAGCGCCAGCGCGGCCTCGATTTGCTGATCATCGACTATCTGCAACTGCTACAGGGCTCGACCCGCCGCAGCCAGGAAAACCGCGTCCAGGAAATCACCGAGATCACGACCAAGCTAAAGGCCTTGGCTAAGGAACTGAACATTCCGATATTGGCGCTGTCGCAATTGTCGCGTCAGGTGGAGAGCCGCGACGACAAGCGTCCGCAATTGTCCGACTTGCGTGAATCCGGCTCGATCGAACAGGACGCCGACGTGGTGCTGTTCGTCTACCGCGAAGAATATTACCATAAGATGCGCAAGCCGCTGGAATCCGATCGCGAGAAATTCGCGCAATGGATGGCAGACGGCGAAAAAGTCGATGGCAAGGCCGAGGTCATCATCGGCAAGCAGCGCCACGGCCCCACCGGCACGGTCGAACTGCAATTCGAAGGCGCCATCACGAAGTTCTCGACCCTGGCCAAGGCGGACCACCTGCCGGATCGGATCGGCTAGCGCATGGACGGCCCGCATCGGTGCGGCTAAACCCTTGCCCATGACCGAGGCCGAACCCGCCATTGATCAGTCCATAAGCCCGCCCGACGAGGGCGGGCCGGAAATGCTCGTCACTGCCGGGCCGCCCGCGGCGCAGGCCGGCGGCATCCTCACCGTCGATCTCGGCGCGATCGAAGCCAATTGGCGCGCCCTCGGCCGCCTCACCATGCCGGCGGAATGCGCCGCCGTGATCAAGGCCGACGGCTATGGCTGCGGCATCGAACAGGTCGCGGCGGCATTGGCGAAAGCCGGCTGCAAAACCTTCTTCGTCGCCGATCTCGCCGAGGCCAAGCGCGTGCGCGCGGTGGCGGCCGAGCCGGCAATCTACGTGCTCAACGGGCTTCTACCCGACACCGCGGCAGCCTACGCCGATCTTCGCGCCCGGCCGGTGATCGGCAGCATGGTCGAACTGGCGGAATGGGATGCCTTCTGCGCTGCCAGCCAGTGGCGCGGCGGAGCGGCGCTGCATGTGGACACCGGCATGAACCGGCTCGGCATCTCGATCAACGATGCCGCAGCGCTGGCACCGCGCATCCGCTCGGAGAACCACGGCATCACGCTGCTGATGAGCCATCTCGTCTGCGCCGAAGAGCCGGACCATCCGCTCAACGCCCGCCAGATCGGCGCCTTCCGCGAAGTGCGCATGTTCTATCGCGGCATCCCCGCCTCGCTTGCCAATTCGTCCGGCATCTTCCTGGGCTCCACCGCCCATTGCGACGTGGTGCGCCCGGGCGTCGCGCTCTACGGCGTCAATCCGACGCCGGGGCAGATCAACCCGATGCGTCCGGTGATCGAATTGCAGGCGCACATCGCGCAGGTGCGCACCGTGCCGCGCGGCGAGACCGTCGGCTACGACGCCGCCTGGACCGCCAAGCGCGCGACCCAGATCGCGGTGGTCGCGGTCGGCTATGCCGACGGCTATCTGCGCGCCGCCAGCGCCTCCGACGAGTCGCCCGGCGGCAACGCCATCGTCGCCGGCAAGCGCTGTCCGCTGGCCGGCCGCGTCTCCATGGATCTGTTGGCGATCGACGTCACTGACCTGGCCGACAATGCCGCCCGGCGCGGCGATCTCGTCACGTTGATCGGCGGCGAAATGACTGTCGATGCGGTCGCCAATGCGGCCGGCACCATTGGCTACGAGGTGCTCACCTGCCTCGGGCGGCGCTATCACCGGGTTTACCGGGGTTAAGCCCTCTTCCGCTCATTCCCGCGGAGGCGGCAATCCAGCCCTTTAGCGCACAAAAATGCCGCCCTGGGTCCCCGCTTCCGCGGGGACGAGCGGAGGGCAGACAATAGCCCCAATAAAATAAGGGACTTCTTAAATTATGTTCTTGTAATGTTCTCATAGCAGCTTTAGACTGTCGAACAGCATTTCGAGGACGATTCCCGTGTCCAAACGCAACCTGAGCTTCATCTGCCAGAACTGCGGCGCCGCCGCGCCCCGTTGGCAGGGCAAGTGCGAAGCCTGCGGCGAGTGGAATACGCTGGCCGAGGAAGGCGCCGAGCGCCCCGCCGGCCCCGGCCGTAAACCCGGCAAAGGTCGCCTGTTCGCGCTCGAGCCGCTGACCGGCGAGGCGCATGAGGCGCCGCGGCTCGCCTCCGGCCTTGCCGAATTGGATCGCGTCACCGGCGGCGGCTTTGTGCGCGGCTCGGTGCTGCTGATGGCGGGCGATCCCGGCATCGGCAAATCGACTTTGCTGCTGCAGGCGACCGCCGCCATGGCGCGCGGCGGGCACCGCGCGGTCTACATCTCCGGCGAGGAAGCGGTCGCCCAGGTGCGTCTGCGCGCCGAACGGCTGTCCTTAAGCGACGCGGCGGTCGAGCTCGCGGCGGAGACGTCGGTCGAGGACATCATCGCCACCATGTCGGAGGGCAAGACGCCCCGCCTGATCGTGATCGACTCGATCCAGACCATGTGGACCGAGCTGGTCGAATCCGCGCCGGGCACGGTCACCCAAGTGCGCGGCAGCGCGCAGGCGCTGATCCGCTACGCCAAGCGCTCCGGCGCTGCCATTATCCTTGTCGGCCACGTCACCAAGGACGGCCAGATCGCTGGCCCGCGCGTGGTCGAGCACATGGTCGACGCCGTTCTATCGTTCGAGGGCGAAGGCTCGCATCAGTTCCGCATCTTACGTGCGGTGAAGAACCGTTTCGGCCCGACCGACGAGATCGGCGTGTTCGAGATGACTGGATCGGGTCTGCGCGAGGTCGCCAACCCGTCCGAACTGTTCCTGTCGGCGCGCGATCTTGGCCAACCCGGCACCGCGGTGTTCGCCGGCATCGAGGGCACGCGGCCACTGCTGGTCGAAATTCAGGCGCTGGTGGCGCCGACCTCGCTCGGCACGCCACGGCGCGCGGTGGTCGGCTGGGACCCGAGCCGGCTGTCGATGGTGCTGGCGGTTCTGGAGGCCCATTGCGGCGTCAAGCTCGGCGGCCACGACGTTTACCTTAACGTCGCCGGCGGCTTGCGCATCCAGGAGCCGGCGGCCGATCTCGCCGCCGCCGCGGCGCTGGTCTCCTCGCTCGCCAACGCACCTTTGCCGGCCGATGCGGTCTATTTCGGCGAGGTATCGCTGTCCGGCGCGATCCGGCCGGTGGCGCAAGGCCCGGCCCGGCTCAAAGAAGCCGCAAAGCTCGGCTTTACCCGCGCCGTCGTTCCGGAAGCCGCGCGTACGGACGCCGGAGAGCCCGGCCTCACTGTCACCGATGTCGCAAGCCTCGCCAGTCTGGTCGCCGACATTGCCACCCTCGGCAAAAGGGGCACGGGGAATAAAACCCGTGGACAAGACGGGTGACGGCAGCGTGACGCCCCGCTATACACGGGGCGTCGAAACCGCCTTTCGCGGCCTCCTTTAGGCGGCGGGAGCGCGAGCAGAAATGGGCATCAAATTAAGCACTTAAGGCCCACAGCGCCGCCCTGTCCCGGAGCCGCCGCGGCGGAGGCGGATTCGCCGCGCCGCGCGACGCCCATGTGCCGCCGCGCACAGCCGAAAAGCTGACGAGGCCCCGATGCCGATTACGTTGCTCGACATCATCCTCCTGGTGGTCATGCTGATCTCCGGCCTGCTCGCCATGATCCGTGGCTTCATGCGCGAGATCCTGTCGATCGGCGCCTGGGGCGTCGCCGCCCTGGTCACGCTCTATTCCTATTCGCGCCTGCTGCCGATCACGCAGGGTTACGTCAGCAGCAACATGGTGGCGGCCGGGATCACTATCGGCGGGGTGTTCCTTCTCACGCTGCTGATCGTCTCGATCATCACCGTGCGCATTTCCGACATGGTGCTCGACAGCCGGGTCGGCGCGCTCGACCGCACGCTCGGCTTCCTGTTCGGGCTCGGCCGCGGCCTGATCATCGTGGTCGTCGCCTTCCTGTTTTTCGCCTGGCTGGTGCCTGACCGCAGCCAGCCGGATTGGGTGCGCGGCGCAAAATCGAAGGTCGTTTTACAAAGTACGGGACAATGGTTGATGTCCATGTTGCCGGATGACCCCGAAAGCACCATCTTGAAGCGGTTGAAGCGGCAGAAGCCGGAAGACCAGGAACCGCCGGACAGCGGCCCCGACCAAAAGTCGGAGCTCAGCCCACGGCCCGGAACGCGATAGCAATGCAGCAAAAGCCGCAAGACCTCGTGCAGACGGCAGGCGCCGAATTCGACCCGGATGCCGACCGGTTACGCGAGGAATGCGGCGTATTCGGCATTTTCGGCCATCCCGACGCCGCCGCCATCACCGCGCTCGGGCTGCACGCGCTCCAGCATCGCGGTCAGGAAGCCGCCGGTATTGTCTCCTTCGACGGCAAGCGCTTCCATTCCGAACGCCGCCTCGGCCTGGTCGGTGACAATTTTTCACGCCGCGAAGTGATCGAACGTTTGCCGGGCACCTCGGCGATCGGCCATGTGCGCTATTCGACCACCGGCGAAACCATTCTGCGCAACGTGCAGCCGTTGTTCGCCGAACTGGAAGGCGGCGGCTTCGCCATCGGCCACAACGGCAATCTCACCAACGGCATCAAACTGCGGCGCGACCTGGTGCGCGACGGCGCCATGATGCAATCGACCACCGACACCGAGGTAATCCTGCATCTGGTGGCGCGCGCGCACCGCAACCGCTTCGTCGACCGTTTCATCGAGGGCCTGCGCCAGCTCGAAGGCGCCTATGCCTTTGTCGGCCTCACCAACAAGAAACTAGTGGGCGCGCGCGACCCGCTCGGCATCCGCCCGCTGGTTTACGGCACGCTCGACGGCTGCCCGATCCTGGCTTCGGAAACCTGCGCGCTCGATATGATCGGCGCCAAATACGTGCGCGACATCGAGAACGGCGAAGTGGTCGTATTCGACGAGGACGGCGCGCAGTCGTTCAAGCCGTTTCCGCCGATGACGCCGCGCCCTTGCATCTTCGAATACATCTATTTCGCACGGCCCGATTCCATCGTCGGCGGCCGCCACGTCTACAATGTGCGCAAGACCATGGGCGCAGAACTCGCGCGCGAATCGCCGGCACAGGCCGACGTCATCGTGCCGGTGCCGGATTCCGGCGTGCCGGCGGCGATCGGTTTCGCCCGCGAGTCCAACATTCCCTACGAACTGGGCATCATCCGCAATCACTATGTCGGCCGCACCTTCATCCAGCCGACGCAGTCGATCCGCGATCAGGGCGTGCGCATGAAGCACGCGGCCAATCGCGCGGTGGTGCAGGGCAAGCGCATCGTGCTGGTCGACGATTCGATCGTACGCGGCACCACCTCGCGCAAGATCGTGCAGATGATGCGCGACGCCGGCGCCAAGGAAGTCCACTTCCGCATCGCCTCGCCGCCAATCACGCATCCGGACTATTACGGCATCGACACGCCCGAGCGCGACAAGCTGCTCGCCGCCACCCACGATCTGGAAGGCATGCGGAAGTTCATCGGCGCGGATTCGCTGGCCTTCCTGTCGGTCGACGGCATCTACCGCGCCATGGGCCTGCCCGGCCGCGACGCGGCCAAGCCGCAATTCACCGACCATTGCTTCACCGGCGACTATCCGACGCCGCTCACCGACCTTGGCGCGCAAGAGGCCAGCCCGCGGCAGTTATCGCTGCTCGCTGAAGCCATCTAGGCTTTGCGCTAGCGTATCGCATGTCGAACCCCCTCGCCGACCGTATCGCGCTGGTGACCGGCGCCTCGCGCGGCATTGGCGCCGCGCTGGCCTTGCAGTTCGCCCAAGCGGGAGCGCATGTGGTGGCGGTGGCGCGCACCGTCGGCGGGCTGGAAGAGCTCGATGACCAGATCAAGGCCGCGGGCGGCACCGCCACGCTGGTGCCGCTCGACGTCAAGGACAGCGAGGGCATCGCGCGGCTCGCGCTGGCGCTCAACGAACGCTATGGGCGCCTCGACGTATTGATCGGCAATGCCGGCATCATCGGCCCGCTGTCGCCGCTCGGCCATATCGAGCCGAAGGACTGGGACAATCTGGTCGCGGTCAATATCACTGCCAACTGGCAATTCATCCGCTGCATGGACCCGCTGCTGCAGCGCGCGCCGGCCGGCCGCGCGGTGTTTCTTACCTCGGCCGTCGCCTATAAAGGGCGGGCCTATTGGGGGCCCTATGCCGCTTCGAAAGCCGCGCTCGACGCGCTGGCGCGCGCTTATGCGGCGGAAAACGCTACCACGGCGGTTCGCGTCAATCTGTTCGCGCCGGGTCCTACCCGCACCCGCATGTATCTCGGCGCCTTCCCGGGCATCGATCCGATGACGCTGCCGACGCCGGAAGAAGTGGCGAAAGCAATCGTGCCGCTATGCCTGCCCGAGTGCACGGAGAGCGGAAAGATCTACGACTTCCGCGCCGGGAAATTTTTAGAGTTCACGGCGCCGGCGTAACGCGTCCGGACAATCATCCGGCATGGCTGGATCTCGGCGCGGGCTTTTCGAGCGCGGTGCCGAAGACATGATCCCAAAAGGCCGTCGTCACGCCGAAGTTGCCGCTATCGGGCAAGTGGTGGTGGCCGGCATGGCGCAGCCGGGCCCGGTACATGTAGGAGCCGCGGCGCGGCCGCCAATGGTGGGTCGCGTAATGGACAAAGACGTACCAAAGATAACCGGTAACGAGCCCCGCCGTCGCGGCGGTACCGAGACCAAATCCAAGCGCCGCCCAAGCCGGCGTCGCAACCGCGACCAGGCCGACCAGGATACTCGCCCAGGCCGGTGTGCCGATGAGATCGTTTGGCGACTTGTGATGGCGATCGTGGATCGGCGCGAGCACCGGCGCGTGATGAAAGAGTACGCGGTGCAGCAGATATTCCAACAAGGTCCAGGCCATAAGTCCGGCGCCGTAGACCAGCAGCCACATCAAAGGCGATGGCGGCGTCGAGCTGCGAAACGCCAATAGCGTCGCGACGAGAACGAGCGGCGGAAAAAGCAGAAACTCGGAAAAATAGCCGAGCTTGCTCATCTTCATAGCACTACCCCAGAGGTCGAATAGTCCGCGACTGCAAGCCGTTGCTGCGAGCGCCGCCCCCGGAACACGCAAGACGATACCAACAAAGTGCCGCCGATTGAAGGACGTTCCGCGCAGGTCGAAAAGACACAACAATGTGTCCACATAGCGAGCAACAAAGCCTTTATCGATGAAGGCCTTGCGCCCCGCTATGGATATTAATTTTCTGTAAGGTGAGCAGTCCCCTGGCGCACCGCTCCGGCGATGCCGAGGCGCCACCTCAGTGCTTCCGCTTCGCCCTGCCCTTGAACGGGTTGCCCTTCTCGCGCAGCGTCAGTCGGATCGGCGTCCCGGGCAGTTCGAAACTCTCGCGCAGCGAATTCACCAGATAGCGCTTGTAGGCGTCGGGCAGCGCGTCGGCGCGGGTACAGAACACGACGAAGCTCGGCGGCCGGCTCTTCGCCTGAGTGATGTAGTTGAGGCGCAGCCGGCGCCCCGACACCGCCGGCGGCGGGTGCGACTCGATCGCATGCTCGAACCAGCGATTGAGCGCGGCCGTCGGGATGCGCTTGTTCCACACCGCGAAGGCATCGATGATCGCCTGCATCAGCCGGTCGAGGCCTTCGCCGGTGAGCGCCGATACCGCCACCAACGGCACACCCTTCATCTGGGTGAGCTTTTCGTCGGCTTGCGTGCGCAGCTTGCCGATGGCGCCCGCGGTCTTTTCCTTCAAATCCCATTTGTTGACCGCGATGACGATGGCGCGGCCTTCCTGCTCGACCAGGTCGGCGATGCGTTGATCCTGCTCCTCGAACGCGTTCTCGACGTCGAGCAGCACCACCACCACTTCGGCGAAGCGTACCGCGTTGAGCGCGTCGGCGACCGACAGCTTTTCAAGCTTCTCGTCGATGCGCGAACGGCGGCGCAGGCCGGCGGTGTCGTGGATGCGGAATTTCTGGTCGTGCCATTCGAGGTCGACCGCGATGGCGTCGCGCGTGGTGCCGGCTTCCGGCGCCGTGAGCAGCCGCTCCTCGCCGAGCAGCCGGTTGACCAAAGTCGACTTGCCGGCATTCGGCCGTCCGACAATGGCGACCCGGATCGGATGCGGGCCGGACGGTGCGGCCGCCGCTTCGATCTGCTTGGCGGTGTGCTCCGGCAAGGCGGCGCGCAGCGCGTCGTAAAGATCCACCAGGCCTTCATTGTGCTCGGCGGAAATCGCGACCGGGTCGCCGAGGCCGAGCGCGTAGGCGTCCAGCCGCCCCGCTTCGCCGGCGGTGCCTTCCATCTTGTTGGCGATCAGCACGGCCGGCTTGCCGGACTTGCGCACGAGTTCGGCGAACACCCGGTCGACCCCGGTCGGGCCGGCGCGCGCGTCGATCATGAAGAAGATCGCATCGGCCTGCCCGATCGCGGTCTCGGTCTGCGCCCGCATACGGCCGGTGAGGCTCTCGGGCGCGGACTCTTCGAGCCCTGCCGTATCGATCGCGGTGAAATCGAGGTCGCCAAGCCGCGCCTCGCCTTCGCGGCGGTCGCGCGTCACACCTGGTCGGTCGTCGACCAGCGCAACGCGCCGGCCGACCAGCCGGTTAAACAGGGTCGACTTGCCGACATTGGGGCGGCCGACGATGGCGACGGTAAAGGTCATAACGTCCTGTCGTTGCCGGGCCTGATCCGGCAATCCATAGGGGAACTCGGAGATGTGTTTGCTAGATGAATGCGCGGGTCAAGTCTTACAGCCGGACGAGTTTTCGGCCAGACCGGTTTAACCGCGTCTCACCGCCATCCGGTCACTGCGAGAAGGTGCCAGGCGCCGGCGCGGCAGGCCACGGCGCCGCCGGGCTCGGCCCGGCTGCCGGTTGCTGCGGGGCCGCGCCCGGCCAGGGCGCCAGTTGTTGCTGATCGTTGGCTTGGGGCTGACCTTGGCCCTGCGCCACCGGCTGCACCGTAACGTGCTTGGGCGGCCGCTGCGCCGCATGCGCCTTCGGCTTGCGCTTCGGTTTCGGCTTGGGCCCGGCCGCCGGCTCTAAAGCGGCGGTCTTGGCCGCTGGCGCCGGAGCGCCCGATTTGTCGCTCGGCGTAGCCACAGCGGCGGCGCCTGGCGCCGGCGCCATCGCCGTGTCGGGCTGCGGCTGATTGCCTTTTAAGTATTCGGGCGGAATCCCTTGCGTGACGCCCGGCACGCCCTCCGGGAACAATTCCTTGCGTTCGCCCGGCAGCTTCTTCTTGTCGTTGAGATGGAGAAAATCGAGACTGTCCATGTCGAAATCCGCGCAGCCGGCTAGCACCGGCGCGAGCGCCATCAATCCGACCAGCAACAAGACGCGATGCGTGCGGCGCATGAACAATCCTCAACCCTTGCTGCCGTCGGCGGCGATCAGCGCCGACAGCACCTCGGCGCGCGCGCGGGTGCCCGGCGGCGTTTCGCCATCGTTCGCGATCATGTCGATATAGCGGCGCGCGGCAGTGAAGTCGTGATTGCGCCATGCCGACAGCGCCAACAGCTCGCGTGCGCTATGGCGGAAGGCGTGACCCGGCTCGGCGACGGCATCGAGACGGCGCTGCATGTCGGACAGTGGCGCGCTGTCCAGCGTCAGCATGCCGGCGCGCACCGCGGCGAGATCCTGCAAGGTCGACCCGAGAGACGCGTCGGCGGTCATTGCGTCATAGGCTTTCACGGCATCGGCCGGCTTGGTCTGCGCGAGTTCGGCGGCGGCGCGCAGGCGAGCCAAAGTCCGATAACCGGGAGGCGCTTCGGCCGCAATCTTGGCAAAGGCGGCGTCCGCCTCGGCGTGCTTGCCCTGCTCGCTCAAACTCAGCGCGGCTTCGAATGCGGCGCCGGCGGTAGCGGCTTTCTTGGCTTCCCAATATTCATAGCCGCGCCAGGCCCCGATCCCGACCACGATCAGGACGGCGAGCCCGATGATATAGATGCTGTAGCGTTCCCACAGCTTTTCCAGCCGTTCGCGCCGGACTTCCTCGTCCACTTCGTGAAAAATATCGGCCACGAACTGCTCCCAGACCCGTTAACGCCCGTCGTCATCGCCCTTTTGGGCGGATTGCGACCTAACCTAGCGATGTGGCGGGCCCAAGGCAAAGCTTGCGCCGGACAATCGTTAAGATTCAGAGATTTAGCCCTTTTTGGCTCTCATCGGATAGACGTGCTCGGGCCCCGGAAAGGCGCGTGAGCGCACCTCGGCCGCATAGTCCGCCACTGCCTTTTCGATGCCGGGACCGAGATCGCCGTAGCGTTTGACGAATTTCGGCACCCGCGGCGACAGGCCGAGCATGTCTTCCAGCACCAGGATTTGCCCGTCGCAGGCCGCACTCGCGCCGATGCCGATGGTGGGAATACGCACCGCGGCGGTCAGCTTGCGCCCCAGCGGCTCCGCCACCGCCTCGAGCACGACGGAAAAAGCCCCCGCCTCGGCGACCGCGATGGTGTCTTGCTCGATGCGCGCCCAATCGGCCTCATCGCGCCCTTGCGCGCGGAACGAGCCGAGCGTGTTGATCGACTGCGGCGTCAAGCCGACATGCCCCATCACCGGCACGCCGCGCTCGGTCAGGAACGCGATCGTTTCGGCCAAGCGGACGCCGCCTTCGACCTTGATGGCGCCGCAACCGGTCTCCTTCAGCACGCGCGCTGCGTTCATGAAGGCCTGCTCCTTCGACGCCTCGTAGGAACCGAACGGCATGTCGACGACCACCAGCGCGCGCTTGCTGCCGCGCATCACCGCGTGGCCCTGCAGGATCATCATCTCGAGCGTGACCGGCACGGTGGTTTCCAGTCCGTGCATCACCATGCCGAGCGAGTCGCCGACCAAGATGACGTCACAATATTTGTCGACCAGACGCGCGGTGTGCGCGTGATACGACGTAAGGCACACGATCGGCTCGGCGTCCTTGCGGGCGAGAATGTCCGGGGCGGTGAGCCGCCTGATTTCTTGTTGCACTGACACGGGCGGTTACCTCCCGAACACCGGCACGCCGATAACCATCGGATGGAAGGCGTAGCCGAGCGCGAGATAGATGACGATGCCAATCACGATAACGATGATGTCGTTGGTCCAGCCGGCGGGCGCGGTCGTCGCGCCGAGGTCGCCACGCCGCTTGGCGGCGATGCGGGCAATAACACCCCAAGCGAGGAACGATCCGAACAGCAAGATCGAACCGAGGTCGCCGTTGGCCAATAGATGCGCCAGCGCCCAGGTCTTGATGCCGGCCAGCATCGGGTGCTTGAGCTTGGTCTTGATGTGGCTGGGGATGAAGGCGGCGGTGAAGAAAATCGCCGCGAACAGCATGAGGCCGACGGTGATGTGCCGCATGAATGCCGGCGGCGACCAGACAGAGATCAATCCATGCGCGCGGTAATCCCCGTAGCCCCAGACGATAATGGCAAGGCCGATCAGCGCGACAACGCCGAACAGGCCGCGATAGCCATTCAGCCCCAAGCGCGCGATCACCTTAGCGCGCGCGCCGCGCATCGACACGAAACCGTGGGCGGCCAGGAAGACGACCAGGCCGAGAACGAGGATTGCAAGGCCCATGCTACACTCGCAATTCGGTTGTTACGCTTTACCGACGCCGCAGTAGAGGATAGCACCGGTCAATGCAAGCCCGTGTCCGCGCATAGGAAATCGCCGATGGCCGCAACCCCCTGCTTCCCCATATTCAGACGCGTCTTGCTGGCGTTATTGCTACTCGCAGCCGCCGCCATGCCCGCATTGGCGCAGGATTGGCCGGCCAAAACCGTCAAAATCATCGTCCCGTTCGGCGCCGGCTCCACGCCCGATATTGTCGCCCGCCTGATCGCCGACCGGCTCGGGCAGAAATATCCGGGCAGCGTTTTCCTGGTCGAGAACAAGCCCGGCGCCAGCGGCAATCTTGGCACCGACGCGGTGGCCAAGGCCGCGCCGGACGGTGCCACCATCGGCATCAGCATCGGCGGGCCGCTCGCCATCAATACGCTGCTGTTCTCGAAGCTGCCCTACGACCCGCACAAGGACATCGCTCCGATCACGCAGCTCGTCACGCAGCCGAGCGCGCTCGCGGTCAACCCGGCGCTCAAGATCGATTCCGTCGGCGCGCTGGTGGCGCTGATCAAGGCCAATCCGGGCAAGTATAATTTCTCATCGATCGGCAATGGCTCGCTGTCGCATCTGGCGATGGAGGCGATCGCCATCAAAGCCGGCACCAAACTGGTGCACGTGCCCTATCCGAGTTCGCCGCAGGCGATCATGGCGGTGATCCGCAACGACACCCAGATGGCCTGCCTGCCGGCGATCTCGGTGACGCCGCAGGCCGCGGCCGGCAAAGTAAAAATCCTCGCCGTCTCCACCGCCAAGCGTTCGCCCTATTTGCCGGACGTGCCGACATTGAAAGAGAGCGGCATCGACGTCGAGGCCGACGCCTGGAACGGGCTGATCGCGCCGGGCGGCACGCCGAAGCCGCTGATTGACAAGATCAACAAGGATGTGGTGGCGATCATCCGCGCACCGCAGCTGCGCGATAAGCTGGCGGCGCAATTGATGGAGCCGGTCGGCTCGACGCCGGAGGAATTCCGCGCCCGCATCGACGGCGAGATCGCGCGCTGGGCGCCGGTGATCAAGGCGGCGGACGTGAAGGTCAATTAGTTTACGCCGCCTTCTTCTTCACGTCCTTGATGTCGGTGAAGACGACGCCGGGGGCGCGCTCGCCGGTGTAATCGAGGATGAATTGGTTGCGCGCCATGAACACGCGATCGCCGTCCAAGTCCTCGGCCACGCTGGAATAATTGGCTTGCACGAAATCGTCGAGTTTTTTGCCTTCGGCGCAGGAAATCCAGCGCGCGAGCTGGAATTCCGGCGTTTCGAAGCCGATATCGAGGCCGTATTCGTCCGATAACCGCACTTTGAGCACGTCGAGCTGCAACGGGCCGACCACGCCGACCAGCGCCGGCGCCCCGTCGAGCGGCCGGAACACCTGAACTACGCCTTCTTCCGCCATTTGTTGCAGCGCCTCTTTCAACTTCTTGGCCTTCATCGGATCACCGAGCTTGACCCGCCGCAGAATTTCCGGCGCGAAGTTCGGCACGCCGAGGAAGGCGATATCCTCGCCTTCGGTCAGGGTATCGCCGATGCGCAGCGTACCGTGGTTGGGGATGCCGACCACGTCGCCGGCATAGGCCTCGTCCGCCACCGTGCGGTCCTGCGCGAAGAAAAATTGCGGCGCCGACAGCGTCATCGGCTTGTCCGTGCGCACCAGCTTCGCCTTCATGCCGCGCCGCAGCTTGCCCGAGCACAGGCGCGCGAAAGCGATGCGGTCGCGGTGGTTGGGATCCATGTTGGCCTGGATCTTGAACACGAAGGCGGTCATGGCGCCCTCGTGCGCGTCGATGGTGCGCTTGTTCGACACCTGCGCGCGCGGCGGCGGCGCGAAGGCGGCGAGCGCGTCGAGCAAGTCCTTGACGCCGAAATTCTTCAAGGCCGAGCCGAAGAAAACCGGCGTCAGGTGGCCCTCGCGGAAGGCGTCGAAATCGAAGCGCCGGCAGGCGTCTTTCACCAGCGCCAATTCCTCGGCGACCGCCTTGGCGTCGAGCATCGGATTTTTCTGCGCCAGCGCCGCGAGGTCGAGCGGCTGCGGCGCGAGGTTGCTGCCGTCCTCGCTCAACAGCCGCATCTCGCCGGTGGCAAGGTCGAGCGTGCCGGCGAAGTCGCGCCCTCGCCCGATCGGCCAGGTCATCGGCGCGGTGTCGAGCGCCAGCGTCTTCTCGATCTCGTCGAGCAGATCGAACGGATCGCGGCTCTCGCGGTCCATCTTGTTGATGAAGGTGATGATCGGGATGTCGCGCAGGCGGCAGACCTCGAACAACTTGCGGGTGCGCGCCTCGATGCCCTTAGCGGCGTCGATCACCATCACCGCCGAGTCGACCGCGGTCAGCGTGCGGTAGGTGTCTTCGGAGAAGTCCTCGTGGCCCGGCGTGTCGAGCAGGTTGAAGACGCGGCCGTCGTAGTCGAAGGTCATCACCGAGGTGACCACCGAAATGCCGCGCTCGCGCTCGATTGCCATCCAGTCCGAGCGGGTGGAGCGGCGGTCGCGCTTGGCCTTGACCTGGCCGGCGAGATTGATGGCGCCGCCGAACAGCAGCAGCTTTTCGGTTAGCGTGGTCTTGCCGGCGTCCGGGTGGGAAATGATGGCAAAGGTGCGCCGGCGCTCGACTTCCGCCGCAAGCGGCGTGAGCGGGATCGAATTGGCGGGGCGCAACGGCACGTTCATGGGGCGCATGTGGCAGGGAAAGTGGCGCTAATCAAGAGGCGTGGCCGCGCGGCTACAGCATTCCGGGCCGGAAATACCGCCGCAGATTGAGCGAGCGGCCGGCGACCATGAACATGCCGTCGCCGCGGTAATGGATGGTCTTGGGATATTTCGGCGTTACTGCCGCGTGCGCCTTCACCACTTCGAAAATGAAGACGTTGTATTGGTCGCGCAGCCGCCCGTCGACCAGTTTGCATTCGAGGTTGGCGTAGCACTGCGCGATCAGCGGCGCCTTCACCTGCTCAGCGGGGAGCGCGGTGAGATTGAACGTGGCGAATTTATCGACGCTCGCGCCCGAGCAGTTGCCGATTTTGGCAACGGTCGGCGCCAGTTCCAAGGTCGGGATATTGATCACGCATTCATTGCTGCGGCTGATGAGCTCGTAGCTGTGATTGCCACTGGAGATCAGGCAGCCGACCAATGACGGCACGAATTCCATCACCATGTGCCAGCCCATGGTCATGATGTTGCGCTCGCCCTTGAAAGCCGAGGAGACCAGCACCACTGGCCCGGGCTCGAGGAAGCGGCGGATGTCGGAGACGGGGAAGTCTTGCTTCTTGTAGGTTTTCATCGCCGCTTCCATCACCGCTCGTCCCCGCGCAAGCGGGGACCCAGGGTAGCAGCTCGCTGAGCCAATTGTCGCTCTGGATTCCCGTTTGCGCGGGAATGAGCGGAGCAAGCCGAACGCCCTTCACTTGACGGATGCGGCGTATTCATCCGACTTAAACCCAACCACCAATTTGCCGCCGGAAAGCTCCAGCACCGGCCGCTTGATCATCGACGGCTGCGCCAGCATCAGCGCGATGGCCTTCTTTTCGGTGACACTTTCCTTGTCCTTGTCGGGCAGTTTCTTGAACGTCGTGCCGGCGCGGTTGAGCAGCGTTTCCCAGCCGGCTTTCTTCGCCCAGGTTTCGAGCTTGGCGCGCTCGATGCCGGCGGACTTGTAGTCGTGGAAGACGTACTCGACCTGATGCTTGTCGAGCCAGGCGCGCGCCTTCTTCATGGTATCACAATTCTTGATGCCGTAGATGGTGATGGGCATGATCTCCTCCGGCCCCCAAGCAGGCATGCTTCAGATGAAAATACCAAATTTTACGCCAAACCAAATCGCTAAATGGACAAATGAAGAAATCAAGCGGGTTCGTGAGCGGGCTTTAAAACAGGTTGCTAACGATCTTGTCGTCTTATGCGACGCTGAACTTGAAAAACGAAAGCCCCCGAAGAAGCCGAAATCTGAACAGACCCGCGTCGGTCGCGCGGGGCAGTATGTCTCCGAACTCCATTTCATTTGCCCTGAAGAGCTGGAGGTGGAAACAAGCTCGTCCGGATTAAAGAGAACGGGCACGTGGGTAGTAGATGAAGCGCACGCCGAAGCAGCGGTGAAATACGGCTCGTATGTCGCGCTACACACAACGAAGGCCGAACCTTCTTATCTCCAGGGAAAAATCAAAAGCTGAAAAAAGCAAGCGCGGCAACCTCGGAATGCTGACGGTCAACTGGTGAGCAACAGCGAGGGCATCGAGTTCGAGTTTGAGCCAACCAACGATCGCCTTCCGTGGAAAGGCGGAGGTGCAGGCGAAAAGGGGTATGCTTGGGCACCAATCCCCAACTAGCGCCTCACTCCCACTCAATCGTCCCCGGCGGCTTGCTGGTCACATCATAGACCACGCGGTTGACGCCCTTGACCTCGTTGATGATGCGCGTCGCCACCATCCCTAAGAACTTCATATCGAAGGGATAGAAGTCCGCCGTCATGCCGTCGGTCGAGGTCACCGCGCGCAGGCCGATGACGTAATCGTAGGTGCGGCCGTCGCCCATGACGCCGACGGTCTTGACCGGCAGCAGCACGGCGAAGGCCTGCCAGATGTTGTCGTATTGTCCGGTGCGGCGGATTTCTTCGATGTAGATCTCGTCGGCGAGCCGCAGGATGTCGAGCTTCTCGCGCGTGATCGCGCCCGGAATGCGGATCGCCAGCCCCGGCCCCGGGAACGGATGGCGGCCGACGAAGGCGTCCGGCAGGCCGAGCTCGCGGCCGAGCGCCCGCACCTCGTCCTTGAACAGTTCGCGCAGCGGCTCGACCAGCTTCATCTTCATGCGCTCGGGCAGGCCGCCGACATTGTGATGCGACTTGATGGTCACCGACGGGCCGCCGGTGAACGAGACGCTCTCGATCACATCCGGGTAGAGCGTGCCCTGCGCCAGGAAATCCGCGCCGCCGATCTTCTTCGCCTCGGCGTCGAACACGTCGATGAACAGTCGGCCGATGGTCTTGCGCTTCTGCTCGGGGTCCTCGACGCCCGCGAGCGCTTTCAGAAACACCTCGCTGTCGTCGACGTGTACCAGCGGGATGTTGTAGCTGTCGCGGAACAGCGTAACGACTTTCTCGGCTTCGGCGAGCCGCAGCAGGCCGTGGTCGACGAAGACGCAGGTGAGCTGCTCGCCGATCGCCTCGTGGATCAGCACCGCGGCGACCGCCGAGTCGACGCCGCCGGACAATCCGCAGATGACGCGGCCCTTGCCGACTTGTTTGCGGATTTTCTCGATCGCCTCGTCCTTGAAGGCGCGCATGGTCCAGTCGCCGGCCAGCCCCGCGACCTTGCGCACGAAATTGCGCAGCAGCGCGGCGCCGTGCGGCGTGTGCATGACCTCGAGATGGAATTGCGTGGCGTAGAACTTGCGCGCGTCGTCGCCGATGATGGCGATCGGCGCATTGGGCGAGACGCCGAGCACCTTGAAGCCGTCCGGCAGCTTGGTCACCCGGTCGCCGTGGCTCATCCAGACCGGGTATTTCTCGCCCTTGGTCCAGACGCCTTCGAAGATCGGGCTGTCGGCGATGACCTCGACCTCGGCGCGGCCGAATTCGCGGTGATGGCCGCCCTCGACTTTGCCGCCGAGCTGTTGCGCCATCGCCTGCTCGCCGTAGCAGATGCCGAGCACCGGCACGCCGGCCTCATAGATCGCCTTGGGCGCCAGCGGGGCGTCCTTGTCGAGCACCGAGGCCGGCCCGCCGGACAGGATCACCGCCTTCGGCTTCATCTCGCGGAAGGCGGCCTCGGCCTTCTGGTAGGGCACGATCTCGCAATAGACCTTTTCCTCGCGCACCCGCCGCGCAATGAGCTGGGTCACCTGCGAGCCGAAATCGACGATCAGAACCTTGTCGTGCAACGCTTTATCGTCCTTGGGCGGCCGTATTGGGTCCGGAATCGGCCCGGTTCGAGGCGGCTTTGTGGGATTGAGCTTGGGCGCGGTCAAGGCGTCAGGCTCCGGTTAACTACGCCAGATTTCGACACATTCAGATAACCCTCCATTAGCCCGCCCGTGAGAGATAGAAGCGAAGAATTTCGCCATTTCCACACGTTTGGAACCTGAGTTTGGCCTACCACGCCGATCATATGGCGCTTCCCGCAGCCCCGGCCGACCGCCGCGCCGCGCTGTTCCGCGAAAGCCTCGCCGAGAAGGCCGAGCGCATTGCGCTGGGCCTCGCCTGGTCGGTGATGCCGGGACGCCTTTCCGGCCTGCCGAACCTCGCCCGGCTCTGCTTCCACGAGTTGCTCGCGCCCGATTACGCCCTCCCCGACCCGGAGCGCGCGCTGGCCAACCCGCCCGGCCTTGCCGGCATCGTGCACGACTTCACCCTGCCGACGATCCTGGCCGCCTACCGGCGCGGGCTGTTCCCGCTGGCGCACGTCGCGCCGTTGAAATGGTGGTCGCCGCCGCAGCGCTCGGTGCTGTTCTTCAACGAGATGCACATCGCCAAGCGGCTGCGCCGGCAGATGCGGCAGGGTCACTACACCGTCAGCTTCGACCGCGACTTCGACGGCGTGATCAAGGCCTGCGCCGGCCACCGCCAGGGCCGCTGGCACGTCACCTGGATCACGCCCAGGGTGATGCACGCTTTTGCCGAGGCGTTCGACGCCGGCTTCGCGCATTCCTTCGAAGTGTGGAACGACAAGGGCGAACTCGCCGGCGGCGGCTATGGCCTCGCCATCGGCGGAAGTTTCGTCACCGAGTCACAGTTCTCGCGCGAGCCGAACACGTCGAAGATCGGTTTCAGCGTGCTCAACTGGCATCTGGCGCACTGGGGCTTTGCCTTCAACGACGGCAAGATCATGACCCCGACCTGTCACGACATGGGCTTCCGCGACATCCCGCGCAGCGAATTTCTCGCGCTCCTGGCGCAGGCCGAGCGGCGCCCGGCCAAGAGCGGCCGCTGGCAGGTCGAAGCGGATTTGGCGACGGTCGCAGACTGGCAGCCGGAATAGTCCGGCGGTTCAATTCCAGGCGTTGTCGATCACGTTTCCCATCAACGGGATTTTCGCAATCCATCGGCCGATGCGCGAATGGTGCTGCTCCGGCTTGGCCGCGGCCATATCGTCCGGATTGGGGATAGCCGCCGGCGGCACCGGATGATCGGGATCGGCTTGCGGCATAGGCGGCGCCGCAACCGCGGTGGCAGGCGGTAACGCCGGCGCAACCACGGGCGCGGCAACGGGTGTGGCTGGCGCAATAACCTGAGCCGGCGCGACAGCCGGCGCAGGCGCCGGCAGGGCCGCGTTTTTCTGTGCCGGCCACTGCGCCGGTATCACCGCATGCGTAACCGGCACTTTGACGGCTTCGGCCGCCGGCACCTCCGGGCGATGAGCCAGCAAGGCCCCGCGCACGGCATCGAGCCATTGCGCGTCGGACTCCGCCGGCTCGCGGCGGGCAACCGTGGTGGCGGCAGCTGGCGGCGCGGCCGGCACTTTGGCCGCGACCTGCGGATGCGGTTCGGCTTTGTGCACCGGCTCCTTCGGCGCCGCCTCGACATGGCGCACGGCGGGCGCAGCCTGCGGCGCCGCCGGCTTGTCGGCCGCCAGCAAAGTCTTGAACGCCGCCGTGGCATCCGGATCGATCGCGCCGCAGGTCTGCTCGAATTTCTCGACGTCGTGGCGCACCAGCATATGCCGGGTGCTGGCATCGACGCTCTTGTCGATCATCGAGACGATGTTGGCGCGCAAGCTTTGGCACGTCGTTTCGGCGGAGAAATTGGCGCGGTAGATCGAATAGGCGCTGGCCAGGCCGACCGGGATCGCCAGCAGCGAGCCGGCCAGTTGCAGCGCGGTCATGAGTCGGGCGGCCCGGGGAGCGCCGCCGCTGCTCAGGACACCGTGGCCGGAGCCGTGGCGCACATCATCCTGGTGGATCGACACCGGATCGGTCGTCCCGGAATGACGCATTGAATCGCTGGTGGCCGCCATCATGAAGGAAAGCCTTGGCTGAAAGAGTCGCGCACCAAACACGAAATCATCGCGGAGAAACTTGGCCGGGATTGCGGCGCAAAGGGGGAATTCGTCTAAAGCAGACGTTAATTCGGCCCTGAAGGGCTCAACCGCCGCTCCGCAGCACCGAAACAAAGAAGCCGTCCGTCTCTGTCGTGCGCGGCGTCATCAAAATTCCTTCGTCGGTGAGCCGCGCAGCCTTGGCGAACATGAAGGCGCGCTCGCCCAACACGTTCACCACTTCGGTAGCCGGCTGCGCCGAGAATTCCGCATGGCGGGCGAGGAAGGCGCGCACCTGGGCGCCGTTTTCCTCGTCCAGCACCGAACAGGTCACATAGGCGATGCGGCCGCCGGCCTTGAGCAGCGGCACAGCGCGGTCGAGGATTTCCGCCTGCTCCTTCTGGCGCTGTTCCAATGCGCCGGGACGCATGCGCCATTTGGCATCCGGGTTGCGGCGCCAGGCGCCGGTGCCGGTGCAGGGCGCGTCGATCAGCACCAGGTCGCAGCGCCCGGCGAGGTCGGCGATCTCGCCGCCGACCGACTTCGGCGTGCGCACCTGCACGTTGCGGGCGCCCGAGCGCTTGAGGCGGTCGTGGATCGGCGCCAGCCGTCGTTTGTCGTCGTCGGTGGCGAAGATCTGCCCCTTGTTCTCCATCATCGCCGCCAAGCGCCAAGGTCTTGCCGCCGGCGCCGGCGCAGAGATCGACCACCTGCTCGCCGAGCTTGGCGCCGGAAAACAGCGCGGCCAGTTGCGAGCCTTCGTCCTGCAATTCGACCATGCCTTTGATGAACGCCGGCTCGGCGTGCACCGCCGGGCTCTTGGCATCGGCGGCAATGCGAACGCGCAAGCCCCAGGGCGACCAGCGCGCGAGTTCGGGCTGCAAATCGGACAGCATTGCGGCCGCCTTGTCGCGGTCCGCCTTCAACGTGTTCACCCGCAGATCGAGCGGCGCGCGCGACGACAGCGCGGCGCCCTCTTCCGCGCGCGCATCGCCGAAGGCGCGGATGAAATGCGGCTCGAGCCATTCCGGATAATCGCCGGCGACGTAAGCCGGCGCAGCCGTCATGTCGGCCGCATCCAGGCGCTGGCGTTCGTCGTCGCTGAGCGCCGGCGGTCCGTAGCCCGAACCGTCGGCGAGTTTTGAAATCGCCTCGGTATCGAGATCGCGTTCGCGCTTGAGCATGCCGAGCAGAACCGCGCGCGGCGTCTCGGCGCCCATCAGGTAGGCGCTCGACGCACGCCGGCGCAGCGCGTCATAGACCAGCCCGGCGATCGCCGAGCGGTCGCCGGAGCCGGCGAAGCGATGCGCCAGCCCCCAGCTCTTGAGCGCGTCGGCCGCCGGCCGGCGCTCGCTCTCCAGATTGGCGAAGATTTCGATAGCGGCCGCGAGCCGCGCTGCCGGGGTCATGACAAGCTCAGCAGGATGCGCGCCGCGAAGATCAGCCACATCGCCATGAGAATGAATACGCCGGCCGCAAACGCGTTGAAGCGATGCCGGACGTAATTCGTGCCGGTGTGGATGTACGTGTGTACGACACGCGACAGCACGAACAGCCAAGCGAGCACGACGTATAAGAAGTCCGCCTGATGCAGGACAACCACCAGCAACGTTAGAACGTAAAACAGAACCGGAAGCTGGAATTGGCTGTTAAAGTTGTTCGATATCTGTTGCGTCTTCGTCGGCCAGTTGAACTGCCCGAGCGCGACGTCGGCCATTTTGACTTGACCGCTCTTCAACGCACCGATGCGCGAACGCGCCGTCCAGAACAGTAGCGCGAAGGTCAGCGCGACCTGGACGAACAGCGGCATTAATATGATCTGGACCGACATGGGATTCCCGGAAACAATCCGCACATAGTCATACTTCCTTGCCGGCCGCCAGCCCACGCTTTCTTGCCGTCGCAAACTCCTGTTAAAATCGCGCCGAACCAACGGAGCACAGGCCATGCGCTTATTCGCCTTTTTCGCAGCAGCCCTCACGATCCTGACTTGCGCCACGCCGTCGCAGGCGCACGTCGAGCAGTTCCCACCGGGCACCCGCACCGAGTACATCAAGACGGATGGCGCGACGATTTATGTCCGCGTCGCCGGCAAAGGCCCGGCCGTGCTGCTGCTGCACGGCTTCGGCGATACCGGCGACATGTGGGCGCCGGCCGCCAAGGTGCTGGTCAAGGACCACACCGTGGTCGTCCCCGACTTGCGCGGCATGGGCCTCTCGGGACACCCGGAAGGCGGCTACGACAAGAAAACACAGGCGCGCGACATCGCGCAGGTGCTCGACGGGTTGAAGATCGAGAAGGCCGACCTCGTCACCCACGACATCGGCAATATGGTCGGCTACGCGCTGGCAGCGCAATACCCGGACCGCATTACGAAATGGGTCGTCATCGACGCACCGCTACCCGGCATCGGCCCTTGGGATGAAATCCTCAAGAACCCGCTGCTCTGGCATTTCAATTTCCGCGGACCCGACGTCGAGCGGCTGGTCAAAGGCCGCGAGCGCATCTATCTTGATCGTTTCTATAACGAGTTGTCAGCCCATCCGAAGTCGATCGACGAGGCGACGCGCAACCACTACGCCAGGCTCTACGCGCGGCCTGGCAATATGCACTACGCCTTCGAGCAGTTCGCGGCGTTCGCGCAGGATGCCAAGGACAACAAGGTCTTTGCCGAGAAGAAGCTCACGATGCCGATCCTGGCGCTCGGCGCGGAAAAGTCGTTTGGCGATCAACAGGCCGCAATCATGCGCGACGTCGGCAATAATGTCGAAGGCGGGATCATCACCAATTCGGGGCATTGGATCATGGAAGAACAACCCCAACAGACCGTGGCCAAGATCAAGGCTTTCCTCGACAAGAAATAGGCCCCACCGTGACCGGCATTCTCACGCAGCGAAATATCGGCGTCGACCTCGCGCTGGTGGCGGCAAAGGCCGCGCTGGAGGAAAGCCGCCGGCGTGGCTACCCGCACACCGGCGTCGCCGTCACCAATCGCACCGGGCAGTTGCTGGTGCTGCTGCGCAGCGACGACGGCGGTCCGCACCTTGTAGACGCGGCGCGGCGTAAGGCCTACACCGCAGCCAGCATGAATGCGCGCACCAGCAAGGCGTCGAAGGCTGTCGACGAGCGCACCGGCGAACCAGATCCGCATCTCGTCTATCTCGACGAAGTCCTAGTCGTCGGCGGCGGCGTGCCGATCCACATGAAGGGTGAACTCATCGGGGCGATCGGCGTCGCCGGCTCGCCGGGCAGTGTTCACGATGAGGAATGCGCCGACGCCGGCATTGCGGCGATCGCCGCGTCGCTGACCTGAGCCTCAGCCGCCGCCCGGATAATTCGGGCTCTCGCGGGTGATGGTCACGTCGTGCACGTGGCTTTCGCGTAAGCCCGCGCCCGAGATGCGCATGAATTCCGCCTTGCCGTGGAAATCGCCCAGGTCCTTGGCGCCGACGTAACCCATGGCGGCGCGCAAGCCGCCGGCGAGTTGGTGCAACACGTTGGCGACCGGCCCCTTGTAGCCGACCTGGCCTTCGACGCCTTCCGGCACCAGCTTGAGCGCGTCCTTGATGTCCTGCTGGAAATAGCGGTCGGCCGAGCCGCGCGCCATGGCGCCGACCGAACCCATGCCGCGATAGCTCTTGTAGGAGCGGCCCTGGTAGAGGAACACCTCGCCCGGCGTTTCGTCGGTACCGGCGAGCAGCGAGCCGACCATGGCGACGTCGGCGCCGGCGGCGAGCGCCTTGGCGAGGTCGCCGGAATATTTGATGCCGCCGTCGGCGATCACCGGGATGCCGGCCTTCTTGGCCGCTTCGACCGAATCCATGATGGCGGTGAGTTGCGGCACGCCGACGCCGGCGACGATGCGCGTCGTGCAGATCGAGCCGGGACCGATGCCGACCTTGATGGCGTCGGCGCCGCAATCGATCAGCGCCTTGGCGCCTTCCGAGGTGGCGACATTGCCGGCCACCACCTGCACTGCGTTCGAGAGCTTCTTGATGCGAAGCACGGCGTCGAGAACGTAGCGCGAATGGCCGTGCGCCGTGTCGACCACCACCAGATCGACGCCGGCGGCAATCAGCGCCTCGGTGCGCGCGAAACCCTTGTCGCCGACCGTGGTGGCGGCGGCGACGCGTAGGCGGCCCTGCTCGTCTTTGCAGGCGTTGGGATTGGTGACCGCCTTCTCCATATCCTTGACGGTGATCAGGCCGACGCAGCGATATTGATCATCCACCACCAAGAGCTTCTCGATGCGGTGCTGATGCAGCAGGCGCTTGGCTTCGTCCTGGCTGACGCCCTCGCGCACGGTGACGAGCTTGTCCTTGGTCATCAGCTCGGCGACGCGCTGGCCCGGATCGGTGGCAAAGCGCACGTCGCGGTTGGTCAGAATGCCGACCAGTCTGCCGGCCTTTCCATTTCCCGCTCCTTCCACCACCGGCACGCCGGAAATGCGGTTCTCCTTCATCAAGTCGAGCGCCTGCTGCAGCGGCGCGGTCGGCTCGATGGTGAGCGGGTTGACCACCATGCCGGATTCGAACTTCTTGACCTGGCGGACCTGGCCGGCCTGCTGCTCGGGTTCCAGATTGCGGTGGATGACGCCGATGCCGCCGGCCTGCGCCATGGCGATCGCCATCTGCGCCTCGGTCACCGTGTCCATGGCAGAGGCGATGATCGGGATGTTGACGCCGATCGAGCGGGTGATGTGGGAGCGGATATCGACGTCGGAGGGCAGCACCTCGGAGAGGCCGGGCCGGATCAGCACGTCGTCGAAAGTGAGCCCTTCGCGCGGGCTTTCATTGTTTTTTCCGGCCATCGCCAACTCCATCTCACCCGAAAAGGACAACGCGACCGGCTGCCGAAGGCTTATAAAATGCCCTTCGCGAGGGGGTCCTCGCCCGGCGTCACGGCCCGCTTTTGGGTTGGCGCCGGTGGTTAGCATGGGAGAGCCGCGATTCCTAGAGCAATCGCGGATGCCTGTTATGAACTCGGCCGCCTTCGTTCCGCCGCCGCTCTGCTATTGAAAGGCCCCGCGTCTCACCCCGGACCGCTTCGCCCTGGATCCCCATGCGCCGTGACCGCATCGTCCCGCTGATCGTCGCGGTCGCCCTGTTCATGGAGAACATGGATTCGACCGTGATCGCCACCTCGCTGCCGGCGATCGCGGCCGATATCGGCACCAATCCGCTGGCGCTCAAGCTGGCGATCACCTCCTACCTGCTTTCGCTCGCGATCTTCATCCCGGCCAGCGGCTGGACCGCCGACCGCTTCGGCGCGCGCACGGTGTTTCGCGCCGCCATCGCGGTGTTCGTGCTCGGCTCGATCGGCTGCGCGCTGTCGAGTTCGCTGACCGATTTCGTCATCGCCCGCATCGTGCAGGGCATGGGCGGGGCGATGATGACGCCGGTCGGACGCATGGTGCTGGTGCGCAGCATCAGCCGCCGCGAACTGGTGGGCGCCATGGCCTGGGTGACCACGCCGGCGCTGATCGGACCGGTGCTCGGGCCGCCGGTCGGCGGCTTCATCACCACTTATGCGACCTGGCACTGGATCTTCATCATCAACGTTCCGATCGGCATCCTCGGCATCATCCTCGCCACCCGTTACATCGAAGACCTGCGCGCCGAGCACCATGAGCGCTTCGACATCGTCGGCATGGTGCTGGCCGGCCTCGGTATCGCCGGCGTCGCCTTCGGGTTTTCGGTGCTCGGCCTCAATTTCCTGCCCTGGACTGTGGTGGCGGCGCTGGTCGTAGGCGGCGCCTGCTTCATCGCGGCCTACCTGGTGCACGCCCGGCACACCGCCAATCCGGCACTCGACCTCACACTGCTGCGCATACCGACTTTCTTCGCCAGCGTGGCCGGCGGTTTCATCTTCCGGCTGGGCCTCGGCGCGCTGCCGTTCCTGTTGCCGCTGATGCTGCAGGTCGGCTTCGGCATGACGCCGTTCCAATCCGGCATGGTCACCTTTGCAACGGCGCTCGGCGCCATGGGCATGAAGTGGGCGACCACGACGATCCTGCGCCGCTTCGGCTTCCGCACCATCCTGGTGGTCAATGCGGTGATCAGTTCGGCGTTTCTTGGGGTCTGCGCCGGCTTCACGCAGGCGACGCCGGTAGCGATCATGGTACTGCTGCTGCTGGTCGGCGGGTTTTTCCGTTCGCTACAGTTCACGAGCATCAACACAATCGCCTATGCCGACGTGGAACCGCACCGGGTCAGCCGGGCGACGGCACTGGTCAGCGTCGCCCAGCAATTGGCGGTATCGACCGGGGTGGCGGTCGGCGCGCTGGCGGTGGAACTCACCGTTCACTTCAAAGGTAACGCGCCGCTGCAGGCGAGCGACTTTCCGCCGGCGTTTCTGGCGGTGGCGGCGATTTCGGTCTTGTCCGTATTTATCTTCTTGCGGCTTTCGCCCGACGCCGGGGCGGAAATGGCGAACCGGACGCCCGCCCCCACGGAGCCCGCCGACCGTCCGGGCGGGTAAAGTCACCAATTCGCTACAAATTAATGGTTTATGGCCTAATTCTTGGACTTATCGTCGGCCTATCTCCTATTTTCCGCACGCTTGGGGATTCGGCCGCAAGGGGTAATGGCGCATGCGTGGGACCAAGCTGGCACGATTGTTTGGCACGGCTTCGCTCACGGCGATGGCCGCCGCTTTGGCGTTTCCCGGCGCGGCCTTCGCGCAGTCGCGCGAGGCGAAATTGTGCGCCACCCAGACCGAAAGCCTCGCCGAGCAGCGCATCGCCGCCTGCTCAAGCATGCTCAAATCGGGGCGCCTGCAGGGCAAGCAGGAAGGCGTCGCCTATGAACTGCGCGGGCTCGCTTATCTCGATCGCGGCGACATCGCCCACGCCCTTGCCGACCTCAACCTGGCGATCACGCTGGCGCCCGATTTTGCCCCCGCCTACCAGAACCGTGGCAACGCCTGGTACGCGCGCGGCAATTACGGTCAGGCGATCGCCGACTACGATATTGCCATCAAGCTCGATGCCAACTCGCCATCGCCTTACGTCAACCGCGCCACGGTACGGCGCGATCTCGGCTATGTCGACGGCGCGCTCGACGACTACGACAAGGCGATCAGGCTCGGCGGCGAAAGCGCCCGCCTCTATGGCGGCCGCGGCGAGCTCTATCTGCGCCAGCGCGATTACACCCGCGCGCTTGCCGATTTCGACCGTGCCTTGAAGCTCGACCCGAGCGCGGGCAACTACATACTGCGCGCGCGCGCGTGGCAGGAAAGCGGCGACTTCGACCGCGCGCTTGCCGATTATGCGGAAGCGGCGCGGCTCGAACCGAAAAACATCGCCGCCTATACGGCGCAAGCCGCGCTCTGGACCATGAAGGACAATTTCGACCAGGCCATCGCAGTCTATGACCGCGCCATCGCCGCCGACCCGGCGCGCGCCACGACCTACGCCTTGCGCGCGCATGCCTACGAGCAAAAAGGCAACCGTAAGCGCGCCTTGGCCGACATTAGCCAAGCGATCAAGCTTTCCGCCAAGCCCGACTTCCTGCAATTGCGCGGCCAGCTCCGCCTGCAAGAGGGCGACGCCGACGGCGCGCTGCACGACGCCGAGGCCCTCCTCAAGCTCAACGCCGGCAATGCGGCCGGCTACGCCTTGCGTGGCGCCGCCTATAGCCGCAAGAAGCAATATGACCGCGCGCTCGCCGATCTCGACCGCGCCATCAAGGCCGATCCCAAGAACGCGCTCGCCTTTACCGAACGCGGGCAAGTCTATGTGGCGAAGTCGGATAACGCGCGCGCGCTGGCCGACCTCACCCGCGCCATCGCGCTCGGCACGAGCGGCGCCGCGCCGTATCGTGCGCGGGCCGCGATCTACCAGGCCAATGGCGAGCCCGATCTGGCGCTTTCCGACCTCAATACCGCGCTTTCGCGCGATCCGGACAACGTCGCGAGCCTGATGGCGCGCGCGCAGATCCGGCAGGCCAGAGGCGAGATTACCGCCGCCATGGCCGACTACGATGCCGTGCTGGTGCGCGATGCCAACAATGCCACCGCGTTGCGCGAGCGCGCCACGGCGGCGGTCCGGTCCAACCACTTTGACAAGGCCATCGCCGATCTCGATCGCGTCATTCAGCTCGACCCCAAAGACGCGCAGGCCTATTACCAGCGCGGCTTCGCCTACGAGCAGCAGGGTCAGCGCGCCAAGGCGATCGACGACTACAACAAGGCGATCGAGCGCGACGCAAGCAAGAGCACGACGCGCGAAGCACTGGCGCATGCCACCGCCGAGCAACAGCAGTTGCAGCAGGCCGAGCAGCAAAAGAAGCAGCAAGAACAGAAATTGGCCGACGAGCAGAAAAAGCAAGAACAGCTCAAGCTGGCGGCTGAACTGAAGAAACAGCAAGAGCTGAAGCTAGCCGACGAGCAAAAGCAGGAACAGCTTCGTCTCGCCGCAGAGCAGAAGAAACAGCAAGAGCTGAAACTGGCTGACGAGCAGAAGCAGGAACAACTCCGGCTTGCCGCCGAGCAGAAGAAACAGCAAGAGCTGAAACTGGCTGAACAGCAGAAGCAGGAACAACTCCGGCTCGCCGCCGAGCAGAAGAAACAGCAAGAGCTGAAACTGGCTGAACAGCAGAAGCAGGAACAACTCCGGCTCGCCGCCGAGCAGAAGAAACAGCAAGAGCTGAAACTGGCTGAACAGCAGAAGCAGGAACAACTCCGGCTCGCCGCCGAACAGAAAAAGCAAGAGGAACGAAAGCTCGCCGAAGAAAAGAAGAAGCAGCAAGAAGCAGAAGCGGCCGCGCTCGCCAAAAAGCAGCAGGCCGCGCTAGCGGCTGAACAGAAAAAGCGCGAAGCTGAAGCAGCCGCCAAGCTCGCTGCGCAACCCGCGCCGCAGCCGAGCAAGACTGCCGCCGTCCGCAAGGACGATCACACAGTTGTCGCCCCCAAAGTGCTGGCCGACGCGGCGCCGGCGGCTACGCAATCATCGCCACAGCCGCCCGCGAAAAAAATCGGCGCGCCCGCGGTTGAACCGCGCGAGAAGACGGAGCATGCGACGCGTCCGCATGAACGCAGCCGGCGCGCGTTGCGCGAGGCCGAACGGCGCCGCTATTACTCCCGCATGGAGCAGGCGCGCCGCCGCGCCTATTATGAGGAGGAACTACGCCGCCTCGATATGCCGCGGCCGCGCGGCCTGTTCTTTACCGATATCTGGCCCGAGGACTCGCCGCATCAGGACGACCGGCGGTAGCCCGTCGCCAATAGATAGAGTTCCGCCGAATCCGACCGGCTCGCCGCCGGTTTCACATGTTTCACAGTCGCAAAGTCGCGCTTGAGACCGGCGAGCAGCGCGGCTTCGGTGCCGCCTTGCAGAACCTTGGCGAGGAACGTGCCGCCAGGGCTGAGCACCTCGCGGGCAAAATCGCCAGCCGCCTCGACCAGCGCCATGATCTTCAGATGATCGGTCTTGGCGTGTCCGGTGGCATTCGCCGCCATGTCGGACAGCACCACGTCGGCGGCGCCGCCGAGCATCGCTTTCAGTTCGTCCGGCGCGGCCGGGTCGAGAAAATCAAGCTGCGCGAAATCGACGCCGGCGATCGAATCCATGGCCAACAGATCGATCGCGACCACCCGCCCGGCTTGCGGGGCGCCGACGCGTTTGGCCGCCACCTGACTCCAGCCGCCGGGCGCGGCGCCGAGATCGATCACCCGCGCGCCCTTCTTGAGGAAGCGCGCCTTGTCGTCGATCTCCATGAGCTTGAAGGCGGCGCGCGAGCGGAAGCCCTCGCGCTTGGCGCGCGCGACGTAAGGATCGTTGAGCTGGCGCTCCAGCCACAGATTGGAGGACTGCTTGCGGCGCTTGCTGGTCTTGACCTTGACCTTTAGCGCGCGCGAACCGCTGCCTTTGCTTGCCGTCACGATGCCGCCACCTGGTTGCCGCCGTCCCACACGCCGTCTTCCCGCATCATCTGTACCAATATGCCCTCGCGCAGACCGCGGTCGGCGACACGCAAGCGCGGACACGGGAAGGCGCGGCGGATTGCTTCCAGGATGGCGCAGCCGGCAAGCACCAGATCGGCACGTTCGGCGCCAATGCAAGGGCTGGCGGCGCGTTCCTGGTAGGTCATGGCCAACAATTTCTCGATTACCGCGGTGATTTCCGGTTCGCCCATCCAGCAGCCGTCAACGCGGCTGCGGTCGTAGCGCTTGAGATTGAGGTGCACGCCGGCAATCGTCGTCACCGTGCCGGAGGTGCCGAGCATGTGGACGCCGTCGAGGCCGTCGGCGGCGTGCTCGCGCGCAAATGGCGCGATCATCGCACTCACCTCTTGCACCATGGTCTCGTAGCTTTGCGGGGTGACGACGATGCCGCCGTGACGCTCGGCCAGCGTCACCACGCCATGCGGCAGCGAAATCCAGCCGCGGATCTGCGGCAAAGGCGGTCCGCCCTGGCTCTTCTGCGAACGGTTGAGCCGCACCAGTTCGGAGGAGCCGCCGCCGATATCGAACAGCACTGCGCCGCTGGCCTGCGGATCGACCAGCGTCGTGCAGCCGGTGGCAGCGAGCAGCGCCTCGGTCTCGCGGTCGATCACCTCGAGCTCGAGGCCGACTTCTTGCACGACGCGGGCGCGGAATTCGTCGCCGTTCTCGGCCGAACGGCAAGCTTCGGTCGCGATCAGGCGGGCGCGGGTGACGCCCTTGTTCTTCATCTTGTTGCGGCAGATCGTCAGCGCGGCGATGGCGCGGCCGATCGCCGCCTCGCTGATGCGGCGCGAGCTGGAGACACCCTCGCCGAGTCGGATGATGCGGGAAAAGGCGTCGACCACGCGGAAGCTGTCGCCGGCCGGACGCGCGACCAGCAGACGGCAATTGTTGGTGCCGAGATCGAGCGCAGCGTAGCTCGGGCCGCCGCGATCGCTGCCCCAGCCGCCGTCGAGCCGTCCGGGCGACCGCCGACCCCATCGGGGCCGCTCTGGCGGCGTCCGATTTACAATGGGGTCGAGGCCCGGGATATCCCCGGCCTCGCCGCTCATACCTACCTTTAAGCCTTCCTGCCGCCCCCGGGCAGCCTCCGAGCGCTCTAGGGCACAGCGAATTTCCTTCGATCACGAAAAGTCTATCAGCGTCAGTCGCCTAAGCAACCCTTATGGCCGAAAGGTATTCTTGTAGAACCGGCTGACCTACTTTATTTGCTAAATTGCACCGCAACGACAGGTAAACGCCCCGGCATGGACGATCAAACCACTGAAACCGCGCTTTCATTGACCAAATTCGGGATCGGCCAGCCCGTGCGGCGCAGCGAGGATCCCAAATTGGTGCGCGGCGAAGGCCGCTACACCGACGACATCAGCGTGCCGGGCCAGGCCTACGCGGTGATGGTGCGCAGCAGCGTCGCCCACGGCGTCATCCGCGGCATCGACACCGCCGCCGCCAAGGCGATGCCGGGCGTGCTCGCGGTCTATACCGCAGCCGATCTCGCCGGCTATGGCGGGCTCAAATGCAACCTGCCGCTCAAGAGCCGCGACGGCTCGCCGATCCGCTATACGCCGCGGCCGGCGTTAGCCGGCGACAAGGTGCGTTTCGTCGGCGACCCGGTCGCCTGCGTGATCGCGGAGACGGTGGCGCAAGCCAAGGACGCAGCCGAAGCGGTCGCGCTCGACATCGAACCGCTGCCGGCGGTCGTGAGCGCGCGCGACGCCGCCAAACCGGGCGCGCCGCAGCTCTGGGACGACGTGCCCGGCAATATCGCGCTCGACTATCACTATGGCGACAAGGACAAGGTCGCCGAAGCCTTCGCCAAGGCCGCCCACGTAGTGAAACTGCCGCTGATCAATCAGCGTCTGGTGGTGAACACGATCGAGCCGCGCTCGGCCATCGGCGAGTTCGATGCGAAGGACGGCAAGTGGACGCTGCATTCCTGCAGCCAGGGCGTGTTCGGGCTCAAGAACATGATGGCGGACATCCTGGGCGCGCCCGCCGCCAAAGTGCGCGTGCTGACCGGCAATGTCGGCGGCTCGTTCGGCATGAAAGCGGCTTCCTATCCGGAATATGTCTGCATCCTGCACGGCGCGCGCGCACTTGGGCGTCCGGTGAAATGGACCGACGAGCGCTCCGGCAGTTTTGTGTCGGACCATCATGGCCGCGATTACGACATGACGGTCGAGGTGGCGTTCGACCAAGACGGACTGATCCTGGCGATGCGGCTCACCGGCTACGGCAATCTGGGCGGCTACTGCGCGGCCTTCGGTCCGCTGCTGCCGACCGTCAACGTAACGAAGAACATCGTCAGCATGTACCGCACCCCGCTGCTCGAGGTCGCGACCCAATGCGTGTTCTCGAACACGACGCTGGTGTCCGCCTATCGCGGCGCCGGACGGCCGGAAGGCGCGCTCAGCATGGAACGCACCATGGATTACGCCGCCGCCGAACTCGGCATCGACCGCTTCGAACTGCGGCGGCGCAACTTCATCAAGGCGCGCGAGATGCCGTTCAAATCGGCTTCCGGCATGGTTTACGACTGCGGCGATTTTCCCGGCCTGTTCAAGGACGCGCTGGCGCAAGCCGACGTCAAAGGCTTCAAGCAGCGCAAGCGCGAAAGCAAGCGGGCCGGCAAACTGCGCGGCCTGGGCGTCGCCTGCTATGTCGAAACCACCGCGGCGATGACGACCGAGCAAGGCGCCATCCGGTTTAATGCCGACGGCACGGTCACGATCGTCACCGGCACGCTCGATTATGGCCAAGGTCATGCGTCGGCCTTCGCGCAGGTGCTCACCGAAAAGCTCGGCATTCCCTTCGACCGCATCCGCCTGGTGCAAGGCGACAGCGATCAGCTTGTCACCGGCGGCGGAACCGGCGGCTCGCGCTCGGCCATGCTGAGCGGAACGGCGATCGCGCAGGCCTCGGAAAAAGTCATCGCCATCGGCAAGCAGATCGCGGCGCATGCGCTCGAAGCTTCGGCCGGCGACATCGAATTCAAGCGCGGGCGCTTCATCGTTGCCGGCACCGACCATTCGATCGACATCATGGCGCTGGCGCAACGCCTGCGCTCCGGCATGACACTGCCGCCGGGCGTGCCCGCCTCGCTCGACGTGACGCACGTCACGGAGGCCGTGCCCGGCACCTATCCGAACGGCGTTCATGTCGTCGAAGTGGAAATCGACCCCGACACCGGCCTGACCCGCACGGTGAAATACACCGCGGTCAACGATTTCGGCACCGTCATCAATCCGATGCTGGTGGAAGGCCAGATCCAGGGCGGCGCCGTGCAGGGGCTCGGCCAGGTGCTGCTGGAAGGTGCGGTTTACGATGCCGACGGCCAATTGGTCACCGGCTCGTTCATGGACTACGCCATGCCGCACGCGCACGATGTGCCGATGATCGCCGTCACCAATCGCCCGGTGCCGACCAAGAGCAATCCGATCGGCGCCAAGGGCTGCGGCGAGGCGGGAACTTCCGGCGGCCTACCCGCCGTTGCCAACGCGGTGATCGACGCGCTGTCGGACTATGGCATCCGGCATCTGGAAATGCCGATGACGCCGGCCCGCATTTGGCAGGCGATCGAGGCGGCCAAGGCCAAGAAAACCGCCTGAAGCAAGCCCGGCATCGCCATCGCCCTGCCCCGCGCACATGACCAACCCACTGGAAATGCACTGGATTGACGCAAGCAAGCGGGCCATAGTCCGGCCCCGGCCTGGAACCATCGCACCATGAGTCAAGCCACCGAACTCCTGGGCGCGAGCCGCGCGCCGTCTAGCCGCATCGTCGGCGCGGTCAGCGCGGCGCATTTCGTCTCGCATTATTACATTCTGCTGTTGGCGCCGCTGCTGCCTTTCGTGCGCGCGGCCTATCATGTCAGCTACACCGAAATTGGCATTGCGCTCGCCGCCTTCAACATCGTGTCGGCGGCGCTGCAGACGCCGGCCGGGTTTCTGGTCGATTGGCTGGGCGCCCGCGTATTGTTGATCTGCGGGCTGGTGATCGGCGCCGCCGCCTTCACCGTGGCAGGGTTGGTCAATTCGTTCTGGGTGATGGTGGCGATGTTCGCGCTCGCCGGCGTCGGCAACACGGTCTACCACCCGGCCGATTATGCGATTCTCTCGCACCATGTTCCGGCCGACCGCATCGGCCAGGCCTTCTCGGTGCACACCTTCGCCGGCATGCTGGGGTCGGCCGTAGCGCCGGCGAGCCTGCTGCTAATGCAGAGCCTGTGGGGCTGGCGCGGCGCCTTTGTCGGCGCGGGAATTCTCGGCTTCGCGGTTGCGGCGCTGCTGCTGGCGCTACGCGATAGCGCGGAAGTCGAACCGCCCCCTGCGCCGCGCCAAGCGGATGCCGCGACCGCCGCCGGCTGGCGGATTTTGCTGTCGCCGGCGATCCTGCTCAACCTCGCCTTCTTCGTGCTGCTCGCGCTGATCAGCGGCGGCACCTATAATTTTTCCGTGGTCGCCTTCGGCGCGCTCTATGGAACCGCCGTGACCACCGCCAATGCCGCGCTTTCCGGCAATCTGCTGTTGTCGGCGATCGGCGTGCTGATCGGCGGCTTGCTGGTTGGACGCACCAAGCGTCACGGTCTGGTGGCGGCCCTTGGGCTTGCCGGCATCGCATTGTTCATCGCGCTGGTGGCGCAGTTCGATCTCGGCTCGCTGGCGCTGATCGCGGCGATGTCGGCGGCCGGCTTCTGCTCGGGCATCATCATGCCGTCGCGCGACATGATCGTGCGCGAGGTGACCCCGCCCGGCTCGTTCGGCAAGGTGTTCGGCTTCGTCACCACCGGCTTCAATATCGGCGGCATTATTTCACCGCTGATTTTCGGCGCCATCATGGACCACGGCAGCCCGAAACTGGTGTTCGTGCTGGTGGCGGCCTTCAGCCTGATCGCTATCGTGACGGTGATAACCCGGCCCAAGCGGGCGGCCTGACCCCGCCCGGCGCCGGTTGGCACGGATGGACTTGTCAAATCGGCCGAATTGCCCCATGTCAGGGGCCTCCGGCACTGAGGCGGCAGGTCATTTCGCCCGCCGGCGCGCCCGGCCCTGCTGGGGGATAGTTCAACGGTAGAACTGCGGACTCTGACTCCGTCAATCTAGGTTCGAATCCTAGTCCCCCAGCCAATCTCAAAAATTTCGCCGCATGCCTAATTGTTTGTGCCCCGCGGCCGCGCACGGCACTTCGGTATCCAAACCTATTGCATGCGTACGGCAGATAGCCGGCAGCGAGCCGAGGCGGCGCTTGGGTTTTTGCCAACAGTTCTATGCGTTTGCGGCCGTCATTGTGCAGGCGGCCGAAAACTCCGGTTGCATGAACGCAACTTTTCGCCGTCGATGAAGCATTGCAATCATGATGTAAATCAAAGCCTTATCCGGACGGATCGCGCACGTTAGCGCGCCATGTGAGATCTAACTTAGGGGCAATGATGATGCGCCGTTTCCTGACTGTCACCCTCCTAGCTGCGACGTTGTGCGCCCTGTCTGTCGTTTCCTCGCTTGCGCAACAATTTCCGTCGCGAACGGTAACGATCGTGGTGCCCTATCCGGCCGGCGGCAGCACCGACGTGCTCGCGCGCGCCATCGGCGCCGAACTCAGCAAGGTCTGGGGTCAGGCGGTGGTGGTCGAGAACATCGGCGGCGCAAGCTCGATCATCGGCGCCAACAAGGTCGCCAAGGCGGCGCCGGACGGCCACACGCTCCTCCTCACCATCGATCCCACGGTGGTCAGCAACCGCTTCCTCTTCAAGACGCTGCCTTACGACCCGGACAAGGGCCTGGTGCCGATAACAATGCTGGCGCGCAGCGGTCAGATGGTGCTGGCCAATCCGTCGTTTTCCGCCAACAACATGCGCGAAGTGGTCGACGCCGCCCGCAAGACTCCCGGCAAGATCGCCTATGCGTCGTTCGGCATCGGCACAACGGCGCACCTGATGTTCGAGACGATCGGCAAGCGCGAAGACGTGCAATTCCTCCATGTGCCCTACAAGGGTATCATGCCGGACGTTCTCGCGGTGGCGGCCGGCGAAGTGCAACTGACCTTGGCGAGTCCGGCAACGGCCGGCCCGATGGTGCGCGCCGGCAAGATCAAGGCGCTGGCGATCGGCGGCCAAAAACGTTCCAGCCTATTCCCCGATGTCCCAACCGTCGCCGAAGCGGGCTATCCTTACGTTGATTCGGTGATCTGGTGGGGGATCTTCGCGCCCGCCGGCACGAACGCGCAATTGGTGGATCGCATCTACACCGACGTGACGAAAATCGTGAAGCGGCCGGATTTCGTCGAGAAATACCTCACCAAGTTCGGCATCGATCTGGTCGCGAGCACGCCGGCCGAAATCACCGCGGCAATCGCCGCCGACGTGAAGATCACGGCCGAAATGGTGAAGGCCGCCGGCGTCAAACCGCAATAGGCTTGCGCTGCGTAACGGTTGGCGACCCGCGAGGACATCAGGAGTGCGGCTTTTCGACGAAAGCCCCGCCGGAGAGCCCGGCAAATTGGCCGGCATCTATGCCGTGCTGATCGGATTCAATGTGCTGGTTTGGATTTGGGCTTACGCCGAGTTCGCCGGACGGCCGGCGCTGTTGGGCACCGCCCTGCTCGCCTACATTTTCGGACTGCGGCACGCGGTCGACGCCGACCATATCGCGGCGATCGACAATGTCGTGCGTAAGCTGATGCAGGAGGATAAGCGGCCGCTCTTTGCCGGCTTCTTCTTTTCGCTCGGACATTCAACGGTCGTCTTGCTCGCGACGGTCATGATCGCACTCAGCACGGCGACGCTGCAAAGCCGCTTCGAAGCGTTCCAGGACATTGGCGGCCTGATCGGCACCGGCGTCTCTGTGACCTTCTTGCTGCTGATCGCGATCGTCAACGTCGTGATCCTGCAAAACGTCTGGGCGAGCTTCCAGCGCGTTCGCCGCGGCGGCAATATAGAAGCCGATCATCTCGATATGCTTCTGGCCGGGCAAGGATTTTTGGCGCGGCTGTTCCGGCCGCTGTTCCGGGTCATTGCCAAAAGCTGGCATATGTACCCGCTCGGATTTCTCTTCGGCCTCGGCTTCGATACCGCGACCGAGATCGGCCTGCTCGGCATCGCCGCCACGCAATCCGCGCAAGGCATGTCGCCCTTCGCGATCCTGATTTTCCCCGCGCTGTTCACCGCCGGCATGGCTCTGATCGACACGACGGACGGCGTTTTCATGGTCGGCGCCTACGGCTGGGCCTTCGTCAAACCGGCGCGCAAGCTCTGGTACAATTTGACGATCACATCGATATCGATCCTGGTCGCGGCTTTGATCGGCGTGACCGAGGCGCTCGGATTGCTCGCCACCAAATTCAATCTAAGCGGGACATTCTGGAATACGGTCAACGCGCTGAACGGCGACCTCGTGTCGTTCGGCGTCGTCGTCATCGGACTATTCGCCACGAGTTGGGTCGTTTCCGCGTTGATCTATCGCTGGAAACAGTTCGACGGCATCGTGCAGGAAAGCCCGTAACCGGCAAGGCTTGACATAACGCAAGGCATTCGCGGCCCTATCGACTAGATACCCATCGACCAAGGCGTTGCAACGATCCGCCAGGAGGCACCATGGCTAAAATCACCAACTTCGACGCCATCAAACGCATCTTCCCGCGCGAAGGCGTCAATCGGCGCGCCTTCAGCGGCGAGAATTGCATGATGGTCATCAACGAGATCGAAAGCTTCGCGCAGCCGGCGCTGCACAGTCATCCGCACGAGCAGCTTTGTTACATCCTGGACGGCGAATGCACCTTCATCCTGGGCGATGAATCGGTCCATATGGGCCCGGGCGACGTCATTCATGTGCCGCCCAATGTGCCGCACACCCTGCGGCCGATCGGCAACAAGACCATCATCAATATCGATGTCTTCTCGCCGATCCGCGAGGATTATCTCGTCTGAGCAAGCACACAGCGGGACGCATGAGTCTCAAGCGCAAGCTCAGCGCGGCGGAAAGACCCGTCCTGGGCGCCTTCCTTGGCCTGCCGACGCCGGCGCTGGTGGAGGCGATCGGCCGCGCGGGATTTGATTTTCTTATCCTCGACGGCGAGCACGGATGCTTTTCCGTGGAAAGCCAGGAGGAGTGCCTGCGGGCGGCGGGCATGGTCGGCCTGCCTGCCATCGTGCGGCCCCCTGACGGCAACCCGCAACACATCCAGGCGGCGTTGGACGCCGGAGCCCAAGGCGTGCAAGTGCCGGGCGTGGCGGAAGCCGAACAAGTCCGCCTGATTGTTGATGCCAGTCATTACCCGCCCAAAGGCCGCCGCGGCTTCGGTTCGACCACACGGGCCGCCGGTTACGGCTTTACGCCGCGGCCGCAGGTCGTGCGGACGGCGGCCGAGGAAACCCTGGTGATCGTGCAGATCGAAACCCGCAAAGGCGTCGAGAATCTGGACGACATCCTGGCGGTGGACGGCGTCGATTTGGTGTTCCTCGGCACCGGCGACATGTCGCTCGACTACGGCTACGCCTCCCCTTCCGATCCCGCCATGCTGCCGCTGCTCAAGCAGACCATCGGCACCATCCGGCGCGCGGGCAAGCCATGCGGCATCCATCTCACCGATTTGAAGTCCGCGCCGCAATTCATCGAGCTCGGCGTTACCTATTTCACGATTGCATCGCTGGCGATGATCGGGCAGTTTCTTGAAAACAAGTCCAAGGAATTCAGGGAATTGGTTCCCGAATCGACCGGGAACGTCTCGGGTCGGCCTTAAATGACATTAAGCCTGTTCAACAAGCGCGAGCTCTTCTTCAAGGGCCTCACGTTGAATGGCGTCAATCTCGACCAGATCGCCGCCGTGGTGGCGAAAGAACTGGCCTTGGCCGAACATGAAGTGTTTGTCGTCGACGCCCGCGCCGATCTGCTGACGCTGGACATTCTCAATCCCGAAGTCGACGTCGAACAGATCGCCGGCCGCGGACCGGCGCTGCTGCGCGCCCTGGCGCAGATTCCGGGCGTCAAAGTCAGTCCCGACGCCGAAATCCATTCCGAGGGCGTGCTCGGCCTGGTCAACCTTCCGCTCGAGGACGCCAAGACCTTGCCGGCGGCCATGACCGCGATGGATCAACAAATACGCGCGAATGTGGCGCGCCGCGCCCTCGTCTTTCCAACCGGCAGCGAAGTCATCGCCGGACAGATCACCGACACCAATACGCCATTCCTGCTCGAGCTTCTGCGCTCCGAAGGCTTCGCCGCCGAGGCCGGACCGGCCATCGCCGACGATCTCGACACCGCCATCGGCGTCTTGAGCGAAGCAAGCTTGCGAGGCCACGGGCTGGTGGTGACGACAGGCGGAACCGGCGCCGAGACCAAGGACTGTATGATCGAGGCCATCCAGGCGCTCGATCCGTCAGCGGCCACGCCTTACGTCGTGCACTATCATCGCGGCCAGGGCCGTCATGCGAAGGACGGGGTGCGCCTGGCGCTCGGATGCATGGAACTGACCACCTATGCGGCGCTGACCGGTCCGCACCGCGAGGTGCGCTTGCTCGCGCCGGTGCTGCTGCGCGGATTAAAGGCGGGCATGAGCAATGCGCAGCTCGCCGAGGAGATGGCGAACCTGCTGCGCGCGGAATTGACGAGCCGTCACGGCGCAATTGGCGCCAACACGGGCGGCGCACGCCCGCATTGACGCCAAATGATCGATTGAGGCGCCGCTAGCGCCTGCCGCTCTACTTCTTCGCCATCCCGGTTGCGGCCATGACCGTTTCCCATTTCTTGATGTCGGAAGTGACCCGGCCCATCAACTCTTCCGGCGTGCTGGCGTGCGCTTCGACGCCGACCTTTTCAAATTGTGCTTTGACGTCCGGCATGGCGAGCACTTCCGCCATCGCCTTGTTCATCGTTTCGATGACTTCCTTCGGCGTGCCTTTGGGCGCAAACAGGCCGTTCCACGACGTCACTTCGTAACCCGGCACGCCGGCCTCGGCGACAGTCGGCACATTCGGCGAGGAAGACGCGCGCTTCGCCCCCGAGGTCGCCAGCACGCGCAACTGCTTGCTGTTGATCTGGCCCTGCAGCGCCGGCGCGAAATCGACCACCATCTGCACGTCGCCGCGCAGCAGCCCCACCACCACGTCGGGCGAATTATGATGCGGCACGATAATCACGTGGAGCTTGCCCATCGACTTGAACAGTTCGGTGCCGAAATTCTGCGCCGAGCCGATCGCGACGGTGCCGATGTTGAGCTTTCCCGGCTCCGCATTCGCCGCCTTGATGAAATCGCCCAGCGTCTGGTAGGACGAATCCGCTTTAACCGCGAAATCCATGTCGAACACGCCGATGGTCGAGACCATCTCGAACTGCTTCACCGGATCGTAGGGCAGCTTGTTGAAGGTGGCGACGCTGAGCGCGGTGATGATGGCGGCCAGCCCCATGGTGTAGCCGTCGGGCGGCGAATTCAGCACGGTGAGCGCGGCATTGATGCCGCCGGGGCCGGGCTTGTTCTCGATGAAGACGCGCTGGCCGAATTTCGCGCTTAGCTTCTCGGCAAGGATGCGCGTGGTGAAATCGGCGACGCCGCCGGCGCCGAACGGCAGCACGATCCTGACCGGCTTGTCCGGCCATTTCGCCTGCGCCTGCCCGGCCGGCGCCAGACCGAGAAGCAAAGCCGCCGGCAAAGCCAGCAGAAAACCACGACGCGTCTTGCGCACATCACACTCTTTCTGAGTCATGCCTATTCCTCCACCTGAGATCCATATTTTCAAACAAAACAGTCGCCACACACGCGAGCCAACGACCGCCGATGCATTGCCGCGTTCGTCCACATCGCGGACATTTTATTTTTCCTATGCATCGAGCACAGTGTAACGCGCATAGGGAACGAAGGCCACGCGCGCCTCGGCGCCGTGCTGCGCCAGCGCATCCCGGTATGCCTGCTCCACGGATTCATAGACGTCGAAACCGATGTCGCGCGCGAGTTCGTGGTTTTTCGGCAGCGTCACGATGCGCACGTCCGCGTGCAGCATCGCTTCGTAAAGCTTGTACCAGACGCAGCCGGTCCAGAGCCCGTTGGATTGGTCGTAAAAGGATTTCAAAGCGCGTTCTTGATTTATTGGACTGGCCGGCAGGAACGGCTTCATGAATTCCATCAGCGCGAAGCCCGGCCAGGTGTTATAGCCGGGGCTCGGCGTGGCGAAGATGATGGTGCCGCCCTTCTTGACGATCGGCAGGCAATTGACGACGCCCCAACAGGTGTGGGTGAACAGATCTCCGGTCGGCGCCGAACAGCCGGCGATCACGATGTCGGCCTTGCGCTCCTTGAATTCGGCGGCATCGAACCGGTAAACCCGTTCGTAATTCCGGATGGCCTCCTCGTGCGCCGACACATAGTCGCCGGCATTGACGTAGGTCGGCTCCGAGGCATTGTTCACGAGCATATGGATGCCCATGGAGACGCCGGCGATGCGGGCGGCTTCGTACTTGTCCTGCTGCATGCGGCAAGCGTTGTTGCCGGGCACGCAGTCGGGCGCCAGCGACATCACGTGATTGTATTCGATGGTTTCATTACCGGCGACGCCGGGCGTGATCATGCCCGAGCCGCCATAGCCCCACAGGGTCGCCTGCGTCGTGGATATGGTGAGGATGACATCGGCATCGGCAACTTCGCGGTGCACCCAAACCGCAACCCCGAAACTGGTGGTTCCTTTGTAGGCGTAGTTGTCGCGTTGTTTGACGTCGTTGCAGTAGATCTCGACGCCGCTGGCGACGACCGCGGGCCCGAGTTTCTGCTCAATCGCCTCCGGTCCAAGCACCGCCATTTTGCCGCAGCCGATCAGGATGACCGGCGATGCGCCAGCCTTGCGGATCTGCGTCAGCAACCAGGGCACGATCTCTTTGACCGGTGCGCCGCGAAATTGATTCTCGGTGATGATGGCAACCTTGCGCGCGCCGACCAGCAATTCGGATAATTTCTTGCCGCCGATCGGATTTTCGACCGCCTCGACGACGTCGCCCATCAAATCGGCAAGCGGAGATTGTTCGGCCGGAATGAAAGCGCGAATCAAGTTCCGGCTGCTGACCTTGAGCGCCAGACTCGTGTCCCGGTCATTCGTGGTCTCGTAGGGAATTCTCAACGCGGCTTCGCCATTACTGGCGATGCATAGATCCATCGTGGATTCCTCCATGGTCGCGCGTTCGTCCACGTAGGCGCAGATTTTGCAACATGACGATTGATCCAGATCAATATGAAGACTTTGTCCGACCGTGGAAACGGGTACGGATGGGACGTTGCTGTGCAGCGCAACAAGCGCACGAAAAACACATCAGCTTTTTGGGTACGCGTGGCGGTTGACAGTGAGATCGTCACGGTACGGCAAGTAGCAGCGGCGGATGTCGGACTAGCTGACGATTCGAATGTGCTGACGACGCGCCGCTCGCACCGGTAGCAAGCGCGCGCAAAGCGCGAGCAAATGCTTATTTCTCTTGTCTTAGGTCAAGGCGGCGACGCACGATCGAAACTACACGAGCGAGTTTAGGCATGGGGGAGTATTGAAATGAGCGCACCCAAATTCGTGCCACTATGCAAATGGCTGATCGCGGCATTCATCCTGAGCTTGAGTGTTGCCACACCGCAAGCCTTTGCCGACACGTATCCGTCGCGAACCGTCATCTTCGTCATTCCGTTTACCGCGGGAAGCATCACCGACACCGTGGCGCGATGGATCGCGCACGATCTGCAAGAGACGCTGCATCAGACCTTCATTGTCGAAAATAAGCCCGGCGCCCAAGGTCTGGTTGCCGGCAACTACGTCGCGCACGCCGCGCCGGACGGCTACACGCTGTTCTTCACCACGAATACAACGCAATCGGCCGCGCCGGGTCTGTTCAAGAAAGTCCCCTACGATCCGATCAAGGACTTCGTGTCGATCGCGCGCATTGCGGGTTTCCCCTCTTTCATCGCGGTCAACGGCAACAGCCCGATCAAGTCGATCAAGGAGCTGGTCGCTTACGCCAAAGCCAATCCCGGCAAGCTCTCATACGGCCATGGCAACAGCTCGGGCGAAGTCGGCGGCGAAACATTCAAGAAGCGCCTCGGCCTCGATATCGTTCGCGTCCCCTACCGCGGCAACCCGGCGGCCATCAACGATCTGATCGCCGAGCACATCTTCATGGCGGTGCCCGATTTTGGCACTGGACTACCGCAAGTACGCGCGCAGAAGATCCGCCCGTTGGCGGTGCTGACCAAAGACCGCAACCCCGCGCTGCCCGACGTGCCGACCTTGGATGAAACGGTTCTGCCTGGCTTCGATTTGATCGCCTGGGCGGGGATCTTTGCGCCAGCCGGCACGCCGCCGGAAGTCGTCAAAACCATCGCGGACGCAGTGAAAAAGAGCATCGAGAAGCCGGAGCTGAAGAAGCAGTTTGGCGTTTTGGGCATCGACGTCTTCTGGGCGGGTCCGGAAGAATTCCAGAAATACGTCAAGACCGAGCTCGATAAATGGACCGGGATGATCAAGGAATCCGGTATCCAGCCGGAGTGAAAGCAAAGCTGATGGGCGGCGATTTGTTCTCGGCAAACCGCAACTAGATGATTGGGAGTCCGATCGGTTGACGATCATTCGGTCAGACTTCTTCATGCGTGCGTGAGGCTGATCCCGTAAATGAGCGCGGCTGCCGGCGGCCGGCTCGATCAATAATTCTGTTTGAGGAGACGCAGTGATGAATCCGTGCATGCACTCATTTATCGAGCACCTTGAGCGCGACCTGCCCTCGCATGTCATCCGCATCAAGAAAGAAGTGTCCGCCGAATTCGAAATCCCGGCCATCATGCAGATGATAGAGGCCAAGAAGAAGCAGCCGGTCCTTATCTTCGAGAAAGTCCGCAATCTGAACGGCACGATTTCCGAACTGCCGGTCGTGATCAATCTGTTCGGTTCGCGCGAGCGGCTGGCCGACGCGATGGGCACTACGGTTCCGAACCTGGCGCTGGATTACCTGTCGAAGGAAAAGCCGGTGCCGCCGGTCGTCATCGATCGCGCCAAGGCAACCGTCAAACAAGTCGTGCAAACGGGCGACGCGATCGATCTCTATCAATTGCCGATCATCACGCATCACGAAATGGATCTCGGCCCTTATCTCGCCAGCCCGAGCGTATGGGTGAAGGATCCGGAGACGGGCTGGACCAACTGCGCGATCCTTCGTGTCTATGTCGGCGGGCCGAAGCATCTCGTGGTCAATTTCAACGCCGCGCGTCACACCAATTACTATTTCCAGAAATACAAGGCGTTGAAACAGAACGTTCCGATCATTCTCGTCATGGGGCATCATCCGTCGTTCTATATGGGCGCGCAGACCAAGCTCCTGACCGACGAGCCGCAGATCATCGGCGGCATCATGGGCCAGCCGCTTGAATTGACCGCCTCGGAAACCTGGGGCGACAAGATGCTGGTTCCGGCGCAGGCCGAAATCGTCATCGAAGGCGAAATGTCCACCTCGGAAGTCGAGATCGAGGCGCCGTTCGGCGAGTACACGCAATATTACGGCGGCCAGCGGCTGAACCCGACCTGCAAGGTGACCGCGGTCACGCGACGCAAAGACGCCTATTACCTCGACGTCATGCCGGGTCACGCGGACCATCTGCTGCTCGACGCGCCGATGATCGAGGCCTACCTCTACAACCGCATCAAGGCCGTGGTGCCCGGAGTGACCGGCGTGCACATGCCCGTTTCCGGCACGGCGCGGTTGCACGCCTATGTTCAGGTCAAGAAATCAAACGACGGCGAGCCGAAGACCGTCATTGCAACGGCGCTGAGCTCCGACTACCGGCTCAAGCACGTCATCGTGGTCGACGAAGACGTCGACATCTATGACGAGGAACAAGTGCTCTGGGCGGTGGCGACGCGATCGCAGTGGGACAAGGATCTCGTGATCATACCCGGCATGATGGGCACGCGGCTCGATCCTTCCGCCAACGACATCGTCACGACCAAGGGCGGCATCGACGCGACCCAGCCCGTCGATCGGCGCAGCTTCCCGCAAAGAATCACCATCCCGCAATCGGTGACGTCCCGCATCAAGCTGGAAGATTACCTGTCGCCGGACGTGCTGAAACAGCTTTGATCAATCGGAGTTAGCGCACATGGCAAAAGTCAGTTACGTCACATGCACATCGTGTCATAGGGAATATTACATCGATCGTATTTTGTCCGACGTGCTGGAGACCAATCCCGATCAGCCCTTGAAGTGCCCGTTCTGCAAGCAGGAATTCAGGCTGGGAGAGAAATCCGCCGCCAAGGCCAATGTAAAATAGGCGGCTGCCGCGGCGCGTCAGCGCGGCGGCTGAAAACGAACCAGGCGGCCTCTGCCGCCTGGAAAATCTCAACGGACGCCGGATGATTCCTTGGCGGCGCTTGCCGCGCGCCTGGCCTCGCCGATCGCATGGTTCAACGACCCGGACCGGAAGCCGGCAAGATCGAGCGCGACGAAAGCGTAACCGCAGGCTTTGATGGCTTGCACCAGTTCCGCATGCCGGTCGATCGCCAGGGCGAATTCCTGCGGCGTGATCTCCAGGCGGGCGATCTCGCCGTGATGGCGGACGCGGAACTGGCTGAAACCCATATCGCTCAGAACCCGCTCCGCCCGCGCAATGCGCGCCAACAGTTCGCGCGAGACCGGGGTGCCATAGGGCACGCGGCTCGCCAGACAAGCAGCCTGCGGCTTTTCCGCGTTCGGCAAGCCATAGGCCGCCGATAGCGCGCGGATATCCTCTTTGCGAAAACCGCATTCGAGCAGCGGCGAACGGACCTGGAATTCCTGCGCCGCCTTTAAGCCGGGGCGGTGGTCGCTCATATCGTCGAGATTGGCGCCATTGGCGATGGTGGTGATGCCGCGTTCGCGGGCGACCTGCTCCAGCCCTTTGTACAGAGTCGTCTTGCAGAAATAGCAGCGATCGATTGGGTTGCGGGCATAGTCGGGATTGTCGAGCTCGGGCGTCTCGATCACCAGATGGTTCATCCCCCACTCGGCCGTCAGCTTGCGGGTCAGTTCAAGGTCTTCGCGCTTGAGGCTTTCCGAGCCCGAGGTGACCGCAAGCGCGCGCTCGCCCAGCGCCTTGTGCGCCGCATAGGCCAGCAAAGAACTATCGACGCCGCCCGATAATGCGACGATGACGCTGTCCATGCCGCGCAGGCACGCCAGCAGTGCGTCCGTCTTGGCTTGAAGTTGCTCGTCGATCATGACGATCCTCCCGCCGCTGCCATGCCGGCGCGGTTGATCAGCGAAGCAATATAGCCGGCGCCGAACCCGTTATCGATGTTAACGACCGACACCGCCGAGGCGCAACTGTTTAGCATCCCCAAGAGTGCGGTGATGCCGCCAAACGATGCCCCATAGCCGACGCTGGTCGGCACGGCGATAACGGGCGCGCGGATCAGCCCGGCGATGACGCTCGGCAACGCGCCTTCCATCCCGGCGACCACGATGACGACGCGCGCGGTTTCGATATCGCCGATGCGGGCGAGCAGACGGTGCAACCCGGCGACGCCGACATCGGCGATGCGCGCGACCGGATTGCCGTAGAATTCGGCGGTCACAACCGCCTCTTCCGCGACGTGTTGATCCGACGTGCCGGCGCTAACCACCGCGATGGTGGAAGCAGCGATCGGCGCCGGACTGCTCACATGGATGATGGTGCCGGCGGTCTCGTTGAATACGGCGTCAGCAAGCCGGCTGCGCACCGCCGCATAACCGGCGGCGTCGGCGCGCGTCGCCAGGACGTTCTGCCGCTTGCCGGCCAAAGTGACGAATATCTCGCTGAGTTGCTGCGGCGTCTTTCCGGGGGCGTAGATCACCTCGGCGGCGCCGACCCGCCTTTGCCGGTGCAGGTCGACGGTGGTGTGGCCGAGCTGCACGGTATGGGCGCGCGACAAGGCTTCGCACGCCTCGTCCAAGGACAGGCGCGACTGCTTGTAGGCCTCGAGGATGTCGGCGAGATCGCTCATTCCTGGCTCTCTGTTTTCGCCGGTGCGCTGGCGGCAAAATGCGCGCGCACCTCGGCATCGATCTCGCGCCGCAGCGCCAAATACGGCACGCCGTGCTGAAGCGCCAGGCGCTTGATGTCGTCATGCTCGACTTTCCAGCGCTCGGCATCGCCCGGGCCGAGTTGCACGACCTTGACCCGCACCTCGCCGAAACTCGTCGGCACCGTCCGCACCGAGCGCGACAACATACGTTTGCTCACGGTGTGCAGGCGCACGCCGATGGCGCTCGATTCCTCGAACAGAACCTGGACCAAAGCGTCGACCTTGTGTTCATGCGCCAGCACGGAAACCATGTGCGCCGGGCGGCTCTTCTTCATCATGATCGGGGTGACGAAGACGTCGCTCGCGCCCGTCAAAAACAGACGCTCGATCAGCGGCTCGTAGGACTCGGGCGACATGTCGTCGATATTGGCGGTGATCTCGACATTGGCGCGGTCGGTCCGGTAGGGCAGCGCGGCAACTTCGGAAACTTCGCCGATGACCACGCGCAGCACATTGGGGATGGCAAAGTCGCGATGGCCGATGCCGTAGCCGATGCGCTCGGGCGTGATGGCGAAGCGTTGACCGAACTGCCGCACCGTGGCTTTGAGAATGGCGGCGCCGGTCGGCGTCGTGGCCTCGCCGACGACCCCGCCGGTCAGACACGGCACGCCCTTCATGATCTCGAGCGTCGCCGGCGCCGGCACCGCCAAGCGGCCGTGCGCGCAATTCACAAAGCCGGAACCCAGTTCGACCGCCGTCGACAGCACGGTATCGACGCCCAGATAGTCGAGGCAGATCGCCGCGCCGAAAATGTCGACGATCGAGTCCGTGGCGCCGACCTCGTGGAAAGCGACCGCGTCAAGGTCGACGCCATGGATGCGCGCCTCCGCCTCGGCGATGATGCTGAAAATACGCGCCGTGGTCTGCTTGACGCTTTCCTTGAAGGGCGACGCCGCGATCATTTTCTTGATGTCGCGATAATGCCGATGGGCTTGCCCTGCCCCGTGGTCATGATCGCGAGCGGCGTGATGGTGGCCATGTGCATGGTCGTGATTGTGGCCATGCTCGTGGTCATGTTCGTGGTCATGATGATGGTCCGCAGGGCCCTCGCCTCCGGCCACGGTCACCTTGGCGCGCGTACCGGAAATGCCCTGCTTCTGCGCCTTCGTGAACTCCAGCTTGAACTCGTCATCGAGCCGCAGCTTCGCCAGCTCGCTCAACACATGCTCGGCCGGCACGCCCAGATCGACCAGCGCCGCGAGGTTCATGTCGCCGCTGATGCCGCTCGGGCATTCGTACAGCAGCGCCTTCATGACGGACGACCGTAGCGTTGGGTCATAGCGCCACCTCCGCCATAACCTCGACCACGTCCAGCCGCATGTCCAACAGCGGCGCGTCGACGATCGGCCGGCCGACGTCGACGACATCGACCCCGATCTCGGCCAGCGCCTCGATATCGCCCAACTGAACGCCGCCCGCGAAAGCGACCTCGACGCCGGTACGCAGGCCGCGTTTTTGCAGCGCCGATATCGCGCGCCTGGCGTCCTCGATCCGGCCGGAATCGACGAAAATGATCGATGCTCCGCCGGCCGCCGCTTGTACGGCTTCATCGCCGATGTCGCCGTATTCGCCGCGGATCTGCACGATCTTGGTCCAGTCTTTGAATCGGTCGGCCGCGGCCATGGTCGCCGCCAGGCCGCCCTGCATGCGGACGAAATTCTTGTCGATGTAGAGGAAGGGCCATTCGGCGATGCGCGGCATGGCGCCGCCGACCACGATCGCCTGCCGGATCATTTCCTTTTGCGAGAACGGCAGCTTCTTCCAGGCTCCCGAAACCACCCGCATGCGTCCGCCGGCGCGCGCCACGAACCGCGCGGTGGCGGTGGCAATGCCTGACGGCTTGGCCATCAGGCCGATCAGGCGCTCTTCGGCCAAGGCGACCTCTTTGGGCGTTCCTTCGATCTCGGTGACCACGGTGCCGGCTTTGACCGGCGCGCCGTCGGCGAGCTGAAAGCGAGCGGTCATGCCGATTTCGGCCAGCGAAGCCGGCACGGCGCCGGTCCCCGCGACAATGCCCGGCTCGTCCGCGACGACGCGCGCGATCACGCGCGCCTGCGCAACCGGTTCGAAGAATTTGTCGCGCGGATCACTCAAGGCTTTCTTGCCTACCAAAATGGAGAACGGGAACAGAAAACCATCCGTTCCTCTGGCCTAAGTTCAGCCCTGTGGGCCAGTTCTACCGGCCTCGCCGTGGCGGGTCCAGGGATGGCAATCAGCATCGCCGGAACGGCCCTGCGGCAGCCGCAACTGTTCGTTGCCGCTGTCGGGTCCTTGCACCCTGACGATCCCGCCTAGGCAGCGATCCCTCGTTGCTTGAGCCACATGGGCATCAGTTGGCCTTCGACCTGGGCCGTTATCTTTGGCGCCAATTCGTACATGACGTCGGCCAGCGCGTGGCTGACGTTGAAACCGCCGACGGCGCCATCGAAGATCAGGATGTTGTCGGTCTTGGCGAAACGGCGGGCGAAGCCCAGCGCCTTGGGCAGGTTTTCCACCCGCATCGCGTAATCCATGAATTCGGCGTTCTGCTCGTCGTTCTCCATCAGATCCGCCTGCGCGCCGACCACCATCAACGGCAGCAGCTTGGGGAAGAACGTGCCGGGATAGCCCTTGGAGCAATAGTTCAGCACCACGGCCTTGATGGCGGGATTGGGCGGCGGCAGCACGCCGGTAACCAGCGGCTTGTCGCCCGGGTAGAGCATATCGCTGTAACGGGTGAACGGCGTCAGCTTGCGCAGATCGAATTCGTCGACATTGGCGTTGAGGAAATTGCCGAACAGAACCCCGCCGGATGCGGTGTAGGGAATGGGACCCGGATAGTCGATGATCAGGATGACATCCTTGATCGCGCCCAGCAGGGTCAGGATCTTGCCGTACCATTGCAGATTGAGCTTGGCGAATTCCTTGTCCTGCGCGATCAGATCCGCGTTAGCGTCCACCCCCATGATGCCTTCGGGGCCGACCTGCAGCATGCAGGAAAACAGGAACCGCTTCTGCACATAGTCGGATTCCCAGATCAGCCGCGGCAGCAAATTGGCGCTGCGCGGGCCGACGCTCTGATGATAGGACGAACGCGTTTCGATCGTCGCGTAGGACATGGCGAAGGGCTTGAACAGGCGTCCCATCTGCCGGTGATAATGCAGCTCGCGCACGTCGTTGTTATGGGCGTGGATGATCCAACGCGCATCGTAGGCTTCGGCGATCCCGTACAGCGTGCCGATCGGCGTCTTGATCGGAACGCCGCGGTCGACCGGCGCGATGCCTTTGGCCTTGCCTTTGAAAAATTCGTCCAGCCCGAACTTGGCGATGTATTCGTCCGTCTCACGGAAGCGCAGGCCGACGCCCGCCCGCAGGCGGATGTCGGTCGCGCCGGTTCGATCGCGCACGTGGTCGTGAATGGTGCGGACCATTTCCGCGTAAGCGTGCCCGCCGTAGATCGAATAGCCGTGATGCGAGGTCAGGATATTGACCGAATCCCCGGGGCGCACTTTGCTCAAGTCGAGCTTGTCCAAAGTCGCCAGCGTGCGCCGGCGAATCTCGGCCCGCATCAGCTCAGGCGTCGGGGCATCGACCGGCTTTTGATCGATCGGAAACAGGTCCGACGCGCGCACCGAGGTGAAGCCGGGAAGGTCTGCGGCTCGCATCGCCAATTGCCGGGGGTCGATGTTGTAATAAGAAGTCCTGGGTTCGCTCGGCTTGAGCGTTTGCATTTCCATAGCTCACTCCCCCCTCGGGTAGAGTTCGTTCGCGGCCTGCAGATCTTCTTTGAGGAAATATTCCGGATATTTCTCGTAGGCCTCCGCCGGCAGGTCCCAGATGGTGGCGTAGGTGCCGTACCACTGCCAGCCGGGCGCCTTCAGGTCATTGACGCCCGCCGCCTTCAACAGGCGCAGCACCGAGGTGATGCAGAGAACCCCGCAACCGGTGCGAATGCCGGTGGCGACCGCCAATTGCTCGGGCGTGCGATGACCGAGCAGGATCGCCGCCGCCACTTCGCGCGCCGCCGTTTGCCGGCAAAAGCAGATGATCTGGTCGGTATGCATGTGGGCGGCATGGCAGATGCGGTTCACCTCGGCGGGATCGGCCTGCGTCCAGTCGACGCCGAAAGGCAGCGGCTCGTCGCGATCCTGCATGGTGATGGCGTGATGCGGGCATCGCGTCATGCAGATGGTGCAGTCCAAACAGCTGCCGGCGTCCACCTGCACCACCGGTTCGCGCTTGGCGTCCCAACTGATGGCGTTGGTAGGGCAGGCTTTGACGCAGAAAGGACACTTCCTGCAAAGCTCGTAATCGATGACAGCAACATGATTGACGTGCGGCATTGCCGATACCTCAGGCGATGGACGTAAAGACCTTACGCGAGTGTCGAGCGGCAGAAATATTCCGCGGATGCTTCAGCTATAAATTTTCCAATCACGCCCGATCGTCCCGGCCGGTTGATGCAGCGACGTGTCACGCGCAAATCAGTCTGTCCGCTTTGCCGGGCGATGGCGCCGCCAGATAGTGCGAACATCATCGGATACCCGCATGCCGCGTACGATTATTCGTTGTTATGATACGATAAGCCCACGCATCACCATCTTGATCTAGGTCAAGCCCAACGGGCGCTTTCTTATGCGTCGCCCTGCTTCGACCGCTTCGGCAATGTCGGGTTGAGCGGTTCGGCAAAATCAATTGGCCAAGGCCGGTTCGCCGCGCGGAAATGTCAACCGGCAAACGACGCCGCTCAACGACGCAACTCTGGCGGGGACGCGCTGTTGTTGACGGCACCGTCTCGCAATGGGACAAAAAGGCCATGCCAGAAGTATTCGTCTGCAAATCGACCGAACTGGGCGAAGGCGCGCGCAAGATCGTTGCCAATGGGGCCGACCAGATCGGTGTCATCCGGGCGAGCGGCGTGCTGCACGCTTTCCGCAATGTTTGCCCGCATCAAGGTGGGCCGGTTTGCGAAGGTCTTATCGTGCACAAGGTCGAGGAAGTGATCGCCGCCGACCGCACCTATCAGGGCATGCGGTTCAACGAGAATGAACTGCATATCGTCTGTCCCTGGCACGGCTGGGAATTCAATATCGCAACCGGCCGCTGCGCCGGCGACGGCAAGCACGCTTTGAAACGCTATCGCGTGCTCGAACGCGACAATGGCATCTATGTCGTCGTTTGACGCGCAGACCGGTCCGGCGCCGGGCTCCGGCGGTTTGCATTCGGCACGTCAGATTTTTTGGGCACACGGTTAGAGGGCCTCCGATGCGCATCCTTTCCAGCGATCCGACCTACGATCTCGAGACCGGGGATTTCAACACCGGCGAGCACCTCGCCAATGCCCGCAAGCAGGCCGACGCGCGCGGGCTCGACGACGTGTTGATCGTCGATGTCGACTGCCATCATTACGAGACCGACAATTTCGAGCCGATCCTCGCCTTCATCGAGGACCCGTCGCTGCGCCAGGTCGCCATGAATATGTACAAGTACAAGGGACCGGCGGCGGTCCTTTACGACCAGCCTGGTTACCAGGACGTCGGCGGCCGGGTGACGCGCTATCTCACGCGCAAGGGCGAGAAGATCGCCGGAACCGGGCAGCAGCGCGAGGTCGAGCAGTCGCTGCGCTGGATGAACGCGCTCAGCGTCGATTACGCGTGCCTGTTTCCGACGCCGATGCTGTTTCTCGGCCTGCATCCGCAGGCCGAGGTCGAGGCCGCTTTGGCGCGCGCCTATAACCGATGGATCACCGAGGTGATCCTACCGTCGAACAGCCGGCTGCGCTCGATGTTGTATCTGCCCTTCAACGATCCGGAAGCGACCTACCGGACGGTGCAGGAGTTCGCGGGCAAGCCGGGCGTCATCGGCTTCATGGTGGTGTCGACCCGCTACAAGCCGGTTTACGAAAACGCCTATATGAAGACCTATGCCCTGCTCGAGGAGCTGGGCCTGCCGCTGTCGTTCCACGCCTCATACCACTGGAACGACCAGCTCGTGTCGCAGACCAACCGCTTCATCACCGCCCACGCCGTCGGCTTCACCTTCTTTAACGCGGTGCATTGCGCCAACTGGATCGTCAACGGTCTGCCGGAACGCTTTCCGAAGCTGAAGGTGATATGGATCGAATCCGGCCTCGCCTGGATTCCCTGGCTCATGCAGCGCCTCGACAACGATTTCCGCATGCGGACCTCGGAGGCCCCCTCGCTCAAGCGGCTGCCGAGCGATTACATGCGCGAGATGTTCTATACCAGCCAGCCGATGGAAATGGTGAACAACCGCGAAGCGCTGGAGTTGACCTTCAAGATGATCAATGCCGAGACCCAGCTGCTCTATTCGTCCGACTATCCGCACTGGGACATGGATTTGCCGAGCACGATCTGGGATCTGCCGTTCCTCAACGAGCAGGCCAAGCGGCAGATCCTCGGCCTCAACGCCAAGCGCATCTTCAATCTCGACGTTTCCGAGCGTTTTCCCGATCGCAGCAAGGCCGCCGCCACCGCCTGACATCTCCCGTGCGACGGGTTTACCGCCCCGCCAGCGCGACGGCTTCGACTTCTATCTTGAAGCCGTAATGCAATTCCGGCACCGGCACGACCGCGCGCGCCGGACGCGATGCGCCGATCCATTTGGCGTAAATCCCGTTGAAAGCCGGCCATAATTTGATGTCGGTTACGTAGACGCGCACCTGCACGAGACGGTCGATGGCGCTGCCGGCAGCCATCAAAGCCAAGGCAATATTGTCCAGCGTCTGCTGCGCCTGCTGCTCGAACGACGCGTCCACCAGCTTGCTGCCGTCCGGCGCGATCGGCAATTGACCCGAGATCAGGACGAAGCCATTGGCCGTCACCGCGTGGGTGTAATGGCCGCCCGGCGCCGCCATGGTGTCGGGATTGTTGAGAACGATGTCGCTCGCCATGACGGCACTCCCATTTTCTAACGCTCGACAAACAAAACGGTGCAGCGTTGGAACGCTGCACCGCCGATTTTAGCCCGCTCTATGCCGGCTTCAGGCCGGCAGCGGTTTGCCCTTGGTCTCCGGCAGCAACGGCACCAGCACGAAGCCCAGGATGTAGATGAACGAGAACGCCACCGCCATCCCGCTGAAGCCGCCGAACTGGGCGATCAGCATGCCGGCAAACAACGGCCCGAGGAACGCAATGAAGCGCGGGCTGTTGAAGGTGAACGCCATTCCGGTGGCGCGCATGCGCGTCGGGTAGAGTTCCGGCAGCCAGACCGACATCCACGAATACTGGCCGAGCGTGAAGAAGCCGTTGACCGCCGCGACCAGCAACAAGAGATGCAGGTCGGTCGTCCACTTGTAGAGCGCGAAGGTGAGCACGAGCGACGCGGCGAAGAAGATCATCACGATCGGTTTGCGGCCGAACCGGTCGGCGAAAAAGCCGAGGCCGATATAGCCGCAGATGGCGCCGACGTTGTAGCTCATGCCGGCGTAGCTCGCCCAGGTCTGCGGCGGCAGATGCGCCTTGGCCGCCGCGCCTGCGATGAAGGGCGGCACCCAGGTCGAGATGCCCCACCACGCCACCGTCGTCGTCAGCGACATCAAGAAGACGATGATGGTGGTCTTGCGCACTTGCGCATCGGCGAACAGGTCGGCGAAGGTAAAGCGCGTGAGATGGTGATCTTCCGCGCTCAGCACGGCGCCGCTTTTCTTCTTGGCGTGCGCGGCCTTGCGCTTCTCGTTGCTCTCCTCCCACTTGCCCGACTCCGAGACGCCGGTGCGCAGCCAGAGCGCGAACAGTGCCGGAATAACGCCGATGACGAACATGATGCGCCAGGCGCCGGGCCCATAGCCGCTGACGAACAGCCACACGAACGATGCCAGGAAGAAGCCGATGCCCAGTCCGCATTGCATCAGTCCGGCGCCGCGGCCGCGCGCGTGATCGGGCCACACTTCCGCGGTCATCGATGCGCCGGTCGACCATTCCGAGCCGATGGCGATGCCGACCATGAAGCGCAGCAGCGCGAACGACACCCAGTCCCAGGCGAAAGCCGAAAGGCCGGTGGTGATCGAATAGGCCAGGATCGCCAGGATCATCGTCCGCCGGCGGCCGAGATAATCGGCCAGCACGCCGCCGATTACTCCGCCGATGCCCCAGCCGAGCAGCGTGATGCCGATCACGGTGCCGGCGAAGGCGGGAATGTGCGAAAACTGCGACGGGTCGAGCAGCTGGTGCAGCGCGACGCCGACCACCAGGATCAGCGCGAAGGTTTCATAGCCGTCGAACATCCAACCGAGATTCGACGCAAACATCGTCTTCCACTGGTTCGCGTCCAGGCTGCGGTACCACGGCTGCGAACCGGCCAAAGTTGCCGTTGACATGGGTCTCCCCTCCCTCAAGCTCGCGTTTCGGCTCAGCCGGTTGATCCGGCCTTGGTCTTACGCGCGGCCATCTTGACCGCATTTACGATCTCTGGATAGGCGGCACAGCGGCATAAATTGCCGGACAGATAATCGCGGATCTGCGCGTCGTCGGGATCGGGATGGTCGCGCAGCAGGGTTTTCACCATGAGAATAAAGCCCGGCGTGCAATAGCCGCACTGGAAGCCGCCGCACTCGATAAAGGCCTCCTGCACGGGGTCGAGCTTGCCCGGCTCGGCCAGGTGCTCGATGGTGACGACCGCGGTGCCGTCGAGGAAGACCGCGAGCGTCAGACAGCCCGACAGTGGCTTGCCGTCGACCAGCACGGTGCAGCAGCCGCACAGGCCCTGGCCGCAGCTCTCGCGCGCGCCGAACAAGGCAAATTGCGTCTGCAGCATCTCGACCACGTTGTGATGCGGCTTCACGTCCGCCGTGACCGGCCGGCCGTTGAGGGTAAACTGAATGGTACGCGCACTCATCATTCGTCCCCGAGCGGCCGGTTTTCTTTGCTGCGCAGCGCGCGCAGCACGGCTTCCGCCGTCAGCGGCAATTCGGTGAGCCGCACGCCGATGGCGTCGTCGATGGCATTGGCGATCGCCGGCGACACGCCGAAAGTGGCAACCTCGCCGACCCCCTTGGCGCCGAACGGACCGTTGCTTTGGTAGGTGTCGACCGCCTCGTTTTCCATCACCAGCGGCACGTCGTGGATACCCGGGATCTTGTAGTCGGCGAGCGAAGCATTGGTGACCTGGCCGCCGTCGAGATGCATCTTCTCGAACATGGAAAAGCCGATTTGCATGATGGAAGCGCCCGACAACTGCGCATCGACGATCTTGGGGTTTATCGGCTTGCCGACGTCGGCCACGTTGATCAGCCGCGTGATGCGCACATGGCCGGTTTCGGTATCGACTTCGATCTCGACGCCGGACCCGGCAACCATCCAGAACGGCGTCGCGTTGGTGGTCATGCCGTCGCCGTCCGGCGGGATATAGTCCGGCTTATAGGTGCCGGTGCCGACGATATTGCCGGCCTGCATGCCGTATTTCTTGCGGAACAGATCGGCGAGCGGGATATTGCTGCCTTCCGGCTCGCCGACTTCGCGCGCGAGCGCCGCGATTTTGGCCTTCGCCTCCTCGGCGGCAAGCCGCACCGCATGGCCCATATGGAACAGCGAGCGCGAACCCAGCGTGCCCATGTCGTAGGGCGTCACATCCGTATCGCGCGGCACGACGCGGATGCTCTCGGCCGGCATGTTGAGCACCTCGCCGACCATCTGCGCCATGGCGGTGTCGGAGCCCTGCCCCATGTCGACGGTGCCGCAGTAAAGCGTCGTGCTGCCGTCGCCTGAAACATTGACGATCGCCACCGAGGTGGTCGGCGAAATCACCGCCTTGAGCGCGACCGCGAGTCCGCGGCCGCGCCGCACCACGCCGCTGCCGCGGTCGAACGGCGCCTTCCAGTTGAGCCGCTCGGCGATACGGTCGAGCACTTTCTCTATCGCCGCGTCTTTCAGGATGGTGCCGGTCGCCTGCGGCCGGCCGTCGCGCAGCAGGTTTTGTTTGCGGAACGCCAGCGGATCGCGTTTGAGCGCGCGCGCGATCATGTCGGTGTGGCTCTCGTAAGCCCACACCAGTTGCGGGATGCCGAAGCCGCGCAGCGCGCCGGCCGGCGTCAGATTGGTGTAAAGCGCGTAGGAATCGATCGAGACATTGTCGATGTCGTACGGCCCCGAGGCGGTAAAGCCGGATTTCTGCGTCACGCGCGGGCCGATATCGGCATAGGCGCCGCCGTTCCACCAGATCTCGCATTTGCGCGCGACGATGCGGCCGTCGCTGTCGAGGCCGCTCTTGATGCGGAACGTGCTCGGGTGCTTGGTGATGGTGTAGAACTGCTCTTCCATCGTCAGCGCGACCTTGACCGGCCGCTGTGCCAGCATCGACAGCGCGCAGGCGAGCGCTTCCATCTTGATGTAGAGCTTGCCGCCATAGCCGCCGCCGAGATACGGCACCTTGATGCGCACGCGGTTTTCCGGCCAGCCCAATAGCCGCGCGATCTCGGTGCGCACGAAGGACGGCCCCTGCGCGGCGGAATGGATGGTCACGCCGCCATCGCGGAATTCGGCGATCGAGGCGTAGGGCTCGAGCGCGAGATGCAGCACCTTCTGGGTGCGGAAGGTGTGGTCGAACACATGGGCCGCGCCGGCGAAAGCCTTGTCCACGTCGCCGCGCCGCAGCCGGAAATCGAGCGCGATATTGGTGCCTTTGCGGCCTTTCAAATGCTTGAGGTCGGCGAAGGTGCCGGCCGGCTTCAACTCGTCATGCACCAGCGTATTATTCTCGGCCGCCTCGACCTCGTCGAACACCGCCGGCAGTTCCTCATATTCGGCGACGATCTCTTGCGCCGCCTGCTCGGCGACATGCGGGTCGGCGGCGAGCACCACCGCCACCGGCTCGCCGACATAATGCACCTTGCCGATGGCGAGGATCGGCTGATCGTGGAACGCCGGCCCGTAATAGGGATCGGGGATGACCTTGCGCACATCGTCGCTGGTATAGACGGCGTAGACGCCGGGAACAGCGCGCGCCGCGCTTACGTCGACAGACACGATGCGACCATGCGCCACGGTGCTGCGGAAGATTTTGGCGTGCAGCATGCCGGGCAGTTGCATCAGATGGGTGTATTCGGCGCGGCCGGTCACCTTCTCGCGCGCCTCGAGCCGCGGCAGCGAGCGGCCGACCTGTCCGCCGGAAACGGGGATCGCGGTCATCGCTGCGCTCCATCGATGGCGGCGCGCACCGCGCGCGCGGCATAGACGCGCAGCAATTCGCGCTTGTAGGAAGCCGAGCCGCGTATGTCGGCGATGATGTCGGCTTCGGCGGCGGCGGCCTCCGCGACATTGGCGAGCGTCTTGTCGTTTGCATCGGCGCCGATCAGCGCCTGTTCGGCCGAGGTCAGGCGCATGGCCCTTACCGTCGCCGCGCTGACGACGATGCGCGCCGACGTGACGCGCGAACCCTCGGTGGCGAGCGCGACCGCCACGCCGAGCGCCGGCCAGTCGTCGGCGGAGCCGGCGGTGACCTTGAAATAGACGCTGCGCATGGCCCCCTGGGCCGGAATGCGCAATACGGTGATCAACTCGTTCTTGGCGAGCGCGGTTTCGTAATAACCGGTGAGCAGATCCTCCACCGCCATGCTGCGTTCGCCCTCAGGCCCCGCGACCGCGATGGTGGCGCCGAGCGCGATCAGCACCGGCGGCAGATCCATATGCGGGTCGCCATGCGCCAGCGCGCCGCCGACCGTCGCCGCATTGCGCACCCGCACGTTCGACAGCCGCTTCATGGCCCGCACGATCACCGGCGCATGGCGGGCGACCGCGGGCGAATGCTCGAGCGACGCGAGCGGCGCCAGCGCGCCGATGGTGAGATCGCCGGACGGCGCCGCGGCGATCTGGCCGTAGCCGCCGCCCAGTTTGCGCAAGGACACCAGCCGGCGCGGCCGGAACACACCGGCCTTCATCATCAGCATCAGCGCGGTGCCGCCGGCAATCGGCCGTACCTCCGGGTCGTCCGGATCGATCAGCGCGATCGCCTCTTTCAGTGAGGCCGGCTCGGCGAGCTCGAACGGCGTCATGACGCTGTCCCCGGCACGGCCCCGCCGGCGAAGGCCGCGGCGAGCCGCGCGGTGAACTGCTTTTCCATTTCCTTCGCCTTCGCCTTGAGCACCGGTTGGCCCATGCTACCGAGTTTCCCGGTCAGCGTCGCCTCGATCGCATAGCTGATGACCGTCGCGTCGCCGGCCTCGGCAAACCGCGTGGCGGCGGTTGCCGTCAGCCGGCCCACCAAGCCGAGCGGCGTGCCTTCGACCTTGACCTCGATCTCTTCCGGCGGCGTCCGCTTGGTCATCTCGACTCCGACCTTAAACTTGAAGCGCATATAGGCGATACGGGTTTCCAGCACCGCACTGTAATGGCTGGCGTCGATCTCGACGAGATCCTGCACGCCCTCGATACAGGAGGCGAAAAATGGCGCGTCGCTGAGCGCCTTGAAGACCGCCTCGCGTGGCGCGGCAACCGTGATTTCACCGGCGATGTTCAATGGACGATTTCTGCGGGGTTGGACACGAGGGGGGCGGCGTCGATCTTTTCAAAAGCCATGATTTCTTCTTCGCCGTCAACTTAACAGGTTAGCGGACCCGACTGTCAGGTCAAATATTTGCGCCGCCATGCGACGGCGGCATGTGCTTATTCAGCATGAGCTCTTTCAGATTGCAGAAATTTTCGCGCTGCAACAGCGCGTGCAGCTTCTAGCTGTATGCTACCCGTTTGACGCCCCGGGGCCCCGGCCCTGCTTCGAGCGCGATCGCACCCGCTCAGAGCGAAACCGCGTGGCGCCAAAGGCTCGGCGCCGCGGCTTCGCCCGCCGCCCGACGCGCCAGCCAGTCGGCACTGGGCAGGTCGACGTGGAACACAGTTCCGCCGCCGGGCGCGTCGTCGAACCCGACTTCACCGCCCGTATGCAGCACGATCTGCCGTACGATGCTCAAACCGAGCCCGGTGCCGCTCTTGTGCTGGCCGTCCCCGTTATTGGCCTGGGCGAATTTCTCGAACACCCGCGGCTTGAACTCCGCCGGAATGCCGGGACCGTGGTCGCGCACCGCAATATGAACCTTGTCGCCGCGGGTCTCGAGCGAGACGACGACTTCTTCGCCCGGCGACGAGAACTTGACGGCATTGGAGAGCAGATTGGTGATGACCTGGACGAAACGATCGGGGTCGACCTCACGTCGAAGGCTTCCGCCGCGGCCTCCACCCGGATGTGCACGCCGTAGCCCTCGGCAAATTCGTGATTGGCCTCGATTGCCTGCTCCACCAGCGCCCGCGCGCCGCAGCGCTGAAAATTCAATTCGAGCTGCCCGGCCTCAAGCTTCTTGATATCGAGGATGTCGTTGACCAGCCGGACCAGCCGCCGGCAATTCGCATAGGCAATCTCGATGAGATGCGCGGCGGACGGCGACAGAGAGCCGGCGGCGCCGCCGATCATGAGGCCGAGCGAGGCCGAGATCGCCGTCATCGGCGTGCGCAACTCATGGCTCACCGTCGTGACGAACTCGTCCTGCAACCGCTCGAGCCGTTTGCGTTCACTGGTATCGACGATGGCGCAGAACACCATGACGTCGCTGCCGATCCGCTGCGGATTGAGGCCGACCTCGATCGGGAACTCGCTGCCGTCCTTGCGCCGCCCCTGGAAATCGCGTCCGGTTCCGAGACGGCGGGCGCCGGGACAGTGCATGAACCCATTGCGTTGGCCGGCATGCTTGTCCCGAAATTTGTCGGGCAGCAAAACTTCAACCGGCCGGCCGAGCAATTCCTCCCGCCGGTAGCCGAACAAACGCTCGACTTCACCGTTGATCATGACGATGGCGCCGGCGCCATCGACGACGACCATGCCGCTGGGGGAAGCCTCAACCGCGAGCCGGAAAATCTCCGGCTCCGGCCCTGCGTCAACGGGCATTCGACCGATCCCGTCGTTCGAACAATTCAAACGCGCGTTTCGATGCCGCTGCCGTTGGTCGCGTTGGCCTCGACGTGCTTCGTGCCGCCGATCGACCCTTGCGCCCGCACGCGATCGAGCACGAACAGCCGGATGGCCGAGGAAAGATTGCTCTGCAGGCGGCTGCGGTCGATTTCCGCCACCGTGTTCGACAATGTCGACCGTTGAACCTGCGCGATTTCCTTTAGTCCTTGCCAGAATGCGTCTTCGAGACTGACGCTGGTCTTATGTCCACCGATGACGATGGATCTCTTGACGATCGGCGACTTCATAGGCGTTTCCTTTTTGCAAGGTCTGCCCCAAAGTGATGATTGGCATTCTGCCGCGATCAGTTTACGGGCACACCGCGATTGAACGTTCGACGCCACCGCGCAAACGTTTCACAAGGCGATCTGTCGCAGGACCGCTGCTGCAAATCCCAGGCACAAATCCCATCACGCACAGTTCATTCGATGAACGTGCCACGCGATGACGCATTTGATGGTGCAACTTTGCCACTAATAGCTTTATTTTTCTGTACAAAGTTGCACATTGCGAAAAAATATTTGCCGGTAGCGGGCTGCCATTTGGCGGCCGCGCTTGTATCCACACACCACACGGAGGGAATTAGCTACCGGCGTAAATACGTTTCGTTATCCGTGATTACTTGCGGCCGATCGCGCCGAATCAGAATCACCCGTGATCGCTTTGCGGCAGGTCGTGCAGAATCAGATTCAAAAGAGAATTGTTCACTTCGATATTGCCGTTGTAATTGATGTATCCCAATTTGCGGAACTTGTTCATGAACTGGTTGACGCGCGAGCGCGTCGTGCCGACCATAGTCGCCAGCATTTCCTGATTGATCGCCATCGTGATGGTATTGGACTGAGTTCCCAGTCCGGTATTCGCCAGCGTCAGAAGAATTCGCGCCAGCCGCTTTTCGCTCGAGTTGAACAACTGATCGATCATATCGGATTGCAGCTTTTGATTCCGGTCCAGGATGAAGTGCATGAATAATTTTGCAAAATCCGAATCGCTGTCGAGCGCGCGGCTGACGACACCGATATCGATCCGCGCGATCTCGCTTGCGCTCGTCGTCACAATCGACGAATTGCGCATCAGTTGCCCGTCCAGGCACCCCTCGCCGAAGAAGTCGCCGGCCGTCAGAATTCCGATCACGGCTTCCTTGCCGTATTCGGAATAGATGGTGACTTTCACCGAGCCGCCGATGATGTAATACAGCGCATCGGCCTTATCGCCTTGCGCGTAGACGGTTTGTTTGTCGCTATATTTCGTTACCGTCGCGCCACCGTGTTTGGCCAGGAAAGCGCGATAGTCGAAGCGAGGCTCGTTTTCTTCTTGCACCATTTCTTTTATTGCCATGACGCGGTGTCTCCCTCGCTGACATCATGACGTTGTCAGTACGAAGCCGCTCAATGCTCCCTAATCATTACCCCCAAAGGTAGTATATAATTATGGCATCAAAAAATATGGCTGCAAATCATGAATTTAGCCCAGCCAATATAAGATGTGAATTGTACTGTTCTCTTTTGAACACACCGGCGCAGGCAGGCGCGGCCGCTTTTGCTTTTCGATTCTGCGGCTAATTTATTTGCATAGAAAATCGGCATCGAACGGCATCGCGCGGGCGCGGCGCCTTGCGCCAAGGCCGGCCTTGAAGAACCTCGCCGCCGTGCGCGCACATATCATCGGCCGGACGCCGTCCGGTATTTCAGGGCGCGCTGGATTTATGCATCATGCCGCTCGCTAATTGGTAACGGCGCACCAGACATTTCACGCCCGCGCATTTCCCTACCTCCAGAAATCCCAGTGCGCTTCACGGCTCGTTTACGCGCCCATGATGTATTCATCTCCGCGAATATTTTATTTTTTCTGTCGGGGGCTCGCATGCACGTCTATCGGCTGCTGCACGTGGAAGACGAACCGGACATCCGCGAGGTCGTGGAAATGTCGCTCGCGCTCGATCCCGAAATTACCTTGAAGAGTTGTGCCAGCGGCGCGGACGCGCTCGTGGCCGCCGCCGACTGGCAGCCCGACGTCATCCTGATGGACGTGATGATGCCGGCGATGGACGGCGCCGAGACGCTGACGCAACTGCGCCGGGACGCACGCACCGCCGGCATTCCCGTGGTGTTCATGACGGCGCGCGTGCAGACCCGCGAGGTGGAGCATTTTCTTTCGCTCGGCGCGGCCGGCGTCATCCCCAAGCCGTTCGATCCGATGACGCTGGCTTCGACCGTGCGCGCCTTTCTGCCGGCCTAGCGTCCGGCGCGCCGCGTCGCCAAGCCGGTCTCGCTATCGCCGGTTTGAATAGTCCCGCAACTCGCCGGCGGCGGCCTGGCGCAGAGCCTCGAGTTTGGCTTTGAGCGAAACGATTTCGGCCGCCGTGAGCGCGCGTTTGGATGTCACCGCCCCCCGCAGCACGGTTTCGGCCGAACGGGCCGCCTTGCCGGTGGCGGGAAAGCCCAGGGTCGGCGCGGCGCCGCACAATTCGTGCAGCCGGCGATGGGCGGCGATCACGGTCTCGATCGTTTCGCCGCCGCCGGATATTTTCTCCAGCGCCGCGAAGCCGTCGCCGATCTTGCCGTCGAGCGCCGCGGCAAAGCGCTCGCGCACGTGCGCCAGGCGCTTGGTGAATTCCTCGTCAGGCGTCACCCGCGGTCCTCTATTCTCTTTAAGCGGGGCAGGTCGACGCCACTCTGGCACGCGGAAGTTAAAGACATCTGCGTGTGTACTGTGTTGCTATGTATTTGCGGTACAATAGTGTCGGCATTACTCGATAACGAAGGTATTCAAGGTAGAATATTATAGTAACGGCCGGCCGTTCCAACATCCCGCGCGCGCCGTCGGCAAATTCCATTGGCGCGCGAAGCGCGCCTCAGGGCGGCGCCTCTCTCGCCGTTCCATTTTCGCCAATCGAAAGTGGCTGGACTTACCAACCGCGATTGCGTGGGCGCCGGCGGAAATGGGCTAGGCAGCGGTACGATTGTAGATCATTCTGACCGGGTGCCTCATAAGCACGAATTATAAACGGAATAGGGGGACTACGCCGTGGCTCAGACCATAGAGGGGTTCGTCGGCAATGCGCTCGACGATGCCAAAATATCGCCGCTTCACGTCAAGGTAATCGCGCTCATTGCCGCCGGTTACTTTTTCGACGTCATCGATCTGATCGTGCTCGGAGCGCTGATCCCGGACATGATCCAGTCCAAATTCGCCACCGGGGCCGAAGCTGCCTGGATCGGCAGCGCCACCGTGTTCGGCATGTTCCTTGGCGGCATCGGCCAGGGCGAATTCAGCGACCGCTGGGGCCGCAAGACGGTCTACCAGTTCAACCTGCTGATCTTCGGCGTGTTCACCATCCTGGGTGCGCTGGCGCCGACGGTCATGTGGCTGGTGGCGGCGCGCTTCATCGCCGGCCTTGGGCTGGGCGGCGAGCAACCGCTGGCCTTCGCCTATGCCGGCGAATATTCGCCCAAGGCCATCCGCGGCCGTATCCTGGCCATCGTCCACTTCATCGGCGGCGCCTGCGTATGGCCGATCTCGACGCTGTTCACGCTCTACTTCCGCGAGTTGATCGGCTGGCGCGGCGTGTGGATCGTGATCGGCGTCGGCGCCCTGATCGTCTGGGTGCTGCGCTTTGTGCTGCCGGAATCGCCGCGCTATCTGGCGACGCACGGCCGCGGCAAGGAAGCCCTCGACGTTCTCGGTCAGATGGGCATTGCCGGGCCGAAAGAGCCGCTGTCGACCGACGCCGCCAGCAACACCAAGACCGACCCGTTCGCCATCGTCTTCTCGCAGTTCCCGATGCGCGTCATTGCCGGCATGATCTGCTTCTCGGCGTTCTTCGGCGTCGCCATCGGCCTCGGCGGCTGGCTGCCCAATATCATGCACGACAAGGGCTTCAGCATCACCAAATCGCTGCAGTTCACGCTGGTGATGAACTTCGCGGTACCGGTGGCGAGCTTGTTCATGATGTACGCGCTCGACAACATAGGCCGCAAAGTCACGTCGATCAGCGCCTTCATCGGCGCCGGCATCATGGCGATCGTGTTCGCCAATGCGGGTAGCGAGATTCAGTTGCTGATCTTCGGCTTCGTCATGGTGTTCTTCATCCAGGTCGCCGGCAACTCGATGCAGATCTTCGCCTCTGAGGTGTTCCCGACCAACGCGCGTGCCTCCGGCTTCGGCTGGGCGGCGGGCGTCGGCCGGCTCTCGACGGCGGGCATCTTCATCGCCATCCCCTGGCTGCAGAAGGGCTATGGCCTCAACGCGGTGTTCGGATCGATCGCCGCCTTGCTGATCATCGCCGCGTTCTGCGTGACGTTGCTCGGTCCGGAGGCGCGGCAGAAGGGCCTCGACGAAATCGCTCCGCCGACCGGTTGATCGGCGTTCGACAAAGCTGCAAGGCCCGGTTCGGCACCATGCCGGGCCGGGCCTCGCCAATTAAGTCTGCCGATTTGATAGTCTGACCCGCATGACCACCCTGCCGCCCGGCGCCACAGCCAAGAACATCCGCTATCTGTCGCGCTGCGATCAGGGCGGCCGGCCGGACGGCGTGCAGGTCATCCTGCACAAAGGGCATGCCTTCATCGGCCATATGTTCAGCGACGGCTATTCGGTCGTCGACGTGCGCGATCCGCTCCATCCCAAGACGGTCAATTTTGTCGCCGCGCCGAAGAACACGCGCTCGCATCACCTGCAAATCCACGGCGACATCCTGCTCGCCGTCAACGGCCCGAATATCTGGGCGATGCAGCAATATGCCAGCCAGGCCGACTACTATGGGAAGTCACTGGCGGATTCGGTGCAGACCGAGCAGCCGTTCGGCGCCGGCATCCGCGTGTTCGACGTCTCGCAGCCGGCAAGCCCGCGCGAGATCGGTTTTCTCAACACCGCGGGGCTCGGCGCCCATCGCATCTGGTGGGTCGGCGGCCGCTACGCCTATGTCTCGGTGCATTTCGAAGGCTTCATCGACCACGTCCTGGCGGTGGTCGACGTGTCGGACCCCACCAAGCCGGCACTCGCCGGGCGGTGGTGGCTGCCCGGCATGCACCGCGCCGGCGGCGAGGAGAAGCCCGCTTCGTTCGGCAAGCGCACGGCGCTGCATCACCTCATCAGCGCCGGCAATATCGGCTACGCCGCCTGGCGCGATGGCGGCTACACCGTTCACGATCTCAGCGATCCGGCCAATCCGAAGCTCCTGAGCCACCGCAATTACGCGCCACCATTCGGCGGCGGCGCGCACACGCCGCTGCCGTTGCCCGGCCGCAAGCTCATGGTGCTCGCCGACGAGGCGACCGCGGCGAATTGCGCCAACGGCCTCGCTTACACCTGGGTCATCGACGTGCGCGAGCCGGCAAACCCGGTGTCGATCGCCACCCTGCCGACGCCGACCGAGGAAGATTTCTGCGCCAAAGGCGCCAAATTCGGCCCGCACAATCTGCATGAGAACCGGCCGGGCGCGCTGCAAACGGAAGACACGATCTTCGCCACCTATCACAATGCGGGCTTGCGCGTGTACGACATCGGCAACGCCTTCGAGCCCAAGCAGATCGGCTATTTCGTGCCGCCGCCGCCGGAGCGCATCGTCGACCAGCGGCCCAACCCCGCCAAGGTGATCCAGTCCTGCGACGTCTTTGTCGCACCGGACGGTTTGATGTATCTGACGGACACCAACGCCGGACTCTATATTCTCCAGTACGAGGGACACTGACCGACATGGCGGAAAAATTCGGGCGTCTCGCCCTGCACATGTGGACCATCGACACCACGCCGCTGGCCACCGCGCTCGATGCGGCGAAACAAGGCGGTTTCGACGCGGTCGAGCTGCGCCGCACCGATTTCAAGCGCTGCTACGACGCCGGCCTTTCGAACGCGCAGGTGCTCGACATCGTCAAGAACAGCGGCATCCCGGTCGGCGTGCTGGGCGTCGAATATGGCTGGCTGTTCGCCACCGGCGAGGAGAGCAAAAGGCTGCTCCAGGTGTTCCGCGAGTCTTGCGAAAACGCGGTGGCGATGGGCTGCGACATGCTGATGAGCGCGCCCGGCCAGATCAGCGGCCCTATCCCGCAGGCGATCAAGTATCTGCGCGAGGCCGGCGACATCGCCGCCGAATACAAGCTGAAGCTGGCGATCGAGTTCAATTCGCAGCACGACGTGCTCAACAGCCTCGCCGTGCTCACCGAACTGATCGAAGGCGCCGGCAAGCCGAACTGCGGCTACCTGATCGACGCCTACCACTTCACCCGCAGCGGCGCCGGCGGCCGCGGCTTCGAGAGCGTGCCGGCCGACAAGATCTACTGCTTCCAGTACAGCGACCTGTCGCCCAATCCGGTGACCGGCGTGCGGCGGCCGACCGACCGGCTGCCGCCCGGCAAGGGCGTGGTCAAATGGCGCGAGATGCTCGGCCTGTTGGCGGAAAAGGGCTACACCGGCTATCTGAGCTACGAGGCGCCGAACCCCGAGCAATGGGCACGCTCGCCTTACGACGTCGCGCGCGAGGGCGTCGAACTCACCAAGCAATTATTGCGGGACGCCGTCCCCACTTACGTTAGTTGAGGTCCACCATGGCAGACGAACTTCCGCTCTTTCTCGGTCTGAACGACAAGACCGTCACCGACATCCCGAAGACGGTCGAAAAGCAGCGCTACATGACCAGCGTTGCGCCCAAGGCCGCCAACCCCGGAAAATGGGTCGAAATGCCGCGCATGCCGATCCCCACCGGCGAGCACGCCGTGATCGAATGCGGCGGCAAAATCCACTCCATCGCCGGCTATGCTAAGCACCGTGTCGATCAGCCGTTCCATCAGGTCTACGATCCGGCGAGCAAATCCTGGTCGCTGAAGGCGCCCTTCCCGCACCCCTGCAATCACGTGGCGGGGGTGTCGATCGGCACCAAGATCTACACCTTCGGCGGCTTCGTCGAGCAGAACCGCTGCCCGCATTCCAAATGCTTCGTCTATGACGCGACGACCGACCAGTGGGCGCCCATTGCGCCGATTTCACGCCCGCGCGGCGCCATCTCGGCGATCGTGCTCGACGGCAAGATCCATCTGCTCGGCGGCCGCGACGTGCGCTCGGTCGAATGGCACGAGGTCTATGATCCGGCGACCGATAAATATTCGGACCGCACAAGCATGCGCGGCTCGACCGGCACGCAGCCTTTTGTCGGCCAGCGCGACCATATGGGCGTCGCCGTGGTCGATGGAAAAATCCACGCCATCGCCGGCCGCATGGACTCTTACGACTTCAACACCAGCCTGAACGCCGTCTATGACCCCAAGACCGACGGCTGGAGCTTCCGCGCCCCGCTGCCGACTGCGCGTAGCGGCCCCTCCTGCGTCTATATCGGCGGCAAGATCGTGGTATTCGGCGGCGAAGCGACCGGCAAGGTGTTCGGCACCAATGAAATCTACGACCCGAAGACCGACGCCTGGGAGGCCGGCACGCCGATGGCGATCCCGCGCCACGGCCTGCATGGCGCGACCTGCGCGGTGATCGGCAACATGGTGCATGTGCCCGGCGGCGGGCCGGTGCCCGGCGGCCAGGTGCAGGGCGCCTATCACGACGCCTTCACCTTCGACTGACGGCTCGTCCGACGAATTGCCGCAGGCGGCCCGCGGACTTGCCCGCGTGGCCGATGTGGAGTAGTTCGTCTTTATCACTCGATATCGCGAGTCCTCTCGCGGTCAAACACTCATCGTCGGCCGGTGCTTGTTGCAAGGGCGCGCCAGCGTCAGGCCCGGCTATTCCGTTTCACAGCTTGCGATACCCATGGATTCTCAGGAACACCCGACCAGCATCGGACTTTTCACCCTCTCGGTTCTGGCGCTCGTCGTCGGTTGCGTCACCGGCTTCGGCGCCGTCTTCTTCCGCGCCCTGATCGCGCTGATCGTCAATATCAGCTTCTCGGGTCATTTCTCGATCGTCTACGACGCCAATGCGTTCATTCCGGCGAGCCCGTGGGGCGCCTGGATCGTCATCGTGCCGGCGCTCGGCGGCCTCCTCGTGGTGTTCCTGGTCAATAACTTCGCGCCGGAAGCGCGCGGCCACGGCGTGCCGGAAGTGCTCGACGCCATCTATTACAAAGAGGGCAGGATCCGCCCGGTGGTGGCCGCGATCAAGTCGCTCGCCTCGGCAATCTCCATCGGCAGCGGCGCCGCGGTCGGCCGCGAAGGTCCGATCATCCAGATCGGCGCCACGCTCGGCTCCTCGCTCGGCCAATACATCAATATGATGCCGTGGCAGCGCATCACGCTGGTCGCCGCCGGAGCCGGCGCCGGCATCGCCGCAACCTTCAACACGCCGATCGGCGGCGTGATGTTCGCCATCGAGCTGATGCTGCCTGAATTGAGCGCGCGCACGTTCCTGCCCGTGGCGCTGGCGACCGGCACCGCCACCTTCGTCGGCCGCCTGTTCCTCGGCCTGCAGCCCGCCTTCTCGGTGCCGGCGGCGCTGGCGATGCACAACGAGCAGGCGACGATCCCCGCTTTGATCATGTTCGCGCTGCTCGGCATCCTGATCGGGCTCGCGGCCACCGCCTTCATCCGCGGTCTGGTGTTTGCCGAAGACCTGTTCCCGAAAATCAAGAACCCCTATTTGCGCCATGTGATCGGCATGCTGATGGTCGGCGGCCTGATCTACATGCTGCTGATCTATCAGGGCCACTATTTCGTCGCCGGCGTCGGCTACGCCACCATTCAGGCGATCCTGACCGACAATCTCGCCGGCATCGCACTGCTGCTCGGCCTGTTTGCCGCCAAGCTGTTCGCGACTTCGGTGAGTCTGGGCTCCGGCGCTTCCGGCGGCATCTTCTCGCCGTCGCTGTTCATGGGCGCGACGCTCGGCGGCGCCTTCGGCAGCATCGTCACCGTGCTCGGCCCGGTGCACGGCGTCGATCCGGTCAACTGCGCCATCATCGGCATGGCGGCCATGGTCGGCGGCGGCACCGGCGCGGCGATGACCGCGGTCACCATGATCTTCGAGATGACGCGCGATTACGACATCATCATGCCGATCATCGTGGCGGTGGCGATCGCCATCGGCATCCGGCGGCTGCTGTCGCGCGAGAACATCTACACCATCAAGCTGGTCGCGCGCGGCCACCTCATCCCCAAGGCGCTGCATGCCAATATGTTCCTGGTGCGCCACGCCGAAGAGGTGATGGACAAGGACGTGGTGCTGCTGCCGGCGGAAACCGATTTCGCCGCCTTCCTGCGCCAGACGCCGTTGGGCGGCTTCCGCCATATCGTGGTAACCAAGGACGACCGCATCGTCGGCGTGCTGCGTGTCAACACCGAACTGCGGCGCGGGCTGGAAGGCGCGTTTTCCGGCGTGCTGCTCGGCGACATCGCGCAGAAGAATTTCACCATCTCGCGCGCCGAAGACGTCGTGTTCGACGTGGTCCAGCGCATGTGGCGGCGCAATGCCGCCCTCTCCATCGTCACCAAAGGCAGCGGCTACCTGCCGCGCGCCGCCAACGTCGTCGGCATGATCTCGAAGGAGCACATCGCCGATTCGGTCGCCGAAAGCATCCGCCCCTACGGCAACGAGGCGCGCGGCCCGATCTGACCGTCCGGCGCGCCCTGCTCTGGCGTCGTTCACGTCCCTGCGGCACAATGCGAAAAAACAGCAGACGCCGCGACCGGGGGAACAACGCGCAATGGCGCTCATCGATATCGACGGCGTAAGCAAGACCTATGCGCTGGGCAACGACCGCGAACTGACCGCCATCGACCGGGTCGCCTTGTCGATCGGCGACGGCGAATTCGTCTCCATCATCGGCCCCAGCGGCTGCGGCAAGTCGACGCTGCTGCACATGATCGGCGGCTTCGTGCCCTGCTCGGCCGGCGAAATCCGCGTGCGCGGCACCGCCATAAGCGAGCCAGGACCGGACCGCGGCATTGTGTTCCAGCACTTCGCGCTGTTCCCCTGGAAAACCGTGCTCGGCAATGTGGAATATGGCCTGGCCGAGCGTGGCGTCGGCAAGACGGAGCGCCGGCGCACCGCGCAATCCTTCATCGACATGGTGAAACTTAGCGGCTTCGAGAACACCTTTCCAAACCGGCTGTCCGGCGGCATGCAGCAGCGCGTCGCCATCGCGCGCATGCTGGCCTGCGAGCCGTCGATCCTGCTGATGGACGAGCCGTTCGGCGCGCTCGACGCGCAGACCCGCAAGATCATGCAGGAGGAGCTGCGCGAACTGTGGCAGCGCTTCCGCAAGACCGTGGTATTCGTTACCCACGACGTGCGCGAGGCGGTGTTCCTGTCGCAGCGCGTGGTGGTGATGAGCGCGCGCCCCGGCCGCATCAAGACCATTGTCGAGACCGGGCTCGGGCCCGACGCCAGCCGCGCCGCCATCGACGAGAAGGCCGACGAGCTGTGGGACATGCTGCGCGACGAGGTGGTGCGCACCATCGCCGAGGAAGGGCGCGGCCTATGATCCGCGCGTTGCGCGTCCCGATCTTCTATCTGCCGATCTTCGCCGGCTTTGCCCTGTGGGAATTGGCGGGCCGCGCCGGCCTGCTCAATCCGTCGCTGTTTCCATCCCTGAGCGACACGCTGACGGCCTTCGCACGTTTGGCCACCAAAGGGCATCTGCTCGAGCATGCCGAACTGTCGCTGTTCCGCCAATCGAGCGGCTTTTTCCTCGCCGCGTTCTTCGGCATCGCCTCCGGCATGCTGATGGCCGAGAGCCGCTGGGTGCGCAATATCCTCGAGCCGCTGCTGCGCGCCAGCTTCCCGTTGCCGAAATCGGCGCTGATCCCGCTGTTCATCCTGTGGCTGGGCATCGGCGATTCCGCCAAGGTCGCCGCCGTGTTCCTCGGCTGCCTGCTGCCGATCGTGGTGACCACCTACAACGCGGCGCGCGGCATCAACAAGCAACTGGTCTGGTCGGCCTGGAGCCTCGGCACGCCGAAATGGCTGATCCCCTGGAAAATCGTGCTGCCGGCCGCGCTGCCCGAAGTCATGAGCGGCTTGCGCATCGCGCTGGCGCTGTCGTTCACGCTGATGGTGAGCGCGGAATTCCTCATCGGCCAGCGCGGGCTCGGCTTTCTCATCTCCACCCTCGGCGAGGACGGCGACTATGCCGGCATGTTCGCCGCCGTGCTGGCGGTGACCCTCATCGGCTTTGCCGCCGACCGCCTGTTTTTATGGCTGAGCGGCGTTCTGCTGCGCTGGCGCGACTGATGACGGCGCGCGCACAAATCAATTGGCTGCGGCGCGCGCTCGCGCGCAACCTCTCGATCGTCGTCGTGCTGATCCTTTGGGAGGTCACCACCCGCGCCGGCCTGTTCAATAATTTCCTGCTGCCGCCTTTGAGCCTGGTGCTGGTGCGCGGCTGGGCCGATTTGCTCGACGGCGAACTTCCCCGCCAGATCCTGGCGACCGCGTCCCTCACCTTCTTCGGCTTTGCGCTCGCCGCCGTTTTCGGCGTCGCCGCGGGTGCGCTGATGTCGATGTCGGCGATCGTGCGGCGGATCATGGAGCCGCTGGTCTCGGTCGCCTTTCCGATCCCGAAAATCAGCTTCCTGCCGATCTTCATCCTGTGGTTCGGGCTCGGCGACATGCCGAAGATCCTGATGATCGCCTTCACCTGCGTGGTGCCGGTGGTAAGCGCGACCTTTCTCGGCACCACGACGGTCGACAAGTATTTCCTCTGGTCGGCGCGCACGCTCGGCACGCACCGGCACGCGCTGTTCTGGAAGGTCGTCATTCCGGCCGCCGCCCCGCAGATCATCAGCGGATTGCAGGTGGCGTTTCCGCTCGCCATGATTATCGCGGTCGTGACCGAAATGCTCACCGGCGCCGACGGCCTCGGCGGCTACATGATCCACGCCGTGCGTTTTGCGCAATCCGACAGGATGTTCGCCGGCCTGCTGGCGACGCTGCTCACCGGCATGGTCTTCATCCAAGGCTTTGCCTGGCTGCGCGCCCGTCTGCTGGTCTGGCACGCCGAATCGGCGGTCGTCGCCGGCGCCTGAAACCGAAGATTTACTAGCCAAAACGGCCAAAAAACGCGCTACAGTCGCGACGCCGGCGCAGAAGCAGCCGGCGCCGGTTCGCCGATCGTTAAGGGCGGTCGAGCGAATAAACGGCCAACAAAGGTGGGAGGACAACCGATGTTTCGAACAATCATGACCCGCGGGCTCTATGCCGCGCTCGCGGCCTGCGCGCTCGCAGCGATGACGACCGCGTCAGCCGAGCCATTCAAGCTGCGGGTCAGCTACGATACCATCCCGACGCATCTTGCGCCGATCATTTTCAAGATGCCGGACCAGACCAAATATTTCGGCAAGGACTACACCATCGACTTCATCCGCTTCAAAGGCTCGTCGCTGGTGTTGCAGGCGCTGGCCGCCGATCAGGTCGACGTCGGCGTGTTGGCCTTCTCGACCTTCGCGACCGGCATTGTGAATGCCAATCTGCCGATCAAGGGCATCGCCGACGTGGCGCAGGACGGCCCGAGCTTCTCCACCGTTTACGGCGTGGTCGCCACATCCCCGATCAAGTCGGTGAAGGACCTGAAAGGCCAGACCATCGCGGTCAACGCCTTCGGCGGCGCGGTCGACATGGCGGCGCGCAGCGTGCTGCGCAAGAATGGACTGACGCCCGACCGCGACGTCCGCATCATCGAGGCCGGCTTCGGCGCCATGGAAGCCATGACCAAGGAGAACAAGATCCAGGTCGGCTCATTTCTCGCGCCCTTCTGGTGGAAGGCGCAGAAGGACGGCGGCTTCCGTCAATTGTTCCAGCAGAAAGACGGCATGGGCACGACGCAATTCCTGTTCTTCGCGGCCAAGGAGGACTTCATCAAGAAGCACCGCGACGTGCTGGTGAAATTCCTCGCCGACTATGTGCACGGCATCGGCGTGGTGCACGACCCGAAGAACCGCGAACGCGTGCTCAAGATCATGGCCGATCTGACGCAACGGCCGGAAGCGGCCTTCGCGCAATGGGCGCTGCTGCCAGGCAAGGACTTCTATCACGACCCGCACGGCCTGGTGAACGAGAAGGCGCTGCAGAGCAACATCGACAGCCTGGCCGAATTGAAAATGATCTCGAAGTCATTCGACGTGAGCAAACACGTCGACAACTCCCTGGTGACGGACGCCAGCAAGGGAATGTAACGGCGCGCCGCGAATGAAAACGGCCGCCCTCCGGGGCGGCCGCTGCTTTTCATGGACGGCGCAACGATCGCGTCAGCGCGCCGGCCGCAAATCAAGTCCGGCGACACCGGCCGCCACGTTGAGGCCGGTCTGCCCCTGTACCGATACCGGCTGCAGCGTCACGGTGTGGTCCGAGCCGCCGACCAGGACATTGGCGCCAAGACCGGCGCCGACCGTCGCCTCGGCGCTCGCGCCGCCGTAATGCCCGGCCAGAGCGCCGAAGCGGCGATTGGTCGGTGCATAGACCGCCCAGACCATCTCGCCGCCGGTAGTCGCTCCGATATCGAGGCCGAATTTGCTGATCGATCCGGTATAGACCTCACGCGGTCCCGGCTGCGACGGCGTGAACATGCAGGTCACTTCTTTTTTCGACGTGATGATCAGGCCGATGCCGGCCGAAATATCGCAGGTCAACGTACCGGCCTTGGTCCGCTCGCGGCCTTGCGCCATGGACGGTGCCGGCGATGCCACCGCCGCTACAATCGCCAAGGCGGCGAAAGCGCTGAGACGCTTGTGCATGGCAATCTCCCATTTTCGTTGATAGTGCCCAATAACGTGGTGCGGCGCAAAAGGTTCCGTAAGCGCGCGGCGACGCGGGCGCAAACCGGGATGACGGCCCCTTCTTGCGCGCACGGCATTGCGCTAGCCTTGCTGCCACGAGGTGCCGCATGATGGACCTTCGCCGCAGAACCGTTCTTCGTCTGGCCGCAGGCGCTGCCGCGCTGCCGTCGTTGTCGCGCCTCGCCTGCGCGCTCGACTATCCGACGCGGCCGGTGCACATCGTCATCGGCTTTCCGCCCGGCCAATCAGCCGACATCAGCGCGCGCCTGTTGGGGCAATGGCTGTCGGAACGCCTCGGCCAGCCCGTCATCATCGACAACAAGCCGGGTGCGAGCAGCAGCGTGGCGACCGAGCTTGTCGTGCGTGCGCTGCCGGACGGCTATACGCTGCTCTGGATCGTGACCAGCAATTACATCAACGCGACGCTCTACAAGAAGCTGCCCTATAATTTCATCCGCGACATCGAGCCGGTCGCCAGCAACACGCGCACGCCGCTGGTCATGGAGGTGACGCCCTCGCTTCCGGTCAATACCGTTGCCGAGTTCATCGCTTACGCCAAGGCGCATCCGGGCAAGCTCAACATGGCCTCGGGCGGCATCGGCAACTCGACGCATATGGCCGGCGAACTGTTCAAGATGATGACCGGCATAAACATGGTGCACGTGCCCTATCGCGGCTCGGCGCCGGCTCTCACCGACCTGCTCGCCGGCCACGTGCAAGTGATGTTCGATCTGATGGCCTCTTCGATCGGACATATTCGGGCCGGCAAGCTGCGTGCGCTGGCGGTGACGACGGCGACGCGCTCGGCGGCGCTGCCCGGCGTGCCGACCATCGGCGAGTTCGTGCCAGGCTACGAGGCAAGCGCCGTCGGCGGCATCGGCGCGCCCAAGGGCACGCCTGCGGCGGTCGTCAACCGCCTCAACGCCGAGATCGAAGCAGCCCTTGCCGACCCCGCGATGAATGCGCGTTTCGCCGACTTGGGAGTCGTCCCGGTGCCGGGTACGCCGGCCGACTTCGCCAGGCTCATCGCCGCCGAAACGGAGAAGTGGGCCAAAGTGATCCAATTCGCGGGCATAAAGGCTCAATAGCGCCATTGCACTTGCCGCGACGTCGCCGCGCGCGGCTTGTTAAGCGATGAAACGAAGCGGCGCGCGGGCCACTATTTTCAGTTTTCGCTCAGCGTCCAGCCATGATCTGGTTCGCGGGGATCACGATATGGCAGCGCAAGCCGTCGGGATCAAAAATCAGATTAACGGCGGCATCGAACGCGCTGGCAAGATTGCGCTCGATCACCATGCTGCCGAATCCCTTTTTGCGCCTAGGCTTCACCTTCGGACCGTTTTCCTCGCACCACGCGAGTTCGATCGCATTGTTGCGCAACGCCCAGGTGATCGACACGCGCCCGTTCGGCACCGACAGCGCGCCGAATTTCGCCGCGTTGACCGCCAGCTCATGCAGCGCGAGGCCGAGCGTTTGCGCCGCTTCCGGCTTGAGCGCGACCGGGGCGCCCTCGACGCTGACCTGCGGTTCGTCGTTGCCCATGAAGGCGGCCAATTGCGATTCGACGAGTTCGCGCAAATACGCGCCGTGCCAGCTCTCGCGCACCAGCAGGTCATGCGAGGCGGCCAAGGCCTGCAGCCGCGCCGAGAACTGGTCGAGAAATCCGCTGGTCGATCCGGCATGGCGGGCTGTCTGGCGCGCCATCGCCTGAATCACGGCCAGCAGGTTTTTCGAACGATGCGTCAGCTCGCGCATCAACAGACGCAAATGCGCCTCGGCCTCCTTGCGTTCGGTGACGTCGACCGACGTGCAGGTCAGACCGACAATGTCGCCCGCGTCGTTGTGCAGCGGCTCGATATGGAGATCGTTCCAGCGCGGGCCAGCGCCGTCCTCGAACGCGAGTTCCGCGCGCTTGGACTCGCCGCTCGCCAGCGCCTCGCGCTTTATGGCGATGACGGCGGCGGCGGCATCCGACGGCAAAACCTCCGCGTCGGTGTGGCCGAGAATATCGTCGACCGTGCGCCCCAGCATTGGATTGCTGATCGTGGTGTAGCGCAGGTCGCGATCCTGCGTGTACACGGTCACCTGCGAGCCGCGCAGCGCGATTTCATAGCGCGCAAAGCGCGCCCGCAGCAGACCGAGCTCCCAGTTTTGCGCGCTGACTTGTGCTTCGAGCCGCTCGCATTCCTGCCGCAGCCTGGCCAATTCCGTGTCGGCCGCGCCCGGCATGTTATGCGCCCTGACGGTCATCGTTCACGTTGCCCCGCCCGCTTTCCGCCGAAGCCAAGCGATAAATCGGAAATTCCAATGAACCCGGGCGACACACGTTCTATCAATGAATGAGGCCAAGGCCTATCTCGTTCCATCTGCCGCGCGCGATCGACGATTTTGACTGCGGCAGAACAACTTAACGCAGGGCAGCAAGAACGGTTGCATTCTCTGCCGCGATCATCGCGAGTTTTCGATCGATCCCGCATAGACCGTGGCCAGCCTCGGGCCGTTCTGGAACCTTTCGACACGGTCAGGCGTTCACCACCGGCGGGTTTCATGAATAAGCGACAAGAGGAATAACAATGACCACGCATGCAAAATCCGCGACCGCGGAAGAAATTGCGGCCATCGAAGATCTGGTGAGCGACCTGGAAAAACGCCTGCGCCGACTCAGCGGAGCCACGCGCCGCGAAGCGTCTGGCGCGTCGGGCGAAATCAGCGACTTCGTGAGCGAGGCGCTGGAACGGATCACGAGCCGCGTGCGCGAAACCGCCTCCGAGGCGGGCCAAACGATCGCGGAAGAAGCGAAAAGCCTCGGTGGCGGCGCCGTCAAGAAACTGACCGACGAGGTCGAACAGCGTCCTCTGCTCATGCTGGCCGCCGCCGCCGGGATCGGTTTTCTCGCCGGCCTGGCAAATCGCCGGTAAGAACATGCGATTAGAAGACATCGCCGGCCTCGCGTTCGACCATATATTCAGGCGCATTTTTGTGCGCGCGCTCATCGCATTCGCCGTTGCGGCATTTGGCATTGTTGCAATTTACCATTTTACCATCGCCGGATCGATTGCGCTCGAAGCGCAATACGGAGAAGTTCATGCGCGCCTGATTGTGGGCGCGATTTACGCGGCTGTCGCCATCGCCTGCGCGATAGTGTGGGCGGTGCGTGGCAGAGCCGCCAGTTCTAGCGCGCCGGCGCTGAGCACCCAGCGCGACATGCAAATCGCCATGCTCGTAGAAGCCGTCATGCTCGGTTACGCACTTGCCGGGAAAGGCGCTCGAACACGCTGAGTTCGCAGCAGAACTCCACGTGTCGATTGCCGGCGTTCGACTTTTTCTCCAGTTCTGAAAATACGATGTTCTGGCGCGCGCTAACTCGCTTTGCGCTCGCGCCGTTTGGCGTTGCGCTCGAAGAACAAAGCCTGGCTGAGCACCGCCGACACCGTCGCCGGCTGGAACGGCTTGGCGATCAGGAACGCCGGCTCCGGCCGCTCGCCGGTGAGGAAGCGTTCCGGATAGGCGGTGATGAAGATCACCGGCACTTCGAACGTCTTGAGCATCTCGTTCACGGCATCCAGGCCGGAGCTGCCATCCGCCAACTGAATATCAGCCAGAATAATCCCCGGCCGCTTCGCCTTGGCGAGCGCGATCGCCTCTTTGTGCGTGCGGGCAACGCCGAGCACGCGGTGGCCGAGACCTTCCACCAGGCCCTCGAGATCGAGCGCGATGAAGGTCTCGTCCTCGATGATCAGCACGTCGGTGGCGATCTCGGCGGCAAGCTCGCGGCCGGAATCTTCCACCAAGGCGCGCAAGCGCGGCGCGTCGATGTCCAGCACCTTGGCGGCGTCGTCTTCCGACAGCCCCTCCAGCGCGACCAACAAAAAGGCCTGGCGCGGCAGCGGCGCAATCTGGGCGAGATGCTTTTCAACCGGCTGCGTGGACGCAACCGCGCCGGACCTGCCGTTGAGCGCGACCGAGTTCCAAATTTTGGTGAATAGCCGGTACAGCGCGATCCGGGTCGAAATGGTGGAATCGAGCACTTTAGGGTCCTGGATCAAGGCTTCCAGGGTCGCCGCCACATAGGCGTCGCCCGAGGCCTGGCTACCCGAAAGCGCCCTGGCGTAGCGGCGGAGATACGGCAGATGCTGTGCAACTGTTTGAGATGTCGACAAGAATCCCTCCGAACTTAATTGCCCTGGGCTGATTGGGCACAGCCCCCCACTCTTCCGTCAAGCGTCCTCAGGGGTCCTAACGTGGCCGCTCGAAAAAAGTTCCCTATGTAAGGAACCTTCGGCCAATTCAGAGGTTCTGCATGGACGCTGGTGGGGGCCTGCGCCCGGGTCGGGCAAGGGGATTTGGGGTTGATCGATGACTGAACGCAAACCCGTGGGACAACAAAAACCAATGGAAACCGCGGAAACCCGTAACCGGAAGGGCAACGAGAAGCCGGCCAAGCTCAGCCGCGAGGTGCAGGCACGGCTCGGCCAGCAACTCCGGTCGATGTACGACGACGTGGTGAACCAGGGCGTACCTGACCGGTTCGCCGAGTTGATCAGCCGTATCAATGGCGACGACAACAAGGGCGGGCAGTAACGCATGGACGAGTCGGTCCGCAAAGCCGTTCTCGGCACGGTGCCAAGCCTCCGCGCATTCGCGATCTCGCTGTGCGGGAACGTGGATCGCGCGGACGACCTGGTGCAGGAAACGCTCCTGCGCGCGCTTGCCAATATCGATTCATTCCAGCCGGGCACCAACATGTCGGCCTGGTTGTTCACCATCCTGCGCAATCATTTCCGCTCGGAATACCGCAAGCGCCGGCGCGAGGTCGAGGACGCCGACGGCCATTACGCCGAAACGTTGAAATCGCAGCCTGAGCAACTCGGCCGCGTCGAGTTTCGGGAATTCCGCGAGGCGCTGGATCAACTGCCGGCCGATCAGCGCGAGGCGCTCATCCTGGTCGGCGCGTCGGGTTTCTCCTACGAGGAAGCCGCCCATATTTGCGGCTGCGCCGTCGGCACCATCAAGTCGCGCGTCAACCGCGCGCGCACGCGGCTGGCCGAGCTGATGGCGATTACCGGCGCCGACGAATTCGGACCAGACCAGCAGACCCGCGCGGTCATGGCCGGCGGCAGCAAGTAGACATTACAAATTGCTTCTTTCGGCCGGCATTTTTGCACTATGCCTCGCCGTTCTTTTTGCTAGACCTGTGCGCGGCAAAAAACGTCACACGAAACGACCTGCGGCAGGCTAAAACCCCACCGTGACGAACAACGAGACCGAAGTCGCGATCATCGGCGGCGGAGCGGCCGGCATTGCCGCCGGCCGGCGGCTGCGCGCAGCAGGCATCGGCTGCCTGCTGATCGAAGCGCGGCCGCGGCTGGGCGGGCGGGCCTGGACGATTACCGACGCCTCGGGTTTCGCGCTCGACCTCGGCTGCGGCTGGCTGCATTCGGCCAACCGCAATCCGTGGGTGGCGATCGCCGAAGAGCAAGGCCGCACCATTGACAAGTCACGTCCGCCGTGGACCCGACCGTCGCTGCCGATACGTTTCCCGCTCGACGCGCAGCAGGAATTCGGCGCCGCCTTCGACGGCCTTTACGATCGCCTCGAATCTATCCTGGCCAAGGGCGGCGACGTCCCCGCCGCCGCAGGGCTCGAACCGGGCGGCCGCTGGAACAATCTGATTACCGCGATCGGCACCTTTATCAGCGGCGCCGAGTTCGGCCGCATGTCGGCGCGCGATTTCATCGACTACCAGGACTCCGGCGTGAACTGGAGCGTGCTCGAGGGTTTTGGCGCGACCATCGCGGCGGCCGGCGGCGGCTTGCGCGTCGCGCTCGATTGCCCGGTGCGCCGCATCGATCACAGCGGCAAACGATTGCGGATCGATACGGCGAAAGGCACGATCGCGGCGGATGCGGCGATCGTCACTTTGCCCAGCACCGTGCTGGCCGATGCGGAGGATTTATTTTGGCCGGCATTGCCGGAAAAAGCGAATGCCGCGCGCGGCCTGCCGCTCGGTCTTGCCGACAAGCTGTTCATGGCGCTCGCCGATGCCGATGAGTTCGAACCGAACAGCCGCGTGTTCGGCCATACCGACCGCGTCGCGACCGCCAGTTATCAGATACGGCCGTTCGGCCGGCCCATGATCGAGGGTTATTTCGGCGGCAGCCATGCCGCCGCGCTCGAAGCGGGCGGCGAGCGCGCTTTCTACGATTTCGCGCTGTCGGAATTGACCGGCCTGTTCGGCAACGATTTTGCGCGCCGGCTGTCGCAGATAAAGCTGCATTGCTGGGGCGCCGATCCGTTCGCGCGCGGTTCCTATTCCTATGCGCTGCCGGGCATGACCGGTTGCCGCGCGGCGCTGGCCGCGCCGGTGGACGACCGGCTGTTTTTCGCCGGCGAGGCCTGCTCGCAAGGCGACTTCTCGACCGCGCATGGCGGCTTTCATACCGGGGTCGCCGCCGCCGACGCGGTCATTGCCTTGCGGCCGGGCAAACATGTCTGATATGCGCAGCCGTAAGCGTTTGACCTAGCTCAACAAGCCTGGCGCCGCTTCGTGCGACGTCACGCCCGTCAGCAGCCGCTGGGAACGCGAGTTGGTCAGCGCTATGCTGCATAACCTCATGATGCATCCGCGCGCCCTCCGTTTGGACCAGTTTCGGATGCTGGTCGTAGTCCTATGATTTTGCTGGGGAACTTTACATGAACACGCTCGACCGGGCGACCGATAGTGATCTACCGCATGGCATGGCGCTGTTGCGCGACCCGCTTCTGAACAGGGGCACGGGCTTTACCAACGAGGAGCGCGACGCGCTCGGGTTACGCGGACTTTTGCCGGCCAATGTGCTGTCGATGCAGGCCCAGGCCGAGCGCGTGCTGACCAATCTGCGCAAGCTGCCCAACGATCTGGAAAAATACGTCGCGCTCAACGCTCTGCACGACCGCAACGAGGCGCTGTTCTTCCGCGTCGTGGCCGACAATATCGACGAGATCCAGCCGCTCATCTACACGCCGACGGTCGGCCTCGCCTGCCAGAAGTTCGGCGACATCTTCCAGCGCCCGCGCGGCCTGTTCGTCAGCGCCAACGACCGCGGACGCATCGCCTCGGTGCTGCGCAACTGGCCCTATTCGCCCAAGCTGATCGTCGTGTCCGACGGCGAACGCATCCTCGGCCTCGGCGATCTCGGCGCCAACGGCATGGGCATTCCGGTCGGCAAGCTGTCGCTTTATTCGGCCTGCGCCGGCATCCACCCGAAACTCTGCCTGCCGGTGATGTTGGACGTCGGCACCAACAACGAAGCGTTCTTGAAGGATCCCTATTACGTCGGCATCCGCCAGAAGCGGCTCACCGGCGCGGCCTATGACGACTTCGTCGACGAGTTCATCACCGCCGCGCGCGAGGTATTCCCGGGCGTGCTGATCCAGTTCGAGGACTTCGCCAATCACGCGGCGTTCCATCTGCTGCAGAAATACCGCGAAAAAATTCCGACCTTCAACGACGACATCCAGGGCACGGCTTCGGTCGCCCTCGCCGGCCTGTTCTCGGCGCTACGCATCACCGGCGGCAAGCTGAAAGAGCAAAAGTTGCTGTTCTTCGGCGCCGGCGAAGCCGCCACCGGCATCGCCGATCTCGTGGCGTCGGCCATGGCGGCGGAAGGCCTGAGCGAAGCCGAGGCGCGCGGACGCATCTGGCTGGTCGATTCCAAGGGCCTGGTGGTCAAGGACCGCGCCGGCCTCAATGCGCAGAAACTGCGCTATGCCCACGCTCACGCGCCGGTCGGCGATTTCCTGTCGGCGATCAAAGATCTCAAGCCGACGGCGATCATCGGCGTGGCGGCGGTCGGCGGAACCTTCACGCCCGAGGTGCTGCGCACGATGGCCGAAATCAACAAGCAGCCGATCATCTTCGCGCTCTCCAATCCGACCTCGAAGGCGGAATGCTCGGCCGAAGAGGCCTATCGCCACACCGGTGGACGGGCGCTGTTCGCCTGCGGCAGCCCGTACGATCCGGTGACGATCAACGGCAAGACCTTCGTGCCCCGCCAGGGCAACAACTCCTACATCTTCCCCGGCGTCGGCTTGGGCGCGATCGCGAGCGCGACGCGGCTGGTGACCGACGAGATGTTCATGGCGGCGGCCCATACGCTGGCGCAGATGGTCAGCGAGGAAGACCTAAAGCAAGGAAGCCTCTATCCGGCACTGCCGCGGATTCGCGAGGTCTCGGCGAACATCGCGGCGGCGGTCGCCGCGGTCGCCTACCAGCGCGGCCTCGCAAGCGGACCGGCGCCGAACGATTTGCGCGCGCTCGTCGAGTCGCAAATGTACGACCCGCGCTACTGATCGATTGACCGGCAAAAGAGAAGGCCCCGCACGGCGGCTGCCGCACGGGGCCTTTTTTTATTGCGATGCCGGCGCTACGGCATGGTCGGCCTTCGGCCGCGCACCATGCCGACAACCGCCGAAATGGCAAACAGGATGATCGCCACGAAGAACACCAGCTTGGCGGCTTCGACGGCCACGCCGGCGATGCCGCCAAAACCGAGCACGGCGGCGATCAAGGCGACGATCAGAAACGTAACGGCCCAACTCAACATGGCAGTCTCCTATCATCGGATGCGGGATGAATTCGCGTGTCAAGACAATGCAATTGCCGCCAAATTGTTCCCGATTTAGGCTGCGAGTTACGGAGCCGGCCCGGTCTCGCGGGGGTCAATCTGAGCGATGTCGCAAAAGCAGAATCGCAGGCGGCGGCCGTCTAGCGCCGGCTCGGCTCCTCGCGCCGCAGCCGCGACCGTCAGCGGCGTGACGCTGTCGCATCCCGACCGCGTCTATTGGGCGGATGCCGGCGTCAGCAAACGCGGTCTCGCCGACTACTACACGCAGATCTGGAAATGGATGCGCCCGCATGTGGTGGGCCGCCCAATTTCGCTGCTGCGCTGCCCGGAGGGCGCGGCCGGGCAATGCTTCTTTCAGAAGCATGCCACCATGGGCATCGCCACCGAGCATCTGCATCTGGTCCCCGAGAAGGGCGACAAGATCATCGCGATCGACGATCTCGCCGGCTTGATTGCGCTGGTGCAGGCCGGCGTGCTCGAAGTTCACACCCGCGGCACCACCATCGACGACCGCGAACGCGCCGACCGGCTGGTGTTCGATCTCGATCCCGGGCCGGGCACCGGCTGGCCGGACGTGGTCGCCGCCGCGCGCGAGGTGCGCAAGCGGCTCGATGCACTCAAGCTCAAGAGCTTCGTCAAAACCTCTGGCGGCAAGGGCCTGCACGTGGTGCTGCCGATCAAGCCGGCGCCCTGGGATGCGGCCAAGGATTTTTGCCACGCCGTCGCCGCCAGCATGGCGGCGGCTGAGCCCGCGCGTTACACGGCGACCGCCACCAAGAGCAAACGCAACAAGCGGATATTCGTCGATTATCTGCGCAACAGCCGCGAGGCGACGGCGGTCGCGCCCTACTCCACCCGCGCGCGGCCGGGCGCGCCGGTATCGACGCCGATCGATTGGTCGGAGCTCGGCGCGCTCAAGGCCTCGAACCAGTTCACGGTGCTCAACCTGCCGGCGCGGCTCAAGCGCCTGGGCGAGGACCCGTGGGCGGCGATCGGGCGCTGCCGGCAGACACTGCCGAAGTTTAAATAATGGAACTCGGGAACCGGGCGGCGCGTTGAGAGACGCACCGCCCATCGCGGCAGCAACCCGGGGATTCATGACGCAGAAATCCGCCCATCACGAGGCTCAGGCGCAGCCGGCCGGCTCAATTGCGCTCGCCGCCTATTTCACCAAATTCGCGCAGGCGACCGCGTTATGGACCGGTCACCCAGCCGCCTTTCTGCTCGCGCTGACGGTAGTGATCGTATGGATCATCACTGGGCCGCTGTTCGATTACAGCGACACCTGGCAACTGGTCATCAATACCGGCACCACCATCGTCACTTTTCTGATGGTGTTCCTGATCCAGAACACGCAGAACCGCGACATGATGGCGGTGCAGCTCAAACTTTCCGAGCTGGTTCTGGCCATGAAGGGCGCCGAGAACAAATTCGCCGCCATTGAGGACCTCAGCGACGAAGAACTCGCCGAATTGCACGAAGAATGCCGCGCCCGCGCCGATATGACGCTGGACCGCCTCAACAAACGGCAAACCGCGAGCCGGCCCGAGCCGCGCGCCGCCGCCCATCGCGCCAAGCTCCATCGGCGGACCTCGCGCCGGGCGGCAAAATCGTAAAACTTTTGCGCTAGGCCATAGTTTTGCCTTCGGTCTCTTGGATGGATTGCGGTTGGAACGGCGGGCGGAGCGACGGATGGTCTTAAAACTATGGATGGCGGCACCCTTGGCGTTGGCGATCGGCCTCGCGAGCGGGGCGGCTTGCGCCAAGGGCGACAAGCAAATTGCGGGCGTCGCCGCCTATTACAGCAAAAATTACCGCGGGCTGACCGCGTCGGGTGCGCGTTACGATCCCAATAAATTCACCGCCGCGCACCGCACGCTGCCCTTCGGCACGCATGTGCTGGTCACCGACCGCCGGACACACCGCAGCGTCGTGGTCACCATCAACGACCGCGGCCCGTTCAACAAAGGCCGCGTCATCGACCTGTCGCTCGCTGCCGCCAAGGAGCTGCACATGCTCGACCGCGGCCTGATCCGGGTGACGGCGGCGGTGCAGTAGCCGGATTTAAGACGGCGCCAATATTTCAAGCGAACTGATCGACGGGGAGCAGCGCACCCAGATCTCCGGCGCGGACGTCGGCTCGCTCAGGCGCAGATGCACCGTGTTTTCATCGGCCAGCGTCATAAAGATGGTTTTTCCGGCGCCCGGCTCCGGCGCGGGCGCCGTATAGGAAAACCAGTGGCGGCTGTAATTGCCTTCCATGCGCTTGCCGCCGGGCGTAACGATTTCCGGTCCGCGGATGGAGAAGTGGCGGCCGTCGCTGTGGCACCAGTTGCCGTCGATGGCGTCGGCCAGAGCGGGGCCGGCGAGCAGTGCGAGACCGAGAGCTGCGCCGATGGTTATTGGTCTAGCGGTCATAGTCGCCCCCTTTGCGATCCGTCAGCTTCAATCCACCTTTGCCTCGTCGCGATACATGACCTTGTGGCGCGTCTCGCGCACCCAGGCGTCGATCTCCTCGATGGTCATGTGATTCTTCATGTCAAAGCGGTCCCAATTCATGATCTGCGACAGCGTTTTCTTCCAACGTTTGTAGGGCGGCTTGGCCGGCACGCCGAACAACATGATGTCGATGATGGCGAGATCCTCCGGCACGCCGAGTAGCGGGCGCAGCGACTTCTGCGCGTCGTCTTGGCCGATCGCGGTCACCCACCAGACCTGGTAGCCGAGCGCGGCGGCGGCCAAATGCGCCGACATGGTGGAGGCGGCGACGCTTTGCAGCAGGATGCGCTCCGCATTGGCCTGGTAGAGCCTATCGAGATCGGAGCCGTCGAGCAGCACCGGGAAAGCGCGCACGAAACGGAAATCGGCCGCCACCACCACGAAACCGGGCGCGGTCTCCAATCCGCGGTAATTGGGCGTGGGGAATTTCATCTTCATCTTGGCGCGCGTCGTCGCCTCGGCGACGAAGTAGTCGGCAATCTGCTTCTTCACCGCCGGATCGGTCACCACGATGTAATGCCAGGGCTGCGCATTGGCGCCAGACGGGGCGTGGCGGGCGGCCTCCAGCACCATCTCCATATGTTCCCGCGGCACCGGGATATCCGGGCGGAAGGCGCGGGTCGTCAGGCGGTTGCGCACCACCTCCATCAACGCCTCGTAACGCGCAAGGTTGGGGGTGAATTTGGTGACGTCGTCCATGCCGGTCCTCCCCAGAACGATTTAGGCTATAGTAGTCGCGTTTTGCGCTCCCCGTGATAGCCCCTCCCCGCCGCCCAGCCACCGAAGGATCTGCTCCATGCCTGCCAAGCGCCCGGCGCCCCGCCTTGCCGTGATCGACGAAGCCCACATGAACGATGCCCAGCGCACGCTGCTGGAAGCGATCCGCTCCGGGCCGCGCGGCAAATCGGTCACTCCGCGCGGGCCGTTCGCGGTCTGGCTGCATGCGCCGCAGTTCGGCCAGCTGGCGCAGGCGCTCGGCGGCCACTGCCGTTACCAGACCGCGCTGCCGCCGCGGCTGTCGGAGTTCGCCATTCTATGCACGGCGCGGCTATGGAAGGCGCAGTACGAATGGTTCGCGCATGCGCCGATTGCGGAGAAGGCCGGCGTCAAGCCGAAGACCATTCAGGCGCTGCGCGCAGGCCGCGAGCCGACGTCCGCGCCCAAGGACGAGCGCGCGCTCCATGCCTTCATCCGCGAGCTCTACAAGACCAACCGGGTGAGCGACCGCACCTACAAGCGCGTGCACGCCTTCCTCGGCGATGCCGCCATGGTCGAGCTGGTCGGCGTCCTCGGCTATTACGTGATGATCTCGATGACGCTCAACGTGTTCCGCATGATGCCGCCGGCGGACGCCGCCTTGGCGTTCGCCGAACCGAAATAATCACTTGCCGCCCCACGTCACCGAGTAAAGATCGAAGCGGCGGTCCTTGAGATTCTGCACGGTGCCGCCCTGGCGCGCGCCGCGCAGACTGTCGAGCTGCAAATCCGCGATCGCCACCATTTCCACGTTCGGCGCCGTGTCGGACGCGATGCCGTCGCGCGCGAACGGGAAATCGCAGGGCGTGAGCACGCAGCTTTGCGAATACTGGATATCCATGTTCTCGACCTTCGGAAGATTGCCGACATTGCCGGCCATCACCACGAAGCATTGATTTTCCACCGCGCGGGCCTGCGCGCAATAACGCACGCGCATGTAGCTCTGCCGCTCGTCGGTGCAGAACGGCACAAACAGGATTGCCGCGCCCTGGTCGATAACGTGGCGAACCAATTCGGGGAATTCGCAATCGTAGCAGATCATCACGCCGATCGGTCCGCAGTCGGTATCGATGACATTGGCGCGGTCGCCGCCCTTGATGTTCCACCAGTAGCGCTCGTTCGGAGTCGGGTGCACCTTTCTCTGTTCATGCACGCTGCCGTCGCGCAGAAACACATAGGATACATTGTAGACTTCGCCGTCGGCCTCGCGGTTGGGATGCGAACCGCCGATGATGTTGACGTTGTAGCTCACCGCCATGCGGCTCATCATCTCCTTGAACCGGGCGGTGTAATTGGTCAGCGCCGAAATAGCTTCCGAGGCGGGCACGCGTTTATTCTCGATCGATAAGAGTTGCAGCGTGAACAGCTCCGGAAAGACCGCAAAATCCGCCTTGTAGTCGGCGACAACGTCGACGAAATATTCGACCTGCTGCGCGAATTCCTCAAACGACGCGATGGCGCGCAATTGATACTGCACGGCCGCAACCCGCACGGTTTGCGGCCGCCGCTGAATGCGGTCCGGCGCCGCCGTGGTCTCGACCGCCACCTGCGGGTTGCGCCAGATCATATGCGTGGCATAGCCGCGGGATTCGGTGTCGAGCGGCAGGTACTCGCGCAACACGCCGATCGGCTCGAAGCCGTTGCGAATTTGAAAACCGATCACCGGATCGCGCTGTTTGCCCTCAAGCACGAGCTTGAGATAGTTCTCGGCCGAGCCGACGGCATTCCAGCGCCGCGCCAGGTTCGGCATGCGGCCGGCGAACACGACCCCCTTGAGCCGCAGATGCTGGCACAATTTCTTTCGCTCATTGTAGAGCCGCTGGCCGATGCGGCGCCCGCGAAATTCGGGGTCGATGCACACGTCCATGCCGTAGACCCAGTCGCCGGCCGGATCGTGCCGCGAGGCGTAGCCGCGGCCGGTAATCGTCGCCCAATCATGCGCCTTGAGCGCCAGTGATTCCGGAATCAAAAAGGTAGCGCAATACCCGATGATGCGGCCTTCGTAAGCGGCGACGAGTTGGCCTTCGGGAAATTGATGCATTTGGCCGAGCAGTTGCGCTTCGGAATAGATGCCGTGCGCGCCAAGCGATACATAGGCTTTGCCCATCACCGCGCGGATGCCCTCGATATCGGCGGGAGCGGCGCGGCGAATGTCGAGTTTTGCCGATGTCTTTGACGATTTTTGTTGCATGGGGCCGTTATGGCAGCGATCGATCGGCCAAAGCAACCTTTGGTCACGATCTAGGCAGGCACAAATGATTTAAGCAGCAGTTTAACTCGCAGCCGGCGGGGCGCGGCAAATGGCTATTCTTCCTGCGCGGCGTGGTGCGGCCGGAGATCACCACCCGCGACATCTATCGCGCCATCATGCCGTTCGTGGCCATGCAATTGATCGCGCGGGTGCTGGTATTCGCGTTTACCGGGCTCGTCACCTGGCTGCCGAAGGCGATCGGTTGGTGACCGCCTTCGGCACCAGCAGCAACCGCTACTTCATCTTCATGCCACCCATGTCCGGCATGGCGTGATCGCCGCCGGTTTTGGCGCCGATGCTCTCGACCACGAAGTCGACATCGACCTTGCCGGCCTTGGCGAACTCCAACGTTGCCTTGAAACGACTGCCCTGCTTGAGCTGGTCCTTGAGCCCGACGAACATCACGTGATAACCGCTGGGATCGAGCGTGACGGTCTGCCCCGGCTTGATCTCGAGGCCGCCGGCGATCTCGCGCATCTTCATCACACCGCCGTCCATCTTCATTTCATGGACTTCGAAGCTTTTGGCGATGTCGGTGGTGCCGCCGACCAGACGGTCGGGCGCGGTGCCGGTATTGGTGATCTTCATATAGCCGCCGCCGACGCTGGCGCCTTTCGGCGTGGCGCGCGCCCAAGGGTGGTCAATCTTCAAACTGCCGAAGGTATAATCGTGAGCGAGTGCCGGCGACGTCGCCAGAACGGCGCAAAGCGCGGCGATGATCGTGAATGCAATCCGGGTCATCAATTGGTCTCCTGACGAGGTAGTGCCCGCTTCGCTGAAGCGCGGCCTACCGATGAACGATGTGACGGGAATTCAAAAAGTCAGGCGGCAGGCGGCGCGCGCGGAACCTGCGGGCTGCGATCGGCCAAGCGGATGACCGGTTCGATGGCCGGCGCCGGCGTCCTAATGATGGCGTGCGTCAGGCCGGGCCTAAACGTCACTGGCGGCGGGCTGGCGAGCGTCTGCGCGCAGCATTGCATGCCGCAGCCGGCCGCGCAGGGGCAGCCACTATCGTGGCCCGCCGGCGCGTGCGAACCGCTGTCCGAGGCGGCCGCAGCGCACAGGCTGGACGCGAACGGGCTCGCGGCCGCCATCGACAGCGGCAACAGCAAGGCCTGCAACGCGACCACATAGGCCGCGGCCAGCGCGATCAATCGCCGGGACCGGACGGATTTGCTCATCGGCGCAAGTCTAGGCGGGTCAAACCGAGGCGTCCACTTGTCGCCATAACGCTCAAGCCGAGGCCGGATAACGGCGGATCAATTGGCTCTGCCGGATCAGGCTGGCGACAAATTCGCCCGTCCCGGTCGGGCGGAAGCCGCGCGCGCGGTTGCGCTCTCCGATCAGGAACAACAGCCGCTGTTGATCGATCAGCCGCCGATAGGCTTCGCTCACGCCCAAGCGCGGATCCCAGCAATCGATCGCCTCGCCGCCGATGCCGTTGATCTCCACGATCGACAGGTCCTCGCCGCGCATGAAACCTTCGAGCGAGTCGAAGCGCAGGTCGAAGCGGCCGTAATGGAATTCGGTCATGCTGCCGGCGATTGCATCGAAGCGCGCCTGCAGCGCCGCGGTGATATGGCGGTGGCCGTCGCGGTAGAGCGCGCCGGCCCGCTGATTGCCGATCAGCGCGATGCGCACCACCTCGCCGCGCGCCGGCACGCGGTCGAGGTCGCGCGGGTCGACGCCGCGGTGGCTGCGATCGACGCCGAGATGCAGGGAAGATTTCCACTGCGCGCGCTCGTCATTGCGGATGAGTTGGCGCACCGTCAGGCGTCCGTTGCCGACCACGTGCGGGAAATAGCGGAAGGTAAGCGACAGGATGCGGCCGGTGGGCTCTTCCGGCAAACGCGCGTAGAGCACCGCCGCCTCGCCGGGATAAGGCACGAAACGCTGCAGGATGAGCGTGGCGCCCCCCGGGTAACTGGCGATGTAATTCTCGAGCGCGGCGCGGCCGTCGATGCGGCGCACGCCGTGGCCATGCCAGCCGATATCGGGCTTGGCGACCAGCGGATAATCGAGACCGGCCTCGCCGAGCGCGCGCAGCGCGCGATCGATATCGCCTGCGAGACTCCCAGCCGCGACACTGCGCTCGACCACCACAAAATCGGCAATCCATCGACGCATCGCCGGATCGACGTCGAAGAAATACGAGCTCTTCGATTCGCCCCACATGCCGCCGGTGAAGATCTTCGGGTTGGCCGCGGTCGGCAAGGTCAGCGAGCGATGGCGCAGCCCGAGCCGCAGCCAGTTCAGCACCAGCGGCACGTAGAAAAAGGCCGGCGGAATGCGCTCGGCCGCGGCGACCTTGCGGTCGGCGGACGCCAGCGGCGGCATGCCGAATGAGGCGGCCGGCAGCACCGCATCGTCTGCCGCGTCCGGCTCGCTCGCCTCGCGGAAGGCGAACACGCGCTTGCGCACGAAGCTGGAGGCGCTGATGGCGATGAGCAGCATCGGCCAGGTCCAGAGCCCGACATGATCGTCGAGCGCGTCGCCAAAGACGATCACCAGATAAAGCATCAGCGGCAGATAGAGCGCCGATATGACCAGGCTCGCGACGGTAAAGCGGGCGAGTGAAACGCGCGTCCAGCCGCAGGCGACGAAGGCCACGAACACCACGCCCGGCACGACCCGGCACAAGGCGACCAGCCCAAATACATTGCGCTTGAGCGTGTCGCCGAAGCGGATCACGCGTTCATCGACCGCAAGGCGGCTGAGCCAAGGCAGACGGCGGGCCGCCGCGCCGATGCCGTACAGCGCGAAATCGCTGCCCACCATGCCGCAATAGATGCTGACCGCAACCAGGCCGACCGGCATCAGATCGTTCACGACGATGTAGCCGCCGAGGATGATCGCGAGGTCCTCGTGCGCAAACGGCAGTACCAGCAGTGACGTAATTCGCACGAGTCCGGATAAATCGAGAGTCGAAATATGTCCGAACGCTGCAAGCGTTTGAATCAAGCTATCCCCCACGCTCGTCTTTTCGTCATTGCGAAAAGATCGGCAACCTTCCATCCGCCGCGGCTTGCTCGCCGCAATCGAGAAACGGTCCGGGACTAGCGCCCGATGAAAGGCAGAGCCCTATTCTTGTTATCCCTAGGCTCCGGAAACAAGTTTGGCGCAATGCCATGCGGGGGACAAGGAACTTCGTCATGCGCGCGGCGGAAATCGTGAATATTGTCCCGGCGGCCGTTGCGCATAGTCAACAATTGCGCTGTTTGCGGCCGAAAATCCGGCGATATTTCAAGGCGTCTTGCGGTCGGCCCCACAATTAATGATTGCGCTGCCATATTTTACGGCTGTGGGCGGGTGCCGTCGAATGATCCTCGATGCCGTGATAGAGTTGCTCATTATGACCGACCGATCGTCTTCCTCCGACAGCGGGCCGCGCGTGGTGAGATTCCCGCGCAGCCGGGTCCGTGCGCCCATGCCGGCGGCGTCGCCGGTGAAGGATCTCGCGCAATTCGAGCGCGGTGAAGCGGCCGACGATTATCGCCACCGCATGATCGTCAACGTCATCGCCTTCGTGTTCGTGCTCGCCTTGATCGGCGTCGGCTATTGGCTGGCCGAGACCATGGCGGAGATGCGCAAGAACCAGGATTGCGTGCTGTCGGGCCGGCGCGGTTGTACGCCGGTAGAGGTGAACACGCGCCGCTGGTGAGGCCGGCGCTAAGGGCAAATCCGGCGTAAGGAACAGGCAGCCGGAGTGTTTGCCTCTATTCCCAGCAAATACCCGCCGCCATTGAACTTGAGGCCACGCTTCGCTATACGGGCTGCCAACCGAATGCCAGCGTTTGGCCGTGCCGGGGGGATAGCGCGCGGGACCGGGTATGTTGGCCGGCCGATCGCCAGAACTCCAAATCAATCAGAGAGTTACCGATGTCTTCGACATTCGATACCATTGCCAACATTATCGCCGAGACCTGCGATATTCCCCGCGACTCCATCACGCCGGACAGCCACGCCATCAACGATCTTGGCATCGACAGCCTGGATTTCCTCGACATCGCATTTGCCATCGACAAGGCGTTCGGGATCAAGCTGCCGCTCGAGCAGTGGACGCAGGAGGTCAACGACGGCAAGGCCACCACCGAGCAGTATTTCGTGCTCAAGAACCTGAGCGCCCGTATCGACGAGCTCGTCGCCGCCAAAGGGGCCTAATCCGCGCCGGAACCGCATGCGTATCGAGTATTTTCAGCTGATCGACCGGATCGTCGACCTCAATCTCGCCGAACGCAGAATTAGCAGCGAGGCGACGGTCCCGGCGGAAAGCACGATATTCGAGGGCCATTTTCCCGGTTTTCCGCTGATGCCGGGTGTATTGCTGATCGAGGCGATGGCGCAGACCGCGGGTTGGCTGGTGGTGGCGCTGAACCGATTTACGCGCATGCCGTTCCTCGCCGCAGTCAAAGAAGCAAAGCTGCGCACTTTCGTCACGCCGGGCCAGGTGCTTTCGCTCGACGCTCACTTGGAGCATGACGGCTCCGGCTACGCGATCGTCGAAGCCACCATCAAGGTCGAGGGTAAAATGATCTGCGACGCCACGCTGACATTTCGCGTGCTCGACTTCCCCAACGCTGAAATGGGACAGCAAATGCGTGACCTCGCAGGCCGGATCGGATTGAAGGTCGAGGCGCCCGCCTATGGCTGAGGCCGCACGGGAAGCCTGGATCACCGGCATCGGTATCATTTCGTGTCTCGGGGAAGGCCCGCAGGCGCATTGGCAGAAGCTGATGGCCGCTCAGCCGAGCGCCGACACCACAACCTTTGCGCCCTTCGTGGTGCATCCGCTTGCCGCCATCAATTTCGATTCGCAGATCCCGAAGAAGGGCGATCAGCGCCAGATGGAGGCTTGGCAGCGCATCGGCACCTATGCGGCCGGCCTCGCGCTCGACCAGGCCGGCGTCAAAGGCAAGCCCGAGATCCTCTCGCATATGGACATGATCGTTGCCGCCTCGGGCGGCGAACGCGATCTCGCGGTCGATGCGAATATTCTCAGCGGCATGCCGCAGGCGCAGAACCAGGCGGCGTTCCTCAACGAGCGGCTGATGAGCGACCTGCGGCCGACGTTGTTTCTGGCGCAGCTCTCCAACCTGCTGGCCGGAAATATCTCCATCGTGCACGGCGTCACCGGCTCCTCGCGCACCTTCATGGGCGAGGAATCCGCCGGCGTCGATGCCGTCCGCATTGCGGTCTCGCGCATCAATGCCGGGCAAAGCGACATCGCGCTGGTCGGCGGCGCCTATAACGGCGAGCGCCCCGACCTGCTGATGCTTTACGAGTTCGGACAGATCGCCATGAAGGAGCGCTATGCGCCGGTCTGGCAGCGCGGCGGCAAAGGCAGCTTTGCCCTTGGCTCGCTTGGTGCGTTCCTCGTCATCGAAGCGCGCGAGCACGCCGAGAAGCGCGGCGCCAAGCCGCTGGCGCGGTTGACGGCGGTCGTTTCCGATCGCTCCAACCGCAAGCCCGGCGCCGTCACGGCCAAGCTTGCGAGCCTCTGGGACAAGATCAAAGACAAGGTGAAAAGCGGCCACGCCGCAGCGATTTCGGGCGCCAGCGGCGCCCAGCCGGCGACCGAGGAAGAACGCGCTTTTCTGCAAAGCCATGGCGACCTTGCCGTGCGCGCCACCGGTTCCTATCTTGGACATGGTTTGGAACCGCAATTTCCTATGAATATCGCGCTCGCCGTGGTCGCGCTTGGCCAGGGCGCTTTGTTTCCGCCATGCGACTCGACCGGGGTGGAACGTCCGATGACGGGGGAGTTGAGCCAAATCGTTGTGACCGGCGTCGGTCACTGGCGCGGCGAAGGCCTGGCGCTGGTGGAGCGGGTCGGCTGAGGGAGAGCGGGTAATGGCTACCACCAGGGACAAATTGGGGCGGCCGATCGTGGTGGTGACCGGGCTCGGCGTGGTGACCTCTCTCGGCGCCGGCAAGACCGACAACTGGGCCAAACTCACGGCCGGCGAATCCGGCATCCGCGTCATCACCCGTTTTGCCACCGAAGGGTTGAAGACCCGCATCGCCGGCACCATCGATTTCCTGCCCGCGCAATCCTGCTCGGCCGCGCTGTCGGAAACTTTTGCGGAAATGGTCGCCGATGAGGCCATCGCCGAATCCGGCGTCGGCACGCCCGGCGATTTTCCCGGTCCCTTGTTTCTCGCGGTGCCGCCGATCGAGATCGAGTGGCCGCAGCGCCTGGAATTGAGCGCGCGCGCGGGCGCCAACGACAAAATCAGCTATCCCGACCTGCTGCGGGTGAGCGGCCAGTTCCCCGCCTATCATGAGCGCTTCCTGTTCGGCTCGGTCGCCGAACATCTGGCCGAGAAATTCGGCACCAAGGGTTCGCCGATTTCGCTGTCGACCGCCTGTGCCTCGGGCGCGAGCGCCGTCCAGCTCGGCGTCGAGGCGATCCGGCGCGGCGAGGCGGAAGCGGCGCTCTGCATCGGCACCGACGGCTCGATCAATCCGGAAGCGGTGGCCCGCTTCTCGCTGCTGTCGGCGCTGTCGACCAGCAACGACAACCCGCAAGGCGCGGCCAGGCCGTTCGCCAAGAACCGCGACGGCTTCGTCATGGCGGAAGGCGCCGGCGCCCTGGTGCTGGAAAGCTACGAGGCCGCCAAGGCGCGCGGCGCCAAGATTCTCGGCGTGCTCGAAGGCTGCGGCGAGATGGCGGACTCCTTCCACCGCACGCGTTCCAGCCCGGACGGCAAGCCGATCATCGGCTGCATCGCCAACGCCATCAAGGACGCCGGCCTCACGCCCGACGACATCGACTACGTCAACGCGCACGGCACCAGCACGCCGGAAAACGACAAGATGGAATATCTCGGCGTCTCGACCGTCTTCGGCGAGCGCGTGAAGACGGTACCGATCTCCTCCAACAAATCGATGATCGGCCATACGCTGTCGGCGGCCGGCGCGGTCGAGGCGGTGTTCTCGATCCTCACCTTGCAGCACCAGCGCATTCCGCCCACCATCAACTACAATATTCCGGACCCGGCGATCCCGCTCGATGTGGTGCCGAACGTCGCGCGTGACGCGCGGGTCACGCACGCCATTTCGAATTCGTTCGGCTTCGGCGGGCAGAACGTCTCGCTCGTCATGGGTCTCGAGCCGGCCTGAAGCGGCCGCTCAACCCCGCCATGCGCGCCTTACAACTCATCGCCGATCGCAAGCTCGAACTTGCCGACCTCCCCGCTCCGCCGCCGCCCGGCGGCGGCGAGGTGCAGATCCGCATCCAGGCGGTCGCGCTCAACCACCTCGACGTCTGGGGCTTTCGCGGCATGGCTTTCGCCAAGCGCAAGCTGCCGCTCGTGGTCGGCGCCGAGGCGTCCGGCGAGATCGCCGCCGTGGGCGCCGGCGTCCCCGATTTCAAGCCGGGCGACAAAGTGGTGATGTACGGGGCGATGACCTGCGGCCATTGCGCCGCCTGCCGCGAGGGCCGCGACAATCTCTGCGAGAACGTCGCCGGCATCATGGGCTTCCATATCGACGGCTTCGCCCGCGAGCTGATCAATCTGCCGGCGCGGCTCGTAATCCCGGTGCCGGCCGGCGTGTCGCTGCGCGACGCGGCCTGCGCGCCGATCGCCTTCGGCACCACCGAGCACATGCTGTTCGACAATGCCAAGCTCAAGCCGGGCGAGACCATATTGGTGCATGCCGGCGGCTCGGGGATCGGCTCGGTCGCCATCAAGATGGCGAAAGCGATCGGCTGCACCGTCATCACCACGGTCGGCGACGACGCCAAGGCGGAAAAGGCCAAGGCGCTCGGCGCCGATCATGTCATCAACTACAAGACCGAGCGCTTCGAGGGCGTCACCCGCAAGCTCACCGCCAAGAAGGGCGTCGACGTGGTGTTCGAGCATGTCGGCGGCGAAGGCTTCAATGCCTCGCTGTTCTGTCTCAAGCGCGGCGGCCGGCTGGTGACCTGCGGCTCGACCGCGGGCCCGACCGTCACCATCAATTTGATGCAGTTGTTCCAGCAGCAGTATAAGATTTTCGGCTCGTTCGGCGCCTCCATGCGCAACATCCGCGACAGCCTGTCGAAGATTGCGGCCGGCATGGCGCCGATCATCGACTCCGAGTTCGCGCTGGCCGATTTCGAACGCGGGCTGGCGCGGCTCGAAAGCCGGCAGGTATTTGGCAAGGTCATCGTTAACTTCTAAGGGCGCGACCGCGATGAAGCGAATAGTCCGGCGTCTGCGGCGCGGCGCAAAGCGCACCGGCGACGCGATGCTCGGAGCGCTGGCGATCGGGCTGATCAAGGTATTGCGCAAGACCAATCCCGACCGCATGGCCGATACCGCCGGCTGGTTCATGCGCAAGATCGGGCCGCGGCTGCGGGAAAACCGCATCGGCCGCGACAATCTCGCCGCCGCCTTTCCTGAAAAATCGGCCGCCGAGATCGACACCATCCTGCGCGGGGTGTGGGACAATCTCGGACGCATGGGCGCCGAATTCATCCATCTCGATCGGCTTTGGGATTACGATTTCGACCATCCGGAGCGGCCGGCCCGCATCGAGGTCGCGCCCGAGAGCCGCGAGCGGTTCCGGCAGTTGCAGAACGACGGTAAGCCGGCGCTGATCTTTACCGCCCATCTCGGCAATTGGGAGCTGCCGGCGATTTTCGCGGAGACGGCCAAGCTCGACAGCGCGGTGCTGTACCGGCGCCCGAACATCGCCAGCATCGACGAATGGCTGCACAAGACCCGCGCCGCCAACATGGGCACGCTGATCGCCGCCGGCATGAGCGCACCGCGGCAGCTCATGCAGGCGCTCAAACGCGGCGCCCACGTCGGAATGCTGGTCGATCAGTATTACGTGCGCGGCGTCGAGGTGACGTTCTTTGGCCGCCGCACCATGGCAAATCCGCTGCTGGCGCGGCTTGCGCACAATTTCGACTGCCCGATCCACGGCACCCACGTCATCCGCCTGCCCGGCAACCGCTTCCGCCTCGAGTTGAGCGAAGCGATCGCGCCGGCGCGCGATGCCGAAGGCGCGATCGATATTGCCGCCACCACGCAGATCATCAACAGCGTGATCGAAGGCTGGGTTCGCGAGCACCCCGAGCAATGGCTCTGGCTGCACCGCCGCTGGCGTCCGGAAGACCGCAAGCCCGCCGAAGCGCTGCCCTGATCAGGGAACCAATATGCGGCCGTCTACCGCGACGGCGCCGGCCGCGTCGATATGCACGACCGCCATTTCGCCCGACGACAGGTTTACGCCGGCGATCGATTGGATATTGCTGACGTGCGTAACCAGCATCGTCAGTTGCTTGGCGGGGAGGGTCTTCATGAATTGGCCGGTCTTAGCCGCGGTCTCCCGCATGCCGCCGATGTCGGCGAGAAAGACCTGGTTGAGCGCCGGCAATGGAGCGACCGGACCAAGGCCGGTGAGCTTGGCGGTTTCCAGGGCGCGGCAGAACTGGCTGGAGACCAGGCGCACATGCGTGATGCCATGCTTGCGGAACGCCTCGCCGACACGGCGGGCTTGCGCGCGGCCGGCATCGTCAAGACTGCGCTGGATCGCGCAATTCTTCAGATCGATGCCGTAGGGCTCCGGTGTCGATCCCGGCGCATTGGCGTGGCGCAGCAGCACGACATGGCCGGGCTTCTTGAGCAAAGCCCACGTGGCTTCGTCGTCCGCCCGCGCGCTCTGCGCCGCCAGCAGAAGAAACGCGAACAGCGCAAGTTTCGCGCATGGTACGTTTAGCCAACGTGTGCGCTGAAGCCGGGGCATGGTGGCTCCCTTGTTCAGCCGGCGCGGGTCGGCAGGCCGGCCGCTTTCCAGGCGATGATGCCGCCGGCGAGATGGGATTTATAGGGGTAGCCGCTGTCCTGCGCGGCGAGCGAAGCCGTCACCGAACGGCGCCCGGAGCGGCAAGCGAACACGACCTGTTTGCCTTGCGGATCAGGGATGGCGGCGGGATCGAAAGCGGACAGCGGCACGACCACCGCCTCGGGATAGCTTTCGACCGACGTCTCGTTCGGTTCACGCACGTCGACCAGCAACATGCGGCCTTCGGTCAAGCCGCGCGCCACCTGCTCCGGCGTTAGATTCTGCACCTCGTCGGCACGCGGCATTTCGTCGGCCATAACGCAACTCCGGTTTCCCGCGCACGATCCCGAAAGGTTGGAACCGGTTTTCGGATCGGATCATACGCAAACAATAATGTGTGCTTTTAGCCGGAATTGGCGCACCCTGCACCAGTCTTTTAAACCGTGACTTGCGTCCCGACTTCCACCACCCGTCCGGTCGGGATCTGGAAATAGTCGGTGGCGTCATTGGCGGCACGGGTGAGCCCGATAAACAGCCGGTCCTGCCAGCGCGGCATACCGGAATGGGCGGCCGGCTTGAGCAGGCGGCGCGACAGGAAGAACGACGTCGACATGATGTCGAACTGCCAGCCGAGCTTGCGGGCGATGGCCAGCGCCTTCGGTACGTTCGGCGTCTCCATGAAGCCGAAACGGAGCAACACCCGCGAGAACGTCTCGCCCACCGGCTCGATGCGCACGCGGTCGGTGGGATCGATGCGCGGCGTATCCGCTGTCTCGATGGTGAGGATGACGTTCTTCTCGTGCAGCACCTTGTAGTGTTTGAGGCTGTGCATCAGCGCGGTCGGTGCGCTCTGCGGATCGCTGGTGAGGAACACCGCGGTGCCGGGCACGCGCAACGGCGGCTTCTTTTCCAGGCTGGCGACCAGGAATTCGAGCGGCGTTTCCTGGCGCCGCGTCTTCTCGAACAAGAGCCGGCTGCCGCGCTTCCAGGTGTACATCACCGTCATCACGAGCGCACCGAGCGCAAGCGGCATCCAACCGCCCTCCACGACCTTGAGCAGGTTGGCGGAGAGGAACGTGAAGTCGATGAAAAGGAACGGCAGCATCAGCGCCAAGGCCGCAATCAGCGGCCAGTGCCAGACCCGCCGGATCACCACGATCGCCATGATGGCCGTGACCACCATGGTGCCGGTGACGGCGATGCCATAGGCCGAGGCGAGCGCGCTCGAGGAGCGGAACAGCGCCACCAGCAGCAAGACGCCGGTCAGCAGCAGCGCGTTCACCCGCGGCATGTAGATCTGCCCGAACAGCGCTTCCGAGGTGTGACGAATTTCCAGGCGCGGCAGCAGGCCGAGTTGGATCGCCTGTTGCGTGAGCGAATAGGCGCCGGTGATCACCGCCTGGCTGGCGATCACGGTGGCCGCCGTTGCCAGCACCACCATCGGCAGCAGCGCCCAGTGTGGATAAAGCAGGAAGAACGGGTTTTCGATCGCCTTCGGATCGGCCAGCACCAGCGCGCCCTGCCCGAGATAATTGATCAGCAGCGCCGGCAGCACCACGACCAGCCAGGCGAAGCGGATCGGACCGCGGCCGAAATGACCCAAGTCGGCGTAGAGCGCTTCCGCCCCGGTCACCACCAGGAACACGGCGCCGAGTGTGTAGAAAGCGATGATGCCGTGGTGCACCAGGAAATGGACGCCATAATACGGATTGAACGACAGCAGGACTCGGAAATTCTGTCCGATATGCCAGAGCCCGGCGAGAGCGATGGCGGCGAACCAAACCAGCGTGATCGGACCGAACAAGGCGGCGACCTTTGCCGTGCCGCGCGATTGCACCGCGAACAACGCGATCAGGATCACCACCGTGATCGGCACCACGAAATCGTCGAACGCCGGGGTCGCGACTTTCAAGCCTTCGACCGCGGAAAGCACCGACAGCGCCGGCGTGATGATGGCGTCGCCATAGAACAGCGCGCCGCTGATGATGCCGAGCAGGATCACGACCGCGCCGCCGCGGCTGCCACCTAGGGCGCGCGAGGCGAGCGCCATCAGCGCCAGCGTGCCGCCCTCGCCGTTGTTGTCGGCGCGCAACAAGACCAGCACGTATTTGGCGGTGACCACCAAGAGCAGCGCCCAGATGATCAGCGACAGGATGCCGAGGACCACCGGTTCGCTCGCCGGCTTGCCGGGCCCAACCGCCGCCAGCACCGATTCGCGCATCGCATAAAGCGGGCTGGTGCCGATGTCGCCATAGACGACGCCGATACAGCCGACCGTTAGCGCCCAGAAACCGACCTTGGCGGGCGCATGATCGCCATTGCCATTGGCCGCGACCGAGCCACCGCCGGCGGCGGCAATCGTTTTAGACATGCGGGATTGGCCTGGGCCTGTTGCAACGCAATAAAATAGGGCTGCGGCTTATAACGCCACGGCGAATGTCTCAGCATTGCGATTTGCGCAATTCGAAAAGGCTAGCCATGCATCAGGTGCAGCCCGACAAATAAAATGTATTATTTATCAATTAGTTAGCCAGAGCGCCCTGCGGCGGCGCGGGTTCAGACGGTCGACCTGGGTTCCCACTTCCACCACGCGACCGGTCGGAATCTGGAAGAAGTCGGTGGCGTCGCTGGCCGAGCGCGCCAGAGCGATGAACAGGTGATCCTGCCAGGCCGGCATGCCCGATTGCGGCGACGGCTTGAGCGCGCGCCGCGACAGGAAGAACGACGTCGACATGATGTCGAATTGCCAGCCGAGCTTGCGCGCGATCGCCAGCGCCTTCGGCACGTTCGGCTGTTCCATGTAGCCGAACTTCAAGGCGACGCGCGAAAAATGTTTCGACAGCGGCGTGATCTGCACCCGGTCCTCCTCGCCAACGCGCGGCGTGTCGGCGGTGATAATGGTGAGGATCACATTGTTCTCGTGCAGCACCTTGTTGTGCTTGAGATTGTGCAACAGCGCGGTCGGCGCGAAATCAGGATCGCTGGTGAGAAACACCGCCGTGCCAGGCACGCTATGCGGCGGCTTTTTCTCGAGACTGCGCAGCAAAGTATCGATCGGCACCTCGGTGCGCCGGGTCTTGTTGATCAGGATTCCGCTGCCGCGCCGCCAGGTCAGGATCAGCAACACCATGCTGGCACCGAACAAGAGCGGCGCCCACGCGCCTTCGAACAATTTCAGGAAATTGGCGGAGAAGAAAGTCAGATCGACGATCACGAATGGCGTCATGAGCAGGCCCGCTTTCCAAAGCGGCCATCGCCAGAGCTTCCATATCACGATGAATGCGAGCAATCCGTCAACCACCATGGTGGTGGCGACCGCGATGCCATAGGCCGAGGCGAGCGCGCCGGAGGTGCGGAACAGTCCGACCAGCAGCAGCACGCCGAGCAGCAGCGCCACCGTCACGCGCGGAATATAGATTTGCCCGACGTGCGACGCCGACGTGTGCAGGATGGTAAGCCGCGGCAGCAGCCCGAGCTGGATCGCCTGATGCACCAACGAATAGGCGCCGGTGATGACCGCCTGGCTGGCGATCACGGTCGCCGCGGTTGCCAGCACGACCATCGGCAGCAGGAAGGATTCCGGCACCAAGCGGTAGAACGGACTTTCGATCGCCATGGGATCGGCCAGCACCTTGGCGCCCTGGCCGAAATAATTGATCAGCAGCGCCGGCAGCACCAGGCAAAGCCAGGCGGTCTGGATCGGCTTGCGGCCGAAATGGCCGAGGTCGGCATAGAGCGCCTCGCCGCCGGTGACCACCAGGAACACCGCGCCGAGCGTGACCAGACCGATCTGGCCATGCTCGAGCAGGAATTCGATGCCGTAGAGCGGATTGATCGCGGCCAGCACGTGCGGATCGTCATGGATGTGCAGCGCGCCGGCGATCGCGATCGCGACAAACCACACCACCATAATCGGTCCGAACAAGGCGGCCACCTTGGCGGTGCCGCGGCTTTGCGCGGCGAACAGACCGATCAGGATGAAGACCGCGAGCGGCGCCACGTAGTCGCTGAAGGCGGGGCTTGCGAGCTTCAGGCCCTCCACCGCCGACAGCACCGAAATCGCCGGCGTGATCACGCTATCGCCGAGAAACATCGCGGCGCCGATGACGCCGACGATGAAGACGAAAGCGGTCCGCCGCCCGATCGCGCGGCTGGCCAGCGCCGTGAGCGAGAGCGTGCCGCCCTCCCCGTTATTGTCGGCGCGCAGCAGGATCAGCACGTATTTCAGGGTCACCGTGACGATCAGCGCCCAGAGGATCAGCGACAACACGCCGAGCACGACGGCGCGGGTGACCGCATGGTTGTCGCTTGCCGCAATCGCCGCTTCGCGAAAGGCATAGAGCGGGCTGGTGCCGATGTCGCCATAGACGACCCCGACGCTGCCGAGCGCCAGGGCCACAAAGCTTTGCGGCGCTTCTCTGCCGCCATTGACGACATTGGCCTCGGCGGAAGCCGTGGTTTCGTTCACGCCGTCACTCATCGAGGTTGTTTCGGTCCGCCGAATGGATGGGAAGGCGGGCCTTATAACATTGCCAAGCGAGAGAGAATACCGGCCAATTTCCGCGGCTAATTGACCCCAATCAAAATACGGCTGAGGCAAAAAGCGGGAGGCAGGCCGGAGATCGCTATCTTTAGGGGGTCAAATCGACCGGAACCGGTGGCGCTTCGCGCATCAGGGTGATGGTGACCCGGCGATTCGGCGACATGTAGGGGTTGTCGGGGAACAGTGGATCGGTATCGGCCTTGCCGGCCACCATATAGATGTGGCCGCCCGGGACGCCTTCGCCGGCCAGAATCTCGCGCACCGCGTTGGCGCGGTCGGCGGATAGCTCCCAAGGCCCGTATCCCGGCTTATCCGGCACCTTGCTCGATGCGGTGTGGCCGGTGATGGAGATGCGGTACGGCATTGCCTTGAGCGCCGGCGCGATCTTCTGCACGATCTTGCGCGTACGCTCATAGGGCTCCTTGGAGCCGTCCGGGAACATCGAGCGGCCGTCCTGGTCGACGATCTCGATATTGAGCCCCTGCTGCGTCTCCTCCATCATGATGTGCTTGGAGGCCTCGGTGATCTCCGGCATTTCCTGCAAGGCCTGCCGCAGCGAGGCCGACGCCAGGGCGAATTTCTCGTCTTTCTTAAAACGCGCGCCGTAGTTGCGTTCGTGATCTTGATCGAAGGGCGTCGGCGTGGCGGACGCGTCGGACGGATCGATGTTGGCGGCGTTTTTGAGTTTCGGCCGCGTCGGCAAGCCCAAAACTTCGATGATGCCGGAATAGCGCACGTTCGCCTGCACGCCGAAGGCGTCGCGCATCGAGCCGGCGACGATTTTCAGCTTCTGCTGGTCTTGCGTGGAAAACGCGACAAGCATCACGAAGAAGCTGACCAGCAGCCCCATCAGGTCGGCGAAAGTCACGAACCAACCGTGACCGCCGCCGTGCGCTTCCTTGCGTTTCGCCATTTTTGTTGTCCCCGGTCAGCCGCGTTAAGCGGCCACCGCCTCCTCCGGCTTTTCCTCCTCCTCCTCACCGTCGTGGCGATGCTTCTCGGGCAGGTACGCGAGCAGCATCTCGCGCACCAGCGTGGGACTCTTGGCTTCGCGGATCATCAGGATGCCGTCGATCATCAAGGTGCGGTTGATTTCTTCGTCCACCAGTTTGAGATGCAGTTTGTCGGCGATCGGCAGACAGAAGAGATTGGCGAGCGCGGCGCCGTAGAAGGTCGCCAGCAGCGCGCCGGCCATGAACGGGCCGAGCTTCGATGGATCGGTCATGTTGGCGAACATCTGCACCATGCCGATCAGGGTGCCGATCATGCCGAAGGCCGGCGCGCAGTCGCCGACCGCGCGATAGATCTTCTGGCCTTCGTCGAGATGGGTGAGGAAGTTGTCGCGGTCGCGCTCGAGATTGTCGCGGATGAAATTGGTGTCGTAGCCGTCGGCGACGTAGCGGATGCCCTTGGCCAGAAACGGGTCGTCGATTTCGACTTTTTCCAGACCGACCGGCCCGGACTTGCGGGCCACTTCGGCGATTCCCGCCAGCTCATCGACCAGCTCGCGTTGGGTGCTGCGGCGCATGGTGAAGGCGAATTTGGCGCCGAGCGGCAGGCCGTGCATGATCGAGGCGAACGGAAACCGGATCAGGGTAGCGGCAAAAGACCCGCCGAAAATGACGATAAACGCATGTTCGCTGACGAACATGTGCAGGTCGCCGCCCATCATAATCACGAGGCCCACGACACCGACGCCGCACAGCAGGCCTAAACTGGTAGCGAGATCCATGACTTTCCTACCCAAACCCGCACGAATTGCCGCACAAACGGTATGATGGCCGCTGCAATCGACCCTAGACTGGGGCTGTTAAGGGGCGGTAAAGGCTAACCGTTCGTGAAAGAAAAACGCCTGCCTTAACCGGGTCTACCCGTGACCGGCCGGCAAAAAGCTGCAAAAATCGCGGCAAATGGTCACCGAAGACCGACGGTCCGGTCCCGGACCCCCTTAAAAACCGGAGGAGAGCGACTCATGCGTGAGATTGGCCATTTTATCGGCGGGAAGGCCGTCAAAGGGACCTCCGGACGCTTTGGCGACATCTTCGACCCCAACACCGGCGAGGTGCAGGCCAAAGTGGCGCTGGCCAAGCATGCCGAGGTCGAGCACGCCATCGCCAATGCGCAGGCCGCGCAACCGGCCTGGGCAGCGACCAACCCGCAGCGGCGGGCCCGCGTGATGTTCAAGTTTCTTGAACTGGTGCAGAAGGAATACGACAGCCTCGCCAAGCTGCTCTCCTCCGAGCACGGCAAGACCCTGCCCGATGCGCGCGGCGACATTCAGCGCGGGCTCGAAGTGGTGGAGTTCGCCTGCGGCATTCCGAATTTGCTGAAGGGCGAATACACCGAGGGCGCCGGACCGGGCATCGATCTTTATTCGGTGCGGCAGGCGCTCGGCGTGGTCGCCGGCATCACGCCGTTCAATTTTCCGGCGATGATTCCACTTTGGAAGTGTGCTCCGGCCATCGCCTGCGGCAATGCCTTTATCCTGAAGCCGTCGGAGCGCGATCCCTCGGTGCCGATGCGGATCGCCGAACTGTTCCTCGAGGCCGGCCTGCCGGAAGGCATCCTCAACGTCGTCAACGGCGACAAGGAAGCCGTCGACACGCTGCTCAACGACGATCGCGTCAAGGCCATCGGCTTCGTCGGTTCCTCGGCGATCGCCGAATATATTTATTCGACCGGCTGCGCCAACGGCAAGCGCGTGCAGTGCTTCGGCGGCGCCAAGAACCATATGATCGTGATGCCCGATGCCGACATGGACCAGGCGGTCGATGCGCTGATCGGCGCCGGCTACGGTTCGGCCGGCGAACGCTGCATGGCGGTGTCGGTGGCGGTGCCGGTCGGCAAGAAGACCGCCGACGCGCTGGTCGAGAAGCTGATCCCGCGCGTGGAAAATCTGAAGATCGGACCTTCCAGCGACGCGCAAGCCGACTACGGCCCGATGGTGACCCGAGACCTGCTCAACAAGGTGCGCGGCTACATCGATCACGGCGTCAAGGAAGGCGCCAAGCTGCTCGTCGATGGCCGCGGCTTCAAATTGCAGGGATATGAGAACGGCAATTTCATCGGCGGCTGTCTGTTCGACGAGGTCAAGCCGAACATGAAGATCTACAAGGAAGAGATCTTCGGGCCGGTGCTGTCGGTGGTGCGCGCCAAGGACTACGAGGAAGCGGTGCGGCTGCCGTCCGACCACGAATACGGCAACGGCGTCGCCATCTTCACCCGCGACGGCGACACCGCGCGCGACTTCGTCAACCGCGTGCAGGTCGGCATGGTGGGCGTCAACTTCGCCATTCCGGTGCCGCTCGCTTACTACACTTTCGGCGGCTGGAAGCGTTCCGGTTTCGGCGATCTCAACCAGCACGGACCGGATTCGATCCGTTTCTACACCAAGACCAAAACCGTGACTTCGCGTTGGCCGACCGGCACCAAGGAAGGCGCCGAGTTCGTGATCCCGACCATGAAGTGACGATGCCTCGGGGAATGCCGACAATCCGGATCGCCGGCGGCGTACTCGGCGCGTTGATGCTGGCGGGCTGCGCCAGCAGCCCGCTCGGCGGCGCAACGCCGGCGGCGGCAACGGCGCCGGCTATCGATATGACGGGCCGCTGGTTCCTGTCGGTTCCCAATGCGCCGTCCTGCGGCATGAATTTCGCCGGTGCGCCGGGTGCGCAGGAAGGCACTATCGCGCCGCAGGGCGGCTGCCCCGGCGACTTCTTCACCAGCCGGCACTGGACGCTCGCGCAAGACGCGCTGACGATCAACAATCATCAAAACCAGCCGCTGGCGCATCTCACTTTCGCCGGCGGCCGCTTCCAAGGCCAAGCTGCCGCAGGCACGCCGGTAACGCTGAGCCGCTAAAGCACAGGCCGCCCACGGGCCGCGGCTTCAATCGTGCGTATCGCAATGCGACAGCGTGATTTTGCAGAAGGCGCGGCGGCTCGCGCCCGCCGTCGCCTGACAATTGGCAAGCGCCCGACTTTCCGCAGTCTGTGTATCCTCGGCGATGGCCCAGCCGGCGCCGGGCGTGCCGCGGGCGGGATCGAGAGCGATGGCGTCGCACTGGCCTTTGAACGTTGCGACGATCATGCAGTTCGCCCGCGAGTCGGGTCCGCCGATCTTGTGGCACTCCGCCATCGCCCTTTCTTCGGCGCCTTGCGTCGTTGAATAATTGTAACCGTCGCCTAATGAAATGCCGTCTTTGGTGACGTTGCCGGTGGAGCCCACGGCCAGGGCGCCTTCGGCGGCACTCGGGTTCGGCGCCAGCAGCGGCGCCGCCAAAGCCAGAGCGAAAAGCGCCGATCCGATCTTGTTCATGAATGCCCCCGAGCCAATCGAAGGATGCAGCAATCCGCCTTAATTTCTGCGCGCCTTCGTGCCGCCGAGCAATTAGTTCGCTCCGCAACGGGATTGTCAAGCAAGGGCGCAAAATCGAACGGCGTGGAGAACGGTCTTGGTGCTGCGAATGGCCGGGACAAATCTGACCGCGGCGGAGTAAATTGGTGGCCGCTTGCCTGCCTTCTTTAACCTGAATGCGGAATACCCCCATGCCCGAATACCAGCTTTATTGCTTCGCCCAGTCCGGCAATGCCTATCGCGCCGCGCTGATGCTCAATCTGATCGGCGCCGACTGGGAACCGGTCTGGTACGACTTTTTCGGCACGGCGCCGCAACGCTCGCCCGAATTCCGCGAAACCATCAATGAAATGGGCGAAGCGCCGGTGCTGGTGCACGGCAAGAAAAAGCTCAGCCAATCGGGCGTTATCCTGACCTACCTCGCCAACCATTCCGGCAAATTCAAACCGCAAGGCGAAGACGAGGAACTGGAGTTGCTGCGCTGGATCATCTTCGACAACCAGAAGGTCAACGGCTTTCTCGGGCCGTTCCGCTTTCTCAAGAATTTCGCGCCAAAGCCGGGCGATCCGGCCGTGATGGCGTTTTTGAAGGGACGCATCGACGGAGCGCTGGCGATCGTCAACAAGCGGCTGACCGGCCGGCAATTCCTGGTGAGCGACAAGCCGACCATCGCCGACATTTCGATGACCGGCTATCTGTACTATCCGGCGGAAGAGTTCGGCTTCGACATCGCCAAGGACCACCCGGCGATCGCCGCCTGGCTCGAGCGCATGAAGGCGCTGCCCGGCTGGGGGCATCCTTACGATCTGATGCCCGGCTATCCGTTCGGCACGCAGGGCTATCGGAATAAATGATCGTGCGCAGGATCTTATCCGAAAACCGGTTCCCATCCCCGACCGGGGTCGAGGACATGCTTTTCGGGATCATGCGCTATTGATCGTGATGATGGCCGTGCGCATGGCCATGATGGTCGTGCCCATGGTCATGGTCGTGGTGGGCGTGATCGGGCGCATGCGATGACTCGTAGGCGCCGCCTTCCGGTTCGAACGGCGCCTCGATCAGCGTCACCTTCGCGCCGAGCGATTTGAGCAAGGCTTCGATCGCACCGTCGCGCCGCGCGCGGACGCGGTTGGGCAGCACTTGCACCGGCACATGGCGGTCGCCGAGATGCCAGGCCAGCCGCGCCAGCCCGGCCACGTCGGCCGCGCGCGCCTCGATCAACGGCTCGGCCGCGGCCACGACCTCCACCAGGGAGCCATCCTCGAGCAGCAGCAGATCGTCGGTGCGCAAGCGCGCCGGCTGCACGAGATCGATGTCGAAGGCGCCGCCTTTGACGCCGGTGACCGCGCTCTTCTGCGCGCTGCGCTGGGCGTAATCGAGGATGACGGTATCGACCACCGGCCGATCGCGGCGGTCGCCGGCGGCGAGGATACGGGTTGCGCGCATAACGTTTAACCGGTGCCGTGGGTGCCGTGGGTCAATTCAACCGCGCCGGCCGCTCGTGGTCGGAATCGTCTGCCGGTATATTGCCCGGCGCTACCGGCGCTTCGGCAGCAGTTGTAGCGGCGGCAACCGCTGCCGCATCCTTGCGCTGGTATTCGCGATAAGACAGCCAGCCGAACGGCAGACAGCCGAGGTAGGCGAGCGTGCCGACGGTGAGCACGACCCACGGATAACTGATCAGCAAGGCGAAGAAAAACACCACTACCACGAACACCGGCAGCACCATGTCCGGCGGCACGCGCTTGCCCATCCGCTTGCCGGAGAACACCGGCAGGCGCGACACCATCAGAAGCGCGATCGCCAGCGTATAGATGAAGGTGACCCACACCGTGACGAGGCCGTTGGAGACGCCGAGAAAATTGAGATAGATCGGCAGCAGCACGGTGATGGCGCCGGCCGGCGCTGGGATGCCCGTAAAGAAATTAGCCGCCCAAGCCGGCTTGTTGGGATCGTCGATCATCACGTTAAATCGCGCCAGCCGCAACGCCGCGCAAATCGCGAACACCAGCGCGGCGATCCAGCCCGCCGATTTGAGCTCATGCAGGCCCCACAGATAAAGGATTAGGGCCGGCGCCACGCCGAAATTTACGAAATCGGCGAGGCTGTCGAGTTCAGCGCCGAAGCGCGAGGTGCCCTTGAGCATGCGCGCGACGCGGCCATCGATGCCGTCGAGCAGCGCGGCGAACGCAATCGCGGCCAGCGCCAGATCGAGCCTGTTTTCGACCGCCATGCGGATCGCCGTCAGCCCGGCGCACATCGCCAAGAGCGTGATCAGATTGGGCAGCAGCGTGCGCACCGGGATCGCCTTGAAGCGGCGGTGGCGGGGCGGCGGAGCGGGGTCGAAGGGCGGGAAGACCATGGCGAGCAATATAGACGTTTGCGGGCTGGCGCGCCACGGCACGCCGATGCGGTTTCTTACCCTCGTTAACTAATTTGTTTGCGCATGATCTTAGCCGAAGACCGGTACCCACTTTTCCGGATCATGCGCTAGCCGCTGCGGAAGGCGCGGCCGGCGTCGCCGTTCCGCAGGTCGGCGAGCACGGTTTCGCCGGCCAGGGAAGTCTGTCCGACCGCCACCATCGGCGGGGTGCCGTCGGGCAGATAGACGTCGAGGCGCGAGCCGAAGCGGATCATGCCAAACCGCTCGCCGGCGCCGAGCGGCTGGCCCTCGCGCACGAAACAGACGATGCGGCGCGCCACCAGGCCGGCGATCTGCACCACCGCCACGCGCGCGCCTGCGGTGGCGATCACCAGCGAATTGCGCTCGTTGTCGGCGCTCGCCTTGTCGAGATCGGCATTGAAGAACTTGCCCGGCTGGTAGACGATCTTCTCGATGCGGCCGGTGACTGGGCTGCGGTTCACGTGGCAGTCGAACACGCTCATGAAGATCGAGATGCGCAGCAGCGGTGCATCGCCGAGCCCGAGCTCGTGCGGCGGCGGCACGGTGGTGATCTGGCTGACGCGGCCGTCGGCCGGCGCCACCACCAGCCCCTCGCGCACAGGCGTTACGCGCGGCGGGTCGCGGAAGAAATAGGTGCACCAGACCGTCGCCAGCGTGCCCAGCCAGCCGAGCGGGCTCCAAAGCCAGAACAAGATGAGGCTGACCAGCGCGAAGGCGCCGATGAAGGGGTAGCCCTCCGGCGTGATCGGCACGATTTGCGAGCGGATCGAATCGTAGATCGACATTCTTTATCCTACTCCGCGGCGTCGGCGGGCGCTTCAATCGGCGGCGCGGCGGCCGCTGAAATGACATCTTCGACCGGCGGCGGATTGCGGTTGGGCGCGATCTCGGCTTCAGCTACACGGGCGAGCTTCTCGCGCGCCTCCTCCGCCTCGCGCTGGCGGTTCCACATGCTGGCGTAAAGCCCATTCGCATCGAGCAGTGCGAAATGCGTGCCGCGTTCGACAATCTCGCCTTGGTCAAGCACGATGATCTCGTCGGCGCCGACAATGGTGGAGAGCCGGTGCGCGATCACCAGCGTGGTGCGGCCCTTGGAAACGCGTTCCAGCGCGTCCTGGATTTCCCGTTCCGTGTGGCTGTCGAGCGCCGAAGTCGCCTCGTCGAGCACCAGGATCGGCGGCGCCTTCAGGATGGTGCGGGCGATCGCCACGCGCTGCTTCTCGCCGCCGGACAGCTTCAAGCCGCGTTCGCCGACCTCGGTCTCGTAGCCTTTCGGCGCGAGCCGGATCAAACCGTCGATCTGCGCAAGCTGTGCCGCTTCCTCGACCTCGGCATTGCTCGCTCCCCAGCGGCCGTAGCGGATGTTGTAGCGGATCGTGTCGTTGAACAGCACTGTGTCCTGCGGCACCATGCCAATGGCCTGGCGCAGCGAAGCTTGCGTGACTTTGGCGATATCCTGGCCGTCGATCAGGATGCGGCCGCCGGCGAGATCGTAGAAGCGGAACAAGAGCCGCGAAATGGTCGATTTGCCGGCGCCGGACGGCCCAACCACGGCGATCGTCTTGCCGGCCGGCACGTCGAAGCTGATGCCTTTCAGAATGCGCCGCTCCGGATCATAGGCGAAGCGCACATCCTCGAAACGGATGGTGCCGCTGGTCACTTTCAGCGGGGCGGCGCCAGCGACGTCCTTGATTTCCGGCTCGCGCGACAGAATCGAGAACATCAATTCGATGTCGGTCACCGCCTGCTTGATCTCGCGATAGACCATGCCCATGAAATTGAGCGGCTGGTAGAGCTGGATCATCATGGCATTGATCAGTACGAAATCGCCGACCGTTTTGGTGCCGGCCTGGATCTCGTAGGCGCACATCACCATGGCGGCGGCGAGCCCGAAGGTGAAGATCACCGCCTGCCCGGCATTGAGCACCGCAAGCGAGGTATAGGCCATGGTGCTGGCGTCTTCGTAGCGCGCCATCGACTTGTCGTAGCGCTCGGCCTCGCGCTGCTCGGCGCTGAAATATTTCACCGTCTCATAATTAAGCAGCGAGTTGATCGCCTTTACATTGGCGTCGGTGTCGCTCTCGTTCATCTTGCGGCGGATCGCTATGCGCCACTCTGTGGCGAAATAAGTGTAGACCATGTAGACGGTGACGGTGATCATAATCGCCAGCACATAGCGCCAGTCAAATTTCCACATCAGCACGCAGACGATGAGCGCCAGCTCGATGATAGTGGGCGAGAGCTGCATAATCACCATGCGCACGATAGTCTCGATGGCGTTGCGGCCGCGTTCCAGCACGCGGGTCAACCCGCCGGTCTTGCGCTCGAGATGGAAGCGCAGCGACAGCTCGTGCATGTGCACGAAGGTGCGGAAGGCGAGCCGGCGCACGGCATGCATCGCCACCTTGGCGAAAAGCCCGTCGCGTAGCTGGGTAAGCGACGCCATCACGATCCGCATGCCGCCGTAAGCGATGGTCATGGCGACCGGGGCGGCCAGCGCCCAGGTCAGCCAGTCGGACGCAGCGACCGGAGCGCTGGCATGACCGGCAAGCGCGTCGATGGCCCATTTGAAGGTGAAGGGCACCGCGATGGTCGCAAGCTTGGCGATGAGCAGCATCACAAGCGCGCTGAGCACCCGCAGCTTCAGGTCGGCCCGGTCGGTGGGCCAGATATAGGGCCACAGGTGAATTATCGTTCCGAGCAGCGTGCCGCGGCTTGCGGAGACGCGGTTGTCGCTATCGGGTGTTCGGTGATGGTGGTGTGGGCTCATTCAGGGCCTCATATAGGCGGATTCTCGCCCGTAATCACCCTGCCCGACCGATTAAGAAGTTTCGGCCGCTGCCTTGACGCTGCCGCACCCGCAATGCACATGCAGGCTATGAACGACCGAGAAAACCCCAGCAAAATCCGGAAAATCTGCGTCTATTGCGGCTCCGGGCCGGGCACCGATCCGGCCTTTGTGGCGGCCGCCCGCGCCTTCGGCGCCATCCTGGCCGAGAACGGCATCGGCCTGGTCTATGGCGGCGGCGGCAATGGAATCATGGGCGCGCTGGCCGAGGCGGTGCTTGCGCATGGCGGCGAGGCAATCGGCATCATCCCCGAATTTCTGGTGGCGCGGGAGCACGCCGAAAAAGACGCCAACGAACTGATCGTTACCCACGACATGCACGAACGCAAACGCAAGATGTTCGAGCTGGCGGACGCCTTCGTGGCGCTGCCAGGCGGCGTCGGCACGCTGGAGGAAATCGTCGAGCAGATGACCTGGGCGCAGCTCGGCCGCCACAAAAAGCCGATCCTGCTCGCCAATGTCGAAGGTTTCTGGCAGCCGCTGTGCGCGCTGCTCGATCACATGAAGATGCTAGAATTCATCCGCGGCGATCTGAACTTCGACCTGCTGGTGGCCGACAAGGTCGATGACATCCTGCCGATGCTGCGCAAAGCCGCCGAGACGCTGCCCGAGGCGGACAAGACGATGACCACCGCCGACGTCGAGCGTCTGTGACCTATTTCCTGGCGACGAAGGTCACCGCCTCGATGCGGTTGCCGTCCGGATCGCGAATGAAGGCGGCGTAGTAGCTCTCGTTGTAGTGCGGGCGCAGGCCCGGCGCGCCATCGGAGCTGCCGCCGGCGGCGAGCGCGGCGGCGTGGAAGGCATCGATCATGGCGGTGTCGGTGGCGCGCAGGCAGATATGGAGGCCGCTGTCGGCAGCGATCGGCGCCATCTCAGTTCGGCGGTTGATCCAGAACTCGGGATATTTCTTGCCGTAGCCGACCGCGGCATCCGGCCATTCGCGCAGCTTCGTCATATCGAGCGTGGCGAGCAGCGCGCTGTAGAAGCGCTCCCCCGCCTTGAGGTCACGCACGGCAATCGAGATGTGATCGATCATGGTGGAATTATATCACGCCGGCGCGCCGGATTTCACCAGCTTATAAATGATGGAATCCATCAACGCTTGGAATGAGGCGTCGATGATATTGGGCGATACGCCGATGGTGGTCCAGTGATCGCCGTTCTCGTCTTCGCTCTCGATCAGCACGCGTGTCACCGCCTCGGTGCCGGAATTGAGGATACGCACGCGGTAATCGGTGAGCTTCAGACCCTTGATGTAGTCTTGATACTTTCCGAGATCCTTGCGCAGCGCGTTGTCGAGCGCGTTGACCGGGCCGTTGCCTTCGGCCGCCGAGATCATTTCGTCATCGCCAACCTTTACCTTGACCACTGCAATCGACACGGTCACCGGTTTACCCACTGCGTTGATGCGATGCTCGACGCTGACGTCGAATTTCTCCACGTCAAAAAAATCCGGCACCGTGCCGAGTGTGCTGCGCGCTAGCATCTCGAACGAGGCATCGGCGGCTTCGTAGGCGTAACCGATGGCCTCGCGCTCCTTGACGATCTCCAACAAGCGGCCGATGCGCGGATCGTCCTTTTCGGCCGCAATACCGATGCGTTCGAGCTCGGCCAGAATGTTGGACTTGCCGGCCTGCTCCGACACCAGCACCTTGCGCTTGTTGCCGACGTTTTCCGGTGCCACGTGCTCATAGGTCGCCGGGTCCTTGGCGATCGCCGAGGCATGAATGCCGGCCTTGGTGGCGAAGGCGCTCTCGCCCACATAGGGCGCGTGCCGGTTGGAGCTGCGATTGAGCCGCTCGTCGAGCGCGTGCGAGATGTGCGCCAGCTTCTTCAGCGCGGCGTCGGAAACGCCGATGTCGAACGTATCGGAAAATTCCGGCTTGAGCTTGAGCGTCGGGATGATCGACACCAGGTTGGCGTTGCCGCAGCGTTCGCCCAGCCCGTTGAGCGTGCCCTGGATCTGCCGCGCGCCGGCGCGCACCGCGGCGAAGGAATTGGCCACGGCCTGTTCGGTGTCGTTATGGGCATGGATGCCGACATGGTCGCCAGGGATCGCCTTGCAGACCTCGCCGACGATCTCTTCGACCTCGTGCGGCAGCGTGCCGCCATTGGTGTCGCACAGCACCACCCAGCGGGCGCCCGCGTCATAGGCGGCCTTGGCGCAGCTAAGCGCATATTTCGGATTGGCCTTATAGCCGTCGAAGAAATGCTCGCAGTCGAGCAGCACTTCGCGGCCTTTCACCTTGGCCGCTTTCACGCTGTCGCGGATCGAGGCAAGGTTTTCCTCTTCCGTCGTCTCCAGCGCGACGCGCACGTGATAGTCCCAAGCCTTGGCGACGAAGCAAATGGCGTCTGCCTTGGCCTCGAGCAACGCGGCGAGGCCGGGATCATTCGAGGCCGAGCGGCCGGGCCGGCGCGTCATGCCGAAAGCGGTGAACGTGGTGTTGAATTTGTGGGTTTGACCGAACAGTTCGGTGTCGGTCGGATTGGCGCCTGGGTAGCCGCCCTCGACATAGTCGATGCCGAGCTCGTCGAGCATGCCGGCGATCGCCAGTTTGTCGGCGAGCGTGAAGTCGACGCCATTGGTCTGCGCGCCGTCGCGCAGTGTCGTGTCGAACAGATAAAGGCGCTGTTTGCTCATGGCGTCCTCAGATCACTCCGAAGTAATAGAGCGCGACGAGGATCGCGGCGGCCAGCACGACGAATTTGAGCACGATGTAATAGAGCCAGTGACGCGGGAACGGCGTGTCGGGCTTGGTCATGAGGCCTCCCGTTTGGCAGAAAGCTGTTTTTGCAAAGTGGTGTTGGCGAGCCATTCGTCGCCAACCGAAACGGTATTGCGCTGCTGGGCGACGTAGCCGCGCTTCTCGAAGAAACCGCGCGCGCTGTCGCTGGCATCGACCGTGAGCTGCGCTGCGCCGCGCGCGCCGGCGAGCTTTTCCAGCGCGTCGACCAGCATGGCGCCGACGCCCTGCCCGGCCGCTGCCGGGTGCACATAGAGCATGTCGATCTTGGCACCGCCGACCAGCGAAGCAAAGCCGACCGGCGAGCCGGCCATGGTAGCCACCAGCGTCAAATGGCTACCGAGCCGCTTACCGAACTCGGCTTCGTCATCGGCACTGGACGCCCAGGCGTCCTGCTGCGCCGGCGTGTAGTCCTCGTCGGTCAAATCCGCGATGCTGTCGCGGAAGATTTCGCGCAGCAAGGCGGCATCGGCCGGCAGATACGGCCGCAACGCCAGCTTGGAATGTGCCTGCGCCATCATCGCGCGACCTTCCATTTGGTCGTGCCGTCTTTGCTATCCTCAATCTCAACGCCCATGGCATTGAGTTCGTTGCGGATACGATCGGCCTCCTTGAAATTTTTCGCCTTGCGCGCCGCATTGCGCGCGTCGATCAGGTTCACGATCTTGCTTTCGTCGATCGCCAGCGAAGCCGGACGGAACGCCGCCCAGGCCCCTGCCGGCATTTGCAGCAGGCCCATCAAATGCGCGCTGGCCTTCAGGCAAGCTGCCGCAGGCTTGGCGCCTTTGGCCGCCTCGCCGCGCAACTCGTGCAACGCGGCGAAGGCCTTCGGAGTGTTGAGATCGTCAAGCAGCGCATCGAGCGCGTCGGCGCACAAATAGCCCGGCGTCACCTCAGCGGTCAGCGCATACCAGTGATCGAGGTTCTTCTGCGCCTCGCGCAGCCCCGAAATCGTCCAGTTGATCGGCTGGCGGTAGTGCGTCTGCAGCATGGTGAAGCGCACCACCTCGCCCGGCCAATCGTTCAGCAGTTCGTGGATGGTCACGAAGTTGCCGAGGCTCTTCGACATCTTCTCGCCCTCGACCTGCAGGAAACCGTTGTGCATCCAGTAGTTCGCCATTACCGGCGTATGGAAGGCGCAGCGCGACTGCGCGATCTCGTTCTCGTGGTGGGGGAACACCAGATCAATACCGCCGCCATGGATGTCGAAGGTCTCGCCGAGATGCTTCCAGGCCATGGCCGAGCATTCAATGTGCCAGCCCGGCCGGCCCGCCACCTTGATACCGGCCGGCGACGGCCAGCCCGGCTCACCCGGCTTCGACGGCTTCCACAGCACGAAATCCTGCGGGTCTTTCTTGTAGGGCGCGACCTCGACGCGGCTGCCCGCGATCATTTCATCGAGCGGGCGCTTCGACAGCTGGCCGTAGTCCCGCATCGACGGCACATGGAACAGCACGTTATCTTCCGCCACATAGGCGTGCCCGCTTTGCACGAGGCGGTCGATCAACGCTTTCATCGGCTCGATGTGCTCGGTCGCGCGCGGCTCGACCGTGGGCGGCAGGCAGCCGAGCGCCGCCACGTCTTCGTTGAAATTCTTATAGGTCTCTTCGGTCAATTCGCGGATGGAGACGCCGCGCTCGGCCGCGCGCGCGTTGATCTTGTCGTCGACGTCGGTGATGTTGCGCACGTAAGTGACGTGCTCGGCGCCATAGATATGGCGCAACAAGCGGAACAGCACGTCGAATACGATCACCGGCCGCGCGTTGCCAATATGGGCGAAGTCATAGACCGTCGGCCCGCACACATACATGCGCACCCGCGCGGGATCGAGCGGGGCGAACACCCGCTTCTCGCGCGTTAGGGTATCGTAGAGCCTTAGCTCCATCACACAGCATTCCTCGGCGCCTGCTGGCCCGGGCGTTGCTTTATCTCGATGGAGAAAAGACGGCCGCAGCCAGCGTGGTGCGCTAGCTAATAATCTCGCGGCAAATGCCGCAGATATGGTTAAGGCCGTTCATGACGGGCGCACAATGATGCCTCACGCCGGCACCGTCAAGGCCCGCCCGGCTGGCGCCGCCAGGGTTAAGCGGCCCTTAACGATTTTACCGGCATTCTAGGGATTAGCGCCGGGGCCGGCGTCTCCAAAAACATGGACTTTGCTATGCGTACACTCTTGGCCGGATTAGCCGCCGTCCTTTGCGTCGTCACGTCTGCGCAGGCCGAGCGGCGCATGTTCATCATTGCCAATGACGGCGACGGCTACGGCGTCGACCGCTGCCTGGCGTCCGGCGACAAATGCGGCGCGGCGGCGGCCAACGCCTACTGCAAGAACCATCAATTCGCCTCGGCCGCGTCCTACCGCAAGGTCGACCGCGACGATATCACCGGCGCGATCCCGGCCGGCGGCTCCGGCGGCTGCCGCGGCAGCGACTGCGACGTCGTCGCCATCGTCTGCACGCGCTGAATCCTCAACCCTGTAGCGCGGCCCACATTTCGCGGTCGCGCTCGGCGGTCCAGATTACCGGCCATTCGATACCGCGCGCCTCGTCATACGCGCGCACGACGTTGAACGGCAGGCGGTGCTCGTACAGCCCGAATGTCTTGAACTTCGGGTCCATGGCCAGGCGCACGAAATCGAATGCGTCTTTCAGCGACCGACCTTTGGCGACGCTCTCGCTCACCGAACCGTACAGCGTCGCGATGAAATCGCTGGTCAGCGCGATGCCTTCCGCAACCATCTCCGGCGTGGTGAGCGCGGCGCCGCGCCCCGGCACCAGCGCAACGGCCTGCATTTCCGCGAGATGATCGAGGGTCGTCGGCCAGTCGGTAAAATGCGCGTCGCCGCAATAACAGGCGGATTTGAATTCAACCAGATCGCCGGCAAACACCACGCCCGCGTCGGGCACCACCGCGATGACGTCGCCGGCGGTGTGGCCGCGTCCGATATGCATGATGCGCACCTCGCGCCGGCCGAGCCAGACGGACAACTCATCCGGAAAAGTAAGCGTAGGCCAAGTCAGCCCGGGAATAGTCTCGGCGGCGCCGAACAGCCGCGGGAAGCGACCGATTTCGGACTCGATGTCGGCCTTGCCGCGCTCCGCGAGCAGCCCACGCGTCGTATCGGAGGCAAGGATCGCGGCCTCTTTGTAGGCCGAGGCGCCCATGGTCCGCGATGCGTGATAGTGGGTGAGCAGGACATATTTGATCGGCTTGTCGGTGACCTTGGCGACGCGCGCGATCAACTCACCGGCCATCGCCGGGGTCGGCTGCGCATCTACCACGAGCACACCGTCGTCGCCGACGATGATGCCGGAATTGGGATCTCCCTCGGCGGTGTAGGCGTAAAGCCCCGGGCCGATCTGGTCGAACGAGACTTTCCGCTCGGCCGTATCTTCGGTGGACGCGAAACCCTTGGCGGTCATGGCATCACAATTCCCGGCCTAGCAACGCGTCGAGCGACCATGGACCGCCGCCACGCACCAGGAAGTGCAATACCACGATCGACCAGAACAGCGGATATTCGATGCCGCGGTTCTCCCATGCGAACCCGAATTGCCAATGATAGGTAGCGATGGCGATGACGAGAAAGCCGATGATCGGCGCGGCCACCACGCGGGTCAGCAAGCCAAGCATGAGACAGAGGCCGCAGACGAACTCGACCGTGCCGACGATATAGGCCCAGAATAATCCGCCCTCGAAACCGACACTTTCCAGGAATTTGGCGGCGGCGGTTTTGTTGCCGAACAGAATCGGGTAGCCGTGGATGGCGAGCGAGCCGCCCGCCACCACGCGGATCAAGGGCTCCGTGATCGGCGCAAATGTGCGGTAGAGGACGCCGAGCGCCGGAATGAGCAGATGCGGCTGCTGTTGCATGGTCGTGCCTCTCCTTGTGCTCACGCGCTCCTAGCGCATCACGGCGACGTAGCGGCCGCGGCCGTCACGACGATATCGCCAACCGGCCCAACTGCAGGTAAATTGCCTGTGACGTTGGCCTAGCCGGGTGGGTAGCGAACATGAAGCTCTACACGTATTTTCGATCGTCCGCCGCCTATCGCGTCCGGATCGCGCTCAATATCAAGGGCCTTTCCTATGAGATGGTCTCCATCCATTTGACCAAGGACGGCGGCCGCCAGCGCACGCCCGAATTCCGCGCGGTCAATCCGCAGATGCGGGTCCCCGCGCTCCAACTCTCCAGCGGCGAAGTGCTGACCCAATCGCTAGCGATCATCGAATATCTCGACGACATCCATCCCGAGCCACCGCTGTTGCCGGCCGATGCGCTCGAACGCGCCAAGGTGCGCGCCGTCGCACAGATGGTGGCCTGCGATATTCACCCGCTCAACAACCTGGTCGCGCTGCAATACATCAAGCGTCAGCTCAAGCACGAGCAGCCGGAGATCGACGCCTGGTATCATCATTGGGTGATCGAGGGTTTCAACGCGATCGAGGCGATGATCAAGCCCGCGCCTCATGCCTGCGGCGCCCACGTGACGCTTGCCGATATCTGCTTGGTGCCGCAGGTGTACAATGCGCGGCGCCTGAAGGTGCCGCTCGACAGGTTCCCGAAAATCGTCGCAGTCGAGGCCGCCTGCCTGAAGCTCCCGGCATTCGACAAAGCGCGGCCGGAAAATCAGCCGGATGCCGAGTGACGTGAGCGCGGCCGCCTGCTAGACAGCGACCCGCGACCGCTCACCCTCACCTCTCCCTCACCTCTTGGCGAACCAAGCCGTGGCCATCAGCAAGCTCGCTCGCGTCGTCCTCTGGATGGTCGGCACGTTACTCTCGTTTTCGGTCATGGCGGTGTCGATCCGCGAACTGGCCAAAGGCGGTTTGAGCATTTTCGAAATCCTTGCCATTCGCAGCGGAGTCGCCCTGCTGGTGCTGCTCGTCCTGCTAGCAGTTCGCCCGGATTTGCGCGTGCATGCATTGCCGCGCCGCATGAAACTGAACTTGCTGCGCAACAGCGTGCACTACGCCTCGCAATATGCCTGGGCGCTGAGCATCACGATGCTGCCGCTCGCCATGGTGTTCGCGCTCGAATTCACCATGCCGGGCTGGACCGCGCTGCTCGCGGTCTGGCTGTTGCGCGAACGGATCACGCCGAGCCGGATCGGCGTGGTGGTGTTCGGTCTGATCGGCGTGCTGGTGATCCTGCGGCCCGGCCTCGCCAGCTTCAATCCGGCAGCGTTCCTCGTACTGGCGGCGGCGTTTGGATACGCCATCACGATGATTACCACCAAGCAGTTGACCATGACCGAGACCACCTTCGGCATCGTGTTCTGGATGGCCGTGATCCAGTTCCCGCTCTCGCTTATCGGCAGCGACCCGGCGGTATTTTTGCATCTCGAAACGCGCCATATTTTGCCCGCAATTGGGGTCGGCATTGCCGGCTTGACATCGCACTACTGCCTCAGCAATGCGTTCCGCGCCGGTGATGCGACCCTGGTGGTTCCGCTCGATTTCATGCGCATTCCACTGATCGCGGTTGTTGGCTGGGCGTTTTATGGCGAGCGGCTCGACATTTTCGTGCTGCTCGGCGCCCTGATAATCGTCGCCGGCGTGTTGTGGAATCTGCGCGCAGAGGCCGCAAGGCCGCATTGAGCACGAGGCTCGCAAGCCCATGATTTTCGCGTTAGAGTGCCGGTCATGAGGGAATGCGTTTTCAGGCTTGCCGCGGTGGCGATGACAGCGCTTGCGTCGTGCGCCGGCGCGCTTGCGCAATCGTCGAATCCGGCCTGCCAGCGGCTGGAAGCCCAACTTGCTTCCCTCGACCGCGGCAACAACGACCCGGCGCGCGCCGAACAGATCCGCCGCGCCGAGGATGCGGTCCACCGCCAGCAGTTCGAGGTCGACCGGCTGGTCGCGCAATCGCGTCGCATGGGTTGCGAAAGTTCCGGCTTCTTCTCGATCTTCAGCAATCCGCCGCCGCAATGCGGCGCCCTCACCCGGCAGATCGACCAGCAGCGCAATACGCTCGACCGCCAGCAGAACCAGCTCGAGCAGCTCAGCGGTGGCACCACGCAGCGCGCCGCGCAGCGCCAATCGCTGCTAATCGCGCTGGGCGACAATGGCTGCGGTCCGCAATACCGCTCGGCCGCACTGCAAGGTCAGCAAGGCGGTTTCTTCGATCGCCTGTTCGGCGGCAACAATCCCTTCACGCCGCCGGCCGGGCAAATGGGCGGCACGTTCCGCACCATCTGCGTGCGAACCTGCGACGGCTACTATTTCCCGATTTCGTTCGCGACCACACCGGATCGCTTCCGCGATGACGAGCAGGCCTGCCAGCGCATGTGTCCGGCGGCGGAGGTCTCGCTCTACACCTATCATAATCCCGGCGAGGAAGTGACGCAGGCGGTCTCGCTCAGCGGGCGGCTCTACACCGAACTGCCGACCGCGTTCAGTTACCGCAAGGCGCTTAGTCCGACCTGCAGCTGCCGCAGGCCCGGCGAAAGCTGGGCCGAAGCGCTCAAGGCCAGTGGAACCGACGAGACGGTGGCGCCGGGCGACGTTGTCGTTACCGAGCAGAATGCCAAGCGGCTGTCACAGCCGCGCATCGGCGCCGACGGCAAACCGATCCGGCCCGATCCGCACGCGGCGACGCCTGCGGTCCCGCAGTCGGCGGCGATCGCCGAAGCGCCAGGCGAGACCGATCCGGCCAAGCGCAAAGTGCGCACGGTCGGGCCAACCTTCCTGCCGGTGCGTTAGACTTTTACTTTTTTTGAGCATGATCTTGTCCGAAAACCGGTTCCCACCTTTCGGGAACAATCTCTAGAAATCGAAAGCTTCGGTCTTAGTCGGTTTGCCGGTAATCAGCGACGCGTCGGGCGCCGGCGGCGGCGTGCCGGGATCGCGGAAGCGATTAGTGATCGGATAGCGGCGGTCGCGGCCGAAATTCTTCAACGTCACCTTCACACCGGGCGCTGCCTGCCGGCGCTTGTATTCGGCAATGTTGAGCATGCGCTCGATCTGCATCACGATGTCGCGGTCGAACCCGGCCGCCACGATGGCCGAGATCGGCTCCTCGCGCTCCACCAGCCGCTCCAGGATCGGGTCGAGCACCACATAAGGCGGCAGTGAGTCCTCGTCCTTTTGATTCTCGCGCAATTCCGCAGTCGGAGGCCGCGTGATAATGTTGTCAGGGATCACCGGGCCGTCAGGACCCATGGCGCCGTCCGGCTTCCAGCCGTTGCGCAACCGTGAAAGCCGGAACACCTCGGTTTTGTAGAGATCCTTGATCGGATTGAAGCCGCCGTTCATGTCGCCATAGAGCGTGGCGTAACCGACCGACATTTCCGATTTGTTGCCAGTGGTCACTACCATGACGTTGAACTTGTTGGATATCGCCATCAGGATGGTGCCGCGCGCCCGCGCCTGCAGGTTTTCCTCGGTGACGTCGCGCGAAAGTCCGGCGAATGCCGGCGCGAGCGCCGCCTCGAGACCCTCAACCGCCGGTGCGATCGGCAAGATCTGATAGCGGACACCCAGCGCCTTGGCGCAGGCTGCGGCGTCATCGAGCGATTCTTGCGCGGTGAACTTGTACGGCATCATGATGCAGCGTACGCGCTCGGACCCGAGCGCATCGACCGCCATCGCCGCGCACAGCGCCGAATCGACACCGCCCGACAGGCCGAGGACGACGCCGGGGAAGCCGTTCTTGTTGACGTAGTCGCGCAAGCCCAGCACGCAAGCGGCATAGTCGGCGCGTTCGGACTCGACGGCGGCGACCGTCGGGCCATCCTCGCAACGCCAGGTCGTGCCGCGCCGCTGCCAACGCGTGGTGACGACGGTTTCCTGAAACGCCGCCAATTGGAAAGCCAGCGAACAATCTGCGTGCAGACCAAACGATACGCCGTCGAATACCAGTTCGTCCTGGGCGCCGACCTGGTTGACGTAGACGGTCGGCAACCCCTGCTCGGTGACGCGCGCCACCGCAATGTTGAGCCGTACGTCGCCCTTCTGCCGCCAATAGGGCGAGCCGTTCGGCACCACCAGCAATTCGGCGCCGGTTTCGGCCAGGCACTCAACGACTTCCTCGCCCCAGATGTCCTCACAGATCGGCAGCCCCAGCCGCACGCCGCGGAAACTCACCGGTCCCGGCATCGGGCCCGGGGCGAATACCCGCTTTTCGTCGAACACACCGTAATTGGGTAGGTCGACCTTGAAGCGCAGCGCCGCGATGGCGCCGCCGTCGAGCAGCGCTACCGCATTGTAAAGCTTGCCCCCATCGAGCCACGGCGTACCAACCAAGAGTGCCGGGCCGCCGGAGACGGTTTCGCGGGCCAGCGCCTCGATGGCGGCGCGGCAGGCGGCCTGGAACGCCGGCTTGAGCACCAGATCCTCGGGCGGGTAGCCGGCGATAAACAGTTCGGGAAAGACCACCAAATCGGCGCCTTGGGCGGCCGCCGTCATGCGCGCGCGCAGCACTTTCTCGGCATTGCCGGCGATGTCGCCGACGGTCGAGTTGAGCTGCGCGACCGCGATCGCGAGTCTATCGGCGGGTCGTCCATTCATGCGAATGATCTAGCGCCTGCGCTATCGCGCCGCAATCAGTGTCTGGCCAGCGGAAAACGCAGAGCTTGCCGGGTTCACAGCCCGGCAACCGCCGGCATCGGTTTGGCGCGGCCGTTGCGCTCTTTGCGCAGCAATTCGGCCAGCAGGAACGCCATGTCGATTGCCTGTTCGGCGTTGAGCCGCGGATCGCAGACCGTATGGTAGCGGTCGTTGAGATCGGCGTCGGTGATGGCCCGGGCGCCGCCGGTGCATTCGGTGACGTTCTGCCCGGTCATCTCCAGGTGCACACCGCCGGCATGGGTACCCTCGGCCTGATGAATCTCGAAGAAGCTGCGCACCTCTTTGAGGATCAGGTCGAACGGGCGGGTCTTGTAGCCGCTCGCCGAGGTGATGGTGTTGCCGTGCATGGGGTCGCTCGACCACAGCACGACTTTGCCCTCGCGCTTGACCGCGCGCACGAGTGCCGGCAGTTGATCGCCGACTTTCTCGGCACCGAAACGGCCGATCAGCGTGAGACGGCCGGCCTCGTTGTCCGGGCTGAGGATGTCGATCAGGCGTAGCAAATCGTCCGCCTTGAGCGACGGTCCGCATTTCAGGCCCAGCGGATTCTTGATGCCGCGCGCATATTCGATATGGGCGTGATCGTATTGGCGCGTGCGGTCGCCGATCCACAGCATGTGGCCGGAGGTGGCGTACCAGTCGCCCGTTGTCGAATCGACGCGGGTGAAGGCCTGCTCGAAGCCGAGCAGCAGCGCCTCGTGGCTGGTGTAGAAATCGGTGGTTCCGAGGGCGCTATCGACCGCGAAGGTCAACCCACAAGCGCGCATGAAATCGAGCGCACCGGACACACGGTCGGCGAGATCGGCGTAGGCTTTCGACTGCGGTGAGCCGGAGACCGACTGCAGCATCCATTGATGCACGTTTTCGACGCTGGCGTAGCCGCCCTTGGCGAAGGCGCGCAGCAGATTGAGAGTCGCAGCCGATTGGCGGTAGGCCTCGACCTGCCGGCGCGGATCGGGGCGGCGCGCCTCCTCGGTGAAGGCGATGTCGTTGATGATGTCGCCGCGGTAGCTCGGCAGTTCCTTGCCATCGCGTTTCTCCGTCGGCGAAGAGCGCGGCTTGGCGAACTGTCCCGCAGTGCGTCCGACCTTCACCACCGGCAAGGCGCCGGCATAAGTGAGCACGATCGCCATCTGCAAAAAGACACGGAAGAAGTCGCGGATATTGTTGGCGCCGTGCTCGGCAAAGCTCTCGGCGCAGTCGCCGCCTTGCAGCAGGAAAGCCTGGCCGTTGGCGACGCGCGCCAGCGACTTCTTCAGGCTGCGCGCCTCACCGGCAAAGACCAGCGGCGGAAAAGTCGCAAGCTGCTTTTCGACGTCATCGAGCGCCTGCAGGTCCGGATAATCCGGCACCTGCTGGATCGGTTTCTTGCGCCAGCTATCAGGCGTCCAGCGTTCGGACATCACGAATACTCCAACCAATTGCGCGGGTTATACACGAGGCTGCCCGCCGCAGGCCAGATAGTTTCGAAAGTCGGTTAGTTTAAGGCTATTCCGCCGCTGCGCGGCCGTAACTGACGGCCTTTTCGCGCATGGTGACCAGTTCCTCGGCCGCCGTCGGGTGCACGGCGATGGTGGCGTCGAAATCGGCCTTGGTGGCGCCCATTTTCACCGCAACGCCGATGACCTGGATCAGCTCGCCGGCGTCAGGACCGGCGATATGGCAGCCGACCACCCGGTCGGTGGTGGCGTCCACCAGCAGTTTCATGAACACCCGGGTATCGCGCCCCGATAGCGTCGCCTTCATCGGCCGGAAGCTGGTCTTGTAGATGTCGACCTTGTCGAGCCGCTCGCGCGCCTGATGCTCGGTGAGGCCGATGACACCGAGCTCGGGCTCGGAGAACACCGCGGTCGGCACATTGGAATGGTCGACCGGCGTCGGCTTGCCGCCATAAACTGTGTCGGCGAACGCATGGCCTTCGCGGATCGCCACCGGCGTCAGGTTGACGCGGTTGGTGACGTCGCCGACGGCATAAATGTTCGGCACCGAGGTGCGCGAATAGGCGTCGACATCGATGCCGCCGTGCTCGTGAATTCTGACGTTCAAGTTTTCGAGGCCAAGTCCCATGATATTCGGGCGCCGGCCGATGGCGAACATCACCTTGTCGGATGCGATCGTGCTGCCGTCCGACAGCCGCGTGACGAATTCGTCTCCCGCCGGTTCGATCGCCGCGACGGTGTGGCCGCAGGTCACCGTAATGCCGCGTCCGCGCATTTCCTTGCGCAGGTGTTCGCGGATATCATCGTCGAAGCCGCGCAGGATATTTTCGCCACGATAGACCAGCGTCACCTGGCTGCCCAGCCCCGCGAAGATGCAGGCGAATTCCACCGCGATATAGCCGCCGCCCTGGATGACGATGCGCTTGGGCAGGCCCTTCAGCTGGAACGCCTCGTTCGAGGACATCGCGTGTTCAATGCCTGGAATCTTAGGCCCGTAATGCGGCCAGGCGCCGGTCGAGATCAGGATCGTCTCGGCGTGCACGTGTTCGCCACCGGCCAGGCGCACGGTGTGGGCGTCTTCCAGCACGGCGCGGCTCTTGACCAGCGCGACCTTGAAGCGCTCGAGCGTCGCTGTGTAGGCGGCTTCCAGCCGCGTCACTTCGCGCTGCACATTGGCGATCAGCGCCGGCCAATGGAATGTCGGTTCCGGCACGGTCCAGCCGAACCCGGCGGCGTCCCCGAATTCATCGGAAAACCGCGAGGCATAAACCAACAGCTTCTTCGGCACGCAGCCGCGGATGACGCAGGTGCCGCCGACCCGGTATTCCTCCGCGATCATCACGCGCGCGCCATAGCTCGACGCGACGCGCGCCGCGCGCACGCCGCCCGAGCCTGCTCCGATAACGAAAAGATCGACGTCGTGGTCGGACATCAGCCGCTATCGCCCCATTCGCCAAGCCGGACGGATAACGGTCCGGCCACGGCCCGTCAAAGGGCGTGTCCTCTTTTTTTCAATTCCTCGCGCATTTTCGCAATCACTTGATCGGATAACTTGTTTGCCCAATCCTGCGCAAATTTCATGCTGGCATCAACCACGGTCGGCTGCTGCGCCAACAACTTCTTACCGGCTGGCGACTCGTAAAACACCAGAATGGCCTTGAGCTCCTGCTCGGTGAAGCTCGTTGCGTAAAGCTTGGCCATCTCTTCGTTCAACTCGCCAAAGCGCGGCGCCAAATCGGTGCGCAACTTTGCCGCAATCTCGTTGAGGTCCTTGGCCAAGCCCGGGTTCTGCTGGAGGAACAAGAGTTTTGCCTGCTCGACCACGCCGGCGATCAGCGGGTTGAACACGGTCGTAGCGTCGGTCGCGGCGATGAGTTGCCTGGCTGTCGCCATGGCCGCCGCAGAGGGCTGCTGGCTATGCGCGACCGGGCCAAACGCGACCATTGCAGCTACGACCAATGCCGGTCGGCCGGCACGCCTAATGGCCTGAATGACTCTCATCTTCATAACTCCGTTTTCGCTCAAAAAATCACGGCCGCTCGACGACAGTGACGCCGTCCGGCCCGGCCAGGATGACCGTCTGCGCGAGGCCGATAAACAGACCGTGCTCCATGACCCCTGGAATACCCGACAGCGCATTCGCCATCGCTTTGGGATCGTCGATTCGGCCAAGCGCGGCGTCGATAATCCAGTGACCGCCATCCGTGACGAAAGCATGGCCGTCCTTGCCCTGCCGCACCGTCAAGGGTGCGGGACCCTGCATCGCTGCAATGGCTTTCTCTATGGCCCGGCGCGTCGCACCCAGGCCGAACGGCGCCACCTCAATCGGCAGCGGAAAGGCGCCGAGCTGAGCGACCCATTTGCTCCGGTCGGCAATCACGACCATGCGCGCGGAGGCCGCGGCAACGATCTTTTCCCTCAAAAGCGCGCCGCCCCCGCCTTTGATCAGGCTGAGATCGGGCCCGACCTCGTCGGCGCCGTCGACAGTCAGGTCGAGCTCCGGGGTTTCATCGAGCGTGGTCAGCGCGATGCCGTAGCGCTCGGCATCGGCACGGGTCACTTGCGATGTCGGCACCGCGATGATGTCGAGGCCGGCCCGCACGCGTTCGCCGATCAGTTCGACGAAATGCTTCGCGGTCGAGCCGGTACCAAGCCCGAGCCGCATGCCCGGACGCACCAATTCGACGGCGCGAGCGGCGGCTGCGCGTTTCTGGGCTTCGGCGTTCATTCTGACCGGTCGAGGATTCCAGCGTGGATCAAGGTGTTAATGGCACGCCTATCTAGCCCCGATCGCGTCCCCTGGGTAGCCGAAAATCGCCCTCAGAGAGGTCTTCCACTTGCTGGGATCATGCGCTAGCGATCCGCCATGACCGCCCCAACCATCGTTTTCGACCTCGACGGCACCCTGATCGATACCGCGCCCGATCTCGTCGATACGCTCAACGTCGTGTTCGCGCGCGAAGGATGGCCGCCGGTGCCCTACGACACCGCGCGCAAACTGATCGGTGGCGGCGCCAGGATGATGATCGCCCGCGGCATCGAGGCGGAAGGTATCGCCATCGAGCCGGCGAGACTCGAGCGATTGTTCGCGGATTTCATCGCCCACTACAGCGAACACATCGCCGACCGCTCACGGCCCTTTCCAGGACTAACCGACGCACTCGATGGACTCGCATCCGGCGGCTACCGGTTTGCCGTCTGTACCAATAAGCTCGAACGATTGTCGGTGCTGCTGCTCAAGCAGCTCAAACTTGCCGATCGCTTTGCGGCGATCTGCGGACAGGACACGTTCGGAATGCAGAAGCCCGACCCCGAGGTATTACGGCGTACCATCGCTGCGGCCGGCGGAAGCCAGCCGCATTCGATCATGATTGGCGATTCCGCCACAGATATACGGACCGCGCGCGCGGCCGGCATTCCCGTCATTGCCGTCGACTTCGGCTACAGCGAGCGTCCGGTGTCCGAATACGGCCCGGACCGCATAATCAGCCATTTTGCGCAATTGCCTGCAGCCATAGCCGCAATTTCGCCTGCAAATTGATGCGACTGGCTACCGTAATGGTTAATGCGGTAAGGTTAACGGGGTGCGACCGGTTGCGTCACCAAGACCGCAACCGTATCCTAACAAAGGGCGAGCGGGCTCTAACGCTCGAGCGGACGGGTTAAACATTATGTACCGAGTGATCGCGATCGTTTGCGGTGGACTCGCCCTTGCGGCGTGTTCATCCACATCGGATTGGATGAATCTCGACGCACTGAAACCGGCTCCGATTATGGATACCGTACGATTCGAGTCGACGCCGCCGGGTGCCGATGCCAAGACCTCCAACGGGCAAACATGCCGCACACCTTGTGCCCTCGCTCTGCCGACCAATGCGCCCTTGACCGTGGTCTTTTCGCTCAACGGTTATCAGCCGGAATCGGAAGATATCGAACCGGTTTCTGCCGCCTCCGGTGTGCCGGAAATGCGGCCCAACCCGGTGACGGTCGAGTTGACGCCTGCGCCGCCGCCGCCCAAGGCTCTTAAGAAACCAGCGCCCAGGAAGAAGAAGGCAGCCGCCGTCAAGCCTGCGGCGAAGCCAAAGCCGAAAGCCAAGCCGAAGACGTCGACCGCGCCCGCCCCTGCTCCGCAGATGGCCGAGCCGGCGCCGCAGCAAGCGCCCGCGCCTTGGCCGTCTACGCCTCCGCCAAGGCAGTAACGTCAGGCCAGCGTTCGGGATTGACCGCACCGCAGCAATCATGCGCAGCGCGGGAACGCGCTTGAGGCGTGTCGGCTGGACCCTATGGCCATTATCGGCCACAATTCCCATATCCGAAGGGCGCCGACCGCCGCGCAAGGACATAATATGGTTGCGACCAACGGCATACCCGCACTTGAGATCGATCGCGCCAGCAGCCGCCCGCGCGCGCTGGTCGACCCGTTTCGTCGCGCCATCACCTATTTGCGCGTCTCGGTGACCGATCGCTGCGATTTCCGTTGTTCCTACTGCATGTCGGAACACATGACGTTCCTGCCGAAGGCCGACCTGCTCAGCCTTGAGGAACTTGACCGGCTGTGCAGCGCCTTCATCGCCAAGGGCGTGACCAAGCTCCGCCTGACCGGCGGCGAGCCGCTGGTGCGTCGCGGCATCATGACCCTCGTGAACTCGTTGTCGCGCCATCTTGAAAGCGGCGCGCTCGAGGAACTCACGCTCACCACCAACGGCTCGCAACTGGCAAAATACGCCGGCGAACTCAAGGCGCACGGCGTTGAGCGTATTAATGTTTCGCTCGACACGCTGGATGCCGACAAGTTCCGCGCCATCACGCGCTGGGGCGATCTCGCTAAGGTACTGGCCGGCATCGATGCGGCGCAAGCCGCCGGCCTGCGGGTAAAAATCAACGCGGTGGCGCTCAAAGACTTCAACGAGGACGAGGTCGGCGACCTGCTTGCCTGGGCGCATGGGCGCGATATGGATCTCACGGTGATCGAGGTGATGCCGCTGGGCGATATCGGCGAAGACCGGCTCGACCAGTACTTGCCTTTGTCGATGGTGCGCGCGCGCCTGGCCGAACGCTTCACGCTCGAAGACATCGATTATCAGACCGGCGGGCCGGCGCGTTATATGCGCGTCAAGGAAACCGGCGGACGGCTCGGCTTCATCACACCAATGACCCATAATTTCTGCGAGTCATGCAACCGGGTGCGCATCACCTGTACTGGCACGCTTTATATGTGCCTCGGCCAGAATGATGCCGCCGATCTGCGCGCGCCGCTACGCGCCTCCGAAAGCGACGATCTGGTGCATGCCGCCATCGACGAGGCGATCACCCGCAAGCCCAAGGGGCATGATTTCGTGATCGATCGCCGTCACCGCCGCCCCGCGCTGTCGCGGCACATGAGTGTGACAGGCGGATAGTTTCCGATTACGCCGCCCGCTCCGGCGACGCGACCAAATCACGCAATTCCTCAAGCCGCAGCCGGGCCGGCATGAAGCAAAGCCCAAACCCATCGTTGGACTTGCGCACGACCTCGGCGGCGATCGCTTTCGTGCCCCGGAACGTCAAGGCGACCTGATCGCCGATCGCGACGTTTTCCACGACATCGATCCGGGCGCCGCCTTCGCTAACGTCGAGCACCGTCACCTCGACGACTTGACCATCGCGTTCCATGCGTGCGGTCAGGTTCACGTCGTAGCGCGGGAATTCGCGTAAGTCGGCATTGACCGCCTTGCGCACGATTTCAGGGATTTCGCGGCATAGAATCTGCGACGTCGATTGCATCGCTTCGGCGACGGCTGAGACGTCCTGCGCCGTTGCGCGCGAACGCTGCACCATGTCGGCGATGCCGGACATGCGCCCGACGACATCGGATGTCGCGGCGCTGGTTTCGCGCGCGCTCGCGGCGAAATTTTCGGTCGCGTCCCGTTGCTGCTCGATCGCCGCGGAAACCGAGGCCGTGACATCGGAAAGTTGATCGATGGCCTCGGCGACGTTCGACAATGCCGCTACGACTTCGCGTGTGGTGGCTTGAATCTCGGCGACCTTGGCGCCGATCTGCCCGGTCGATTTGCCGGTTTGCGTCGCCAGCGTCTTGACCTCGGAGGCGACCACCGAAAAGCCGCGTCCGGCCTCGCCCGCGCGCGCCGCTTCGATGGTGGCGTTGAGCGCGAGCAGATTGGTCTGCGATGCGATATCGGAGATCACCGTGACGATGTCACCGATCTGATCGGCCGCTCTGGCCAACGCGTCGATGGTGGCGCGCGAGGCATTGGCGCGGGCGACGGCTTCGCGGCCGAGCCCGCTGCCGCGCCGCACCTGCTCGGAAATTTCGGTGATCGCCTGGATCACCTGCCCGGACAATCGGCCCGCGGCCTGGTTCATGGCGTGCGAACCTTCGGCAGCGCGGACCGTCTCGTCGAAAGCCGCCCGTACAGTTTCCAGCGCCGCCAGCATGTCCTCGGCCTTGAGATGCAAAGTCGTGGAGCCATCGATGATCGGTTGGATACCGACTTCGGTCGCGAACTCGACCTGGCGCGCCAGGTTGGACAAATTCGTGCGGCGCGCGGCCTGCCAGGTGCGATCAAGATCGTTATGCACAAGCTCGCGGCGCTGTCGCTCGCCAATGACCTCGGCAAGCCGGTCGGTTGCAGCCAAAAGGCGCGCTATTTCGCCGCGGCCGGGTGCCAATGGTGTCGCGGAATCAAGCTCGGCGTAGGCGATGGCGTCGATGGTTTCGGCCACCTGGGCCAAGGGGCGCACGATTCCGCGCGCCATGACCAGGACCACCGCGCCCGCGATGCTGACGGCAACAAAGCCTACGAAAATCTCGGCATAGGCCGCGTTGGCCGGGTCGAGAGATGGCAGCAGCGCCGCGGTCAACAATGGAACCGACAGCAGGGCGGCCAGCGGCAGCAAGACGGCCGCAGCAAGCCGCTCGGCGATCGTGAGCTGCCGCATGCTCTTTCCTCGCGCGCCGCACCCGATATCGACCGATGATCGGAATAACCGCGGCCGCCGCCCCTCGATGGGCAGGATGGTACCCTTGTAGCGCCGCCCTGGTTAACCGAGGGTTTAGAGATCGTTAACCATGTCTTTCGGCCCCCGTTTGCGTCCAAGGGGGGCCGGCCCTGCCGGGGCCGCGCAAAGGCGTTCCGGCGGCCTCGGCCCCCTCAATCTGCTACCAAATAGGCCATTGACGCCTTATGGCGGCATCGGATTAAGGTGGCGGGCTTGGCTTTGGGGCTAAGCCATGGGGACGTAAAGCAAAAATAACATCGCCGGCCGGCGCTTTTCGCGCTGGCGGCGCAGAGGGGAGATGCAAGTGGGCGCTCTCGACGCAGTTCTGAAGGCGTTGCTGCCGATGACGCGGGTCATCGATGCTATCACCACGTGGATCGGCAAGCGCCTGTCCTGGCTGATCATAGGCGCGGTGCTGGTCTCCGCGATCAACGCCACGGTCCGCAAAGTTTTCGATACCTCGTCGAACGCCTATCTCGAACTGCAATGGGTGCTTTTCAGCATCGTGTTCCTGCTGTGCTCGCCCTGGACCCTGCTGGCGAACGAGCACATCCGCATCGACATCGTGAACAACCTGATGCCGAAGCAGGTGCGCAACATCATCGACGTGATCGGTCACGCGGTTTTCCTTCTGCCGCTGTGCGTCGTCATGATCCTGACCGGCGTTCCTTTTTTCCTGGTTTCGTATGGCCAAAACGAACAGTCCTTGAATGCCGGCGGGCTTCCGCAGTGGCCTTCAAAGGGCCTGATCATGGTCGCGTTCGCGATGCTATTCATGCAGGGGGTTTCGGAGCTCGTGAAACGGATCGCCGTGATGCGAGATCTCATCCCCGACCCGCATGCGGGCCAGAAAAGCTCGCTCGAAGTCGAGGCTGAGGAAATCATCAGCGCAATAGAGAAACATTAGTTTCCGCAGGGTATCTGGGGTCTCGCATGGAAGCCTTCTTCATCGCCAACATGGCGCCGATTATGTTCGGCGCCTTGGTCATCTTTCTGCTGTTCGGTTATCCGGCGGCATTTTCGCTCGGCGCCGTCGGCTTGATCTTTGCCCTGATCGGGATCGAGCTCGGCCAGTTTCAACCTGATTTTCTGCAGGCCCTGCCCGATCGCGTCTACGGCGTGATGAGCAACGACACGCTGCTGGCGATTCCCTTCTTCACTTTCATGGGTCTGGTGCTCGAACGATCCGGAATGGCGGAGGATCTACTCGACACCATCGGCCAGTTGTTCGGCACCGTGCGCGGCGGCCTTGCTTACGCAGTGGTGTTTGTCGGCGCATTGCTCGCCGCCACCACCGGCGTGGTCGCCGCCTCGGTGATTTCGATGGGACTCATCTCGCTGCCGATCATGCTGCGTTACGGCTACGACCGGCGTGTGGCGTCCGGCGTCATCGCGGCGTCCGGAACTCTGGCACAGATCATTCCGCCGTCGCTGGTGCTCATTGTGATGGCCGATCAGCTCGGAAAATCGGTCGGCGACATGTACGAAGGCGCGTTCATTCCTGGCCTTGTCCTCGCCGTTCTCTATGCCTTCTACGTCTTCCTGGTGACGCTGATTTTCCCCAAGGCGACACCAGGCTTGCCGGTCGAAGCCGTCGGCTTCCGCGAAGCCAGCGGCAGCCGGGGCGTCTGGCAGCTCGGGCTCCTCGCCGTATTCGCGGGTGTCGTTGGCTATTACATCATTGAACAGACCGACGTGAAGGCCGGTGCGGACTTTGTCGTTTTGACCATGGGCGTCGCCATTTCCGCCGCTTTCATTTGTTCCGTGCTCAATCGATATTTTGGCCGGGAGAAGTTCTATGTGACCATTATCGTTACGGCGCTACTGGGCGGCGCTTGGTATGTTCTCAACGGCAGCGGTCACGAAAATTGGGCACTCTTGTCGATCACGCTTTTCGCGGGCAGCGCCTATGCGCTGGTCGCGGCGCTTATTGAAAAAACCACCGGCTTCCGTTTTATTTCGAACCTGGCCGAGCAGGTCATCTTCGTCATGGTGCCGCCGCTGGCGCTGATTTTTTTGGTCCTCGGCACCATCTTCATCGGTGTTGCGACCCCGACCGAGGGCGGCGCCATGGGCGCGACCGGGGCACTTCTCCTGGGCGCCGCAAAGCGCCGGCTAAGCTTGGGACCTGATTCGCCAGGCCACGGAATCGACCGCCAAACTCTCGGCCTTTGTTGTTTTCATTCTGCTCGGCGCGCGCGTGTTTTCGCTCACGTTCTATGGCGTGAGCGGCCACATCTGGGTCGAGAACATGCTGACCTCGCTGCCCGGCGGACAAGTCGGCTTCCTGGTCTTCGTCAATTTATTCGTATTCGTGCTCGCCTTCTTCCTCGACTTCTTCGAGCTCGCCTTCATCGTCATCCCCCTGCTAGGCCCTGCCGCCGAGCATCTGGGCATCGACCTGATCTGGTTCGGCGTGATCCTCGGCGTGAACATGCAGACTTCATTCATGCACCCACCGTTCGGCTTTGCGCTGTTCTATCTGAGATCAGTTGCCCCCAAAGAGCCATTCATCGATCGCGTGACCGGCAAGCGCACAGACGGCGTGACCACGGGACAAATCTACTGGGGCGCGGTGCCTTTTGTGGTGATCCAGGTCATCATGGTGCTGCTAGTCATTATGTTCCCGGCTATGGTGATGCACTACAAGGGAGCGTTGTCGACGGTCGATCCCAACAAGGTGAAGATCGAACTGCCACAGGTCGAGCTGCCGCCGCCGATCGACTTCAGCCAGCCGCCGATGACATCAAATAAGATAGCGGAATCAAAAACCCCGGAGCCGCGGCTCCGGGGTACTTCGTTCGCGAGACCGCTCAACCAGCGAGGCGGCGGATCATGTACGAGTCATAGTTCAATTCCGCGACGCGGAACCAGGGATAGGCCGCGCCCTGGAAGGCCTCCATCAACTCTTTGACCTTCTTGAAGCTGGCATTGGTGTTGGCGATTTCCGTATGCAGCTCTTGCGCGGCTTTCCAGCAGGCATCCATGATCTGCGGCGAGAACGCGCGCAGCTGGGCGCCGTTGGCGATCAGCCGCTTGAGCGCCGGCGGATTGACCAGATCGTACTTGGCGATGCACCAATCGTTGGCGTAGGCCGAAGCGTTGCGCAGGATGGCCTGGTAGTTCTTCGGCAGCGAATTCCACTTGTCGACGATTGATGAAGGCGCCGAGCATCGAACCGCCCTCCCACCAACCGGGCGTGTAGTAGTATTTCGCGACCTTGTAGAAGCCGAGCTTCTCGTCGTCATAGGGGCCGACCCACTCGGCCGCGTCGATGACGCCCTTCTCCAGCGCCGGATAGATGTCGGGCGCGCCGAGCAGCTGCGGCACGCCACCGAGTTTCTGGATGACGCGGCCGGGGAAGCCGCCGATGCGGAACTTGAGACCTTTGAGGTCGTCGACCGACTTGATCTCCTTGCGGAACCAGCCGCCCATCTGGCAGCCGGTGTTGCCGCAGAGCAGCATCATGACGTTGTACTTTTTGTAGAACTCGTTGAGCACATCGCTGCCGCCACCTTGCATGAACCAGCCTTGATTGAGGCGCTGGTTGGGGCCGAACGCCACGGACGTGCCGTAGGCGAAGGTCGGATCCTTGCCGAAATAATAGTAGGACGCGGTGTGAGCGATTTCGACGGTCGAGTTCGAGGCGGCGTCGAGCGCCTGCAGCGCCGGCACGATTTCGCCGGCGGCAAAGGTCTGGATCTGGAATTTATTGTCGGTGGCTTCGGCAACGGCTTTCGAGCAAAACCTCGCAAGCGCCGAACAGCGTGTCGAGCGACTTCGGCCAGCTCGCCGTCAGACGCCACTTCACTTCCGGCATCGATTGGGCGATCGCCGGTGCGGCGATCGCACTGGCAGCCAAGCCGACGCTCGCGGCCTTGATGAATTGACGACGTTTCATGAATTTCCTCCCTCTGTGTTTTTTATTGCGGGATAGACCCCGCCGCCCCGCGCTTGTTTGCCGCGGCGGCTCGGCGGAAAGCATGACCGAGCGCACGAGCGTATTCCAGTGTGGACCCATTCGACTAAAGTCGTAAAGGGGATTGCCAGAGGCGCCGCGCCCAAAACGGCATCGGGGCCGGCTCAGCGCCGGCCCCGACATTCGTGCTGCCGATATTGCTTTGCTCAGCCCCTGGTGCGACTGCGGATCATGAAGCTTTCGAAGCTATATTCAGCCACCTGCCACCACAGGTTCTCGTCGTTCTTGAACGTATCGATCGACGCCAGAACCTTTTTGTAGTTCGGGTTCTTCGCCGACTCTTCCGCGTTCACTTCGTTCGACGCCTTCAGCGAGGCTTCCATGATCGCCTGGCTAAACGGCCGCAATTGCGTGCCGCCGGCGACCAGACGCTTGAGCGCCTGCGGGTTGCGTGCGTCGTAACGGGCCTGTTCTTCGACGTTTGCGTAACCGCAGGCAGCCTCGAGAATGGCTTTATAGGCCTTCGGCAACTCGTTCCACTTGGCCAAGTTGACCAGCATGTGGTTGGTGGTGCCGCCTTCCCACCAGCCCGGGTAATAGTAGTACTTAGCGACCTTGTAGAAGCCGAGCTTCTCGTCGTCATAGGGACCGACCCATTCCGCCGCGTCGATGACGCCCTTCTCCAGCGCCGGATAGATGTCGCCGCCGCCGAGCTGCTGCGGCACGACGCCGAGCTTGGCCACGGTCTTGCCGGCCCAGCCGCCGATACGCATCTTAACGCCCTTCAGGTCTTCGACAGTCTTGATCTCCTTGCGGAACCAGCCGCCCATCTGCGTGCCGGTGTTGCCGGCGAGCAGCGCCTTAGCATTGTACTTGGCGGCAAATTCATCGATCAGCTTCTGGCCCTCGCCCTCGTAGAACCAGGCATTTTGCTGGCGGGCATTGAGGCCGAATGGGTGGGCGCAAAACAGCGCCCAGGTCGGGTCCTTGCCGATGTAGTAGTACATCGCGGTGTGACCCATCTCGACGGTGCCATTCTGCACGGCGTCGAGCGCCTGCAACGGCGGCACGATTTCGCCGCCAGCAAAGGTCTGAATCTGGAATTTGCCGTCGGTGGCTTCCGACACGAATTTAGCAACAGTAATACAGGCGCCGAACAGCGTATCGAGCGACTTCGGCCAACTCGCCGTCATGCGCCATTTCAGCTCCGGCATCGACTGCGCAATCGCCGGCTTGGCGATGGCAATCGCCGCGGCGCCGGTGCCGAGTGCGGTCAGAAATTTGCGTCGTTTCATTAGGGACCTCCCGTCATATGTTGATTGGCTTAGCGAGCAGCCCGTTAGCGCCGCTCCCCTATGGCGCCACAATGCGGCCCGGACCGTTTTTGCGCAAGTCGCCATGGCGCAAATTGGTAACATATCAAGCTGTTGCACGCTATCGGGGGCGCCCCGCAGGAGCCGGAGCGACGACTAATTAGGCTGGGACAAACCGCCGCGCGTAGCGCCGCGACGTGCTCCAAATACCGCCCCTCACGCCTCGATGACGATCTTCGGCGCCGTGCGCCCGGCGGCTGGGCCGCCTTTGATCTGCTCGAGCACCTTGGCGGCGATGTCGCGATAGATCTTGGCGTGCGGGCCGTCCGGCTCGGTGGCGACCACCGGCAGGCCGGAATCCGATTTCTCGCGGATGGTCATGTGCAGCGGCACTTCGCCGAGGAATGGCACGCCCTGCCGCTCGGCTTCCTTGCGCGCGCCGCCGTAACCGAAAATATCCGAGCGCGAGCCGCAACTTGGGCAAAGGAAGTAGCTCATGTTCTCGACGATGCCGAGCACCGGCACGTTGACGCGCTTGAACATGGCGACGCCGCGCCGCGCGTCGATCAGCGCCAGATCCTGCGGCGTCGAGACGATGACCGCGCCTTTCAGCGGCACCTGCTGCGCCATGGTGAGCTGCGCATCGCCGGTGCCGGGCGGCATATCGACCACCATGACGTCGAGCTTGCCCCACTCCACTTCGCGCAGCATCTGCGTGATCGCCGACATCACCATCGGCCCGCGCCAGATCATCGGCGTTTCTTCATCGATCAGGAAACCGATCGACATGACCGAGAGACCGTAGCGGTCGATCGGCTTGAGCCTGGTGCCGCCGATGGTCTGCGGCTTTTCTTTGATGGCGAGCAGCTTAGGCAAGGACGGCCCGTAAATATCCGCGTCGAGCATGCCGACCTTCAGGCCAAGATCGCGCAAGCCGAGCGCCAGATTGACCGCGGTGGTGGATTTACCGACGCCGCCCTTGCCGGAAGCGACCGCGATCACCGCATCGACGCCGGGAATGCCGGGCTGCACGTTGTCGGCCGGATGGGCGTGGCCATGGTTATGGGCATGGCCGCTGGCGGCGCGCGGCTGGGTGGCGACATGGGCCGGCTGCGGCCCGCGCGCGGCGCCGGGACTGCGTTCGGCGGTGAGGGCGACGAGAGCCGACAGCACTCCGGGCACCGCGCGCACGTTGTCTTCAGCCGCCTGGCGCACCGGTTCCCAGGCCTTGACCGCCGCGGCATCCGCCGTGATGGAGAAGAACACCTTGCCGTCGCTGACGACAACGTCCGACAGAACGCCCGCCTCGGTGAGCGCCACGCCGCCGGGCGACGCCACTTTCGCCAAGGCCGCCAAAATCTGTTCCTTGCTCACCGCCATAATGGATATTCCTTAGCCCGCCAGTTTGCCCCTTTGCGCCGACACCATAGGCGCAGGGAAGCATGGGTCAATGCGGGCCGGATCAACACCGGTTGACGCGCCCGCCTCCCTTTTGAGAGATAGGCGGCACGCAGGGCCGGAGCCAAGGCCCCGGACGACATTTCAGGGAGGACGGCAATGGCAAAGGTGGCGTTTCTGGGCTTGGGCGTGATGGGCTACCCCATGGCCGGGCATCTCAAGAACAAAGGCGGCCACGAAGTGACGGTCTACAACCGCACCGCCGCCAAGGCCGACGCCTGGGTCAAGCAATACGGCGGCAAATCCGCCGCTACCCCGAAGGCCGCCGCCGAGGGCCAGGACTTCGTCATGGCTTGCGTCGGCAACGACAACGATCTGCGCGAGGTCACGCTCGGCGCCAATGGCGCCTTCGCCGGCATGGGCAAGGGCAAGATTTTCGTCGACCACACCACGGCCTCGGCCGAAATCGCGCGCGAGCTTTACGCGGCCGGCCAGAAGGCGGGCTTTGCTTGCATCGACGCGCCGGTGTCGGGCGGCCAGGCCGGCGCCGAGAACGGCGCGCTGACCGTGATGTGCGGCGGCGAAGCGGAACCCTTCGCGCGCGCCGAGAAGGTGATCGCCGCCTACGCCCGCGCCTGCAACCTCTTGGGCTCGCCCGGCTCCGGCCAGCTCGCCAAGATGTGCAACCAAATCTGCATCGCCGGCATCGTGCAGGGCCTCGCCGAGGCGCTGCATTTCGCCAAGAAAGCGGATCTCGACATCGAGAAGCTGATCGCCACCATCTCCAAAGGCGCCGCGCAAAGCTGGCAGATGGAGAACCGCTACAAGACCATGGCGGCCGGCAAGTTCGACTTCGGCTTCGCCGTGGACTGGATGCGCAAGGACATGAGCATTTGTCTCGGCGAAGCGCGCAAGAACGGCGCGCACCTGCCGGTCACCGCGCTGGTCGATCAGTTCTACTCGCAGGTGCAGAAGATGGGCGGCAAGCGCTGGGATACGTCGAGCCTGATCGCCCTGCTCGACCGGTAATACCAAGCGGCCTCAAGCGGCCACACACTTAAATCCGCTCGTCTCCGCGAAAGCGGGGACCCAGGGCCGCGTATTCAGGGGCTGTTGCAAAGACTGGATTGCCGCATCCGCGGCAATGAGCGGTGTTTGCGGGCAATTCCACCGAAAATATTTTGCGTCCGTGGATCAGCTTTTGGCCTTGGACGTGTTCAGCGCCACGGCGGCGCGAATGAGCGCCTGCAACGCCTTGGCATCGATCTTGTCGCCTTCGTGGATATCGATGGCGCGCCTCAAGTTGCCTTCGAGGCTGGCGTTGAAGAGGTGTGCGGGGTCCTTGAGCGCGGCGCCCTTGGCGAAGGTCAGCTTCACGGCATTCTTGTACGTCTCGCCGGTGCAGATGATGCCGTCGTGCTCCCACACCGGAACGCCCGATCGCGTTCGACGGCTTTTTCCATTTCACTTCCTCGACCACCTCGGGGTCGGCCTCTTTGATGAGCTTTCGGACCCGCGCCAGCGTCTCGCCGCGCCAATCGCCCAGCGCCGCGATTTGTCGCTTCGATCAGTTGGGAGGGAGAGTCTCCGCCTTTTGCTTCCTTCGAGGCGGTCTTGCTCTTCTTTATGGTGGTTGCCGGTTTCTTCATAGTTGCTGTCGCTCGCCCGTCCCTTGGGTTTCGATCGATTGTAGCCCGGGTGAAGCGAAGCATAACCCCGGATCGATTGATAGGCCGCCCCCTGTTTCTCTGCGCTTCATCCGGGCGACAAGTTTGGACCTAGCTAGAACTCAATCCGCAGCCCGTCGGCGGCGACCAACACGCCGGCGGCGCGGATTTCGTCGAGCCGCGCCAGCACGCTCGGGTTCATGTGCGTAACCATGACTAACCGCGCGCGCAGATCGGCGAGCCGCGCCTTGAGGATCTCCCAGCTCATGTGGCCGGTGATCTTGCCGGCATAGGCGTAGCATTCGCTGACGAACAGGTCTGCTTCGGCTGCGATCGGCAGAAGCGCGTCGGTCCATTCGGTGTCGCCGGAATAGGCGAAGATTTTCTCGCCGTCGGAAAGGCGCAGCGCGGTCGACGGCGCGCCGGATTGGTGGATCACTTCGGCGCTCAGCAGCGTGTGCCCAAGCACGTCGGCTGGCTGCCCAGGCACGACTTCCACGACCTGCCAGGAGAAGCGCCAATTCGATCCGCTCGACCGCGGGAAGAACACCTCGAGCGCGGCGTCGAGCCGCGCGCGCGTGCCGGGTGGGCCGGCGATCAGCAACGGTTTCTCGCGGCGCGCCAGAAGTTGTCCGTCGATCAGCAGGAACGGCAGGCCGCCGAAGTGATCGCCATGCAGATGCGACAGCACGATGGCGTCGATGCGGTTCGGATCGAGCGCCTGCGCTTTCAGCGCCGGCAGCGCCGAGGCGCCGAAATCGACGACCAGCGTGCTTTTGGCCGTCTCCAGCCAGAAGCAGGTGTTGAAGCGTCCGCCCGAGCCGAAGGCGTCGCCGGAGCCGACGATGGTGAGTTTCATCAGAGCCTACATTCTCTATCTGTCATGCCCGCGAAGGCGGGCATCCAGTATCCCCGGTCTATCCGCATCACGACCACCGGGGTTACTGGGTCTCCGCCTTCGCGGGGACGACATCTATTCTATGCGCGCGAACTCGGCCGCGCCGACACCGCGGCATGCCAGCGTTTCACATGGGCCAAGTTGTCGGGCATCGCCAGTTTTGCCGGCTTCATGAAGTCGGCGGCGACCAGCGTGGTGATGTCGGCGACCGAATAGCGGTCGCCGGCGATGAATTCGCGCGTGGCCAATTCCTTGTCCAAGAGCTCGAGAAACCAGATCGCGCGCGGCCGCATGGCCTCGGCATAGGCCGGCACCTGCGGCACCTCCAAGTCCTTCATGGCCGGATGCAGATGGCGGAACACCGCCGCCACGTTGGAGAAGAAATTGATCTCGGCGCGCCGGTTCCACATTTCCACCAGCGCGATCTCCTTGGCGCCGGCGCCGAACAGAGACGGCTCGGGCTGCACCACCTCGAAATAGCGGCAGATGGCGATCGATTCGGTGATGACCGTGCCGTCGTCGAGCACCAGCGCCGGCATCCGCTGCAAGGGGTTGATGGCGGTATATTCCGGCGTCTTGTGCTGCATCGTCATGATGTCGACCTGCTCGGTCGGCAGCGTTATGCCCTTTTCCGCCAGGAATATGCGGGTCCGCCGGGGATTCGGCGCCTGCCTGCTGTCGTAGAGCTTCATTTCGTTAACTCCCGTGCGTTTTTCCCCTCGTTCGCAGCCGAACATGGGCCAAAAGCCCTGTCAAACCGGCCAGTAACGAAGGCTTAACCAGCGCCTTTAGCGTACTTTTAAGCTTGGTCTTAAGGAATTTGGGCGAGGTTGGCGTCTCCTTTTTCCGCGTGCCGGCGTCGATTGAATGCCCATTCCAGGCGAACAACCCGATCTTTCCGCCCTGCCACCGGTGACCTCGCCGGTGAAGCGGCGCCTTGCCGCGCAATATGTGCGCGACGCGCGCGACCGGCTGACCTCATCGAGCGGCACCCGCCCGGCCTTCGACTACGAATTGCTGCGGCAATACGCGCAAAACCGGCAGTCGGCGTCGCTGGTGATCCTGCTGCTGGTGGCGACCGTCGGCTTCCTGTCGAGCCTGTGGACCAGCGCGCTTGCCGCCGGCGCCTGGACCGCCTCGGTGCTGGTCATCCACGCCATCATGGTCAGCAAATGCCGGCAATTCCTCGAACTGCCGATGGCCGAGGTGGTGGCGCGATCGTGGCGGGTGCGCTTCATCGTCCTCGACCTCATGTACGGGCTGGCCTGGATGTTCATCCTGATCAACCCGGTCGGCACCGACGAAAGCGCGGGCACTTTCAGCCTGTTCGTGATGCTGCTGGTGGTGGCGGTGTCCAGCATGCTGGCCTCGAGCCTGCCGATGGCGGTGTTCGCCGCGACCTTCCCGGTCACCGCGGCGATCGCGCTCGGCTTCATCCTGCAAGGCTCGCTGCGCAACTACATCCTCGCCGCCATGGCGGTCACCGCGCAGAGCTACTTCGCCGTGCTCGCCTACCGGCTCTATTCGACCACGCTGGCGACGCTCGAGGCGCGCGCCGAAAAGGACGCGCTGATCGGCGAGCTGGAACAGGCGAAGTCAATCTCCGAAGAGGCGCGCCAGCGCGCGGAAGCCGCCAACATCTCGAAGTCGCGCTTCCTCGCGCAAATGAGCCACGAATTGCGCACGCCGCTCAACGCCATCCTCGGCTTCTCCGAAGTGATGAAGACGGAAGTCTTCGGCGAGCACGCGGTGCCGGCCTACAAGGAATATTCCGCCGATATCCATAATTCCGGCGTGCATCTGCTTGGCCTGATCAACGAGATTCTCGATCTGTCGCGCATCGAGGCCGGCCGCTACGAGCTCAACGAAGAATCCATTTCGCTGGTCGGCATCGTCGAGGATTGCCACCATCTGTTGAAGCTGCGCGCCACCAACCGCGGCATCATCATCCACGAAATGTTCGAGGCCAACTTGCCGCGGCTATGGGCCGACGAGCGGGCGCTGCGCCAGATCTGCCTCAATCTCTTGTCGAACGCGATCAAGTTCACGCCGCAGGGCGGCGAAATCTGGTTGAAGGTCGGCTGGACCGCGTCCGGCGGCCAATACATGAGCGTCAAGGACACCGGGCCGGGCATTCCCGAAGAGGAAATCCCGATCGTGCTCGCCTCCTTCGGCCAGGGCTCCAATTCGATCAAATCCGCCGAACAGGGCGCCGGCCTTGGCCTGCCGATCGCCAAGAGCCTGGTCGACCTGCATGGCGGCACGTTCGTGCTCAAATCCAAACTGCGTATCGGCACCGAGGTGGTGGTCACGTTCCCGCCCGAACGCGTGGTCGCGGCGATGGCGCCGATGCCGTCCATGATGGATCACGCGCCGCCGATCGCGCCGGCGCCGGGCGAGCCGATTCTGACGCCCGAGGAAAAGCGCCGGCTCAGGCGCCGCCCGCTGTTCCGCGCGGGGACCTGATGCCGCTTGCGACAACCGCCACGATTGCGTTCCGGCCGGCGCTGACTATGGTCGCAGCCGATGCGGACCCGAGACCGATTATGATCGAGAGCCCCTGCGTTAAAATCTGCACGCTAGATGCGCGTTCCGGCCTGTGTCTTGGCTGCGGCCGCACCATCGACGAGATCGCGCGCTGGACCGCTATGAGCGCCGCCGAGCGACGCCGCGTGATCGCCGAATTGCCGGCCCGCCTCGCCGACGGCCGCTTCGATAACGCCAGCGCGACAGGATGACGCCCTTGAGCCGCCGTCTGATCTGGACCTTCGTAATCGGTGTGGCGGTGTCGCTGGCGGCACTGATCGCCAGCAGCGATCAGGATGCCATCGCCACCCTGCTCAAGCACGACATCGGGTCGCTCGCGCTCAAGCTTGCGCTGGTGATTTTCGCCGGCGGGCTGGTGCTTACGCTGTTCCGCGAACGGTTTTCGCAGGCCTTGGAGGCCATGGTGTTCTGGGCCGTGGTCGGCCTGCTGCTGGTGGTCGGCTACAGCTACCGGTTTGAATTGCGCGATGTCGGCGACCGCGTGATCGCGGAACTGGTGCCGGGACATGTCGCGGGGCACGGCCGCCGCGTCGAAATCGTGCGCGGCCGCGGCGGCGATTTCGCGATGGGCGCGCACATCAACGGCGCGCGCATTCCGATGGTGCTCGATACCGGCGCGACCTCCGTGGTGCTCACCCAGCAAGCGGCCAAGGCGGCCGGCCTGCCGATCGAAGTGCTCGACTATACCGTCAACGTCGACACCGCCAACGGACGCACCCGCGCGGCGCCGGTGACGCTCGACCGCCTCGCCGTCGGCGGGCTGATCGAGCGTTCGGTGCCGGCGCTGGTGGTGCAGCCGGGCCAGCTCAAGAACAATCTGCTCGGCATGACTTTCCTCAACCGGCTGGAAAGCTGGGAGGTGCGCGGCGACCGGCTGAGCATGCGCGGCAATCCCTGACGGCCGGTGCGCCGCTTCACAGCAGCGTCAGAAACAGCCTGAAGCCGGCAAGATAAACGAAGATTCCGAAAGCGATCTCGAGTTTTCGCTTCGGTAGCCAATGCGCCAGGCGCACCCCATAGATCGTCGTATAGCTCGCCACCGGCGCCATCAATACGAAGCCGATCAGCGAGACAAAACCGATCGACAGCGGCGGCAACTCAGGCATATGCCGCCAGCCCGCCAAGATGTAGCCGATGGTGCCGGCGATGGTGATCGGAACCCCGATGCCGGCGGACGTCGCCACCGCCCGCTGCATCGGCTGTCCATAGAGCGTGAGCACGGCGTTCGAAATCGCGCCGCCGCTGACGCCGACCAGCGACGAAAACAGCCCGGTGACGAAGCCGTAGATCGTCAGCGGACCGCGTCCCGGCAAATCGGTCCCGAGGTCCCAGCGGTCTCGAATGAACAGCATCTTGGTGCCGATGAATGCCGTGAAGACCACGAAGGCGATCTTGAATACGGGCGCCGGCGCGAAGGCCGCAATAATCGAGCCGATCACCACCCCGATGATCGCCGGCACGGTCCACAGCCGCACCACCTCGGTGATCGCCGCGCCCTTTTTCTTGTGCGCCACATAGGAGCGCAAAGTGGTCGGGATGATGATGGCGAGCGACGTGCCGATGCACAATTGAATGCGCACGTCTTCCGGCACACCGAGCACACGGAACACTTCGTAGAGTACCGGCACGATGATGGCGCCGCCACCAATGCCGAAAAGGCCGGCGAGAATGCCGACCAGGATGCCGCCGCCCGCGATCCAGAGCGCGAGCAGAGCGATTTCGCCAATTGGAAAACCCAGCACCATGAAGTCCCGGCCAGCCCTAAGCGGCCGCGATGTTCGCCAAATCCGGCGGCAAGTCCAGCACCTGCGCCAGCGCATCAGCCATGACGCTGGCGCTGGCGCCCGGCTTGACCGCCTCGGTCGCCAGATGACGGCGATAGGCGCGCGCGCCGGGCACGCGCTGGAATAGGCCGAGGACATGGCGGGTGATCGAATGCAGCCGCGCGCCCTTGGCCAATTCACACTCGATATAGGGAATTAGCGCCAGCGCCGCCTCTTTCGGCGAGGTGAACGGCGCCGGCTCGCCGAACAGCATCGGATCGACGGCCAGAAGCCGCCAGGGCTCCTGATAGGCGGCGCGTCCCATCATGATGCCGTCCACATACGGCAGTTGCGCCTGCGCCTGCTCCAGGCTGCCGATGCCGCCATTGAGCACGATGGCGAGATCCGGGTGCGCTGTCTTGAGCCGGTGCACGATGGCATAGTCGAGCGGCGGCACCTCGCGATTTTCACGCGGCGACAATCCCTTCAGCCAGGCTTTGCGTGCGTGCACGATCAGCGCATCCGTGCCCGCCGCCTTGACCGTCGCGGCAAAGGAAAATAGCGCCTGATCCGGATCCTGCTCGTCGACGCCGAGCCGGCATTTCACCGTCACAGGAATCTTGACCGCCGCCTTCATGGCGGCGACGCAATCGGCGACCAGCGCCGGCTCGACCATCAGACAGGCGCCGAAGCGCCCCTCCTGCACCCGGTCGGACGGACAGCCGACATTGAGATTGATCTCGTCATAGCCGAACTCTTCGCCGATGCGCGCCGAAGCGCTAAGCGCCGCCGGATCGCTGCCGCCGAGCTGCAACGCGACCGGATGCTCGAATGCATCGAAGCCGAGCAGCCGCGCCCGATCGCCGCGCAGCACCGCGGCGGTGGTGACCATTTCGGTGTACATCAGCGTGCGGCGCGTCAGCAGGCGGTGGAAGAACCGGCAATGCCGGTCGGTCCATTCCATCATCGGGGCGACACTAAATCGCCGCTGCTGCATTTTCGCCGTCTTCTTACACTTGCCGCTCAGTGCGCGAAATAGAGTTTCAGCGCGTTGAGGCCGAGGATCTTGGCGCGCTGTCCTGGATCGGTGACTGTCTGCAGAAACCAATCGATCGTGCTTTGATACGTCGTCGATTCGACGCCGACGAACGGGCAATCACTGCCCCAGACCAACTTGTCCGGTCCGGTCAGCCTTATCAGTTCCTTGAGGTAGGCGGAGGATTTTTCAAGACCAAGCCGGTACGCGCCAGACGCCTTGACCCAGGTGCGGCCCTTCTCAACCGACCGCACCATGGCCTTAAAGCCCTCGCTGTCGATACCGCCTTTGGGATCCGGGCGGCCGAGATGGTCGACTACGAGCGTGGCGCCCGTCCGTTCCAGCAGCGGCAGCAATTCGGGCAGGTCTTTGCCCTCGGCGTGCAGATGAATATGCCAGCCCAAGTCGGCAATTCTGCGGAAGGTGCGCCGATGCTCGAACGTCGTGATGTCCGGCATCGCCTCGAGGCCGATCATGTGCAGCCGGACGCCGATGATGCCGTCGGCGTCCATTGCCTGCATCACATAACGTTCGACGGAAGGCTGCAGGATCACCGTGCCGCGCAGGCGCGGATTGCGTTTTACGCAATCGATCAGATAGTCGTTGTAATCGAGCCAGGGGCTCGCGGCTGCCAGAACCGCGAAGCCCACGCCGTGCGCATCGAGAACCTTGAGATAATCCTCCACCGTGAAATCATAGGCCGGCGCATGCCGGGGCTTGTCCCGCAATGGCATGTCGGCGGCAAAGACATGGGCGTGGGCATCCACCATCGGCGAAGCGTTTGGCGCTGAATTCTCGATGCTCATAGCTTGTCCTGGACTAGTGTTTCGCGATACCGGCGCGATCGATGACGGCCGCCCATTTCTTGCGGTCCGCCTCGAACAAGGCGGCCATTTCACTCGGCGTCACCGAGCGCGCGATCGTACCAAGGGTGGCAAAGCGCTGCTTGACACTCGGCAATGCGGTCACCTTGGCAACGGCGGCATGCAGCTTTTCGATCACGCCGGGAGGCGTCCCGGCCGGCGCATAAAGCGCGTTCCAGCCGGTCACGTCGTAGTGCTCGATGCCGAGCTCCCGCACCGTCGGGACATTGGGCAAGCCTGGATTGCGATCGAGCCCGGTGACCGCAATCGACCGGATCTGCGAGCCATGGATGGCCGAAGCGAAGGCGGTATAGGATTCGATCGCAAGGTTGATGTCGCCCCGCATCAGTGCCGTTTGCACGTCCGGCGACGTTCGATAGGTGACAATGGTCGCTTGTATGCCGGTGACCGACTTGAACAGTTCGGCCGCAAGATTTTGCGTGCTGCCCGGGTTAACCGTTCCGATGTTGAGCGATCCGGGATTGCGCTTGGCCTTGTCGAGCAGGGATTTCACCGAATCGTAGGGCGAATTTGTGTTGGTGAAGAATACGAGGTCGAACCAGGCCACCGTCGAGATCGGCACGAATTGGGTCTGCGGGTTATAGGTGAGATTCTTGAACAGCGAGGTGGCGATCGTCGTGCCGTTCGACAGCACGATCAACATGTAGCCGTCCGGCGCCGATTTGATGACGTCGCTAGCGGCGGCGACGCCGCCCGCACCGGGATGGTTTTCGACGATGATCGGCTGGCCGAGTTCATTTTTCAGTTCCTCGCCCGCGATCCGCATCGTCACATCCGCCAGTCCGCCAGGGCCGAAGGGAACGATGGCGTGAATGGGTTTGGCGGGATAATTGGTTTTGGCAAACGCCGGTGCCGCCCCGCTCCGACTTAATCCCGTCGCGGCAAACGCAGCCGCGCCCCCGAGCACGGCGCGTCGCGTTGGCTCGTTGGCGGGCGGCGCCAGCGAATTGTTTTTGTCGGTCATGCTTCCTCCTTGAGCTTCATGGCCGCCCGTTTGGTGTCGACCTTCGGCGCGCCATCGTCGGCCAGCAAGCGCATCACTTCCGCAACAGCTTGCGCGGTCTCCTTGCGGCCGAGCATTTCGGCTCGCGCGGCGTCGCCCGCCTTGATCGCGGCAAGCATAGCCCGCAACGCGCCGACGCTCTCGCGCGACCGTTTCGGCGACCGCTTCGGATGGGTTAGCCCGAGCGCACGCCAGCGCGAAATCCGCGCGTGCAGAATCGAGATCATCGAGGATAGCGATTCGCTGCCGGCGCCCGACACCAGCGCATCGTAAAACTTGTTCTTCGCCTGCAAAATTTTCGCCGGCCCGCCGGCGGCGTAACACCGCGTCACCTCGTCCAGTTCTTTGCGCAAGGAATCAACTTGGTCCGGCTTGGCGTTGAGGACGAAGAGCCTCGCCGCCAAACCGACCAGCACCTCGCGAATGGCGTAGAGGTCTTTGGCCTCGTCGAAGCTGAGTTCGCGCACCACCGGCCCTTTGTTGGCGATGGTGCTCACCAGCCCTTCCGTCTCGAGCTGACGCAACGCCTCGCGGATGACCGTCCGCGACACGTCCATCATCTCGATCAGCTCGCGCTCGATCAGCCGCGAACCCGGCGCCAGCCGGCCGGCAATGATCGATTGCCGCAGGAAATCCAGCACCTGATGGCGCAGCGGCGCGGCCGATTTGCGGATAATGGGCGCCTGCGGGGCGTCAGACATCGAGGGTTGCTCCAAGGCCATTACCGTAATATGGTATTACGCCCGGCCTGGGAAGGCGAATTGTTTAAGGCCGTTACGGGAGAAGGAACGCCCATGAGTGCAAGTCGCGTCAAGGTCGGCATCGTTGGTCTTGGCCGCTGGGCAAAGGTCCTGACCCGCGCCAGCAAGAAGTCGGACAGGCTGCAAATCGTCGCAGGCTACAGCCGTTCAGAGGAAAAGCGCCAGGCTTTCGCCGGCGAAATGGGCGTGCCGGCGGTTGCCGATCTGCCCACCATGCTGGCCGATCCGGAGATCAAGGGCGTCATCATCACGGTGCCGAACGAGCAACATCTGCCGCTGGCGCGCGAAATCGCCAAGGCCAAGAAGCACGTCTACACCGAGAAGCCGATCGCCGCGACGCTGGAAGACGGGCTGGAGATCGAGGATCTGCAAAGCCGCTACGGCGTCACCGTCACGGTCGGCCACAGCGCCCGCCTGATGGCCGGCATCCGCACAATCGGCGAAGCGATCGAAGCCGGCGAACTCGGCCGCGTCGCCTTCATGGAAGCCAACTTCTCCAACGAGCGCGCGCTCGAACTGACCCCCGACACCTGGCGCTGGTACAAGAACCGCGCGCCGGGCGGGCCGCTGTCGCAACTCGCCATCCATCAGTTCGACGTGCTGCATTATCTCGGCGGCGAGATCGCCGAGGCCAGTTCGATTGCATCGAAGCTGTCGCCGGTCGGCGCCGAGGTCGACGACCAATCGATGACGCTGCTCAAATTCGCCGACGGCAAGGTCGGCTATGTCGGCTCGTCCTGGACCTCGCCCGGCATTTTCTCGGTGCGGGTATTCGGCGCCAAGGGCCTGATGCACTACGAAATCGATTTCGGCACCTGGGATACGCCATCGAAGCTGCATGAGCATTCGACGCTCTATATCCAGCGCGGCAAGGATGGTTACGCCAAACGCGAGGTGCTGCAGGTTCCGGAAAGCGACATGTTCCGCGCCGAGCTGGAAATGTTCGCCGATAGCTGCCGGTCCGGACAGGCGAACGAGCTCACCGCGCACAATGGCAACGTCGCCGTCGCGGTGGTGAATGCGGCCCTGCGGTCGATCGACAAGCAAGGCCAATTGGTGCGCGTCGCCGACATGATCGCCGAAGCGCGCACGCGTATGACCGAGAAGGCGCGCCATGTTGCCTAGCCGCTATTTTATCGACCTGACGCAGCCGGAAATCGCGGTCCAGCTCAAGAAGAACCCGCTGGTCATCCTGCCGGCGGGCAGCGTCGAGCAGCACGGCCCGCATCTGCCGACCGGCACCGACATCTTCGCCTCCAACGTGATCGGTCACGCCGTGGCCGAGCGGATGGACGGCATGGTGCTGCCGGCCACGCCCTTCGGCGTCACGCCGATGCACATGCCGTTCGAAGGCACCATCAGCTTCACGCCCGACACCTACATGCGCGTCGTGACCGAAACCTGCGTCTCCACCGCGAAACACGGCGCCAAGTACCTGCTGATCCTCAACTGGCACGAAGGCAACATCCCTTCGCTCGCCATTGCCGCGGAATCGCTGCATCGCGACCACGGCATGACGGTGCTGACCGTGCAGGCCTGCTACGTCGCCGAGGAACTGTACGGCCATTCCTGCAACGGCCTGACCCATGGCGGCGAGATCGAGGCGCTGGCCGTGCTCGCCTACCGGCCCGATCTCGTGCATCTCGACCGCATCAGTAACTCGTCCGATCACAGCCATGGCCACAAGATGGACAAGCTGCGGCGCACGCGCAGCTATCAGCCGGTGCTCACCGACATCCGCTCGATCGCCGCCACCGGCTGGTTCGGCAGTCCGCAGCACGCGACGGCGGAAAAAGGCGCGCGCATGCTCGCCGATATCGCCGACGCCATCGCGAAGGAGGCGAAGGAAATCTTCCTGCAGCTCGACACCGTGCAAGGCGGCACGGCCGAAATCAAACATCTGCGGCAGGCGGTGTGATGGCGCGGCTGCTCAAACAGGCCGAGGCGAAACGTCTGGGTCTGCCCGGGCGCGTTTCGCTTGAGCCGGTTTCCGGCGAGATCGGCTCGCGTGTCAGCTTCCGCATTGCCCAGATCGCAGCACCGCAGCCGGGCGACAAGCCGCGCGGGCCGCATCTGCACCGCGATTTCGAAGAATGCATCTATGTGCTGTCGGGAAAGGGCACGATGCATTCGGAAAACGGCGAGCACCCCGTCAAGCCGGGCGACATTTTGCTGGTGCCGGCCGGCGAGAAGCACATGACGCTCAACACCGGCAGCGAGCCGCTGGTGCTCCTGTGCTTCTTCCCCACTCCCGACGTGTCGTCCGGCACCACCGAATTTGCGAGCTTTTGAATGAACGACGTGCTGTGCCTGCGCCCGCAGGCGGACTTCGCCCGGGTGAACGCCTTGGCGCCCGCCTCACTGTCGGTGAGTTACCACGCGCCGGACGACGCCGCCGTCCCGGAGCTGATGCGCAAGGCGCAGGCGCTGGTCATTCCGGCGGTCGGCCCGAAGCTGGCGCCGGCGCTGTTCGAAGGCACCTCGCTCAAGCTTGTGCAGGTTACCGGCGCCGGGCTCGACCGGCTCGACAAGGCGGCATTGACCAAGGCCGGCATACCCGTCGCCAATGTGCCGGGCGGCAGCAACGGCGCCCTCGCCGAATACGCGGTGGCGGCGGCATCCATGCTGTTGCGGCGGCTGATCTGGGCGGACGCCGAACTCAAAGCCGGCAACTACGCCGCGTTCCGCGCCAAGCTCGTCGCCGGCAATCTTGCCGGTATCGACGGCCTGCTGGTCGGCGTGGTCGGGCTCGGCGTGATCGGCCTGGCGGTGGCGCAAGCCTTCGTCAAAGCCGGCTGCCGCGTTTGCTATTACGATCCGGCACCGTCCGATCCGCAGGCCGCGCAGGCCCTGGGCGCGCAAGCCATGCCGCTCGCCGAACTGTTGCGGCAGGCCGATATTGTCACCTTGCATGTGCCGTTATTGCCCGCGACCAAGGGCATGATCGGCGCCGGCGAACTTGCCAGCATGAAAAAGGACGCGGTGCTGATCCAGGCGTCGCGCGGCGGCATCGTCGACGAGCAGGCGCTGGCCGACTGCCTGCGCGGCGGTCACCTCGGCGGCGCCGCGGTCGACGTCTTTTCCACCGAGCCGCCGGAGGCCGGCAACCCGCTGTTTACGCTCGACGGCGAAGCCGCGCGCCGCCTGCTGCTGACCCCGCATATCGCCGGGGTCACGCGCCAATCGGCGGCGTTTCTGTTTCGCTCGGCCTGGCGCAACGTCGAGCGCGTGCTGATCGAAAAGGCGCCGCCGCTCCATCGAGCCTATTGAAACGACGGCTACTTCACCGACACGCCCGCGCGTTTGGCCACCGGGCCCCATCGGTCGATGTCGGTGCGCAGTTCGGCCGCGAACTGCTCCGGCGAGCTTTCGATCAGGTCATAGCCAAGCGTCTTGACCCGCGCCTTCATGTCCGGAGTTGCAAGAATGGCGACGATTTCGTCGTGCAATTTCTTGGCGATTTTCTCGTCGAGGCCGGCCGGACCGAGCAGACCGGCCCAATTCGCGACAGCGAATCCAGGCAGGCCGGATTCGTCGATGGTCGGCAGATCCGGCAGCAGCGCCGAACGCTTCTTCTCCGCCATGGCGATCACGCGCAGGCGATCGGGTTTCTGTTTGACGATGCTGGGCACGCTGGCGAACAACACCTGCACCTGCCCGCCGATCAAATCGAGCACGGCCGGACCCATGCCTTTGTTGGGCACATGAACCATATGGATGCCGGCCATGGTCTGCAGCATCTCGCCGGCCAGATGCGACGCGCTGCCGACGCCGGGCGAGCTGTAGCTCAGTTTGCCGGGATTGGCCTTGGCGTAGGCGATGAATTCCTTGAGGTTGTGCACCGGCAACGACGGGTTCACCACCAGGACATAGGGGCTGATCGCCACGTTGATGATCGGGGTGAAGTCCTTGCTCACGTCATAGGGCGGCGTCTTATGCACGACCACCGAAAGCGACAGGCTGCTCGGGGTATAGAGCAGCGTATAACCGTCCGGCGGGGTACCGATCACCACCTTGCTGCCGATGATGCCGGCGGCGCCGGGGTGGTTCTCGACAATGAAGGTCTCGTGCAGGCGCTCGCCGAGCCGCTGCGCCAACAACCGCGCCATGACGTCGACACCGCCACCGGCCGCGACCGGCACGACGATACGCACCTGCCTTTCGGGATATTCCGCCCGCGCCGCCGCGGTCGAACCGGCCGCCAACGCGATGGTCGATAGAATATAGAGCGCCGCGTGCCACGGCTTTGTTTTTGTCATTTTGATTGTCCTCCCCTCAAACCCGGCCCGGGCCGTCGTTGCGGCCGGACCGTAATACGATAATACATCGAACCGTTGGCGTCACGATCAAAATCGGGCTTCCCGTTTCATCGGCGCACATCCTGATCATCGGCCTCAAGCCGATGCAGACGGCAAACAACATCCATTCCGTCTAACAACCTGAGCAATTTTGCGGCTTCTCCCGTTGACGCAATAAATCTAAATATGAAGCACCCGAAACATCCAACGCAAAGACACAACAAGCCCCCACATAACGACCCACCCAAAAGGGATTGGAACGAATGCAACAATTGCAACGTCCCACCATTGGTATTTCGTCGCCTCGACAAATTCCTTATTAAAAAGCTGCCAGCATGGAGGCCAATCGTCCGGCTTATAATCTAGGCAAAAACTGTAACCGCTCACTATCCCGTCGGACTCATGGAGCCCGACGTAATAGCCTAAAAGGCCGCCAATGATTACCCAAATCGCCGATATCCCGAGCGCGGTCCATTGCCACCAGTTCAGACGACTAAACATTGGCGGCTCCCCTAACCTCCCACCATAATCACAATATAACGACCGGATGCTCTACACCCAATATTTGCACTCGAGCCCTTTATTTGTTCGAGGTCGTGCAAAATTAGTCTGACCGGATTTTTATTAAGCCAAGCGATTTGCAAATGTGCACCTGGGAAGGGGCATTTAATTCCGCGATGGCTCGGCCCGGAGCGCCGCCTTATGCCAACAAGAAAAACTTGAATGCCAAGCGGCCAGCAAGCGCGCACCACAGACGCATCTTGCCGGAGCTCACGCCCCGCAGTGCCCCAATGCAACGAATACAACGGATTTTGCCACTAACGCGAAGCGCATCTTTCAACCTCTGCCATAACTTTTTCAACACCTCGCGGTGGCCCCGCCAGCGCAGCACCAGTCGTCACATTAACGACTGTTACCGTGTCGGAGATCGACCTGAAATTAACCTCCCAATATTTCACACCGCCTGACGACAATGAGAGAACAATCGTCTTGGTCTCAGGAAAATACGCCTTTCGCAACCCCGGCTGAATTGCCTCCAAATTTTGCTCGGAGCATGTCGCAAGCTCAAAATAGTCGCCCCGAAAAGTGCGCGTTTCTGATGAAGGTTGGCTCGACGATGCCGGCGAACTACCGTCGGCAGGCTGATTACCCTGGGAAACACAGCTACAGAGCGAGACCATCAGAAGAAGCAACACTCCATCACGCATCGCAAAATACCTTTCGAATGTCCCTTCTACGGCACTCAATTTTCTTCTTTAGATCGGCAACGCCGAATTTCATCTTGTCTCCGTCTGAAGCGGACGGGCAACGTCCGCGCAGCATTGCAGAGCCCTTCCGCATGAGGCCGGACCTTGATCAAAAAAACGCCTTTGCATTCACTGAATGGCAGTTGGTAGACCGAAAAAACGCGACGATTGCCCCACAGCCGTACTGCCACGACCAAGTATTGCAATTTTTTCCTGGTCGGCAATCAACCTGGCACAGCCGCGAAGGGTACCATTTGTCAGCGCTGTGAATAGAGAGCCGTACTGGCATTGCCAATTCGATTTGGCGGGATGACGGCGGCCTGCTGCAACAGTTGCGGTATCGAGTTCCCTGGGACCCTCGCGGAAAGATTGATCTCCGCAATCGCGTGGCCGCCGTAATCCCTGAAGCGGGCCGAAACAACGGTCATGTTCAATTTTTGCAGCTCTTCCGGGAGAGCCTTCTTTAGACTCGCCGGCTCGATGGCGCTTAGAATGGCGTTGTACGCTTTCTGGTTTATGTCCCCGATCGCATGCTGCAGACTTGCATTCGTCAAAGACATTTCCTGCCCTTCTAGCGTCATATTAGGCTTGGCGATTTTCAGCGTGAATGTCGCATTGTCC
>CAVVNY010000016.1:0-73035 GCA_963749625.1 uncultured Alphaproteobacteria bacterium | reverse complement strand
GCGAGGCTGCCATGGCCATTTTCCCTTGATTAGAGCCCATTCCAACGGGCATCCGGCTCCAATATGTATTTCAGTACTAGAATGCGTTTTTTTGCTTTTCCTTGACGTTGATCAAGGAAGTCCTCCGGTCGCCGACCGAAGAATGAAAGATAAGGCCGCGTAAGGTCCGGTGACGGGCTCGGTGGCCACTCTGGAGGGCAAACCGATGAGCGCCAAGCCTATTCGTTGGATGATGACGGGCGCAGGCAAGCCGTTTGTTCCGATGGAATTTGAAGTCGGCACGCTGGCCCCCGACGAAGTTCTGGTCGAAATCGCCGGTTGCGGGGTCTGTCATACGGATCTCGGCTATTTTTACGACGGCGTCCGCACCAAGCATGAACTGCCGCTGGCGCTCGGCCATGAGATCAGCGGTCACGTCGTCGACACCGGCACGGATGCGCTCTGGTTCACCGACCGCGCGGTTATTATTCCTGCGGTAATCCCGTGTGGCCGTTGTGATGCCTGCCAGCGCGGCAAGGCGACCATATGCCCGAACCAGAAGATGCCTGGCAACGATATTCAGGGCGGCTTCGCCACGCACATCGTCGTGCCGTCGCGGGGGTTGTGCGTTGTCGATGAGCACCGTCTTGCGGCTGTGGGAATTGATCTCGCCGATCTTTCCGTGATCGCCGATGCGGTGACCACGCCTTACCAAGCGGTGGTGCAGGCCGGCGTCACAAAAGGCGATCTGGTCGTCGTCAACGGCGTCGGCGGTGTCGGCGGCTATGCCGCACAGATTGCGGCCGCCATGGGCGGCGTCGTCATCGCGATCGACGTCAACCAGGACAAGCTTGCCGCCATTACCGGGCAGGGCGCCGCGCTCACGCTGAATTCCCGGCAATTGTCGCCGCGCGATCTCAAGGTCGCGATCCAGGCCTTCGCCAAGGAGCACGGTCTGCGCCAGACCGAATGGATCATTTTCGAATGCTCCGGCACCAAAGCCGGCCAGGAGACCGCATTCAGTCTGCTCAATCACGGCGCGACCCTCTGCGTTGTCGGGTTCACCATGGACAAGGCCGAGGTGCGGCTCTCCAACTTGATGGCCTATCACGCGCGCGCGCTCGGCAACTGGGGCTGCCCGCCCGAACTCTATCCGGCAGCCTTGGAACTCGTGATGAACGGCCGCGTCAAGGTCACGCCGTTTGTCGAGAAGCATCCGCTCAGTGAGATCAATCAGGTGTTCGAGGCAGTCCATGCCGGCAAGCTCAAGCGCCGTGCCGTTCTCGTTCCCGAACAGTCAGGAGCATCTCAATGACCGCTGCAGCCGCTCGCGAAGCCAAGGATCATAATCTCGTCGCCGATAATGCGCGCGAGGCGGTCTCCAAAGGCGTGCACTATGAGAAGCGGCCGGTGAAGGGAGCCGACGGCAAGCCGGTGCCCGGGCTGTTCAACGCGTGGATTACCCTCGACAACCCCAGCCAATTCAACTCCTACACGACCGATATGGTGAAGGGCACCATTCTGGCGTTTCGCGCCGCGAGCGCAGCGCGCGACGTCGTTGCGGTGGTCTTCACCGGCGCCGGCGACAAGGCCTTCTGCACCGGCGGCAACACCAAAGAATACGCCGAGTACTACGCCGGCAATCCGCAGGAATATCGCGGCTATATGCGGCTGTTCAACGACATGGTCTCGGCGATCATTGGCTGTGACAAACCGGTCGTTTGCCGCGTCAACGGCATGCGTATCGGCGGCGGCCAGGAAATCGGCATGGCCTGCGACTTCTCGATCGCGCAGGATCTCGCCCGCTTCGGTCAGGCCGGCCCCAAGCACGGCTCGGCGCCGATCGGCGGTGCGACCGACTTCCTCCCCTACATGATCGGCTGCGAGCAGGCGATGGTTTCCGGTCTGCTGTGCGAGCCGTTCTCGGCGCACAAGGCCTATCGCCTCGGCATCATCAGCGAAATCGTGCCGGCGCTGAAGGTCGACGGAAAATTCGTCGCCAATCCGACCGTCACCACCGACACTTATCTCGACGAGTACGGCCGCATCGTGCACGGCGAATTCAAGACTGGCGCCGCGGCCGCCGAAGCTCAGGCGCTCGTGAAGCGCGGTACGGTCGACCTCAGCCTGCTCGACGAACGGGTCGAAGCGCTGTGCACCAAGCTGCTTTACACTTTCCCCGAATGCACGACCAAGACGGTCGAAGAATTGCGCAAGCCGAAGCTCATCGCCTGGAACGCCAACAAGGAAAACGCGCGCGACTGGCTCGCCCTCAACATGATGACCGAAGGCCGCGCCGGTTTCCGCGCCTTCAACGAAGGCACGCGCGAGACCGGACGGGAAATCGATTTTGTGGCGCTGCGCCGCGCACTCGCCGCCAATACGCCGTGGAGCGACGAACTTACCGACAGCATCCAGCCGCGGGCGAGGTCTTAAGCTGTGAGTGGGCCCCTCAAGATCTGGCACGAGGCGGATGGCCGGCTGCTGCGGCTGCGGTTGAACCGTCCGAAGGCCAATCTTGTCGATGCCGCCATGATCGCGGCACTTGACGCGGCCTTCGCCGAGCATCTCGGCAACGGCCAACTCGGCGCCGTGCTGCTCGATGCCGAGGGGCCGCATTTTAGTTTCGGCGCCAGCGTCGAGGAACATCTTCCGGCGCAATGTGCGGCCATGCTGGCAGGGCTGCACAAACTGATCCTGCGTATGGTCGAATCGCCGGTGCCGGTGCTGGTGGCGGTGCGCGGCCAATGCCTCGGCGGCGGGTTGGAACTCGCGCTCGCCGGCCATCTGATGTTCGTCGCGCCCGATGCCAGTCTCGGACAGCCGGAAATGAAGCTTGGCGTCTTTGCGCCGGCCGCCTCCTGCCTGTTGCCGGAATTGATCGGCCCGCAGCGCTCACTCGATTTGCTGCTGTCCGGCCGCAGCATCACCGGCGCGCAAGCGGCTGCGATCGGCATCGCCCTCGAAGCCGCCGCCGATCCGGAACATGCCGCGCTTGCCTATTTCGAAGAGCATCTCAAGCCGAAGAGCGCGAGTTCATTGCGCCATGCAGTCAAGGCGGCGCGGCTCGACTACGTCGCCCGCGTCAATGACAAGATCCGCGCCGTCGAGCGGCTTTATCTCGACGAACTCATGGCCACCCACGACGCGGTGGCGGGACTCGAAGCCTTTATCGCGAAGAGGTCGCCCCAATGGCAACATCGTTGAACGCTCCGGCTACGGCCGACATCATCGCACGCGCAACCGTGCTGTTCGATGATCTGCACTTCACGTCCGCGCGTAAATGGAAAGCGGCGAAGCCCGGCCGCAAGGTCATCGGCTACATGCCGATCTACGTGCCGCGCGAACTCATTCACGCGGCCGACATGCTGCCGCTCGGCATCGTCGGCGGCGGCGATCAACTCGAAGTCATCCACGGCGACGCCTATTACCAGAGTTATATCTGCCGCATTCCGCGCTCGACCATTGAGCTCGGCGTCTCCGGCCGCATCGATTTCGTCGACGGCATGCTGTTTCCGTCGATCTGCGACGTGATCCGCAATTTGTCGGGCATGTGGAAGATGATGTTCCCGCATGTTTATTCGCACTATTTCGACGTGCCGCAGAACTATCGCGACGACATCGGCGGAAATTTTTACGTCAACGAGATGGCCGAGCTCAGGCACGATCTCGGCGAGCTTCGCGGCAAGCCGATCACCGACGACGAACTGCGTAACTCAATCGCCGTCTACAACGAGAACCGCCGCCTGGTGCGCGATCTCTACGCCTTCCGGGCAGAGAAGCCGTGGCAGGCGCCCGCCGCCGAAGTGTTCCTGATGATACGCGCCGGCCTCGTGCTTCCGGTCGAGGAGCACACCGTCATGCTGCGCGATTATCTTGCCGCGGCGCGCGCCGAGGAGCGGCCGATGCGCGACAACTGCCGCATCGTGTTGACCGGTATGTTCTGCGAGCAGCCGCCGCTCAACCTGATCAAGTCGCTCGAGCTTTCCGGCTGCTACGTGGTGGACGACGACCTGCTGCTGGTCACCCGCTGGCTTACCGGCGATGTCGCGCTTGAAGGCGATCCGCTGCGGAATCTTTCGGATGCTTTCCTGCATCATTCCGAGTCGACGGCCGCCAAGTACGAGCCCAGCCAGAAGGAAAAGGGCCAGCATCTCGTCCGCGCGGTCAAGCGCACCAACGCTGAAGGCGTAATTTTCGCCGCGCCGAGCTTCTGCGATCCGGCCTTGCTGGAGCGGCCGATGCTCCAGCACGTGCTCAAGGAAGCCGGCATTCCCTACATCGCGTTCAAATACGCGGAGAACTCCGGCCAGATGCAGCCGATCCGAGAACAAGCCGGCACCTTCGCCGATTCCATCAAACTGTGGAGCGCAGCATGACGACGCAGACAAAGATTGTCACTTCCCGCGCTCCTGCGAAGGAGGCGGTCAAGGACGCTTCCATGGTGAAGCAGAAGGAGATGATGGCCGCGCATTACGACAAGCTGACCAACGTGCCGGAGACCGGCGCCAAGGTGGCGGCCACCTTCGTGCCCGGCAATCTCAACGAGTTGATCATGTGCTTCGACCTCCTGAACAATCTGCCGGAGGTCAACGCCATTCAGAACGGGCTGCGCCGTGTCAGCGGCAGCTTCGTGCTCGAGGCGGAAAAGATCGGCCATTCCGAGGACGTCTGCACTTATGTGAAGTCGGACCTCGGCATGATGGCCAAGGGCAATCTCGCCCCCAACGGCAAGAAATTCCCCAATCCCGACGTGCTGCTGCTCTCCTATACCGGCTGCTTCACCTTCATGAAGTGGTTCGAACTCTTACGCGAGCAGTACAAGTGCGAGACGATCATGTTGCACACGCCCTATATGGGCGACGGCAAGATCACCAAGAACATGATCGAATACATGGTGAAGCAGCTCAAGGAAGAGGTAATTCCCACGCTTGAGCGCGTATCCGGCGTGAAGTTCGACATCGACCGCTTGCGCGAATACCTGAAGGCGTCGACCAAAGCCGAGGACGATCTCGTCCGCGTGCTGCAAAGCGCCAAATCGAAGCCGTCGCCGATCGACGCCTATTTCGGCGGCATCTATTACATCGGACCGATCTTCGGCGCCTTCCGCGGCACCCAGGACGCGGTCGACTATTACAAGTTCCTGCGCGAGGAGGTCGAAGACCGCATGGCCAAGGGCCTCGGGCCGGTCACGCCCGACGGCGACATGGGCAAGGAGAAATACCGCCTGGTGGTCGAAGGACCGCCCAACTACACCAGCTTCCGCCAGTTCTGGAAAATGTTCTACGACGAAGGCGCGGTGGTCGTCGCCTCGAGCTACACCAAAGTCGGCGGCGTCTACGATTTCGGCTTCCGCCACGATCCCGACAAGCCGCTGGAGACGCTGGCCGAATACTGCCTCGGCGTTTACACCAATCGCAGCCTGCCGATGCGCATCGACATGCTGTGCAACTACATCAACGAATACGAAGCGGACGGCCTTTTGATCAACTCGATCAAGAGCTGCAACAGCTTCTCGGCTGGGCAGCTGCTGATGATGCGCGAAGTCGAGAAGCGCACAGGCAAGCCGGCGGCGTTCGTCGAATCCGACCTGGTCGATCCGCGCTACTTCTCGGCGGCCAACATCAAGAACCGCCTGGAGAGCTATTTCCAGATGGTCGATCAGAAACGCGCCGGCGTTGACGCGGCGGCTTGAGGAGGAACGCATGAAGACATTTGTCGGCATCGACCTTGGTTCGACGACGACCAAGGCGGTCCTCCTCGACGAGGATCGCAAGGTAATCGGCCACGGCATCACCAATTCGCGCTCGAATTACGCAACCGCCGCGCGCGTGGCCAGTCAAGAAGCGCGCGTCGACGGCCAGTTCACGCTGTTCCGCCGGTCGCTTACCGCCGCCCATGGGCTGATCGACCTCGACGCGTTCCTCGGCACGCTGGAGCGCGCTTTTCGTCTCGAGCAGTTTCTCGAACAGCTCGACGATCTCGAGCAGACCTGCATCGGCCAAATCCAGGGCGAGCGTTTTGCCAAGGTCGCATCCGGTGTGAAGGATTCTCTCGGCGAGGTGTTCAATCGCTTGCGGACGGAAGCGCCCGAGCTCTACGCGCCAGGCGCCAAACGCAAATCGGACTTCTTCCGCGACATCGCGGGGTCGCGTTACCACACGCACGCGGAAGAGGTCGCGCGCGATGCCAACCTTCCCTACGACCTGCTGCTCAATGTCTACGACAAGTCGATCATCGAGGTGGAAAACCGGCCGCCGGCGGGCGAGTTGAGCGATAAATTCCGCCGGGCGCTTACGCGCGTGCTGAAAACGGACGACTCGGTCCAATCGGCGGCAGCCGACATCCAGAAGATGATCGAGGATGCGCTCGCCGTCGATTTGGAGGAGACCTATCTGGTCGGCACCGGGTACGGCCGCGTGACGCTGCCGTTCTCCAAAGAGCATATCCGCTCGGAGATCCTGTGCCACGGCCTTGGCGCCCATTTGATGTATCCGCAGACGCGCACCGTACTCGACATTGGCGGTCAGGATACCAAGGGCATCCAGATCGACGAGCACGGCATCGTTGCCAACTTCCAGATGAACGACCGTTGTGCAGCGGGTTGCGGACGTTATCTCGGTTACATCGCCGACGAAATGAATATGGGCTTGCACGAATTGGGCCCCATGGCGATGAAGTCGGATCGTCCGGCGCGCATCAATTCGACCTGCACGGTGTTTGCCGGCGCCGAGTTGCGCGACCGGCTTTCGCTCGGGGAAAAGCGCGAAGACATCCTGGCCGGACTGCACCGCGCCATCATCTTGCGCGCGATTTCGATCATCTCGCGTTCCGGTGGCGTCACCGATGAATTCACCTTCACCGGCGGCGTCGCCAAGAACGAGGCCGCGGTGCGCGAGCTGCGCAAGGTGATCAAGGAGAATTACGGCGAGGTCACCATCAACATCAACCCGGACTCGATCTATACCGGCGCACTCGGTGCGGCGGAATTTGCGCGCCGGGCGCATTCGGGACAGGCCGAGGGGGGCGCACAATGACCATTTCAGCGGGCATCGATATCGGCACCAGCACCATCAAGGCGGCGCTGTTCAAGGTCGAAAACGGCGAGGAAACCTGGTTGTCGCGCTACGTGATGCGCATCCGGCAACGCGATCCCATGGAACTGGCCCGCGTCGCTTATGACGCGGTGCTGGAAGACGCAAAACTTCGGCCCGAGGATGTCGATTACGTTGCGACCACGGGTGAAGCCGAAAGCGTGCCGTTCCATACCGGCCATTTCTATTCGATGACGACGCATGCGCGCGGCGCCATCTACCTCGATCCGGAATCGCGGGCGGCGCTCGATATCGGCGCGCTGCACGGCCGTGCCATCCAGATCGATGGGCGCGGCAAGGTCCTCACCTACAAGATGACCAGCCAGTGCGCGTCAGGTTCGGGGCAATTCCTCGAAAACATCGCACGGTATCTTGGTATAGCCCAGGAGGAAATCGGTTCGTTGTCGCGCCAAGGCGACAATCCTGAGATCGTGAGTAGCATTTGCGCCGTGCTGGCGGAGACCGACGTGATCAATATGGTGTCGCGCGGCATCTCGACGTCGAATATCCTCAAGGGCATCCACCTTTCGATGGCGGCCCGGCTGTCCAAGCTGCTAAAATCGATCGGCGTGGTCGATGGCTCGGTGATGGTGACCGGAGGGCTCGCCCTCGACAAAGGTTTGGTCGCCGCGCTGGAAGAGGATATCTCGCACATCAAGGACATGAAGGTTGCGGTTCGCAGCCATCCAGATTCGATGTACGCCGGCGCGATTGGGGCTGCATTGTGGGGCGCGTTCCGCTTTGAAAAACTTGCCGCCGCCAACCGGGCGCCCAAGGCGGCGTAAGAAATTGAGGAGATGACGCTATGGCTCTGTTGATCAACGACGCCTGCACGGCTTGCGATGCTTGCGAGCCGGTATGCCCGAACAAGGCAATCACCGCCGGCAATCCGATGTATGTCATCGATCCGCTCAAATGCACCGAATGTGTCGGCGCCGAGGATGAGCCGCAGTGCAAGCTGGTCTGCCCGGCCAATTGCATCGAGCCCAATCCGGACTGGAACGAGACGAAAGAGGATCTGCTCGCCAAGTACGAGCAGTTGCACGGCTGACGCGATATTCCGTCTAGAGTGAACGAGGCTCTTGCATGAGCAATGCCGCCGCGACTGCGGACAACACGGTCCGCCCGTTACGCCCGAACGATCTTGAACGGGTCATCGCCATCGATTCGGCACACGTGGGTGAGCCGCGCCGCCGCTTTTTCGAGAAGCGGTTGGTTCATGCGCAGCAGCATCCGGAAGATATCGTACATGTCGGTGTCGTCCGCAAAGGCGCGCTGGTCGGATTTGCTTTCGCCCGCATCCTGCGCGGGGAATTCGGCCGCGAACAGGCCACTGCCACGCTCGACGCGGTCGGCGTCGAGCACGACAGCCGAGAGCACGGCGTCGGCCGTGCCTTGATGGACGGCGTTGCCAAGGTCATGCGTCAGAAGGGTGTGCAATCCCTGCAATCGCAAGCGGATTGGACCAATCACGGCTTGCTGCGGTTCTTCGATTCTTCCGGTTTCCGGCTGGCGCCGCGCCTGGTGCTGGAGCGCTCCGTGCTGACTCCGCTGGCGGAGTCTCCCGATGACGAGTAACGGCAGCACAAGGAAGGACAGCATGGCTAAAAAGCCCGGCATCACCATCCCGCAACACGTGGGCGAAGCCGCCGAAATCAATTACAGCGGCGAGCCCGCTGCCGATTACGGGCCGCTCGCGCGCGACCGCATCCCGGTGCGTTCGATGGCCGAGCGCGATCTGCGCGCGCTGGTGTCGATCGACCGCCGCATCACCGGCCGCGACCGCGCCGGGTATTTTCAGCGCAAGCTCAGCGACGCGCTGACCGAGTCGGATGTCTGCGTCTCGCTCGTCGCCGAACTCGATTCCGTTCCCGTCGGCTTCATCATGGCGCGCGTCGACCTCGGCGAATTCGGCCGCGTCGAGACCACCGCGGTCATCGATACGATCGGCGTCGATCCGGACTATCAGAACAAAGGCGTCGGCCGCGCTTTGGTGTCGCAACTCTTGGCCAATCTCGGCACGCTGCGCGTCGAAAAGGTGCGCACCGAGGTCGATTGGCAAGACCACGATTTGCTCGCCTATCTCGACCGCAATGGGTTCCTTCCCGCGCAGCAGCTTTGTTTCGACCAATCGCTGGTTTGATGTCCGCGTCGATGCTGGTCAAATCGAAACTCGCTTGTCAGCCGCGCTTCGATTTTCGCGATCACCGGGCCATCGTCACCGGCGGCAGCCGAGGCATCGGCCGGGCGATCGCCGATGCGCTTGGCAAAGCCGGCGCGCAGGTCTACGCCTTCGATGTCGGCGAACCGGAGCACGTTGAAAGCTTCCCGCATAAGTTCGTACGCATCGATATCGCCGATACCAATGCCGTGAAAGCCGCCATCGCGGCGTTCACCGAAGCGCCGACTTTGCTCGTGAACAATGCCGGCATCACCCGCGACCGCTCGATCGCCAAAATGAGCGATGCCGATTGGGCGGCGGTGCTTAACGTCAATCTCACTGGCGCCTTCAACATGATCCGCGCCGTGGCGCCGCTGATGGTGGGGCAAGGGTTCGGCCGCATCGTCAACATAACGTCGATCAACGGTATGCGCGGCAAGTTCGGCCAGGCCAATTACGCCGCCGCCAAGGCCGGCTTGATCGGCCTGACCAAGACCGCGGCGCGCGAATTCGGCAAGAAAGGCGTCACCGTCAATGCGGTCGCGCCCGGCATGGTGATGACCGATATGGCGCGCGCGCTGCCGCAGGAAATTCTCGGCCGGGCGGTGGCCGAAGCGGCGCTATCCGAGCTTTGCGACGCACAGGATATCGCTAATGCGGTGCTATTCCTGCTGTCGGACGCTGCCCGCGGCATCACCGGCGAAGTGCTGCGCGTCGACGCCGGGCAATATATCTGACGATCCGAACCCGCAGGCCGGCCCGCTAACCCCAGCGCACCATGCGCAGCATGAAGCCGCCTTCGCAGTCGCCGCATTGCGAGTCGACGGTCTCGTGGCTCCAGCCGCGCTCTTCGAGATCCGGATAAAGCAGGATCGGCTCCTGATCGAAATGGCCGACCAAGGCGGTATCGACGTCGCCGCTTTCGATGGTCTGCAAGACGGTCGCCATGGACTCCGGCGGCTCCAGGCCGCGCAGGTCGATATGGACGGCGTCGGCGGTCCGCCACTTGCGGGAGCCGTCCTTCGGTGGGGCGTGATCGTGGTGGTCGTGATGCACGGCAATGCTCCAGTCCAGGCGTGGGGACGATTAATCGGTACCAAAATGCCTAATTATGCGCTATAGCTTTTGATTAGAATCAAGGGCCTGCTCATTTGCCGACAGCCGCCAAAGCGCGCGCAACAGAGACCGATTCCGCGGTGCGGGTCCGGCGCGTGCGCGCCGCCGACATTCAGCAGGTGATCGGCCTCGACACCCGCGTTACCAAGCTCGCCAAGGCGGAATACTGGAACGATGTTTTCCGCCGTTACGGCAAACAACGGCTGCACGAGCGGTTTTTCCTGGTTGCCGAGGGCCGCGTGGATGGGGCTGACCGCCGCGTGCTCGGCTTCATCATCGGCGAGATTCGCGCCTGGGAATTTGGCTCCACGCCGTGCGGCTGGGTTTTCGCGCTGTCGGTCGAACCGGAGATGCGCTTGCAAAGCGTCGCCACCGAGTTGTTCGAGGCGATTTCCAACGAGTTTAAGAAGGCGGGCGTCGGCAAGATGCGCACCATGGTGGCCAGGGATGCGCAACTTCCGATGCTGTTTTTCCGCAGCGAAGGGATGATGGCCGGGCCCTACATTCAGCTTGAGAAGGATCTCGATTGAACCGCCGGCGCGGCAATCGGTATTTTGACGAGCGCGGCATACGGATGGCGATGTCATGAGGCTGCAGATTTCGACACGGCTTGCCATCTTCGCGGTGCTTGAGTTGACCGCGCGCGAAGGCCACCAGGTTTCCGTCGCCGATATCGGCGAGAAATACGGCGTCTCCAGTCACCATCTGGCGAAAGTCATGCACGTCATGGGCCGTGCCGGTCTGGTCCGCTCGGTGCGCGGCGCCGGCGGCGGATATCAGTTCTCCGGCAATCCGCGGCGGACAACGCTGCTCGACGTGGCCCAGCTTTTCGAAGAGTTGAGCGCCGTCGAGCCGGATAGCGGGGTCGCCGCCGCGACGCCCGAGGACCAGGCGCTGCGCGAAGTCCTTTACGAAATCGACGATATCGCGCGTGCGACCTTGGGCTCGATCACCATCGCGACCATGCGCAAACTGGTCGACCGCCGCGCCGGCAACGGCGGGCGGCGTTCGAAGACCGACCCGCTGGGCCCGCGAAACCAATCGCGCTCCTGATTAGTGGCAACATAGTTTATTTCCGCAGGGCAACGGATGAGGCGCAAAGACGCCTCAGATCGTTTGAACACCAACGATTTGCGCCCAGGTGGGCCAGATGTTGTGCGCTGCAACATAAATGAAAATGATCGAGAGTCGACAATCCTTGATCGAGATCAAAGCGGCCCGGCCATTCGCCACCTTGAGTTAGCCAGGGTCGACTTAAGGTCTTGTCCATGGCTTCAAAACTGACGGCCGGCGATCTTCAAATCATCACCCGCATCGCGGTTTTTCGAGGACTCAAAGCCGAGACCGTCGAGCACATTATTGCCCCCGCGACCGCACTCATGTTGCGGCCGCATGAATGGATCATCCGCCAAGACGACCCGGCGACGGCATTTTTCATCGTGATCGACGGATGGGTGAAGCTTTATCGCAGCACTCCGTCGGGCGACGAGACCGTGATCGAAATCATGACCAAGGGCCAGAGCTTCGCGGAAGCCGTTGCCTTCACCGGCAACCGCTACATGGCGACCGCCGAAGCGGTGAGCGAAGCGCGCGTCGCGCGCATCCCGGCCGATCATATTGTCCGCTGCATCCGCGAAAGTCCCGACATCGCGCTGGGCATGATCGCTTCGATTTCTCAGCACATGCATCATCTCGTTCAGCAGGTCGAGCAGCTCAAGGCGCAAAGCGGCGTGCAACGGGTCGCCGAGTTTCTCGCGTCGCTGTCGGTGGCTGAGCATGGGCACTGCGCGGTCGCGCTGCCGTACGATAAGGTCCTGATCGCCGGACGGCTTGGCTTGACGCCGGAATCGCTTTCGCGCGCCTTTGCGCGGTTGCGCAGCATCGGCGTCGTCGTCGACGCTTCGCACGTCGTCGTCAAAGACGTTGCCAAGCTGCGTCAGCTTGCCAACGACGATCGCAGCGCGGTGCGCGGCACGTTGCGGGCGGTGCGCTGACACCATGTCATCGCAGATTCTCCAACCATCGGGCTGGCTGCCGCCGATCGGCTATGCCAACGGCATCAGCGTCCCGGCGGGCCGCATCGTTTTCGTCGCCGGCACGGTCGGCTGGGATGCCAATCAGAAATTCCAAAGTGAAGACCTCGTGCCACAATTCGAGCAGGCACTCAAAAACATCATTGCAATTCTGGCGGAAGCCGGCGCCAAGCCCGCCCATATTTGCCGCATGACCGCCTTTTGCATCGACAAGCCCGCTTACCTTGCGGGCCGCCGCGAGCTCGGCCGTATTTGGAAATCGCTGATCGGAAATCATTTCCCGGCGATGAGCATGATTTTTGTCGCCGATCTGCTCGACCACCCGGCCAAGATCGAGCTGGAGGCGACCGCCGTTATTCCCGTGGAATAGACCTGGCGGGTCAGGCCGTTTGTTCAGCGAACAGTTTCGCCGTCAAACGCCGGGCCAGCGCGGCCGCGGCAACGCGGCGGTAATTGGCCGATGCAATCGTGGTCCGCATCGGCTGCACCTGCTTCTGCACCAACCGGTCGATCTCTTGCAGCAGCTTGTCGTCGACCGGCCGGCCGGCAGAGGCCTCCGTGCCGGCGAGCAGGAACGGCCGCGAATTGGTGCCGGTCAACGCGATGCGCAGCGAACCGATATTGGTCCCGGATTTCGCCAGCGCAACCGCCACGCCCGCCAACGGAAAGTCGATGGCGCCGCGCACGCGCAATTTTTCATAAGCCGACGGCGGCGGGGCGGCCGGCAAATGCACCGCCACCAGGAGCTCGCCGGCGGCCAAGGTGAGATGGGCCTTGCCGTCTTCGACATAGAGCTCGCTCAGCGGAATGCGGCGCTGGCCTTGTGCGTTGGCGATGTCGATTTCCGCCCCATAGACGAGCAAGGCGGGCGCCAGGTCGCCGCTGAAGGCGGCGTGGCAACGTTGCCCCTGCGGGGCGACATGACACGTATCGCCGCGGTTCTTGAGACAATAGGCGTTGGCGCTGCGCCACCATTCGCTTTGATTGTAATAGATGCAGCGGGTGTCGAGGCACAGATTGCCGCCGACGGTCGCCATGACGCGGTGACCGGGACCGGCGATCGCTGCGGCGGCTTGCGCTAGCGCGCGATATTGACCGGCGACCGCCGTGTTGCGCGCCAGCGCGGCGATGGTCACGCCGGCGCCGATAGTCACGCCGTTGCCGTCGCTCTTGATCTCGGTCAGTTCGTCGATGCCGGAAAGATCGACCAGCAGATCCGGGTTGCTGATGCCGCGCCGCATGTTGACGAGCAGGTCGGTGCCGCCCGCGACGAAACGGCTGCCCGGATGTTTGGCGGCTGCCGCGACCGCCTCTTTGACGGTGCCCGGCTGAGCCAGACGGAACTCGGCCATCGGTGCGGTCATGATGCAGCCTTCTTGGTGCTGGCGAGCCTCGCCTGCCGCCGGCGCTGGATGAGCGCCTCCATGACCCGGTCGGGCGTCACCGGCAGTTGGTCGAGGTCGATACCGATCGCGTTGGCGATGGCGTTGACCACGGCCGGCGGAAAGCCGGCCAGCGCGCCCTCGCTCGCTTCCTTGGCGCCGAACGGCCCATAGGGGTCGTGGCTTTCGACGATGTGGACTTCGATCGGCGGGGATTCCGCCATGGTCGGCATGCGATATTCTAGAAAGCTGGCATGGGCGGGCAGGCCGTCGAGGTAGTGGGTCTCCTCGCACATCGCTTGCCCCATCCCCATCCAAACCGATCCCTCGATCTGGCCTTCGACTGCCAGCGGGTTTATGGCGTGGCCGCAGTCGAGCGCGACCCACACCTTGTCGACAGTGACCGCCGCGGTCGCCTCGTCGACGCTGACCTCGACCACTTGCGCGCCATAACTAAAGCCCATGGTCGAGCCGACGGCGCCGCCCCGGTGCTTGCCGCCTTGCATGTCCGGCGGGCAGGTGAACGTTCCCTTGACCGTGATTGCGCCTTCGTCGACCAGCGCCGCGGCTACGACATCGGCGAAGGACAGGGTCGATTGATTGCCGCTGCCGACGCGGAAGGTCTCGCCGGCGCATTCGATGTCTTCCGGACGCGCCTCGAGTTTCTTCGCGGCGGCGGCGACGAGAACGGCCTTAAGATTCTTGGCCGCATCAATTGCCGCATTGCCGACCATAAAAGTGATGCGTGACGAATAGGCCCCGTTGTCCTTGGGCGTGACAGCGGTGTCGGCGGCGATGACGCGAATGCGCTCGAGCGAGATGTCAAGCGTCTCCGCCACGGCGATCGCCACCATGGTGGAGGAGCCCTGGCCGATATCGGCGGCGCCGGTAAGCGCCGTCACGCCGCCGTCGAAATCCAGCTTGAGATTGACCAGCGCGTGCGGTTCGCCGGTCCGGTGAATAGGCTTGGCGGCGCCGCTGACATAATGAGAGCAGGCCATGCCGAGGCCTTTACCCGGCGGCAGTTTGCCGAGGCGCTCGCGCCAGCCGCTGGCGCGCTCGACTTTGTCGAGGCATTCAGGCAGCCCATAGCTGTTCACGGCTAGATCATTCAACGTGCGGGTCGGTGCCTGCAGCAGATTGGCGCGCCGCACGGCAAACGGATCGAGTCCGAGTTCGCGCGCCATGCGGTCGACAAGACATTCGAAGGCGTGCCGCACGTCGACCGAGCCGTGCCCGCGCATGGCGCCGCAGGGCGGCAGATTGGCGTAGACCCGGTAACCGTCGTATTTAACGGCCGGAATGTCGTAGAGGCCCTGCAGCAAAGCGCCGGCATAGAGAATGGTGATGATGCCGTAGCCGGCATAAGCGCCGCCGCGTTGCACCACCTCGCATTCGCAGGCGGTCATGCGGCCATCTTTCATCATGCCGAGCTTCAACTTGATGTCGGTCTGCGGACGGGCGCGATGGGTGATGAAGGTCTCTTCTCGGGTGAGCTGCATCAGCACCTTGCCGGCGGCGGCGCGTGCCAGCAGCGCGGTGATGATCTCGAAATTCAGCGTCTCGACGCGCGCGCCGAAGCCGCCGCCGATGAACGGCTTGATCACGCGGATGCGCGAGGAATCCATCTCCAGGCATTGCGCCAGCATGAGGTGCAGGTAATAACCGACCTGCGACACGGTCTGCATCGTGAGACGGTTGGTGGCCGGATCGTATTCGGCGAGGGTCGCATGCGGCTCGATTTGCGCATGATTGATCTCGGCGCAGCTGAAGCGCTCCTCGCGCACCAGATCGGCGGCAGCAAGACCCTGGCGGACGTCGCCGAACTCATTGTGAACGTCGCGTTCGATGTTGCCGGGCTTGTTGTCGTGCAGCAGGACGGCGTCCGGCACACGGGCCGCGTCCGACGTGTAATAAGCGGGCAGTTCCTTGACCTCGAACTCGATCAAGTCGAGCGCCCGCTCGGCCGTCTCGGCGTCGACCGCGGCCACCGCCGCCACGGGCTCGCCGCGATAGCGCACGCGGCCGCGCGCCATCGGATATTCGTTCATGGCGATCGGCAGCACGCCGTAGGTGTGCGCACAATCGTCGCCGGTAACGACGGCGACGACGCCGTCGAGCGCGCGCGCCTTGGAGACGTCGAGCCGGAGTATGTCGGCGTGGCTCACCGGACTGCGGAAGATGCGTCCGGCTAGCGCGTCGGCATGGTCGAGATCCGCCGTGTAGCGGGCCTTGCCGGTTACTTTTTCAATGCCGTCGATGAGTGGAACGCCCGGCCGTTTTGCGGGGCGCGCCTGATCGGGAGCCGTCGTCATGATGCCTGATTCCGCCGCCGCATGCACCGATTCGATGATCTTCACGTACCCGGTGCAACGGCACAGGTTGCCGGACAACGCAGTGCGGATTTCCTCATCGCTCGGGTTCGGATTGCGCCGCAGCAGCGCTTCCGCCGCCATGATCATTCCCGGCGTGCAGAAGCCGCATTGCGTGCCGAGCTTCTCGTGAAAGGCTTGCTGCAAACGGCTGAGCCGGCCTTGCGTCGCCAGACCCTCGACCGTTTCGACCTCGCGGCCTTCGCAGCGCACCGCGAGCGTGATGCACGACGGCACCGCTTCGCCGTCGACCAAAACCGTGCACGCGCCGCACTCGCCGCCGTCGCAGCCGGTCTTCACCCCGGTGAGATGCGCAACGTCGCGCAAATAATCGACCAGCAATTGGCGTTCGGCGACGGCGTCTTCGCGCCAGCGCCCGTTAAGCTTCAATCTCAATAGACGCTTTTTCGGCTGCGGGGCCGGTGCATGCATCGGAGCGCTCCTTGTTGAAAAAATGCGCCGTTTGCCGGCCTATTTCCATGACTAAAATCAAGACAATCAGTCCTGTTTGCAGGGACTTCGGGCGATCTACCTGACCGAAGTCAAGGATTGCACTTTGCCCAGCCGGTAAATCTTCAAGCGCAGAACCTCATGGAGCGAGGCTTAAGATGGCGCTTCGCGACTACAATGCCGCGGTTGATCTGACGGGCAAAGAACTGGAACAAACAGCGCGAGACGTTTCCGCGCTGAGCGTGTTCTTTAATCCGAAGAGCGTCGCCGTGGTGGGCGCTTCATCGGATCCGAAGAAGCCGGGCAACACTGCGCTCCGCCACATGATCTCCATGGGTTACAAAGGAAAATTGTACCCGGTCAATCCGCGCGAAAAGGGCATTCTGGGATTGCCATGCTACAAGAGCGTGAGCGACATCCCCGAACCGGTCGACATGTGCGTTCTCATGGTCGCCGCCGAGCTGACCGTGCAAGTTGCCGAGGAACTGGTTGAGCGCAAGCGGCGCTTCAATGACGTCAAGGGCGCCATCTGCATGTCGGCGGGCTTCGGCGAGATCGACGCGCCCGAGGCCAAACAGCGACAAAAAGATCTGATCGAGATTCTGAGCTCCGCCTCGATCCGGCTGATCGGTCCGAACTGCGTCGGCGTCATGGACACAGTGAGCGGCTTCAATACCAATTTCGACATCGGCTCGTATCCGCGCGGCGGCATCAGCGTGCTCACGCAAAGCGGCGCGTTCGGCAATTCATTTCTGTTTGCTTCCGGGACGAGCGGCCGGGTGGGCCTGAACAAATATGTCTCCATGGGCAACATGGCCGATGTTCAGATGGCCGAACTGCTCGGCTATCTGAAAGACGACGAGTCGACCCGCGTTATCGGCATCTATCTCGAAGGCCTGAAAGACCCGCGCGCGTTTTTCCAGGCGGCCAGCGAGGCCGCCGCGGTCAAGCCGGTGGTGGTGCTGAAAAGCGGCCGCAGCGAGTTGGGTACGACCGCAGCGCTCTCGCACACGGGGGCGATCGCCGGCGCCGAGGCGATCTACGAAGGCGCCTTCCGCCAGTTTGGATTGATGCGCGTGCACAGCGTCGCGGAGTTCTACGACACGTTGCGCGCCTTCTCGATGCAGCCGGTGCCGAAAGGCAACCGCGTCGCCGTGCTCACCCACATGGGCGGGCCGGGGACGATGTGCATCGACGAAATATCTGAATTGCCCGGCATCAAGATGGCGTCGTTCACCGAAGAAACCAATGCGGCGTTGAAAGCGATCCTGTCGCCCGCCGCCAATATCGGCCATCCGCCCGGCTATATCGATCTCACCGCCGCGCATTTCGAGCGCTTGCACCATCAGGTGCTGCAGATTCTGTTCAAGGATCCGAACGTCGATTCGGTGATCCAGATTCTGGCGCCGAGCGCGTTCCTCGATCAGCCGCTGCTCGCCAAGGAAGTGGCCGCCGCGTTTCAGGCGCAAGGCAGTACGCCGAAGCCGCTGCTGAATGTCATCACCTTCGGCGATTTTGCCGACCAATTGCGCCGCGGCTTGGAAGGCGCCAGCCTGCCGACCTTCGATTATCCGGACACGGTTGCGCGGGTCGCTGCCAATCTCGCGAACTACGCCGTTATCCACGGCTCGGCCGCGCAAGCTGACGCAAAGACTCCGGCCGCCGCTCCGGAAGGATCGTCGGCGCAACTGATTGCCGCCGCCGGCAATGCAGGGCGCTTTACCTTGCTCGAACCGGAAGGCTATGCGGTGTGCAAGCAGTACGGCATCCGCGTGCCGCCGTTCAAAATGGTCGATTCGCTGGAGGGCGCCTTGGCCGCCGCCAGAGAGATCGGCTACCCGGTCGTGATCAAAGTGGTGTCGGAGAAGATCCTGCACAAGTCCGACATCGGCGGCGTCATGCTCAGCATCGTTTCCGACAGCGGGCTGGAAATTTCCTTTGCGAAGCTCGTCGACAACGTCCGCAAGGCGGCGCCTGGAATCGGCAAGCCGAATGTGCTGGTGCAGAAAATGATGCCGGCGGCGACCGAACTTGTGCTCGGCGCGGTCCGCGACAGATTGTTCGGCCCGGTGGTGATGTTCGGCCTCGGCGGCATCTATGTCGAAGTGCTCAAGCGCGTCGGTTTCCGCCTGGCGCCGTTCGGTATCGATGAGGCGCGCGCGCTCATCCACGAAACATTGCCGCCGAAGATCATCGCCGGCGCACGCGGCCGCGAAAAACTCAATGTCGACGCCATCGCCGCCATGCTGGTTTCGCTTGGCCGGATGCTGGAAGAGCACCCGCAAGTCGACGAAGTGGACCTCAACCCCTGCCTGGCGCTCGACGACGGCTGCTTGGCGGTGGACGCGCGCATTATCCTCGCCAAGCCTCATTGAGATAGCGCAATGACCGCCATGCACCGGAAAGATTTACCTGCAATATCAGAAGGTGAACCGCAGGTATGACCGACGTTCGTGACTATAACGCCGCAGTCGATTTCGTAGACCGCAACGTTGCCGAGGGACGTGGCGACAAGATTGCGTTCGTCGATCCGTCGCGCAACCTGACCTACGGCGAACTGCGCGACAATGCGGCGCGCATCGGCCCGATGCTGGCCCGCATGGGCATTGAACAGGAAAACCGCATCGCCCTCGTTCTGCTCGATACCGTCGACTTTCCCGTGCTGTTCTGGGGAGCCATCCGGGCGGGCATCGTCCCGGTTCTGGTCAATACGCGGCTGACGGTCGACCAGTATCGCTACCTATTCGAAGATTCGCGCGCCAAGGCGGTCTTCGTTTCGGCGGCGCTGCTGCCTGTCATTCAGGAAGCCGCGATGGATCTGCCGAACGTCAAGGAAATTGTCGTCGTCGGCGGCGCCCCGGCGTCGGTGCCGCGGCTGGATTTGTTGTTGGCGGCCGAGAACGAAGGTTCCGCGCCGGCCAGAACCTGCGCCGATGAGGTCGCCTACTGGCTCTATTCGTCCGGCACCACCGGAATGCCGAAGGGTGCGATGCATGTGCATTCGACGCCGATGAACATCGCCCGCACCTCGGGGCAGACCCGTATCCGAGTCCGTGAGGATGATGTGATCTTTTCGGCGCCGAAGCTGTTCTTCGCCTATGGCCTCGGCGACGCCATGTTGTGTCCGATGTCGGTCGGTGCGACGACGGTACTCTATCCGGAGCGGCCGACGCCACAGACCGTGTTCGAGACGCTGCGCGCCTATCAGCCGACCATGTTCTTCGCGGTACCCACGCTTTTCGCGGCCATGCTCGCCGATCCCGAATGCAAGAAAGAAAACATGCCGAGCCGGTTGCGGCTCTGCTTTTCGGCCGGCGAGCCGTTGCCGGTTCATGTCGGTATGGCCTGGAAGGAACGGTTTGGCATCGACATCTGCAACGGCGTCGGCTCGACCGAGATGGGGCATCTTTTCCTGACCAATCTGCCGGACGCCGTGGAATACGGAACTTCCGGCGTGCCGGTGGAAGGCTACGAACTCAGGCTGGTCGACGAGAAGGGGCAGGACGTGCCCGACAATGAAATGGGCGAGCTGCTGGTGCGCGGCGAGTCGGCCGCGGCCGGCTACTGGAACCAGCGCGAGAAATCGCGCCGCACCTTTGTCGGCGAATGGACCCGCACCGGCGACAAATACACCCGGCGCCCCGATGGCGTGTACACCTACTGCGGACGCACCGACGACATGTTCAAGGTCAGCGGCATTTGGGTGTCGCCGTTCGAGGTCGAAGACGCGTTGGTATCGCATCCGAAAGTGCTCGAGGCGGCGGTCGTGCCGGTCGAAGATGCCAACGGCCTGATCAAGCCAAAGGCCTTTGTCGTACTCAAGAACCAAAACGAGGGCGACCACGGCCGGGCGCTCTACGAAGAACTCAAGGTGCATGTGAAGCGCGCGATCGGTCCCTGGAAATATCCGCGCTGGATCGAATTTGTCGACAGTCTGCCGAAAACCGCGACCGGAAAGATTCAACGTTTCATGCTGCGCGATAAAGGTCTCGATTCGCACATTGGTGGTCACTGATGCCGCCGCTCGAACATCTAGCTTGGCCGTTTTTCGGCGAGGAACACCGGAAATTCGGCGCTGGTCTGGCGGAATGGGCCGGCACGGAAGTCCGCCGGCACATTGATCATGCCAATATCGATCAATCCTGCCGGTCGCTCGTTCGCGCGCTCGGTGACGCCGGCTGGCTTAAGGCCGTCGTGCCGGCGGCCTATGGCGGCCTCAAGGAAAAGCTCGACGTGCGGACGATTTGCTCAGCGCGCGAGATTCTCTCCTGGCACGACAGCCTCGCCGACTTTGCCTTCGCCATGCAGGGCCTGGGAACCGGGTCGATATCGCTCTACGGCAGCGACGAAATAAAAGCCAAATACCTGCCGCCGGTGCGCGAGGGCCGCCACATCGCCGCTTTTGCGCTTTCGGAACCCGAAGCGGGGTCCGACGTCAGCGCGCTAGCAGCGACCGCGGTCCTGGATGGGCCGGCGCACGTGCGCATTGACGGTATGAAGACCTGGATCTCCAACGGCGGCATCGCCGACCACTACGTCGTCTTCGCGCGCACCGGCGAGGCGCCCGGCGCCAAGGGTCTTTCCGCCTTCATCGTCGACGCCGACACGCCCGGTCTCGAGATCGCCAGCCGCATCGAGGTCATCGCGCCGCACCCGCTGGCGACGCTTCGCTTCACCGGCTGCCGCGTCCCGCTGGCCAATCGTCTCGGCGGCCCGGGCGAAGGCTTCAAGGTCGCGATGGCGACGCTCGACATTTTCCGCTCGACCGTGGCGGCCGCCGCGCTCGGCATGGCGCGCCGCGCATTCGACGAGATGATCGAGCGGGCGGCGACGCGCAATCTGTTCGGCGCGCCGCTGGCGGACATGCAACTCACGCAGACCGCGCTGGCGGACAGCGCCATCGACATCGACGCCGCGGCCCTGCTGATTTATCGCGGCGCTTGGGAAAAAGACAGCGGCGCGGCGCGCATCACGCGTCAGGCGTCGATGTCGAAGGCCTTTGCGCCCGAGATGGCGCAGCGGGTCATCGATCGCGCGGTGCAAATCTTCGGCGGCAACGGCGTGCGCGTCGGCGTCAAGGTCGAGGCGCTGTACCGCGAAATCCGTGCCTTGCGTATCTACGAAGGCGCCACCGAAGTTCAGAAGCTGATTATCGCGCGCGAATTGCTGAAGGCGCGCGAGGCCACGCGGCGCTAAACTGCCGAGTAGGATGAATGGTGCTGACCGAGGAGCAGGAGCAGGTTCGGGATACCGCGCGCGAATTCGCGCAGAACTTCCTGGCGCCCCATTCGGCCGAATGGGATAGCCAGGCGGTGTTTCCGCGCGCGGCGCTGCGCGAACTGGGCAAGCTCGGCTTCATGGGGATGACGGTCCCGCCGGAATGGGACGGCGCCGGCACCGACTACGTCGCCTACGCGCTTGCGCTCGAGGAGATCGCCGCCGGCGACGGCGCCGTCTCGACCATCGTGAGCGGGCATAACTCCGTCGGCTGCATGCCGCTGGTCGAGTATGGGACGCCGGAGCAGAAGGAAAAATACCTGCGGCCGATGGCGCGCGGCGAGATGTTGAGCGCCTTCTGCCTCACCGAACCGCAGAGCGGCTCGGACGCCGGCGCGATCCGCACCCGCGCCGAGCGCCGCAACGGCGGCTATATTCTCAACGGCACCAAACAATACGTCACGTCGGGCAAGAACGCCGACGTCGCGCTGGTGATTGCCGCCACCGATCTCGGGCTCGGCAAGCAGGGCATCAGCTGCTTCATCGTCGACACCAGGCAGCCCGGCTATTGCGTCCGCCGCATTGAAAACAAGATGGGGCAGCAGGCGTCTGACACCTGCGAAGTTGAATTCGACGAACTCAACGTGCCGGTCGAAAACCGGCTGGGCGCCGAAGGCCAGGGCTACCGTATCGCGCTTGCCAATCTGGAAGGCGGCCGCATCGGCATCGCCGCGCAAGCGGTCGGCATGGCGCGGGCGGCGCACGAAATCGCGCTTGCCTATGCGCAGGAGCGCCGCAGCTTCGGCAAGACGATCATCGAACATCAGGCGGTTGCGTTTCGCCTGGCCGACATGGCGACTCAGCTCGAAGCTGCGCGCCAGCTTGTGCTGCATGCCGCCGACCTGCGCAGTCAGGGCATGCCGTGCCTCAAGGAGGCCTCGATGGCGAAACTGTTCGCTACCGAAGCCGCCGAGCGCATCTGTTCCGACGCCATTCAGACGCTCGGCGGCGCCGGCTACATGACCGACTTCAGCGTCGAGCGCATTTATCGCGCGGTGCGCGCCAGCAAGATCTACGAGGGAACCAACGACATTCAGCGGCTGGTCATCAGCCGCGCGCTCATGGCCCAGTCGGGGCAGGAAAAGCGGACCTGACCATGTTCCTCACCCAACTCGCCAACGGCGTGGCCACGCTGACGCTCAACCATCCCCCGGTGAACGCGATCAGCGAGGAATGGCTGCGTCTGTTCGACGCCAAGCTCGACGAACTGGGCGCGCGCACCGACTGCAAGGTGCTGCACATCCGCTCTGAGCAGAAGGTCTTTTGCGCCGGTGCCGATCTCAAGGAAGTTCAGGCGCGCATGCACGCGGCCGACGGCCCCGATCGCATGTATGCCTATGTCGCCAATATTCAGCGCCTGTATTTCCGCATCGAGCAATTGCCGCTGGTGACCTTGGCGGAAATCGGCGGCGCCGCCATGGGCGGCGGGTTTGAACTGGCGCTGTCGTGCGATCTGCGCGTGGCCGCCAACGAAGCCAAGCTCGGCCTGCCGGAAGTTCGTCTCGGTCTGATCCCCGGCGCCGGCGGCACGCAGCGGCTGACGCGTCTGTGCGGACGCACCATCGCCTCGCGCTTAATTCTCGGCGCGGAGGTTCTCGACGGCGCGGCGGCCTGTCAGCTCGGGCTGGCGCAATGGAGCTTTCCGCGCGCGGAGCTGCAGCAGCGAGCGGCGGAGATCGCCCAGCGCATTGCCGCGCTGCCTGCTGCGGCGCTGGCTGCCAGCAAAGCCTGCATTATCGCGGCCTCCGATCCTGGACGCGACGGCTACACCGCCGAACTCGACGCGACCCGGCAACTGTTGAGCAATGCGGAGACGCGCCAGCGCGTTCAAGAATTCCTTTCCGGCGCGGCCGGCGATGCCAAACCGACAAAGAAAGAATGAAACGCAGCGCATGATCCCGAAAGGTAGGAACCGGTTTTCGGACAAGATCCTGCGCAAACAAAATAAGGAGTAGCGCGATGATATTCGACGGCAAGGTTGCGTTGGTGACGGGCGGGGCGTCCGGCATCGGCAAGGCCACGGTAATGGCATTCGCCCGCCAAGGCGCGACGGTGATCTGCGCCGACGTGAACGCCGCGGCCGGCGAGGCGTTGAAGAACGAAGGCGCCGGCGCCAACCTGAAAATCGATTTCGTTAAAATGGATCTCGGCAATTCCGACTCGATCCGCGCCGCCGCCGCCGAGGTGCTGCAGCGCTATCCGCGCGTCGACATCCTGGTGAACGCCGCCGGCTGGGGCGACATCCAGCCCTACATGCAGAACACGCCCGAATTCATCAACCGCGTGATCGCCATCAACCTGGCAGGCCCCGCGCATCTGACGCAGGCGCTGCTGCCGGCGATGATCGCCGCCAACGGCGGCAAGGTCGTCAACATCGCCAGCGACGCCGGCCGCGTCGGCAGCGGCGGCGAGACGGTTTACGCCGGCGCCAAAGGCGGGCTGATCGCCTTTACCAAGTCGCTCGCGCGCGAGGTCGCCCGCTACTCGATCAACGTCAATTGCGTCTGCCCGGGCCCGACCGACACGCCGATGCTTGCTACCCGCTCGGAGAAGCTGCGCGATGCCTTCCTCAAGGCCATCCCGTTCCGCCGTTTCGCCAAGCCGGAGGAAATCGCCGACGCCGTCGTGTTCTTCGCCAGTCCGCAGTCCGCCTACGTCACCGGCCAGGTGATGAGCGTGAGCGGCGGGCTGACGTTTGCAGGTTAAATCCAGAAACAGCCATCGAGAGGACCAACTCCCATGAACGATACAGCCACGCGGTTTCGCCCCGCCGGTTTAGATTTTTCGAACTTCAAGCCGAAGCATTTTCTCTGGACCGTCGACGGCAAGGTGGCGACCATCACCTTGAACCGGCCGGAACGGAAAAATCCGCTCACGCTCGAATCCTATGCCGAGTTGCGCGACACGTTCCGCAACCTGCAATACGCCGACGGCATCAAGAACGTCGTGGTCACTGGCGCCGGCGGCAATTTCTGCTCCGGCGGAGACGTGCACGAGATCATCGGGCCGCTGGTCGAGATGCAGCGCAAGGGCGACATGGCCGGCCTGCTCGCCTTCACGCGGATGACCGGCCAGCTGGTCAAGGAAATGCGCGCCTGCCCGCAGCCGATCGTGTCGGCGGTCGACGGCATCTGCGCCGGCGCGGGCGCGATCATCGCCATGGCATCGGATCTGCGTGTAGGCACGGCGCGCAGCAAGGTTCTATTCCTGTTCGTGCGCGTGGGCTTGGCTGGCGCCGACATGGGCGCCTGCTCCATCCTGCCGCGCATCATTGGCCACGGCCGCGCCTCGGAGCTGCTCTATACCGGCCGCGCCATGGACGGCGCCGAGGCCGAGCGCTGGGGCTTCTACAACAAACTGAGCGAGCCGGAGAAGGTGCTCGAAGACGCGCAGGCGCTGGCCAAGCAATTGTCGGATGGTCCGACCTTCGGCAACGCCATGACCAAGAAGTGTCTGCATCAGGAATGGAACATGGGCGTCGACGAGGCGATCGAAGCTGAGGCACAGGCGCAGGCGATCTGCATGCAGACCAAGGACTATGAACGCGCCTACGAGGCCTTCGTCGCCAAACAGAAGCCGGTGTTTCAGGGTAACTAACAAGGCTGCGAACAACGCCGCGCGACCAAGTTCGCGCTGGTTCTGACCGAGGCGCCACGGCTATTGCGGCCGTGGCGCCTTTCATTTGGACGCCGGTCTAGCGATCGATTAACTATGCAGGATGACGCGCAAGTGATAGAGGAATACGATCACCCGCGGGCAGGCAGCCATGGCCATGAAGCTCAGCCAATTGCGCAATTTCACAGCGGTGGTGGAGGCCGGCGCGGTGCGCCAGGCCGCCAAGATTCTCAATCTGTCGCAATCGTCCATCACCAAGAGCATCCAGCAGCTGGAAGATGATCTCGGCGTTGAACTGCTGCATCGCGGCGCCCACGGCGTGGCCGCGACCGAGGCGGGCAAGGCGCTGTTCGCGCGCATCAAGACCGTCGAAGCCGAGCTCCGCCACGCCCGCAACGATGTCGAAACCATCCAGGGCGCTGGTCTTGGCGAAATCCGCGTCAGCGCCTCGCCCTCGGTCGCCACCGGCTTGCTGCCGCGCGCGGTCATCGCCTTCCAGCGCACGCATCCGCGCGTCACTTTCCATATCCTCGAAGGCGTCTATCCCGACATGCTGCCGGCGATCCGCACCGGCGATCTCGATCTCGCCATCTGCCTGGTGCCCGGCCGTCCGCGCGACGACAGCCTGAGCTTTATCAGCCTGATCAGGGACCGCCTGGTGCCGGCGGTTCGCGCCGATCATCCCTTGCTTGGCCAGCGCAAAGTTACGCTGGCCGATCTCGCCGATCTCGATTGGATCATCTATCGCCGCAGCCATACCGGCCTCGACGTGTTCGAACAGACCTTCATCACCAACCGGCTGGAGCCGCCGAAAAGCACGATTGAATGCACCTCGTTTGCCTGTGCGCTGGCTCTGGTGGCGAACGGCGACTATGTCACGCTGGTGCCCTCGCAGATTTTCGCCGGCAATCGCAGCGCGCCCTCGATCGCCCCGGTGCTGCTCGATGCGCCGATGCAGCCCTGGCAGGTGATGGCGATTTCGCGTGCCAAACACGAGTTGTCGGCGGTTTGCCGGGCGTTTCTCATCGAGTTGCAGCACACCGCGGCGAAGATCGAAGTGCCGTCGGCCCATGCGCGGCGGCCGGCGCGGCCGCGGTCCTGAAGGGTGATCGCAATATTCGATCACGATGCCGATAAATTGCATCATTAGACGATAGCCGGTGATCCTATAATCGGCGCCGGATGGCGGCCGCGCCAGCCGACAAGGTGGGGCGAGCGGCGGCCGTTGCGCATCGATCAGGCTGAGGAAACGCAACGATGTTCTCGAAAGCGAAATTCGCGCTCATTCTCTACGCGGTCGCGCAGTTCCTCCGCTACGTCCGCTGGCGGCATCCGCTGTTCGCGGCGCGCTTGAAAGAGCGCAATCTGATCGCGCAGATCACGGCGCGCGACGAAGGCACCAGCCGCTGGATCGAAATTCGCGACGGCCGCATCCGATCGGGCGCCGGCCAGCATCCGAAGCCCGATATCACACTCTCCTTCAAGAACGCCACGATCGGCGCGTCGCTGCTGACGCCGCCGATCAATTGGCTCAATCAGATCAACGCGCAGAAGGATTTTGTGCTCGGCGTCGACGGTCCGGAGGACCTGACCAACTGGTTCGCGCAGACCCTGATGATGATGCAGACCGCGCATTGGAAATTCGGCACGCCGATGGCGGACGGCTCGATGCGCTATTGCAATATGGCGAATGGCGGCCCGCTTTTCGTTTATGTCAAGGACGGAAAGATCGTCCGCACCACACCGATCGATTTTGACGAAACCGATCCGCAGCCCTGGACGATCGAGGCGCGCGGCATGAAATTGACGCCGCCGCGCAAGACGACGCTCGCTCCGCATGGGCAAAACAGCAAGGCGATGATCTATTCGCCCGATCGCTTGCTCTACCCGATGAAGCGGGTCGATTTCGATCCGAAAGGCGAGCGCAATCCGCAGAACCGCGGCAAATCGAAATACGTGCGGATCAGCTGGGACGAAGCGCTTGGCATCGTCGCCGGCGAAATCCAACGCGTGAAGCACGATCACGGGCCGGGCGCCATGGCGGTCTCGCACGGTTCGCACCATACTTGGGGCCATATCGGCTATTACCTGAGCGCCCTGTATCGCTTTGCCAACGCCGTCGGCCACACGCCGGTGCATCATAACCCGGACAGCTGGGAAGGCTGGTATTGGGGCGCCGCGCATCACTGGGGCTACTCCATGCGCGTCGGCCAGTCCGAGACTTACGGCACGGTCGAGGATCTGCTGCAAAACTGCGAGATGGTCGTGTTCTGGGCGGCCGATCCCGACACCACGAGCGGCTCTTATGGCGCACAGGAAGGCACGGTGCGCCGGCAGTGGCTGAAGAAGCTCGGCATCAAAGTTGTGCACATCGATCCGTTCTATAACTCGTCGGCGCAATTCCTGCCGGGCAAATGGCTCTGCCCGAAGCCGACGACCTCGCCGGCGCTCGCTTTGGCGATCGCTTACGTTTGGATCAAGGAAGGACTCTACGACAAGGCATACGTGGCAACGCACACGGTCGGCTTCGACGCCTGGAAAGCCTATGTGATGGGCGAGGTCGATGGCGTGCCCAAGTCGCCGGAGTGGCAGGAGAAGGAGACCGGCGTCGCCGCCAAGGACGTGCGGGCGCTGGCGCGCGAATGGGCTTCAAAACGCACGTATCTAGGCTGCGGCGGTTGGGGCAACGGTCACGGTGGCGCCTGCCGCAACCAGACCGGCATCCAATGGGCGCGCACCATGGTGTGCCTGATCGCCATGCAGGGGCTGGGCAAGCCCGGCATCAACATGGGCAATCTGCAATGGGGCGCCCCGGTCGACCTAAACTTCTTCTTCCCGGGTTACGCCGACGGCGGCATGTCCGGCGATATCGAAAAGACCGCGATGGCTGTCGAGCTGTTTCAGCGCATGCCACAGCTGCCGACCATGAATACGCCGCAGCAGAAAATTCCGCGCCTCTATCTGCCGGAGGCCATTCTCGATGGCAAAGCCGACGGCGGCTATCCGTGGAGCGGCAAATCGATCGAAATGCAGTTCGGCAAGTTCAGCTATCCGGCGGCCGGTCACGCACCGGTGCGGATGATGTTCAAGTACGGCGGCTCGCTGATCCCGACCATGAACAACACCAACCGCCACGTGAAGATGTTCCAGTCGCCGAACCTCGAGTTCGTCGTCAGCCAGGCGATCTGGTTCGAGGGCGACACAAAATTTGCCGACGTCATCCTGCCCGCCTGCACCAATTTCGAGCGGGTCGATATCAGCGAATGGGCGGCGCTCGGCGGTTACGGCCATCACGGCCAGCAGCAGCTCAACCATCGGGTCATCATCTTCCAGGCGCCCGCTATCGAGCCGCTCGGGGAGTCCAAGTCCGACTACTGGATCTTCAACGAGATTAGCAAACGGCTCGGGCTCGCCAATTACTTCTCGGAAGGCGTCAATGAACTCGATTGGGTCAAGCGCCTGTTCGATGCTTCCGACTTGCCGAAGATGATGTCGTGGAAGAAGTTCATCAAACGCGGCTACTACGTCGTCCCGGCGGAGAAGGAGAAGCTGCGTGTGCCGGTGTCATTCCGTTGGTTCTGGGAAGGCCGCAAGAAGGACGTTCCCGAGCCGCATCCATTGCCGTCCGACTATTCGGTGGAGTTCCTCAAAGGCCTGCAGACCCAATCGGGGAAGCTTGAGTTCGAATGCAACAGTCTCAAGCGTGCGAACGATCCCGAGCGGCCGCCGGTCGTCGAATACGTACCGTCATGGGAGGGCCCGCATTCGGGCGAGTTGTTCGAGAAATATCCGGTGCAACTGCTGACGCCGCACAGCAAGTACAGCTTCCACACCCAGGGCGACGGCAAGGACAGCTTCCTGCTCAACATCCCGGATCACCGGGTGAAGGTGAAGGATTGGTACTACTGGGTCGTACGCATGAATTCGCAGGATGCGGCGGAGCGCGGCATCAAGCAGCACGATCTGGTCAAGGTCTATAACGACCGCGGCGCCGTCATTTGTGCGGCGGTTTTGACCCAGCGGCTGCCGCGCGGCGTGGCCAGCAGTTACAAATCCTCGGCGCTGTACGAACCGATGGGCGAACCCGGCCGGTCGGTCGACCGCGGCGGCGTCATAAACCTGCTGATGCCGCACCGCTCGCAAACCAAGTCCACGCATGCGCTCGCCGGCGCCCAGGGTCTGGTCGAAATCGAGCTGTGGGACGGCGGTACCGAATATATCTCGGAAGCTTTCGCAAAAATGCCGGAGGCCGACCAAACCCGCAGCAAGCTCAAGGCGGCACACCTTGTGCCGGCGAAATAGCAACAACAGGAGGAACTGATCTAATGGCCTATGTATTCAAGGAGGGCGATCTGCCCTCGCTAATCGACGCCAAAGAGGCGCGCGAGCGTATTTTCTTCGTCAATCAGGAACTCGCCAACGTTGACGATATGTTGGCGGGCGTGATGCACTACAAGCAGGGCGCGGCCTCGCCGTTGCATCTGCACAAGAACTGCGAACACTTCTATTTCATCATCGACGGCAAGGCGACGGTGGAATCGGATGAAGGGGTTCGGCCGGTCGGCCCCGGCGACATGATCTTCATCCCGGCCGAGGAAAAGCACCGCCTGCGCGCCACCACGCCGCTGTTCTATTTCGAGTGGCAGGCGCCCAACCGCTTCAAGACCACGATCCTGGAAGGCACCGATGACGACCTGCGCTGGACGCGCAAGGACGGCAAAGCGTGGATCCAGACCTGAATTCAGCCTGACAGCATAGGAAAACGATTATGTCGCTTACATTCATCGATACCAACAAGCTCCCCAAAAAAGCTACCGCTGGCCAGGGTGAATTCACCGAGGTGCTGAACGAAGCGCTGTGCAACGCGCGCAACGTGCTTGGCTCCTTGCGTTGGCTCAAATCGGCCGAGACGTTCAAGCCGGATGTCTCCGACAAGCATCAGCTCATCTACCTGATGGACGGCAAAGGCCGCATCCAGCTCAACAACAAAGATTACGACGTCGAGAAGGGCGCCGGCATCTATCTCGGCCCGTCCGAGACCGCCACCATCCAGGCGGCGAGCGGGGCGTCGCTCAAGCTCTTTCATCTCATCGTGCCGAAAATTCCGAAGTAAGGCCGCTCAGCTCGAGACGTGGTGTGAATACGATGAATAAATGGAACCTGATCATCGACGTTGCCGAGTGCACAAACTGCAATTTGTGCACGCTGGCGGCCATGGACGAATATGTCGGTAACGACTTTCCCGGCTATTCGGCGCCGATGCCCAAGCACGGCCACAAGTGGATCAACATTCTGCAGAAAGAGCGTGGCCAACTGCCATTGATCGACATCGCCTACGTCCCGACGCTGTGCAATCACTGCGATAACGCGCCCTGCGTCGCCAAAGGCGGCGGCGCGGTGAAAAAGCGTGACGACGGCATCGTGCTCATCGACCCGGTCCAGGCGAAGGGCCGCAAGGACCTGGTCGATGCCTGCCCCTACGGCCACATCTGGTGGAACGAGGAGCTGCAACTGCCGCAGGCCTGGACTTTCGACGCGCATCTGATCGACGCCGGCTGGAAACAGACGCGCGGCCAGCAATCCTGTCCGACCGCGGCGATGCGATCGGTCTGCGTTGACGACGGCGAGATGGCGAAAATCGCGCGCGAGCAGGGGCTCGAAGTCATCAAGCCCGAGCTCGGCACCAAACCGCGCGTCTACTACAAGAATCTCTGGCGCTATTCGACATGTTTCATCGGCGGCTCGGTGTCGGTCGAGGCCAATGGCGCTGTCGATTGCGTCGAAGGCGCTTCCGTGCGCCTGCTCAAGAGCGGCGCCGTGGTGGCGCAAACTTCCACCGATAATTACGGCGACTTCAAATTCGACCGGCTAAACGAAAACTCGGGCGACTACGTCGTCGAGATATTGACTGCCGGCCGCGACAAGAAGACCGTCACCGCCACGCTCGGCGCCAGCGTCAGTCTCGGCGAAATCCGGTTATAGGTTTGCTCGACCCTTCGACCCCGCTCTTTATCCCGGAGCTCGGCCCGCTCTACCGGACGCTTGCTCCGGTGGCAGAGGCGCTGTTGCGAGTCGTGGTCGGGCTGGCGCTGGTGCCGCATGGCTTGCGTAACACCTTCAATTTTTTCCCCAGAACCGGGCAGCCGATGCGCAGCATCCGGCAGCTTGCCGACTATATGGACAAGCAAGGCTACCGGCCGGGCATGTTGTGGGCGCCGGCGATCTCGCTGACGCAACTCGTCTGCGGGCCGCTGCTGGCGCTCGGTCTGTTCACGCGGCCGGCGGCCGTGCCGATCGTGCTCTTCCTGCTGGTGTCCAATATTGAGCGTTGGCGCGTCGGCAAATATTTCTGGAATCAGCTCGGCCTCGAATACACGCTGATGTGGACCGTCGCGGCGCTCTATTTCCTCGTGCATGGCGGGGGCGCCTATTCGTTGGACAGCCTCCTGATCGGCCGTGCGTTCTGACCGCTTTCGGGCGGCGAAAGAAGCCCAAGGTTAACGGGTGGGGGCTGCCTATACCGCGGCTTTCCTCAATCCCCGGCGCGTAAATCCTGGCAATTCAACCGCGACGCAATGGCAATTCAATTATGCCGGGCTAATTTGGCCTAGATTACGCGGGCGGAGCCGCCTATTCTGCATGCGTTGTTAGTTGCAGCCCAGTTGCGGATTCTCGCTCCGTATTGACGGTTTGCGCGAGGGCTGTTGCAACGCACCATCTGCTGGCATTGAGGACTGACTGGATGAAGGCGTTCGGATACGTAATGGCTAAAGACGTCGGGCACGCCGTGGCGCTGCTCGGCGAGCACGGCGCCAAGGCCAAGATCCTGGCCGGCGGAACCGACCTCCTGGTCGAGCTCAAGCACGCTGTCCACAATCCGGAAATGATCGTCGACGTGTCGCGCCTGCGCGAACTCAAAGAGATCGCCGTCCGCGACGACGGGCTGCACATCGGCGCCTTGGCCACGCACGGTGAAATCATGGGCTCGCCGGTCATCCGCGACATGTTCCCCGCTCTGGTCGAAGCCGCCCATTCCATCGGCGCGGTGCAGACGCGCAATCTCGGTACGCTCGGCGGCAACCTAATCACCTGCGTGCCGTCGATGGACAGTGGGCCGACCTTGATCGCGCTCGAGGCGTCGGTGACCGTCGCCAATGCCGCGGGTCGGCGGACCATGCCGCTGCCCGAACTGTTCGTCAGTCCGCGCAAGACCAGCCTCAAGCCCGGCGACCTCTTGGTCGACATCGTCATTCCGAAAGCGAATCTCGGCAAACCGGCCGCCTTCGAGAAATTCGGCTTGCGCAAGGGCCAGGCGCTGGCGCTGGTCAATGCCGCGGCGGCGTTCTTCGTCGACAAAGGGAACTTCCGTAAGCCCTGCATCGCGCTCGGCGCGGTCGCCCCTGTCGTCATCCGCGCGCCGAAGGCGGAAGCCTATCTCGACGGCCGCAAGATCAGCGCCGAGGCGATGGCCGAAGCCGGCCGCATCGCCGCCACCGAGGCAAAGCCGATCACCGATTTCCGTGCCAGCGCCGAATACCGGCGCGATCTTGTCGCCGTGCTGGTAAAACGCGCGCTCACCAACGCGCTCGCGCGCGCGGCGGCGAAGGATAAGGAGCTTGTGGCGTGACCGACGTAACGATGACCATCAACGGCCAGACCCGTAGCGCTTCAGTGCCGCCGGAGACGACGCTGCTGCAGTTGCTGCGCGAGCAATTCAATCTCACCGGCGCCAAGCTCGGCTGCGATGTCGGCGACTGCGGTGCCTGCACCGTGATCGTCGACGGCCAGGCAGTCAATTCCTGCCTGATGCTCGCCGGTCAAGCCGATGGCCGCGAGATTCTCACCATCGAGGGCCTCGCCAGCCGCGACCATTTGCACACGATCCAGACCACCTTCGAGAACAGCGGCGCGCTGCAATGCGGCTTCTGCGGCCCCGGCGTGCTGATGTCGGCCAAGGCCCTGCTCGACGAGAATCTCGATCCTTCGACGCAAGAGATCCGCGACGCGCTGTCGGGCAATCTCTGCCGCTGCACCGGCTACACCAAGATGATCGAGGCGGTGCAGGACGCCGCTCGCCTGTTGCGTGAACAATCCCGCACCCAGCTCACCCACGCGCGACCCGAGGTGACGACCCCATGAACGAACACAGCCGAATCCTGGAACGCGAAAAGCTGGACATCGCCGAGCCGCTGTCCGACGCCGATCTGCGGCTGCCCGCCGTATTGCCGCGCGAGCCCTATCCGATCGAGACGCTGACGCCGGACGCCCGCCAGCAGACCCGGGCCGTCGGCCAGCGCGCGACGCGGCCGGACGGCCGCCTGCACGGGCTCGGCCAGACCAAATACATCGACGATCTCAGCTTTCCCGGCATGCTCTATGCGCGCATCAAGCGCGCTGGCATCGCGTCGGCCCGCATCAAGCGGATCGACACCAGCGCCGCCGAGGCCATGCCCGGCGTGATGGCGGTGCTCATCGGCAAGGAGATCCCGGTCAATACGTTCGGGCCGACGTTCCAGGACCAGCCGGTGCTGGTCGACGAGTTCGTGTTCCATGCCGGCGATGGCGTCGCGGCGGTGGCGGCGGTCACCGAGCAGATCGCCAACGAGGCGCTGGAGAAGATCGTGGTCGAATACGAGCCGCTGCCGGCCGTGCTCGATCCGGTCGCGGCCATGCGCGAGGACTCGCCCAAGGTGCATGGGCCCAACAGCAACATCTATGCGACCAAGGTGATCCGCAAAGGCGACGTCGAGAAAGGCTTCGCTGAATCCGACCACATTTTCGAGGACCGCTACAGCACGCAGATGATCGAGCACGTGTCGCTCGAGCCGCACGCGGCCATCGCCGACTGGGATGCCAACGGCCGCCTCACCATCTATGCGACCATCGGGCGCATTACGCTGGCGCGCTCCGACATGGCGCGCACGCTGAAGCTGCCGATGAGCCGCATTCGCATCGTCGGCACCATCGTCGGCGGCAATTTCGGCGGCAAGAACGAGATCTCGCAGGAGCCGGCGCTGGCGCTGCTGTCGAAGAAGACTGGCCGGCCGGTGAAGGGCGTGTTCACGCGTGGCGAGGAGTTTACCTCGACCACGACGCGTCACCCGATCATCATGGACTACAAGACCGGCGTCACCAAGAAAGGCCGCATCCTGGCCCGCCAGATCCGGCTGGTGCTGGACGGCGGCGCCTATTGCTCATGGAGCGCGACCACGCTCGGCAAGGCCTGCATTCTGGCGCCGGGCCCCTACAAGATCGACAACGTCCTGTCGGAGGCCTTCGTCGTCTACACCAACAAGACCATGACCGGCGCCATGCGCGGTTTCGGCGCGCCGCAGGTCTGCTTCGCCTACGAGTCGCAGATGGACGACATCGCCGAAAAGCTCGGTATCGATCCGTTGGAAATCCGCATGCTCAACGCCTTCGACGAAGGTTCGTCGAGCCCGACCGGACAGGTGCTGCACAGCGTGGTTGTCAAGGAATCGCTGCGCAAGGCAGCCGAACGCTTCGGCTGGGAGCCGCGCTCATGAAACGTCGCGGACGCGGCATCGCCTGCATGTGGTACCCGATCGGTTTTACCGTCGACGCCAATCCGAGCGCGGCGACGGTGAAGGTCAATGAGGACGGCACCGCCACGGTGCTCACCGGCACGGTCGAAACCGGCCAGGGCTCGCTCACGGTGCTCGGCCAGATCGCGGCCGAGGCGCTCGGCATCGCCACCGACGACGTGCATGTCGTCTCGGCCGATACCGACACGACGCCGATGGATACCGGCGCCATCGCCAGCCGCACGACCTATGTCACCGGCAACGCCATCTGGCTCGCCGCCGAAGCCGCCAAGGCAATTCTGTTCGAAACCGCGGCGCCGATGCTGGGGGTGAAGGTCAGCCAGCTCGAGGCGAAAGACCGCAAAATCCAGGTGAAGAGCTTCCCGCAGCGCAATGTCTCGATCGGGCAGGTGGCGCATCGCTCGCAGGTCGTGCTCGGCCAGCCGGCGATCGGCAGCGCCTCGTGGAATCCGCCGACCGTCGCCATGGACCCGGAGACCGGGCAGGGCAAGCCGTTCGCGACCTACGTCTACGCCACGCAGATCGCCGAGGTCGATGTCGACGACGAGACCGGCGAGGTCGAGCTTCTGCGCATCGCCGCCGCGCATGATTGCGGCACGGCCATCAATCCGATGCTGGTCGAAGGCCAGGTCGAGGGCGGCATTTCCATGGGCGTCGGCATGGCGCTGCAGGAGGAAATGCTGTTCGACGCCAAGGGGCGTCACATCAATCCCAACCTGACCAATTACATCATGCCGACCTCGCTTGATATGCCGGAGATCACGGTCGACATCGTGCAGGGCTTCGATCCGACCGGCCCGTTCGGCGCCAAGGGCGTCGGCGAGCCGACCGCGGTACCGACTTCGGCGGCGATCCTGAATGCCATTCACGACGCGGTCGGCGTGCGGGTGACGTCGCTGCCCGCCACCTCGGAAAAGGTACTGATGGCGATCAAGGCCAAGCGCGCCGCCGAGCAGAAGCAAATCCCGGCCTGATCGGCCAAGCCAGCGCCCGCTAGCGCTTGAGCATTTGGCTGCCGAACAGGCCGGTCGGCTTGATCAGCAGGATCAGCAGCATGATGGCGAAGGGCGCCATCTGCGCCAGTGGCGCATAGATCAGCGAGCCGATTGAAACGACCTGTCCCACCAGGAAGCTCGAAATCAGCGTGCCCTTGATGCTGCCCAGGCCGCCGATGATGACGACCATGAAGACGAAGGCCAGCACCTCAAGTCCCATTTGCGGATCGACCATGATCAGCGGCGCCTGCAGTCCGCCGGCGAGACCCGATAATCCGCCGGCGATGACGAAGGTGATGGTGAACAGCCGGTAGACGTTGATGCCGAGGCCTTCGACATGTTCGACATCCTCGGTTCCGGCGCGGATCGCCTTGCCGATGATGGTGCGGTTGAGGAAAAGCCAGATGCCGATATAGACGAGGGCGGCGATCCCGATCACCACCAGGCGATAGACCGGAATTTCCGTCCCGATGATGTAGACCTGACTGGTGATCGGCTCCGGCACCGGGCGCGGCACCAGCCCCCAGAAATACTTGATGACGCCGACGCCGCCGATCAGCACGGCAAAGGACGTGATCATGGTGAAGGGCAGGTCGCGGTCGTAGATGCGCCGGAACACCACGCGTTCGACCAGCAAGGCCGAGAGGCCCGCGACGACCACGCCGGCCAGTATGCCGAGCCAGACATTTCCGGCCGCCAAGCCGACCGAGTAGGTGATGTAGGCGCCGACCGAGTAGTAAAGCAGCTGGTCGAGGCTGATGATGCGCATCAGGCCGAAACAAAGCGACAGCCCGATCGTCATCAGGAAAAAGATGCCGCCCAGGCTCAAGCCGAAAATAATGCCAGAGGTCAACAGCTGCATGCTGATCATCGGCTGCCCCCTTGGTCGGCCGGTTGGCCCGTGACGCGCAAATACGTCTTTCTGATCAGCGGCTCGAGCGTGCCCCAGATGCCCTTTTCGCCGGCGAGCATGATGAACACCAGCACGAAGCCGATCACCAATTCCCAATTGCCGAAGGCCTTGCTGAGCACGTCCTTCATGCCGGTATAGACGATCGAGCCGACGATGGGTCCGTACAACGTGCCGACCCCGCCGAGGATCGTCACCACTACCGGATCGGCGGCGCGCGCCGGGCTGGTGATCTCCGGGCTGACGAAGCCGAGATAGACGGCATACATCGCGCCGGCCAAAGCGGTGGTCGTGTTGGCGATGACAAAGGCGAACAGGCGGATTTTGAAGCTGCTGTAGCCGAGGAATTTCACTTTGTCCTCGTTGATCTTGGTCGCCAGGCAGCAGGCGCCGAAGATCGAGTCGTCGAGGTATTTGAAGAACGCCCACAGCACAAAGGCGACCAGGAATGAGAAGATGAAGAACTGATCGGGCCGCGAAATGTCCAGCACCGGCGTCGACGCCAGGTTGGTGAGGAACCACAACCCGTTATCGCCGTGCGTGATGCCGGCCAGGACCTTCTGCATGAGAAAGAAGATGATGACCGCGAGCGCGAGATTGACCAAGGCGAAGTAGTCGCCGCGCAAGCGCACGAATAGCGGGCCGATGGCGAAGGACACCACGATCCCCGCCGCGACGCCGATCAGAATGCCGACATAGGCGTTGGTGCCGAAGTAAAATAGGTAAAACGCGGTGGCGTAGGCGCCCACGGCCAGATAGGCCGGCTGGCCGAACGAGATGAAACCGATGCGGCCGAGCAGGTAGTTGCAGCCCATGGTGTAGATCGAGAAAATAAGAATCTCGTTGGCGAACGGCAGGGGCAGAAATACCCGCATCACCGCCAACAGCGCGAAGGCCAGCAGCAATCCCCACCACCATCTCAAAAAGCTCATCGTCGACGTCATTATTGAACCCGTTCTAGAGATATTTCTCGCACGCCTCGGGCGTGATCTGATCGCGCTCGGTCAGCTCGGCCATGATGCGGCCTTCCTTCAGGGCGTAGATCTTGTCGGCGATGGCGCACACCAAGGGCAGGTTCTGCTCGACGATCACCAGCGCCGTTTTCTTGGCGAGCTCTTTGAAGACGTTGCGCAGGTGCATGACGATGCTGGGTGCGAGCCCCTCCGTCGGCTCGTCCACCAGCAGCAGCTTGGGGCCGCCCAGGATGGCGCGGCCGATCATCAGCATCTGCCGTTCGCCGCCGCTCAAATAGCCCGCCTTGCGGTCCATCAGCACCTGCAGCTTGGGGAAATAGTCGATGACCGGCGCCCAGTTGTAATCCTGGCTGGCGTAGCTGCCGAGCTCGAGATTTTCCCGCACCGTCAGATCGGAAAAGACCTTCTTGTCCTGCGGAATGTATTTGATGCCCTTGCCGGCGATGCCGAAGGCCGTCAGGCCAACCAGATTTTCTCCATTGGAGACGATCGTGCCCGATGTCGGCTTGAGGAAGCCGGTGATGCTCTTGAGCAGCGTGCTCTTGCCGGCGCCGTTGCGGCCGACGCAGGCGACGACTTGGTTCGTCCGCACGTTCATTGCGACGTCGAACAGCGCCTTCGATTCGCCGTAAGCGACGTTCAGCCCGCTGACCGTCAGGATATCGTCATTGTTCGTCATGCGACGACGGTCCTGTCTTGTTCGCCGGTGGTGTCGATCTGCCAGTAACTCCGGCGCACTTCGGGATCGTTCAGCGTTTCCTCGTAAGCGCCGTCGGCGATCACCTGGCCCTCGTGCATGACCGTGAGCCGCTCCAAAAAATCCTGCACATGGGAAATCTTGTGCTCCACGATCAGGATGGTCTGCCGGCCGACGCGCTGGCGAAGCACGCCGAGGACGCCCTGGATTTCGGACTCGGACAAGCCCGCGAGCGGCTCATCGAGCAGCAGCACCTTGGGCTCGGTGAGGACCGCCATCGCGATTTCCAGGCGCCGTTTTTCGCCTAGGCTGAGGTTCTTCACCATGCGGTCGCGGATATTTTGCAGGTCGAAGGTTTCCAGGATCTCGAGGATCCTCGCATCGTTGCGATGCCCTTTGCAGGTGTTCAGCAAGAGCTGCAGCATGGAAGATTTCCGGTGCGCCCGGAAATAGGCGAGCACCAGATTGTCGATCACGCTGAGATTGTCGAACGTGGCCGTCAACTGGAACGTCCGCATCAACCCCCGCGCCACCCGTTGCTGCGGCGTCATGAAGGTGATGTCTTCGCCTTTGTAGCGGATGCTTCCTTCGTCGGGCCGGAAAAGCCCGGTCAGCAGATTGAAGAACGTCGTCTTGCCGGCGCCGTTCGAGCCGATGATGCCGGCGACCTCGTTCTCGCGCAGCAGATAGCTGACATTGTTGACCGCGATCTGCTTGCCGAAACGTTTGGTAACGCCGTCAGCTCTGATGATTTCGGCGCGCGTATCCGTAGCCACATCTCACCCTATCTTAATGTCGTCACCCCGGCGCAAGGCAGAAGGCTCGCGCCGGGGCGGAGATTGACGGTTTTTATCGGCCTAAGGCGAGGATCGTCCGGCCGATGCTGGGATCAGTAGCCAAGGGCCTTGAGCGTCGGCAACACGGAGTCGCCGCCCAGGGAACCTTCCACGCTGAACAAATCCCATTCGTTCTTGCGCTCGGCAGCGCCTTTGCCCTTCACCAGGAAGGCCGCGTATTGATAAGCGGCCGAATGGTCCTGGCGCCAGGTGGCCGGGCCCTTGACGGTGTCGAATTTGCCGCCATTGGCCATCAGAGCCGCCGAGACCTTTTTCGGATCCAGCGATTTTGCCGCCTCGAAGCCGCGGAACATTTCCATGTAGGCGACGTAAGCGATCGTCGCATAGGCATCGGGCGGCGAGTTGTACTTTGCGCGGAACAGGTCGGTGAACTCTTTGGCGCTCTTGGCCACCTGCTTGTCCGGGAAGCTGCTCAGGTCGTAGTAGAAGTAGTGCATGGCATAGACGCCCTGCAGCGCTTCCGGCGGCAGCCCTTTGGCGACCACGTTGGTGATGAAGGCGTTGAAGATGGTCATCTCCTTGCCGAGGCCCATCTGCTGGACCTGCTTGAGGAGCGCCACCGAGTCGGCCGCGAACTGCGCGGCGATCAGGACGTCCGGCTTTGCGGCGCGGACCTTCTGCAGGATGGTGGTGAAGTCGCTGGTGCCGAGCGAGGCTTCGTCGTAGCCGACGATTTCGGCGCCGAACTCTTTGGCGGCCGCGTAAGCACCGTCACGCATGTCCCAGCCCCAGCTGTCGGAGCGGGCAAGGAAGAAGATCTTCTTCTTGCCGAGCGTCTGCACGGCCGACTTGCCGGCCATATAGCCGACCGTCCACGGGCTGTAGGCCGCGGCGAAGCTGGAATCGGCCAGCTTGCCCTTCATGAAGGCTTCCTTCGCCATCACGCAGACCGGGAAGTAGGGCATCGGATCCTTGGAAACGATGGCGTTGATGGCGTAGGCCAGCGGCGACCAGGTCTGCCCGCCGACGCCCTTGACGCCTTCCGACACCATGTAGCGATAACGGCGGACGCCGACGTCGAGCTTGGCTTCGTCGTCGTCGACGACGCCTTCGACCGTCACCTTGCCCCAGGGCATGTTGAGACCGCCCTGCTTGTTGATGACGTCGACCGCGAGCAGCGCGCCCTGTTTCTGAGTTTCCGCCACCGCCGCAAACGGGCCGGTGAGCGGCAGCAGGATGCCTACTTTGATCTTGGTAGGGTCGGCCGCCTTGGCGGTGTTGAATCCGAGCACGCTGCTGAGAACAAGAGCTCGCGATGAAAAGCCCAGCGCATCTTCATTGTCGATCTCCTCCTATTGATTTTTGCTTCATTCACATTCGAATTTCGCAGGCGTAGATTTTCGGTCGGTTCGCGCTGCCGGCGAATTTCACGTCGCCGGCAAGCAGCGTGGCGGTTGCGTCAGCCGTTCGGCACACCAATGCCGACACAAAACCTGCTTGCTCGAATAAGCCGACCGCCGGCAGAAATAAGCCGTGGCAAGAAAAGCAAATAACGCCGCTGCGGCTTTGACTTACATCAAGGGGGCTGACGAATTGATCTGAATTTGCAGGCATTTCCCGCCGCCACGCTGTGATAGCGGGCGATTCATCGGCTTCCTGTCGGCGCGGCGGGAAGGTAGCATCGCCCCGAGACCGCGGCGGGGCGCGATATCAAGTTGGAGGCGAATGACGATGACATTTCTCGTTAACCGGGCGCGCCGCGCCGCGCTGTTCGGTATTATCGCGCTGCTTGCGCTGGCCGCGCCGGCGCAGGCCGCCGATTATCCGAGCCGGCCGGTGATGCTGGTGGTGGCGTTCCCGCCCGGCGGCCCGAGCGATGTGCTCGCGCGCATTGTCGGCAAGAAGATGGAGCAACTGCTCGGCCAGCCGTTCATCATCGAAAACAAGCCGGGCGCCGGCGGCAATATCGCGGCCGACGCGGTCGCTCATGCCAACGCCGATGGCTACACGCTGCTGATGGGCAACAACAGCATCCTCGCCACCAACGAGAGTCTTTACAAAAAACTCACCTATAGCCCGCAAAAGGATTTCGCTCCGATCACCTTGATCGGCACGCAGGCCAATATCTTGGTGGTCAATCCGAAGGTGCCGGTGCATTCGCTGAGCGAACTGATCGATCTTTGCCACGCGCAGCCCGGCAAGATCAATTTCGCCTCGTCCGGCTACGGCGCGGCGGCGCATCTGGCCGGCGAACTGTTCAAGGCGGAGGCGCATGTCGATATCGTGCACGTGCCCTACAAGGGCGCGGCGCCCGCCTTGCAGGACGTGATCGCCGGCCACGACCAGATGATGTTCGCCACCGCTGCGTCCGTCGTCGGCCACATCAAGAGCGGACAGGTGCGGGCGCTGGCGGTGACCACAATGAAGCGCACGGCGATCCTGCCCGATCTGCCGACCATGGACCAAGCCGGCCTGAAAGGCTTCGAGGCGAGCACCTGGCACGGGCTGGTCGCGCCCGCCGCCACGCCGCCGGCGATTATCGCCAAGCTGCACGACGCCGCCGTCAAAGCGCTGCAGGATCCGGGCGTGCAGGCTTCGCTCGGGCGGCTCGGCGTCGATATCGTCGGCGACACGCCGGACCAATTCAAAACCTATATCGCGGCGGAAATCCCGAAATGGACGGCGATCGTGAAGGCGTCCGGCGCCACCATCGATAAATAGCCCATCACCCCGAATAGGCCGGTCTCCCGGACTTGCGCCGGGACGGCATCCGGCTTTCGCACAAGAGCATCCAAGAGGAAACACCATGAATAAAGTCGACCGGCCGAATGGCGCGCTGGCCCGCAATGTGCGGCGCATCGGCCATCTCGATCTGCCCGGCGCCGGCCAGGTCAATATCGCCGGCTCCTACGCCTATGTCGGGCACATCCCGAATAAGCAGCAGCTCGGCACCTCGATCGTCGACATCGCCGACCCAACAAATCCGCGGCTGGTCGGAACGGTCACGCTCGACGATCCCACCTCGCACAGCCACAAGGTGCGCGTCGCCGGCGACATTATGGTGGTCAATCACGAGCGCAACATGACGCCGGCCGGCCGGCGCGCGCAGGATATGCCGGCGATCCGGCGCGGGCTGCGCGAGGCGCTCGGCCGCGATCCGACGCGCGCCGAGCTCTTGCAGAAGCTCAACTTGACCGATGCCGACCTCGTCGCGATCGAGAAGGACGAGGCGCAGCCTTATCGCAACGGCGGCTTCCGCATCTATGACATCGCTGACCGGACGAAGCCGAAATTGATCCATCACCAGTTAACCGGCGGCGGCGGCGTGCACCGCTTCGATATGGACGAACGCTATGCCTACATCTCCACCGAGATGGAGGGCTTCCTCGGCGCCATGCTGGTCACCTACGACATGCGCGATCCGCAGCGCCCGCAGGAAGTGTCGCGCTGGTGGCTGCCGGGGCAAAACACCGCCGCCGGCGAAAAGCCGTCATGGTCCGGCAAGCGCCATCGGCTGCACCACGCGCTGCGCTTCGGCGACGAAATGTTCGCCAGCTGCTGGCACGGCGGCATCCGCGTCGTCGACGTGAGCGACATAAGCAAGCCGAAGACGGTCGCCTCGTACAACTATCATCCGCCGTTTCCCGAACCGACGCATACTTTCATGCCGGTGCCGGGCAAGATCGGCGGCAAGCGCATCGCGCTGTCGATCGATGAGGAAGATCAGGCGCAGAGCGCCAACGAGGAAGAGTCGCGGCGCGGCCGGTTGCATGCCGGCATTTCGCTGTTCGACATATCCGACTACGGCGAGGTGAAGCCGCTGTCGCTGTTCGAGGTGAGCGAACTCGACTCGCCGTTCGCCCGCACCCCGGGCGCGCGGTTCGGCGCGCATCAGTTCCACGAGCGGATGACGGGCACGCTGGTCTACGCCGTATGGTTCGGCGGCGGCTTGCGCATTATCGATGTCGCCGATCCAATGGCGCCGCGCGAGGTGGGCTCTTTCATTCCCGATCCGGTCGGCGAGCGCAAAGCGCCGCAGAGCAATGATGTGATGCTGGACGAGCGCGGGCTGATTTATATGGTCGACCGCCACGTCGGCTTTGACGTTTTGGAATTCAACGGCGGCTAGCTTCTTAGCCGTTCGGGAATCAACAGTTGCGGCGGCTATTCCCCCGCCGCCCGATAAAACGCCGCCGCATCGGCCGAGAACGCCTTGCGCGACTGCGGGTCGATATAAAGCATGTGCCCGCCGCGATAGAGCTTGAGCTGCGCGCGCCCGGGTGGGTCGGTCGGCGGCAGGTGGTCGAGCACGTAGCGCGTCATGCCGTAAGGCGTGATCATGTCGGCATAGCCATGCGCGATCAGCAGGCGGAACGACGGGCTGAAGGCGAGCAGCGTGCGCAGGTCGTCTTCGGCGCTCGCCTGCAAGCGGCCGCCTTGCCAGTCCCAGTGGCCGGTCACGTCGTTGGCGAGCAGCGCATAGGTCATCTCGGTCTTGAAGCCGAGCTCGTTGCGCGCGTAAGCGGCCATGGCGCCGCCATAGGCGCGCGACACGCCGTCGAGGATCGGGTCGGGACCGTGCGTCCCGCGCCGCTCGGGATAGGGGTCGTCGACTGCGAAACCCGCGTCGTAGCGGCTGACGATCTTGCCGCCCGCGCGCAGGCTCTTCACGTAATCGTTCTCAATAAAGCCGCGCGACTGCGTCACGACGTCGACCGGCAGGCCGCTGATTTGCGCCACGCGTTGATAGAACGCCTTGCCGGCGGCGCCCTGCGGCGGCGCGCCCGCCATGGTCACCAGATAATCGGTCATGGCGAATTTTTCCGCGTCCGCCAGCGCGGCGCGCGTGAAATTGTTCTTGCGTTCGAGTTCGGCCGCCGCCAGCGACGGCAATTGCAGCGCCGCGCGCAGCGCGGATTCGTCGTCGCCGAACGTGAGCCAGCCTTCCAGCATCGGCGACAGCATGACGATGCCGGAAATCACGATGCCCTGATCGCGTTGCAAGGCGCGCGCCACCTTGGCGGCGCGGAAACCGCCATAGCTTTCGCCGAACAGATATTTCGGCGAGGCCGTTCGGTTGTTTTTGGCGAGGTAGAGCGCGATCGCTTTGGCGAACGAATCGGCGTCGGCGCGGATGCCCCAGAAATGCTTGCCGTCCTCCGGTTTGACCGTACGGCTCCAGCCGGTGCCGATCGGATCGATCAGAACCAGGTCGGTGAAATTAAGCCAGGTGTCCGGATTGTCGCGCAATTGCGCGGTCGCCGCGTCGCGGCCGTCCGGCCCGAGATCGAAGATGCGCGGGCCGACCAGACCGAGATGCAGGAAAGCGGAAGCCGCGCCCGGTCCGCCGTTGAACACGAAGGTCAGCGGCCGGTTCGTGTTCGAGTTTTTGGCGACATAGGCGGTGTAGAACACTGCGGCGCTTTGTTCGCCGGACTGATCGTAGAACGGCAGCGTCCCGGCGGTCGCCGTATAGGCGAGCTTGCCGCGGACCGTGTCGATGGAATGGTCGCTGACCGCGTCGGCGGGCAGTAGCCGCAACACGCCTCTGCCGCCTTCGTGTTGCGCGGCGTGCGCCGGTTTTTCTTGCGGCTTGTCCTGCGGCTTGTCTTGGGCAGCCGCCGAGCCCAATGCGCCGGCGACAACGATCGCCAATGCCAAACGCAAAATCGAAGATATATTCATGGCACGCCCGGCGCTCCAGCGGTCGATTCGTGCCCCCAGACGCAAAAAAATATCCCGGCCAGCGCGGCCGGGATATCCAATTCTTTACCGCCGCCGAAAGTTCGGCCGGCGTTGCTGCGGGCCTGGGGTCGGTGCGTCGCCCTTGTGGCGGAAGCTGATGCGTCCGCGCTGCAGGTCATAAGGCGACATCTCCACGATCACGCGGTCGCCGACGCCGGTGCGGATGCGAAACTTTCGCATCTTGCCGGCGGTGTAGGCGAGCACTTCGTGCTCGTTGTCGAGCTTCACCCGGAAATTGCCGTCCGGCAGAACCTCGGTCACCGTGCCGTCGAACTCCAGCAGTTCTTCCTTCGCCATCCAATCGTCTCCCGATCAGCTATCTTGCGCGGTGGCCGGCGTTGCGGCGCGGCTCATTCGTGCGCTGCAGGAATGTAACATTTCCGATGCCGTTTGGCTCCCCTGCGGCGGCTTCTTGCCGGGGGGCCTGTGCATGGCCGGCCTGGTGTCCGTTCTGGTGCGGGCGGCCCTGATGGCCGTTGCCGGGGGCTTGCGAGCGATGGCCATTGTTGCCGTTGTGACGGCCATTTCCGCCGCCACCATTGCCGCCGCCAAATCCATTACCCTGTCCGCGCTGCTGGCGGCCGTTACGATGCGGCCTGCCACCATTGCGGTCGCCGGCATGTTGCTGGGCCGGGCGATGGGCCGGCCGCTCGCCGGTCCGCTTGTCGGTCGAGGGGATCGACATCCGGATCATGCGCTCGATATCGCGCAGAAACGGCGCTTCCTCGTGATCGCAGAACGAGATCGCGATGCCGTCGGCGCCGGCGCGCGCGGTGCGGCCGATGCGGTGGACGTAGGACTCCGGAATATTCGGCAGATCGTAATTGACCACATGGCTGACGCCGTCGACGTCGATGCCGCGGGCGGCAATGTCGGTGGCGATCAGGATGCGCAGCTTGCCGTTACGGAAGTCGGCGAGCACGCGCTCGCGCTGGTTCTGCGACTTGTTGCCGTGGATTGCCTCGGCGCCGAAGCCAGATTTCTGCAGGGCGCGGACCACTTTGTCGGCGCCGTGCTTGGTGCGGGTGAACACTAGCACGCGGTCGGTGGTTTCGGTCTTGAGCACTTCGACCAGCAGGTTCGGCTTGGCCGACTTGTCGGTCAGGATGACACGCTGCTCGACGCGGTCGACGGTCGAGGCTTGCGGCGTCACCGCCACGCGGGCGGGATCGCGCAGCATCGCATCGGCGAGCCGGGTGATTTCCTGCGGCATGGTGGCGGAGAAGAACAGCGTCTGCCGTTCTTTGCGCAGCATGGCGACGATCCGCTTGATGTCGTGGATGAAGCCCATGTCGAGCATGCGGTCGGCTTCGTCCAGCACCAACACCTCGACCTGGTCGAGGCGCAGTGCGCGTTGGTTGACGAGATCGAGCAGGCGGCCGGGCGTGGCCACCAGCACTTCGACGCCGTGCGCCAGCGAGCGGACCTGCCGGTTGATCGGCACGCCGCCGATGGCGAGCGCAATGGCGAGCGGGCGGGTGTGCCGGCCATAGGCGCGGAAACTGTCGGCGATCTGGCCGGACAATTCGCGGGTGGGCGAGAGCACCAGCACGCGGCAGGCCTTTTTCTCGGGCCGCAGGCGCTTGGTGGTGAGGTGATTGATGATCGGCAGCGCGAAGGCGGCCGTCTTGCCGGTTCCGGTCTGCGCGATGCCGATGACGTCGCGGCCTTGCATGGCGAGCGGAATGGTCTGGTCTTGGATCGGCGTGGGAGTGAGGTACTTTTCTTCCGCCAGAGCACGGATGATCGGCTCTACGAGGCCGAAGTCGTTAAATGAAGTCAAAGAGTCTCTTTCTTATATGGCGAAGCGGCCGGTTCGCTGATGCGAACGGCGGAATCGCGGGGTTTTAAAGACATCCCGCGTGGCCAGGGTTGTCGTCAGTTTGAGAAACGGAAGAGGCGGGGCGAAATTCGTTTTTAAGGAGTTTCGTGCACGCAGCCCGCAAACCCGAGGTCGGGTGTTCGTCCGTGCTGGTCATATGACAGGGCTCGGTGGTCTTTTCAAGGCAGGGATACCCCTTAATCGGCCAAATGATGAATAATGTGGTCGAAACGGCCAATTTACCCTGATGGACAAGCCGCTTTAGATCGGGGAATGTCGGGCGCCAAAACGCTGTTAAAGGCCGCAATAAGCCAGCCGGAGCCGTCGAAATGCCGTTTACCAGGGCATCCCAGGCCCTTTCCCGATTCACCGTCCTTGACCTCACCCGCGTCCGATCCGGGCCGACTTGTGTGCGCGAACTCGCCGATTGGGGCGCCAATGTCATCAAGATCGAGACGCCGGCGCGCCTGGAAAAAGGCGAAGCCCTGGGTGGCCCCCGCCTGGGGCCGGATTTCCAGAATCTGCACCGCAACAAGCGCAGCATGACGCTCGACCTCAAGTCGCCGCAGGGCCGCGCCACGTTGCTGCGCATGGTCGAGAAGGCCGACGTGGTGGTGGAGAATTTCCGTCCCGACGTGAAGAACCGCCTCGGCATCGATTACGACGAGCTGCGCAAGGTCAACAAGCGCATCATCCTCGCCAGCATCTCGGGTTTCGGCCAGGACGGTCCCTATCGCGACCGGCCGGGCGTCGACCAGATCGCGCAGGGCATGGGCGGGCTGATGTCGATCACCGGCCTGCCGGGCCAGGGCCCGGTGCGCGTCGGCATCCCGGTCGCCGATCTCTGCGCCGGACTGTTCTGCGCGCTCGGCATCCTGACGGCGCTGCACGAGCGCGAAGTGTCCGGCGAAGGGCAGTGGATCACCACGTCGCTGTTGCAGTCGCAGATCTTTATGCTCGACTTCCAGGCCTCGCGCTGGCTGCAGGCGCATGAAGTGGCCAAGCAGGCCGGCAACAATCATCCGACCTCGATCCCGACCGGCGTGTTCAAGACCAAAGACGGCTACATCAACATCGCCACCGCCGGCCACGTCATGTGGGACCGCTTGTGCAACGCGCTCGGCGCGCCCGAGTTCATCACGCGCGAGGACTTCAAGACCGGCGCGGCGCGCTCGAAGAACCGCGACACGGTCAATGCCGCCATCGAAGCCCTGACGGTCAACAAGCCGAGCGCGGAGTTGATCGACCTCCTCAACGAAGCGGGCGTGCCTTGCGGGCCGATCAACACGATCGACCAGGTGTTCGCCGACGAGCAGGTCAAGCATCTCGGCATCGCGCAAAGCGCGGTGGCGCCGGACGGCAAGGAGCGAACCTTCGTCGGCCAGCCGTTCTCGCTGTCGCGCACGCCGAGCAAGATCGCGGTGACGCCGCCAGAGCTAGGCCAGCACACCGACGAGGTGCTCAAGGAATTCGGCTTCGCCGACAATGAAATCGCCGAACTGCACAAAGTGCAGGCGGTATAAGGAGACACGCCATGAACGCACCTGCCAAGACCGACAAGATGCTGTCCCGCAAGGATGGCGGCGTCGGCTATCTCATCTTCAACAATCCCGAGCGCCACAACGCGGTGTCGCTCGACATGTGGGAGGCGGCGCAGGGCATCCTCGCCGACTTCGCCGCCGACAAGGCGGTGCGCGTCGTGGTGGTGACTGGCGCCGGCGGCAAGGCCTTCGTCTCAGGCGCCGATATCTCCAAGTTCGAGAGCGAGCGCTCCAGCAAGGAGGCGATCGACCGCTACAATATCGCGGTCGATAAGGCCAACACCGCGGTCTACGAATTTCCCAAGCCGACCATTGCTATGATCCGCGGCTACTGCATCGGCGGCGGCGTCGGCCTGGCGCTGTGCTGCGATCTGCGCATCTGCTCCGATAATTCCAAATTCGGCGTGCCGGCCGCCAAGCTCGGCCTGGGCTACGGTTACAAGGGCATCAAGAAGCTGGTCGACGTGGTCGGCCCGTCCTTCGCCAAGGAAATCTTCTTCACCGCGCGCCAGTTCACCGCCGCCGAGGCGCAGATGATGGGTCTGGTCAACCGCGTGCTGCCGGAGGCCGAGCTCGAAAAATACGTGGCGGATTATGCCGACACCATCAGCGGCAACGCGCCGCTTACCGTGAATTCGGTCAAATTCATCGTCGGCGAGGCGGTAAAACCGGAAAGCGAGCGCAACCTGAAAGGCTGCGCCGACCTGGTGGCGCAATGCTTCGCCAGCAACGACTATAAAGAAGGCCGCACGGCGTTCATGGAAAAGCGCAAGCCGGCTTTTACCGGCACATAAAAAAATCTCACTCCCCGAACAACGGGGAGGGGTTAAAGTCCAGGGAGGATTGGCGTGGCGTCCGTTGAATTGCGCGGCCTGACCAAGCGATATGGCGATATCGCGGTTGTGGACGACATATCGCTCGCCATCGAGCACGGCCATCTGGTCTGTCTGCTCGGCCCCTCGGGCTGCGGCAAGACCACGACGCTGCGGCTGATCGCCGGTTTCGTCGAACCGAGCGCCGGCGAGATCCGCGTCGGCGACAAGTTGATCTCCTCGCCCGCCCATTCGCTGCCGCCCGAGCGGCGCAACATGTCGATGATCTTCCAGAGCTACGCGCTGTGGCCGCATATGACGGTGGCCGAGAACATCGTCTACGGCCTCAAGCTGCGGAAGATGGACCGCGACACCATTGCCAAGAAACTTAACGCCATCCTCGCCACCACGCGGCTGGCGCCTTTGGCCGAACGCTATCCGGGCGAATTGTCCGGCGGCCAGCAGCAGCGGGTGGCGTTGGCGCGCGCGCTGATCGTCGAGCCCGAGACGCTGCTGCTCGACGAGCCTTTGTCCAATCTCGACGCCAATTTGCGCGAGGAAATGCGCTTCGAGGTGCGCCGGCTGCACGACGCCTATCGCTACACCACGGTCTATGTCACCCACGACCAGTCCGAGGCGATGACCACCGCCGATCTGATCTGCGTGATGAACCACGGCAAGATCGAACAGGCCGGCAGCCCCGAGGACGTCTACGACCGGCCGCGTTCGGAATTCGTCGCGCGCTTCATCGGTTCCAGCAATGTGGTCAAGGGCAAGGCGCAGGACGACGCACGTATCGGCCTGGCCGGCGTCGCGCTGCGCTGCGTCGGCGGCAGGCTCGAAGCCGGCGCCGACACCGCGGTCTCGATCCGCCCGCACGACATTGGAATTTCCGCCACGCCGCGCCGCCCACGGAGAACGCGCTGCCGGCGACGGTGACGCGGCAGGTCTTTCTCGGCGGCAGCCGCGACTATATGGTTGAGCTCAAGGACGGCACGCCGCTGCGGGTCGTCACCGGCGCGGGCGAGAGCATTGCGCAGGGCAGCGCGGTTTGGCTGCACCTGCCGCCCGAAAAATGCCGGGCCCTGCTGGGTTAGTGTCCGTCGGTCGCGCAGGGACGAAATAAAAAGAGAACGTTCAGGGAGGATACGCCGATGAAAAGCTCGAAATTCTCACGTCGTGACGTGCTGATCGGCTCCGGCGCGCTCGCCGCCGGTGCCTCGTTCTCGACCCGGGTGTTGTCGGCCGCGCCGCCGGCCACGCCCGTCACGCCGGCGCTGATCGCGGCGGCCAAGAAGGAAGGCAAGGTCGTCTGGTACACCTCGATCGACCTCAAGCTGTCCGAGCAGATAGGCAAGGCGTTCGAGGCCAAATATCCGGGCGTCGCCTGCAAGGTGGAGCGCAGCGGCGCCGAGCGTCTGCTGCAACGGATCGGCCAGGAATATTCCGCCAACGTGCACGCTGTCGACGTGGTCAATTCGTCGGACGCCTCATTGCTGGTGTACTGGAAAGAGCAGGGCATGCTGGCGCCCTACGTTCCGGAAGACGTGGCGAAGTTCTATCCTGACGCGCACTACGACGTGGACGGCACTTATGCCAGCTTCCGCATCTTCCTTTGCGTCATCGCCTACAACACCAATCTGGTGAAAAAGGACGAGGCGCCGAAAAGCTTCGCCGATCTGCTCAACCCGAAATGGAAGGGCAAGATCGTCAAGGCGCACCCCGGCTACAGCGGCACCATCCTGACCGCGACCTACCAGTGCTCGCGCGATCTCGGCTGGGGCTATTTCGAGAAACTCGCCCAGCAGAACGTGTTGCAGGTGCAGTCGGCCGCCGATCCGCCGAAGAAGATCGCGCTCGGCGAGCGCGCCATCCAGGCCGACGGCGTCGAGTACATCATCCTGCACGAGAAGGAGTCCGGCCAGCCGGTCGAGCCGGTCTACGCCACCGAAGGCACGCCGCTGATCGTCGGACCGAACGGCCTGTTCAAGGCCGCGCCCAATCCGAACGCGGCGCGGCTGTTCCAGAGCTTCTGCTTCACACCGGAATGCCAGCAGCTCTGCATCGACATCGGCGGCCTGCGTTCGGCGCATCCGCTGGCCAAGGAAAAGGCCGGCCGTACGCCGCTCAGCCAGATCAAGCTGATGAAGGACGACCCGGCGGCGGTGCTGAAACAGGGCGAACAACTCAAGGCGCACTACGTCAAGCTGTTCCACGTCTAAGGCAACATTCCCCGGCCCGTACGTGGCCTGAGGGAAGCAACGGGGGTACGCCATGACCAAACGGTTTTCGAAACGCGATGTGCTCAAAGGCGCCGGCGCGCTTGGCCTCAGCGCCTTCGCCGTGCGTGTCGCCGCGGCGCCTGCGGCGGAAGCGATAACGCCGGCCTTGATCGAGGCGGCGAAAAAGGAAGGCAAGCTTTCTTTCTACACGGCGATGGACCTGCAGTTCGCGGAGCGCCTCAGCAAGGCATTCGAGGCGAAGTTTCCCGGCATCGGTGTGCGTGTGGAGCGATCCGGCGCCGAACGCGTTTTTACGCGCATCGGCCAGGAATATTCCTCCAACATCCACTCGGTCGACGTCGTCAACACTGCCGACCAGGCGCATTGCATCATCTGGAAACGCAACGGCTGGCTGGCGCCATACTTGCCGGAAGAAGTCGCGCAGCATTTCGACAAGCGCTACTACGACCCGGAAGGGCTGAGTATCACGACGCGAATTCTGGTCTCGCCGATCGCCTACAACACCAATCTGGTGAAGAAGGAAGAGGCGCCGAAGAGCTTCAAGGATCTGCTCGATCCGAAATGGGTGGGCAAGCTGGTCAAGGCGCATCCGGCCTATAGCGGCACGATCATGAATGCGACGTTCGAGATCGCGCGCGATCTGGGGTGGGGCTACCTCGAGAAGCTGGCCAAGCAGAAAGTCATGCAAGTCCAGTCGGCGACCGACACGCCGAAGCGGATAGCCCTCGGCGAACGCGCAGTCATGGTCGACGGCGCCGGCTACCTTGTCATCCGCAACAAAGAGGCGGGCCAGCCGGTCGACATCGTCTATCCGGAGGAGGGCACGCCGCTCGCCACCGGTCCGAGCGCGGTCTTCAAAGCCGCACCCAATCCGAACGCGGCGCGTCTGTTCCAGAACTGGATGCACTCGCGCGAGGGCCAACAGCTTCTCGTCGATTGGGCCCGCCAGTATTCGCCGCATGGCCAGGCCGTGGAAAAGCCAGGCGTCCGCAAGCTCGCCGACATCAAGCTGATGAAGGAGGATCCGGAAGGCGTCTTCGCGCAGGCGGATGCGGTCAAGAAGCGGTACGCAGAGATTTTCAAGGTCTGATGACAATCGCCATTCCAGCAGCGTCGGCGCCAAAGCCACGTAAATTCGGGATCGATCTCTCGAAGCCGGTGCTGCTGGCGTTCGCGGCGATCCTGTGCGTGCTGATCGTGATGCCGCTGTCGTGGCTGGTGTACTACGCCTTCACCGACAAAGCCGGCGCCTTCACCGTCGGCAATTTTCACCGCCTGGTGTCGGACGCCGATTTTCTCGATCCGCTGCTCACCACCCTGGCGCTGGCGACCTTGTCGGCGCTGATCTGCTGCGCGGTGGCGGCGCCGATGGGCTGGCTGGTGGCGCGCACCGACATGCCGCTGCGCCGCACCGTCCGTATCCTGGTGACGGCGTCCTTCGTCACCCCGCCGTTCCTCGGAGCCATTGCGTGGGAACTATTGGCGGCGCCCAATAGCGGGCTGCTCAACCAGCTCTACCGCGAGATCACCGGCGCTGCGGCGGATTCGCATCTGCTCAATATTTACAGCTTCGCCGGGCTCGTTTTCGTCATCAGTTGCTACACCTTTCCTTATGTCTTCGTGCTGGTCGCCAACGCGCTCGACCGCACGCCCGGCGATCTCGAAGACGCCTCCGCCATTCTCGGCGGCAGCACCTGGGACACCGCGCGCCGCATCACCATTCCACTGGCGCTGCCGGCGGTGCTGGCCGGCGCGCTGGTGGCGTTCCTCCAGGCGATGACGCTGTTTGGTTCGCCGGCGATTCTGGCGATGCCGGCGGGCTTCCATACCATCACCACCAAGATCTGGAGCCTGTTCCAGTTCCCGCCCAAACCGGAGCTTGCCGCCGCCGCCTCGCTGCCGCTCCTGGTGCTCACCGTCCTGCTGTTGCGCGCCGAGCACATGGTGCTCGGCCGGCGCGGCTATTCGGTTGTCGGCGGCAAGAACAGCGAGCCGCGCATCGTGCGGCTTGGGGCCTGGCGCTGGGTCATGCTGGCGGCTGCGATGATTGTGCTGATGTGCCCGGTGTTCTTGCCTTATTTCGCGCTGCTCAATGCGTCGTTCTCCAAGGTCGCCTCGCATCTGGTCTCGGCCGGCAATTTCACCTTGCAGAACCTGCATTTCGTCTTCTTCGAGTTGTCGGCGACGCAGCTCGCGCTACGCAACACCTTCATCCTCGGCATCCTGGCCGCGACCTGCGGCACCATCCTCGCGCTGGTGATTAGCTACGTCACCACGCGCAAGGCGGTGACCGGCTATCGCATTCTCGGCTTCCTGGCCACCGCGCCGGTCGCCATTCCCGGCATCGTGCTCGGCGTTGGCCTGTTCTTTACCTATACGCGGCCGCCCTTCGTGCTCTACGGCACCCTATGGATTCTGCTGATCGCCTTTGTCACGCTGGCCATGCCGGCGGCCTATCAGCAGCTGCAATCGGCGTTCCGCTCGGTGCATCCGGAACTGGAGGACGCCAGCCGCATCCTCGGCGCCACGCGGCTGCGCGCGCTGTGGCAGATCACCGCGCCGCTGTTGCGCACCAGCGTGATCGCCACCTGGTGCTTCATCTTCGTCGGCGTCATCCGCGAATTGTCGGCGGCCATCATGCTGTTCACCTCGGAGACCAAGGTGCTGTCGGTGCTCATTTACGATCTCAACGAAAGCGGCGACCTCGCCGCCATCTCGGTGCTCGGCCTGTTCATGCTGGTGATCACCTTCACAGTTGTGGCGCTCGCCAACAGCCTGCGCGGGCGCAATGCGCGCCGCAACGTCGCGGTGGGGTGAGCGCATGATCCCGAAAAGTGGCAACCGGTTTTCGGGCAAGATCATGCGCAAAAGGAAATGACAGTGGCCGTGGAATTGCCGAAAATCTCCGTCGCCGAACAACTCGCCGCGCGCATTGCCGCGCTCGACGCCGCGAAATTGCCCGCCGCCGTGCGCACGAAATGCGAAGACCTGCTGGTCGACGTCGCCGGCCTCTGCGTCACCGCGCGCAACGAGGACTACATCAAGGCCGTGCTCGCAGGCTGCGACGACGATGGCCCCTGCACGGCAATCGGCCACGCCCGCACCCTGAGCAGCGCCGGCGCCGCCTTCGTCAACGGCACGGCGGCGCATGGCGAGGATTTCGACGACACCTTCGAGGGCGGCCCGGTGCATGCCGGCGCGGTGGTGGTGCCGGCGGTGTTGGCGGCCTGCGAGCGGCACCGACCGGACGGCGCTGCCGCTTTGCTCGGCATCGCGGTCGGCACTGAAACCATGTGCCGGCTGTCCACCGTGGTGCCGAAGGCAGTGCACAAGGCGGGCTTTCATCCGACCGCGATTTTCGGCGTCATGGGCGCGGCCGCTGGCGTTTCCGCCGCGCTCGGCCTCAATCAAAAGCAGATCGTCGACGCGCTCGGCATCGCCGGCAGCTTCGCCAGCGGCATCATCGAATATCTCGCCGAGGGCGCCTGGACCAAGCGGCTGCATCCCGGCTGGGCGGCGCAATCGGGCCTGCGCGCGGCGTTGCTGGCGCGCGGCGGTTTCCTCGGGCCGCGTACGGTGTTCGAAGGCGTGCACGGGCTGTTTCACGGCTTCGCCCACACCACGCAAGGCGACTACGCGGCGCTCGACGATTTCGGCACGCGCTGGGTGACCGAGACGCTCGCCTTCAAGCCCTATCCGTGCGGCACCATGGCGCATCCTTATATCGACTGCGCCAAAAGACTCGCCGCGCGCGGTATCAAGGCCTCCGACGTCAAGGAAATGATCTGCGAGGTGGGCGAGGGCACCGTGCACCGGCTGTGGGAGCCGCTCGCCGCGAAGCAGCGTCCGCCCAACGGCTACGCCGCGAAATTCGCCACGCCCTTTATCCTCGCCACCGGCTTTGTGCACGGCGGCGTCGGGCTTGATGCTTTTACCGATGCGGCGGTGCGCAATCCCGATGTGCTCGCGCTCGCCGCCAAGGTGCGTTACGTCATCGATCCGAACAATCCCTATCCGAGCGCCTTCACCGGCCACATCCGCTGCGTGCTCAACGACGGCAGCGTCATCGAAGAGCGCCAGCCGCATTTCCGCGGCGGCGCCAACGAGCCGCTCACGCGCGCCGATATCGAGGAAAAATTCGCGCTCAATGCGCGTCACGGCGGCTGGGACGGCGCGCGCAGCGCCGCAGCGCTCGAACTGCTCGGCAAGCTCTATGATGCAAAAATCGATCTCGCACCGTTACAGGGGTAAGTGAATGTCTGAAGGAAAAGAACTCGCCGGCCAAGAACTTGCTGGAAAAGTCGCGATCGTCACCGGCGCCGGACGCAATATCGGACGCGCCATCGCACTGCATCTCGCCGCCGCCGGAGCCGCGGTGGTGGTGAACGCGCGCTCCAACCAGGCGGAGGCCGACGCCGTCGCCGCCGAGATCAAGGCCGCCGGCTGCAAGGCCATCGCCTTTCTCGCCGACGTTGCCGATCCCGCTGCGGTCGAGGCGATGGCGCAGGCCGCGTTGCAGGCCTTCGGCCGCATCGACATCCTCGTGAACAACGCCTCGCTGCGGCGCGAAAAACCGATCGACGAGATGAGCTACGCCGAGTGGCGCGAGATCATGGACGCCACGCTCGACTCCGCGTTCCACGGTGTGCATGCCTGCCTGCCGGCGATGAAGAAGAACGGCGGCACCATCATCAACATCGGCGGCATGAGCGCGCATATCGGCTCGAAAGGCCGCGCCCATGTGATGACGGCGAAAGCGGGTGTCGTCGGCTTCTCGCGTGCGCTGGCGCACGATCTCGGCGCCTACCACATCACCGCCAATTGCGTGGTGCCGGGCGCGATCCACACCACGCGGCCGCGCAGTTCGCTCAACCCGGCGCATCATCTGACCCACGGCACCATCACCGGCGAGCCCGGTAAGCCGGACGACGTTGCCGCCATGGTGCGTTTCCTCGCCGGTCCCGGTGGCCGCAACGTCACCGGGCAGACCATCCATGTGAACGGCGGGGCGTTTCTCGGCTAGCGCACTCCTATCGACGTTCCCCGGGCGCAGCGCAGCACGAAGCGTAGCGAAGTGGTGCGCTGCAGACCCGGGGTCCAGCTACTACCGCTAAGAAAGCTGGGTCCCGGATCTGCGGTGCATCGCTATCGCGCTGCACCGCGTCCGGGACACGAAGCCGGGGTGGCCGCTTGCGCCCGAAAGTGCTAATCCACCGCCAATATTGTTCCGGGTAACAACGAGGGTCCCATGTATTCCGAGCTCGCGCTTTACATCGACGGCAAATGGCTCAACGGCGAAGGCCGCAAGGGCGAGGACGTGATCAACCCGGCCACCGGCAAGACGCTGGGCCATCTGCCGCATGCCTCGAACGCCGATCTCGACGCCGCGCTCGCGGCCGCCCAGAAGGGCTTCGCGCTGTGGAAGGCGACCTCGGCCTATGACCGATCCAAGATCTTGCGCAAGGCCGCCGATCTGGTGCGCGAGCGCTACGATCACATCTCCAAGGTGCAGACCCAGGAGCAGGGCAAAGTCTATGTCGAGTCGCGCGCCGAGGTGCTCACCAGTGCCGACATCATCGACTGGTATGCCGAGGAAGGCCGCCGCACCTATGGCCGCGTCATCCCGGGCCGCCAGAAGGGCGTGCGCCAGCTCGTGCTGCAGGAGCCGATCGGCGTGGCCATCGCCTTTACGCCGTGGAATTTCCCGACCCTGACGCCGATCCGCAAGATCGCCGGCGCGCTCGCCGCCGGCTGCTCGCTCATCATCAAGGCCTCGGAAGAAACGCCCGGCGGCTGCATCGAGCTGGTGAAATGCTTCGCCGACGCCGGGCTGCCGGCGGGCGTGCTCAATCTGGTGTTCGGCGTGCCGGCCAATGTGTCGGAGTACCTGATCCCGTCCAAGATCGTGAAGAAGGTCTCCTTCACCGGCTCGATCCCGGTCGGCAAGCATCTCGCCGGCCTCGCTGCCAAGGGCATGAAGCGCGCCACCATGGAGCTCGGCGGTCATTCGCCGGTGGTCGTGTTCGACGACGCCGACGCCGAGAAGGCCGCCGACACCATCGCCGCCTTCAAATATCGCAACGCCGGCCAAGTCTGCATTTCGCCGACGCGCTTCTACGTGCAGGAGAAGTCGTACAACAAGTTCGTCGCCCGCTTCACCGAATACGCCAAGGGCCTCAAGATGGGCGACGGGCTGGAGAAGGGCATCACGCTCGGGCCGCTCGCCAATCCACGCCGGCTCGACGCCATGGAAAGCTTCGTCAACGACGCCAAGGCGCGCGGCGGCAAGATCCAGACCGGCGGCGAGCGCCAGGGCAACCAGGGCTTCTTCTTCCAGCCGACGGTGATCACCGACATTCCCGACGACTCGAAGATCATGACCGAGGAGCCGTTCGGCCCGCTGGCGCCGATCGTGCCGTTCAAGACCTTCGACGAGGTGGTCGAGCGCGCCAATTCGCTGCAGTTCGGGCTCGCGGCTTACGCCTTCACGTCGTCGGACAAGACCGCCGCCGCCATCGGCGACGCCATCCAGTCCGGCATGGTGGGCGTCAATTCGGTCGCCGTGTCGACGCCGGAAACGCCGTTCGGCGGCGTCAAGGAATCGGGCTACGGCTCGGAAGGCGGTATCGAGGGCCTGCAGGCCTACCTGAACACCAAGTTCATCTCGCAGGGCTAAGCGAAACGGCGCGGGCTGTTATTCGCTCGCGCCGATCGCGACCACGACCGAATCCGAAGCGGCGCCGCTGATCTGCAGCACGATCGGCGCGGCGTCGAGTTGAAAACGCACGCTCTTGCGCAGGCCGGGGCAATCGCTACGCCCGCTGCTGCCCACCGAGCGCGTGTAGCGGCCGTTTTGGGCGACGTCGATCCAGGCTTCCTCGGACAGCGTCACCTGATAGATGCCTGGCCTATCCGGCGCCGGCAATCGGACCATGCCGCCGAACCAGTGTTCCGCTTTCGGTTTGCGCTCCGGCGGCATCGCAAACGCCGCATCGGCGCCCGTTTGCAGGTGCAATGTGAAAGCGCCCGTGGGAATTGCCGAGAGCGATTCCCCGGCTTTCGTCACGAGTTTTTCCGGCGCGGCGAATAGGGTGCGCTCGCGTGCCAGCGGCCAGGCGAATTTGTCGCAGCCATTGTCGGCCGCATAAGACGGCGTGAGCAAGGCGGCAATAGCAACAGTCGCGAGCGCAAGGTGGCGCATGATCGGTACACTCCCGCCATTCGTCATGGCTCCGTCCCCGCCGCGAAGCCATAGCCGGCAAGGATCGCCTCGCCGTCCGGCGAGACGATGAAATTGGCAAAACGCTGCGCCGCGGGCGGCGCACCGTCGATCACCGTCAAACCGTAAGCGGCGCCGACGCTGAGATTGTCCGGAAGTGCAATGATCTGCTGGCCGGGGTTTTGCTTCTTTGCGGCCATCGCATTGGTGCAATACGTGAGGAAGATGTCCGCTTTGTCTTCCGCGAGCAGCCAGCCATAGACCAGGCGGCCGGGAGGCGGCTGCGCGCTGGTCGCGCTGCCCGTCAGTTGCAGCGCCTTCTTCTCGAGCGCTCCCTGCGCGCCCGCTTTGACAGCCTCGGCCTTGCGGAAAATCTCGATCGCGTAGTCGCCGGAAGGATCGGCCTTCGGCGTCGAAATGCCGAGCTTCACGGCCGGATCGAGCATGCGCGTGACCAGGTTGCCGCTGTCCACCTTCAACAGCGGCTTGGCCAGCGCGCACATCTTGTTGCGTGCGAAGCGCACCACCGGCCCGCTTTTGCCAGCGTCATGCAGCGCTTGCGGATGCTCCATATTGGCGGACGCGAACACTTGCGCCGGAGCACCGCCGGCGATCTCGTTCTTGAGCAGGCCGGACGCGCCGAATTTCGCCACCACGGTGTCGCCGGTCTTGGCTTGATAAGCCTTGGCCACGTCGGTCAAGGCGCCGCGCAGACTGCCGGCGGCGTAGAGCTGGATGGTTTCGGCGCGGGCCATGGTGGGAAACAAAGCGATCAGGACTGTGAGCAGCAACGCACACGCTTTCTTCTCCCTCTCCCCTGTGGGGAGAGGGTCGGGGTGAGGGGGCAGGTGACTTTCTGTGGGGTGGACCCCCTCACCCGGCGCACTTCGTGCGCCGACCTCTCCCCATGGGAGAGGTGAAGAAGGACAGCATACCTCACGCGCTATGGTCATTGGCGTTCGGATAGAACAGCTGCTCGCCGTTGATCTTGTAATTGGAAATATCCTTCTGGCCTTGCGGTGAGATCAGATAGTCGATGAATTGCTGGCCGAGCTCCTTCTTCACGTTCGGGTGCTTGGCCGGGTTCACCAGCATGACGCCGTACTGGTTGAACATGCGCTTGTCGCCTTCGACGAGGATCTGCAAGTCGCCCTTGTTCTTGAAATGGATCCAGGTGCCGCGGTCGGACAGCACGTAGGCATTGCCGGCGCCGGCGGTGTTGAGCGCCGCGCCCATGCCCTGGCCGATCGATTTGTACCAAGGGCCCTTGTCCTTCGCGATATCGATGCCGGCGTCCTTCCAGAGCTTGAGCTCGGCGATGTTGGTGCCCGAGCGGTCGCCGCGTGAGATGAACGAGGCCTGCTTGTCCTTGATGGTCTGGAACGCCTTGCCGACGTCCTTCATGCCCTTGATGCCCGCCGGATCGCTCTTCGGCCCGATCAGCACGAAGTCGTTGTACATCACCGGATAGCGATGCACGCCCTGACCTTCGGCGAGAAATTTTTCCTCCGCCGATTTGGCGTGCACGAACACCACGTCGGCGTCGCCGCGCCGGCCGGTGTCGAGCGCCTGGCCAGTGCCTTGCGCGACGACTTTCACGGTGATGCCGGTCTTCTTCTTGAACAGCGGCAGCAGATATTCGAACAGGCCGGAATCCTGCGTCGAGGTGGTCGAGGCGACGACGATCGATTTGTCCTGCGCGAACGCGGGCGGCGTAGCGATGACGATCGTCCCGAGTGCGGCGGCGGCGATCAGTGTGCGGCGGTTAAACATGTGAATCCTCCTCATTGTACTTTATTACTGACTTTCGAACGTCGTCCCCTCTCAACTCGCCCGGCCGAATAACGGTCGGGCGTGCAACTCACATCAGCAATTCCCCGGCAATGAACATCCGCGCTTCTTGCGTGCGCGGGTTTGCAAAAAACTCGGATGCCGGACCGGTCTCGATCAGGCGGCCGCGATGCAGCAGCACCACGTCGCCGGCGAGGCGTCTCGCCTGACCGAGATCGTGCGTGGACATCACCACCTTGACGCCGCGCGCGGTCACCGCACGCACGATGTCCTCGATCGCCTTGGTGGCGGCAGGATCGAGGCTGGCGGTCGGCTCGTCGAGAAACAGCAGGGACGGATCGCGCGCCAGCGCGCGGGCGAGCGCCAGACGCTGCTGCTCGCCGCCGGAGAGCCGGCGTGCAGGACGGCGTTCGAGCCCGCTGAGCCCGACATCGGCAAGCAGTTCGGCGGCGCGTCTGGCGCGCAGGTGCCGCGGCACGCCGGCCGCGGCCAGCGCGTAGCGGACATTGCCGGCGGCGCTGCGGCGGAGCATCGTCGGACGCTGGAACAGGATGGCGCGGCGGTCGGGCGGCGAGGCCTCACGGCCGCCCCAATCCTTCCCGCCCCAAGTGATGCGTCCGCGCGTGACGGGGATAAGTCCCATGGCGGCGCGCAACAACGTGGTCTTGCCGGAGCCGTTCGGGCCGATAAGAACAGTGGGAGCAGAACCGCCCAGAAGAACAAGCGAGATACCGTCGAGGATCGTCACGTCGCCCGCGACGATTGCCACGTCTGAGAACATTACGGGCAGTTCTGAGGCGGGTGCGCGCATGGTCAACCCGCGTAGCGTTCGCCGGCGCGGCTTGCGCCCCAGGCCAACGCGTTGATCAAAATGACGATGAAAATCAGGACCATGCCCAGCCCGATGGCGAGCGGCAGGTCGCCTTTGGAGGTTTCCAGCGCGATCGCCGTGGTCATGGTGCGGGTGAAGCCGTCGATATTGCCGCCGACGATGATGATGGCGCCGACTTCCGCGGCGGCGCGGCCGAATCCCGCAAGTAGCGCTGTCACAAGGGAAAATCGCGCGTCCCAGACCAGTGTCACGACGCGGCCGGCAGGCCCGACATTCATCGCGGCCATCTCGTCACGATATTCGGTCCACAGATCTTCGATGGTTTGCCGCGTCAGCGCGGCGATTATCGGAGCAACCAGAATGGTTTGCGCGATCACCATGGCCTGCGGCGTGAACAGCAGCCCCCACTCGCCGAGCGGACCCGAGCGCGACAACGTCAGGAAGATCGCCAAGCCGACGACGACCGGCGGCAAGCCCATCAACGCATTGAGGAAAACGATGACGCCCTCGCGCCCCGGAAAACGCGTGAGGGCGATGAAGGCGCCGACCGGCACGCCGATCAGTGCCGCGAAGACAACAGCGCTGAGGCTGACTTCTAGCGACAGCCACACAATGGCGTATAGGCCCGGATCGCCCGTGAGCACCAGGTGCAGTGCGGAGACGTCACCCGTCATTTCGGTTTCCGAGATGCTTAACGGCCGTTAATGGCCGGAAAATCATGAGTTTGAGTATATTTGATATTTTCCTCATTTGCTCCATATTCTGTCAATATAATGAAATAAAAACATATATAAACATATTTCTGCGGACAATTTTTCGATTTAGGCCGCGAAGCTTGGACAAGTGAGCTTGCGGCTTGAAAAAGCCCGCCCGCGTCGGCATGACGTAGCCATCAGCTGGCAAATACGGAGGGGTGGCCGAGTGGCTGAAGGCGCACGCTTGGAAAGCGTGTTTACGGGAAACCGTAACGTGGGTTCGAATCCCACTCCCTCCGCCACCATCCCGTGGCGAACAGCTCTCTGTTGCGGATTTGGGGCGAGAAAACGCGTTGAATTTGCAGCATTCCGAGACCGACCTCTGCACCTTGGAACGCGGCTTTTTCAGAAATCCGCTCTCTGAGACGCCACTTTCTCTGAAGCTCTGTACTTTCCTCTAAAAGTACGGTTTCGAAGAAGCCAATGAAATGGGTGTTTTTGAGCCCTCCGACGAACGCCGAGTTTGAAATGAACTCGCTCGACCGAGTGTCCTAACAACTCTTTTGAATTGTAAAACGACTTCGAAAGCCGACACGCTCGCGCTTGTGCGAGTTGAATTACCGGTAAGATATCCCAGATTTGTCGAGCGTCTTTTGCCACCGACCAATCTCCAAAAACGCCGAGAAAAGCTGGGAGGCTGTTTCCGTGACTTCCGCACCGGACGGTAAGCCAGCATCGACTGAACTGACCGGTGGGGCGGGCTTCACTTACGAAGACACCGTCGGTGCCTACTACCTTGCGCACCTCCTGCGCCGCGAGAGGACAGAGACAACACTTGCCGTCGCGACCTGTCGCTGCTGCTCGCCAATTGGGCATCACCGAAGTGCCGGTCGTTATCTTGAGCGGCTTGACCGAGCTGCAGCGGCGTCAGTTGATGTTGGCCGACAACCGCATCGCCCTCAACGCGGGATGGGATGCCCAGATGTTGGCCGACGAGCTGACCGATTTGTCCGTGCTCGGCGCTGACCTTGCAGTCCTCGGATTTACGAAGGCGGAGTTAGCAAAGGCGCTGACGCCAGCAAGTGCCGGCGGTCTTACCGATGACGACGAATCCCCGGAGCTATCTGAAAAGCCGGTGACGGTAGTCGGTGATATTTGGCTGGCGGGGCCGCACAGGATTGGCTGTGGCGATAGCACTAACGCTACTGCTGTTACCGCGCTGCTGGGCGGTCGTTCACCGGGACTTATGGTAACGGATCCTCCCTATGGCGTTAATTACGATCCTGAATGGCGACATCGGTCGGGGATTAACCGATCGGCCCGCCGCGGGAAGGTCCTAAACGACGATCAGGCCGACTGGGGCGCCGCGTGGGCGTTGTTCCACGGCAATGTTGCTTACGTTTGGCACGGCGCGCTGCACAGCACGACGGTAGCCGAGAAGTCTTATTGCCAACGGCTTTACGATCCGTGCCCAAATCGTTTGGGCAAAAGATCGTCTCGTCTTGGGCCGAGGTGATTTTCATTGGCAGCACGAACCGGCCTGGTATGCCGTGCGCGACAAGGGAAATTGGACCGGCGATCGAAAGCAGACGACGCTGTGGACTATTGCTAGCGGGGGGCAAGACGCCAAGACGACGCACGGTACGCAAAAACCCGTCGAATGCATGCGGCGGCCGATGCTGAATAACGCCAGTCCCGGCCAAGCGATTTACGATCCATTTTTAGGGAGCGGGACGACGCTGATCGCGGCCGAGACGACCGGCAGAATTTGTGTCGGTATGGAACTGGAGCCACGTTACGTCGATGTCGCGGTTCGGCGTTGGCAGGCTTTCACGGGCATGACTGCGTGTCTCCACGCTGACGGCCGTTCGTTCGACTTGGTGGCCACCGAGCGCCTCGCCGCCCATCAATGCGAAGATCCAAGTCCGCCGCCTAAACAGTCAGTCGAAATCCGTGGTCAAGAATAATTAAGCGGCAACACGAGGCAACACCCATGCCAGACCAGAAAACATCGCCGGAGAATCTGAAGCAGGTTGCGGCCAGTCAGCACCAGGCCCAGCTCAACTCAGAAGAAATTAAGCCGCAGCGGATTTTGGAATGCCCGCCGGAGCTTGGACCACAGGCGCGGCTGGAGTGGGAGCGCATTGCGCGCGAGCTCACAGTGTTGGGGATCCTGAGTACCTTTGACCGCGGTCCGCTCGCCGCATACTGCTGCGCCTATGCTCTATGGATTGAGGCAATGGAAATGGTTCAGGCACACGGCTCCATGATCAAGTCCCCCAACGGTTATCCGATGCAGTCGCCGTATCTTTCGCACGGAAACAAGCAGTTCGAAATAATGATGAAAATTGCAACCGAGTTCGGGTTCACGCCCGCAAGCCGCGCCAGAATTTTTACGTATTCACAAAAGAACTCGATGCTGTTGGAGGCCGTGGACGAAACTACCAATGGTCTTGCGAGCTGGTGAATTCGGATAATGACAGGTTATGGAATAGCCGCTTACTGGTGTCGAACACATTTACCGGCGCCGGCAAGCCAGACTGAATATCGCTCCCGGCTAATAACCTGTCTTCATCGCGCAGCGTCACGCCGAAACGCAATATTGCCAGCAACCAATCCCTGACCTTCTTGGTCTGCCACTCGTCCCGAGCGACCACATCACTCATATGGGCGGACTCCCTATCGAAACGACGCGTGAGATGCGTCGCGCGATTAGCCCGCAACAGCGCGACGCCCAACATGTTCCGGCTCGCACATTTTGCCGATCAGATGTTCTGCATAATGGTCGCATATATGTGCCATGACGGCGGCGACTTCGGCCTTGCTCTGGCTGGTCAATTCAACCAGCGGCAATCGAACCTTCGGCGACATGAGGCCAAGCAGGCTCAACGCATATTTGAGCGGAGCCGGACTGGTTTCGCGGAATAGCGCAGCGGTCAATTTCGCGACCGGAACGGCCCAGCGCTGCGTGCTGGCAATCTGTCCCTGGCGGCAGGCCAGAAACATATTCCGGCACAAACCCGGCGCGACGTTGGAGGTGACGGAAATGCAGCCGTTGCCGCCTTGCGAAAGAAGGCCAAAGCCGTCGCGTCGTCGCCTGTGAGAAGTCTGAAGTCCGGCCCCAGCAACGACCGCAGCCGCGTCGGCCGGGTCATGTCGCCGGTGGCATCCTTGAGTCCGATGATTTTCGGCAGCTCGGCCAGCCGGGCAATCGGTTTCATCGGCAAGGCCGCAGACGGTTCGCGACGGCACGTCATAGAGAATCATCGGCAATCCGCTTGATTGAGCGATGGCGCGAAAATGCTCGTACAAACCCGCTTGCGTCGGCTTGTTGTAGTACGGCACGACGGACAAGATGGCGTCGGCGCCCGCCGCCTCGGCGTCCTTGGTCAATTCGATGGCGTGGGAGGTCGAATTCGACCCGGCACCCGCGATCACCGGCACCCGGCCGCGCGCAACGGCGACCGCGATTTGAATGAGCGTGGCGTGTTCCGCGGGCCTTAGCGTGGGTGCTTCGCCGGTCGTTCCGCAGACGACGAGCGCGGTGGCGCCGGCCCGGATCTGGCGATCGCAGAATTGTTCGAATGCTGCGACATCGATGTTGCCATCGTCACGAAATGGTGTCGGCAGTGCGGGCGCGTAGCCCGAAAGCTTTGAGACATGGCGGCCGATGGTGATCATCGTTGTTGCCTCAACATGTCGTTTTCTGCGGGTGGCATGCGTCGTTCAAAAGCTGACTTGGCGGCGAGGAAGGCGAGCCAGACGGCAAGCCGCAGTACGATCGTCGCGGCGAAAGCGGTGGCGAAGAGTCCGAGCAGGAGAGCAACCGGATGAGCGCGTTTCGCCATTGCGTCGGCCCATGGCACCGTATGCTGCGCAAGTTGCGACACGATCCGCCTTGCGGCGGCAAGGTGAGCGACGAATGGATTTCCTTTGTTCTCGACGTCGAGTTCGAAGCGCTCGGATAGGAACATTGTGGCGCATCCTCCTGGCTGGGCGCTTCTATTGGCGAACCGGAGGGCCGACTGCTTGCGCAGGAAAATGCCACCAATTCGTCCATCGGCCTCGCGCGCAACCCAGAACCCGTCCTCGTTCCGGCCGATGAAAAACAGCGGGATTGCTTCACTGAGGATTTCGGGATCAGGTCGTGGCGGCAGTTTCGTTAGCTCCGCAACGTGGGCGCCACGATCGCTTCCCCCACCATTAGCTCGGCGCCGCTGCGGTGCGAATTGTCGGGGCCTGTGCGGCGCGACGATGGTCGGCGTTCCAAACAATGTCGGGAGCGCGGGCGCATAACCCGAGAGCTTTGAAACGTGGCGGCCGATGGGGACCATCGTCGTCGCCTCAAGCCACCTGTCGCATTTGTTCGGCGTTCGATGGCTGGCGGTGTTCCGGACCAGCCTTGCGGCTCATATCGAGTTCAAAAATACCTGGAATCATAATGACCGCTTGCGGCCGATTGCCATTCTCAAACATTGCGAACTTGAGTGCTTCTGCGCGATTGACAAAAAGTCCGCCGCGGCTGCCCTGATTGTCCTGGACTACCCAATTCCCCCGGCTGTCTTTTCCGATCATGAAGAGCGGAATTCGCGAACTCGGTTCGGGGGAGGGAGGCTCGACATGTTTCATGACACTTCTCCTTCAAGATGAATGGTTGATTTCCGAAGACCTCGTTTAGGGGCGGAAATAGAGGGGGAGCCAAATCGCCAGCCGGAGCGCGATCGTCGCGGCAAGGACGGCCGCGAAGACCGCGAATACGGCGATTACCGGAAAGACTTGCTTGGCCATCGCGACGATCCAACGGGTCGCGCGCGAGCACAGTTCGTTGCGAAGTCGCGGACCATATCGGTCGACGTGCGACCTGCCGCTCGATCGGCGATGGTGCTAAAGATTGTGATGGCATATTTCGTCCCCAGTTTCTTGGTTGTTATTGCCTACTCAGCGGACGATCGGCAGATCGTCGTCGTTCTTCGACGAGTGCTTGTAGCGGTTGCGATAAAGCTCGACCTCGATCGCCGCCTTGTGCATCCGTGCTTCGGCGACGGCTTGCAGGGTGCGAGAAAAATCTTGCGCTATGCTTTCGCATGACGTGACGATCGCCGACACGCTAGAGGCGATCGTCGTGCGATCCGCTTGGCCGACGGTGGTCGGAATCTCGACGTTATTTCTATGTGCGATGACCGACATTTTTCACTCCTCTAGAGGCCAGCCGTGCTGGCCGGCCGTGCCGCGAAGCCGCTTATGGCGCGCAAGCTTGGCCTTTTCGCCGCTGATGTGCGAAAGGCCAATGATGGAGCCGATCAGCAAGAAGAGGATGATGAGCTTGAGGTTTTCGACCATAAGCGCAGCCATCGAAGTCTCTCCTTGTTGTTCTTGCGGAAGCCCTGCCTCCGTGCCGCCAATGTGCTCACGACCGCATATGAATTCGAGAGGGAACGGCGTTGCTTCTCATAAAGGCGATATAAAAGACCGCCGCATTGCACCGGGCCGCTGCCAATAACGTGACAAGCGCCTACTTACCGGCTCGCCGAACTACGAAATCCACGCAGCCAGGCGGGCAATTACGGCGTATGCGGCTGCCTCATCGAAATGAGTCAGTACCGGGCCGAAGGGCTCCTCGCGTCGGATCGCAGCAATGACCACGCAGTAGAACACCGCCAACACAAGCAGGCTCTCAAGGGTCTTCCCGAACCCTTGGCTGCCGAGCACTGCGAAGATGCTGAGGATGACCAAGCGCAGAAAAAAGCGGGTCAGAGCTTGGGCTGACCCGAAGTGGGGGATGTCCGGAGTATGCGGCATGCTGATTCGGCGGAGGCCGCTCAGGCGAAGTTGTCACAACAAATTGCAAAGCCTGTTGTCGGCTGGACTTGCGGCACTGTCGGGGAGCTAGTTTCGCGCGCAGCGTTAGTCCCACGGCGCGCTTCAACGAACGCACTTAGGATTGCGAGAGGCAATACTTCGTGCCTCGCGTCCGCTGTGTCATCGAATTCAACCGGCAGATTCGGTTGCTTGGAGAGAGAGCAGAACCATTCACCGTCTTCATATACAAGGCGACGAAGCTTCCATGCCGGTAATTCGAGCTCGATTAGAGCAAGCGCCGCGTCGCTCCAGGCGCCAGCCTTGATCAGTTGGTCGAGCCGAGCAGCCTTTCCGGCCTTGTTCAGCACCGGCAGGCGTGTGCAAGCACCGGCGACTACATTGGAGATGAGATCGGCGGTGAGCGCCGGCGCAAGCCGAAGCTGCTCCATCAGCCGATCGTGACGGTCCTCGTGTTTTGGATTGAGCAACATGGCGCCATCTCCTCCGAAACAGCGGTCTTAAGTAGTGCGACCGAGTTCGTAAGATGGGCCAAAGGTCATAAAGAAACGAGAGGGGCGAAAATACGCCGGTATAGGGATGTCATAAGAATCGAAATGGGCTTTCATAAAGAGCTGCCGGGTGGCGATTTGCGCATAGCAGGTTCGCGCCTTTGCAGGCGCGACGACACGACATTCCGAAGCACCAGACTTCGCGACGAATTCCGCATTACAGCGGAATCGCGGCTGCCGCAGGCGTGTCCGCTGCAAGCCCAACGCAAACTGGCGTGTGATTCCAAGCGGTTATTGCCGAGAGTAAAGTGCACCATCGGTAGCCTTTGACGCTCGTCTTTATGAGATTCCTATATCGCGGGCTTTGCTTCCGTCTCGAAAACTTATGCGACTAGTGGCAGGTAAATGCCGCTCGCACGGGGCGAGATAATGATTCAGGCGAGAAATACTTCGCGCTTTTGACGCCCATCAATGCGCATCGGTAAGGGCGCCATCTAGTCGCAGTAGGAACTGCGTGTCGGAAGGAATATCCAAATGTTGGATCTGATCGTGCTGGCCCTTGGGCTCGGCTTTTTCGCGCTGGCGATTGGCTATAGCTATGCCTGCGACCGGCTTTGAGGGGGACTGCCATGATTTTCGACTATTCGCTCGCCGGCCTCGTGACCGCGGGGCTGCTGTTCTACCTCACCTACGCTCTGCTGCGGCCCGAGCGGTTCTAGCTGCGTGATCCCGAAAAGCGGGGGCCGGTTTTCGGGAATGAAAAGAACATGCGCAAAATGAGAGATGTGTCATGACTGCGATTGGCTGGATCCAAATCCTGCTTTACTGCGCCATCATCGTCGCGATCACGCCGGTGCTCGGCGGCTATATGACGCGCGTCTTCAACGGCGAGCGCACCTTCCTGTCGCCGGTGCTGCGGCCGGTGGAAGCTGCGATCTACTGGGCCGGCGGTGTCGACGAGAAGCGTGAGCAGACTTGGCTCATGTACGTGATTGGAATGCTACTCTTCCACGTCGGCGGCTTTCTCATCCTCTACGTGCTGATGCGTGCGCAGGCGTTGTTGCCGTTCAATCCGGCCGAGCAATCGGCCGTGGCGCCCGATCTGTCGTTCAACACGGCAGTGAGCTTCATCACCAACACCAACTGGCAGAACTACGGCGGTGAGGGCACGATGTCGTACCTCACGCAGATGCTCGGCCTCACGCACCAGAACTTCCTGTCGGCGGCGACCGGCATCGTGCTCGCGGTGGCGCTCATTCGCGGCTTCGCGCGCGCTTCGGCGAAGACCGTCGGCAGTTTCTGGGTCGATATCACCCGTTGCACGCTTTACATCTTGCTGCCGATTTGCGTCGTGTTCACGCTGTTCCTGGTCTGGCAGGGCATGCCGCAGACGCTCGGCCCCTATGTCGACGCAACGACACTCGAAGGCGCCAAGCAGACCATCGCGGTCGGTCCGGTCGCCTCGCAGGTCGCGATCAAGATGCTCGGCACCAATGGCGGCGGCTTCTTCAACGCCAATGCTTCGCATCCGTTCGAGAATCCGACCGCGTTGTCGAACTTCTTGCAGATTATCTCAATCTTCGCGCTCGGCGCTGCGCTCACCAACGTGTTCGGCCGCATGGTCGGCAACCAGCGCCAAGGCTGGGCGATCCTCGCCGTCATGGGAGTATTGTTCATCGCCGGCGTGACGGTCTGCTACTGGGCCGAAGCCAACGGCACCACCGCGATGCACGCCTTGGGCATCGATGGCGGCAACATGGAAGGCAAGGAAGTACGCTTCGGCATCGTCGCTTCCGCGCTATTCGCGGTGATCACCACGGCGGCCTCCTGCGGCGCCGTCAACGCCATGCATGATTCGTTCACCGCGCTCGGCGGCATGATTCCGCTCATCAACATCCAGCTCGGCGAGATCATCGTCGGCGGTGTCGGTGCCGGCCTCTACGGCATGCTGCTGTTCGTCATCATCTCGATCTTCGTCGCTGGGTTGATGGTCGGTCGCACGCCGGAATATGTCGGAAAGAAAATCGAGGCCAAGGAAGTCAAGATGGCGATGCTCGCCATCCTGGTGCTGCCGCTGATGTATCTCGGCTGGACGGCGGTCGCGGTCGTTTTCCCGCCCGCGGTGGCCTCCATGAACAATGCCGGCCCGCACGGTTTCACCGAGGTATTGTATGCTTACACGTCGCAGACCGGCAATAATGGCTCGGCTTTTGCAGGGCTCAACGGCAATACACTATTTTACAATCTGACCGGCGCGGTCGCGATGTTCGTCGGTCGCTTCTTCATGATTATCCCGGCCATGGCGATTGCCGGCTCGCTCGCGGAGAAGAAATCGATCCCGCCGTCCACCGGCACGTTCCCGACCACGGGTGGCCTGTTCATCGGGCTGGTCGTGGGCGTGATCATGATCGTTGGCGGTCTCACCTTCTTCCCCGCGCTGGCGCTCGGGCCCATCGTCGAGCATCTCGCGATGACCGCAGGCACGCTGTTCTAATTCGGATTCATTCGGAGTTACGGCAATGGACACTTCCAAACTGCGCAAACGGATGCCTGTTTCCACGCTCTTCGACCTGAAGATCGTGGGGCCTGCGATCGGCCAGGCCTTCGTCAAGCTCAACCCGGCCACTCTGATCAAGAATCCGGTGATCTTTGTGCTCGAGGTCGTCACCGCGCTGACTACCGTATTGCTCGTGCGCGACCTGGTGCAGCATCACGCGGACATTGGGTTCACCTTCCAAATCGTCCTGTGGCTGTGGTTTACGGTGCTGTTCGCGAACTTCGCCGAGGCGGTGGCGGAAGGGCGCGGCAAGGCGCAGGCGGATACCTTGCGCCGCAGCCGCCTCGAGGCGACGGCGAAGAAGCTTTCGGACCCGAAACAGCGCACTAGCTATAAGGCGCGTCTCGGCGCTTGATCTGCGAGCCGGCGATTTTGTTGTCGTCGAGGCTGGTGATGTGGTCCCCGGCGATGGCGACGTGATCGAAGGCATTGCCTCGATTAACGAGGCCGCCATTACCGGCGAATCTGCGCCTGTCATTCGTGAATCCGGTGGTGACCGCTCGGCGGTTACCGGAGGCACGACCGTTATTTCCGACTGGATCGTCGTGCGCATCACCTCGTCGCCCGGTTCGTCCTTCCTTGACCGCATGATTGCGCTGGTGGAAGGCGCAGAGCGGCAGAAGACGCCGAACGAGATCGCGCTGAACATCCTGCTCGTCGGTCTGACCATCATCTTCGTGTTCGCGACCGCGACCATCCCGAGCTATGCGACTTATGCCGGCGGGGCGATCTCCGTCGTCATTCTTGTCGCCTTGTTCGTGACGCTGATCCCGACCACCATCGGCGCACTGCTTTCGGCTATCGGAATCGCTGGGATGGACCGCCTGGTGCGCTTCAACGTGCTTGCGATGTCCGGGCGCGCGGTGGAAGCCGCCGGCGATGTCGACACGCTGCTGCTCGACAAGACCGGCACCATCACGTTCGGTGACCGGCAGGCGAGCGAGATCATCGTGGTGCCAGGCGTAACCGAACGCGAGGCCGCGGAGATCGCATTACTTGCAAGCGATGCTGATGAGACTGCGGAAGGCCGCTCGATCATCACGCTGATGCAGGAAAAATATAATGTGAAGCGCCAGGCAGCGCCGGCCGATGCCAAGTTCATCGAGTTCTCGGCGACGACACGGATGTCTGGTGTCGATATCGGAACCCGCAGGGTGCGCAAGGGCGCCATCGATTCCGTCCTCAAATTTGTGCGCGAGCAAGCCGGCCAGAATATTCCCGAGCCGTCTGGCTTTCGCGCGGCTGTGGACAAAATCGGGCGTTCCGGCGGCACCCCGCTTGGGTTGGTCGAGAACGGGCGCATCCTCGGCGTCATCCACTTGAAGGATGTTATCAAGCCAGACGTGAGGGATCGCTTCGCCGCGCTACGCCGCATGGGCATCAAGACCGTGATGATCACCGGCGACAATCCGGTGACGGCGGCTGCGATCGCCTCGGAGGCCGGCGTCGACGATTTCATCGCCCAGGCGACGCCCGAGGACAAGCTGCGCTACATCCGCAATGAGCAAACGAATGGGCGGCTGATCGCCATGTGCGGCGACGGCACTAATGACGCACCGGCGCTGGCGCAGGCCGATGTCGGCGTCTGCATGCAGACCGGCACGCAAGCAGCGCGCGAGGCCGGCAACATGATCGACCTCGATTCCGATCCGACCAAGCTGATCGAAGTGGTAGAAATCGGCAAGCAGCTGTTGATGACGCGCGGCGCACTCACCACCTTCTCGATCGCCAACGACGTTGCGAAATATTTTGCCATCATACCGGCGATCTTCCTCACCTTCTATCCGCAACTGGCCGTGCTCAACGTCATGCATCTGGCCACGCCGCAAAGCGCGATCCTGTCTGCGATCATCTTCAACGCGCTGATCATCATCGCGCTCATTCCGCTGGCGCTGAAGGGCGTTGCCTATCGCGCGATTGGCGCCGGCGCACTGCTGCAACGCAATCTGCTGGTCTACGGGCTGGGTGGCATCGTGCTTCCGTTTATCGGCATCAAGGCGATCGACCTCCTGGTCAACGCCTTGCATCTGGTCTGAGGAGAAATCGTCATGC
>CAVVNY010000015.1:0-213686 GCA_963749625.1 uncultured Alphaproteobacteria bacterium | reverse complement strand
ACCCCCGCAACCAAAAACCTTCTAATCGTCTGAAAACAATAGAATAGTTCTCCCATGGCTGCGCCTATCCGATGTATCACCGATACATCGCGGGATCCATTTTGGCAAAGACGCGCGCCCGGCACGCCAATCCCGTCGTTTTCATTCGACAGACCATGACCCGGCAGCCCACGCCCGCCACTGCGACCTTCATCGGCGCCGCCGGCAACAAGCTTGTTGCCGACGTATTCGGCGACAGCGGCTCGCCCGTGTTGCTGCTGCATGGCGGCGGCCAAACCCGCCATGCCTGGACCAAGACCGCCGTAGAGATCGCGCGCAAGGGCCATACGGCATACGCCCTCGATCAACGCGGCCATGGCGACTCCGACTGGATCGCGAACGGCGCCTACGAATTCTCGGACTTTGCCGACGACGCCAAGGTCGTCGCCGCCGAACTCAGCGCGCCGCTCCGGCGTCAAGCCGATCGCGATCGGCGCCTCCCTCGGCGGCATCGCTTCGCTGCTTGCTGAAGGTGACGCCGAACGCGACAGCGATGCCAATATCTTCTCCGCGCTGGTGCTGGTCGATATCACGCCGCGCGTGGACCTGAGCGGCGTCGCCAAGGTGCTCGGCTTCATGCGTGCCAATGCCGGACAAGGATTTGCCTCGGTCGCCGAGGCGGCCCAGGCGGTCGCCGACTATCTTCCGCAGCGGCCGCGGCCGAAGAGCAATGAAGGATTAAAGAAAAATCTGCGCCTGTCGCCCGACGGACGCTGGCGCTGGCACTGGGATCCGCGCTTCCTCGACGGTCCGCGTGCCGCCGGCTCCGACCGCCGCGCGCTCGAAGCGGCTTTGATCGCGGCCGCGCGCCGCATCCAGATCCCCGCTCTGCTGGTGCGCGGCGCAGCCTCCGAGCTGGTGAAGGAGGCGCACGCCAAGGAATTTCTCGAACTCGTACCGCACGCCGATTACGTCGATGTCGGCGGCGCGCGCCATATGGTGGCCGGCGACCGCAACGATCACTTCTCCGCCGCCGTCCTGTCCTTTATCGATAAACTGCCCGCCTGATCGGCGCTGACGCCGGACCTCAGAGCAGGCGGCCGGCGGCGCGTCGCTGCTCATAAGCTTGCAGGTGCGCAAAGACCATCCGGTGCAAGGTCGGGTCGACTTTGTTCGCCACCGCGCGGCGCAGCATGTAACCGATGATGTGATCCGCTTCGATCGGCCCCTTGTTCTCGATATCGCGTGCCATCGATGTCGTATGTGGCGAATTCACATCCGAAATCAGTTTCTGACATTCCGCCATCCACTGCGCGGATGGCGGATATCCTTCGCGCCGGGCGATTTCGGCGTTGCGCTCGAGAAATTCGGCCATCAGCCCGCTGCCCTCCTGCGTGCGCAGGATTTCGCCGACGTTGGCGCGCATTGCGGCCGTCATGCCGGACAGCGTGGCGAGATGCACCAGCTTTTCCCACATCATCTGCATGATATTGGGAACGGCCGCGGCGACGACGGGCGTCTTGTCAAACGCGGCCTTGAGCGAGCGGACGCGTTCGCTCATTGCGCCGTCTTGCTCGCCGAAGGTGATGTAGTGCCAATCGTTGAGATGTTTGATGGTGCCGTCCGGCAGCAAGGTGGCGGCAATCTTGGCGGCGCCGCCAAGAACCGAGTCTCGGCCGTAGGCCGCATTCAACAAATCGATATGGGCGACGCCATTGAGCAGCGGCAGGATTGCCGTGCCGCGGCCGACGGCAGGCGCGATGGCTTCGATTGCTTCGGGCAGATCGTACGCCTTGCAGGTCAACAGGATGACGTCGAACGGGCCGCTCAGTTCGGATTTGACAATCGCCTTCACCGGGCTCGCAAAATTACCGTAGGTGCTTTCGAGGCGAAGCCCATGCTCGGCAAGACGGTTCCGGCGCTGCTCGCGCACGAGAAAAGTGACATCGGCGCCGGCCTCGATCAGCCGCGCGCAGTAATAGCCGCCGACTGCACCGGCGCCCAAGCAGAGAATGCGTTGCATGGGTGGTTACCTGTTTTCGGTCGGTTGGGTGGCTGGCCGCGGAGATATGCCGAGCACACCGATCACGGGTGCGCCGCGCTTCCCGTCTTGGGCTTGGCGGCATCCATGGCGTGGATGACGCGCGCCCAGCGCTCCGTTTCGCTCTTGATGAAACGGCCGAAATCTTCCGGACTGCCGCCCTGCTCGTTCAGGCCCTGGCGCTCGAGCTCCTTGCGGACTTCCGCGTCGTTGAGGGCGCTATTTGTCGCCTTGGATAGCTTGTCGATCACCGGCTGCGGCAGGCCGGCGGGGCCGAGGATGCCGAACCAGAGACCGGCCGCGTAGCCGGGCAGGGCCGCTTCCGCGATCGTCGGCAGGTTCGGGGCGACGCTGGCGCGCTTGGCTTCGGTAGTCGCCAGCGCCTTGACGCGGCCGTCCTTGAGGAAGCCAAGCACGGTCGGCGCCGGCGCGAACATCACCTGGATGCGGCCGGAAATGAGATCGATGGCGGTCTGCCCGCTGCCGGGATAGAGCACGCCGGTCATTTTGATGCCGGCCATCTGCTTGAACAATTCGGTCGCCAGATGCGGCCCGCTGCCGAGCCCGGAGGCGCCATAAAGCAGCTCGTCGGGCTTCTCTTTGGCAAGCGCGATCAACTCCTTCACGCTGCTGACGTTGAGGCTCGGACTGACAATGAGGATGTTCGGGATGGAGCCGATGAGCACGATCGGCGTCATGTCCTTTTCGACATTGGGCGCCTTGTTCGGCATCAGCGTCATGTTGATGGTCGTTGCGATGGTGCCGAACAAAAGCGTGTAGCCGTCCTTGGCGCTGCGCGTGACGTAATCGGTCGCCACCATGCTGCTCGCGCCCGGCTTGTTTTCCACGACCACGGCCTGATTCAGCAACTCGCCGAGTTTGTGGCCGACGATGCGCGCCATGACGTCGCCGCTCGATCCCGCCGCGAATCCGACGATGAGACGGATCGGACGCGTCGGATAGCTGTCCTCCGCCCAGGCGGGCTTGAGCGCGAAGAGGACGAGAGCGGCGATGAGAATGGCGAACGCCTTGGATCGGGTCATGGGAGTCGTCGCTTTCAGGATTTCTTGGCCGGGATTTCAACGTTGCGGGTGGGCGTTTCCGGTATCAATCCGCTCCGGCGCCGTTTAAAGGTTTCGTCGCCGCTTTCCGCCCATCGCCCCTCCAGTGCGCGGCGGGCGTAGACGTCGAAGCGTTCATCCCAGTCGCCGAGCGAATAGCCGTGCCATGGCGACTGCGGTGTAATCGCCGGCAGGCCAAGCTCCTCCCAGATCGCGCGCGCATGTTCCATGAACTCCTCTCGCGGCAACGCCAGCGGCGGCATGTCGTGCTTGAGCGTCGCGTCGATGAGGATGGTCGAATCTTCGCGCGCGCCGGATTTTGGCCCATGGCCGGCCGAGCGGTAGGGTTCGATAAGAATATCCGCGCCGGGATCCGAGCGATAGGCCAGCGACCAGAAGATCGCATCCGTATTGGCCGGATCGATGTCCTCGCTGACGGCAATGCAGATTTTGCCGCAATCGGCGCGCAGCGACGCCGCACCATGCAGCCCGCGCCAGATTTCGGTGCGCGCGGTGCCGCGCGCGAATTGCAGGAAGATGACCTTGCGAAGGTTGGTGAAGGGCTCGTGCATCTTGAGCCCCTTGATCCCGCGTATCCCGAGCTGGTCGCGCAGGTGAGCGAGGAACATCGGCTCGAACGCCACCTTTTTCATCACGCTCGATTCGCTGGGCGTCACCTGGCTGATGATCGAGACGAAGACCGGCGCGCGTTTGTGCGTGATCGCGGTCACCTGCATCGACATATTGAAATCTTCCAAAGCCACGTGACCGTGACTTTCGCCGAACGGACCTTCCGGCTCGAGCAGCTCGCTGTCGATCAAGCCCTCGATGACGATTTCGGCATCGGCGGGAACGTAGAGATCGACGCTCGCCGCTTTGACGATCCGGATGGGAGCGCCGGCGAGGCCGCCCGCCACCGCCATCTCGTCGCGATCGGCCGGAAGCTTCTGCGGCCCGGTGAACAGAACCACGGGCGCGCAGCCGACGACGATGGCGCAGGGCATCGGCTGTTTTCGCTTCTGGTATTTTTGCCAGTGCAGATAGCCGCCGGCGCCGCCCGGCCGCGACGACATGCGCACGCCGAGACGATCCTGCGATTTCAGGGCGCCGCGGTAGGTCCCCATATTTTGCACGCCGGTTTCGGGGTCGCGGGTGATGCAGAGCGTCGCGGTAAGATAGGGGGCGGAGTCGAAGCCCGGCGTCGATATCGGCACCGGCAGCCGCGCCAGACCCTCGCCCGGCCGCAGCAGATCCGCGCCTTTGATCACGACCTCCTGACAGGCGCCGGATGCGACAATCACGGGCGGGATCGGCTTCGCGACAGCCTGGGTCCAGGCCGCGCCGATATCCGCGACCGGCTTGCCCATGCCGGCGGCGTAGATCTCAGGCGACGCCGCAAGGGCGCCGACCGCGACCGGAATGTCATAACGCCGCCCGGCGCCATCGACGACGTTGGTGAACAGAAAAGCCCGGCGCTGATCTTCGGCGAGTCCGCCTTGGAACTGCCAGCGCACCAGCGGGTGCAGCTCGCGGTCCTTATCGATAGGCCTATCGATGCGCGTAAGGAGGCCGCTTTTCGTCGAGCAAGCGCAAATGCTCTTGAAAATCGCGCGGCGGGCTCGCCGGCCGCGGCGCCATGCTGCCCTTTCGCCGTGTCCGAAGTATCGAGCATGCACCACTCCCGCGAAAAATATGCGGACCGTTACAATAGGGCATCGTTTGCGACGACGCAAAAAAGTGCAGAGCGGCCTCAGTTAATGATGCGGGGCCATTGCGGCCGTACCCGTTCGCGCGCCTGCCGCTATTGCTCGCCCGTTACCATGTCTTCGATACAGCGCGCGAGCCCTTGCTTCCAATCCGGCAGGGCGATGCCGAAGCGCTGGCTCAGGCGCTCGCCGGCAAGCCGGGAATTCTTGGGCCGGGCGGCCGGCAGCGGATAGTCTTCGCTCGGGATCGGCTTGAGTTGCGGCGCCGGTTGCGCGGACAGCAAGCCATGCTGCTGCGCGCCGTTCAGAATGGCCTGGGCAAATCCATACCAGCTTGTTGCGCCCGCTGCGGTCAGATTGAAAAGTTCGGATGTAAACTGGCCCTGCGCCTGTTCCCGGCGAGCGGCCTGCACGATCAGCGCCGTGGCGTCGGCGATGTTGCGGGCCCAGGTCGGCGCGCCGATCTGATCGTCGACGATCCGCAATTCCGGGCGCTGGGCCGCCAGGCGCAGGATCGTGCGCAGAAAATTTTGCTTGCGCCGCGCATAGACCCAGCTCGTACGCAAAATGACGTAGCTGCCGCCGGCCTGGCGCAGCGCGGTATCGCCCGCCAATTTGCTGCGTCCATACGCATTGATGGGATGCGGCGCATCGTCTTCGCCATAGGGCGTCTTCTTGGTCCCGTCAAAGACGTAGTCGGTCGAGTAATGGACGAGGAGAATGCCGGCCTTGCGCGCTTCTTCCGCCAGCACGCCGACGGCCGTGCCGTTGACGGTGGTCGCGAGCGCTTCCTCCTGCTCGGCCTTGTCGACCGCCGTATAGGCGGCCGCGTTCACGACGACGTCGGGCTTTATGCTGCGAATGAGGTCCGGCAAAAGTTCGGGCCGCGACAAATCGCATTGGCGACGATCGGCTGCAACGACTTCCCCGAGCGGCAACAGGTTTCGGCAAAGTTCCCATCCGACCTGACCGTTTGCGCCCGTGACGAGCAGCCTCATGCAAAAACCTCGGCTTTGCTGAGCGGTAGCCCCGCGAGGTCCTTCGCGGACAGGATCGGCTCGCCGTCCTTCGGCCAGTCGATTCCGATCGTGGCATCGTTCCAGATCACGCAACGTTCGTCTTGCGGCGAGTAATAGTCGGTGGTCTTGTAAAGAAATTCCGCCGCTTCGCTCAGCACGAGAAAGCCGTGCGCGAAGCCTTCCGGGATCCAGAGCTGCTTCTTGTTCGCCGCCGACAACACCATGCTGACGAACTTGCCGAAAGTCGGTGAGCTGCGGCGCAGATCGACGGCGACGTCGAAAACCTCGCCCGCGATCACGTGGACCAGCTTCCCCTGCGGCTGGTGGATTTGATAGTGCAGCCCGCGCAGGACATGCCTGACCGAGCGGGAATGATTGTCCTGTAGAAAATGAACGTTTCGCCCGACGGCGTCGTCGAAACGTTTCTGATTATAGCTCTCGAGAAAGAATCCGCGGTTATCCTCGAAGACCCTCGGCTCAAGGACCAGAACGTCGGGTATCTCGGTCGCGGTGACTTTCATTGTTGCCGTTCTTCCAGCAGACGGCGCAGGTACTGTCCATAGCTCGTTTTGATCAGCGCTTCCGCCGCGCGCGCGACCTGCTGGCTGTCGATCCAGCCCTTGCCGAAAGCGATTTCTTCCAGACACGCGACCTTCACGCCTTGCCGGTGTTCGATCATGGCGACGAATTGGCTGGCTTCCAGGATCGATTCATGGGTGCCGGTATCGAGCCAAGCATGGCCGCGGCCGAGGATTTCCACCTTGAGCTTGCCCGCCTCGAGATAGGCGCGGTTCACGTCGGTGATCTCCAATTCGCCGCGCGCCGAAGGCTTTACGCGCCGCGCGATGGCGGCCGCCTCGCTGTCGAAAAAATACAGCCCGGTCACCGCATAGTGTGACTTCGGATGCGCCGGCTTTTCCTCGATCGATATGGCGTTCTGATCCGTCGTCGAATTCAACCACGCCATAGCGCTGCGGATCGTTGACGCGATAAGCGAAGACGGTCGCGCCGCTTGCGCGGCCGCGCGCGCTCGTCAGCAGCGCCGGAAATCCATGCCCGTAAAACACGTTGTCGCCGAGAATGAGCGTCACGTCGTCGGCGCCGATAAAATCCTCGCCGATGATGAGCGCTTGCGCCAACCCGTCGGGCGAAGGCTGAACGGCATAGGTGAACCGAACCCCCCATTGGCTGCCGTCGCCGAGCAGTCTGCTCGAAGCGCGGCGTATCCTGCGGGGTGGAAATAACCAGAATGTCGCGGATGTCGGAGAGCATCAATGTCGATAGCGGATAATAGATCATCGGCTTGTCGAAGACCGGCAACAGCTGCTTGGAAACTGCAAGGGTTGCTGGATGAAGCCTGGTTCCCGAGCCGCCGGCGAGGATGATGCCTTTTCGCCCCTTCTTCTGCATAACCAATATCTGCCTTATCAATTACCTGTCGAAAAACGCTGCATCTTTATCAGAGACACCAGCTTTGCCAAGGCCGGACCGGCAGGTATTGCTCGCCGTGAACAAAGACACGGGCGAGGGCCGTTTGACATGCTCGCGAGACTATCGAGATTGCCTGCTTAAGTAAAATTGTCGCGGCTGACGACCGCGGACAGGTCGAGACCATTCGAGAACGAAATTCGTGCCGATAAATCCGGACGCTCCTGTCGCCAGGACCGATTTGCCGTTGGACAAGGCCGCTGCGGCCATCTCAAATCTTCTTGAGCACCGTCGCCATGAGCAAACCGATATTGCCGAGCAAAGTCTGGCGATATACGCCGGACCGTTTCAGATAATAAATGCGCTTGAACAGAGACGCCGTCCTCGCCTTGGCGAACAGCTGCAACGTCGCGCTGTTTTGCGGCTTGATCAAAACGGCCGGCACGCGCTGGAGCGCGGCAATATTCATCTTGTTCCAATCGCTAAAGCGCCCGCTCAGCATCATGCGCAGGCGGACGATGCGCGCGCGCCAGCCGCGATTCGACCCGATAAGGTTGTCGAGGTGCTGGCGGTATTTCAGCGCCGGTTGCGGATCGTAGCGGATCGCACCGCCCACCGCCGACACCAATTGGTACATCCACCAGTCATGCAAAACGACCTCAAGCTTGCCCGTTTGCTCCAACAGGCATTTTGCCGCCTTGTTGAACGCCATCGTGTTGCCGCCGCCGAGGCTCTGGATGATGGCGTTGCGGAACGCTATTGGGCGGCTGAAGAGGGGCGAAAGGCCATAGGGCCGTCCATCATCCGACACCAATTCGGTGCGGCCGCAATAAAGCGCCGGCACATCGGCCGGGACGGTGGCCAACCACGTCAATGCGCGCGCGAGCTTGTCTTTGTACCAAATGTCGTCTTGATCGCAGAACGCAAAGTAGTCCGCATCGATTGTCGGGTCGGTCGCCAGCGAGAGAAAATTGGCGCAGACGCCCTTGCCCGGGCCGTTTCTGACGACCGTTTTCTGGGCATGGCTGTCGGCGAAGTCGTTAAGAATTTTTCGGGTCGCATCGGTCGAACCGTCGTCGGATACGACCAATGTCCAATTCGTGTGCGTTTGATCCGCGATCGACTGCAACTGCTCGGCAAGAAACGCAGCACCGTCTTTCGTGCACATCAATATGGCGACCTGCGCGGCGGCGATGCTCGCGTGCGACATTTGAGAGATAGACTTCGTTGCTCGCAGCCATGGGCTCTTTAAGCCGTCGTGAGGGTGTAACGCAGAGTTGGGCGAATTCTTTGTTGGACAAGCCCGCCGCCGCGGCGAAGCTTTGGCGACCGCCGATTCCTCCCGCGGTCTCGATCGCTGCGATCCGCACTCCCGTGATCGGCGGCACCTTGATACCGCGACGCTGGCCGAAAACTCAACGAGTTGCGCTTGCGGCGTTTGATGTTCGTATGTGTCATAATTTCGGGTTATGGATGGCTTTAGTACCTTGTAACTATAGTGAACTTTCTATCAACAGTAATACGCTTACCCGTCTCCGTTGATCGGATCGGTTCGCCATCGGCTCTGGGGGGCGGGTGGCATGCATTGCCAACGCGTTGTTTTTAGTGATCAGACCAACGAATGATTTGCAGTGACCGCGACTTATTCGCTGCCGGCCTAACCCGGCTCCAGCGGGACACTATCCACGGTTCAGGCGGAGATGTCCGGTCATTTAGCGGCAGTCGTTTTCTATTACGGGTGATACGGCGCGATAGGATGGCATGGCCACAAAACGCATATTGGTTACGGGAGCCTCCGGCTTTGTAGGCCGGCCGCTGGTGACCGCTTTGCTCGATGCCGGTTACGCGGTTCGGGCCGCGACGCGCCGTCAAGTTTCGTTTCCGGATTCGGTGGAGACCGTCATCATCCCGGATTTAAAAAGTCCCATTGACTGGGCGCCAATTCTGCAAAGCGTGAATATCGTCATTCATTTGGCGGGTCCGGCCCACAGCAAGATTCCCGAGAACGCATATTCCGAATTCGATCAGGTCAACTGGATTGCCACGCAACGGCTGGCCGACGCGGCCAAAGCCGCCGGGATCGAACGCTTTGTCTATATTTCGTCGGTGCGGGCCCAAATAGGCGCGGCCGCGACGCAGGCCGTGCACGAGCAGGACGAGCCTCGCCCGACCAACCAATATGGCCGCTCGAAACTTGCCGCCGAACAGGCGGTCCGCGCGGCGGGCCTGCCTTTTACGATCTTTAGGCCTGTCGTCGTCTATGGCCCAAATCCCAAAGGAAACATTCAAACGCTCGTTCGCCTGGCGCGGTCGTCCGTTCCGCTCCCGGTCAGAGCTTTCACGAGCCGGCGGTCACTGCTTGCGGTCGAAAATCTCATTTCTGCGATTATCTTCGCGCTGAAAAATCCAGCCACGATCGGCGAGACTTACCTGGTCGCGGATACCAAGCCAATGACGATCGGCGAAATTCTGGCGATGCTGCGCAAGATGCAGGGACGCGCGATGTCGACCATCTATATTCCGCAACCTATCATTCGGCTCTTGTTGATGATGTGCGGCCGCATGGATATTTGGTCGCGTCTCAGCGGAAATTTGGTTGTCGACACCAGCAAGCTTGAAGCGGCCGGCTGGCGGCCCGCTGTCGACACTTACGCAGGCTTTCTCGCAATGATGCGTGTCGAAGAAGGCAAACCGTGATCGCGCGCGATCGGCGTTAACCCGCCGCCGCCCTTACGAAAATTTACATGTCTGTTCAATGGCTTGAAATGGCGTACGATCAACGATAAGCAGGCGGGCAACAGCCCCTACGGTTGGTGACGCACCCGGCAAGCTGTGCTAAACGCGCGCCAATCAGCACACAAAGCCACGCAATCCCCCAATTGACCGCCGGCATGACCACGGCCGCCCATCCCACGCAAATTACGCCGACCATCCGGATCACCGCGGAAGCGGTGCCGAGGCAGGCGTTCGCCGACCTTGTCAAAGGTTTCCGGCTCTATGAGCTATGGATACGGCTCGCCTCACACGATATCCGGCAGCGGTTTCGGCGCTCGGTGCTCGGCCCGTTTTGGTTGACGCTTTCGATGGGCATATTGGTCGGGACATTGGGTCTCGTTTTCTCCACTTTGTTTCAGCAGGATGTCGGCAAGACGCTGCCTTACATCTCGACCGGCATTATCTTCTGGGGCCTGCTCACGGGCTGCATCAACGAAGGCGCCACGGTTTTCATTTCGGCCGAAGCCTTTATCCGCAATGTCCCAACGCCGCTCAGCGTGCATTTTTACCGGATGATGGCGCGCAATGTCATAATTTGGGTTTTCAACATGGCGATCTATCTCGCCGTGGTGGTCTACTTCGGACTGATGCCCGGATGGAACGCCCTGCTGTTCATCCCCGGCTTCATCCTGTTCCTGATCAACGCCGCATGGATATCGCTGGCGGTTGGAGTGCTCTCCACCCGCTATCGCGATATCCCGCAGATCGTCGCCAATCTGATCCAGGTCGTATTTTTCCTAACCCCGATCTTCTGGTCGCCGGTAACCTTGCCGAACCGCCCGGCTTTTGTCGTGCTCAACCCGTTCTATCATCTCATCGAGATCGTCCGGGCGCCGTTGCTGAACGAGGCGGTGTCGCCCATGAGCTGGGGTCTGTGCATCGCCATGGCGGTGGCCGGGCTCGGCTTCACCGCCTTGCTCTATCGCCGGGCGCACGCCCGCATCCCCTACTGGGTCTAGGCGAATGGCGCATATTTCCATCGAGAACCTGACGGTCGAATTCGCGATTTTCGGCGCCAGCGCCCGCTCGCTCAAGAACCAGCTCTTGTCGCAGGCGACCGGCGGCCGCGTCATGGCGGGCGCCCGCGACGTCATTACCGTGCGGGCCATCGATCACCTCAACCTCGAGATCAACGACGGCGACCGCGTCGGTCTGGTTGGCCATAACGGTTCGGGCAAGACGACGTTGCTGCGCGTGCTCGCCGGCATCTACAAGCCGAATGGCGGCGCCATCACCATCGAGGGGCAGGTCGGTGCGCTGCTCGACCCCACGGCCGGGATGGATCCGGAATCGTCCGGCATCGAGAACATTTATCTGCGCGGCTACATGATGGGCATGAGCCGGCGCGAGATCGCGAGCAAGCTCGATGAAATCGCCGACTTCACCGAACTCGGCGACTTCCTCGAGCTGCCGATGCGCACTTATTCGGCCGGCATGTTCGCGCGGCTCGCCTTCGCGGTCTCGACCGCCGCGCGTCACGACATCCTGCTGATCGACGAGGGGATGAGCGCCGGCGACGCGGCCTTCCAGAAAAAGGCGCAGCAGCGCATCGAGAACCTTTTCGACCGCACCCCGATCATCATCCTGGCGAGCCATTCGGAAGGGCTGATCTCGGAATTCTGCACCCGCCGGGTGCAGATGGAACACGGTGTCGTCAAGAGCGCGGCGTAGCGCCGCGCTTGTCAGCACGATCGAACAACGGTATTGGCGGCATTCGATGCGTACGATGAACGAATATCGGGAACTGGCCTGCCGCGACCCGCAAGTAACCGCTGCGGCGGTCATCGCCGTAGTCGGCGCGCTCGGCATCGCCACGGTCTATTTTTTCCAGTACGTGCTGTTGATCTTGCCGTGCCCGCTCTGCCTCGAGCAGCGGATCGCGTTCTATTTCAGTATCCCGCTGGCGGCGATGCTCTGGCTTGGCGCCAATCATGGCGCCGCGCGCAAGGTGCTGCTGCTCGGCTTCCTGGCGATCATGCTCGCGATGCTGTGGAATACCGGGCTTTCCCTCTATCACGCCGGGGTCGAGTGGAAGTGGTGGGCGGGGCCGCTCGATTGCTCCGGCCCGATCACCAAATTCGGCAACGCGCGCGATGTTATGAGCCAGTTGCAAAATCGCATCAGCCTGATCCGCTGCGACGAGGCGGCATGGCGGTTTTTAGGAATTTCGCTCGCCGGTTATGATGTGCCGCTCTCGTTCTTCTTGGCCGTCGTCGCCGGCTGGGGCGCATTGTCGGCGCGCGCGCGCAGTTAAGGGTTGGGGACGCCTATGGAAGTGCTCATCATCGGCGCCGGCATCGGCGGGTTGACGCTGGGTCTGATGCTGCAGCGCGCTGGCATCGCCTGCCGCGTGTTCGAGGCGGCTTCCGAGCTCAAAGCGGTCGGCGTCGGCATCAACATCCTGCCGCATGCCTCGCGCGAACTATGCGCGCTCGGCCTCGAAGACGCCCTCGCCAAGGTCGCCGTCACCACCCGCGAATTGTGCTTCTACAACCGCTTCGGCCAATACATCTACAACGAGCCGGCCGGACGCTTCGCCGGCTACGAGGTGCCGCAATTTTCCATCCATCGCGGCGATCTGCAGATGGTATTGCTCGACGCCTTCATCGCGCGCGCCGGCGCCGACAAGGTCATCCTCGGCCGACGCTGCACGCGGGTTGAGTATGACGGCGGCGAAGCTGTCGCGTATTTCGAAGACAGCAATGGCAAGCCGCTCGCCCCGGAGCGCGGCACGGTGGCGGTCTCCTGCGAGGGCATCCATTCGGTGTTGCGCAAGCAACTCTATCCGGACGAGGGTCCGCCGAAATATTCCGGCATCAACATGTGGCGCGGCGTCACCCGCTGGCAGCCGATCCTCACCGGCGCCAGCATGATCCGCGTCGGCTGGCACCATCCGGCCAAGCTCTTGATCTATCCGATCCGCAACAATATCGACGCGCAAGGCCGCCAGCTCATCAACTGGGTCTGCGATATCGAGACGCCGCAATACCAGGCGCGCGACTGGAACCGGCGCGGCAAGCTGGAGGATTTCCTTCCCGCCATGGCGGACTGGCATTTCGACTGGCTCGACGTGCCGCAGTTCATCCGCGCATCCGACGCCATCCTGGAATATCCCATGGTCGATCAGGATCCGCTGCCGCGTTGGAGCTTCGGCCGGCTGACGCTGTTGGGCGATGCCGCCCACCCGATGTATCCGCGCGGCGCCAACGGCGCGGCACAGGCAATTCTCGATTGCCGCGCGCTCACCGACGCGCTCAAAGCCAATGCCGATCCGGTCGCCGCGCTCAAGGCCTACGAAGCCAAGCGGCTGCCGGCGACCAGCGAAGTCGTACTCGCCAACCGCAAGGCGCCGCCCGACGCCATATTGCAGGAAGTCTATCGCCGCACCGGCGACAAGCCGTTCAAGCACATCGACGACGTCATCAGCCGCACGGAACTTATCGCGCTGTCGGAAAGTTACAAACGGGTTGCCGGCTACGACAGGGAGCGGCTGAAGGCGAGGGGCTGATGCCGCGCGCTAAACGAATACGACCACGAAAATCAGAAAGCGCGCGTACATCCGGCGTCGCCCCCTGCATTTCGTGGCCGCTCGATAATGGAGCCTTACGGCTCGACATCATCATCGTCTGAAACCCATATAGGCAGCCTCCAGTTCCATCGCAAGGGTTCACTGAAATCATGAGCACGAACACTGGCTATACCGGCACGGCGAAGGCGCTGCACTGGACGATCCTGGCGTTGTTGGTCGTTCAGTTTGCGGTTGCCTGGACCATGCCGGACATCAAGCGCGATACCAAACCCGACACGCTCATCAATCTGCATCTGTCGATCGGCGTTCTAGTTCTCTTTTTCGCCGTCATCCGCCTGGGCTGGCGGGCGGCCCATGCCGAGCCGCCGCCGGCGGACGGCGTACCGCCGTGGCAGACGCAATCCGCCCGTATCGTGCACTGGCTGCTTTATGTGCTGCTGTTCGTGGTGCCGATTCTGGGCTGGATCAACGCCTCATGGCGCGGCTTCCCGGTCGTCATGTTCGGACTGGAACTGCCGAAGCTGGTGGGCACGCGGGTGGCTGGCTGGGGCTGGACCGGCGACGTGCACAGCATCCTCGCCGAATATGCGCTGCTCGCGTTGGTCGGTCTGCACGTGGCGGCCGCGCTCTATCATTATTTCGTACGCCGCGACGGCGTGCTGCAACGGATGCTTCCGGGCGCGTGACTCCATCCTGTCATTCCGGGACGCGCCGAAGGCGCGGGCCCGGAATCCAGAGCGAAAAGCAAAAGTTTCCGGCGTTGCCCCTGGTTCCCGGGTTCGCGGGCCTCGCCCGCGCCCCGGAATGACGAATTGATCACTCGTATCTGAGCGCCTCGATCGGATCGAGATTCGCGGCTTTGCGCGCCGGGTAGTAGCCAAAGAAAATCCCGACCGCGGCGGAAAACAGGAACCCGCCGGCAATCGCCGAGCCCGAGATCGGCGCCGCCCAGCCGGCAATGACCGAAATCGCCACCGAGAACGCCACGCCCATGAGGATGCCGGCAACGCCGCCGGTCACGCTCAGGAACACCGCCTCGGCGAGGAATTGCAGCAGCACATGCACGCGCCGCGCGCCGATCGCCATGCGCAGGCCGATCTCGCGCGTCCGCTCGGTCACCGACACCAGCAGGATGTTCATGATGCCGATGCCGCCGACCACCAGCGAAATCGAAGCGACGGCGGCGAGCAGCAGCGCCATGATGCGGCTCGAACTCTCGGCGGCTTCCGCGATCTGACTTAAGTTTCGCACGGAAAAGTCGTTGTCGGCGCCGGGCTTGATGCGGTGACGGCGCACGAGAATCTCGGTGATCTGGCCGATCGCCGGCTGCACGTCCGTCGAATTGATGGCTTGCACGTAAATCTGGTTGACGTAGCCGGCCAAATGCGGCGTCAACCCGTAGGGGTTGGGCGGGTTTGGGTAGATCCAATTGAGCTGTGTCTGCGCCTGCGACGGCGCGGCCACGCCGAGCACTTTGCGCTCGGCTGTGGTGAACGGGACCATCACCAGATCGTCCTGATCCTGGCCGTAAGACGTTTGCCCCTTGCCCTCCAGCACGCCGATCACCCGCAACGGCACGCCCTTGACCTGGATGAGCGCGCCGACAGGGTTCTGCTGCTCGCCGAACAACTGCTTCGCCACGGTCTGCCCGATCACCACCACCAGCGCCGCCGACGCCTCGTCTTCGGTCTGAGATTTCGCGTCCGGCGTCGATCCGCCAGTTCGTCATCGGCGGGTAATTCGGCGCTGATGCCTTGAATTTGCGTGGCCCAGTTCTGATTGCCGAACTCGGTCTGGCCGGACTGGCGGATGAGGTAACTGACCTCGCTGACGGCCATGCTCTCGCGCTGGATCGCCTGCGCGTCGCTGGTTGTGAGCGTGGAGGCGCTGCCGGAGCCCGCGCGCATGCCGCCCGCCGTCCGCGCGCCCGGCAGTACCACGACCAGATTGGTGCCGAGCCGTTCGATCTGCTTGCGCACCGCGTCATTGGCGCCCTGGCCGACGGCGACCATGGCGATCAAAGCCGCGACGCCGATGAAGACGCCGAGCATGGTCAAGGCCGACCGCATCATGTTGCGCCAGATCGCTTGCATGGCAGCAGCCATGATCATCACGGCAAAGCCCCAGAAAGTATTGGTGCGTCTTGCGCTGGCGACGTACGGACGCTGCGGTTGCGCCACCGGCGGGCCTGCGCCGCGCGGCGATTCGGCGGCTTTGGCCAGCTTAGGATTCTGCACGTCGGAGACGATCAGTCCGTCGCGCATGGTAAGGGTGCGATCGGCATAAGCGCCGATGTCCGCTTCATGGGTTACGACGATGATGGTGACGCCGTGCTCGCGATTGAGCCGCACCAGCGTTTCCATGATTTCGTGCGAGGTGCGGGTATCGAGGTTGCCGGTCGGCTCGTCGGCGAGCAGCAGACCGGGGGTATTGATCAACGCCCGCGCGATCGCGACGCGCTGCTGCTGGCCGCCGGAGAGCTGGCCGGGGGTGTTGCGTTCACGGTCGCCGAGGCCCAGCAGCTTGAGCGACGCGCGCGCCCGCTCGACGCGCGAGGCGGCGCCGGCCGGACCTGACGCGGCATAGAACAACGGCAGCGCCACGTTCTCGAGCGCGCTGGTGCGGGACAAAAGGTTGAAGCTCTGGAACACGAAGCCCAGGCGTTCGCTGCGCAGCCGCGCCCGCTCGGGCTCGCCGAACTTCGCCACATCGGCGCCTTCGAAGAAATAGCTGCCGCTGCTCGGGCGATCGAGGCAGCCGAGCACCGCCATCAGCGTCGATTTGCCCGAACCAGAAGCGCCCATGATGGCGACGAATTCGCCTGCATTGATCGTGAGACTGACATCGCGCAGCGCATGTACGTCGACATCGCCGACGTGATACGTCCGCGCGACATGCTCGAGCCTGATGATCGGTTCCGCCATGGTCGATTTGCTGGCCTTTGGCCGCGTCACATCTGCAAGCGTGGCGCCGCCACCTTGCTGTTATTGGTAGTGCGTTGCTCGGCGACGATGACCAGGTCGCCGGCCTTCAACTCGCCTTTGACGATTTCGGTGTAGGTGTCGTCGTCGAGACCGGCGGTCACCGCGACACGCACCGGCTTGCCGTCGCGCAGCACCCAGACCCGTGTCCGGTCGACCGCGCTGGAACGGCGGCCGCTGCGCGGGCCCGACCGGTCCGCCGGCGCATAGCGCAAGGCCTGGCTCGGCACGCGCAGGACGTTGGTGCGTTCGTCGGTAATGACGCGGGTAGCCGCGGTCATGCCGGGCTTGAGCGCCAGATCGGTATTGTCGATGCTGACCACCACATCGTAGGTCACGACGTTCTGCACGGTTTGCGGCGATTGGCGCACCTGCGAAACCGTGCCTTCGAACGTGCGCTTCGGAAAGGCGTCGACGCTGAAGGCCGCCTTGTCCCAATCCTTGATGCCGCCGATGTCGCTTTCGCTCACATTGGTGTCGACCTGCATCTTGGTAAGGTCGGTGGCGATCAGGAACAGCGTCGGTGTCTGGAAGCTCGCCGCCACGGTCTGGCCGACGGTGACGTTGCGCGACACCACGGTGCCGTCCACCGGCGAAATGATATCGGTGTAGCTGAGATTGACCTGCGCCGCCTCGAGTTGCGCCTGGCGCTGCTGAATGCTCGCCTCGTCGACGCCGATCTGCGCGTGCGCCTGATCGAGCGCGTTCTTGGCGAGGTCGACCGTATCCTTGGAAACCGCATTGGTCTGCGCCAGCCGGACGTTGCGGTCGTAGTTGAGCTGGGTATAGGCGAAATTGGCCTTGTCTTTTTCAAGCTGCGCCTTCGCCTGCGCGAGATTGGCTTGGTTCTGGTCGACTACGGTTTGATACGGACGCGGATCGATCTTGGCGCAAACCTGGCCCTTCTTGACCTCGGTATTGAAGTCGCAGTGGATCTCCTGGATGACGCCTGAGACATAAGATCCGACGATGATGGTGAGCACCGGGTTGACCGTGCCGGTCGCGGTCACCGCGCGCGTCACCGCGCCGGTCGTGACGGGCGCGGTGGTGTAGCGGACGGGCGCCTCGGCGGTAGCAAACCACCAAACGACGCCGACGGCGGCGAGCACCGCGAGCGACAACACGGCGGCGATCAGCAGGACGCGCCGCCGATGCGGCGTCGCCGGATTCGGAGCCGGTGGTTTCGGCACCAGCACCACTGGCTCTACCCGCGCAGTGTCGATCTCGACGGGTTTGTTCATATTGCGAACTCCGCCTTGCTGCCCAGCTATATGAGACGCTAGCGGAGCGGCGCCGGGCCGCCTTGATACGGGTCAAATCCCGGTAAAGCCGGCAGAATTGGGCCGAATCGGCCACAGCGCCTAGCGCGTGGGTTCTTGCGCAAGCACTTTTACCTCCCGGCCGGCACCTGCGATGGAATCGCCTGCCGCTTGAAAGGCATAAACATCCATCCGCAACACGCTGTAGGTAGCGCTGGCGTGCAGCCGCTCAGGCCGCGCATTTTCTCCGGCAGCGCCCAAGGCCGCATAGAGCGGCAAAAGATGTTCCTCGGTCGGATGATTCTTGGTCGCGAACGGCGCCTGCTTGCGGTAGCCGAGCAGATCGTCAAAGCGGTGTTCCATCAACGCCGCATGAAACCAGTCGGCAAAGCTGTTGACCCATTGCGGCGCCGGGTCGTTCGGGCCATGGCCGCGGAACTCCGACAGATCGTGCGTGAAGCTGCCGCTGCCGATGATCAGCACGCCTTCTTGCCGCAGCGGCGCCAATGCGCGGCCGAGGCGAAGATGATGTTCGGGTCCAAGATGCGGCTGCACCGAGAGCTGCAGCACCGGGATATCGGCTTGCGGATACATCAGCATCAGCGGCACCCAGGCGCCGTGATCGAGGCCGCGCCGCCGGTCGATGCCGCAGTCGAGGCCGGCCGCGCGCAGCAAGTCCGCAGCCCGCGCGGCGACCGCCGGCGAGCCGGGCGCGGGGTAGCGCATCTCATAGAGCGCGCGCGGGAAGCCGCCGAAGTCATGGATGGTGTCGTTGCGATCGACCGCGCTGACCATGGGCGCCGCCGTCTCCCAATGGGCCGAGACCACGAGAATGGCCTTGGGCCGTTCAAGCGTCGCGCCGAGGTGCTGCAGGAACGCGCGCGCCGGCGTTTCGGTGAGCGGCAAAGTCGGCGCGCCGTGCGACAGGAAAAGGCTCGGTAGGGTCATGACACTTCCTCCGGCAATGCGAGGCCGGGTTTTGCCGGCCTCGCCGCCTGGTTCAACGTGAATAGGTGCCGGCGAGTTCGCCGGCAAGATTGTCGCTGCGCCACGCACGCAACGCGTAAGCGCCGTCGCCGAGCAGCGCCTGGACGATCAAGGCGATGGCCCAGAACGCCGGAAACTCCCAGCCGCCATTGGCGTTGGTGAAGAAGAACCCGGCCGCGCCGTGCACGGCAAAGATGGCGCCGAGCAAGATCGGCGTGACGGCGACCGCGACCGCGCGGGTCCAGAGGCCGAGGATCAGCGCGATGCCACCGCCGACTTCCGCGGCGATGGTGACATAAGCGAGCGCCGGCGGCAGGCCGACGCTGCCGAAAAACTGCGCCGTTCCGGCCGGCGTAAAGACGAAGAGTTTGAGGCCGGCGTGCGCCAGAAAGAGCGTGCCGAGGCTGAGGCGCAGCAGCAGGGCGGCATAGGGGGCGGTTCGGGTGTCGATCATGGGGTTTCTCCTGTTTCCAGACCCCAATATTGCTCATTCTCATTGGTGTGATAATTAGGCTATAAGGAATTACAGCTCACACCAATGGGGTGAAATAGAATCCGATGCTCGATCGCCTAACAGGCCTGGAAGCGTTCGCGAAAGTCGCCGCCGCCGGCAGCTTTTCGGCCGCCGGCCGCGCCATGGGCCTGTCGCAGACCATGGTCACCAAGCACATCGCCGCGTTGGAAGCGCGCCTGGGCGTCAAGCTCTTTCACCGCAGCACGCGCCGGCTATCGATCACCGAGGCCGGGCGCAGCTACCTCGAAACATCCGAGCGGATCCTCGCCGAGATCGAAGCGGCCGATAATGCGGTGGCCGCCGACCGCTTCGAACCGAAGGGCGTGCTTCGGCTCAATGCGCCGGTTGCGTTCGGCGAGCGGCAGATCGCGCCGCTGCTGTCGGAATTTGCGCAGCGTTTTCCGCTGGTGACGGTCGATCTTGGCCTCAACGACCGCTTGGTTGATCTCGCCGAAGAGGGCTGGGATCTCGCGATCCGGATCGGCAGCCTCAGCGATTCCAGCTTGATCGCCCGCCGCATCGCGCCCTGCCGGACCGTCGTCTGCGCCGCGCCGTCCTATTTGAAGGCGCATGGCAGGCCGCGCGCGGTTGCCGACCTGGCTGGTCATAACTGTCTTGGCTACACGCTGTCGCGGCTGACCGGCGCCGGCAGTTGGGCGTTCGGCGCCAAAGGCGAGATCACGGTCCGGGTCGCCGGCAATCTGCGCGCCAATAACGGCGACGCCTTGCGCGCCGCGGCGATCGCCGGCCAGGGCATCATCTACCAGCCGACCTTTGTCGTGGCCGACGACCTGCGCGCGGGCACACTGGTTGCCATGACGTTCGACCAGCCGACCGTGGAGTTCGGCGGCATCTATGCCGTCTATTTGCCGGACCGGCATCCCGCCGCAAAAGTGCGCGCCTTCATCGACTTCATCGCGGCGCGTTTTGCGCCCGAGCCGCCGTGGGATCGCACGGCTTAGCTTCGGCTAACCCGAGCGGGCAGTGACGCGCAAAGCTATTGCAGCTTGATGTTGGCGGCCTTGGCGAGGTCGCGCCACTGCGGGATTTCGCGCGCGATCAAGGCGCCGAATTCGACCGGCGTGCTGCCGACCGGTTCGACGCCGTCGTGCTGCAGGCGTTCGGCTACTTTCGGCGCGTGCGCCGCCTTGGCGCCCGCGGCGGCGAGTTTGTCAATGACCGCCTGCGGCGTGCCGGCTGGCGCCATCATGCCGATCCAGAGATTGCCTTCATAGCCGGGCAGCCCCATCTCGGCGATGGTCGGCACGTCCGGCATCAGCTTGGAGCGGTGGCTGCTGGCAATGCCCAGCATGCGCAGGCGCCCGGCAGCGACCTGCGGATGCGAGGTCGCATAGGTGTCGAGCTTGAGCTGCACGACGTCGGCCAGCAGGTCGGTCATCGCCGGCGCGGCGCCGCGATAGGGGACATGCGTCACCTTGGCGCCGACGCGCTGCAGCAGCAGTTCCATGGTCAAATGCGGCAGCGTGCCGACGCCGGCGGAGGCATAATTGAGCTTGCCCGGATTCTGCTTGGCATAGGCGACGAACTCCTGGAACGTTTTGAACGGCGCGTTCGGATTGCTGACCAGCACCTCGGGCACCGTCGCGATGACGGAAATCGGCACCAGGTCCTTTTCCGTGTCGTAGGGCAGCTTCGCCTGCAGCGCGGCATTGATCGTATGGTTCGGCGTCGTCAGCAACAGCGTGTACCCGTCTGCTGCGGACTTCGCCACGGCGTCGGTCGCGACGATGCCGCCGGCGCCGGATTTGTTTTCGATCAGGATCGGCTGGCCGAGATCTTCCGCCATCTGCGCGGCCATCACGCGCGCGACGATATCGACCGCGCCGCCGGCCGGGAACGGCAGCAGCAAGTGGATCGGCCTATCGGGATATTCGGCAAAGCTGCGAGCGGTCAGCGCGAAGAGCAGCGCTAATGCAACCAGCGCCGCCGCTGCGCCGCGTCGGATTTTCATGGCCGTCCTCCCCAGTGTCTTTTTATGCGCCGGCGAAAACGTGCATGAATTGACCGTGGCAGACAAGCGAGGTCTGTATTGCAAGCATCGAATGGTTGGGCAATCGCGAGTGGGCAACCGCGAGCCGCGCCTTACGGCTCCAGCTCGGTGTCCCAATAGAGATAATCGAGCCAGCTTTCGTGCAAATAGTTCGGCGGGAATAGCCGCCCGTTGCGGTGCAGGTGCTGCACCGTCGGCTGGAACGGCATCTGCGAAGGCCACATCCTGGCCTCGTTCGGCGTCAGATTGCTCTTGCGCAAATTGCAGGGCGAGCAGGCGGTGACTACGTTCATCCATGTCGTGTGCCCGCCGCGCGAGCGCGGCAGCAGGTGGTCGAAGGTGAGGTCGTCACGGTCGCCGCAATATTGGCAAGAAAACCGGTCGCGCAGAAACACGTTGAACCGCGTGAAGGCCGGGTGTGTCGACGGCTTCACGAAGGTCTTGAGCGACACCACGCTCGGCAGCTTGATTTCGAGGCTGGGGCTGCGCACCGCGTGGTCGTAGTTGGCGACGATGTTCACGCGTTCGAGGAAAACCGCCTTGATCGCGTCCTGCCAGGACCACAGCGACAAGGGGTAATAGCTGAGCGGCCGGAAATCGGCGTTAAGCACCAGCGCAGGAAAACCGCTAGGCGATACGTGCACGTTCAAGCGAGGCTCCTCCACCTCCCTATGGCCGCCGCCACGCGGCCTACCCGCTAGTAATAGGGCAGCGTGACAAGATTGTGAAGTCGGTGCGGAGCGTTACCCGCAAAGGCTTATTTTGCGGGCGCTAAAATGGCGGGCCAGAAACTCGCCGCCCTGGCGCAAGCCTTCCTGGTCGATGCCATGGCCGATACCGGAGGAGATGTGCCATTCAGCCGGGACGTCGAGCGCGGCCAGCCCCTGGGCGGCGTGGAAAACCGCCTGCACCGGGATGAGCTCGTCCTGGTCGCCATGGATGAGCAGCACCGGCGGCTTGGCTTTGATCTCGGCGGCGAAAGTGTCCGGGTCGACGTCCTCCGGCACCACCAGCATGCCGGAATAGCCGACGATGGCCGCCGGCGGCACGGCGCGGCGCAAGCCGACATGCAGCGCCATCATGGTGCCCTGGCTGAAACCGACCAGCGCCAAGGCCTGTGGCGGCAATTGCCGGCGCGCCAATTCGGCGTCGAGGAAAGCATTGAGAATTGGCGCCGCGGCTTGCACGCCCACCCAGCGCTCGTTCGGATCGCGGAACGTCAGCGGAAACCATTCGCGTCCGCTAGGGGCCTGCCCGCACGGGCGCGGCGCGTGCGGCGAGACGAAAGCGGCGTCCGGCATGCGACCCTGCCAGGCGCGGCCGATCTCGATCAGATCGTTGCCGTCGGCGCCATAGCCGTGCAGGAAGACGACAAGTTGTTTTGCAAGGCCTGAGCGCGGCTCGATGCGCGGGCCGTCGAGTTCAGCCATTTCGCTTTTTCCTTTTCTTCGCTTGCGGCTTGTTCGCTTTCGGCTTTTCGGTTTGCGGCTGAACCGGCACCACGTCGCGTTTCTTCACCGCGTGATAATAAGCCCATAGCAGATGTGCCGCCACGCCGCGCCAAGGCCGCCAGGCCTCGGCCATCTTCGTGAGGCCCTTGGCGTCCGGGCGCTTGCGCAGCCCGAAGGCGATGCGGGCGGCCTCCTGTACGGCGAGATCGCCGGCGGGAAACGCGTCGGCGTGGCCGAGGCAGAACAAGAGATAAATGTCGGCGGTCCACGGGCCGACGCCGTGCAGCGCGATGAGCGCGGCATGCGCGCTGTCGGCGCCCATGTTGCCGACTTGATCGAGATCGATGGCGCCCTTGGCGAGCGCCTTGCCGATTTCCCGGATCGCTTTGATCTTCGGCGCCGACAGGCCCAGCCGCTTAAGCTTGTCGGTGCGCGCGCGGCGCACCGTGTCGTGATGGAACGGCTCGAAGGCCGCGAACAGCCGATTGCGGATCGCCGCCGCGCTCGCGGTCGACAGCTGCTGGCCGCAGACGATGGCGCACAGGCCGGCAAAACCCGCCTCGCGCCGGCGGAGATTGAAGGCGCCCGCCTTCTCGGCGACCGGCTTGAGCCGCGAATCGGCGAGAATGAGCTCGCCGAGCGCAGCCTCGAGATCGGCTTGGGTGTGCAGGAAGTGGGTCATGTGCGATCGCGCCTGCACCATATTCGGATGTCATCGTCCGCGAAAGCGGACGATCCAGTATCCGCGAGCGCTTGTGATCGTCCCCTCGGTCGGCGATTACTGGATGCCCGCCTGCGCGGGCATGACAGGCGAGGGATGATGCCGCCACCCGTTTTCCGCTTCGCGCCGTCGCCCAACGGCTATCTGCATCTCGGACATGCGCTATCGGCGCTGCTCAACGCCGATCGGGCGAAGGCAGCGGGCGGGCGGCTGTTGCTGCGCATCGAGGACATCGACGTGGCGCGTTGCCGGCCGGAATACGAGGCGGCGATCGATGAGGACCTGGCCTGGCTCGGCCTTGCCTGGGAGCGGCCGGTGCGGCGGCAATCCGAGCATCTCGGCGACTACCGCGCGGCGCTCGCCAAGCTCGACGCCATGGGGCTGATCTATCCGAGCTTCGAAAGCCGCGCCGAGATCGCGGCGCTGGTGGCGGAGCGCGAAGCGCAGTCTCCCTGGCCGCGCGATCCCGACGGCGCGCCGCTTTATCCCGGCAATGCGAAGGCGATGCCGGCCGCCGGGCGCGCCCGCCGCATGGCCGCCGGAGCGCCTTACGCGCTGCGCCTCGACATGGCGGCTGCGATTGCCCGCGCTGGCGCGCTCACCTGGGAGGAAACCGGCGCCGGCCCGTCCGGCGAAACCGGCAGCATCGCCGCAAATCCCGGAATTTGGGGCGACGTCATTCTGGCGCGCAAGGAAACGCCGACCAGCTATCACCTCGCCGTCGTGGTGGACGACGCCGCGCAGGGCGTCACCGAGGTGGTACGCGGACGCGACCTGTTCCACGCGACCAGCGTGCACCGCCTGTTGCAGGCGCTGCTCGGCCTGGCCGCCCCACGCTACCACCACCACCGCCTCATCCTCGATGCCCAAGGCAACAAGCTGTCGAAATCGACGTACGCTACCGGTTTGCGCGAATTGCGCGCGCGCGGCGCCAGCGCCGCCGACATCCGCAAAAGCGTCGGGCTCGATTGAGCTCGCCTTCCGTGCCATGCTTTGCCGCGGGGTAGGGGATGGCGAAGCGCACGACGAAAAAACAACCGCGCAAGGCGCGTCCGCGCGCGGCGAAAAAGCCGCACCGCCGCGCGGTCGAAGCCGCGCTCGCCGGTGTCGCGCATGACATCCGCACGCCGCTGACCGGAATCGTGGCGCTGGCCGAACTGCTGGCAAGTTCCGACCTCGGTTCGCGCGAGCGCGCGTGGGCGGCGGCGATCAAGAGCGGTGCCGATCATCTTGCCGCGCTCACCACGCTGATCGTCGATGCGGTCAAGGCCGACGCCAAGGGACTGACGTTGCAGCACGAGCCGTTCTCGCCGCGGCGGCTGGCCGAGGCGGTTGCTGCCGCGCTCACCGCGCGCGCCGGCAACAAGGGCATCAAGACCGTAATCGCGCTCGCGTCCGATCTGCCGGCGCTGGTGGCGGGCGACGCGCTGCGCCTGCGCGCGGCGCTGGAAAACCTCGCCGACAATGCGGTGAAATTTACCGGCGAGGGTACGGTCACCTTCAGCGCCGGCGCCAAATCTGCGCGCACTAAGTCCGCGAATGCAAAGCGCGTGCAGCTCACCTTCACCGTCGCCGACACCGGCATCGGCATCGACCCGCGCCACTTGAAAACTATTTTCCGCCCGTTTGCACAAGCGAGCGAGGCGGTGGCGCGCCGTTACGGCGGCGCCGGGCTTGGGCTCGTTTTCGTCAAGCGCGTCGCCGAGGCTATGGGCGGCCAATTGCAGGTGACCAGCAAAGCGGGACGCGGCACCGAATTCCGCCTCAGCGTCCCGGTCGATCGCATCGACGCATCGCCGCCGACGGAAAGCGGCGCGCGCGCCGTCCCCTTGCGTGCGCTGTCTATCCTGTGCGCCGAGGACAACCCCTATGGCCGCGTGGTGATGAACACGATCCTGACCGAGCTCGGCCACCGCGTCGATTTCGTCGAAAGCGGCGAGGCGGCGGTCGATGCCGTATTGCGCGGCAGTTATGACGCCGTGCTGATGGACGTGACGCTCGCCGGCCTCGACGGCCTTGCGGCGACCGGCCGCATCCGCGCGCTGCCGGGAAAGCGCGGGCAGGTGCCGGTGATCGGCATTTCCGGCCGCACCGAAAGCGACGGCGAGGCCGCCGCGCGCGCCGCCGGCATGAATTTCTATTTCGTGAAGCCGGTGAGCCCCGGCAGGCTGGCGGAGGCGTTGAGTGCAATAAGCGCTCGCCCCGCCTAAGCGGGACCTCGGTCTGACGATTCTGGATTGCCGCTTGCGCGGGATTGAGCGGGCTTGCTGAACGCTCGTACATCTGCAGCGCCATTCACCCCGCCGCGCGGTGGAAAAAATCCTCATGCCGATTTGAACCTTTTGCGCGGTTTCCGCGACACACCCGAGCCGGCAGAAACGGCAATGAGGAGTGGGGCGGTGATCAACGACGGCAAAAAAGTTTCGCGCGGCGGCGGCATCGTCGTGCAGGAGCTCAGCGGCGAATTGCGCGCTGCGCGGCTGGTCGCGATCAAGAGCGACATCCTTAATAATCTCCGCCAGACGACCCTATCGATCCATGGCATGGCCAGTCGGCACGGGGTCTCCATCCGCTATCTGCGCGCGCTATTCGCCGCCGATGGCACGACATTTACAAAATTCGTGTTGCAGCAGCGCCTGGCGGCCGCCCATGCCATGCTGAGCGACATGCGCTTTGCCGAACGCACCATTGGCGCGATCGCCTTCGAGGTGGGGTTCGGCGATCTGGCCGATTTCAACCGCGCCTTCCGCCGCCGCTATGGCGTCAAGCCGTTGGACGTGCGCGAGAAGGCGCACTTGAAAAATGGCGGATAGGGGCGCGCCGGAGGTCAGATATTGCTCGCGCCGTTCGCGCGTTCGACGATGCGCACCACGTCGGACATGATGCGGTTCAATTCGAAATCCTTCGGCGTGTAGACGGCGGCGACGCCGGATTTTTCCATCGCGGCGGCGTCCTCCGGCGGAATGATGCCGCCGACGACGACCGGGACATCGAGCCCGGCCTTTTTCATGCGCGCCACCACGTCTTCGACCAGCGGCAAATGGCTGCCCGACAGCACGGATAGCCCGATGACATGGGCCTTTTGCTTTTGCGCGGCGTCGACGATTTCTTCCGGCGTCAGGCGGATGCCCTCATAGACCACCTGCATGCCGGCGTCGCGCGCGCGTACCGCGATCTGCTCGGCGCCGTTGGAATGGCCGTCAAGTCCCGGCTTGCCGACCAGGAAAGTGAGGCGGCGGCCGAGCTTCCTTGAAACACGATCGACGTCGGCGCGGATATCGTCGAGACCGCTGACGTCGTTGCGCATGGCGCGGCCGACGCCGGTCGGTGCGCGGTATTCGCCAAATGATTCCCGAAGGGTCCAGCCCCATTCGCCGGTGGTGACGCCGGCTTTGGCGCAGGCGATCGAGGCCGGCATGATGTTGCCGCCGGTTGTCGCCGCGCGCTTGAGCTCGGCCAGCGCATCGGCGACGGCGCGCTTGTCGCGTTGCGCGCGCCAGGCGGCGAGTCGCTCGAGCTGATCGCGCTCGGCGTCTTGCGACACCGTCATGATCGAATCGATGCCGCCGGTGAGCGGCGAGGGCTCGGTTTCCAGATAACGGTTGACGCCGACCACCACCTGCTCGCCGCGCTCGATCGCTTCCAGCCGCGCGGTGTTGCTCTCGACCAGTTGCTGCTTCATGTAGCCCGACTCGACCGCAGCTACCGCGCCGCCCATCTCGTCGATGCGCTTGAGCTCTTCCTTGGCCTGCGCTTTGAGGTCATCGACCTTGCGCTCGATCTCGGCCGAGCCGTCGAAAATGTCGCCGTAGTCCAGCAGGTCGGTCTCGAAGGCGAGGATCTGCTGCATGCGCAGCGACCACTGCTGATCCCACGGTCGCGGCAGGCCAAGCGCCTCATTCCAGGCCGGCAGTTGCACGGCGCGGGCGCGGGCGTTCTTCGACAGCGTCACCGCCAGCATCTCGATGAGAATGCGCGCGACGTTATTCTCCGGCTGCGGCTCGGTGAGGCCGAGCGAGTTCACCTGCACGCCGTAGCGGAACAGGCGCTGCTTGGCGTCGGTTATGCCGTAACGCTCGCGCGTGATCTCGTCCCACAATTCGACGAAGGCGCGCATCTTGCACATTTCGGTGATGAAGCGCAGGCCCGCATTGACGAAGAACGAAATGCGCCCGACCACCTCGCCGAATTTTTCCTGGCTCACCTCGCCGGAATTCTTCACCGTATCGAGCACCGCCACCGCGGTCGCCAGCGCGAAGGCGAGTTCCTGCACCGGCGTCGCCCCTGCTTCCTGCAAGTGGTAGGAGCAGATGTTCATCGGGTTCCACTTCGGCAACTCGGTCGTCGTGAAGATCGCCACGTCCTTGATCAGGCGCATCGACGGCGCCGGCGGAAACACATAGGTGCCGCGCGAGAGATATTCCTTGATGATGTCGTTCTGGATGGTGCCGGTGAGCGCCGCGCGCGGCGCGCCCTGCTCGTCGGCCACCGCGATGTAGAGCGCCATCAGCCACGCCGCGGTGGCGTTGATGGTCATCGAGGTGTTCATCGAGGCGAGGGGAATTTGGTCGAACAGCGCGCGCATGTCGCCGAGATGGCAGACCGGCACGCCGACCTTGCCGACCTCGCCCTTGGCCAGGACGTGGTCCGAATCGTAGCCGGTCTGGGTCGGCAGGTCGAAGGCGACGGAAAGTCCGGTCTGCCCCTTCGCCAAGTTTTTGCGATAGAGCGCGTTGGAGTCCGCGGCGGTGGAATGGCCCGCGTAGGTCCGGAAAATCCAGGGCTTGTCGCGTTGGGCTTTGTCGCGCATCGGTGGCCTGCAGCGGACAGTGTGGCTGAAGCCTTGTTGCAATGCAACATAAGTTCGGAAGGCCATTTCCGGGGCTGTGGACCCCGCCTTTCGCACGGCCAGCGATTAAAGTTAACGGAATTCATACCCGTCTGGCGTTACCTAGGCACCGCCCGAACGCCCGCGGACAGGGCCTTTAGCGGTTCGGTTTGAACACGTCCTCGCCGCCACGGATCTTTGATGTTCAAACTTGACGCCCGATCCCTATTGCCGCGGCTCAACCTCCGCATTGGCACCAAATTGGCGATTTCGGTCGGCCTCGGCGTGGTGCTGGTCGCCGGCATGATCCTCACTCAGGAATTCGGCAATGCCTTGGTCGCCCGTCAGGCCGAGCGCGGACGCACCGACCAGGCGGTGGCGACCGACCTGCTGCATGCCGGTGTCGCCTTGCAGCACATGCAGATCGGCACGCGCGAAATCCGCCTGGCGATTTCCGAGCGAGAGGCTGGCGAAGCGCTCGCTATTTTGCAGGACGACAGGAGCAATGCCGTCGGCTTCCTGCAATCGGCCTACAATGGCTGCATCGACGCGGATAATCGCGCGCGGCTGCAAAAGATCATCGCTCTGGCCAAAGACTATGCCGAGGCGGCGGCGGCCATGACGGCGGCGAAAAAGGAATATGCCGATATCGCGCAGCCGCTGGCGCGCGCGAACAAGATCGGCGCCGAGATTGACGCGCTGATCGAAAAAGCCACCTCGACCGCCGGCGAGCTGGCGGCGCAACGCATGGCCGAAGCGGCGAGGCACACCGATATGGCGGGGCGGATCAGCCTCGGCTTCGGATTTTTCGTGGTCGTCATCCTAACGGGCGCGGCCGCCTTCGGCATTCTGTCGATCGGCCGGCCTATCCACACCATCGCCGGCGTGCTGCTGCAACTGGCCGACGGCAAGCGCGATGTCGACATACCTTTTACCGGGCGCGGCGACGAAGTGGGCGATGCCGCGCGCGCGGCGCGCACTTTCCGCGACAATCTCGTGCGCCTGGAAAAACTCGAAACGGAGCAGAAACAGGCGGCCGACCGCGTCGTGATCGAACGCAAAGAGATGGTGCGCGAGCTTGCCGACGAATTCGAAAGCGCCGTCGGCAACATCGTCGGCACCGTATCGGCCGCCGCCTCCAATCTGGAGATGGCGGCATCCACCTTGACCAAGAACGCCAAGGCAACGCAGCAGCTTTCCGCCGCGGTCGCCTCCGCTTCCGAACAAGCCTCGGGCAACGTGCAATCGGTGGCCTCTGCCACGGGCGAGATGGGCTCCTCGATCGACGAGATCCGCCGCCAAGTCCAGATGTCGACCGCGATTGCGGCCGATGCCGTGCAGCAGGCGGAAAAGACCGACATCCGCATCGGCGACCTGTTGCTGGCGGCCAACCGCATCGGTGACGTGGTCAAGCTCATCACCACCATCGCCGCCCAGACCAATTTGCTGGCGCTGAACGCCACCATCGAGGCGGCGCGCGCCGGCGAGGCCGGCAAAGGTTTTGCCGTCGTCGCCTCCGAGGTCAAGATGTTGGCGACTCAGACGGCCAAGGCGACCGAGGAGATCAAAAAGCAGATCGCCGGTATGCAGGATGCCACCAAGGAATCGGTGACGGCGATCAAGGAGATCGGCGAGACGATCACCCGCATATCCGAGATCGCCTCATCCATCACCACGGCGGTTGAAGCCCAGGGCACAACGACCCAGGAGATCGCCAGGAGCGTCGCGCAGGCGGCGCAAGGCGCTGTGCAGGTCGCAACCAATATCGCCGACGTCAATCACGGCGCCGATGAAACCGGCACCGCGTCGGCCCAGGTTCTGCTGGCTGCACAATCGCTCTCGGGCGAGAGCCGCAAGCTGGAAGCGGAAGTGAAGAATTTCCTCGCCACCGTTCGCGCGGCTTGAGCGCGCCTGTGGCGGATTGGCCGCCATCGGCAAATGCAGCACGCCCCATAGCCAAGTGCGGATGAAGGCACCAACGATGATGTTTTGTTCAAACTCCGCCGCCGTGCCGTGCGCTATTTGTTGCGGTGCGTGTCTGCGGCAATGGACATGCCCATCGCCAGAAACGGGACGGCGCTGACCATGGAAATGACGGCGCCCATCTCCATTGGCGTGCCCGACGACCCGCTGATGACGTGGAAATATCGCAGCGCTGCATCCAGGTCGACAAAAGCGGCGACCACGAATGTAGCGATAAAAGCGGCGCCAAACAGCAAGGTTTTACGGCTGAACTCGAGACGCTTCGCTGCGAAGGCTTCTTTCTGTCGATAGTCCATTGCGCGACCTCCCTTCGGTCGCCGCCCTTGGTTGAAAGCTACGCTAGGCGACAGGAAAATGCACTAGCGCATCACGTCGCAGTCCTGCGCGCCGGGATATGACTTGGCCCATGGCGGACACGCCAATTGGCGGCTTCGCCGCGGCAGCCGTGATCGAGACCGCGCTGGTGTGACAGCGCAGTCCGCGCGCGAAGGCGCGATGCGGGACTAGCGTTTTATCAGCCGCAGGACGAACAGCAGGATGCAGGCGCCGACGACCGCGCTGACAATCGCCGTCAGCCACCAAGGCCCGAGGACCGGCAAATGCAACGTCGTCCACAGCCAGCCGCCGATGAAGGCGCCAATGATGCCGATGACGATGTCGCCGATCAGACCGAAGCCGCCGCCCATGATCTTGCCGGCCAGCCAGCCGGCGATCAGGCCGATAACGAGTATGACGATCAGACTGTTCGTTGCCATCATGACGGCGATCCCTCCCCAGCGTGAAACCGCGGGCGTCCGCATCCGGCGGTGCTGCCGGCGGCGGGCCACGGCCTCGCCAGCCATTCAAGCCGAAAGCTGCGGGCGCGTCGATATGGGGTCCGGTGGATTGTGGATGGCCCGCACGGCGTAACGCCGGAGCCTATTCCGCCGGAACTATCGACTTCTTGCGACTCTTGCCCGTAAGACCCGGCTACGGGTTGCATTGCGGGCCGCGTCAGCAGGCCGGCAATCCACTGCGCCGCCATGATGGCCGCGGCCGCGACCGCGATGCCGGCGAGGACATCGACGAAATAATGCCCGCCGCCCAGCGGCGTTGCCAGCAACATGGCGATGTTCGCCACCACGGCGACCGGCCGGAACCAGCGCACCGGCCAGAACGCCCACAAATAGAGCACGGCCGCCGCCGAGTGGAAGCTCGGGAAGGTGACGATGCCCGTAAGGTTCATCAGGTCGAGTTGGCGCAGCGAGCCGTCGCGCACCATTGGCAAGTCGTGCAGTTGATCGTGATAGGCGCCGGGCGTGAATACATTTGGATCGGTCGTGACGTGCAGGAAATCGTAGGTCCCCATGGCCGGCGTAAAGACCGATATCGCCGTCGTCACCACCAGCGCGACCGCGAACGCCAGCGTGAATTCCTGCAACCGGCGGAAACGGCGCGTCGCGCCCAGCACGATGGGAACGCCGAACACCTGCCAGCCGATCATGCCATAGGCGAGCACCGTGCCGTACAGCAGCGCGTGGCGGCTGTAGATGAAATTGAAATAAGCCATCCAATCGAGGCCGAGCGCGCGGTCGAGCGCCATCAACGGCGCGTCCACGAGCGGCAGATTGGCGGATGCGGCGACATAGGTCATCGGCGTCATCAGCACCGGGATCAGCAGCATCTGTCCGGTCGATCCGAGGATGAAGATCACGCGCTGGTCGCGCTTAGCCGACCAATGCGCCTTGCGATAGGCGTAGCCGACATAGGCGGCGGCCATGCCGACCGGCAGCGGGGCGCTGGTCAGTTCTATGGAAAAGCCGCTCAGAGCCATGGCGACAACAACGGCCAGCGCCATCAGGCCGAGCGGAACCCAATTGTATGTAAAGAGACGCCATGCCACCGGTTCGTCGAGGTCTTGCGACATATCTGCTTCGCCCGGCCACCGGTAATATTGCACGGGGATGGTAGTTTCGTACTCCTTAACGGCCTCGTAATCGCAATGGTTAACTGCGCCGCTCGTTCTGATCTTTTTTACCCCGCGAACCATGGGGCCGGCGCCCGTTCGCTGTGGCCAAAAAAGCGATATTGCGCTGCAACATAAATTGCGCCACAATCCTTAAAGCGCAGGGAGAGTGCAGATGTCGGCCGTTGCTCAGGTAGCGAGCGTTGCTCCGCTCAAAGACCTTTATGACATCGGCGAGATTCCGCCGCTCGGCCATGTGCCCGAGAAGATGCACGCCTGGGTGATCCGCAAGGAGCGCCACGGGCCGCCCGACACGTCGTTCCAGCTCGAAGTTGTCCCCACCTGGACGATCGGCGAGGACGAAGTGCTGCTGATGGTTATGGCCGGCGGCGTCAACTACAACGGCATCTGGGCCGGCCTCGGCCAGCCGGTCTCCACCCTCGACGTGCACAAGCATCCGTTCCACATCGCCGGCTCCGATGCCTCGGGCATCGTCTGGGCGGTCGGCAACAAGGTGCATCGCTGGAAGGTCGGCGACGAAGTCATCGTCCATTGCAATCAGGACGACGGCGACGACGAGGATTGCAACGGCGGCGATCCGCTGCTCTCGCCCTCGCAGCGTATCTGGGGGTACGAGACGCCGGACGGCTCCTTCGCGCAATTCTGCCGCGTGCAGTCGCGGCAATTGATGCACAAGCCGATGCACCTGACCTGGGAAGAGTCGGCCTGCTACACGCTCACGCTCGCCACCGCCTATCGCATGCTGTTCGGCCACTCGCCGCACACGCTCAAGCCCGGCGACAATGTGCTGGTGTGGGGCGCCTCCGGCGGGCTCGGCGTGTTCGGCTTGCAACTGGTGGCGGCGTCGGGCGCCAACGCCATCGCCGTCGTCTCCGACGAGTTGAAGGCGGAATATGTTTTCAATCTGGGCGCCAAGGGCGTGATCAACCGCAAGGAATTCAAGTGCTGGGGCCAGATGCCGGCGGTCAACACCCCCGAGTACAACACCTGGACCAAGGAAGCGCGCCGCTTCGGCAAGGCGATTTGGGACATCACCGGCAAGCGCGACGTCGACATCGTGTTCGAACATCCGGGTGAGCAGACTTTCCCGGTTTCCTGCCTGGTGGTGAAGCGCGGCGGCATGGTCGTGTTCTGCGCCGGCACCACCGGTTACAACATCACCTTCGACGCGCGCTACGTCTGGATGCGGCAGAAGCGCATCCAGGGCTCGCACTTCGCCCATCTCAAACAGGCGAGCCAAGCCAACCGTTTCGTGCTCGAACAGCGCATCGACCCGTGCATGAGCGAGGTGTTCTCCTGGGACAAGATCCCGCTCGCGCATATGAAGATGTGGAAGAACCAGCATCCGCCCGGCAACATGTCGGTGCTGGTCAATGCGCCGACGCAAGGGCTCAAGACGTTCGAGGACGTGCAGGAAGCGGCGGGCGGCTAGTCCGGAATGGCGTCTATCGGCGCCTTGCCGCGCGCCTGCGCGATGGCCGTATTCAGTTCGCCGCCGAAGATGAAGATCGACGCGCAGACATAGAGAAACACCAGCGCGATCATCGCCGAGGCGAGGCCTGCGTACATCGATACGTAGGCAAACGTGTAATAGGCGAGATAGCGGCCGAAGGCCGCGCCGCTGATCAGCCATAACAGCAGCGTTGCGGCGACGCCCGGCGCGACCGCGAGGATGCCGCGCCGCCCCGCCGGCAGCCAACGGTGCAGGATCGTTAAAGCGATCACCAGCACGACCACCGCCACCGCGTAGCGCGCAAAGGTGATGGTGCCGCTGAACGGCTCCAGCGTCGGCACATAGTGCAGCAGCTTGTCCCAAATCACCGGCGCCAGCACCACCAGGAAGGAGAACGCCAGAATCGCGACGGCGCCCACCAGCACATAGCCGATCGATTCCAGCCGCAGCAGCCACCACGACCTCTTTTCGACGGCGTCATAAGCGCGGTTGAGCCCGACGCGCAGGCCTTCCACGCCCGAGGAGGCGAAGTAGAGCGCGAACAGCGAGCCGAATGTGAGCACGTCGCCGCGCGTATCGGTCAGCACGCCGGCGACGTCGAGCGCGATCGGGCCGGCGACTTCCTTGGGCCAGGCTTCCAGCAGGATGCGCGCGGCCTCGTCGGCGAGCTCTTTCGAGCCGAAGAAAAAACCGGCGAGCGCGGTGACGACGATCAGGAAGGGAAACAGCGCCATCAGCGTGGACAGCGCGATATGGCTTGCGATCGCCCAGCCGTCGTCGGCAATAAAATGCCGGAATGCTTCGGCCAGGATTTGCAACGACAGTTTGAGAATGCGCAAGACGCTCAGCCCCGCGACGATTTCGGTCGCCCTGAGATCGGCTATCGCGGCGCGCATTGCAAGGGGTGCTCGATACCGCTCCCGGGGCGCGGGGAGTAGGACGTCAAGCCGCCTGCACGTTGGTGAGGAATTGCCGGATTTCCGCCTCCAGACTTTCCGCCTCGACCGCGACGGCATCGGCGAGGTTCCTGACGTCGGCGGCGGTTGCGCGCGCGTCGGTGGTGACGCCGGCGACCTTGCTCATCGCCTCGGCGCCGCTGCGCGCCTCGCCGGAGGCGCGGTTGACGCCTTCCGCGATCGAGGCGACCGCGGAATTCTGCTGATCGACGGTGGCCGCCACCATGGTGGCGATCGACGACATTTCGCGGATGATGGAATTTACTTGTTCGATCGCCTGCACCGCGTCGGCCGCTGCCGATTGGATCGAGCCGATCTGTTCGGCGATCTCCTCGGTGGCTCGCGCGGTCTGTCCGGCCAGCGATTTGACTTCCGAAGCGACCACCGCGAAGCCCCTGCCGGATTTGCCGGCGCGGGCTGCCTCGATGGTGGCATTGAGCGCGAGCAGATTGGTCTGCCCGGCGATCGCCTGGATGAGGCCTACGACCTCGCCGATGCGGTTGGCGGCGCTGCCGAGTTCCGACATGGTGGTGACGGTGCGCTCGGCTTCCGATACGGCGCGCCCCGCGACGTCGGTGGATTTAGCGGCTTGCGAGGAGATCTCTCCGATCGATGCCGCCAGTTCCTCGACCGACCCGGCGGCCGTGGTCACGTTGTCCGATGCCGCGGTCACGCGCTGTTCGGCGGTGCGCGCCTCGGCCGACATGGTATCGGCCGACTTGTTGAGATCGCTCGAGCTCATTTCGAGCTTCATCGATGCGCCGCGCAGCTTGCCGAGCGCGCTTTCGACCGAGTGTTTGAATTGCACGATCGTGTGCGCGATCGTGTCGTTGCGCTGCGTCTGCGTACGGGTTGCCTCGGTCTGGATGGTGGCGAGCCTTTCCCGTTCGATCATGTTGTCGCGGAACACGATCACGGTACGCGCCATCTCGCCGATTTCGTCGTGCGCGTCGGTGGCGGGAATGCGGGCGCTGGTATCGCCCTGCGCAAGCCGCTGCATCACGCCGGCCAGGCCATTGAGCGGGCGCGTGATGCTGCGCCCGATCAGCCAGCTGAAGCCAAGGCCGAACGCGACCATGGCGATGCCAACCGCGATAATTCCGGTGCGCGTACGCGCTTGCGACGCGGTGAGGCCCGACGATGCTTCGTCCGCGGTCTCGCGCGCCCGCGTGATGATTTCGTCCGCGCGCGGCAGCATGTTCTGGCTGTCGATATCGATTACCGCGCGCAGCGGATGCACGCGGTCGTAGCCTTCGATCCACTGCGCGAAGGTATCGGCATAGGTTTTCACCTCGTGCTCGAGCGAATCCTTCATCTCCGGCGTGCCGTCGATCAACGCGAATATGTCGGTGAATTTCTTGTAGCTGGCGAGAAACTGCTGCTTGGTCAGCTCGGTTGGATCGAGCCGGTACTCGGCTTCATGGTGGCGCATGGTCAACAGCGTCATCATCAATCTGCCGGCGTCGGCCTCGGCCAGCCAAGTCATGTTCTCGTTGATGATGCGTTCGACCGCGTTGCCGGCGTCGCGAAGCTTGCCGCGCAGCCCGGAGTTTTCGTCGATGCCGAGGACCTTCTGCTCGCGCACCAGGTCGTTGAAGGTGCCGCGCAATTGCATGACGTCCTTGCGCAAGCCTTGGATGCTCTCGGCATGGCGGCGGTCGATCGAGGCCGCGATGGTATCGAGGCTCCGCAGCGCGAGCGCATGGGTCTGCTCGAAGCTCACCACCAGATTGGGGCTGGGGTTGACGTTGAAATCCTTGACGATGATTCGTATTGCCGAAATCGCGCTTTTGAAATCGCGGCTGGCGTCGGCGACGCCGGCCGAACGCTTGACGGTGTCGAAGGCGGTGCCGACGTCGCCTTCGCCGGAGACGTAAGTGAGCCCGTTGGCGAGGAACCCGACCACGGGGATCAGCGCCAGCACGACGATACGGCTGCGCACCGATATCGAAGTCAGCAGCCGGGTCGCCTGGTTGAGCGGAAACAATAGATTTTTGAAGCGCATGGCCCGTTCGGAGCTCGCCCGTGGCAGGAGGCACCGTGCAAAGGTCTGACGACGATCAAAGCGTGAAATGGTTAATTTTGTAGCAATTTGGTATTCCGATGCTGTGCAATGGGGCAGGAAACTCGCCAATTTTTGGGCTACTTTGCTTTTGTGCACTGCACGCGTAGTGTCTTGCCTTAGCCGGCACCAGTGACTTTGCCAGTCCGAGGATTCCATGCCCGTCGCCGCCTCCCGCCCCACCGCCGAACCCGATCTGGTCGAACTCAGCCGCGAAGCAACCGCCGCACTCGATGCCTTGCTGGCCGATGCCGCGGCCAAAGTGCGCGAGCGGGTGACGGTGGCCGGTAAGCCGGACGCCCGCCTGTTCGATCGCGAGCAGCGTGCCACCCACGGGCTGGCCTGGCTCGCCACCTATGTGGAGGCCGTACGCCAGCTCGCCGCCTATACCGAACGCATGACCGGCGCCGGCACGCTCGGCGAACTCGAGGAACATCTCGTGCGCGTCGCGCTCGGCGAGTATCTCGCCCAGATCGTCGGCGGCATTCCGATGAGCCAGGGTGAATTGGTGCGGCCGAGCGATCTCGGGCTTTCCGCCGCGCAAGTTGCGGCGCGTATCAACGGCGACATCGAAAGCCTGATCGCCAGCGGCAACACCGCGGATCGGCGCGCGCGTCTGGTCGAACTGATGCGCGCGAGCCACAACGCCACGGTCGGCGTCTGCGGCCTCGAGGAAACGCTCGAATCGATCCGCGACGAAATGCGCAAATTCGCCGACAGCGAAGTAATGGGCCACGCGCAGACTTGGCATCGCACCAACAGCTACATTCCGCTCGAGACCATCGCGCACATGTCGGAGCTCGGTGTGTTCGGGCTCACCATTCCGGAAGAGTTCGGCGGCATGGGGCTCGGCAAGGAGTCGATGTGCGTGGTGTCCGAGGAACTGTCGCGCGGCTATATCGGCGTCGGCTCCTTGGGCACGCGCTCGGAGATCGCGGCCGAACTCATTCTTGGCGGCGGCACCGAGGAGCAGAAGGCGAAATGGCTGCCGAAGATCGCGTCGGGCGAAATCCTGCCGACGGCGGTGTTCACCGAGCCGAACACCGGTTCCGATCTCGCTTCGCTGAAGACGCGCGCGGTACGCGAAGGCGACGTCTACAAGGTCTATGGCAACAAGACCTGGATCACCCATCCGGTGCGCGCCGACCTGATGACGCTCTTGGTGCGCACCAATCCGAATGAAAAAGGCCACCGCGGCCTCTCCATGCTGCTCGCGGAGAAGCCGCGCGGCGACGACAAAAATCCCTTCCCGGCGCCGGGCATGAGCGGTACCGAGATCGAGGTGCTGGGCTATCGCGGCATGAAGGAATACGAGATCGCCTTCGACGGCTTCGAGGTGAAGGCGGAAAACCTGCTCGGCGGCGTCGAAGGACTGGGCTTCAAGCAGCTCATGCAGACTTTCGAATCGGCGCGCATCCAGACGGCTGCCCGCGCCATCGGCGTGGCGCAAGCGGCGATGGAGCAGGCGCTCGCCTATGGGCAAGCCCGCGTGCAGTTCGGCGTCCCGATCGTCAGCTTCCCGCGCGTTGCCGACAAGCTCGCCATGATGGCGGCGGAAATCATGGTGGCGCGCCAGCTCACGTATTTCGCGGCGCGCGAAAAGGATTCCGGCCGCCGCTGCGATCTGGAGGCCGGCATGGCCAAGTTGCTGGCCGCGCGCATTGCCTGGGCCAACGCCGACAACGCGGTGCAGATTCACGGCGGCAACGGCTTCGCGCTGGAATTCCCGGTGTCGCGCATCCTGTGCGACGCCCGCATCCTGAACATTTTCGAAGGCGCCGCCGAGATTCAGGCGCAGGTCATTGCGCGCCGGTTGCTGGACGGGACGAATTAACGAGACCTTTAGCAACGAAATGGCCGCCGCGGCGTTTGATCCAGAACAAGGCGCGAATTTGCGGTTGTTCTAGCCTTGCGGTCCTGTTCAGGAGGTCCCCATGTCCGAATTAATGATCCAGCGCGACGAATGGGTTGTGGTCTGCGACGGTGCCAAGGCACTGGTGCTGCACAATACCGGCGATGCCAAGTTTCCCAATCTCAAAACCGTGGCGGTCTATGAGCAGAAGGATCTGGCGACCCACGAGCTCGGCGCCGATCGGCCGGGCCGCACGCATAGTTCTGCCGGTTCTGGCAGCAGTTCGGTCACGCAAACCGACTGGCACGACCAGTCGGAGCGGACGTTCCTGGCGGACCTGGTCAAGCACCTCGATGCCGCGCTCGCCGCCGGCAAGGCAAAGTCGATCATCATGGTTGCCTCGCCGCGCGCGCTTGGCATGATCCGTCCGGCCTATTCGCACGCACTGCGCGCCGCGGTGCGCACCGAAGTGCACAAGGACCTCGTCAAGCTGCCGATCCACGAGATCGAAAAGCACCTGACCCACGCCTGACGCCGTCGGCCCGCTCTCGATTAAGGCTGGCCTGCCGCATTTGCGATGCTATGGTCGCCGCGATTTTCGGTTAATCGAGGCTGCCGATGAATTGCAATTGCGGTCCTGGCTGGCGCGCCAGCGGCGTGGTCGCCGTCCTGCTGGCGGCCGCGATCGGCGCGGCCAGCGCGCAGACCACAGCGCCGCCGCCTGCCGCCCCGCCCAATGAAACCATCGGCAATCCGATGGCGGTGCCCGGATTCTGGGACCCGCGCCGGCGGCCGGAACGGCCGGACCTGTCGCGCATCAGCATCATCCGCTTTCTCACCGAAACCGATTATCCGCCGTTCAACTATGCCGGACCCGACGGCACGCCGGCCGGCTTCAACGTCGATCTGGCGCGGCTGATCTGCGAGGAGATCAAGGTCGCCTGCACGGTGCAGATGCGCCGGTTCGACACCCTGGTCGCTTCCCTGAACAGCAACAATGGCGACGCGGTGATCGCCTCCATCGCCGAGACGCCGGAGACGCGGCGCCAGGTCGATTTCAGCGATCCCTATTATCGCACGCCGGCGCGCTTCGTGGCGCGCCGCGACTTCAGCGGCGGCGTCCGTCCGGAGGCGCTCGAAGGCCGCAAGGTGGCGGTGGTCGCCGGCACCACGCACGAGGCCTTTCTGAAGACCTTGTTCACCGAAGCCGAATTGCATCCTTTTCCGAACGCGGAAGCCGCGCGCGACGCGCTGAAAAGAGGCGAGGTCGATCTTCTGTTCGGCGACGGCATTTCGCTCGCCTTCTGGCTCAACGGCACCGACTCCGGCGGCTGCTGCGAATTCCGCGGCGGGCCGTACCTGGAGAGCCGCTACTTCGGCGAGGGCGTCGGTATCGCGGTCCGCCACGGCAACGAACTGTTGCGCCAGGCGTTCAACTGGGCGCTGTTCCGGCTGTGGGAGAAGGGCACCTTCACCGACCTGTGGCTGCGCTATTTCCCGATCAGCCCGTTTTAGGTCCGACTGGCCGCCTCGGACCGTCATCCTGAGGTGCGAGCGTAGCGAGCCTCGAAGGATGACAGCCCGGGCCGATCATCCTTCGAGGGCCGCTTCGCGGCCAACTTAAGATGACGGCGATAGGAATTTGACGCGCGGCCTCTGGATTCCTACTGTCCGCGCCCCGGAGACCGTGATGTCTGTGACTGAAACGACTGCAAGCTTGCGCGACGTGGCCGAGAACTCGAACGCCTGGCCGTTCGAGGAAGCGCGCAAGATCGTCAATCGGCTCAAGAAGCATCCCAAAGACGATCCTAAGCCGAAGTCATCTTCGAGACCGGCTACGGCCCCTCCGGCCTGCCGCATATCGGCACCTTCGGCGAGGTCGCGCGCACCACCATGGTGCGCCACGCCTTCCGCGTGCTGACCGACGACAAGGTGAAGACCCGGCTGATTGCCTTCTCCGACGACATGGACGGCCTGCGCAAGGTGCCGGACAACGTCCCCAACAAGGAATTGCTGGAGAAGCATCTCGGCAAGCCGCTGACCAAAGTGCCCGATCCGTTCGGCACGCATCCGAGCTTCGGCGAACACAACAATGCGCGGCTGCGCGCCTTCCTCGACCATTTCGGCTTCGAGTACGAGTTTCTGTCGTCGACGCAGTGCTACACGTCGGGCCGTTTCGACGCCGCGCTGCTCAAAGTGCTGGAGCGCTTCGACAAGGTGATGGCCATCATGCTGCCGTCGCTGCGCGAGGAGCGGGCCGGGACCTATTCGCCGTTCCTGCCGATCGATCTGCGCACCGGTGTCGTGTTGCAGGTGCCGGTGCTGGCGCACGACGCCCAGCGCGGCACGATCACTTACGAAGAGCCGGAGACGCAGGAGCGCTTCACGGTTCCGGTCACCGGCGGGCGCTGCAAGCTGCAATGGAAGCCGGACTGGGCGATGCGCTGGGTCGCGCTCGGCGTCGATTACGAAATGGCCGGCAAGGACCTGATCGATTCGGTCAAGCTGTCGGGCGAAATCTGCCGCGCGCTCGGCGGCACGCCGCCGGAAGGCTTCAATTACGAACTGTTCCTCGACGAGAACGGGCAGAAGATTTCCAAATCCAAGGGCAACGGGCTCACCATCGACGAATGGCTGCGCTATGCCAGCCCCGAGAGCCTGTCGCTGTTCATGTATCGCGAGCCGAAGGCGGCCAAGCGGCTTTACTTCGACGTCATTCCGCGCACCGTCGACGAATATCAGCAATTCCTCGACGGCTATCAGCGCCAGGACCTGCGGCAGCAACTGTCCAATCCGGTCTGGCACATCCATTCCGGCAATCCGCCCAAGGTCGAGATGCCGGTGACGTTCTCCATGCTGCTGACGCTGGTGTCGTCGTCGAACGCGGAAAACGCCGAGACGCTGTGGGGCTTCATCGGCCGCTACCGGCCGGGCGTCACGCCGCAGACGCATCCCAAGCTCAACGCGCAGGTGGAATACGCCATCCACTATTTCCGCGATTTCGTGCAGCCGGCGAAGAAATTCCGCGAGCCGGGCGAAACCGAGCGCAAGGCGCTTGACCGATTTGCGCGACGCACTCGGCGAATTGCCGGGCGATGCTACGGCGGAGCAGATCCAGGACGTGGTCTACGAGATCGGCCGGCGCGAGCCGTTCCTCGACCAGAAGAAAAAGGCCAAGGACGGCAAGCCGGGCGTCTCGCTCGACTGGTTCAACATGCTCTACCAGGTGCTGCTCGGGCAGGAGAAAGGCCCGCGCTTCGGCTCCTTCGTCGCCGTCTATGGCCTGCAGAACACCATCGACATGATCGACGGCGCGCTGGCAAGGAGTGCGTAGCATCTGTCATGGCCGGGCTTGAGCCGGCCATCTCGCTTAGGAAGGCACTGTGCCCCCCTAAGCGGGGTCACCGGTAAAAGCCCGGTGACGACAAAAACTAACTGAACATCTCCACCTTGCCGTCGAGCGCCATCAGGCCGAGTTCAACCTGCAGCTTGGGCTGCTTTTCGCCGACCTGCTTTTTGAATTCCATCAGCGCCGCCTTGTGCGTCTCGGTCTCGATCTTGGGATCGGCGACCTTGTCGGCGCCGTAAGCGATCTTGGCCGCACCGCAGTCGCGATGATTCATCGCGATCACTTTCGGGATGTGGTGCAGCTGGATCGAGGCGGCGAGATTGTCCCAGAACGCCGGCTCCCAGGTCTTGAAGGCGGGCGCCACCACGCCGATCGAAGCTCCGGCGAAGGAGAACTGGCTGTACTTGCCCTGCATGTGCCGGCCTTCCATGTATTTGATGGTCGGCTCGGGAAAGCGCGGGTCGATGCAGGTGAGCAGCATGGCGTCGTAATTTCCTTCCGCGCCGAAGGCGAGCGTGGGAAATGCCGCCAGCAATCCGGCGCCGGCCGTCAGGTGAAGAAAGCGCCGCCGGTCGAAGCGCGCGCGCAACATGTCGCCACAGCACGCGCAAGCTTCCGGATGAACGATTGATTGTGTTGTCAAGATTGCCCCCTCTGGAATCAAACGGAGGGGCGATGCTAGCGGCAATCGATGACAGCGGGTAGACAGCGCGCTGCAGAACTATTGGCTCGCCCAGACGATGCGCGCGACCCATAGCACCTCGGACATCGGCAGCGTGCGGTCGCGGTGCTCGGCATTGAGCGATTTGAGCTCGATGCTCTTGCTGGTCTTGCGCTTGAGTTCCTTGACCATCACCTCGCCGTCCTTGGTCTTGACCACGACGCGGTCGCCTTTGCGCACGGGCGCCGCCGGCGACACCACGATGACGTCGCCGTCGCGGTAGGCCGGCTTCATCGAATCGCCGGAGATCTCCAGCGCGTAGGCATGCTCGTCGGTGACCGAGGGGAAGGCGATTTCTTCCCAGCCCTTGCCGACCGGGAAGCCGCCGTCGTCGAAATAGCCGCCGGCGCCGGCCTCGGCGAAGCCGATCAGCGGTAGGTTCGAAATCGCCACCTTGCCGCTGTCGGTGATCAGGTTGACGAAGGTGTCGACCTTGGTGCCGGTGGCGGAGAGCGCCTTGGCCACCGATTCGGTGGACGGCCAGCGCGGCCGGCCTTCCGGCGTGATGCGTTTGGACTTGTTGAAGGTAGTCGGGTCGAGGCCCGCCTTCTTGGCAAGACCGGAGGGCGTCAGCTTGGCGCGGGCGGCCAGCCGGTCGATGGCAGTCCAGATCTGATTATGGGTCAGCGACATGCGGGCGGGTCCGTCTGAGACTCTAGTCCAAAGTATAGGAATTATAGCCTTGAGTCGCCCCCCTCCCGCAACAGTTTCCTTGACCGATCGCCTTGAACAGACCGCACCCGCGCCGATAGGGTCGAATCCATGGTGATCGGATTTTTTGACCGGCTGTCCCGTCCGCTGATGCGGGCCCTCGACCCCGAGGATGCGCACACCTTGGCGATCAAGGCCTTGCGCTACATGCCGCTGCCGCGGCCGGCTCCCGACGCGCGCGAACTCGCCGTGCGCGCCTTCGGCCTCAATTTCCCCAATCCGATCGGAATCGCGGCGGGTTTCGACAAGAACGCACAGGTGCCGGATGCGCTGCTACGGCTGGGCTTCGGCTTTGTCGAGGTCGGCACCGTCACCCCGCTACCGCAAACGGGCAATCCGCGGCCGCGCCTGTTCCGGCTCGAATCAGATGAGGGCGTGATCAACCGCCTCGGTTTCAACAATGCAGGCGCGGCGGCGGTGCTCAAGCGCTTGGCCGCGCGCGCCGGCGAGGGCGGCGTCGTCGGCGTCAATATCGGCGCCAATCGCGACAGCGCCGACCGCCGCGGCGACTATGTGAAGCTGATCGAAACCTTCGCGCCGGTCGCCAGCTACTTCACCGTCAACGTGTCCTCGCCCAACACGCCCGGCTTGCGCGATTTGCAGCAGGCCAAGGCGCTCGACGAGCTGCTCGCCCGCGTGCTCGATGCGCGTGAACGGGCGCGTGCGCGTCTTGGGCCGGTGCCGGTGCTGGTCAAGATCGCGCCCGATCTCACGCTGTCCGATCTCGACGACGCGGTCGGCATTGCGCGAAAGCATCGTGTTGAAGGCATGATCGTCGGCAATACCACGATTGCGCGGCCGGGCGCATTGCGCGAGCGCGACAAGGCGAGAGAAGCGGGCGGGCTGTCCGGCAAGCCGCTGTTCAAGCTTGCGACCCGCATGCTGGCGGAGACTTTCGTGCGCGCCGAGGGCGTGTTCCCGCTGATCGGTGCCGGCGGCGTCGATAGCGGCCCCACGGCAATCGCCAAGATCAAGGCCGGCGCGAGCCTGCTCCAGCTTTACACCGGGCTCGTCTATCGCGGCATCGGCGTGGTGTCCGAGATCAAGGCCGACCTCTTGGCGGCGCTCAAGCGCGGCCACCGCGACTCGCTCGCCTCCATGGTCGGCACCGATGCGGCGGATATCACGGCGGAGAGCTGGCCGAGCTGAAACTGCCTATTTCCCTCTTGGCGCATTGACGACGCGTATGAGGATCCAGATCGGAATCACGATCACCGCGCCGAGCAGGAAATAGCGCCACAGCCAGCGGAACGCGTCAAAGCCCATGTTCCAGATCGAGCGGATCAGCCGCTCGACGCTATGCACGATGTCGTAGGGGTCGAGCCCGAGCGCCGCCAGCACGACGCCGACCAGGATCGAGACCAGAATCAGGCGTCCCAAGACCGCCATCGGCGAGCCGCCGAAAACGCGGGTCATGGTGTTGTTGCTCATCGGGGGTTCTCCTGGGGCCGTCGGATCCTGGGTCATGATTTCAGCCTAACACGGTTGGCATGTCCGGCTTTCTTAGTTGAGCATGATCTTTTCCGAAAACCGGTTCCCACTTTTCGGGATCATGCTCTAGATATGCTTTAGAATCGCACAATGGAACCCGCAACCGCCTTCGAGGGGACCGAAGCCGCGCCGCTACTGCCGGACGTGTTCGCCCGTTGGTTCGCCGGCCGCGGCTGGTCGCCGCGCCCGCACCAGCTCGAACTTTTGGCCAAGGCTAAGGGCGGGCGTTCGACGCTGCTGATCGCGCCGACCGGCGGCGGCAAGACGCTGGCCGGCTTCCTGCCGACGCTGGTGGAACTGCACGAAACGACCGCGGCGCCGCGCCGGCTGCTCTCGACCGGCCGCGAGGTCCGCCGCGCGCAGGGCCTGCACACGCTCTATATCTCGCCGCTGAAGGCATTGGCGGTCGACATCGCGCGCAACCTGGAAATTCCGGTGCGCGAGATGGGCCTCAATGTCCGTTTGGAGACCCGCACCGGCGACACGCCCGCTTCCAAGCGCCAGCGTCAGCGCCGCTACCCGCCCGACATTCTGCTGACCACACCGGAACAGCTCGCGCTGCTGCTGGCCTCGGCCGACGCGCCTTATTTGTTCGACAGCCTCCGCCGCGTGGTGCTCGACGAATTGCATTCGCTGGTGACGTCGAAGCGCGGCGATCTGCTGTCGCTCGGTCTGGCGCGGCTGTTCGCATTGGCGCCGCAGCTCACCACGGTCGGGCTATCCGCGACCGTGGCCGAGCCCGACGACCTTGCCCGCTTTCTGGTGCCGCAGTCCGCCGGCCGCGAGGCGCGCGCCGACATCGTATTGGCGCAAGCTGGCGCGCAGCCTTTGGTCACCATGCTCGACACCGAAGAACACTTGCCCTGGGCCGGGCATTCGGCGCGCCACGCGCTCGGCGAAATCTACGATCTGATCAAGACGCACAAGACCACGCTGGTGTTCGTCAATACCCGCAGCCAGGCCGAATTTCTGTTCCAGGAACTGTGGGGCGTAAACGACGACAATCTCGCGATCGCCTTGCATCACGGCTCGCTCGACGTCGCGCAACGCCGCAAGGTCGAGGACGCGATGGTGGCCGGCAGATTGCGCGCGGTGGTGTGCACCTCGTCGCTCGATCTCGGCGTCGACTGGGGCGACGTCGATCTGGTCATCAATGTCGGTGCGCCGAAAGGCGCTTCGCGGCTGCTGCAGCGGATCGGACGATCGAACCACCGGCTGGACGAGCCCTCGCAAGCCGTGCTGGTGCCGGCCAACCGCTTCGAAGTGCTGGAATGCCGCGCCGCCATCGACGCGGTGGCGGAGAACGCGCAGGATACGCCGCCTTTGCGCACCGGCGCGCTCGACGTGCTGGCGCAGCATATTCTCGGCCGCGCGGTCGGCGCGCCGTTCCTGTCGGACGAACTCTACGCGGAAGTGCGCTCGGCGGCGCCCTATGTCGGTCTCGCGCGCTCCGATTTCGATGCCGCGGTCGATTTCGTCGCCACCGGCGGCTACGCGCTGAAAGCCTACGAGCGCTTCGCCAAGATCCGTCAAGATACGAAACATGGCAAGGACGGCCGCTGGCGCATCACCCATCCGCGCGTGGCGCAGCGCTACCGCATGAATGTCGGCACCATCGTCGAAGCCGACATGCTGAAAGTGCGGTTGGTGCGCTCGCGAGCCAGCGGCGCGATGATCCCGCGCGGCGGACGGCTGCTCGGCGAGGTCGAGGAATATTTCATCGAGATGCTTTCGGTGGGCGACGCCTTCGTGTTCGCCGGCGAGGTTCTGAAGTACGAGGCGCTGGTCGAGGACGAGGTCTATGTCTCGCGCTCGACCGCCACCGATCCGAAAGTGCCGGCCTACGAAGGCGGCAAGTTTCCGCTCTCGACCTATCTGGCGGCGCGGGTACGGTCGATTTTGGCGCACAGCGATACGTGGCGCGCGCTGCCGGCGCAGGTGCGCGAATGGCTGGAAATCCAGCAATGGCGCTCGCTGCTGCCGGCCGCCGGCGATCTGCTGGTGGAAACCTTCCCGCGCGCGGCCAAATATTACCTCGTCTGCTACCCGTTCGAGGGCCGGCTCGCACACCAGACGCTCGGCATGTTGCTGACGCGCCGGCTCGAGCGCGCCGGAATGAAGCCGCTCGGTTTTGTCGCCAATGAATATGCGCTGGCCGTATGGGGCCTGGGCGATCTGGCCTTGCGCATTGCGCGCGGCGATCTCTCCCTGACGCAACTGTTCGACCAGGATATGCTGGGCGACGATCTCGAAGCCTGGCTTGCCGAATCGGCGCTGATGAAGCGCACCTTCCGCAGTTGCGCCATCATCGCCGGGCTGATCGAGCGGCGTTTTCCCGGCGAGGAGAAGTCGCGCCGCCAGCTAACGATTTCCACCGACCTCGTCTACGACGTGCTGCGCAAGCACCAGGCCGATCATCTGCTGCTGCGCGCGGCGCGCGCCGATGCCGCGACCGGGCTCTTGGACATCAAGCGGCTCGGCGAAATGCTCTCGCGCATCCAGGGCCGAATCGTCCATAAAGCGCTCGACCATGTCTCGCCGCTGGCGGTGCCGGTGATGCTGGAGATCGGCCGCGAGACGGTCTATGGCGAGGCGGCCGACGCGCTGCTGGCGGAGGCCGCGGATGAATTGGTCAAGGAGGCGATGCAGTGAGTGATTCGTCATTCCGGGGCGCCGCGCAGCGGCGAGCCCGGAATCCCGGGGCCCTGGATTCCGGCCCGCGCGCTCATGCGGGCGGCCGGAATGACATCGTGGTGAGCGGCGTCGCATGGATCGCCGACCCCGACGGCGCTTTGTACTGGCCCGAGCACGGCCTGCTCGCGGTCGCCGATCTGCATCTGGAAAAAGGCTCGAGCTTCGCCGCGCGCGGGCAGTTGCTGCCGCCCTACGATACGGCGGCGACGCTGGCGCGCCTCGCCCGCCAGATCGGGCGCTACGCCCCGCGTTGCGTGCTGGCGTTGGGCGACAGCTTCCATGACGGCGGCGGTCCGGCGCGGCTATCCGGCGAGGACCGCGATAATCTGCACGCGCTCCAGCGCGGCCGCGATTGGATCTGGATCACCGGCAACCACGACCCCGAGCCTGCTGCCAATATCGGCGGCGTCTTCCACGCGGCCTATAGCCTCGGCGCGCTTACGTTCCGCCATCTGCCGACCGGCGCCGCCGGCGAAATTTCCGGCCATCTGCATCCGGTGGCGCGCATCGCCCAGCGCGGCCGCGCCGTCAGCCGGCGCTGCTTTGCGGCGGACGCCACGCGCCTGGTGATGCCGGCTTTCGGCGCCTTTACCGGCGGGCTCAATGTGCGCGATGCCGCCTTCGCCGACTTGTTCGGCACGCTCAAATTCACCGCGCACATGCTGGGCGAGGGCAGGCTCTATGCCTTCGCCGCCAAGCGCTGCCTGCCGGATTGAGCGCATGATCCGAAAAGTGGGAACCGGTTTTCGGATAAGATCATGCGCTAATAATGGTTAATCCCGCTTGAACACCACGCTGGCGAACCAGCCGGTCAGCAGCGCCATCAGCATGGTGACGAAGCCATAGAGCAGACCATTGTCGCGCGCGGCGTTGGCGACGTATTGCTCGAAGCCCGCCTTGGTCACTTCCAGCGCCGAATTGGTGCGCGCCACCATGGCGCCGTCGGCGAACAGTTTGACGTCGATCGCGTAACTGCCGACCGGCACGTCGGCCGGCAGCGCGACCGCGGCGCGGAACACCGCCGGCGTGAGGAAAGTCACCGCGGTGCCGATTTCGCTGTACAGCCTCTGCTGAACCTGCAGCCGCACGAAGGCCAGCCGGAACGGATCGTCGCGTACGGTATCGGCGATGTCCGGCCCGATGCGTTGCGTGAGCAGGAAATTGCCGAGCCCGATCTGCAATCGCCGCAGCGTGTCCGGCTGGGTGATCTGGGCCACCGGGCGATTGCTCAGGATGGCGAGATAGGACGGCACGCGCACGAATTCGCGCGAGTCGACATTGACCCAGATGCCGAGCACGCGCTGCTTGCGCCGGGTGCGCAGCGTCTGCCGCGGCCCGATGACGGTGACGACGAGATCATAGCTGGACCGCAATGCGGGCTTGCCGGCGTCGGGCTCGACGGTGCCGAACAGCACCAGGTCCTCGCCGACGAAGCTCGAGGTGATCGCCACCCGGTGATTCGACAGCGACACCACCAGCCGCTCGGCGGCCGCGGGGCGGGCGCCGCAGGCCGCCATCACGATCAGCAATGTGAGCGCGATCCGCCGCATCATTCGCCCCCGATGTGGCGGATCGAGTACAGGTCATCCGGCTGCACCACCAGCTCAAAAGCGAAGCGCAGGCCTACCGCGAAAACCAACACGCCGAGCAACAGGCGCAGCCATTCGCCGCGCATCTTCTGTCCGGTGCGTACGCCGAATTGCGCCCCCACCACGCCGCCGACCATCAGGATCAACGCCAGCACGGCGTCGACCAGGTGGTTGGTGGCCGCGTGCATCACCGTCGCCGACGCCATGGTGACGAGGGTGAGCACCATCGACGTGCCGATCACGGTCGCGGTCGGCACCCGCAGGACATAGATCAGCAGCGGCACCAGAATGAAGCCGCCGCCGATGCCGAGGATCGCGCCGATAAAGCCGATCAGAAATCCAATGACCCAGACCGGAATGGCCGACACGTAGATTTTCGAGCGCTTGAACCGCACCTTGAACGGCAGACCGTGCAGCCAAATGTGGCTGCCCGGGCGGCGGATGGTGGCCGGCAGGCCACGGCGCGTGCGCATGACCGCGCGGATGCTTTCGTAGATCATCAGGCCGCCGACCACCGTCAGCAGCGTGACGTAGGATAAGCCGATCATCAGATCGAGCTGATCGAGCGCGCGCAATTCGGTGAACAGCCAGACGCCGGTCGCGGTGCCGAGAATGCCGGCGCCGAGCAGCATCAGCGCGAGCGAGAGGTCGAGCGCGCGTCTGTTCCAATAGTTGATCGCGCCGGAGCACGACGAGGCGGCGATGTGGCTCGCCACGCTCGCTACCGCCACCGCTGGCGAGACGCCGATGAAGATCAACAGCGGCGTCATCAGGAAGCCGCCGCCGATGCCGAACATGCCGGAGATGTAGCCGACGGCGAGCCCCATCCCCAGCACGAGGAAGATGTTCACGGGCATGTCGGCGATCGGAAGATAGATCTGCAAGGGACATCGTCCAGCGTTCACGGCCAATACATCGCTGGCCGGTCCACGCTGGCGCGAGGTTCACCTTGCGGTCAACGCCGCGTCATGCGGATCCGGCAGCGATTCTGGGCCATCGGTCGGGGCGATCTTAGCGGTGAACGAGCCTGCGATCACGCTTTTGCGCGATCCGGAGCGCTTGTTCACCGATTTCCCACCTCGAAGGTGCCGAGCGCGAGAGGCCCGGCCGGCCGAGCCTTGGCGCGCGTCGGCGCGCCGGCGGCATGATCCCAGCCGCCAGCCGGCTCGCGAACCGTGACGGCGTCTTGCGGCTGCGGTTCGACCACGAAGTTCTTGACGGCTTGCTGGGCGGCGGTCAGTTCGGAATCGTCCATGCCGGCCGCGATCTCATCCCGCTTCTTGGCCGATTCGCGATCGCCTTGGGCGGCCGAGAGCGCGAACCATTTGTAGGCTTCTTCGAGGCTCTTCTCGGTGCCGAGGCCGCGCGCGCACAGCACGCCGAGATTGTACTGGCTGTCGGCAATGCCGCGCTGCGCGGCCCTGCGGAACCACTGCACGGCGGTGGTGTAATCCGGCTTGCCGTCGATGCCTTCGGCATAGAGCACGGCGAGATTGTGCATCGCCTTGCTGTTGCCCTTGGTGGCGGCGGCGAGGTAGAGCCGGCGCGCCTGAGCGATGTCTTTCTTCACCCCCAGGCCTTTTTCCAGCAGGCTGGCATAGCGGAATTGCGCCGGCGCAAGGCCTTTGCTGGCGGCGCGCTCGAACCACTGCGCCGCTTCCTCGACATTGGCCGGTACGCCGCGTCCTTCGGCGAAGCGGACGGCCACCGCATAGGCGGCGGCGGCATCGCCGGCCATCGCTGCGTTGCGCAGTTTGGCGCTGCCGATGGCTGCCGGCAGTTGTTCGGCGGCTTGTTGGCTCGGCTGAGCCATTGGGGCCGCCGTTTGATTCTTGCTGGCCGGGCGGGGAATCGATCCCGTGATGTCGTTACTCGATCCAAGCATCGGCGGAGCGAAATACGACGACATCGATTGCGCCGCCTGGTTCGCGTCCTGCACCGGCGCGGTTGCGATCACGGTGCCGCGGGACGGCAGAGCGGACGATCCTATCGCCGGCAGTTTCGGCAGCGCGAGCGGGGCGGCGGCAGTGCCGGGCGTCGGATCGGGTACGGCGCGCGGCGCCGCGGCTTCGGGAGTATCCGAAGGCGGCGTTTGCGCCACCTTCTTTGGCGAAATGCCGAGATCGAAATAATTGCCGGCGATCTGCGCCGATCCAACCACGATGGCGATGATGCTGGCCGCGATGAAGAGCGATTTGACACGCTTTAACACTTTGGCGCTGAGCGACGCGCTTTCGGGCGCCTGCGTCTCGCCTGAGTCCGTGTGTGGCACGCGCGTGCCTGGTTGCTTGCCGGCAGCCTGGGCGGCGCGGCGGGCGGCGGCGATGAAGCTGGATTTTCCGCTCGGCGCGGCGGCGGGCGATGCGCCGCCGAGAGCGGCTTCCGACGCGGCAATGCGCGCCGCCGGGTTGGTTGGCGATAACGGCCGCCCGGAGCCGGGCTCGAGTGGCTGATCGGAGCCTTGGGCGGCCTCCGGCGCGCGCCGGCGCGCGGGCGGTGGTGCAAGCGGCGGGGCCGCGGTTTCCGGCGCCATAGGCATCTGCGCCGCCAGGCCGGGGGCATCGTCGACCATGCGGACGGGTTGCGCGGCGCCGCCGTCGGGCGCGGCACGTGCATCGCCGCGAATATCCTTTTCGATCATGGCGAGGCGGTCGACCACGTGGCCAAGCGTGCCATGCACCGCTTCCAGCGCATCCTGGGTGCGGGCGATATCGTGCTTGAGATCGGCGACCTGCGGCGCGCCTTCCGCGCGCAATCCGCCGGCGTCCCTGTTCGTCCGCATGTCTTCGATGTGGATCAGCAGATCGGCCACGCCGCGCTCGATCCCTTCGAGATGGCTGAGCCGGGAATCGGAAGCGTCCAGCTTTTCCACCAGCTTGACGATGCGATCCTCGAGATGTCCGAAAGCGTCGCCGTTGCCGGGCGTGCTCTGCAGCTGCTCGATCTTGTCGTGCAGCGACTCCATCAGTGTTTCGAGGCGCGGCGCCGCCGCGCCGCCGCTCGGCGCGCGCTCGGCCATCATGTCTGCGAGCGCGGCAATGCGGTGTTCGAGCTGGTTGAACGCGTCGCTGCTGCCGCTCGCGGTCTGCATCTGCTCGATCTTGTCGTGCAGCGATTCCACCAGCGCTTCAAGCCGTGGCGCCGCTGCGCCGCCATCCTGCGCATGCTCGGCCAGCGTATCTGTGAGCGCGGCAATGCGATGGTCAAGATTGTTGAACGCCTCGCCGGTGCCGCTGGCGATCTGAATCTGGTCGATCTTGCCGTGCAGCGATTCCACCAGCGCTTCAAGCCGGGGCGGCGCCGCGCCGCCGTCCTGTGCGCGCTCGGTGAGCGTGTCGGAGAGCGCGGCAATGCGATGCTCAAGATGGTTGAACGCCTCGCCGCCGGTTCCGGCGCTGGCCATGGCTTCGATCTTCTCGCCGAGCGCCTGTACCTGGGCGGCAAGCCCCTGCACGGTCTCATTGGAGGCGATGTGGTTGGTCATCTCGCGCAGCGTGAGGATGGAGCTTTCGAGCTGCGCCAGCGTCGCCGGGTCGTTCTGGGCGACGATGAGGTCGATCTTGTGCGCGACGCCGGTTATCGCGTCGTTGAAGCCGATCAGGTTTTCCGCCGGCATCAGTTCGTGCAGCGCGTCGCGCACCTCGGCAAGGCCGTGCTCGATGCCGCCGAGCGCGGCGGCGTCGATGCCGGCCTGGCGGCCTTCGGCGATGCGCTGGTCGAGCCCGCGGATCTGGCTTTCGATGGCTTCGAGCGCACGGCGGGGCATCGCCTCGCTGAGCGTGCGGCCGATCTCGCCCAGTTCCTCGCGCAAGGCGTTGATGGCCTTTTCGACGTCCGGTTTGCGCAGGGTCTCGATCTGATCGGTGATATTGCGCAGCTGATTTTCCAGGCCCGACAGGTCCTGCGCCGGCTGCAGCGGGGGCGCCGGCGCGGCGGCCGGCAAGATTTCCTGCTGATCTTGCGGCGGCAACTCGTCATTGAGCATGCGCTGGCGCGTTGCGATTTCGGCCATGAAGCGATCGATGCTGGGCGGCACCGGCACGCTCGGCATCTCCGGCCGGGGCGGCGGCAATTCGTCAGTTGGCCGATCGGCCGCATCGCGAATGCGTTTAGGCGCGTAGGCGGCGGGGCCTATGCGCGCAAGCTGTTCGATGCGCCTCGCCAGATCGTCGATCCGATCGTTCACCGCGGCAAGATGGCCGCGGTGGAAATCGTCATCGGTCACGGGAGGAGATTGCACGCCTGCGTGTGCTGCCTGCTGGGTGATCACGGAGTTGAGCCAGTCGCCCAGCGACATGCCCGCGCGGCGCGCCGCTTCTTCGGCAGTGGCGCGCGCCTGCGGCGGGATTTCTTTCGCACTCCACGGGAAGCCGAATTTCATTGGTCGCACCCACGTTCGAGGTGGAGGCGAAGGAGCCCTCGCATGGACTCCCCGCGGAACCGGCACGCCTTAACAGCAGGTGGATAAGGGCGCGGTCCGCAGTCCTCTCCCTTAACTTTTTGCCTGTCACGGTAAACACCGGGTTAAGGATCGGGCGGAAGTGTCGGATTTTGCCCTCGGATTTGGCCGCCGCGATGGTAGCCGGCGGTTTAACGCGGCTGTAATCCGGATCGGCGAAGCTCGCTCGCCGCCACGTTTGCGGGGCTTGGGGGAATTCGCGGCCGTTCTTGAAGCGGTCGCAATCCATCAATAGCTAACGATTGGTTAACGGCGCGCCGGACGCCGGGAGGGACCGATGCCCACCTATAGAGCCCCCGTAGAAGATACGTTGTTCCTGTTGAACGACGTCCTCCATCTCGATCGTTACGGCAATCTCCCCGGTTTCGCCGACGCTTCGCCCGACCTCGTCGAAGCCGTGCTGCGCGAGGCGGCCAAGTACAGCGAAGAAGTCCTCACCCCGCTCAATCGCGTCGGCGACAAAGAGGGCTGCACGCGGAACGCCGACGGCAGCGTCTCGACGCCGACCGGCTTCAAGGACGCCTTCAAGCACCTGGTCGAGGGCGGCTGGATCGGTATCTCGGTGCCGGCCGAATACGGCGGCCAAGACCTGCCGGCGACCCTGACCGTGGCGGTGAACGAAATGCTTTGCTCGGCCAACATGGCCTTCGCCATGTATCCGGGCCTCACCCAAGGCGCCATCGCCGCGCTGCTGGCGCATGCATCGCCGGAACTGAAGACGAAATATCTGCCCAAGATGGTGGAAGGCGTTTGGACCGGCACCATGAATCTCACCGAGCCGCATTGCGGCACCGACTTGGGCCTGTTGCGCACCAAGGCGGTGAAACAGGGCGACGGCAGCTACAAGATCACCGGCACCAAGATCTTCATCTCGGCCGGCGAGCACGATCTATCCGACAACATCGTGCATCTTGTGCTCGCGCGCATCGAAGGCGCGCCGGCCGGTACCAAGGGCATTTCTTTGTTCGTGGTGCCCAAGGTGACGGTCAAGGACGACGGCTCGCTCGGCGACCGCAACGGCGTGTCCTGCGGCTCGATCGAAGAGAAGATGGGCATCCACGCCAATTCGACCTGCGTGATGAATTACGACGGCGCCACCGGCTGGCTGGTCGGCGAGGAGAACCGCGGCCTGCCCGCCATGTTCACCATGATGAACGAGGCGCGGCTCGGCGTCGGCGTGCAGGGCTTGGCGCTGTCGGAGGTCGCCTACCAGAACGCCGCCATCTACACCAAGGAACGCCTGCAAGGCCGCGCGCTCACTGGCGCCAAATATCCCGACAAGCCGGCCGATCCGATCATCGTGCATCCAGACGTACGCCGCACGCTGATGACCATCCGCGCCTTCAACGAGGCGGGCCGCGCGCTGATGCTGTGGACCGCGCTCAAAGGCGACGTCGCCCGCCGTTCGCAGGACGGCAAGGAGCGCCAGAGCGCCGACGATTACATGGGCCTGCTCACGCCGGTGGTCAAAGGCGTGCTCACCGACACCGGCTTCGCCAACACGGTGCTGGCGCAGCAGATGTTCGGCGGCCACGGCTACATCGCCGAGCACGGCATGGAGCAGTTCGTGCGCGACGCCCGCATCGCCATGATCTACGAGGGCGCCAACGGCATCCAGGCGCTCGATCTGGTCGGCCGCAAGCTCGGCAAGGACGGCGGCCGCGCGCTGATGTCGTTCCTCAACGAAGTCGGCTCCTTCATCAAGGAGAAGAGCGCCATTGAGGCGATGAAGCCGTTGGTGACGCCGCTCGGCGTCGCGCTCGGCCATCTGCAGCAGGCCTCGATGTGGTTCATGCAGAACGCCATGGCCAAGCCCGACAATGCCGGCGCCGGCGCGACCGACTACATGCATTTGTTCGGGCTGGTGGCGCTCGGCTACATGTGGTGCCGGATTGCCGAAGCAGCCCTCGCCAAGCCGAAGACGAACGGCGGCGCGCAGTGGCTGAACGCCAAGCTCGTCACCGCGCGCTTCTTCATGGAGCGCATGCTGCCCGAAACGGCGACGCATTTCGCCCGCATCCAGGCGGGCGCAGGCTCCATCATGGAATTGCCCGACGAGGCGTTCTAGCGTTTAGCGCATGATCCCGAAAAGTGGGAACCGGTTTTCGGAAAAGATCATGCGCAAAAACACTATGACAACGCCAGCGGCTCGATGGTGGCCGACAGCCGCAGCGCCGCCGGCGCGCCTGGCGAAGTCATCAGCGCGCGGCCGTCGAAAGCGCCGTCCGGACAGACGAACTCGAATGACGCTATGATGCGGTCGATCCTGCGTCCGTCGGTCGTATAGGGCAGCAGCAGCCGCTCGTAATAGACCAGGCGGCCGTTGCGGTCGGTCACGTCGTGGATGGTGTAGACCGGGCTGCCGATTTCCGCCGCGCGATGATAGGGCGCCAGGCTCTCCGCTTGACTTGCCTCCAGAATGATCTGGTCGAGAAATTTTCCGCGGCAGTCTTGCGAACCATAAGCCTGACCGACGGCCTCGCCATGAAAGCGGACCAGAAAACGGGCCATGCCGTTGCCGCCGCTCACCTCCAGAAAACTTAAATTGGCCGCCACGCGGGAAAGGTCATCGGCTTCCAAAGTCGGCCACAGCGGAATGGGAGACGTTCCTTTATGTCTATTCCAGAATTTCAGCAGCCAACGCTGATTGATCGCGCGGACGACGTCCGGCCGCGCCATGGGAAATTGCATTAAAGAATCCTCGTTTGTCAGAGCGGCGCAGGTTTTTGCCTTTGCCTCCGATTGTCAATAACCGCCGGTAACGCCCCGGCATTTTATTTTTATTTCGCGGAGCGCGCGGTCGCCGCCGCAACGTTTCACGTTGTGGCGCGCGATCTCACGTTGTGAGACATCAGGCGCTTTGCGCGAGCAACGGCCGGCCGCGCGAACGCAGCAGCAGAAATATCGCGATCGAAACGTTGAGCAGGTTCCAGGCCAATCCGTTGAGGAAGGCTGCCTGATACGAGCCGGTGAGATCGAAGATCGCGCCCGACATCCAGCCGCCCAGCGCCATGCCGAGCACAGTCGCCATCACCACCAGCCCTACCCGGGTACTGGCCTGCTCGGATGGAAAATATTCGCGCACGATGATGGCGTAGCTCGGCACGATGCCGCCCTGGAACAAGCCGAACATCGCCGAAATGACATAGAGCGACGTAAGGCCATCGAAAAAGAGGTAGAAGATCAGCGCCGTTCCCTGCAGCACCGAGCCGAGCAGCAGCGTGCGCACGCCGCCGATGCGGTCGGCGATGAAACCGGATGCGATCCGGCTGACGATGCCGAAGCCGAGCATCAGTGACAACATGTCGGCGCCGCGCGCTACGCCGTATCCGAGATCGCCGCAATAGGCGACGATATGCACCTGCGGCATCGACATCGCCACGCAGCAGGCGAGGCCGGCGATATAGAGCAGCACTTGCAGCGCGGCCGGCGACAGCGGCAGGTCCGCCTGCCGCAGCGCCGCCGCCGCGCTCGCCGCCGCGGCGTGATGGGCGTCGATGCGCCGCCGCAGCGCCAGCGACAGCGGCAGCATGGTGACGAGGCAGAACAGGCCGATGCCGATATAGGTCGCGCGCCAGCCGTCGACGGCGATGAAATGCTGCACCACCGGCGGCCAGATCGTGCCGGCGAGATAGTTGCCCGAGGCGGCGGCGGCGACGGCGATGCCGCGACGGCGCGTGAACCAGTGCGAGATGTCGGCCATCAGCGGGCCGAAGGTGGCCGAGGTGCCGGCGCCGATCAGCAGGCCATGCGCGATCGCCACCTGCCAAAGGCTGGCGGCGTTGCCGACCGCGACATAGCCGGCGCCGAGCGCGAGCGTGCTGACGATGACCGGGACGGTGATGCCGTAACGGTCGGCGAGCCGGCCCATGACCACGCCGCCGCCGGCAAAGCCGAGCATGGTCAGTGTGTAGGGCAACGATGCCGTGGCACGGTCGACGCCGAATTCCGCCTGAATCGCCGGCAGCGCCACCACCACCGACCACATGCCGACGCCGCCGACGGTGCTGAGCACCACGGCGGCCGCCAGCCGCAGCCAGGCGGTCGCGCTATCGGTCGGGTCCGGCTCGGCCCGGCCCGCGGTTGAATTTTCTGGAATCACGGCGAGGACATACCCGGCTACGGGCATTCCTTATCATGGCACTGCCGCGGTGAACTGGGAAAATTACGGGGCGCTTCCTTATAATTATTCTAACCTACTGAAATATTTTGCCTTTTCCCTTGATTTAGATCATGGCGTGATCCAGTTGAGAGTGGAAATGATAATCATATGCAGGAAGAAATCATGAGTGACAGCGACCCGGCGGCCAATGCGGCACCTTTAGGATTGGCGCGGAAGGGTTTCCGCGGCCGGATCGACACCATCGCCGCGGCCGATACCGCATCGAACACCAAGGCGGCGGAACTCGAACGGCGTCTGCTCGAATTGGGATTTGTCGAAGGCGCTCATGTCGAAATTCTGCATGAGGGACCGCTCGGCCGCGATCCGATCGCCGTGCGGGTCAACAACACCACGATCGCGCTGCGCCGCCGCGAAGCGATGGCCGTCCTGGTGGCCTGACGGGACCGACAGCCGTGGCCACCGCAAGCGAAACGAGCGCATGGCGATTTGCCCTGGTGGGGACGCCGAATAGCGGCAAGACCGCGCTGTTCAACGCGCTCACCGGCAGCCGGCAAAAGGTCGCGAACTATCCCGGCGTCACCGTCGAACGCAAAGCCGGCGTCATCCAGACGCCCGGCGGCCATCGCGTCGATCTCGTCGATCTGCCGGGTACCTATTCGTTGCGCGGGCGCAGCCCCGACGAAGAAATCACACGCGACATCGTGCTCGGCCGGCTCGCCAGCGAGGCGGCGCCCGATCTTCTGCTGTGTGTCGCCGACGCCACCAATCTGCGTGTCGCCCTGCGTCTGGTGATCGAGCTCAAGCAGGTCGGCCGGCCGCTGATGCTCGTGCTCAACATGATCGACATCGCCCGCCGGCGCGGCATCGAGATCGATCTCGTCAAACTATCGAAGGAACTCGGCGCGCCGGTGGTGACCTCCACCGCCGTGCGCCGCGGCGGCACCGAGGACTTGATGCGGCGCATCGACGCCATGGCTGCTGGCGCTGCCGAGGCGGTCATTCCGAACACCTGGAAGCCGCCGACCGCTGCCGACTTGCGCGCCGCGCAGCGCGAGGCGGATCGCATCATCCGCGTTGCCGTGAGCGCGGCGGCGCGGCCGGAAACTTTGACCGGACGCGTGGATGCCGTGCTGCTGCATCCGGTCGCCGGTTTGCTGACGCTGCTCGTCCTCTTGTTCATCCTGTTCCAGGCGGTGTTCACCGGCGCAAAGCCGCTGATGGATCTCATCTCCGCTGGCTTCGATGCGCTCGGCGCCTTGGCGCACGATGTGCTGCCTTCCGGCCTGTTGCAGAGCTTCATCCAGAACGGCGTGATTTCCGGCGTCGGCAGCGTGCTCGTCTTCCTGCCGCAAATTCTGATCCTGTTCCTGTTCATTCTGCTGCTCGAAGATCTCGGCTACATGGCGCGCGCGGCGTTCCTGATGGACCGCATCATGGGCGGCGCCGGATTGCACGGCCGCGCCTTCATCCCGCTGCTGTCGAGTTTCGCCTGCGCCATCCCCGGCATCATGGCCACAAGGGTGATCGACAACCGCCGCGACCGGCTGACCACCATCCTGGTGGCGCCGCTGATGACCTGTTCGGCGCGCATCCCTGTCTACACGCTGATCATCTCCGCCTTCATTCCGGACCGCCAAGTCTTCGGCTGGGTCGGGCTGCAAGGGCTGGTGATGTTCGGGCTTTACGCCGCCGGCATTTTCAGCGCGCTCGCGGTGTCGTTCGTCGCCAATCACTTCTTCTGGCGCGAGAACGCCACGCCGCCGTTCATGATCGAACTGCCGGACTACAAGATGCCGCGCCTGCCCAATGTCGCCATGGGCCTCTACATGCGGGCGATGATGTTCCTCAAGCGCGCCGGCACCACGATTTTTTCCATGATGGTGCTGATCTGGTTCCTGGCCTCGTTCCCGCGTCCGCCGGCGGGCGCTACCGACCCTGCGATCAATTTCAGCCTGGCGGCGATGATCGGCCGCTGGATCGAGCCTTTGCTGGCGCCGGTCGGCTTCAACTGGCAGATCAGCGTCGCCTTGGTCCCCGGTATGGCGGCGCGGGAAGTGGCGGTGGCCTCGCTCGGCACGGTCTACGCCATCGAGGGCGGCAAGGATGTCGCCTCGCAGATCGGCCAGGTGCTGGCCAGCCAATGGAGCCTCGCCACCGCGCTGTCGTTGCTGGTCTGGTACATTTTCGCGCCGCAATGCGCCTCGACGCTGGCCGTGATCAAGCGCGAGACCGGCAGCTGGCGCTGGATGGCCATCACTTTCGGCTACATGCTGGCGCTGGCCTACATCGCCTCCTTCATCACCTTCCACGTGGCCGTGGCGCTGGGCGCCGGCTAAACGGTGGTATCTGCCGCTCGCGCCCGACTGGCGTCGGGGGTATGGTGAGCGCCCGCTAACGAGTCGGGCCAGTATCCCCCATGAATGCCGTCAATGTGCCGCGTCCGGCCTGGATGACCGAGGACCTCGTCCTGCTCGAAGAGCAGGCGCGCCGCTTCATCGCCGACGAATTCGTCCCCCATATCGAACGCTGGCACACGGCCGGCATTTACGAACGTGACGTCTGGAACAAGGCGGGCGAGGCGGGTCTGCTGTGCGCCTCGATGCCGGAGGAATATGGCGGGTCGGGCGGGACCTTCGCCCACGAGGCGGTGATCAATCGCGAATTGTCGCTCGCCGGCTTCGACACTTTCGGCGCGCCGCTGCATTCCGGCATCGTCGCGCCCTATATTTTGCATTACGGCACCGCGGAGCAGAAGAAGCGCTGGCTGCCCAAGCTCGCCACCGGCGAACTGGTCGGCGCCATCGCCATGACCGAGCCCGGCACCGGCTCCGACCTGCAAGGCGTGCGCACCAAGGCGGAGAAATCCGGCAACGGCTATGTGCTCAACGGCTCCAAGACCTTCATCACCAACGGCCAGCACGCCAACCTGATCATCGTCGTCGCCAAGACCGATCCCAAGGCCGGCGCCAAGGGCACCTCGCTGCTAGTGGTCGAGACCGACGACGCGCCCGGCTTCCGCCGCGGCCGCAAGCTCAAGAAGCTCGGCATGGATTCCGCCGACACCTCGGAATTGTTCTTCGAGGACGTCAAGCTGCCGGCCGAGAGCCTGCTCGGCAGCGAGGAAGGGCAGGGCTTCTACCAGCTCATGCAGGAGCTGCCGCAGGAACGCCTGATCGTCGCCGTGCACGCGGTCGCCATGATGGAGCGGGCGCTCGAACTCACCGTCGATTACGTCAAGCAGCGCAAGGCCTTCGGCAAGGCGATCATCGAGTTCCAGAACACCCAGTTCGAACTCGCCGCCTGCAAGACCGACACGACGATCGCCAAAGTGTTCCTCGATCACTGCATCGGCCAGCACGTCGAGGGCAAGCTCGACACCGTCACCGCCTCGATGGCCAAATACCGCCTCACCGACACGCAAGCCGAAGTGATCGACCGCTGCCTTCAATTGTTCGGCGGCTATGGCTATATGGACGAATACCCGATCTCGCGCCTGTACCGCGACGCGCGGGTGCTGCGCATCTATGCGGGAACGAACGAGATCATGAAGCTGCTGATCGCACGGAGTTTGTGAATTGTTGCTGTCATCCCGGCCAAGCGAGCGGGAGCGAGCGCGAGCCGGGATCCAGTAACCCCGGCATAGCGAGACGGAATGACAGGGGTTACTGGGTCCCCGCCTTCGCGGGGACGACAGCGGAAAGTTTGGAGAACACCATGCCGGATGCATTTATCTACGACGCCGTGCGCACGCCGCGCGGACGCGGCAAGGCCGACGGGGCCTTGCACGAGGTGACCGCGCTCAATCTCGCCGCCCAGACGCTGGCCGCGGTCAAGGACCGCAACAATCTCAAACCGGGCATGATCGACGACGTGGTCTTGGGCTGCGTCGATCCGGTCGGCGAGGCGGGCGGCGACATCGCGCGCGCCGCGGCGCTGGTGGCGGGCTTCGGTGACGGCGTGCCGGGCATCCAGATCAACCGCTTCTGCGCCTCCGGTCTCGACGCGGTGAATTTCGCCGCCGCCGAGATCATGTCGGGCCAGCACCAGATGACCATCGGCGGCGGCGCCGAATCCATGAGCCGCGTCGGCATCGGCGCCTCCGGCGGCGCCTGGCCGGTCGATCCAGCGATCGCGGTGAAAACGTATTTCCTGCCGCAGGGCATTTCCGCCGATTTGATCGCCACCAAATACGGCTTCTCGCGCGACGACGTCGACGCTTACGCTGTCGAAAGCCAGAAGCGCACCGCCAAGTCCTGGGACGAGGGCCGCTTCAAGAATTCGGTGATCGCCGTGAAGGACTGCAACGGGCTCACCATCCTGGCCAAGGACGAGCACATGCGGCCGTCGACCACCATGCAGACGCTGGCCGCGCTGGCAGCCGTCCTTCGTGCAGATGGGCGAGATGGGCGGCTTCGATGCCGTCGCCATCCAGCGCTATCCGGAAGTCGAAGCAATCAATCACGTGCACACGCCGGGCAATTCCTCCGGCATTGTCGACGGCGCCGGCGCGGTGCTGCTCGGCAGCAAGGAAGCGGGCCAGGCCGCCGGCCTGAAGCCGCGTGCGCGCATCAAAGCCTTCGCCAATATCGGCTCGGAGCCGGCGATCATGCTGACCGGCCCGATCCCGGTAACCGAGAAGGTGCTCAAGAAAGCCGGCATGGCGATCGGCGACATCGATCTGTTCGAACTCAACGAGGCCTTCGCTTCGGTGGTGCTGCGCTACATGCAGGCCTTCGACATTCCGCACGACAAGATGAACGTCAACGGCGGCGCCATCGCCATGGGTCATCCGTTAGGGGCCACCGGCGCGATGATCCTCGGCACCGTGCTCGACGAATTGGAGCGGCGCGATCTGTCGACCGCACTGGTCACGCTCTGCATCGGCATCGGCATGGGCACGGCGACGATCATAGAGCGCGTCTGAGAGTCATGCCCAAGGTCGACATCGCCAAAGTGCCGGTGAAGAGCGGTACGTTTTATCCGGCCGAGTTTCAGGCTGAGTGCAAAGGCCGCCACAAGCAGGCGCTGGGCGACGTCGTCGGCCTGACCCAGTTCGGCGTCAACATCACGCGCATCGAGCCGGGACAAACATCGGCGCTGCGGCACTGGCACGAGCAGGAAGACGAATTCATCTACATGCTGGAAGGCGAGCTGGTGCTGGCCGAGAATGACGGCGAGGTCGTGCTCAAAGCCGGCGACGCCGCCGGCTTCAAGGCCGGCAGCGGCATCGCGCACAAGCTGATCAACCGCTCGGACCGCGACGCCGTCTATTTCGAAGTCGGCACCCGCGCGACATCCGAACGCGTGCATTATCCCGATGTCGATCTGGTGATGGAGCGCGACGAAAAGGGCCGGCGCTATCTGCACAGGAACGGCAAGCCGTATCCGCCATAGGAGTTGAAGGTCATGCCGAATTTCAAATTCGACGTCGATGCCGACGGCATCGCGCTGGTCACCTGGGACATGGCCGACCGTTCGATGAACGTCATTACTATGGACGGCATCGCCGAACTCGAAGCGATCGTCGAGAAAGTGACCACCGACGCTGCCATCAAGGGCGCCGTTATCACCTCCGGCAAGGACGCCTTCTGCGGCGGCGCCGACCTCACCATGCTGGAGCGCATGGGCGCGATCTACGCCGACCTGGTGAAGACCAAGGGCGCGGAAGCCGCCGCCGGTTACGTCTTCGACGAAAGCCGCAAGCTGTCGCAGCTCTATCGCCGCATCGAAACCTGCGGCAAGCCGTGGGTCTGCGCGCTCAACGGCACCGCCATGGGCGGCGGCTTCGAACTGGCGCTCGCCTGCCATCAGCGCATCGCCGCCGACAATCCGAAGACGCGGCTCGGCCTGCCCGAGATCAAGATCGGCCTGTTCCCCGGCGCGGGCGGCACCCAGCGCATCGCGCGCATGCTGGCGCCCGCCGACGCGCTGCAATATCTACTCAAGGGCGATCAGCTCAAGCTCGACCGCGCCAAGGCCATGAAGCTGATCGACGCGGTCGTTCCCGCCGCCGATCTGGTGAAGAGCGCGAAAGATTGGATCAAGGCCGGCGGCAAAGCTGTGGCGCCGTGGGACGTGAAAGGCTTCAAGCTGCCGGGCGGGCCGGTCTATTCCAAGGCCGGAATGATGGTGTTTCCGCCGGCCAATGCGATCTACCGGCGCGAAACCTACGACAATTATCCGGCCGCGCGCGCGATCCTGCAGGTCGTCTATGAAGGCCTGCAACTGGACATGGACACGGCGCTGCGCGTGGAGTCGCGCTGGTTCGCCAAAATCCTGCGCTCGCCGGAAGCGGCCCACATGATCCGCTCGCTGTTCGTCTCCATGCAGGAGCTCAACAAGGGCGCGCGCCGGCCGGCCGGCGTGCCGGCGGCTTCGCTCAAGAAGATCGGCGTCGTCGGCGCCGGCTTCATGGGCGCCGGCATCGCGCAGGTGAGCGCGGCCGCCGGACTGCAGGTGGTGCTGATCGACCGCGACCAGGAAACCGCCGACAAGGGCAAGGCGGCCTTGCACAAGGCGCTCAGCGACCGCGTCAACAAGGGCCGCATGAAAAGCGCCGAGCGCGACGGACTGCTGTCGCTGATCACGCCGACGCCGGACTACGGCGCGCTGAAAGATTGCGATCTGGTGATCGAGGCGGTGTTCGAAGACCGCAAGGTGAAATCCGAAGTGATCGCCAAGATCCAGGCGGTGATCGGCGCCAACGCGGTGTTTGCCTCCAACACCTCGACCTTGCCGATCACCTCGCTTGCCACCGAATTCAAGGATCCGCCGCGCTTCATCGGCATCCACTTCTTCTCGCCGGTCGACCGCATGATGCTGGTCGAGCTTATCCTCGGCAAGCAAACCGGCGACAAGGCGCTGGCCGCGGCGCTCGATTATGTGCGCGCGATCCGCAAGACGCCGATTGTTGTGAACGACTCGCGCGGCTTCTACACCTCGCGCGTGGTCGGCACCTATATCCGCGAAGGCCACCTGATGCTGGCGGAAGGCGTGCCGGCGGCGATGATCGAGAATGTCGGCCGCATGGCCGGCATGCCGGTCGGCCCGCTCTCGCTCAACGACGAGGTGGCGGTCGATCTCGCCTGGAAGATTTTGAAAGCGACAGAAGCCGATCTCGGCGCGAAAGCCATCGATCCGCGCCAGAAGGCGCTGCTCGAAGAAATGGTCGAGAAGCGCCAGCGTTTCGGCCGCAAGAACGGCAAGGGCTTCTACGATTATCCGGCGGGCGCGCCGAAGAAACTCTGGCCGGGCCTCGCCGAATTGCAGGCGAAAGAAGCTCGATCCCGACACCATCGACATCGAAGAATTGAAGCTGCGCCTGCTCGGCATTCAGGCGCTGGAAACCGCGCGCTGCTTCGAGGAAAAGGTGCTCACCGACGTGCGCGAGGCGGACGTCGGCTCGATTCTCGGCTTTGGCTTCGCGCCGTTCTCCGGCGGCACGCTGTCGTGGATCGACATGATGGGGACGAAGAAATTCGTCGAACTCTGCCGTAATCTGGAAAAGAAATACGGCGATCGCTTCGCGCCCTCGAAACTCCTGGTCGAGATGGCGGACAAGGGCGAGAGCTTCTACGGCCGCTTCGCGCCGAGGAAAAGCAAGACTTAATGTCATTCCGGCGGCCCGAGGCGCGAACCCGAATCATATCCGGCGCTGCGGAATATCCGGCCTTCGCGCCGGCGTCCCGGAATGACGAAGTCTACATCACGACCGTGAGCCGCTTCGCCGCGCGCGTCACGCCGGTATAGAGCCAGCGCTCGCGGCTGTCGGGAAACGCGAAGCTCTCGTCGAACAACACGACGTCGTCCCATTGCGAGCCTTGCGCCTTGTGCACGGTGAGCACGTAGCCGTAATCGAATTCGTCGTAAGGCTTGCGGCGCTGCCAGTCGATCTGCTCGATGCCGCCGGAAAAACATTCCGGCCGCACCGACACCTTGACGCCGCGCAGGCCGCTGTCGTCGTCGGGCATCAGCCGCATGGTCATGATGCCGGTTTTGCGCGCGCCGCGCTCCTTCACCGTCCACAGCCCGCCGTTGAACAGGCCCTTCTTGCGGTTGTTGCGCAGGCAGACCAGCTTGTCGCCGGCCGACGGCAGCTTGTCCTCGAAGCCGCGGCGTTCGCGCATGCGGATGTTGTAAGCGCGCCGCGTGGCGTTACGCCCGACCAGCACTTGGTCGGCTTCCAGCACGCGCTGCGGATCGAGATCGGCCTTGGCGATCACTTCCGTTTCGCCGTAGCGGCCGGGCTCGAGATACTCTCCCGCGCGAATGTCCATCGACAGCCGGATGATCGGATTGCCCTCGGCCTGCCGGTGCACCTCGGTGAGCATCACGTCGGGCTCGCCTTCGGTGAAAAATCCGCCGCCCTGGATCGGCGGCAATTGCGCCGGATCGCCCAGCACCAAGAGCGGCACGCCGAACGACAACAGATCGCGGCCGAGCTCGGCGTCGACCATCGAGCATTCGTCGATGACGATCAGCGCCGCCTTGGAAGCGGGCGCCTCGTCCCACAGATCGAACGAGGGGATTTCCTCGCCGCTCTCGCGCGCCCGGTAGATGAGCGAGTGGATGGTGGAGGCGCCTTTGCAGCCCTTGCCGCGCATGACCGAGGCCGCCTTGCCGGTGAAGGCGGCGAACTTCACCTCGCCGTCGGCCTGTTCGGCCAGATGACGGGCGAGGGTGGTCTTGCCGGTGCCGGCATAGCCGAACAGGCGGAACACCTGCGGCGTGCCATTGGCGCCCGGCTTGGCCTTGAGCCAACTGGCGACGGCGTTGAGCGCGGCATCTTGATGGGGGGAAAACTGCGGCATGGGCGAGATCAATAGAGCATGCGCGGCTTTTCGGGAAGAACGAAAATAGAACGGTTGGCTTGTCGTCACCGGGCTTGGCCCGGTGACCCCGCTTAGGGGCGCATAGCCTTCCTGAGCGGGATGGCCGGGACAAGCCCGGCCATGACAACCAAAAAATCTTGCCCCCGTCATCCGGCTGTCGTATTATGTCGATATGTCTCGACATATGGACGCTAAAAAATCGCAGGCCGCCTTTGCCGCTTTGGCGCAACCGACGCGGCTGAAGGCCTTCCGCAAACTGGTCGCCGCGCATCCGCAGGGATTGCCGGCGGGCGAAATCGCCGCCTTCTGCAAGGTGCCGCACAACACCATGTCGACGCATCTCGCCGCGTTGATGCGCGGCGGGCTGATCGCGGTGGCGCGGCAGGGCCGCTCGATGAATTACCGCGCCAATCTCGACGGCTTCCGCGGCTTGATCGATTTCATGCTGCGCGACTGCTGCGGCGGCCGGCCGGAGATTTGTGCGCCGGTGGTGAATGATTTCACCGCGTCGTGTTGCACGCCTATGGGTAAGGAGAAGGTCAGTGCCTGATCGTGTCTACAATGTCCTGTTCCTGTGCACCGGCAATTCGGCGCGTTCGATCATCGCCGAGGCGATCCTCAATCGCGAAGGGCGCGGCAGTTCAAAGCCTTCAGCGCCGGCAGCCATCCCAAAGGCACGGTCAACCCGCAGGCGCTCGATCTGTTGCGCAAATTCAACTATGACGTTTCGACGCTGCGCTCGAAATCCTGGGCCGAGTTCGCGCAGGCCGGCAGCCCCGATCTCGACTTCGTCTTCACCGTCTGTGACAACGCCGCCGGCGAAGCCTGTCCGTTATGGCCGGGCCAGCCGATCACCGCGCATTGGGGCATTCCCGATCCAGCCGCGGCGACCGGCAGTGAGGCCGAGATTGCGCTGGCGTTCCGCGACGCCTACCGCATGCTCAACCGGCGCATCGAATTGTTCCTGGCGCTGCCGATCCAGAAGCTCGACCGCATGGTGCTGACCACGCGGCTCAAAGCCATCGGCGGCAGCGAAGGCGCGACGGAAAAGGCCCAGCATGTCGACGTTTGAACGCTATCTGACTCTGTGGGTCGCGCTCTGCATCGTCGCCGGCATCGCGCTCGGCCATGTCATGCCAGGCGTCTTTCATGCCATCGGCAGCGCCGAGATCGCGCGGGTCAATCTGCCGGTGGCGGTGCTGATCTGGCTGATGATCGTGCCCATGCTGGTCAAGATCGATTTCGCCGCGCTCGCCCAGGTGCGCGAGCATTGGCGCGGCATCGGCGTCACGCTGTTCATCAACTGGGCGGTGAAGCCGTTTTCGATGGCCGCGCTCGGCTGGCTGTTCATCGGCTACCTGTTCCGGCCTTATTTGCCGCCGGACCAGATCAATTCCTACATCGCGGGATTGATCCTTTTGGCGGCGGCGCCGTGCACGGCGATGGTGTTCGTGTGGAGCAACCTGACCAAGGGCGAGCCGCACTTCACGCTGTCGCAAGTGGCGCTCAACGACACCATCATGGTGTTCGCCTTTGCGCCGATCGTCGGGCTGCTGCTCGGTCTATCGGCCATCACGGTGCCGTGGGGCACACTGGTGCTCTCGGTCGTGCTTTATATCGTGGTGCCGGTGCTCGCCGCCCAGGTCCTGCGCCGCAGCGTGCTGGCGCGCGGCGGTGCGTCCGCGCTCGCCGGGCTCCTCGGCAGGTTGCAACCGCTTTCGCTCATCGCGCTATTGGCGACACTCGTTCTGCTGTTCGGCTTCCAGGGCGAGCAGATTCTGGCGCAGCCGCTGATCATTGGCCTGCTCGCCGTGCCGATCCTGATCCAGGTTTATTTCAACGCGGGCCTCGCCTATCTGCTCAACCGCATGGCGGGCGAGCAGCATTGCGTCGCCGGACCCTCCGCCCTGATCGGCGCCAGCAACTTCTTCGAACTGGCGGTGGCCGCCGCCATCAGCCTTTTCGGCTTCAATTCCGGCGCCGCTTTGGCGACCGTGGTCGGGGTCCTGATCGAGGTCCCGGTCATGCTGTCGGTGGTGGCCATCGTCAACCGCAGCCGTGGCTGGTACGAACGCGGCACAAAATCAAGTGCTGCTGCGTCTACGCCGCATTAGCGCTGCCCGCCATCTCGCATTGCCCTTTCCGTCTTCCCATGTTTAAGGTCGCGGCCCTTCGCGCGTGATCCCGAAAAGTGGGAACCGGTTTTCGGAAAAGCTCACGCGCAATCAATAAGATTGCCGGAAGCTTGCATGGCCCGTGACCAGATCGACATGACCCCCATCGAGACGCGCGACGAACTCGTCGCCTGGCTCGAAGCGGGCTGCAAGCCGAAGGCGCAATTCCGCGTCGGCACCGAGCACGAGAAATTCGCCTTCACCGTGGAGGGGCACCGGCCGGTGCCCTATGCCGGCCCGCGCAGCATCCGCGCCTTGCTGGAAGGCCTGCACGACATCCTCGGCTGGGACCCGATCATGGAGGGCGACAACATCATCGGCATGTTCGACGTCACCCATGGCGGCGCGATTTCGCTGGAGCCGGGCGGCCAGTTCGAGCTCTCCGGCGCACCGGTGACGACCGTGCACCAGACCGCCTCCGAGCTGATGGCGCATCTGGCGCAGGTGCGCGAAGTCGCGAAGCCTTTGGGCATCGGCTTTCTCGGCCTCGGCATGACGCCGAACTGGAGCCGCGCCGACATTCCGGTGATGCCGAAGGGCCGCTACCGCATCATGACGAAATACATGCCGAAGGTCGGCCATCTCGGCCTCGACATGATGTACCGCACCTGCACCGTGCAGGCGAACCTCGACTTCTCTTCCGAAACCGACATGGTGAAAAAGCTGCGGGTGTCGTTGGCGCTGCAGCCGGTGGCGACCGCGCTGTTCGCCAATTCGCCGTTCACCGAAGGCAAGCCGAACGGCTTCCTGTCGTTCCGCTCGCAGATCTGGACCGACACCGACGCCGACCGCTCCGGCATGCTGCCCTGGGCCTTCGAAGACGGCATGGGCTTTGAGCGCTGGGTCGATTATGCGCTCGGCGTGCCGATGTACTTCATCAAGCGCGGCGACCAATATATCGACGTCGCCGGCAAGTCGTTCCGCGACTTCTTCGCCGGCAAGCTTGATGCGCTGCCGGGCGAACGGCCGACCATTTCCGACTGGGCCAATCATCTCAGCACGATCTTCCCCGAGGTGCGCCTCAAGCGTTATCTGGAAATGCGCGGCGAGGACGGCGGGCCGTGGCGGCGGTTGCCGTCGCTCGCCGCTTTCTGGGTCGGGTTGCTCTACGACGACGACGCGCTCGACGCCTGCTGGGACATGGTCAAGGGCTGGAGTGCGGCCGAGCGGCAGAAATTGCGCGACGACGTGCCCAAGCTCGGCTTCCAGGCCGAGATCCGCGGCCGCAACGTGCTGACGCTGGCGCAGGAGACGCTGCGCTTTGCCACGCGCGGGCTGGCGCGGCGCAAATTTCTCGACCGCAACGGCCGCGACGAGACGCGCTATCTGCGGCCGCTCGAGGAGAGCATCGCGCGCGGCATCACGCCGGCCGAAGAATTGCTGGAGAAATTCCACGGGGCCGTGGAACGGCTCGGTCGAACCGATTTTCGAGGAATATGCGTATTAATTCAGCCTCATCCTGAGGAGCGGCCCGCAGGGCCGCGTCTCGAAGGATGGGGCGGCCACATGGTTCGAGACGCGTCGCTGCGCGACGCTCCTCACCATGAGGCCGGAATAGGTGGTCAATGGCCAAATCCACTCCCGCGACGCTGGCGTTGGAAAAGGCAGGCGTCGCCTTCAAGCTTTACGAATACGACTACGATCCGAATGCCGAAAGCATCGGCATGCAGGCGGCGCAAGCGCTCGGCATCGAGCCGGCGCGGCTGCTCAAGACGCTGATGGTGCGGGCAGGGGATGCGGTGGTGTGCGTGCTGGCGCCGTCTGACCGCGAGGTGAACCTGAAGAAGCTCGCCGCCGCCGCCGGCGCCAAAAGCGCCGCCATGCTCGGCGCCGCGGAGGCCGAGCGCATCACCGGCTATCACGTCGGCGGCATCTCGCCGTTCGGGCAGAAGAAACGCGCGCGGGTTTTCATCGAGCAGTCGGCGCTGGCGTTTCCGCACATCGTGGTCAATGGCGGCCGGCGCGGGTTGCAAGCGGAATTGGCACCGGCCGATTTGCTGCGTGTGCTGAACGCGACAGCGGCGGAGATTTGCTGACGAATCTTGTCCCGGGCGCAGCGCAGCACGAAGTGATGCGCTGCAGTACCGGGGCCTTTACGGATTCCGAGTTTGCTAAGGTCCCGGATCTGCGGTGCATCGCTGACGCGCTGCACCGCGTCCGGGACAAGGCCGCTTACTCCGCCGCCTGCGCTTCCGACAGGTTGTCGAGCGAGGAGATGATGTGCTCGGCCAGCGCATTGGCGAGCGTGGAGCCATCATGCGCATTGCGCACCAGGCCGATGCGGCAACTCGGCAATTCCGGAAATCCTTCGCCTGCGGTCAGCACGCGCATGCCGGGGCGCAAGCCGGATTCCGGCAGCACCGACACCGCGAGCCCGGCGAGCACGGCAGCCGATACCGCGCCGGCATTCGAACTCGAATAGAGCACGCGGTAGGGGCGGCCGACTTTTTCCATGCGTTCGATGGCGATGCGACGCCACGAGCAAGTCGGCCGGCCGAGCGCCAGCGGCAGCCGCTCTTCGAGATGGGTCGGATGCCGGTTCGACGTCACCCACAGCAACCGTTCGCGCCGGAAGGTTTCCGAGGCGCGCTTGCTCTCGCAGTTGGTGACGATGGCGATGTCGATCTCGTTGGCGTCGATGCGGTCGAGCAGATCGACGCTCGGCTCGCAGATCACGGTGAGCTCGACGCCGGGATAGACGCGCGAGAAGCGCGCCATGATCTCGGGCAGATAGCGGTCGGCATAATCGTCGGGCACGCCCAGCCGCACGCGGCCGGACAATTCGGCGTCGGAGAAGGCGGCCAGCGTCTCGACGTTGAGCTTGACGATGCGGCGCGCGTAATCGAGCAGCCGCTGGCCGTCCTCGGTGAGTTTCGAGGCGCGGCCGTCGCGCGCGAAGATCGGCCGCTCGAGGCGCTCCTCCAGCCGCTTCATCTGCATGGAGACCGCGGACTGCGTCTTGTTCACCACCTCGGCCGCCTTGGTGAAGCTGCCGGTCTCGGCGATGGCGATGAAGGTGCGCAATTGGTCGACGTCGATCAGTGCGGTCATGGACGTGGTCCTTGCTGGGCGCGGGCCTTTTGGGCCAACCGGACTATATCACCAACTCTGATCGGTCAGATTAAAAACATTCGTTTCACTAATCAATCTTTTGAGAGCATGGTGGCGGCAATTCCAGGGTTTTCGGGTGGGGTTTTCGGGTGGTTCCGGCGCATAGCCGGGGCGACTTTGGCGTCTCTACCAGGACCGGAATGGAGACTGAAAATGACTGCGAATATCCCCGTTTTGCCTATCGCCGGCGGCGCCTTGGTGCGCGCCTTCGCGTCGCTGCTCGCTTTGGTGACGTACTGGCTAAAACAGCTTGCGCGCGCCCGCCGCCACCGCCGTGAAGCCAGCCTGCTCGCCGGCCTCGACCGCCATATGCTGGCCGATATCGGCATCACCCGCTCGGATCTGCGCGACGCCTTCTCCGAGCCGTTCTGGGACGACCCGACCGCACTGCTGCGCGAGCGGGCCATCGAGCGGCGCATCGGCATGAAACGCACGCCGCGAAAGATCGATGTGGAGAACGGCTTCCGCCGTCCTCCCACCGACCGCCCGGCGCGCCAGATGATCTGAAAAACCAAACGGCCGAGCCCTCTCGTCGGCCGCTCGATCCGGGTCTAGCGATCATCCCCTCTCGCGTCCGGATCTAAGCGCCCGCTGGCCCCTCCAGCGGGCGCATTCTTTTGCGGCGAAGAATTTTCTGCGCGAAGACGTCCGCAAGTGCGCTAGCATGCCGCCGGGGCTAGGCGTTATGGCGGTTCCAAAGCCGAGCGGGCGCGCATGCGGTTGAGTGTCATTTTCCTGGGCGCGATGTGGGCCATTGCCGTGGCCGGCCCGGCGCAGGCGCAGTCCGGCTACGACCGCCGCGGCGGCGATTACACGAGTTTCCAAATCCGCAGCGGCGATCCGGCGGTATGCGCCTCCCGCTGCGAGCGCGACGCGCGCTGCCGCGCCTGGAGTTTCTCCTATCCGCGCACGACCTTTGCGCTCGCCACCTGCTGGCTGAAGAACAAGGTGCCGCCGCGCAACGAGGACAAATGCTGCGTGTCGGGCGTGCGCGGCGCCGGCGTGATCGAGCCGCGGCGCGGCCCGATCGAATATTCGATCGACCGCAACGGCGGCGACTATCGCAATATCGAGGTTGCGCCGGATGCCGCGGGCGCACCGTGCAAAGCGGCCTGCGACGCCGACAACCGCTGCCGCGCCTGGACCTATGTACGGCCCGGCTATATCGGCGCCACGCGCACGCTGCTATCTGAAGGACAAGATCACGCGGCCGCGCCACAAGCCGTGCTGCATTTCGGGCGTGGAACGCTAGCTCAGTCTCGCCGCGTTAATGCACCGCTGAGAAAAACCGCGATAGCCGCAATCCTTGCGGCCAGGTCCACATCGGCCGGTTTTTCATGCCGAGATCCCACGACCCGACGATGCCGTCGACGCGTCCGACCAGATTTTCAACCGGCAGCAGGCCGACGCCGCCCTCGCGCAACGGCACGCGGCTGTCGGCGGAATTGTCGCGGTTGTCGCCCATGACGAACAGGCGATCCGGCGGCACGACCGTCTCCGCCATGTTGTCGAGCGGCTGCAACGGCGTCAGCTTGAAGATGGTGTGCTTGCGGTTGCCGGGCAGCGTTTCGATCAAGCGCGCGGCCGGCGCCTGCGAGCCGTCCTCGTTTTCCGCCTGACCGGTGCCGTCCGGCTGCAGGGCGGCGGCCTCGCCGTTGATCCACACCTGGCCGTCATGCAGCGCGATGCGGTCGCCGGGCAGGCCGATGACGCGCTTGACCCAGATTTGCGAACGGTCGCCCGGCCAGCGGAACACCACGACGTCGCCGCGCTTGGGCAGCGCCGCGAATACATGCCCGGTATCCGGCAGCACCAGGAAGGCCGGCAGCGACGCCGTGCCATAGCCATAGGGAAATTTCGTCGCCAGCAATTCGTCGCCGATCAAAAGCGTCGGCTCCATCGAGCCGGACGGCACATAGAACGGTTCGGCGATCGCGGCCTTCGCCACGAATACGGCGAGCACGATGCCGGCCAGTTCGGCGACCGATCGCAGCAGGCTGCTCTTGCGCGCGGGACGTTGCGTCGTGGATGACATTTCTGTGCGTCTCAAGTCGCGATGGCGTTTCTAAGGCGTCAGGCCGTGCCGCCGACGGTGATGCGGTCCATGCGCAAGCTGGGCTGGCCGACGCCGACCGGCACGCCCTGGCCGTTCTTGCCGCAGGTGCCGATGCCGGGATCGAGCGCGAAGTCGTTGCCGATCATGGTGATGCGGTGCAGGTCGGTCGGCCCGTTGCCGATCAGCATGGCGCCTTTCACCGGCGCCGTGACTTTGCCGTTCTCGATCTTGTAGGCCTCGGTGCACTGGAACACGTATTTGCCCGAGGTGATGTCGACCTGACCGCCGCCGAAGCTGACCGCGTAGAGGCCGTTCTTCACCGAGGCGATGATTTCTTTCGGGTCGTGCTTGGCCGGCGAGCATGTAGGTGTTGGTCATGCGCGGCATCGGCACATGAGCATGCGATTCGCGCCGGCCGTTGCCGGTCGGCTTCATGCCCATGAGGCGCGCGTTCTGCCGGTCCTGCATGTAGCCGACCAGAATGCCGTCCTCGATCAGCACCGTGCGGTTGGTCGGCGTGCCTTCGTCGTCGATCGACAACGAGCCGCGCCGCTGCTGCATGGTGCCGTCGTCGACCACCGTGACGCCTTTGGCGGCAACCTGCTGGCCCATCAGGCCGGCGAAGGCCGACGTCTTCTTGCGGTTGAAATCGCCTTCGAGACCGTGGCCGACCGCTTCGTGCAGCATGACGCCCGGCCAGCCGGAGCCCATCACCACGTCCATTTCGCCGGCGGGAGCGGCCACCGCGTCGAGATTGACCAGCGCCTGCCGCACGGCTTCGTCCACCGCGTGTTGCCAGGCATGCGTCTCGATGAAGCGCTGATAGCCCTCGCGTCCGCCGACGCCGTAGCTGCCCGATTCCTGCCGGTCGCCGTCGCCGACCACCGCGGAAACGTTCAGCCGCACCAGCGGACGGATGTCGCGATAGGTCTCGCCGTCGGCGCGCAGGATTTCCACCACCTGCCAGGTGGCGGCGACGGAAGCGGTCACCTGCCGCACACGCGGATCCTTGGCGCGGGCATAGGCGTCGATCGATTCCAAGAGTTTCACCTTGGCGTCGAAGGCCGGCTCGCCGAGCGGGTTCTCGTCGCCATAAAGCTTGCGGTTGGTGCGGCCGGGCGCCTCGGCGTAACGGCCGCTGTGGCCGCCTTTCACCGCGCGCACCGCTTCGGCGGCGCGCGCAAGGGCCGCTTCCGACACGTCGGAGGCGTGCGCATAGCCGACCGCCTCGTCCTTCACCGCCCGCAGGCCGAAGCCTTGCGCGGTGTCGTAGGTCGCCTGCTTGAGCCGGCCATTGTCGAACACCAGCACCTCGGCCTGGCGATATTCCAGGAACAATTCGCCGTCGTCGGCGCCGTCCAGGCCGCGGCCGATCAGTTGCCGCACTTTGGCCTTATCGAGGCCGGCGCGGTCGATCAAAGAGGAAATGGCTGGGTCCATAAGTCGTCTCCGGTGGCGCCCTCAGCCCATCAGATAGGGCCTCCGGGGCGATTTGGCGAGGGTATGGGGCGGGCCTAATCGGCCCTGGTCGCGGTCCAGATGAAATGCTGCGCGCCGCCTTGCGGGCCTTTGGCGCGCACGGGATTCTCGGTCACGTCAAATCCGGTTTTGCGCAGCCGTTGAGTAAATTTCGGATCGGGTCGCGACGACCATACCGCCAGCACGCCGCCACGACGCAGCGCCGCATGGGCGGCGCGCAATCCTTTGAGATCATACAGCCGGTCATTGGCTTTGCGGGTCATCCCTTGCGGCCCATTGTCGACGTCGAGCAAAATCGCGTCGTAATCCGATCGGCCGGACCGGATCAGGTCGCCGACGTCGCCTTCGTGGATGCGCACGCGCGGATCGCTCAGACTGTCGCCGGACAATTTCGCCATCGGGCCGCGCCCCCACGCCACCACCGCCGGCACCAGTTCGGCGACAACGATGCGGGCCTGCTTGCCCAGCACGGTCAGGGCGGCCCGCAAGGTGAAGCCCATGCCCAATCCGCCGATCAGGATACGGGGCTGCTCGTTTGGCCGCTTGCCGGTCCGGATTTTCTCGCAGGCGATGGTCGCCAGCGCCTGCTCGGTGGCGCTGAGGCGGCTATTCATCAATTCGTCGCTCCCCAGCCGGATCGAGAATTCCGCGCCACGCCGCATCAGGCGGAGTTCGCCGCCGCCGGGTACTTGCGCCGTATCGAGGAGGGACCCAGGGAATCATGGATATCTCGTGTGCCGGTTGCTATGCAGTGTGCTTGGTGGAGGAAGACGATGAAAGCAATGCTGCTGATGGGCCATGGCGGCCCCGAGATGATGAAATTTGGCGACGCGCCGGATCCGAAAGCCGGACCGGGCGAGGTGGTGGTCGACATTTACGCGGCCAGCGTCAATGGCGCCGACCCCAAGGTGCGGCGGGGCAAAGGCCGCTACCAGCTTGACCGGTTCCCGCACATTATGGGCCGCGACTTCTCGGGCGTGGTCAGCGAAGTCGGCGCCGGGGTTACCGATCTCAAGATCGGCGACGCCGTGTTCGGCGTGCTCGCGCCGGGCATCGAAGGCACCTATGCCGAAAAGCTCGCCATCCCGGCCGCGCTTGTCGCCAAGAAGCCCGCTTCGCTCAGTCATGCCGAGGCAGCGGCGCTCGGGCTCATCAGCCTCACCGCGCTCACCGCTATTGAAGACACCGCGCACCTCAAGGCGGGTCAGACCATTCTGGTCCAGGGCGGCGCCGGCGGCGTCGCCGGCTTCGGCGTGCAGCTCGCCAAGCATATCGGCGCCACCGTGATCTCGACCGCCAGCGCCGGCAACCTCGACTATGTGCGCGGCCTCGGCGCCGACCGTGTCATCGACTACAACAAGGAAGATTTCACCGCTATCGGCCCGATCTGCGACGTGGTGTTCGACACCGTCGGCGGCGGCGTGCGCGACGGCAGCTACAAAGTGCTCAAGCCGGGCGGCAAACTGGTGTGGATCGCCCCGGCGCCGGAGGGATATCAGCCAAGCCGCACCGATGTCGCGACACTCAAGCCCGACGTGCAGCGCGACCGCGCCCATCTCGAACGCATGCTGGCGTTGCTTGCCGCCGGCGCGGTGAGTGTGCCGGCGATCCACCACTACAAGCTCGCCGACGCCGCCGAGGCGCACAAGGTCAGCGAAGGCCGCCATCTGCGAGGCAAGCTGATCCTGGACGTGCGCTGACAGCGCCTCTAGTCGCGTGAAAAACGCACCGAGACCGCGCCGATCGGATCGATCGCGTGCGCAATCTCGGTTTCGTCCGCTTCGATGAACACCGGCGGCGTGATCGAGCCGGTGATGATGAAGTCGCCGGCCGATAATTTTTCGCCGAATGCCGCCACCACATTGGCGACATGCGCGACGATGTCGGTGAGCTTGCCGGTGAGCGCTTCCGGATCGGTGCTGCGCGCGGCTTCCGCGCCGCGCCGGATCAGCCGCGAGGTCAGGCCGGAGGTGGCGCTGCCGGCGCGCGTGGCGGCACCAAGCACGACATACCGCTGGAAAATATCGTCGGCCAGCACGCGGTCGAGATTGTCCGGTGTCGGCGCCGGATCGAGATCGGCGATTTCGATCGCCGGTGCGATTTCCTGGATCGCTGCTGCAGCGGCGGCGGCCGTTGCGCCCGGGCCGAGATCGTGCGCCATGCGCACGGCGATCTCCGGCTCCATCACCGGCTTGCTATAGCCCTTCAGCGAGATCGTGCTGCCGGGGGCGAGCAGCGCGCGCTGCATCAGATAGCCGACCAGCGGCGCCTTCAGGCCGAGCTTCTGCATCGAGGCGGGCGCGCCCATGCCGACTTTCCAGCCCAGCGGCTTTTCGCCCGCCGCGATGCGGGCGCGCCTTGTCGCGAACTGCGCGGTCATGCCTTTGGCGATCAGGGGTGCGTCCCAGGAGTTCATGCGGGGCCTTTTCTTTCTTGCTTGGTTCTCAAGGGGAGGGCGGTTACGGCGCGGTCACTTCCTACTTCTTATTTCGTCTTGCCTGCAAGAATGGCGGCATAGACGGGCAAGTCCACATTGCCGCCGGTCAGGATGACGCCGACTTCCTTGCCCTGCATCGCGTCCTTTTCCTTCAGCAGCGCCGCGAGCGGCGCCGCGCCGGCGCCTTCTGCCAGATTGTGGGTGTCGCGGTAGTAGATGCGCATCGCCTCGGCGACTTCGTCATCGCTGACCGCGACGATGCGGTCCGCGCCTTGCGCGTAAACCGCGAATGCCTCCGCAACAGGAACCCGCACCGCCATGCCGTCGGCGATGGTGTCGGCGGAGTTGGTCTCGATCAAGCGTCCGCTTTCAAACGAAAGCTTGGCGGCCTGGGCTTCGGTCGAGACGACGCCCACGACCTTGGTTTTGAGGCCGAGCAAATCCCGCATTGTGATGACGCCGCAGATTCCGGAGCCGCAGCCGATGGGCACGTAGACGGTGTCGAGGGCCGGCGCTGCGTTGAACAGCTCGAGCGCATAAGTCGCGACGCCACGAACGAGTTCACGGTGGAAGGGCGGCACCATGAACAGATTTTCCGCCTCGGCCACGCGCATGGCTTCGACGCGCGCTTCATCGAAGTCGCGGCCGAATTCAACGACCTCGGCGCCGAACGCGCGCATGGCTGCATTCTTCTCGACGGAATTGCCATGCGGAACGAGGATCTTGGCCTTCAGCCCGGCTGCCGTCGCGGCGCGCGCCTGGCTCTGGCCGTGATTGCCGCGCGTCGCGGTGACGATGCCGCCGGCCTTGGGGTTGTTCCGTTTCAGCCAGTCGATGTAGGTAATGCCGCCGCGAATTTTGAATGCGCCGGTTGCGGTATGGTTTTCGTGTTTGACCCAGACTGTGGCGCCGGCTCGCCGGCACAGCAGCGGCCAGACATATTGCGGCGTGGGCGGCATGGATTGGTAGATGAGACGGGCCGCCGCTTCGATCTCATCTTTGCCGAACATCGGCATTATCGTTATTTCCTCCCGCGCCACACGCGCCCATGACGCGTCATTTCTTGTGACTTCTCCGGATGCACTTCGTAGCCGGAATCCTCGATCGAGCCGGCGCCCATCCAGCCCCAGACCAGCACCACATCCTCATCGGAGGTGTTGTTGAAGCCGTGCCAGCAGCCGCGCGGCGAATAGACCACGTCGCCTTCGCTCGACGGCTTGTCGCCGGAGTTGGTGTAGATCATGCCCTTGCCTTTGAGCACGATGAAGAACTCGTCGCAGTTATGATGGCGGTGGTTTTCGTGCCGCGCGCCCGGCTTGAGCACGGTCCAGCCGACGACGTTGTCGGCATCGGCGGTTTTCTTGTCGATCAAGAACTGCACCTGCATGTCGACCCAGCCATCGTCGCGTTTGAGGCCCTCGACTTTCGGCACGTCGCGCAAATTGGTGCGGTACATGACGGGTGCCGGCTGGCCTTCCTTCCAGGCCGTCGCCGCGCCTTTCATGGCTTTGCCCAAGGCGCGTCCGAATTTTTCCGCCGACGATGTCATGACTGTCCTCCTAAACGCCGATAGACTTGATGCGCTACGACGAAATCGTTGCCGTCGATGCCGAGCCCGCGGCAGGCATTCATCATTTCGTTGGCGGCGGCGGCGAGCGGCACCGGCGAGCCGAGCGTGCGGCCGAGATTGAGCGCCAGCAGCATGTCCTTCTGCTGCAGGGTGACGTCGGCGAGCGGCACTGCCGGCATTTTGCCGTCGAGAATGAACGGCCCGCGATAGCCGAGCACCGGCGAGGCGGCGACGCTCTTGAGCATCGCATCGAGCGCCACGTCGCGGGCGACGCCGCCCTTCTCGGCGAGCGCGACGGCTTCGCCGAAGGCGATCACCTCGACCATCAGCAGCAGGTTGACCGCGATCTTCATCTGGCAGGCAAGGCCGTTGCCGCCGATGCGGGTGACCTTCGGCCCGATCGCCAGCAACACCGGCTTCACCCGCTCGAAAGCGGCCGCGTCGCCGCCGATCATGATCGAGGCATTGCCCTGCACGACGGTGACGGGCGAGCCCGACAGCGGGCCGTCGAGCATGATCGATCCCGCCTTGGCGAATTCGGCGGCGAGGCTGCGGCTCTCGTCCGGCTCGATCGTGCTCATGTCGATGAAGATGTTGCCTTTGGCGAGACCGGCGACGATGCCGTCCGGCCCGAGCGCCACCGCCTTCACCGCCTTGGCATCGGTGACGATGGAGAACACCAGCTCGGATTGCTCGGCCACTTCGCGTGGGGTCTCGGCCCAGGCCATGCCGGCTTTGATGAGCGGCTCGGCCTTGTCGCGCGAGCGGTTCCAGCCGGTGACGGAATGTCCGGCGGCCATCAGGCGCGGCACAATGAGCTGGCCCATCGCCCCCAAACCGACAAATCCCAAACGCACTTCGATACCTCCCCGGCGCCTGCATTGTGCGGGCGTGGCAGTATCCACAGATCGCGTGACGATGGCGAGTGGCCGTACTGGCGGAATTCGTGTTGTTGCCCAACGGCGTGGGCAGGCGGCGTCTATTTCTTTTTAAGAATGCGGCGCAGTACGCCGCGTCGAAGGCCCGGTAGTCGTTGGTGATCTCGGTGCCTTTGCGGATGTTGCAGCGGGCAATGACATAGCCGCCACGGTAATAGGTGTTCGCGCTGTCCGAATGGTTCATGTAGGAGTCGTTGTCCATCGATAGCAGGACTTCGCTGCCCCATTTATAGCCGTGAAATTTTATGAATTCCTTGGCGGCCTTCGGCAGCTTGGCCAATTGCTTGCGCGAATAGTAGCGGTCGAAGCCGATGGCGAAGCGCCAGATTTTGGTGTCCTTGCGGATCGTTTCGGCGGCAAAGACGCCGATCCCGTGGATCGGGCTTTTGTCGAGATAAGTTTTGACGAGGAGCATTGGTGGCGGAGGCCGAATCGCTGTGCGTTACGGCAGCTTATCGTATCCCTCGCCAAAGCCGGCAAGGCTCATCGGAAAGCCGATGCCTTCCTCCGGCGTCTGGAAGATGATGAAGGTCGCGGTCTTGCCGGTGCGCAGCTTGGCGATGAGCGCGTCGTCCATCACTACTTCGGCGATGCAGCCATTGGGCAGGCAACGCACAAAGCCGGCCCGCCCGATATCGGCATTGTCGATCTTCAAGCCCAGTCCGGACGGCAGCAGCACGCCGAGCGGCGCCACCACCCGCATCAGCCGGCTTTTAAGGTCGGCGGTCTTGAGCACGATCACCGTCAGACCGACATTGGCGCGGTCTTCGGAGGTCACGCTCTGGATCAGGGCGCATTGTTCGCTTTTGGCGCCGGGCGGCGTGTCGCAGCGGATCTGCCAGTCTCTGTGCACCGACTTGACCGCGCCCTGGGCAGCGGCCTGCTCGGTGGGGATGGCCGCCAGAGCCAGGACAAGCGCCAGCGGTACAAGCCATGCCCGGCCCCTCAGCGCGTGCCTGTCATGCCCGAAAATGCCCATCGTTCAATCCCTTGGCGCGTGCCGGCCGGCTATCCTGAGCGCGGGCGAATCGTTGCCCGGTCAGCATTTTATTCATTTCCCTTGGGTCATGCCCGGCCAACCCTGTCAAGCAAGCGGCCGCTGGGCGATGACGTCCGAAACGGGTCAACCAAGCCGCCTCGTCGTGGCGTAAATGCGGCGTCCGCACTCACTTGGGGGCAAGGCGCTTGTGGCGAGAATCTGGCGATAAGGCGCATTGCGGCAGAGCCGGAATTATGGTTTGAGAGATCGGGATACCCCCCCGTCCCGCCGCACCGCAAAAACTGCCGCGCCCGTGGCAAAACGCTGTGCTCAGCGGGGCCGAGCCGACATCTTGCCTGCGGTGGGCGGCAAAAAGGGGCCTAGTCAAGGCCGGATTTCTCGTCGAGGGAGAGCTAAGTACAATGCTGGTGCTCAAGCGGTTGATCGCCTTTGTGGTCACGGGCGTGGCCTTTATCGCCGCCGGCGGTGTCGCATGGGCCGGTCTCGGCCAGCCCTCGCCATGGGAACTCGGCCTGCAGCAGTCGGCGTCGCCGGTTATGGACGACATCGTCTGGTTCCATAACTTCCTGCTCTGGCTGATCGCGGCGATCGCTTTGTTCGTGCTGATCCTGCTGGCGATCATCGCCGTGCGGTTCAACGCCCGCGCCAACCCGGTGCCCTCGCGCACCACGCACAACACCTTCATCGAGATCATCTGGACGGTGGTGCCGGTGCTCATCCTGGTGATGGTCGCGGTGCCGTCGTTCCGCCTGCTGTTTTATCAGCTGAAAATACCGGCCGCCGATGTGACCGTGAAGGCGACCGGCAAACAGTGGTTCTGGAGCTACAGCTATCCGGATTCCAAGTTCGAGTTCGATTCGCTGATGGTCCAGGACAAGGATCTTAAAGCCGGCCAGCTGCGTCTATTGTCCGTCGACAACGAAATGGTGGTGCCGGTCAACAAGGTGGTGCGCGTGCTGGTCACCGGCGCCGACGTCATCCATTCGTTCTCGGTGCCGTCGTTCGGCATCAAGATCGACGCCATCCCGGGCCGCCTCAACGAGACCTGGTTCAAGGCGGAACGCGAAGGCATGTATTACGGCCAGTGCTCGCAGCTTTGCGGCCGCGACCATGCCTTCATGCCGATCGCCGTGCATGTGGTGAGCGAGAAGGAATACACCGCCTGGCTCGCGCAGGCGAAGAAGAAATACGCCGACGACAATGTCGCTCCGCCGAATGCGGTTGCCGCGGCCGACAAGGTGAAGTGACGTATATAAAAATACGAATATAATACGGGCGACAACGGCAAGGGTTGAAGGATAACAGCGATGGCCAGCAACGCAGCTGCACACGACACGCACGACGCGCACCCGCATCCGACCGGATGGCGCCGGTTCGTCTATTCGACGAACCACAAGGACATCGGAACGATGTACCTGACCTTCGCGCTGATCGCCGGCGTGATCGGCGGCGCGTTGTCGATCGCCATCCGGCTCGAACTGCAAAATCCCGGCCTGCAGTTCTTCCCCTCGCCGCACGAATACAACGTGTTCGCCACCGCGCACGGCCTGATCATGATCTTCTTCATGGTGATGCCGGCGATGATCGGCGGCTTCGGCAACTGGTTCGTGCCGCTGATGATCGGGGCGCCGGACATGGCGTTCCCGCGCATGAACAACATTTCGTTCTGGCTGCTGCCGGCCTCGTTCGCGCTGCTGCTCGCCTCCATGTTCGTCGAAGGCGAACCGGGCGCGCTCGGCGCCGGAACCGGCTGGACGATCTACGCGCCGCTATCGACCACCGGCCATCCCGGCCCGGCGATGGACTTCGTCATCCTGTCGATCCATCTCGCCGGCGCCTCGTCGATCCTCGGCGCCATCAACTTCATCACCACCATCTTCAACATGCGCGCGCCCGGCATGACGCTGCACAAGATGCCGTTGTTCGTATGGTCGATCCTGGTGACGGTGTTCCTGTTGCTGCTGTCGCTGCCGGTTCTCGCCGGCGCCATCACCATGCTGCTCACCGACCGTAATTTCGGCACCACCTTCTTCAATCCCGAAGGCGGCGGCGATCCGCTTCTGTTCCAGCATCTGTTCTGGTTCTTCGGCCATCCGGAAGTCTACATCCTGATTTTGCCGGGCTTCGGCATGATCAGCCAGATCGTCGCCACTTTCTCGAAGAAGCCGGTGTTCGGCTATCTCGGCATGGCCTATGCGATGGTCGCCATCGGCGGCATCGGCTTCGTGGTGTGGGCGCATCACATGTACACGGTCGGTCTGTCGACCGGTGCGCAGGCCTATTTCATCGCCGCCACCATGGTGATCGCGGTGCCGACCGGCGTGAAGATCTTCTCGTGGATCGCCACCATGTGGGGCGGCTCGATCGAGTTCCGCACGCCGATGCTGTGGGCGATCGGCTTCATCTTCCTGTTCACGGTCGGCGGCGTGACCGGCGTGGTGCTGTCGAACGCCGGCGTCGACCGCGTGCTGCACGACACCTATTACGTCATCGCGCACTTCCATTACGTGCTCTCGCTCGGTGCCGTGTTTGCCGTCTTCGCGGGCTGGTACTACTGGTTCCCGAAGATCAGCGGCTATATGTACAACGAGACCATCGGCAAGCTGCACTTCTGGATCACCTTCATCGGCGTCAACATCATCTTCTTCCCGCAGCACTTCCTCGGGCTCGCCGGGATGCCGCGCCGCACCGTCGATTATCCGGAAGCCTTCCACGGCTGGAACGAAGTGTCGTCGTTCGGCTCCTACATCGCCGGCTTCGGCGTGCTGGTGTTCTTCTTCGGCATGGCGGAAGCCTTCATGAAGAAGCGCCCCGCCGGCAACAATCCGTGGGGCGTGGGTGCCACGACGCTGGAGTGGACGTTGTCCTCGCCGCCGCCGTTCCATCAGTTCGAAACGCTGCCGCGGATCAAGTAGGAACCCGGCTTAACCCATGTCGCTTGTCAGCGAAGGCGCAGACTTCCGCGGTCCGATGGCTGCCGCGGCCGGACTTCGTCCGGTCGAGTCGAAGCTTGCCGAGCCGAGCCTCGCAAGCGTCGGCGACTATATCGCGCTGATGAAGCCGCGCGTGATGTCGCTGGTGATCTTCACCGCGCTGGTGGGCATGGCGGTCGCGCCGGGCACATTGCATCCGCTGATCGGCTTCACCGCGCTGCTTTGCATCGCGGTCGGCGCCGGCGCGGCCGGTGCGCTCAACATGTGGTACGACGCCGACATCGACGCGATCATGACGCGCACGCAGCGCCGCCCGGTGCCGATGGGCCGCGTGCAGCCGGGCGAGGCGCTGGCTTTCGGCCTGACGCTTTCCGGTTTCGCGATCGTGGTGCTCGGCCTGCTGGTGAATGTGCTGGCTTCCGCGCTGCTCGCCTTCACCATCTTCTTCTACGTCGTGATCTACACGGTCTGGCTCAAGCGCTCGACGCCGCAGAACATCGTGATCGGCGGCGCCGCCGGCGCCTTCCCGCCGATGATCGGCTGGGCGGCGGCGACCGGTTCGCTGTCGCTCGAGCCGGTGCTGCTGTTCATGATCATCTTCTTCTGGACGCCGCCGCATTTCTGGGCGCTGGCGCTCACCCGTACCGGGGATTACGCCCGTGCCGGCGTTCCGATGCTGCCGGTGGTGGCCGGCGACGCCTCGACGCGGTGGCAGATCCTGGCCCACACGCTCGTCCTGGTGCCGCTCGGCATCGCGCCTTGGGCGCTCGGCTATGCCGGTCTGCTTTACGGGCTGACGGCGGCCTTGACCGGCGCGGTCATGCTGACGCTGGCCTGGCAGGTGTTCCGCGAGCGCCGCCCGGCCGAACGCGCCAGCAAGCATCTTTTCGCCTTCTCGATCCTCTATCTTTTCCTGCTGTTCGCGGTCCTGCTGGTCGAGCGGGGATGGGGCGGGCTGATCGCCCGGTTGGCGGCGTGACGATTGGCATGGCGATGAACACGGAACCGAAAGACGAGGGCGTCGTGCTCACCGAGGCGCAACAGCGTGCCCGGCGTTCGCGCTCGATCGCCATTGCGCTGTCGCTGGCCGCGCTGGTGATCCTGTTCTACGTGGTGACCCTGGTGAAGGGCCCGATCGTTCTGGTGCGCCCGCTATGAACGAACCGACGCCCACTCCCGGCAAAAGGCGGTTGCGGCGCGACGCGCTGATCGCCGCCGCCTGCGGCGTTCTGGTCGCCGGCATGGTGGGCGCCTCGTTTGCCGCGATCCCGCTCTACAAGATTTTCTGCCAGGTCACCGGATTTGCCGGAACCACGCAGGTCGCCCGTATCGCGCCGAAGCATGAGCTCGCCCGCGAACTCACCATTCGCTTCGACTCCAATGTCGCGCCCGGCCTGCCGTGGAGATTCGAGCCGGAGCAGAACTCGATCCGGCTGCACATCGGCGAAGTGGCGACCGTCCACTACAAGGTCATCAACGAAGCGGCGCGCACCATCACCGCGCAGGCCTCGTACAACGTGACGCCGACCACGGTCGGCGCCTATTTCGACAAGATCAACTGCTTCTGCTTCACCGAGCAGACCCTGAAGCCGGGCGAGACGCGCGAGATGACGGTGGTGTTCTACGTCGATCCCAAGATCGTCAACGACCGCGACCAGGACCCGCTCAACACCATTACGCTGTCCTACACCTTCTACCGGCTGCCCGACGCCGAGCGGCCGGTGGCCGAGGCGCCGGACGTGAAATCGAGTAAGCTCTAACGGGGATAAGGGGGCGTCCACGGCGCCCGCTCAACGGAGACGACGATGGCCCAGGCCCATACCAATCATCACGACTATCACCTGGTCGATCCGAGCCCATGGCCGGCCGTCGGCGCCGCCTCCGCTTTCGTCGCGGCGTTCGGCGCGATCGCTTGGATGCACCACATGTTCGCGGCGGCGCCGCTGGTGTTCGGGCTCGGCACCGCCGGCATCCTCTACACCTTCATCGGCTGGTGGCGCGACGTGATCCGCGAGGCCCAGTACGAAGGCTTCCACACCCGTGTGGTGCAGATCTCGCATCGCTACGGCATGATCCTGTTCATCGCCTCCGAGGTGATGTTCTTCGTCGCCTGGTTCTGGGCCTATTTCAACACGGCGCTGTTTCCCGGCGACGTGCATGATTACGGGCGTCTGGCGATCACCCACGGCGTCTGGCCGCCGCAAGGCATCGAGACCTTCAGCCCCTGGCATCTGCCGCTGTTGAACACGCTGATCCTGCTCACCTCGGGCACGACGGTGACCTGGGCGCATCACGCGCTTTTGGAGAACGACCGGCAGGGGCTGAAGTGGGGCCTGGCGCTGACCATCCTGCTCGGCGTCACCTTTACCTGCGTGCAGGGCTACGAATACGCGCACGCGGCGTTCCACTACAGCGGCAATATCTACGGCGCGACGTTCTTTATGGCGACCGGCTTCCACGGCGCGCATGTGATCATCGGCTCGATCTTCCTGATCGTCTGCCTGTTCCGCGCCGTCAACGGACACTTCACGCCCACCCAGCATCTCGGCTTCGAGTTTGCCGCCTGGTACTGGCATTTCGTCGATGTGGTGTGGCTGTTCCTGTTCGCTTGCATATATGTATGGGGCGCCGGCGTGCCGCATCCCGAGTGACCGTCTAACGATGGCATTACGAGAGGGCGGCGTACTTGCGCCGCCCTTTTGCTTTCACGGAAAGAACGCAAACCATGCCTGAGCAACAGCTGCCGATCGCCCGGGGCCTGCGCGGGCGCTGTCCGCGCTGCGGCGAGGGGAAGCTGTTCCAAGGCTTCCTGACGCTGCGGCCGCGCTGCGACCACTGCGCCCTCGATTACGGCTTCGCCGATGCCGGCGATGGCCCGGCGGTGTTCGTGATTCTGCTCGGCGGCGCGCTCGTCGTCTTCGCCGCGTTGATCACCGAGGTGGTCTATCAGCCGCCGTACTGGGTGCATGCGGTGCTCTGGGTGCCGCTGATCCTGCTGGTGACGCTGGCGCCGTTGCGGCCGATCAAGGGCCTGATGATCGCGCTGCAATACCATCACCGCGCGCAGGAAGGCCGCCTCATCAAACGAGACGGCGAGTGAGCGTGGCGCGCGAACCGCGCCGCAGCGGCGTGATCGGAGCGACGGTTTTCGCCGTTGCCGGCATCGCCATCCTGAGCGGCCTCGGCATCTGGCAGCTCGAGCGCAAAGTCTGGAAAGAAAATCTGATCGCGACGCTGGACACGCGGCTGGCGCGCGCGCCCGAGGCGCTGCCGCCGCCGGCGAACTGGCCGCAACTCAAGGAGGCGGCGGACGAGTACCGCCGCGTGAGCTTCCCCGCCGAATTCCTCGCCGGCCAGGAGGCGCTGGTCTATACCGCCGGCTCCTCCTTCCGCCCCGACGTGCAGGGGCCGGGCTATTGGGTGTTCGCCCCGGCGCGGCTTGCCGGCGGCAGCATCGTGCTGGTCGACCGCGGCTTCGTGCCGGCCGACCGCAAGGACCCGGCCAGCCGCCCGCAAGGCGAGCCGCATGGCGCGATCGACGTCGTCGGCGTCATGCGCTGGCCCGAGACTCGCGGCATGTTCACGCCGGCCGACGATCCGAAGACCAATGTCTGGTACCTGCGCGACCCGGCGGGGATGGCCGCGGCGAAGAAATGGGATACCGCCGCGCCGTTCTATATCGAGCAGGAGGCGCCGGTACCGCCCGGCGGTTGGCCCAAGCCGGGCAAGCTCGTCGTCAGCCTGCCGGACAACCACCTGCAATACGCCATCACCTGGTTCGGCCTCGCGCTCGGCTTGGCCGGCGTCTATGGGGTCTGGCTCGCGGGCCGCCTGCGGCGGCAGGCGTAACGACCGGAAGGCCGGCGCGACGATGGCCGGCCCGGCCGCTTGACATGCGTCAAATCAATCCGTCCCGGGATCGCGTTATGAACGGTGGGCCGCGCCTTCGCTGAGCGCCGGCGCCAGCGAGCGGGGCAATTCCACCGTGGTGACGCGCATTCTGGAACGTCTGATGGCTTGGCTCGAACGCGCGCTCGCTTATGCCTTCATTGCGGCCGTCGCCCTCAACTTCATCAACGTGGTCGGCCGCTACGTTTTCGGCGACACCATCCTCAGCGCCGACGAAATCCAAATATTCATCATGGTGTTCATGACCTTTCTCGGCGCCGCCGTGGTCGCCTGGCGCAATCACCATTTACGCATGGACGTGCTTGTGAACGCGCTGCCGCCGCCGGTCCGCAAGCTGACGCGGATCGTCGAACTGGCGGTGATCGTTACCCTCGCCGGTTTCGTGCTGTGGAATTCGACCTATTACGCCAAGCAGATGTTCGACATCGGCCGCGTCAGCGACATGGCGCGGGTGCCGATGTGGATCCCGCATGGCGTGGTGGCGGCGGGCTTCGGTCTGATGGCGCTTATCGCCGGCCTGCGCCTGGTCGAGATAGTGACCGGGCGCGCGCCGGACGGCGGCTCCTCCGGCACGGGGGCCTGAGCCATGTCATTCGCGCTCGGGGTCGTGCCGGTCGTTCTGCTGCTTCTGGGATTTCCGATCTTCATCGTGCTGCTGGCGTCGGTCAGTGTCGCGCTCGTGTTCTTCATGCACATGCCGCTCGCGGCGCTGCATCAGAACATGTTCGGATCGATCAACGCTTTCGCGCTGCTGGCGATTCCGTTCTTCGTCTACGCCGGAGAACTGATGGGGCGCGGCAGCGTCGCCCAGCGCCTGGTCGACTTCGTGCAGGCCGGCGTCGGCTCGGTGCGCGGCAGCCTGGCCGTCACCACGGTCGGCACCTCGGCGATCTTCGGCGCCATCTCGGGCGTCAGCGCGGCCTGCGTCGCAACCATCGGCCGCATCATGTATCCGGCGATGCGGCGCGCTGGCTATCCGGAAAATTTCTCCGCTGGCCTGGTCACCGCGGTCGGCGCCATCGACATCATCATCCCGCCCAGCATTCCGATGATCGTCTATGGCGCGACGGCGGAGGAATCGGTGCCGCGGCTTTATGCGGCGGGCGTGGTGCCGGGGCTGATGCTGACGTGCATGCTCGCGGCCTACGTCATCTGGTTTGCCCGCCGCCACGGCATCGGCGCGGGCGGCACATTCAGGCTCGATCATTTCCTGCATGCCACCACGCGCGGCGTCTGGGCGCTCGGCATGCCGTTCATCATTCTTGGCGGCATCTATGGCGGCGTGTTCTCGCCGACCGAAGCGGCGGCGGTCGCCTGCGTCTATGCCGCCTTCGTCACCCGCTTTGTTTTTCGCGAACTCGGCTGGCGCGATATCGTCGATGCCGCCGCAGTCACGGTGACGTTTACCGCGCAAATTCTGATTATCGTCGCCTGCGCCGGAGTTTTCTCCTGGCTGCTGACCGTCAATCAGATTCCGGCGATGATCGTCGCCTGGCTGCAAGCGCTCAACATTTCCGCCTGGATGTTCCTTTTGACCATCAACGTCATCCTGCTGGTGGTCGGCTGCTTCCTCGATCCCCTATCGGCGATCCTGCTGCTGACGCCGCTTCTGGTGCCGCTGGTCAAGGCGTTCGGCATCAACACCGTGCATTTCGGCATCGTGGTGACGGTGAATTTGGCGATCGGGCTGTTCCATCCGCCGTTCGGGATGAACATCTTCGTCGCCCAATCGGTGCTCGGGCTCGAATTGCGCTCGATCTATCGCGGCATCATTCCTTTCCTGGTGATCTACCTGATCGCACTCGGCTTGATCACTTACATTCCGGCGATCTCGCTCGGCGGCATGCATCTGCTGCTCGGGGTTAAATAAGCCGCTCCCAAACGGCTTGCGCCGCCATTCCTCGGGAATGACGGCGCAATACGCGGACCGCGATGCCGCAAATCTCAGTGATACTTCTTCGCGGTCGCCATCATGGTCTCATAATCCGCCTTCATCTGCGGATTGGTCGCCATCACCGCCGGGATCACCGAGGTTACGTCCTTCAGGTAGGTGGCGGCCTCGGCGGGCGGCAGAGTGATCGCTTCGCCGCCGTTCTTGACCCAGATTTGCCGCGTCTTCTCGACATCCTCGACGCCGACCGTGGAGAACACTACCTCGGCCTTGCGGGCTTCTTCGCGTACGATGGTGGCGAGCTCCGGCCCGATCTGCTTCATGAAGTTGCGGTTGACGACGCCGGCGACGAACAGAAAGGATTCCGGCAGATAGGTCGCGGTCTTGGTCACGTCGTAATATTTGAACCCGGTGAGCACGTTGAACGAGGAGATCGAGCCGTCGATCGTCTTGTTCTGCAGCGCCGGCAGGACTTCGCCGAGCGGGATCGATAATGGCGAGGCGCCGAGCTTCTTGAACGGTTGGATGTGCAAAGGCGCCGCGCCGGGGACGCGGATCTTCTGGCCCTTGAAGTCCGCGGCGGTGCGGATCGGCTTGTGCGAGGCGACCATCAGCGGGCCGTTATTGCCCACCACCAGCAGTTCGATGCCCCTGGTTTCGCCGAAAGTCGCCAGCCGCGCCCGCACGGCGGGATCGGCCAGCACCTTCTGGCTCTGTCCGACGTCGGTGAACAGGCCGGCGGCATCGAACACCTGGAAGCGCGGCTCGAGCCCGATGAGGAAGCCGACGGCGGGAATAGCGAACTCGATGGTGCCGAGGGCGACACCGTCGACGGTGGCGGGGATTTGTCCGAGCTGACTCGCCGGATAGATTTCCACCTTGATGCGGCCGTTCGAGCGTTTCTCGACGCCCGCCTTGAACTGCTTCATCCATTCATGCGGCGCATCGTTGACCGTCGGCGACGACAATTTCATGGTGAATTGTTGCGCGTCCGCCGCGTTGGCGAACAACATCACGGCTGCGACGGCAGCCAGACGACAGAGCCAGCTTCTCATTTTCCACCCCAATTTTTCGTTGCAATTGATCGCGTTTCCGGCGGTTGCGGACGGGCAAAATGAATGGTCGCGCCGGGATTTGTCTCGGCCGGAACTGTTCTATGAATGCCGGCCGGCGATATTGACCTGGATCAATTCACGCGAGGGAGGAGAAAGCCGCGCAGGTTGCGCGGCGATTTCTTCACGCCGGCCAAGCCGCTGTTTCTGCGTATGAATTGCCACGCCATCGGGTATAAGCGGCGCGCGCGCCGGCCGACGGGCATGACCGCGCCTGGCACGCACGGCCTGCTGGTTCGTTAACCAGAAGCATGCGAATGAAATGGCGCCGGCCGTCCTCACAGAGCGTCTCGCGACCAGATGCCGTTCTTCGCCAATCGCGCCATCAACCGCCTCGCGCTCCATGCCGCTTTGGTTTCGCTTGCATGGAGTCTCGGCGGTATTTTCTTCATGGTGTTTCTGCTGCGGGCGGGGCTGACGCCGGCGCAGATCTTCCTCGTCATGGCCGCCATCCTGGCCTTTCGCTTTGCGCTTCGTCCGCTGATCTTGGCGGCCGTAGCGGCGGTCGGCATGCGGCGCACGCTGATCTTCGGGACTTTCCTGTCGGCTTTCCAATTTCCCGCCATCGCGCTCGTGCACGGCGTCGATCGCGCGCTGCTGCTGTTCTGCGTCGTCGCATCGGTCGGCCAGGTTTTCTATTGGACCTGTTATCACGCCTATTTCGGTTCGCTCGGCGACATCGATCATCGCGGCAAGCAGCTCGGCGCCAGCCAGACGTTCAGCGCGATCGCGAGCGTCATTGGCCCCGCCGCCGGCGGCATCATGCTCACAAACGCCAGCCCTTGGTTTGCCTTCGCCGCCGCCTTCGTAATCCAACTGGCCGCCATCGTTCCGCTGCTGGTGGTCGAAGAGCCGAAGATCGCTATGCCGGCGCCGCGCGGCGCCTTCGCGGCGGCAAAACTTGGCATCCTGCTGTTTTTTACCGACGGCTGGCTGTTGAGCGGCGCGGGTATGGCGTGGAGCATTGTGATGTTTCGGGCGCTTGATGCGCGCTTCGACAATTACGGCGGCGTGCTCTCGGCGGCGGCGCTGGTCGGCTCGCTCGGCGGCATGGTTTTGGGCCGGTTCATGGATATGGGCCATGCCCGGCGCAGCGTCTGGCTCAATGCCGGCATCCTGGCGCTGGGCTTCATTCTCAAAGCAATCTGCAACGGCCATCCGGTTGCGGTGGTCGGCGTCGCCATCGTCACCACTTTGTTCAGCGGCCTCTACGTTCCTTACTGGATGACCGCAGTCTACAACGCCGGCAAGGTCGCGCCCTGCACCTTCCGTTTTCACTTCGCAGCCGAAGGCGGCTGGGATGCCGGCGGCGTCTGCGCCTGCCTGGTGGCGGCGGCGGTCTGCGCCGCTGCGTTCCCGCTCGAAGCGGTCATCCTGTTGGCGCTGCCGATGGTCGCCGTGCAGGCGCTGCTGCTCGGCGAGAGTTACGCGGCGCGTGAGCGCTCTAGCACCGTCGGACCCGGCAAGGTGTAGAGGCTGGGATTTCTTTACAAGGCGCGCGGCACGGCTACTGTGCCTTGCATTTAACGGCCGGACGGAAGAAAAAACTATAGCTAAATCAATGCGTTATATCTCAACCCGGGGCGAGGCCCCCGCACTCGATTTTGTCGAGGTCATGCTGGCCGGGCTTGCCCGCGACGGCGGCCTTTATGTGCCCGAGGCGTGGCCCTCGCTCAGCGCCGAGACGATCGCCGGTTTTGCCGGCAAGCCCTATGCCGAAGTCGCGGTCGAGGTGATCAAGCCCTTCGTCGGCGCCAGCATCCCGGAAGCCGATCTCGCCCGCATGGCGCAGGAGGCCTACGGCACCTTCCGCCATCCGGCGACCGCGCCGCTCACGCAACTGGCCTCGAGCCTGTTCGTGCTCGAGCTGTTCCACGGACCGACGCTCGCCTTCAAGGACCTCGCCATGCAGTTGGTGGCGCGCTTGATGGACCACGTGCTGCGCCAGCGTTCGGAGCGCACCACCATCGTCGTCGCCACCTCGGGCGACACCGGCGGCGCCGCGGTCGAGGCCTTCCGCGGCCGCGCCCAGGTGGACGTGGTGGTGCTGTTCCCGCATGGCCGTATCTCCGAGGTGCAGCGGCGCATGATGACCACGGTGCCGGACGGCAATGTGCATGCCGTCGCGATCGAGGGCACCTTCGACGACTGTCAGGCGCTGGTGAAGGCGATGTTCAACCACCACGCCTTCCGCGACCGCGTGCGCCTGTCCGGCGTCAATTCCATCAACTGGGCGCGCATCGTGGCGCAGGCCGTCTATTACTTCACCGCCGCGGTCGCTGCTCGGCGCGCCGCACCGCAAGGTCGCCTTCACCGTGCCGACCGGCAATTTCGGCGACGTCTATGCCGGCTATGTCGCCACCCGCATGGGGCTGCCGGTCGACCGCCTGGTGGTGGCGACCAATGTCAACGACATCCTCGCCCGCACCTTCGCCACCGGCGCCTACGAGCTGCGCGACGTGGTGGCGACCACTTCGCCGTCGATGGATATCCAGGTTTCGTCGAATTTCGAGCGGCTCTTGTTCGATGCCTATGGCCGCGACGCCAAGCGGGTTACCGCGCTGATGGGCTCGCTGGCGCAGTCGCGCCACTTCACGGTCTCCCCGCACGCGCTGCAACATATGCGCGCGCTGTTCACCGCCGACCGCGCCGACGAACAGGAAAGCGCTGCCACCATCCGCGCCTGGATGCGCGAGGCCGGCTATTGCGCCGATCCGCATACCGCGGTGGCGCTGGCCGTGGCCGAGAAAGAAACGCGCGATCCGTCGGTGCCGATGGTGGTGCTGTCGACCGCCCATCCGGCCAAGTTTCCCGACGCGGTCGCCGCGGCCTGCGGCGTCAGGCCGGCGCTGCCGGAGTGGCTGGCCGATCTGCCGCAGCGGGCGGAGCGCGTCACCGTGCTGCCGGCCGATCAGGCGGCGGTCGAACGATATGTGGCGTCGGCGTCGCGCGCGGCGCGTGAAGGAGCTGCGGCATGAGCGTCGAAGTGACCCGTCTTCCCTCCGGCTTGTCGGTGGTCACCGACCGCATGCCGCATCTGGAGTCGGCCACGCTCGGGGTCTGGGTCGGCGCCGGCGGCCGCAACGAAAAGCCCGATGAACACGGCATTTCTCATCTGCTCGAACACATGGCGTTCAAGGGCACCAAGCGGCGCAGCGCGCGCCAGATCGCCGAGGAGATCGAGGCGGTCGGCGGCGAGCTCAACGCGGCGACCAGCGCGGAATCGACCGCCTATTACGCGCGCGTGCTCAAAGCCGACGTGCCGCTTGCGCTCGACGTCTTGTCCGACATCCTGTCCGAGCCGAATTTCGACCCCGAGGAATTGCGGCGCGAGCAGAACGTCATCGTGCAGGAGATCGGCGCCAGCGAAGACGATCCCGATGGCGTGGTGTTCGATCGCCTGCAGGAGACCGCGTTTCCCAAGCAGTCGGTCGGCCGCTCCATTCTCGGCACGCCGGAGACCGTGCGCTCGTTCGATCCGGCGCGCATTCGCGCCTATCTCGCGCGCAATTATCGCGGCCCCAATATGCTGGTGGCCGCGGCCGGCGCCATCGAGCACGACAAGATCGTCGCCGAGGCCGAGCGGCGCTTCGCCAGTTTCGTCGGTCCGGCCGCGCCGGCGCCGGAGCAGGCGCGATTTAGCGGCGGCACCAGGGTCGAGACGCGCAATCTCGAACAGGTACATATCGCGCTGGCGCTGCAAGGGCTGCCGGTGCGCGACGACCAGCTTTACAGCCTGCAAGTATTCGTCAGCGTGCTCGGCGGCGGCATGTCATCGCGCCTGTTCCAGGAAGTGCGCGAGAAGCGCGGGCTCTGCTACGCGATCCATGCTTTCCATATGCCCTATGCCGACACCGGGCTGTTCGCGCTCTATGCCGGCACCGACGAGGCGGACGCGCCGGAATTGATGCGGGTGGCGATCGACCAGATCGCGGTCGCGACCGAAACGCTGAACGAGGCCGAGATCGCCCGCGCCAAGGCGCAGATGAAAGCCGGCCTGCTGATGGCGCTGGAAAGCTCGGAGGCGCGCCTCGGCCAGATCGCGCGGCAGATGCTGGCCTTCGGCCGGCCGATCCCGCTCGACGAGATCGTCGGCAAGGTCGACGCGGTGACGGTCGAAAGCGCGCGCGCCGCCGGCCATGCGCTGATCCGGCGCGGCCGGCCGGCAATCGCCGCGCTCGGGCCCGGCACCGGCCTTGAAAGAACGGCTGCGATCGCTGAAAGTCTCGGTCGCCAGGCAGCCTGATCGAGGAGTACGCGCATGATCCCGAAAAGTGGGCGCCGGTTTTCGGATAAGATCGGGCGCAGGCAAGACTAATCGCATGGCGTTTTTCCGCACCGTCAGCAGCAGTGATGCGTTACCGGCGATCGCCGGGCCGGGGGTCACGCTGCGCGTGCCGCAAGGCGGCGACTTTGCCGAATGGGCGGCCTTGCGCGAAACGAGCCGCGCCTTCCTGGTGCCCTGGGAGCCGACCTGGCCGACCGACGATCTCACGCGCGGCGCGTTCCGCCGGCGGCTCAAGCGCTACGCCGAGGATCTGCGCAACGACCTCGCCTACGCCTTCCTGATCTCCCGCAGCGAGGATAATGCGCTGGTCGGCGGGCTGACGCTGGCCAATATCCGCCGCGGCGTCGCCCAGGCCGGCTCCATCGGCTACTGGGTCGGCGCGCCGTTCGCCCGCAAGGGCTACATGACCGCGGCGATGCGCGCTCTGGTCCCGTTCTGTTTCACCACGCTTGCGGCTGCATCGCCTGGAGGCGGCCTGCATCCCCAGCAATACCGCCTCGGTCCGCCTGCTGGAGAAGACCGGCTTCCAGCGCGAGGGCTATGCGCGGCGGTATCTGTGCATCAACGGGGAATGGCAGGACCATCTGCTCTATGCCCGGCTTAAGGACGACCCCGATTGAGTCCCGGCGCCTTTGGGTTGCCACGCTTGACTTGCTATAAGGGCGGACGAGGGCGGTGGCGCCCCCAAGAAGCGTGAGTTGTAAAAATGGGTAGGGGACGAACCGGACAAACCGTGCAGCGCGCCGCGGGCAAGCTCGCGCTTATGGTCTTGGCCTTGGCGCTGACCGGTTGCGGCAGCAGCAGCCTGCTCAAGTCGTCGCCCTTGGACCTGTTCAGCACGTCGTCGAAGGCGACCAACGATACGCCGTCCGGCGGCACTGCCGATATTTCGGCGGACGACATCGACTGTCCGGAAGTCCAGGTGCGCACCGGCGCTGCCACGCTCATGATCGGCAGCAAGCCGGGCGACGGCGAGCCGGCCGCGCTCGACGTGCGCTATCAGGGCTCCATCATCCGCACCGCGCGCGAATGTCACGTCAATGCCGGCATGATGATCATGAAGGTCGGCATCGAGGGCCGCATCATCACCGGCCCGGCCGGCGGCCCCGGCAATGTCGACGTGCCGCTGCGCGTCGCGGTGGTGCAGGAAGGCATAACCCCGAAGGCGGTGGCGTCGAAGTTCGGGCGCGAAACCGTGACCGTGAACAATGCGATCGACCGCGTCACCTTTACCCACGTCGAATCCGACATCGCGTTCCCGCTGCCGCAGCCGCTCGGCCTGATCGACCGTTACGTGGTCTATGTTGGCTTCGATCCGCTCGGCGACAAGCCGATCAAGAAGCCGCCGGTCAAACGCAAGCCGGTCGCCAAGAAGAAGCCGGCCGTGAAACCGAAGCAGGGCTGAAACAAGCCTTGCCGGACACGCGGCATACTTCCTCTCCCCTGCGGGGAGAGGATTGGGGTGAGGGGGTTTGTAACTTCCACGGATCTGACCGCGCACCCGGCGCACTTCGTGCTGCCGACCTCGTCCCCATGGGAGAGCTGAAGCATGGGAGAGGTGAGCGGGATTGCTGCTAGTTCAGCTTCTTGCGGACGTCGTCGATGCCCTTGGCGATCAACTCGCCGGCCAGCGCGCCTTTGGTTTCTTGGGCGAGCACCCTGGCGGCGGCGGCGACAGCGGCCTCGGCCGCGGCGCTGCGCACGTCGGCGGCGGCCTGCGCTTCGGCCTGCGCGATCTTGACCTCGGCCATCTTGGTGCGCCGGGCCACGAACTCTTCGATCTTGGCCTTGGCTTCGACGGCGAGCCGCTCGGCCTCGGCCCTGGCGCCGGCGATGATCTCCTGCGCCTCGTTCTCGGCCTCGCCGCGCTTGCGCTGATAGTCCGCCAGCAACTGGGCTGCGTCGTCCTTCAGCTTGCGCGCCTCGTCGAGCTCGGCCTTGATGCGGCCGGCGCGGTCGTCGAGCGCTTTGACGATCATGCGGTGGACGCCGACATAGGCCAGCAGTCCGAGAAAGGCGAAGAAGCCGAGCGCGACCCAGAATTCAGCTTCATGCAGCATCGGCAGGCTCCTAATGCTTCAGCGCGTCGCTGACGGCATCGGCGACGGCCTTCTCGTTCGGCGCCGTGCCGATCAGCCGTTCGACAATGGCGCGAGCCGCGTCTTCCGCGATCGAACGGACATTGCTCATGGCCGCCTGCTTGGTGGCCGCAATCGATTTCTCGGCCTCCGCCAGCTTGACGTTGAGTTCGTCCTCGATCGTCTTGCGGGTGGCGTCTGCCACGGCCGCCTGCTTCTCGCGCGTCTCGGTGGCGATCGCCTGGGCGCGGGCGCGCGCCTCGGCGAGCGCCTTTTCATAGGCCGTCACGGCTTCGTCGGACTGCTGCTTAAGCCGGCCCGCCTCGGCGAGGTCGCCCTCGATCAGCTTCTGCCGGTTTTCGATCACCTTGCCGACGCGCGGCAGCGCCCATTTCGCCATCAGCGCGTAGAGCAGCACGAAGGTGATGACGAGCCAGAACAGCTGCGAGGGGAAGGTGTGCGCGTTGAACGGCGGAAAGCCGCCCTCGTGCCCGCCCTTCGGGACGGCCTCGGTGCTGGTGGTGTGGGCCGGCGCGGCCATGGCGGATCCTGCGGTTGGCTTAGAGCGCGAACAGCAGCAAGAGCGCGATCAGCAGCGAGAAGATGCCGAGCGCTTCGGTGATGGCGAAGCCGAAGATCAGGTTGCCGAACTGGCCCTGCGCCGCCGACGGATTGCGGATCGCGGCCGCCAGATAGTTGCCGAAGATGATGCCGACGCCGACGCCTGCGCCGCCCATGCCGATACAGGCGATGCCCGCACCGATGTATTTCGCTGCCACTGGATCCATAACCAACTCCTTCTGTTCTACTTTTCCGGTCGGGCGCTCAATGGCCCGGGTGAATCGCATCGTTGAGATAGATGCAGGTGAGGATGGCGAACACGTAAGCCTGCAGGAACGCCACCAGCGCCTCGAGCGCGGTGAGCGCGACGATCATGGCGAAGGGCAGCACGCCGCCGGCCCAGCCGAGCGCGCCGAGCGCGCCGCCCAAAAGGATGATGAAGCCGGCGAACACCTTGAGCGCGATATGTCCGGCCAGCATGTTGGCGAACAGACGCACGCTGTGCGAGATCGGCCGCGAGATGAACGACAGCACCTCGATGAAGACGATCATCGGCAGGATGTAGATCGGCACGCCTTTCGGCACGAACAGATTGAAGAAGTGCAGGCCATGCCGGTACAGACCGTACAGCAGCACGGTCAGGAACACCGTGAGCGCGAGCGCGGCGGTGATGATGATGTGGCTGGTGACCGTGAAGGCGTAGGGAATGAGCCCGAACATGTTGAGCAGTCAGCACGAACATGAAGATCGTGAACACGAACGGGAAGAACCGCATGCCTTCGGAGCCGGCGGTCGCAGCGCAGCATGCTGACGACGAACTCGTAGGTCAGTTCGGCGGCCGATTGCAGGCGCGTCGGCACGGCCCTGCCGCCCGCGGTGCCGACGACCAGGAAGAAGGTCAGGCCGAACACGGCGATGAGCATGAACAGCGCGGAATTCGTGAAGGCGATCTCGGTATTGTCCGAGCTTGCCGAGCGGAAAGAAATTCTCGATGTGGAATTGCTCGATCGGATCCATGGCCATGGTCTCAAATTTCTTGGCGCATGATCTTTTCCGAAAACCGGTTTCCGCTTTTCGGGATCATGCGCTTAATCGTTCCAGTCGCCTTTCGCGCACGACGCCTGCCGCGCGCATCACGTTAAGTACCCCGGCGGCGAAGCCGAGCAGCAGAAATACAATCAGCCCCCACGGCGAAATTCCCAGCCAGCGGTCGAGCAGCCAGCCGATCAACGCGCCGACGACCACGCCCGCCACCAACTCGGTGGACATGCGGAAGCCGCGGGCATACGCCGAAGCGTCAGCAGTCTGACGAGGACCGTTCACGTTTTCGGATGGCCGGCTCGCAGTGTCGAGCCGTTCGCCGAGACGCTGGAGCCTCGCGGAGAGAGCAGCCTCGTCGTCCGGCGGTTCCTTGCGATCACCTTTGCCGCGCGCGTCGTCAGCCATGCTTTCGACTCGCGTGAACTTGAAGGCCTCGCTTTTGCCCCGCCGCCCTAAAAGCCGCGCGGACCATACTGATCGGGTTTGTTCGAGTCAAGAAACCGCCGCTTTATCGTAACTAACTGATATCAAGGCTGAAATGCAAAATTATCCGCCTGGTTTGGGAGCTTGCGTTTGCACTGCGGAATGGCCGGCAATAGATCACGCGGCACGCGGGTTCAGACGGCGGCACGCGGGTGGTAGTGTTGCCCGCCCGGCCTTCGCGTGGGAGGTATCGTTATGCGGAATTTGACGCTTGCCATCGCCGCCGTGCTGGCATGCGCGGCGTTGCCGGGACTGGCGCAGGACGCGCAGACCCCGCAGCCGATCAAACCGCCGCAGGATACCCAGGCCGCGCCGAGCGCGTCGCCTGGCGCCAATCCTCCGGCGGCGGGCAATATTCAGAGCCTGCCGAAAGCCGCGGCCCCGCGGGAAATCGCGGCCGCGCTGCCAAGCCGTTACACCTTCAACCGCGTCGATGGCGGCTTTCTGCGCCTCGACAATCAGACCGGGCATATCGCGTTCTGCAGTCCGCAGCCGGTCGGCTGGGCCTGCCAGATGGTGCCGGAAGATCGCGCCGCCCTCGATAAGGAGATTGCGCGTTTGCAGGACGAAGTCGCCGGTCTGCGGGCGGAGGTCGCCGCCCTGCGTGAGCCGGCGCCGCCGCGGCCGCCGGGCGATCTGACGCCGGCGTCACCACAGCCGCCAACCGGCGCCCAGCCACCCGCAAGCGCATCGCCGCCGCGCGGCGGCGGATAAAAGCGAGGACAGCACGAAATTGCGCGAAGACCTGGCGCGCGCCCGCGCCGCTTTCGAAAGCGCCTGGCGGCGGCTGGTCGAGATCATCGTCAATCTCCAGAAGGACATGATGCGCAAGGGGTAGCCCCAGTTTCGCTCGTCCCCGCGGAAGCGGGGACCCAGCCTAAGTTGCCTAGAACTGGATTCCCGCTTGTGCGGGAATGAGCGGATGTTGCGGACCATGCGTTCCACAAAGAAGGACGAGATTGCATCGCATGCCCGGCAAACTCTCGGCCATCACCGCTGCTGCGCCGCAACTGATCGCGAGCGCGACGCTCTATCTGGATACGCCGGGCGCCGGCTTCACCGACATCACCGATCATGCCGCGAGCTTCCTTGCGCAGGCCGGCGCCGGCGAGGGGACGCTGCTGATCTTCCTGCGCCATACCTCGGCCTCGCTCACCATCCAGGAAAACGCCGATCCCGACGTGCAGACCGACCTTCTGTCCGCGCTCGATCGTCTCGCCCCGCAGGACGCGCCCTGGATCCACGACGTGGAGGGGCCGGACGACATGCCGGCGCATGTGAAGGCCATGCTCTCGGGCGTGTCGCTGCATGTGCCCGTCGGCGGGGGCAAGCTCGCGCTCGGCACCTGGCAGGGCATCTATCTCGTCGAGCACCGGCGCCGGCCGCACAGCCGGGAAGTGATCCTGCAGTTCATCGGCAGCCGGAAATAGCCGCTCATAGCCTATTGATGCCGCTCGGCTGGGCAGCGCATTATGGGGGTGCCTGGGCGACCCCGGGACGGTTGAGAGGCATTTTCGGTTGAATGACAATTCGCACTATCGTTTGGTGATTGCCGACGACCATCCGTTGTTCCGCGGTGCGTTGCGTGAGGCGGTCACCGGCCTGTTCGAACGCGTCGATATCGCGGAAGGCGGAACCTTCAATGAGGTCGCCGAACTGCTCGAGCGCGGCGGCGACGTCGATCTCGTCCTGCTCGACCTGGCCATGCCGGGCGTGCGCGGCTTTTCCGGCCTGATGTATTTGCGCGCGCAATACCCGAGCGTCCCGGTCATCGTGGTTTCGGCCAACGACGACCCGGCGGCCATCCGCCGCTGCATGGAATTCGGCGCCTCCGGCTTCATCCCCAAGACGCTCGGCGTCGAGGCCATGCGCGGCGCGATCCAGCGCATTATTTCCGGCGGCGTTTGGACGCCGCCGGACGTCGACCTTTCCGCCGGCTCCGACGCTGAGATCGCCGCCTTGATGGCGCGCATGGCGACACTGACGCCGCAGCAGGTGCGCGTGCTGATGATGCTGTCGGAGGGACTGCTCAACAAGCAGATCGCCTATCAGCTCAGCGTCTCGGAGGCGACGGTGAAGGCGCACGTCTCCGCCATTCTGCAGAAGCTCGGCGTCGAAAGCCGCACGCAAGCCGTGATCGCCGCCGCCAAGATCGAAACCGGCCAGTGGTCGCAAGGCGCGCCCGCGGCGGGGTGATTTTTCTGTCGTCCCCGCGAAGGCGGGGACCCATACGCCGCAGCTGATCGATAGGGCACGGACTATGGGTCCCGGCCCTCGCTTCGCTCGGCCGGGACGACAGCGGTTGTTTACTCCGCCGCCGCCACCCGCAGCACGCGCCATTGCGCCAGCTGCGCGCGCAACGCCGCCGGCTTGAGCGGCTTGTTCAGCAGTTGAATGCCTTCCATGCGCGCCTGTTCGCGCACCGCCGGCGAGCGGTCGGCGGTGATCAGGATCGCCGGCAAGTCGCCGCAGCGCGCCCGCAGCGCCAGGATCGCTTCGATGCCGTTGCCGTGGTCGAGGTGGTAATCAACCAGGAGCCCGTTCGGCACGCTCGCGCTTTTCTCGATCGCCGCCAGCGCGCCGGCGAGATCGGGCGCCTTGATCACCTCGCAGCCCCAGCCCTGCAGCATGGTCTCCATGCCGTCGAGCACCGAGGGTTCGTTGTCGATGCACAGAGCGGTGGTGCCGACGAGCTGGCTGGGATCGACGCGAACGTGGTCGCGCGCCGGCAGCTCGACCGCCACCGCGTTCGACAGCGGAACCATGACCGAGAAACGTGAGCCTTGCCCGACCACCGAGGCTACCTCGATCTCGCAGCCGAGCACGCGCGCCACCCGCTCCACGATCGACAGCCCCAGGCCCAGCCCGCGCGCAATGCGGGCGCCCTGATCGAGGCGGTGGAATTCCACAAAGATGTCGCGCTGCTGCGATTCCGGAATGCCGACGCCGGTGTCGTAGACGTCGATGCGCAGCTGATCGCCGCGCCGCCGGCAGCCGACCAGCACGCGCCCGGCCGGCGTGTACTTGATCGCGTTGGAGACGAGGTTCTGCACCAGCCGGCGCAGCAAGCGGCGGTCGGAACGCACCACCAGCGAGGACCGCACGAAGGTGAGGCCGAGGCCTTTGGTGACGGCCAGCGGCGCGAATTCCAGCTCGATCTGGCGCATGAGATCGTCGATGCGGAAACTCGTCGGCTCCGGGCGCATCGCGCCGGTGTCGAGCCGCGACATATCGAGCAGCGCGCCGAAAATCTCCTCCACCGCCTCGAGCGAAGCGTCGATATTGTCGACCAGCCGGCTGTCGCCGCCGCCGCCCTGGCGTTCGATCAGGCTGGTGACGTAGAGCCGCGCCGCGTTGAGCGGCTGCAGGATGTCGTGGCTGGCCGCGGCGAGGAACCGGGTCTTGGAAATATTGGCGTCGTCGGCCTCGCCCTTGGCGCGCGCCAGCGCCACGTTGAGCCGCGTGAGTTCCTCGGTGCGCTCGACCACGCGGCGTTCGAGCGTCTCGTTGGCGCGCTCGAGCGCTTCGGCCGCCTCCACGCTCGGGGTGATGTCGGTGAAGGTGGTGACGATGCCGCCGTCGGGCATATGGTTGGCGCGCACCTCGATGACCGTGCCGGGCTCGGCGAAACGTTCCAGGAAGGGTTCGCTGCCGGAGACGTAGCGCTCGATCTGCGCTCGCACGAAATCGTCGATGCGGTCGGGGGCGACGTCGCTGCGCCGCCCGTTGAAGTGCAGGATATCGGCGAGCCCGCTGCCGACGCGGATCAGGCTCGGCGGCAAATCGAGGATTTCGCCGAACTGCCGGTTCCAGCAGATCAGCTGCAGGTCCTTGTCGAACACCGCGATGCCCTGGCGCACGTGATCGAGCGCGGTCTGCAGGATTTCGCGGTTGTACTGGATCGCGGCGTTGGCGTCGTCGAGCAGCTTGAGCGCTGCCTTTTTCGACACCGTGCGCTTGCGCAGCAGCAGCGAGAGCACCAGCCGCGAGGAGGCCGCTCCGATCGCCGAAGCGAGAATGTGCTCGGCATAGCGCACCAGCCGGAAATCGGCCTCGTCCTTGGCTTCGAGGCTGATGCGGTGCGTGCCGGCGAAGCTTTCGAAGGCCGTGTTGGTGCGCTCGTCGCCGAGATAGCGCGCCACCGTGGTGGTGAGTTCCTCCACCGTCACCGAGGAGCGCCAGAGCCGGAAGGTCGGCGCGATCGGCGCCAGATCCGACGGCACGAAGATGTTGGCTTGCAGCCGCTCGATCGACGAGGGCACGTGACGCAAGGAGAAGCCGATATAACAAAGCACATTGACGGCGAGGCTCCAGACCACGCCGTGCACCAGCGGCGGCAGGTCGAGCCCGAACAGGTTCTGCGGCCGCAACGCGACGATCTGCCAGGGGCCTTCGACCAGGATGTGCTGACCGATGATGCCGATATCGGCGAAGCTCGGCAGCAGCAGCGTATAGGCCCAGACCAGGATTCCGGCGGTCATGCCGGCGATGGCGCCGCCGGCCGTGGCGCGCCGCCAGAACAAGCCGCCGAAAAACGCCGGCGCCAGCTGCGCGACCGCGGCGAAGGAGAGCAGGCCGATCGACGCGAGCTGCGCGTCGCCGGCGGTGCGGTAGTACATGTAGGCGAGCACCAGGATGACGAAGATCGCGATCCGCCGCACGGTCAGCAGCAGCGAGCCGACATTGTCGCGGCCCGAAATCAGCGCCTCGCGCCGTTGCAACACCAGCGGCATGATGAGGTCGTTGGACACCATGATCGACAGCGCCACCGATTCCACGATCACCATGGCGGTCGCCGCCGACAGTCCGCCGACGAAAGCGGCGATGGTGAGGACGTTGGATCCGGCCTGCAACGGCAGCGCCAGCACGAACATGTCGCTGTCCAGTTTGCCCGCCGGGAACGTCAGCAGGCCGGCGAGCGCCACCGGCACCACGAACAGGTTGATCGCCACCAGATAAAGCGGAAACAGCCAGGCGGCGCGCTTGATCTCGCTTTCATTGTTGTTCTCGACCACGGCCACGTGGAATTGCCGCGGCAGCAGGATGATGGCCACGAACGACAACAGCGTGGTGGCCAACAGCGTGTCGAACGGCGGCTGCCGCGTGAACAGACCGGCCGTCTGCTGGCCGTGACGCGCCGCCTCGAACAGCGCCCCCGGCCCGCCGAACATCCAGAACGTCACGAAGATGCCGACCGCCAGAAAGGCGAACAGCTTGATGATCGATTCGGTGGCGATCGCCAGCATCAATCCGTCTTGATGCTCGGTGGCGTCGATGTGGCGGGTGCCGAACAATACGGCGAAGGTCGCCATCGACAGCGCCACGAACAGCGCGATGTCGCCGAGCACCGGTTGCGTGACGCCGATGGTTTGCGAGGCATGGGCGAGAATGGTTTCGAGCGAGAACGACACCGCTTTGAGCTGCAAGGCGATGTAGGGAATGGTGCCGATGATCGCGATCAGCGCGACGGTGGCGGCGACCGCCTGGCTCTTGCCGTAGCGCGCGGCGATGAAGTCGGCGATCGATGTGGTGTTCTGCGCCTTGGCCAGCCGCACGATCCGCACCAGCAGCGGCGAGAACAGGCCGATCATCAGCGCCGGGCCGATATAGATGGTGAGGAATTCGTAGCCGGTGCGCGAGGCCGAGCCGACCGAGCCGAAGAACGTCCACGACGTGCAATAGATCGCCAGCGACAGCGGATAGATCAGCAGCCGGCTGCGGCCGTCGCGGATGAGGCCGCGAGTGCGGTCCCCGTAGCTCGCCACCAGGAACAGCAGGCCGATATACCCAAGCGCCACCGCGATGACGACCCAGCCTTGCAGCATGCTTGCTCCAGATCGGGCTAAGCCCGGATTCGATCTGTGATTTTAGCCTGCTTGGGCGCCAGATAACAGGCGTCGGCCGCGGCGAATGGGCCGTTGGCGCATAGCTGTTCCGATTTGACGCAAAGCAGGCCGCGCGGCATTGATCGCACGCAACGGGCCCGCGCCGGCGGGTGCCGCGAAAGCCGCCAGCCCTTGTCCCCGCAGTCCTCCACCGACCGCATCGTCATCGCCCGCCAGCTCGCGGAAACGCTGGCTTTTGCCGCCGTCGGCGGGCTGACGCTCGGGCTTGCCGGCGTGCCCGCCGGCTTTCTATCGGGCTCGATTCTGATGGTCGCCGCCGCCTCGCTGGCCGGGCGGCCGATGCTGATGCCGATGCTGCCGATGCGCATCCTGCTGGTGCTGATCGGCATTTCGCTCGGCGCCGTGGTCACGCCGGCGACGCTGAACGGCATGGCGGCCTATCCGTTGAGCATCGCCGTGCTGCTGGCGGCCATGATCTGCATCAGCGTCAGCGGCGCCACCTATCTGCGTGTGGTGCACGGCTGGGACAAGATGACCGCCTATCTCGCGGCGGCGCCCGGCGGCCTGTCGCAGGTGATGGGGCTCGCCGCCGAACTCGACGCCGACATCCGCGCCATCGCCATCGTGCAGACCGTGCGCGTGGTGATCATCGCGGTCGGCTTGCCGGCGGGCTTATCGCTGTTCGGCCTGGCCGGCCACGGCGTCCGCAGCGTCGGCGGGCCGTTCAACCCCGCGCAACTCGATGAGCTGGCGATTCTGGTCGCCGCTTCGACCGCGGTATCGCTCATCGCCTACCGCATCAGGTTTCCCGGCGGCCTGTTGTTCGGCGCCATGCTCACTTCGGCGGCGCTGCACGGCACCGGTTATATCCACGTGGTGATGCCGTGGTGGGTCACCAACACGGTGATGATCGCGTTCGGCGCGGTTACCGGATCGCGCTTCGCCGGCACGCCGCTGCGCATGCTGGCGGACTTCATCGGCGCCGCATTCGGTTCGTTCGCCGTGGCGGTGACGGTCACCGCGATATTCGCGGCCGGCCTGGTCGGCATTTTGGGGTTGCCGATCGGCGAGGTGATGATCGCCTACGCGCCCGGCGCGGTGGACGCCATGATGCTGCTGGCGCTCGCGCTCAATCTCGACCCGGTCTATGTCGGCGCGCATCACCTGGTGCGCATCTTCTTCGTGTCGCTGGCCATGCCGCTATTGGCGCGCCGCGCCGGGCGGCCGATCAAGCCGGCGGACGCGCCGCCACGCCGGCGGCCGCCGTTCGAGGATTAATTTTTCGCCCGTTCCGGTCGCGAGCATAGCGTCGGAGGCGCATCAACTCGTCTCCCGCTCATTCCCGCGCAAACGGGAATCCAGGAGCGACGAGTTCTCGGCTCAGAAGATGGTGCCCTGGGTCCCCGCTTTCGCGGGGACGAACGGAGGAGGAATTACTCCGCCGCGATCGCCTGCTTGCGGGTCGGCAGTTCGAGCCGGTCCCACACGTCCACCAGCGCTTCCGCCAGCCGGTCGATCAGCGCGTCGTCGTGATAGGGCGACGGCGTGATGCGCAGACGTTCTTCGTTGCGCGCCACGGTCGGATAGTTGATCGGCTGGATGTAAATGCCGTGCTCGGACATCAGCAGGTCGCTCGCCGCCTTGACCTTCTCCGCATTGCCGACAAACACCGGCACGATATGGGTGGTCGACGGCATCACCGGCAGGCCGGCGGCGTTGAGCACCGCTTTCACGCGCGCGGCGCGGTCCTGGTGCCGTTCGCGTTCCCATTGCGACGTCTTCAGGTGGCGGATGGCGGCGGTCGCCGCGGCGCAGATCGCCGGCGGCAGCGCGGTGGTGAAGATGAAGCCTGGCGCATAAGAGCGCACGGCGTCGATGAGGTCGGCGCTGCCGGTGATGTAGCCGCCGAGGCAGCCGAACGCCTTGGCCAGCGTGCCTTCGATCACGTCGACGCGGTTCATGGCGTTTTCACGTTCGCAGATGCCGCCGCCGCGCGGGCCATACATGCCGACCGCGTGCACCTCGTCGACATAGGTCATCGCGCCGTATTTCTTGGCGAGATCGCAGATCGCATGCACCGGCGCCACGTCGCCGTCCATGGAGTAGAGGCTTTCGAACATGATCAGCTTCGGCCGCTTGGGATCGGCGGCCTTGAGCAGTTCTTCGAGGTGGCCGACGTCGTTATGCCGCCACAGCTGCTTGTCGCAGCCGGACTGGCGCACGCCTTCGATCATGGAATTGTGGTTGAGCGCGTCCGACAGGATCAGGCAGTTCGGCAACAGCTTGGCGATGGTCGGGATGCCGGTCTGATTCGAGACATAGCCGGAAGTGAACAAAAGCGCGGCCGGTTTGCCGTGCAGGTCGGCGAGCTCGCGCTCCAGCTCGACCAGCGGGTGGTTGGTGCCGGCGATGTTGCGGGTGCCGCCTGCGCCGGTGCCCATGCGGGCGGCGACGTCGACCATGGCGCCGATCACCTTGGGGTGCTGGGCCATGCCGAGATAGTCGTTGGAACACCAGATCACGACCTCGCGCTTGCCGGCCGGCGAATGCCAGTAGGCGTGCGGAAAGCGGCCGGCGATGCGTTCGAGGTCGGCAAACACCCGGTATCGGCGTTCGTCCCGCAATTGAGCCAGGGCGGACGCGAAAAATACGCTATAGTCCATGTGACTTTTCTTTCCCGCCCCCCAAGCAACGTGTTTTTAGAGGCCTTCCAGGGGGTTTGTCGAGGTTAGAATCGTCACATCTTATTAACCCGCATTGATCGAAGTCAAAGCGGTAGCGGGTTCTCGCCAGAACGGTATTTAATCCTTGGAATAAGGCGGCCGCTCCGTCCCACACCGAATCGGCCATCGCCGCCGGGGAGGTCGGGCGCGGGCGGACCTCACGGACCGCTTTCCTGGCCCGCATCCTCCGCCGCAAAGTCGATCCAGACGCCCTGGCTGTGCGAGCGCCGCGCGGCGTCCATCAGCCGCTGCGCACGATAGCCTTCGGCAAAACCGGGCGTGACGGTGCCGCCGCTTTCGATGGCGTCGAAAAATTTCTTGGCCAGCCGCGACACCGGCGCGATGCGGCCGTCCGGATAGGGCGCGTCGTCCGGATCGGTGACGGCGATGCGAGCGAGCGGCGCCGCCGGCCGCTTGGCGTGGAACAATTCGAAGCCGCGCATGTAGTCGGCGCCCGGGTTATGCAGCACCAACGTGCCGTCGTCGCCGAAGAATTCGATGCGGTGTCCGGCGCCGAGAAAAGACGCGCAACTCATCGACAGACTGACGAGCGGCCCGGACGTGAACTGCAGCGCCATCGCCACCGTCGTCTCCAGGCCGCCTTCGCTCGGCAGCCCGCCGATGCGCGCCGACAATCCGCCGATCGGCCCGCAGAACCATTCGAGATAGTGAAAACAGTGGCTGATGAAATTGCCCAGCACGCCGCCGCCGTCGTCGCCCATTGTTTTCCAGTTGCGCATGCGCACGCGCAGCGAGGGGCTTTCGACGTGCCAATGCACCGTGACGTGGCGCAGTGCGCCGATGGCACCGGCGTCGAGCATCGCCTTGGCGCGTTGCCAGCTCATGATCTGATGAAAGTTGAAGTCGATCGCGGTCGCAAGACCCTGCCGCGTCGCCAGGCTCAGCATGGCGCGCGCGGAAGCGAGATCGCCGGCCATCGGCTTTTCGATGAACACCGGCTTGCCGAGTTCGAGCGCGCGCAGCGCGATCTGCGCCTGCAGAGTCGGTAGCGAGGCGATGGCGACCGCCTGCACGTCCGGGTCTTCGACCAGTGCGCGCCAGCCGCCATAGCCCTTGGCGACGCCTTCGGCGCGGGCAAGCTCAGACGGTGCGCGCTTCGTCACGGCCGGCGAGCGCGACCACCTGACAGCGCGGGTCGGCGCGGAAGGCGGGAAGCTGCACGGTGCGTCCGTAATTGATGCCGACAATGCCCAGGCGGATCACGGTTTAAAGCCCCGCAAGAAATATCGGTTGTGCCGCGCGCGGCATGGATTTGAGCCGAATCGATATGCTACGCAAGGGCGCATCGGGCAAGGCGCCGGCGGCATAATGGCAGCAGCAAGCGGTCGTCGCTATGGCTTGCATCCGGCCTCACACGGCTGCAAAAGAGTTCCGCATGAGCAAAGAACCCGTCGGCATCGCGAACGGCCTGACCAATTACGGCGACCGTGATTTCTCGCTCTATCTGCGGCGTTCGTTCGCGCGCTCGATGGGCTATTCCGTCGCCATGCTGGAAAAGCCGGTGGTCGGCATCGCCTATACGCCGTCCGGCTTCAATAATTGCCACCGGCACTTCCCTGAATTGCTGGAGGCGGTCAAGCGCGGCGTGCTGGCGGCCGGCGCCTTGCCGCTCGAATTCCCGACCATCTCGCTCGGCGAGGTGTTCCTCAATCCGACCAGCCTGAAATTCCGCAATCTGATGTCGATGGACACCGAGGAAATGGTGCGGGCGCAGCCCATGGACGCGGTGGTGCTGATGGGCGGCTGCGACAAGACCTTGCCGGCCCAGCTCATGGGCGCGGTGTCGGCCAACAGGCCGTCGGTCATGCTGATCGGCGGGCCGATGATGACCGGGCGGCATCACGGCGAACGGCTGGGTGCCTGCACCGACTGCCGCCGCTTCTGGGCGCAATACCGTGCCGGCAAGATCGACGAGGCGGAAATCAACGAGATCGAAGGCAAGCTCGCCACCACCGCCGGCACCTGCGCGGTGATGGGGACGGCCTCGACCATGGCCTGCCTGGTCGAGGCGCTCGGCATGGTCCTGCCCGGCACCGCCGCCATCCCCGCCGTGCATGCCGACCGCCTGCGCGCGGCGGAAGCGACCGGCGCCTTGGCGGTCCGCCTGATCGGCTCCAAGCTCACGCCCGACAAGATCATCAACCAGAAGTCGGTGGAGAACGCGCTGCGCGTGCTGCTCGCCATCGGCGGCTCCACCAACGCCATCATCCATATGACCGCGATCGCCGGACGCGCCGGCGTGCCGGTGTCGCTGCAACGGCTGAACGAGCTATCGGACACCACGCCGGTGCTGGTGAACCTGAAGCCGGTCGGCAACGGCTACATGGAAGATCTGTTCGCGGCCGGCGGCATGGGCGCGCTGATGCGCGAATTGAAGGATCTGCTGCATCTCGACGCCATGACGGTGACCGGCGAAACGCTGGGCGAGCGGCTCGAGCACGACGGCGGCGCCTGGGTCGACCGCACCATCATCGCCGAGCGCGGCAAGCCGCTGGAGCCGCAAGGCGGGCTGGTCGCGCTGTTCGGCAATCTGGCGCCGCAAGGCGCCATCCTCAAGCGCTCGGCCGCCGACAGCAATCTGTTCGAGATCGAGGGACGGGCGGTGGTGTTTTCCTCGCTCGAGGATCTTTCCGCCCGCATCGACGATCCCAATCTCGACGTCGAGGCGAACGATATTCTCGTTTTGCAGAACGCCGGCCCGCATTCGCAATCGGCGATGCCGGAGGCCGGCTATCTGCCGATCCCCAAGAAGCTCGCGACCAAGGGCGTCAAGGACATGGTGCGCGTCTCCGATGCGCGCATGAGCGGCACCGCCTTCGGCACCATCGTGCTGCATGTGACGCCGGACTCGGCCTCCGGGGGGCCGCTCGGCCTGGTCAAGAACGGCGACCGCATCAAACTGTCGGTGAAAAACCGCAGCATCGACCTCTTGGTCGACGCGGCGGAACTCAAGCGCCGCGCCGCCGCCGCCAAGCCCGCGGCAGAGGCGCCCGCGCGCGGCTACGCCAAGCTCTACGCCCAGGAAATCCTCGGCGCCGATCAGGGCTGCGATTTCTCCTTCCTGAAGCCACGCTGAAAGTTCCCGCTGCCGCGAATTGGCGCGACCGCGTTCACATTAGTGGCACCGGGTCCGCTTTCGGGATGAAGGGGAAGTTGATCGGCAGGAAAAATTGGCTAATTCGGTTGCCGCATTTCACGCATTGGTAATTGTCGCGGAAGAGCACACCGTCTCTGATCTTGATCCAGTCGAGGGAGCGGGCATCGCTATACATGACGTTTACAACGTGTCGGTCTGGCCGTGATTAAGAAAAGTCATCCGGATATAGCGTTGCTGCATAGGTGTGACGTACTGGCACCGAGACGCTTAACCGCGCATTCGACGTCGGCGTCGTTGCGTTAGGCCAGTCACTCGCGCTTCAGATAACGCTTGTCCAGCATGACATGAATACCTTTGTTACCGTTCACCACCTGCGTGACGCGCAGATCTGCCACAAGGCTTGACAATGCGTAGGCTTGATAGCGGTCAAGGTCGGTACGCGCGCATATCAAATCGATCATTTGCCGTAGAGCAATCACCACGCAATCGTCGAGATCGGGATCGAACGCCATGGTGATCATATGCGTAGGCGTTTCGGCGAGTGGCCATTCGAGCCGTATATCGTCACGCACGGTGAGACGAAAGGTGCCGACCAGCCCCGTCTCTATCGCCGTGACGCAGACTTCGCCATCGCCCTGCGCGCCATGCCCGTCACCCACGGAAAAAAGCGCGCCGTCGGTGAAAATGGGAAGGTACAAAGTAGTACCGGCAACAAGCTCCTTGTTGTCAATATTGCCGCCGTTCCGGCGCGGCGGCGAAGTCGGAATCCTACCCCACTCTACCGGCGGTGCCACCGCCATGACCCCAAAAAAAGGTCGCAGCGGGATTTCCTGGCCCCAGGGCAATCGCCCGGTCATGTGGACACGATCAAGTGAAATGTAGATCGGCCGATATTCCGGGAAATCGTCAGGCAATGCGCCGGCAAGCGGGCGGATGACGTTATAACCCCAATCGTAGTGTAGATCGATTGCCTCGATATCGACCTGCAAAACCTGTCCGGCCTTTGCGCCTCGTATGGCGACCGGCCCGGTGCACATGTGACCGAAAAACCGCTGCGGGCCATTGGCGGCATGGATGGCGGGCAATGCCGGCGGAATCTTGAAAGGCGGTGGTGGCAGCACCTCGGGCGCGCCCGAAACTGACGAAATCGTTACGCGATCGCCACTGTCGATGGTGAGGACCTGCACGAGCTTAGCGTCGAAAAAACCCCAGTGGACTGTGGTGGGGCCTGCATCGATGCGTGGAACGTCGACTGATTTGCGCACGATGGTCTCCGGATTAGATTTGCCAGGATGAGCATCCTATCGACATTTCGTGTTGTGAGCTCCAACCCCCCGGATTTCACCTATCTCGAATACGACGCGAACCGTGGCCCTGTTTCGGTCAGTTCGCGGGTCATAGCGTTAAAGGGGGTGTTTGCCCGCACCACCCGCCCAACGAAACCGGCGATGCGTTTTTTGACATCCGAAATCATCTGCGCGCCGTGGACCAGCGGCACCGCCGCCAGCAGGCGCTGAAAATCGAATTATCCTTTGCCCTGAGATAGTGGCGTTTGGTGTCGCGCCGATGTTTCGGTTGGGATTCGAGCAGCAACAGATAAGGTTTTCCTTATTCTATTTTGCTGTTTCTATAAGAATATTCTTATTGGGAAGCCAATCATGCGTTCAATCGTGATGGTTGGTGTCGGGGTCGGGCGCGCAGGCGCCGCACGACGAGCTATCGACGCGCGCTCAATGCGCGGACCATCCATCGAACGACTCCCCGGATTTTCCCCCAGCTTTGCGGGGGGGAACACGGTTCGTTCACGTCTGAACACTGGGGGAGAGGGGAGTGCTTGGGCGCAAATGCTTAGAGTTGTTGGGGCTATTGTGGTGCTGCCGGAAAGGATTGAACTTTCGACCTCCCCCTTACCAAGGGGGTGCTCTACCACTGAGCTACGGCAGCACGTGAGCCGAGCGAATATCCGATCATGCCGGGGATGTCGAGCGTCCCGCTTGCCGGCTGGGGAACGGCCTTCTATTTGATCCGTCATGACGGGTGGAAGCGGTAAATCCAGCCAATCCAGGCGCGCCGAGCGCCTGAAGTCGGCCTTGCGCGACAATCTCAAGCGCCGCAAGGCGCAGCAGAAAGCCCGGGCGCAGGCGGCCCGCGACGGCGCGGAGCACGATTCCGCAGGAATCACCCCCGAAATTGCGCCGGACAGGCCGAAAGGCTAGTAACCCTGCAGGCGCCTTGGCCTTGCCGGGTGGCCGGCGCAGTCCTTACTTAACTTAGTCGTTCGGCCACAAGGGGCCATCAGCGGGGCGTCATGGATCGAATTCGGATTGTCGGTGGTCAGCGCCTCAACGGCACGATCCCGATATCGGGCGCCAAGAACGCCACGCTGCCACTGATGATCGCCAGCCTGTTGACCGAGGACACGCTGATCCTCGACAACGCGCCGCGGCTCGCCGACGTCGAACTCCTCCAGCGGATCCTCGGCAATCACGGCGTCGACGTCATGATCGCCGGAAAACGCCCGGGCGACGATCCCAATTCCGGCCGCACGCTGCACATCTCGGCCAAGCACATCATCGACACCACCGCGCCCTACGAACTGGTCTCCAAGATGCGGGCGAGCTTCTGGGTGGTGGCGCCGCTCTTGGCGCGCATGGGCGAGGCCAAGGTGTCGATGCCCGGCGGCTGCGCCATCGGCACGCGCCCGGTCGACCTCTTGATCATGGCGCTGGAGAAACTCGGCGCCGAGATCGAGATCGAAGGCGGTTATGTGATCGCGCGCGCGAAAAAGGGCCTGCGCGGCGCCGACATCGTGTTCCCCAAGGTCACCGTCGGCGGCACCCATACCGCGATGATGGCGGCGGCGCTCGCCTACGGCACCACGGTGATCGAGAACGCCGCGCGCGAACCGGAGATCGGCGACGTCGCCGACTGCCTCAACAAGATGGGCGCGAAGATCACCGGCGCCGGCACCGCGCGCATCGTGGTCGACGGCGTGCCGCGCCTGCATGGCGCGCGCCACGCGGTGCTGCCCGACCGCATCGAGACCGGCACCTATGCCATGGCGGTGGCGATGACCGGCGGCGACGTGTTGCTGCAGAACGCGCGGCCCGAACTGTTGCAGTCCGCGCTCGACGTGCTCAGCGAGGCCGGCGCCACCATCACGCCGACCAACGAGGGCATCCGCGTCGCCCGCAACGGCGCCGATCTGGCGCCGGTCACGGTAACCACCGCACCATTCCCCGGCTTTCCCACCGACCTGCAGGCGCAGCTGATGGCGCTGATGACGCGCGCTTCCGGCACCTCGCGCATCACCGAGACCATTTTCGAGAACCGCTTCATGCACGTGCAGGAGCTGGTGCGGCTCGGCGCGCATATCCATCTCGACGGCGAGACGGCGACCATCGAGGGCGTCAAGCACCTGACCGGCGCGCCGGTGATGGCGACGGACTTGCGCGCCTCGGTGTCGCTGGTGATCGCCGCGCTGGCGGCGCAAGGCGAGACCATGGTCAACCGCGTCTATCACCTCGACCGCGGCTTCGAACGGGTCGAGGACAAGCTCGCCGCCTGTGGGGCGCAGATCGAGCGGCTCAGCGCGTAGCCGTTAGCCGATCGTCCCTGCGAAAGCGGGGACCCAGGAACACGAACACTTTAGCATCGCAAAGAACTGGATTCCCGCTTGCGCGGGAATGAGCGGATCAGCGTTTCGATTTTTTGCGTGGATCTTTTAGCGGAGGATTTTTCTTGATGTTCAGGCGGCGTTGCGCCTTGTCATCGAAATGATCGTCGGCCCGCAGGCCGGCCGAGCGAATGCCGGCGATGGCGCAAATATCGTCCATCTCGTTGACGTCGCCGGTGACACCGATGGCGCCCACGATCTCGCCCTGATCGTCGCGAATGAGTTGTCCTCCGGCTTCCAAAAACAGCGGCCCGTCGGCGATCCGTTCCATCGATTGCACGAACAGTGGCTTTTCCTTCGCCTTCTGCAGAACCATGCGTGAAGAGCGTCCCAGCGATAACGCTGCAAAAGCTTTTCCGTATGCGATTTCGAAGCGCAGCAAAGACGCGCCGTCCTGCTTCTGGAAGGCCTTGACCCGTCCGCCCGCGTCGAGAACGATGGCGGCAAGCGCGTGACAATCGTGCTGCTTGGCCGCGGAGAATGTGCCTTCGATTACTTGCAAGGCCTCGGCAAGACTCAATGCCCGCATGGACAACACCTCTAATCGTCGCTACTGAAAACCGATCATGGGCGGTTAGGCATGTCAACGGTGGAGAGATTTCTTGGCGGCTGAAATCAAAGTCTTGAGCGCCGGCGCCGTGCAGTCGATGGTGGAGGAACTCGGCCGCGAATTCGAACGCGACAGCGGCAACAAAGTCGATCTCACCTTCAACACCGCCGGCTCGCTGCGCGACCGCGTCAAGAACGGCGAGGCCGCCGACGTCGTCATCCTGTCGGAATCGATCATCGCCGGGCTCGATAGGCTCGGCCTGTTCGTGCCCGGCAGCATCGTCAATCTCGGCCGCACCGTCACCGGCGTCGCCATCCGTGACGGCGCGCCGGCGCCCGATATTTCCACGCCGGCGGCGTTCAAACGGGCGCTGCTCGCCGCCAAGACCGTGTCCTATACCGATCCGAAAGCCGGCGGCTCCGGCGGCATCATGTTCGTGGCGATGCTGGAGAAACTCGGCATCGCCGACGCCATCGCCAAGAAGGCCGTGCTGGGCAGCCGCGGCGCCGAGGTGGCGCAGTTGATCGCCGACGGCAAGGCCGAGCTCGGCACCACCTTCATCAGCGAAGTTCTGCCGGTGCAAGGCGCCAAAGTCGTCGGCCCGCTGCCGGGAGACCTGCATACGGCCAATACTTATACGGCGGCCATTCACGCCGGCAGCGCCAACCGCGCAACGGCCGAAGCTTTGCTGCGCGCGCTCACCGATCCCGCCACCCGCGACCGCTGGGTCGCGGCCGGGCTGGAGCCGGCCTTCCGGTAAACTACGGACCTTGCGGTCGCGCACCGGCTTGCCTAACTATTTTTCGACCGGGAGTGCTGATGGCCATGGATCAGCTGAAATTCGTCGTCCTCGACGAGGAGGACCTGGAGGTCGCCTCGACCCACCTGCAAGACGCGGTGGCCAAGGTGGCGGACGTGCACTGGCTGCCGCAGGAAAAACGCCTGGTGCTGGCGGTCAATCGCTTCGACTGGGAAAGCGCCCAATCGGCCAAGCCGGAATACCGTCGGCGGCGCACCGCGCTGCGCTTCGAGCGGGTGCTGTCGTGCAAATGCCGGGACGTGAACCCGTCGGGCCGGGACGCCGTGCTCAACCTTTTGGACATCGAGTTCGCCGAGACCAATGCGCCGTCCGGGGTGGTGACCATCAATTTCTCCGGCGGGGCGACCCTGCGGCTGGAGGTCGAGTGCCTGGAAGCCGAATTGCTCGATCTCGGGCCGGTCTGGAGCACGGCGGCCCGTCCGGTCCATGTGATCGAGGAGGCCCCGGCGGCAAAATCGAAGCGCGCCTGACCCCCTCCGAGGTTGACGCGCCCGCGCCTGCACGCCATTGACCTGAGGGGCAGGGACCGGCAGCTATGCCCGGGTCCGGAAAATACGGTCATGCCCATCCGTCTTAACAGCAACGATGCCGATTTCGCCGCGCGGTTCCGCGCTTTCCTCGCCGTCAAACGCGAGGCGGCGCAGGACGTGGAAAAATCCGTGCGCCATATCATCGACGAGGTGAAGGCCTATGGCGACCGCGCGCTGTTGCAATTGACGCTGGAATTCGACCGTCTCGATCTCGCCAAGGTCAGCATGCGCGTCAGCGCCGCCGAGATCGATGCGGCCGAGAAATCCTGCGACCCGCAGGCGCTCGCCGCGCTCAAGCTCGCGCGCGAGCGCATCGAGGCCTATCACGTCCGCCAGAAACCGCGCGACGAACGCTTCACCGACGCGCTCGGCGTCGAGATGGGCGGCAAGTGGACCGCGATCGAAGCGGTCGGGCTTTATGTGCCTGGCGGCACCGCGGCCTATCCGTCGTCGGTGCTGATGAACGCCGTGCCGGCCAAGGTCGCCGGCTGCGCCCGGCTGGTGATGGTGGTGCCGTCGCCGGACGGCAAGCTTTCTCCCTTGGTATTGGCGGCGGCCAAGCTCGCCGGCGTCGACGAGATCTATCGCATCGGCGGCGCGCAGGCGGTGGCGGCGCTCGCTTACGGCACCGAGACGATCCAGCCGGTGGCCAAGATCGTCGGGCCCGGCAACGCCTATGTGGCGGCGGCCAAGCGCCTGGTGTTCGGCCAGGTCGGCATCGACATGATCGCCGGCCCGTCCGAGGTGCTCATCCTTGCCGACCAGACCGGAAATTCCGACTGGATCGCCGCCGACCTCCTGGCGCAGGCCGAGCACGACGCCAGCGCGCAATCGATCCTGATCACCGACGACGCCGCACTCGCCGATCAAGTCGAAAAGGCGGTGGAATCGCAGCTCAAGACGCTGCCGCGCGCCAAGATTGCCGGCGCCTCGTGGCGCGATTTCGGCGCCATCATCCTAGTGCCGAAGCTTGCCGACGCGGTTACGCTGGTCGACCGGCTGGCGCCCGAGCATCTCGAGATCGCCGCCGAGAGATGCGGAGGCGCTGGTGTCGAAAATCCGCAATGCCGGCGCCATCTTCATCGGCGCGCATACGCCGGAAGCGATCGGCGATTACGTCGCCGGCTCCAACCACGTGCTGCCGACCGCGCGCTCGGCGCGTTTCTCCTCGGGTCTCGGCGTGCTCGATTTCATGAAGCGGACTTCCTTGCTCAAATGCGGGCCGGAGCAGTTGCGCGCGCTCGGCCCCGCCGCGATCGCGCTCGGCGAAGCGGAGGGCCTTGTCGCCCACGCCCGCTCGGTGGCGATCCGCCTCAATCAGCGATGAGCCCGGCGAAACCAACGCCTGCTGCGATGAAGCAGCGCCTGGTCTCCGTCACCCTCGACGAGGCATCGATCGGCCGCTCCAATCCGGACGTCGAGCACGAACGCGCGGTCGCGATCTACGATCTGCTCGAGCAGAACACGTTTCAGCCGGTCGGCCACGACGGCGGTCCTTACGCGCTGCATCTGAGCATCAACAGCAACCGGCTGGTTTTCGACATCCGCCTGGAGGACGGCACGCCGGTGATGGCGCATCTGTTCTCGCTGACGCCGCTGCGCCGCATCGTCAAGGACTACTACATCATCTGCGACAGCTACTATCAGGCCATCCGCACCGCGACGCCCGACAAGATCGAAGCCATCGACATGGGCCGGCGCGCCATCCACAACGACGGCTCGCACATCCTGATGGAGCGGCTGCAGGACAAGGTGACGGTCGATCTCGACACCGCGCGCCGGCTGTTCACCTTGATCTGCGTGTTGCACTGGAAGGGTTGAGACTTGGCCGCGTCCGTGCGCCACACGCGCCCACAATCGGTGCTGTTCGCGTGCGCCTTGAACGCGGTGCGCTCGCCGATGGCCGCCGGCCTTTGTCAGCAGATGTTCGGCAAAACGATCTATGTCGGCTTCCGCCGGTGTGAACAAGGGCTTTCTCGATCCGTTCGCGGTCGCGGTGATGGAGGAGATCGGCATCGACATCGCGCGCCACAAGCCGGTCACCTTCGAGGACGTCGAGGACCTGGAAGGGCTCAATTTCGATCTGATCGTGACGCTGTCGCCGCCGGCGCATCACAAGGCGCTGGAGCTGACCCGCACCAATGCGGCGGAAGTCGAATACTGGCCGACGGTCGATCCGACCGGCGTCGAAGGAACCCGCGAGCAGCGGCTCGACGCCTACCGCGCCGTGCGCGACGAGCTGATGGCGCGCATCCGCGAGCGTTTCGGGCAGACGGGCGGGGGCAATGAGTAATTTGCGGTCATGGCCGACAAGTTCACTGGTTTGCCTAACCCGGGCCGTTCCGCTAGCTTCCGCGCCGATTTCACACCCATGACAAAGCCGCTAAACCCATGATCGGCCGGCCCAAATTCGTGCTCGCTTCCGGTTCGCCGCGACGCCTCGCTCTGGTCAATCAAGCCGGCATCGAGCCGGATGCGCTCAAGCCGGCGGATATCGACGAAAGCCCGCTGAAGGGCGAGATTCCGCGCGCCCATGCCAACCGGCTGGCGCGCGCCAAGGCGGAAGTGGCGCTCGCCAACGTCAAGCTCGACGACGAATTGCGCGGCGCCTACATCCTGGCCGCCGACACCGTGGTGGCGGTCGGCCGCCGCATCCTGCCGAAGGCCGAACTGCTGGACGAGGCGGCGCAATGCCTGCGCCTGCTGTCAGGCCGCAATCACCGCGTCCACACCTCGATCTGCCTGGTGACGCCGAAGGAGGCGTTCCGCCAGCGCCTGGTGGAAACCCGCGTGCGCTTCAAGCGGCTGTCGGACGAGGACATCGAAGCCTATCTTGCTTCGGGCGAGTGGCGCGGCAAGGCCGGCGGCTACGCGGCGCAGGGCATCGCCGGCAGCTTCATCGTCAAGCTGGTCGGCTCTTACTCGAACGTGGTCGGCCTGCCGCTGTACGAGACCGTGAGCCTGCTCGGCGGCGAGGGCTACCCGATCCGTTTCGGCTGGCTCAACGCGACCTGAAACGGCGCGCGCCATGAACATCGCGTCGTGGCTTTCCCGCTCTGCTCTCAGTCATTCGGCATCGCCGGCCGCGGCCACCGGCACGCGCGTCACCGCGACCTATGGCCAGTTGGCGGAACGCGCGGCGCGGCTGGCCGGCGGCTTGCGCGAGCGCTGCGGGCTTAGAGCCGGCGACCGTGTCGCCATCGCCGCCAAGAATTCGCCGGACTATCTCGAGATGCTCTACGGCATCTGGCATGCCGGGCTGGCCGCGGTGCCGGCCAACGCCAAGCTGCATGGCGCGGAACTCGGCTATATCCTCGAACATTCCGGCGCGCGTGTCTGCTTTGCTTCCGCAGGCGTCGACGCAGATATCGCGCCGCACGCGCCGAAGTGTCTGGAACGGCTGATCACGATCGGCAGCGCGGAATACCAAGCGTTGTTCACGGCGGACCCGATCGCACTGGTGCCGCGCGCGCCGGACGATCTCGCCTGGCTGTTCTACACCTCGGGCACGACCGGACGGCCGAAGGGCGCCATGCTCACGCATGACAATCTGATTGCGGCGAGCCTTGCCTATGGCAGCGAAGTCGATCCGGTGACGCCCGGCGACGCCATTCTGCATGCCGCGCCGATGAGCCACGGCTCCGGCCTCTACATCATGCAGCACGTCGCGCGGCTGGGCGTGCAGGTGGTGCCGGAGAGCGGCGGCTTCGAGCCGGACGAGATCGCCGCGCTGTTCAATCATTGGCCGCGCCTATCGATGTTCGCCGCACCGACCATGATCAAGCGGCTGGTCGCCTGTCCGGCTGATCTCAACGCCGAGCACATCCGCACGCTGATCTGGGGCGGCGCGCCGATGTATGTCGAGGACGCGCTGTTGGCGCTCGACCGCTTCGGGCCGCGGTTGGCGCAGATCTACGGGCAGGGCGAGGCGCCCATGACCATCACCACGTTGTCGAAACAGGACATCGCCGGCCGCGATCATCCGCGCTGGCGCGAGCGCCTGGGCTCCGCCGGCAAGCCTTATTCGAACGTCGAGGTGATGGTGGCGGACGCGCAAGATAAGCCGGTGGCGCCGGGCGAGGCGGGCGAGATCCTCTGCCGCGGCGTCATCATGTCGGGCTATTGGCAAAATCCGCAGGCAACGGAGGCCTCGCTGCGCGGCGGCTGGCTGCATACCGGCGACGTCGGGGTGTTCGACGCGGAAGGCTATCTCCACCTCAAGGATCGCTCCAAGGATCTGATCATTTCCGGCGGCTCCAACATCTATCCGCGCGAGGTCGAGGAAGTGCTGCTGACCCATGCCGGCGTGCGCGAAGTCTCGGTCATCGGCCGTCCCGACCGCGAATGGGGCGAGGCGGTAGTGGCCTATGTGGTGGGCGAAGCGAGCGCGGCCGAACTCGATGCGCTGTGCCTTTCCCACATTGCACGCTTCAAGCGGCCGAAGGATTATGTTTTTGTCGACGCCCTGCCGAAAAACAACTACGGCAAGATATTGAAGACGGAATTGCGCGAAATGGATGCGAAGAAGGCAGGCCTGCAATGAACGAGATCGACCGCAAACAGTCCTCCGCGCGCTGCCCGATCTGCGGCAAGGCGACGGAAGCCGCGTTCAAGCCGTTCTGCTCGAAGCGCTGCGCCGACATCGATCTCAACCGCTGGCTTTCCGGCGTCTATGCGGTGCCGGTGAAAGAGGACGAAGACGAGGACGGCGAGCGCGTGCCCGACAACGACGTAGGCGAGAAATCATGAATGGGCAGATCGATTGGCCTGATCGGCTGTTCGCCACGCTCAAGCGCGCCGGCATCCGCCAGGTCGGCTATGTGCCCGATGCCGGCCATGCGCGGCTGATCGAGCGCTGCCGCGCCGATCCGGACATCCGCGACGTGGTGCTCACCACCGAAGAAGAGGGCGTGGCGCTCGCCGCCGGCGCCTGGCTCGGCGGCGAGCGGGCGGCGCTGCTGATGCAATCGAGCGGGCTCGGCAACTGCGTCAACATGCTTTCGCTTGCAAGGAGCTGCCGCTTTCCGCTGCTGATGCTGATCACCATGCGCGGCGAGTGGGAGGAGTTCAATCCCTGGCAGGTGCCGATGGGCTCGATCGTCGATCCGGTGCTCAAGCTGTGCGAGGCGGAGGTCTATCGTGTGACGACGCCGGCCGAAGTCGAAGGCGCGGCCGAGCGCGCCGTGCAGCACGTGTTCGGCGACGAGCGCATCGCGGCGCTCGTGTTGTCGCAGCAACTGATCGGCAAGAAGGTGTGGACCAAATGAGCCTTGGGACCCTCGAACGCCGCGCTGCCATGGCGACCCTGCTCGCCGATCGCGGCGACGATCTCCTGGTCGTGCCCGGTCTCGGCTCGACCACGTATGATCTGGCCGCCACCGGCGACGATCCGCGCAACTTCTATCTCTGGGGCGCCATGGGCGGCGCCGCCATGATCGGGCTCGGCCTGGCGCTGGCGCAACCCACGCGCCGCGTGGCGGTGATCACCGGCGACGGCGAAATGCTGATGGGGCTCGGCGCACTCGCCACCATCGGCATCCAGAAGCCGGCCAATCTCGCCGTCATCGTGTTCGACAACGGCGTCTATGGCGAGACCGGCATGCAGCCAAGCCACACCCAAAGCGGCGTCGACCTCATCGCCGTGGCCGGCGGCTGCGGGCTTGCGACCTGCCCCGAGGTGCGCGACGAGGCGGGTTTACGCGATCTGGCCGGCCGCCTGAAAACCTTAAGCCAGACCCTGTTCGCCCGCGTGTTGATCGCCGCAGACGAGCCGCCACGGGTGCTGCCGGAACGCGACGGCGCCGTGCTGAAGGACCGTTTCCGGGCGGCTTTGGCTGTTAAAGCGTGAATTTACGCAAATTGGCCGCCGTTCTGGACAGTGTGGAATCGAGCCTCTATAACGCCCGCGCTCTGCTTGCCTGCTCCCCTGGAGCAGGCAAGTTTCAGGACTTGGCGCCCAGGTAGCTCAGTTGGTAGAGCATGCGATTGAAAATCGCAGTGTCGGTGGTTCGATTCCGCCCCTGGGCACCATTTTCATCCCTCGCGCCAAATCCACAATGACCGCGACCAAGCGGTGCGCTCCTCGTTCGCGTGCAATCCGCATCTCGGCTAGCCGCGGACTGGGCGGCTGTCGGCGGCGCGAATTGCAGCGCAGCATGCGTGGTCAAAAAGCCGCAGCCGATTCTTAAATTGCAGCCGCCGCGACTCCGCGCGACTCATCCCGTTGAAAATCCGGCAGAAATCGCGAGCAAAAAACTTGCCGCGCAAAACGCGTCACATGGAACGAAACCGCGCGAATCAGCGCATGTTGATACCGCTCAAGACATCGCCGAGTTTGCCGGCCAGACAATGGAGCGCGCAATGATTTAAGAATTTCCAACCAGTGCGCCGTGCGTCCGCGTGATCGTCGTAGGCAACGAAAAGGGGGGATCGGGTAAATCCACCGTTGCCGTGCATATCGCCGTCGCCTTGCTGAAGCTGGGCCAGAGCGTCGCCACCATCGACCTCGACAGCCGGCAACGCAGCTTTACCCATTACATCGACAACCGCCTGGCTTGGGCGCGGCAGCGCGGCAAGGAACTGCCGGCTCCGAACCATGTCTGTTTCGACGAAGAGGCCGAGTTCTCCAAGCCGGAAGACGAGGCGGAAGCACGCGCGGCATTCCTGAACACCATCGAAACCTTGTCCGCCAATCACAGTTACATCGTCATCGATACGCCGGGTCACAACAGCCATCTGTCGCGGCTGGCGCACGCGATGGCCGACACCTTGATCACACCGCTCAACGACAGTTTCGTCGACCTCGACGTGCTCGGCAATGTCGATCCGGAATCCTTCGGCGTCAGCGGCATCAGCCACTATGCCAGCCTCGTCGAGGATGCGCGGCGCGAGCGGCAGGCGGCCGGCAAGCCGGATACGGATTGGATCGTGCTGCGCAACCGGCTGTCATCGCTGAACTCGCGCAACAAGCGTTCCGTCGGCGATGCACTGGACGACCTATCGCAAAGGCTCGGTTTCCGTTGTATCGAAGGCTTGGCCGAGCGCGTGATCTTCCGCGAATTCTATCCGCGCGGGCTTACCGCCGTTGACGAGTTCGACGAAGGCACGCTCGGCACGCGGCCGACCATGTCGCACGCCACCGCCCAGCTCGAAGTGCAAGATCTGCTCTCCGCGCTGTTGGGGGCGCCGGCGCGCGGCATCGACAGCGTCGGCCAGGCCGACGCCGCGTGAACTTAACCGGCTAGACGCCTTTTTGAAATGCAAACGCAGCGGCGATGGCGCCGCTGCGTTATCCGACGCCGCCGCCCGACGATTTGATCAAGCCGTTTCGCACCGCGATAGCGACCGCATGAACCCTGTTCCGCGCCCCCAATTTGCGTGCCGCCACCCGCAGATAATGCTGCGCCATGCTTTTGCTCACGCCGAGTTCGGCCGCCATCTCGTCGGCGGTCTTGCCATTGGCGAATAACTTGAGCGCGGAAAGTTCATTAATGTCCAACGGTCTCATCGATATCTGCACGCCCCCCACTAACGACACACGCCCGACAGATACGAAGCCCGGGGGCCGCTCGCGAAGAGAGTGACAAAGATGGAACCGTCGCCCCAGCCCCGGAAGTTCACCGGAGCCTCAAAGTTTATTTCTGCAATTTTGTGGTTCGCCTGTGGCAAGACCGCGGCAGACGCTCCCATCTGCCGCCGCAATCTTTTGGCAGCAGCTCACACCTGCTCGGCGTTGAGATAGGCGAGCCGCGCGCCGCAGAAGGCGCAGATCAGGCCCAAGCCGAGCGCGGTCAGCCCCGCGATCACGTCCACCGTGCCGCCGGCATTGCCGCTCTTGCTCATGACGCCGCCGGCGGTGGCGGCCGCGAACACCAGCGCGATCAGGAAGCCCCGCGCCAGCCGGTAGACGAAATCGCGTTCGCGCGCCGCCGCGATCAAATAGGCGCCGGTGCCCCAGCCGCCGACAAAGCCGGCGCCGCCGATCGCCCACCAGGCCAGCGCCGAGGCGAGCTGCTGCCTGTTGCCGGCGGCGGCATCGCGCAGCACCGCGTCGAGCCCGACGCCGAACACGGTGAGCACGATGTGCACCACCAACGCCGCGAAGACGCCGCAGGCGATTGCCGCGGCGTAGTGCAGGCGGCGGAGGGTGTCGGTGTCCATTCTCAAGGTCCAAGCTGGCGCGAAAGCGGCGAATGCCCGGGCAGGATAGCCGAAGCAGCGTCCGGCGTGAAACCTATCGATTGGCGATCAAATCCCAGCCAGCTCGCGCATGATCTTATAGAGCCGCGCCTGGCCCTCGAAACCGATGCCGGGTCGGCCGGACAGCGAGATAAAGCCGCCCTCGATGCGCTGCATCGTCGGCAAAGCCGCCGAAATCGCCGAACACGCCGGGATAGGATTCCGCGCCGCCCAGCCCGAAGCCGGCGGCAATGGCGAGCGACATCTGGTTGCCGCCGTGCGGGAACATGGCACTGCGCGGCCAGCCGTGCCGGGCGAGCATGTCGAGCGTGCGGGCATATTGCACGATGCCGTAGGCCTGCGGCGGATCGATCTGAATGATGTCGTTGCGCTCGGGTCTGAGGCCGCCGAAGCGCACGAGGTTTTCCACGTCCTGGGTCGAGAACAAGTTCTCGCCGGTCGATAGCGGCGGGGCGTAAACCGCGGCGATCTCGGCCAGCAACGCGAAGTCGAGCGGATCGCACGGCTCCTCGAACCAGCGCAAGCCGAACGGCGCCAGACCGCGCGCATAGGCGAGCGCGTCGGCGCGGCCGAATTTGGAATTGGCGTCGACCGCGAGCAGCGCGCCCTTCGGCAGGATCGATTTGACCGCCTCGACGCGGGCGAGATCGTCGGCGAGCGCCATGCCGCCGACTTTCATCTTTACCATGGTGTAGCCGGCGTCGAGATGGCCGCGCATCTCGTTTTGCAGGTCCTTGGTGGTCTTGCCCGGCGCGTACCAGCCGCCGCCGACATAGCAGAACACTTTCTCCGCGCGCTTGCCGCCGTTGTAGCGCTCGGCGAGCAGCACGTGCAGCGGCTTGTCGGCGATCTTGGCGAGCGCGTCCCAGATCGCCACCTCGATGGTGCCGATGCCGACCGAGCGCTCGGAATGCCCGCCGGATTTCTCGTTCTGCATCATGGCGGCGAGACATTTTTCCGGCGCGATCAGGCCGGCGGCGTCGAGCAGGCTGTCGGGCTTTGCGTTCAGGATGCGCGGGATGAAGCGCGCGCGCATTTGCGCGCCGCAGGCGTAGCGGCCGGTGGAATTGAAGGCGAAGCCGCAGACCGGCTTGCCGTTGCGCATGACATCGGTGATCACGGCGACCACCGACGTCGTCATTTCGCTGAAATTGAAGCTCGAATTGGCGAGCGTCGAGTTGAGCGGGACCGCCGTTTCTCGGATATCGACGATGCGCATGGGGTCAGGAGCTTACTTAATCTGCGGAATCTTCGCTTCCTTGATCACCTTACCCCACTTCTCGACTTCTTTCTTGATGTAGCCGGCGAACTCGTCCGGCGTATCCGCTACCGGGTCGAAGCCGAGTTGGGCGCATTTCGCCTTCACGTCCGGCAGCGCCATCGCTTTCTTGATCTCGGCGTTGAGCAGATCGACGATGGCCTTGGGCGTCTTGGCCGGCACGAAGATGCCCTGCATGGTTTCCGATTCCTGCTCGGCAATGCCGGCTTCTCCCAGCGTCGGCACATCGGGCAGCGCGGCCGAACGCTTGGCCGAGGTGACGGCGAGCGCCCGCAGTTTGCCGCCTTTCACCTGCGGCGCGGCCGGCGGCATGGCGGCAAAGGCAATCGGCGTCTGGTTCGCGACCGTCGACTGGATCGCCGGCGCGGCGCCGCCGAAGGGCACGCTGGTCGCATCGAGCTTAAGCGAGAGCTTGAACAATTCCGCGGCGAGCTGCGGCGTCGTGCCGATGCCGGGGTTGGCGATAGCGTATTTGAAAGGATTTGCCTTCAAGAGATCGACCAGTTCCTTTACCGTCTTCACCGGCAGTTCGGGGTTGACCACCAGGATATTGGGCGAGGCGGCGGCGAGCGTCACCGGCTCGAAATCCTTGAACGCGTCGTATGGGTTCTTCGCGTAAAGGCTCGGATTGACCACGAAACTCGAGCTCGCCACCAGCATCGTGAGGCCGTCGGGGTTGGCGCGCGCTACGATCGTCATGCCGATATTGCCGCCGGCGCCAGGATGGTTCTCGACGTAGAATTGCTGCTTCAGGCTTTCCGATAGTTTCTGCGCGATCAGGCGCGCCATCACGTCGGTCGGACCGCCGGCCGCGAAGGGCACGATCACCTTTACCTGGCGAGCTGGATAAGTTTCAGCATAGGCCTGCGGCATCGCCTGTGTGAGGCAGGCGCCGGCCAAGGCCGACGCCATGAGCAGCGCGGAGCGGCGGGACAGTTTCATTTGATGGTCCTCCATTCAACTTACGAATTGTCGGCGCACATGATCACGAGCGCAGACCGAGGATCGCGCGCGCCTCTTTCGCACTCGCGAGTTCGGCGCCCAGATCGTCGAGGATGCGCACCGCCTTCTCGCACAGCGCGGCATTGCTCGGCGTCAACTGGCCTTTGCCGAGGTAGACATTGTCTTCCATGCCGACGCGTACGTGACCGCCGAGGAACCAGGCCGTGGCCAGCATCGGGAATTCCCAGCGGCCGATGGCGAAAGCCGCCCACATCGCGTCCTGCGGCAACAGCGATTGCGCATACATCAAGGTTTGCGGCGTCGAGATGAAGCCGTAGCGCACGCCCATCACGATCTGGAACAGCGGCGGGCGCTTGAGCACCCCCTGATCGAGCAGCGCATGCGCGAGCTGGATGTCGCCGGAGTCGAACACTTCCAGTTCCGGCTTGCTGCCGGCTTCCTGGATCGCATTCGCCATGATGGTCACGTTGTCCGGCGTGTTGATGACGGCGGCGGAGCCCGACCACATGGTATTGAGGTCGAGCGTGGCGATGTCCGGCTTGAGCGCGACGATGTGTTCGACGCGCTTGAGCGGGTGCAGGATGTTGGTGCCGGGGCCGGCAACGCGCGGATCGTCCTTGCCCGGCACGAAGCGGCCGCCGGGGCCGGTGGTCAGGTTGATGATCAGATCGGAATTCTTGTCGCGAATGCGGTCGACCACCTCGCGATAATGCGCCAGCTCCATGCTCGGCCGCCCGTCGGGATGGCGCACATGGATATGCGCGACCGCGGCGCCGATTTTCGCCGACTCCAGCGCGGCGTTGGCGATCTGCTCCGGCGTGCAGGGCAGGGCGGGATTTTGCTGCACCGTGGTGAGATTGCCGGTCACCGCGACCGTGAGAATTGTCTTCTTGCTTTTGCCGGCCATGTCCGATTTCGTCCCGTTCCGCGCTGCTGATTGACATTAAACAAACGACTGTTTACTTTTTCGCTTCTCTCAAATCGTCCAGCTTGAGTCAAGCGTTGAGCCGAGCCCCCGCGTTGCAAAAGACTGTGCCGAAACCCGCTGCGGCCAAGCGCCGCGCGCGCGTGGGCAAGCCCGCATCACGGACCGCGGCAGCGGCGCCGTCGGTGCGCGAGCGTATTCTCACGGTGGCCGAGCGCATGTTCGCCGAGCACGGCATGGAGGGCGTCGGCTTGCGCGCCATCACCGCCGCGGCGCGCGTCAATCTCGCCTCGATCGCCTATCATTTCGGTTCCAAGGACGGATTATTGGAGGCGCTGTTCGCGCAACGCGCGGCGCCGATCGCGCAGGAACGCCTGCGCCTGCTCGCGCTCTGTTACGAAGGCGGTAGAACGCCGACTCTGGAAGAAATTCTCGACGCCTTCCTGCGGCCGGCGCTGACGCTCGGCGTACAGCCGCAATTCGGCGGCCCCGCCTTCGTCAAGCTGCGGGCGCGGCTCGGCACCGAGCCGGAAAAGATGTCGCGCAAGATCCTGGCGAAGGCGTTCGATCAATCGAGCCGGAAATTCGTCGATGCGATCGCGTTAGTGCTGCCCGGGCAGCCGCGCGCCGAGATCGAATGGCGCTATCACTTCATGCTCGGCACGATGTTCTACACCATGGCCAATAGCGGGCGCATTCAGTCGCTGACCGACGGCCGCTGCGACCCGGGCGACGTCAAGCTCGCGCTGCATCACATGATTCCATTTCTGGCGGCGGGCTTTCGCTCCGCGCCGGTGCCGTAAACCCCACCGAACAGCACACAACCGAAGAGGAACGAACCATGACGGCCCGCAAGCTCACCCGCAAAGACATGTCCGACGCCGCCGAGAAGTACAAGAACTGGGGCAAATGGGGCCCGAATGACGAAATCGGCACGCTCAATTTCACCAGCGCGGAAGACATCATCGCCGCCACCAGACTGGTCAAGAAGGGCAAGGTGATCTCGCTTGCGCTCAACTTCGACTATACCGGGCCGCAGGGTGCCAAGAGCAAATATCCGGCGATGGGCCGCACCAATCCGATCCACACCATGATCCGCACCGGCACCGACGCCTATTCCGGCGTGCTCGACAAGCGCGGCATCCGCGCCGCCGACGACATGGTGACCATGCCGCTGCAATGCGGCACGCAATGGGACGGCCTCGGCCACGTGTTCTATGAGAACAACATGTGGAACGGCTACGACTGCCGCGAAGTGACCTCCGCCGGCGCGCAGAAGTGCGGCATCGAGAAGACCAAGAACAAGATGGTCGGCCGCGGCGTGCTGCTCGACGTGGCGCGCTACAAAGGCGTCGAGTCGCTCGAGGACGGCTACGGCATGACCAACGACGACCTCTACAACACCGCCAAGAAGCAGAACGTCGCGCTCAAGCGCGGCGACTACGTGATCGTGCGCACCGGGCAGATGGAACGCTGCATCAAGGCCGGCAGTTGGGACGGCTATCCGGGCGGCGACGCGCCGGGCTTTGGCTTCGAGACGCTCGATTTCGTCAAGGACACCGAGCTCGCCGCGCTCGCCAGCGATACCTGGGGCTGCGAAGTGCGGCCGAACCCGGTGGCCGAGGGCGAGAATATCAATCAGCCCTGGCACTGGATCACCATCCCGATCATGGGCATGACCATGGGCGAAATCTTCAATCTCAAGGAACTCGCCGACGACTGCGCCGCCGACAAGACCTACGAATTCATGTTCGTGGCGCCGGCCATTCCGATCACCGGCGCGGTCGGCTCGCCGGTCAATCCGCTGGCGATCAAATAGCCGCGGCGGGGCGCAGCAATGAAGCCGCAGTTTCCCGTCACGCGCAGCGACGCCGAATGGCGCAAGCGGCTCTAGCCGGACCAGTACATGGTCATGCGGCGGTTCGGCACCGAGCCGGCGGGAAGCTGCGCGCTCAATCATGAGACTCGCGCGGGCACCTTCGTCTGCGCCGGCTGCGACCAGCCGTTGTTCGTGGCGCAGACGAAATACGAGAGCAACACCGGCTGGCCGAGCTTTTATGCGCCGGTCGACGGCGCGGTGGGCGCCAAGAAGGACCCCGTTTACGGCGATCTGCAGGTCGAGGTGCACTGCCGCCAATGCGGCAGCCATCTCGGCCATGTGTTTCCCGACGGGCCGCCGCCGACCAACCAGCGCTATTGCATCAACGGCGTCGCCCTGAAATTCCTGCCAGCATGAACCTCAGTAATCAGGACCAGCAATGACCAACATCGGACACAACACCAAGCGCACCGGGGCCGAAGTGCTCGCCGACATGTTCGCCGGCTATGGCGTGACGCACGTCTTCATGGTGCCCGCCGTGCTGCGGCGCACTTTCGCCGAGATGGAGCGGCGCACCAAGATCGCGCGCGTGCATTGTCACGGCGAGAAATCCGCCGCCTACATGGCCGACGGTTACGCGCGCGCCTCCGGCAAGCCCGGCATCTGCATGGCGCAGGTGATCGGCGCGCTCAATCTGGCGGCGGGCCTGCGCGACGCTTACCTCGCGCATTCGCCGGTCATCGCGATGACCGGCGGACGCGATCCGAAAACCAAGTTTCGCAAGGTCTATCAGGAAGTGGACGACGTGCCGGCGTTCGAGCCGGTGACCAAGTTCAACGCCACCATCGACGAGGTGGCGCGTATCCCCGACCTGGTGCGCCAGGCCTTCCGCGTCGCCACCTCCGGCGCGCCCGGTCCGGTGCATCTGCAATTCCGCGGCAACGAAGGACAGATCGATCTCGAGGAAGCCGAGATGGAGGCGCTGGTCGAGCAACAGTTCGCCCGCGTGCCGCCGTTCCGGCCGGAGCCGGAAGCCGCCCATGTGAAGGCCGCGCTCGATCTGTTGCAAAAGGCCGAGCGGCCGATCTTTGTCGCCGGCGGCGGCGTGCGCGCCTCGGGCGCCGGCCGCGAACTGGTGGCCTTGGCCGAAGCGCTGCAGATCCCGGTCGCCACCTCGCTCAACGGCAAGGACTGCATCCCCGGCGTCCATCCGCTGTCGATCGGCGTGGTCGGCAGCTATTCGCGCGAGAGCGCCAACCGCGCGGTCAACCGCGCCGATCTGGTCTGCTTTATCGGCAGCGAAACCGGCGGCATGACCACGCATTTCTGGGCGGTGCCGAAAATCGGCACGCCGGCGATCCAGATCGACATCGAGCCGGAAGCGCTCGGCCGCAATTATCCGCTTGCCGCGAGCGTGCTGGGCGACGCCAAGGCGGTGCTTGCCGCGATGCTCAAGCAGGCCGACAAGACGAGCGCGAAGAAGCGCGAGGCCTGGGTCAAGGAAATCTCCGCGCTACGCGGCGACTGGTACGCCAAATACAAGGCCGACCTGGAATCGGACGCGGTGCCGATCCATCCGGCCCGTCTCTGCCACGAACTCACGCAGCATGTGCCCGACGACGGCATCGTGGTGGTCGACACCGGCCATGCCGGCATGTGGATGGGCGGCATGTACGATCTGCGCAACGCCTCGCAACGCTACATCCGCAGCGCCGGCCATCTCGGCTGGGCGTTCCCCGCCGGCATCGGCGCCAAGGCGGCGTGCCCCGAGCGGCCGGTGATCTGTTTCACCGGCGACGCCGGCTTCTGGTATCACATCGCCGAAATGGAAACCGCGGTGCGCTGGAAAATCAACAGCGTGACGGTCGTCAACAACAACGGCGGCGGCAACCAGAGCAAGCGCGGCTTCGACCGCGCCTATGGCGGCACGCAGACCGAACAGGCGCGCGAATTGTGGACCTATAATCCGATGAATTTCGCGAAGCTCGCCGAGGACATGGGCGCGCTCGGCATTCGCGTGGAACGCGCCAGCGACATCGCGCCGGCGCTGCAAAAGGCGCTTGCCGCCAACCGTCCGGCGGTGATCGACGTCGTCAGCGATATCGAAGCGCTGGCGCCGCTCGCGGTTTCATAGTCCGGGCAAAGCACAACAACGAGCGTCGCTCGGACGCGCGCTGGCTACTCGAGTCAGCCCTCGCCGATTTCCTTCAGGATTTCCGCCGTGTGCTCGCCGAGCCGCGGCGCCGGACGTTCCGATGCCGCGCGCCAGCCGTCCATCACGATCGGCGTGCGCACGCCGGGAATGTGACCGCTTTTGGCCGCGGCGCTCGGCAGGTCGAGCTTCATGCCGCGAAAGACTACTTGCGGATCGTTGAACACCTGCTCGAGATCATTAATCGGGCCGGCCGGCACCTTCTGCTCTTCGAGCTTGCCGAGCAATTCCTCGCGCGACATGCGCTTCGTCAGCGCGGTAAGCTTGGCCACCAGTTCATTGCGATGTGCGAGCCGCCCGACATTGTTCTTGTACTCGGGCACTTCCGCGAGCTCGGGCGCGCCCAGCACATGGCACAATTTTACGAACTGATTGTCGTTGCCGGTGGCGATGATGATGTGACCGTCGGCGACCGGGAATTCCTGATAGGGCACGATGTTGGGGTGCGAGTTGCCGATGCGCTTGGGGATCTCGCCGGAGACGAGATAGTTGAGGCCCTGGTTGGCCAAGACGCCGACGGTCGAATCGACCAGCGCGGTGTCGACGTAACAACCTTTGCCGGTCTTCTCGCGCTGCGCCAGCGCCGCCAGAATTCCGACCACCGAATAGCAGCCGGTGAACACGTCCGAGATGGCGACGCCGACGCGCGTCGGCGGGCCGTCGGCGTAGCCGGTCAGGCTCATGAAGCCGCCCATGCCCTGCGCCATCAGATCGTAGCCGGCGCGCTCGGCGTAGGGGCCGTCTTGGCCGAAGCCGGTCACCGAGCAATAGATCAGCCGCGGGTTTTCCGGCGCCAGGCTCTTGTAGTCGAGGCCGAACTTGGCGAGTCCGCCGACCTTGAAGTTCTCGATCAGCACGTCCGAGCGCTTGGCCAGCTTGTGCACGATGCGGCGGCCTTCCTCGTTCTCGAAGTCGGCTTCGATCGAACGCTTGCCGCGGTTCGCGGAATGGAAGTAGGCCGCGCCAATGTGCTTGCCATCGGCGCCTTCGACGAAGGGAGGTCCCCAACCGCGCGTGTCGTCGCCGGCGCCCTTGCGCTCGACCTTGATGACGTCGGCCCCGAGGTCGGCCAGCATTTGCCCGGCCCAGGGTCCCGCCAGGATGCGGGCAAGTTCGAGGACGCGGAGACCCGCCAACGGCTTCGGCATGCTGAGAAACTCCTGAGGGGTATGGAATGGACGGTGACGGCGGGGGTTATAAATGCATCGCTGCGCACTGACCAGACCGGGGAATATCGACTGTCGGTATCAGCTTGCGCCGAATTTACGGTGGCGGCTATGGCACTGTGTCGCACCGGCGGCTAAGCTGTAACTGGGCGCGACATGCCGTTTTGACTATTGTTCCGGCACAGTTCAAACGTGGCGGTAATTCCGCTGCTAAAAAAGACCCAAGGGAGGAAAAAATGAGGACGCTATCGAAAATTCTCGCCGCTGCCGCCGCGGCCGTACTGCTGTCGGCCGTCGCGCAGGCGCAAGTCACGATGAAGGCTTCCCACCAGTTTCCTGGTGGCAAGGGCGACGTGCGCGACGACATGGTGCAGATGATCGCCAAGCAGGCCGGCGCCGCCAATGTCGGCCTCACTATTCAGGTCTATCCTGGCGCCTCGCTGTTCAAGCCGAACGACCAGTGGAACGCGATGGTCAACGGCCAACTCGACATCACCCTGTTCCCGCTCGACTACGCCAGCGGCAAGGTGCCGGTCTTCAGCGCGACGCTGATGCCCGGTCTGATCCGCAGCCAGGAACGCGCCAAGCGGATCAACGACTCGCAGTTTATGAAAGACATCCGCGCCGAGATCGAGAAGCACGGCGTCATCGTGCTGTCCGACGCCTGGTTTGCCGGCGGCATGGCGTCCAACAAAGGCTGCCTTACGCATCCGAACGACCTGAAAGGCCTGAAATTCCGCGCTGCGGGGCCGACCTTCGCCGCGATGTGGGAAACTGCCGGCGCCAGCATCGTCAGCCCGCCGTCGAATGAAATCTACAACGCGTTCCAGAGCGGCGTCGTCAACGGCACCGACACCAGCCTCGGCACCTTCCAGTCGATGCGTCTCTACGAGGTGACGAATTGCCTGACCGCGCCGGGCAACAATGCGCTGTGGTTCATGTACGAGCCGGTGCTGATGTCGAAGAAGAGCTTCGACAAACTCAACAAGGCGCAGCAGGACGCCATCGTCAAAGCTGGCAAGGCGGCGCAGGCCTATTACGAAGGCAAAGCCGACGAGGTGAACAAGGCCGCGATCAAGGCGTTCGAGGATCACAAGGTGAAGGTCGTGACCCTCAGCGATGCCGATTATCAAGCCTGGCTCGACGTGGCGAAGAAGAGCTCCTACGCGACCTTCGACAAGGCGGTGCCGAACGGCAAGAAGCTGATCGACGAGGCGCTCGCTGTCAAATAACGAAAGACAAGAAATACCGGCCGGCCGGCGGGTGATCTCGCCGGCCGGCGCCGTCTCGCCCCGTCAACGTTGCGCGGGGGAAACCCGCAACGAATGCTGCTAACTTAAGCCAGCCTCATGGACACATACATTCGGACGGTGATCTTCCTGTCGCGCGTGGCCGGCGTGTTCGCGGCTATTCTCATCGGTCTCGCCGTGTTCGTGATCTGCGACATGGTGATCGTGCGCTACTTCATGAACGTGCCGACGATCTGGCAGATCGACGTGGTGACCTACGCGATCGTCGCGGCGACCTTCGTCGGCAGCGCCTATGTGCTGATGAGCCGCGGCCACGTGAATGTGGAAATTCTTCCTCTCTATCTCGGCCCGCGCGCCCGCTACTGGCTGGCACTGTTCACGATCTTGCTATCGATGAGTTTCTGCGTCGTGCTGTTCGTGCTCTGCACGCAGTATTGGTATCAGGCCTGGTCGGAAGGTTGGCATTCCAACACGGTTTGGCGCGCGCGCTTGTGGATTCCCTATCTGTCGATGCCGTTTGGTCTCGGGCTGCTGGTCTTGCAATACGTCGCCGAACTGATTTGCCTGATGACAGGCAGGGCGCTCCCCTTCGGCCTTAAACCGAAAGAAGACTTCGAGGAGTTTGGACGGGATCAAGCCAAGCAAGCCTTGGGAGATGTCCCATGAGCCCGACCTCGCAAGGTGTTCTCGTCCTTGTCGCGACGCTTTTGATGCTGCTGTCGGGAATCCCGGTGGCGTTCGGCCTCGGCGCGGTTTCGATCATCTTCCTTTTGTTGTTCCACGGTTTCGACAGCATGCACGTGGTTGCCGAGACGTTTTGGTCGGGTCTTGACGAATTCACTCTGGTCGCCATCCCGATGTTCGTGATGATGGGCGCCGCCATCGGCTCGTCGCCGGCCGGCAAGGACCTCTACGAAGCGCTCGACCGTTGGCTTTACCGCGTGCCCGGCGGACTGGTGATTTCCAATCTTGGCGCCTGCGCCATCTTCGCAGCCCTCACCGGGTCGTCGCCAGCCTGCTGCGCGGCCATCGGCAAGATGGGAATTCCGGAGATGCGGCGGCGCGGCTATCCGGACGACGTGGCCACCGGCTCGATCTGTGCGGGCGGCACGCTTGGTATCCTTATTCCGCCATCGATCACCTTCATCCTCTACGGCATTGCCACCGAAACCTCGATCGGCCGTCTGTTCCTCGCCGGCGTGATGCCGGGCCTGATGTTGACCGCCATGTTCATGCTGTGGACCATCTTTATCATCTGGAAGCGCGGTTTCCGCTCGCATGCGATCGATTTTCGTTATTCCTGGAAGGAAAAATTCCAGTCGATCCCCAAGATCGCGCCGTTCCTGCTGATTATTTTCGGCGTCATGTACTCGCTCTATGGCGGCGTAGCGACGCCGTCGGAAGCGGCCGGCGTCGGCGCCGCGCTCTGCCTCATTTTGGCGGTCCTGATCTACCGGCTTTGGAAGATAGATCAGATTTGGCACATCCTGCGCGACACCATGCGCGAGTTGGTGATGATCCTGACCATCATCGCCGCCGCTGTTCTGTTCGGTTACATGCTTACCTCGCTCTATCTCACCCAGATGCTGGCGCAGGCGATCGCCGATGCACACTTCAATCGCTGGGTCCTGATGGGCATGATCAATCTCTTCCTGCTGGTCAGCGGCTTCTTCATCCCGCCCGCGGCGATCATCTTGATGACCTCGCCGATCCTCCTGCCGATCATCACCGCCGCCGGCTTCGACCCGGTCTGGTTCGGCGTGATCCTGACCATCAACATGGAAATCGGCCTGATCCACCCGCCGGTTGGACTCAATATTTACATCGTCAATGCAATCGCGCCCGATGTGCCGGTAACAAGAGTGATGTGGGGCACGATGCCCTACGTCCTATGTATGATGTTGGCGATCGTGATCTTGTGCTTCTTTCCAGAAATCGCCACATGGCTGCCGAATCATATGATGGGTGGCGCTAAATAGCGCCTTCAAGCGGAATCCTGGACGTCGTGATGAACACCTCGTTCTTCGGTGAGCTTCTGCAGACCATTTCCGAGCGCGGCCGCGCGCTTTTGGCGCGCAGCCGGCGAGGCGAGGCGAGTGCCCGTTCCGAGAGCCTGGTCGAGCTGTGCGAGGATCTTTTGTCCAGCCGCGGCGAGGCCTCCGGCGTCGCCCGCGCACGCGAAATCCTCGGCCGCTACAACGAACTCACCACAGGGCCGCGCATCGCCTTCTTCGAGGCGCTGAGCGAACGGTTCGGCCCCGATCCGGCCCGCATGCAGACCGCCATTGCCGCCTGGCGGGAGCGGCCCAGCGACGCAACCGCCGCCGAAGTTCATGGGGCCTCCGAGCCGCGCCGGCAGGAACTGTTCCGCCGGCTCAATCTGGCGCCGGGCGGCACCGTCGCGCTCGTCCATATGCGCGAACAATTGATGGACGCGCTCAGCCACCGCGACGATCTCACCGCGGTCGACGAGGATTTCGTCCACCTGTTCTCGTCCTGGTTCAACCGCGGCTTCCTGGTGCTGCGCCATATCGACTGGTCGACGCCGGCGATCGTGCTGGAAAAGATCATCCGCTACGAGGCCGTGCACGAGATCAGCGACTGGGACGACCTGCGCCGGCGCATCGATCCGCCCGACCGCCGCTGCTACGCCTTCTTCCACCCGGCGCTGGTGGACGACCCGCTGATCTTCGTCGAGGTCGCGCTCACCCGCGACATTCCGGGCGCCATCGCGCCGATCCTGAGCCCCGGACGCGAGGTGATGGACACCGACAAGATGCGCACCGCGGTGTTCTATTCGATCTCAAACTGCCAGCGCGGGCTCGCCGGCGTGTCGTTCGGCAATTTTCTGATCAAGCAGGTGGTCGAGGAGATCAGGCGCGAAATGCCGAAGCTCGCGACCTTCGTGACCTTGTCGCCGGTGGCCAATTTTGCCGCTTGGCTGAAGCGCGAACGCGAGCAGGAGGCTTCGGCGGCGCTGAACGAAGCCGACAAGGCGCTGTTCGCCGCGCTCGACGATCCCAACTGGTGGCGCAACGCCGATACGGTGGAACGGCTGCAGGATTCGATGATGCGCGCGGCGGCCTGGTATTATTTGCGCGCGCGCAATGGCCGCGGGTTGCCGGTGGACGCGGTGGCGCGTTTCCATCTCGGCAATGGCGCGCGCCTCGAGCGCATCAATTGGCTGGCCGACACCTCGGACAAGGCGATGGCGCAGGCGCACGGGCTGATGGTGAACTACCAGTACGATCTCGACGACATAGAGAAGAACCACGAGGCCTATGCGGAAAGCCGCACCGTCGCCGCCTCGAACGCGGTGCAGCGCCTGTTGCGCCCGCCGCTCGAACTGGTCCCGATCGCGGGGTGATGGACCTCCACCCGTTCGTCCCCGCGAAAGCGGGGACCCAGTGCTTTTTCGATCTCTGCGATTTTCGCTCTGGATTCCCGCTTGCGCGGGAATGCGCGGATATCACGATTTCCCATACACCGGCACGATCGGCGCCGCGCGTGACGCGGTTGTCGGATGAGGCCAGAAACAAAATCGTCGCCGCCACCTCTTCGACCTTCGGCCATTTGTCGAAATCGGCCTTCGGCATGGCCTTGCGATTGGCCGCGGTGTCCATGATCGAGGGTGCCACTGCATTGACCAGGATGCCGTCCTTAGCCACTTCTTCCGCCAGCGCCACGGTGAGCGCGGCGACGCCCGTTTTTGCCACCGTATAGGCCGTCATGCCGGCGCCGGAGCGCCATTCCAGCGCCGGCCGCGCCGCCACGTTGACGATACGCCCACCCGCCGCCATGGCATTGACCGCCGCATGGCAGCACAGGAAACACGACACCAGATTGCTTTCGAGTTGCGCCATCAGCGCGGCTTGCCCGGTCTCCGCCACCTTGCCGGGTGCAAATCCGCCGGCGATGTGGATCGAGGCCCACAGTTTCAGCCCGCCATAGACCTTCGCCACCATCGCCTCGTCGGCGAGATCGGCGACCGCGATCAGCGTCACATTCGGATCGCCGCTATGGGGAAAGCGCTGCGCCTCGGCTTCGTGCTGATAGGGCACGGTGCAGGTCGCGCCCGCTGCCAGCAGCATGCCGACCACCGCGCTGCCGAGCGCGCCGGTGCCGCCGGTGACGACGACGTTCTTGCCGGAGAAATCCATCACCCTCTTCCCCGCTTGACCCGCGTCGGCAGCACCTGGAACTCGATCCAGTTCGCCACCTCGCCGACCCGCAGCTTCTTGTCGAGCACGTTCTTGCTGATGCCGTGCCGCCACGACAGCCGCATGCAATGCGGATCTTTGTCGAGCGTATCGAGATCGTGGGCGAAGGTCTTCATATCGTCCTCGTTGGCGAAGAAGCCTTCGCCGATCAGCCGCGTGCCGATGCGGCGCACGATCGCCGCCAGTTCGCGCAGCGGATATTCCGGATGATACTGCACGCCCCAGGCCACCGAGCCGTTGGTGCGGATTTCCACGCTTTGGACGTCCGACATCGCATTGGTGGCGAGCACGGTCGAGCCTGCCGGCAGCGCCTCGACTTCGTCGAGATGCACGGTCGGCGCGTTGAACACGTCGAGCTTGCCGACATACATCGGATGCTTGCGGCCGGCTTCGGTGAGCCTTATGCCGCGGCCGAAGCCGATCTCGCGGCCTTTCGGATTTTTGCGCACGCTGCCGCCGGCGGCCGCCGTGATCACCTGCAGCCCCCAGCAGGAGCCGAACACCGGGGTTCCGGTGGCGAGCGCCGCGCGCACCAACTCGATCTGCCGCATCACCTCCGGGCCGCCATTGTAGACGTGCAGGCTGGAGCCGGTGATGGCGATGCCGTCATAGCCCGCCAGCGACTCGCCGTCCGGCAGCGTAGCGGCCGGATCGCCGGGATGCGCGGTGTCCACGATCGCGCCCGGCAACAGCTCGCGCAGTAAATTCGAATAGCCGTGGTGCGCCGCGGTTCCGCCGACCGCAATGTGCTCGGCCAGTGTCTGCGGCGAGTTGCCTTCGATGACGAGCAGGCGGGGGGAGGGCATTGGCTGTCGGTTAAACGGGCCTCGTCCCGTGTTTGTCGCGCGATAACGGCGCCGATGAGATAGGCTTGATATGGCCAAGCCAAGGCGATTTTGCAATCGCCGGCGAATTTTGTGGCCTGGCGCGCCTTTCGCGCGGGTGGTTCTTGAGGTCGTCGTCCAAGCCGCCCATCCTGCGGCAGTTTCAGCGAATCAGCAGGCTCATGGCCGACTTCGACCTCGCCATCATCGGCGGCGGCATCAACGGCACCGGATTGGCCCGGGATGCCGCCGGCCGGCGTCTGCGCGTGCTTTTGGTCGAACAGAACGATCTCGCCTCCGGCACCTCCTCGGCGTCCAGCAAGCTGATCCATGGCGGCTTGCGCTATCTCGAGCACGGCGCCTTCCGCCTGGTGCGCGAGGCGCTGCACGAGCGCGAGGTGCTGTTGCGCATGGCGCCGCATGTCATCCGGCCGCTGCGCCTCATGCTGCCGCCCTTGCCCGGTTTGCGCTCGGCGCTGGTGCTGCGATTTGGGCTGCTGGTTTACGACCTGCTGGGCGGCCGCAAGCTGCTGCCGGCCACCCGCAATGTCGATCTCACCCACCATCCGGTCGGCCAGCCGCTCAAGCGGTCGTTCCGTTACGGCTTCGAATTTTCCGACTGCCTGGTCGACGATTCCCGTCTGGTCGTGCTCAACGCGCTCGATGCCGCCGAGCGCGGCGCCGTCATCCGCACCCGCACGCGCTGCATCCGGGCCGAGCGGCGCGGCGAATGGGAACTGGTGCTCAACGCGCGCGGCCGCCGCGAGGTGGTGACCGCGCGCGTGCTGGTCAATGCCGCCGGACCCTGGATCGGTCTGGTGGCCGACACCGTCATCCGGCGGCAGTTGGCCGCGCCGGTGCGCCTGGTCAAGGGCAGTCATATCGTGGTGCGGCGGCGCTTCGCGCATGATTGCGGCTATCTGTTGCAGGCCGCCGACAAGCGCGTGGTGTTCGCGCTGCCCTTCGCTCAGGATTTCACTTTGATCGGCACGACGGACGAGAATTTCGTCGGCGACGTCAATTCGCCGGCGCCAGACGCCGCCGAGGTCCTTTATCTGTGCAAGACGGTGAATGAATATTTCCGCGACAAGATCACGCCCGACGAACTGGTGTGGTCGTTTGCCGGCGTGCGCTCGCTCTATGACGACGGCGCCAATAAACCGGAGGACGTCACCCGCGACTATGTGCTGGCGCTTGACGAAAGCAACGGCGCGGCGCCGCTGCTGACGGTCTATGGCGGCAAGATCACCACGCACCGCCGGCTGGCGGAAGCGGCGATGGTCCGGCTCGGTGGTTATTTCGGCGCGCCGCCGCCGTGGACCGCCGGCTCGACGCTGCCGGGCGGCGATTTTCCGGTCGACGGCTTCGACGGCCTCATGGCGGAGGCGATCACCCGCTGGCCCTTCCTCGCGCCGCCGCATGCGCGGCGTTTGCTACGCGCCTATGGCCGGCGCGTCGAGCGCATTCTCAAGGACGCGCGCAGCATGGACGACCTCGGGCCGCGATTTACCGGCGATCTCACCGGTGCCGAGGTGCGCTATATGGTCGAGAACGAGTGGGCGCAGAGCGCGGACGACGTTTTATGGCGGCGCAGCAAGCTCGGCCTCGAAGCCACGCCCGAACAGCGCAGCGCGCTCAGCCAGTTCATCGCGTCGCTGCAGCCGGCGGCTTAAGGGCACGCATGGTTTATCAAATCTTGCCGCCGGCGGATTAATTGGAACGGTCCGTTTTATCCGGCCGCTACGTCTTTATGGTGTAGTCGCACTTCTCGTGTTCGTTTGGGGGGCTAACGGACCACCGATGACGGCCGAATCGAAACAGATTGCCGAACAGATCGTCGAATGCCTGGCCGCCGCCAAGGTCTTGGTGGTGGACGATGAGCATTACATGCGTAAGGTCGTGCGCACGATGCTCATGAGCATCGGCGTGACCCAGATCCATGACGCGGCGGACGGCGAGGCCGGCCTTGAGTTGATCCGCCGCGTGGCGCCGGATGTCGTCATCCTCGATTGGAAAATGCCCGGGATCGACGGCCCGTCCTTTGTGCGCATGGTGCGCGCGCCGGGGGCGTTCCCCTATCCGGATGTGCCGATCATCATGCTCACCGGCCATGGCGACCGCGCGCACGTCGTTGAAGCCGTCAAAATCGGCGTCAACGAATTCCTGCTCAAGCCGGTGTCGGTGAAGGCGCTGCGGGACCGCTTGACCACCGTGCTGACCAAGCCGCGCGATGTCGTCAAGAGCGGCGCCTATTACGGCCCGGTGCCGCGCAGATTGGCCACCACCATTCATGCCGACAACGATCTGGCCGTCCTCGACCTTTCCTCAGGCGACTAATCGCCGCAGACTTTTTTGTCTGCGCATGATCTTATCAGAAAACCGGTTGCCGCCCTCGAACCAAATCCGCGGGCAGGCTCTTTGGATCATGCGCTCGCGCCGCTTTGCGGAGTTTCTCTTTGCCGGCCGCTCTCATCGCCATCGACCAAGGTACGACTTCGACGCGCGCCATCGCGTTCGACGCCGCGCTGCGGCCGCTCGCCAGTGCGCAGCAGGAACTGCGCCAGATCTTTCCCGCGCCGGGCGAGGTCGAGCACGACCCGGAGGAGATCTGGGCCGCGACGGTAGCAACTGCGCGCGAGGCCATCGCGAAGGCCGGCTTGACGGCCAAGGACGTCGCCGGCATCGGCATCACCAATCAGCGCGAGACCACGGTCATCTGGGACCGCGCCACCGGCAAACCGATTCATAACGCCATCGTCTGGCAGGACCGCCGCACCGCCGATTTTTGCGATGAATTGCGCCGCGGCGGCTATGAGCCGGAGATTGCCGCCAGAACCGGTCTGCTGCTCGATCCTTATTTTTCCGCCAGCAAAATAGCCTGGCTGCTCGCGCATGTGCCCGGCGCGCGCGAAGCGGCGGACGCGGGCCGGCTTGCCTTCGGCACCATCGATTGCTTTCTGTTGTGGCGCTTCACCGGCGGCAAAGTGCATGCGACCGACGCCACCAATGCCGCGCGCACGTCGTTGTTCGATATCGGCCGTGGAGCGTGGGACGACGACCTGTGCCGGCAGTTCGGCGTGCCGGCGAGCCTGTTGCCGCAGGTCAAGGACTGTGCGGGCGAGTTCGGCATAACCACGCCCGAATTGTTCGGCGCACCGATCCGCATTCTTGGCATGGCCGGCGACCAGCAGGCGGCGACGGTGGGGCAGGGTTGTTTCAAACCCGGCATGATGAAATCGACCTACGGCACCGGCTGCTTCGCCTTGCTGAACACCGGCGCCGAGCGCGTCGCTTCGCGCAACCGGCTGCTCACCACCATCGCCTATCAGCTCGAGGGAAAGCGCACTTATGCGCTGGAGGGCGCGATCTTCATCGCCGGCGCCGCGGTGCAATGGCTGCGCGACGGGCTCAAGATCATTGCCAAGGCGTCGGATGCCGACAGTCTGGCCGAGCGCGCCGATCCGGCCGAGCAGGTCTATCTGGTGCCGGCCTTTGTCGGCCTGGGCGCGCCCTATTGGGACGCCCAGGCGCGTGCCGCGGTGTTCGGGCTCACCCGCAATTCCGGCGCCGCGGAACTCGCGCGGGCGGCGCTGGAAGCGGTCGGCTACCAGACGCGCGACCTGCTCGAAGCCATGCATGCCGACTGGCCGCTGGCGGGCGGCAGCGCCACGGTGCTGCGCGTCGATGGCGGCATGAGCGCCAGCGCCGTCACCATGCAGTTCCTCTCCGATATCCTGGCCAGTCCGGTCGATCGTCCGGTGGTGATGGAAACCACCGCCTTAGGCGCGGCCTATCTCGCCGGACGGGCGGCCGGCCTCTGCCCCGATCTCGATGGTTTTGCCGCGCAATGGCGGCTCGACCACAGGTTTGAGCCGCGCATGGATGCATCCCGGCGCGAGCTGAAATATTCCGGCTGGAGGGATGCGGTGCGGCGGACGTTAACGGCCCGGTGAGGCTTCACCGCGCGTTCCTCCACCGCGAGCCGTTGTACGCGCTATTCGCTGCTGCTGCGGCCGGGCGGACGAAACAAGTAGATCAGAAACCAGATCGGGACGATCACCAGCGAGCCGAGCAGCACATTCGGCCAGGCCCAGGCGAAGCCCTTTTGCGCATAGTCTTCGAGACGGTCGGTCGACAGGCCGAACTCATGCATCAACTGCTCGGCGGTAATGCCGAAATGCGCCAGGATCGTTCCCACCACCAGTGAGGCGACGGCAACCTTGACCAACGTCCGTAATAAGGGGTGCAGCATCCACGCCCCGTCGCGCCGGCGCTAGACCGGCGAGTGATTCGTTTCAGGTGCGATGATAGTCAAATGATAGGGCGGCGGCACGTCCAAGTGCGCTTTATCAGGGCTTTTGCGCAGCCGCCGGAGCGGCGGACTGTTCGGCCGCCGGGAGGGCGGGCACTGGGACACCGGTTAATCGCTCGATCACCGAGCGCGCCGCGTCGCGCGCCCGCTGATCGCGCACCGCATTGAGCAGCGGGGCGGCCGCCCCGGAGCGGCGGATCAGGGCCTCGGGGTCGGGCAACATGATCGGGTCGTCCCACGAGCCCTGCACGATGAATGGCAGCTCGAAAGCAGCCGATTCGGGCCTGTCGGCGGACACCAGGGTGGCGGTGCCCTTGAGATCCAGTTCGCGCGTCGGGATCGAGGCTGAACCGGCGAGCGCCAGCCGTACCGCCGAGCCGTCGATTTTCACGTCCTCGACCGTGACCATGCCGCGGGTGATCTTCAGCGCCATCGCGATCTTTTCGAACGGCGTGCGGCCGGTGCGGAACTCGCCGCCGCCCGATAGCGGCCGGCGTTCCAGCCGGCGCAGCAATTGCTCCACGTTTAGGCCGAGCAGTGCGCCCTTCTCGCCGATCAGGCTGGCGGTGCCGCTCAAGGTGCGGGTGACGCCAAGCACGCTGTCGCCGCCGCCTTCGACCGCAAAGGACAGGTTACCCTTGCCTTCGAGCCGGTGCAGTCCGAACAGCTGACCAAGGCAGCTTTCCAAATCCACGTCGGTGAATTGCAGTTGCGATTTCACGTCCACGCCGGCGTCGACATTGGCGAGCGTGAGCGAGCCGCGGATCACGCCGCCGTAGGCTAGCGCTTCGCCGATGGTCACTACCAAACTGCCGCCGCGCATATTGGCGGCGATGGCGGTGCGGCCGATCTTGGCGTTGGACATGACGACATTGGCCGCCGACAGCCGCAGGTCGAGGTCGAGGCCAGACAGGCCGTCGAGGCTGATGCGCCCATTGTTCCATTCGCGCTCGTTGGTGGTGAGCAGGCGGACGGTGGAGACATAGGGCGTCAGATCGAACGTGTCGGTGGCGAGCGTGCCCTCCAGCGTCTTGCGTCCGTCGGTAGCAAATTTGAGCGCGCCCTCGGCGGTGTTGCCGTCGAGTTCGACATTGACGCTCGACAGGCCGATGGTGCCGCCGGTCACATTGGCTTGCGCCTTGATCGAGAAATGGCCGAATCCGCCGCCGGGCAGCGGTTTTTGTCCGGCCCAGATCAATGCACTGCGCATCGACGCGGTGTCGGCGGCGACCGTGCCTTCGATCTTGAGGGTCGGATTGACGCTGATGGCGCCTTCGAACGCCGCCTTGATCGGCTTACCTGCGATGCGCAGCTTCAGGCCGGTGCGATTGCCGGCGAGCGCCGCCGTAAAATCCGCCAGCGTCATGGTCACGTCGAGCGGTTCGTTATGCCAGACGAAACGGCCGGTGGCGCCGAAGCTCTTGGAGATCGACGGCCAGGCCAGAGAAAACTCCACGTCGGTCAGCGTTTCGTCGACCTTGTGCGAAACGCTGTGGATCGTCACGGAGCCGTTTTCGATGCGCATCTCGGAGAATGCTGCAATCCGGTGTGGGTCCTTGGTCTGGCTGCGTGTCAGCGCGTCAATCAGGCCGGACCAATTCGAATTGCCGTTCGCCTCCATGTCGATCGCGATCATCGGGCGTTCCAGCGCCACGTCGGCAATTTCGACCCGGCCGATCAGCAGCGGGAAAAAGCGCAGGCGCACGGTCAGCCGCTCGGCGGTGAGCGCCGGCTGCTTGGCGTCACCGAGCACCATGTCGGCGAAGCTCACGCTGCCGGTGGGAAACAGCGAGACGGTGGCCTCGCCGCGCAGGATCGGATTGAGGCCGGTGACGGTGCGGATTTCGCTCAAGACCTGATGGCGCACCGCGTCGGCCGAGATGAGATAGCTCGCCGCCACGAGCACGCCGGTGCCGACCGTGAGCACGGCCAGCAAGGCGATTCCCAGGCGTTTGAAGCCGGTGGTAGCCGTCAAAGGACGAATTTCCGGTTGTGTCGGCGTCGGTTGCCGGCGGACTATACCATCGGTGGCGCCAGCACCAACCGTGCTTGGCTTCTGTGACCCTTTCATGGCCAGCAAGCAATCCCGAAAAGTGGCCACCGGTTTACAGCTAAGATCATACGCATACGAACTATGCCAATAAAGCTTAGCGCGGCGGCGTCGCATCGGCGATTTCAGCGATCAGCTTCTTGATGATCGCCTGGCCGAACGAGTTGAAGTCCTTCGCCTCCAGCACGAAGGCGCCGGGCCCGCCAACGACATTGTCGCGGTAGTAGTTTGCTAGGCCGCCGGGCGGATTGGTATGCGCGGGGTTCCACGGCAATGGCGTGTCGCTCAGGATCACCAGCCCATTGATGGTGATGCCGAGCGCCAGCGCCTCGTCGCGGGCAGCGCCGACGTCGCGCCCGGCATTATTGGTGCCGTCGCCGGAGACGTCGACGGTCCGGCGTCCGGACGTAAACGGCGCGCGGGCAAACTGAGCGACCGCGAAATCGATGCCGCCGCTGATCGAGGTCCGGTCGGCAAACGAGCGCGGCGATTCCAGCAGCCGGTCGCCGAAGGACTGCGCGGCTTTCGGCCCATCGATCAGCATCCAGTCGATCACGACTTTTTGGTTGCCGAGGCCCGACCATTCCGCGAACAAAACCGCAATGCGGCCATTGCGGCCGGAGCGTATGGCGTCGAGCACGCGGGGATTGGCAACCGCGGCGGCATAGCCTTCCCGTTGCAGTTGGAATTTTTGCGCATCGACGCTGCGTGACACGTCGGCCGCCAACACCAGCAGCAGGTCGACCGGCTCGGCCGCGCGCGCGGCCGTCAGGCTCGCGCCGATCAGCAGGCAAAACAGCGCCAAAGTGGGCCGCAATCGACCAGACATGACGTCTCAATCCCCAGGGCGGGAATATTAGCCGAATTCAAAGGCTCTGCGTATGGGCTTGAATACCGGCGCGGCGCTTTGCATCTCGCGCATAATCTTATCCGAAAAACCGGTTCCCACTTTTCGGGTTCATGCCGCTATTTCGCCAACACGCGCGTGGCTGGGAACGCGACCTCCGCCAGCGTGCCGCTGTCGACCTGGCTGGTGATGCGGAAACGCGCGTGGTTGGCCTCGGCGAGCGCCTTGCTGATCGGCAGGCCGAGCCCGGTGCCGCCGGCGCGGTTGGAGGTGGCGATCTGACGGAACGGCTCGAGCGCCGTCTGCAAGTCCTTCTCGCTCATGCCGGGGCCGGTGTCGCGCACCCGCAGCACGATTTCCTGGTCGTCGTTCAAGGCGGTGGCGACGATCACCTGCCCGCCGGCGCCGGTGAACTTGATCGAGTTCGACAGCAGATTGAGCGCGATCTGCCGTACCGAGCGCGCGTCGGCGACGATCGGCGGCAAGCCCGGCGGCAACGACGTGCGGATGATGACGCGCTCGCGGTTGGCCTCCTGCTGCAGGATGGCGACGCATTGCTGCACCAGGTCGTTCAAATTGACGCTCACCAAGGTGAGTTCGAGCTTGCCGGCCTCGATCTTGGACAGGTCGAGCAGATCGTTGAGCAGCGAGATCAGGTGGCCGCCGGAGCTGTGAATGTCCTTGAGATATTGCCGGTAGCGATCGTTGCCGACCGGTCCGAAGCGCTCGTCCATCATCACCTCGGAGAAGCCGATGATGGCATTGAGCGGCGTGCGGATTTCGTGGCTGATCTTGGCGAGGAATTCCGACTTGGCGGTGGAGGCTTTCTCGGCCTGCTGTTTGGCGTTGATCAGCTCTTCCTCGGTGCGCTTCCAGGCCGTGACGTCGCGCATCACCGCGCAGAATTTCTCGCCGCCGGCGATCCGCCCCATGGTGAAGTAAAGCGGCACCAGGCCGCCCTGGCGCACCAGTCCGATGGCTTCGCGGCCGGTGTCGAGCACGCTTGAACCCTTCGTCATCCGGTCGAGATAGTCGAGCACGGAGCGCCGGCTTTCCGGCGCGAACAGGTCGCTGAAATCGAGCGCGGCGATTTCGGCCGCCTCGTAGCCGAACAGCGCCTCGGCGCTGCGGTTGGCCGAGAGCACGCGGCCGGCGCGATCGAGCACCAGCACGCCGTCGGTGGCGGTATCGAGTATCGATTTGAGCTCGTTATTTTCGTTTTCCAGCCGGCGCAGCGACATGGCGTTGCCGCGGTCCTCTGCCACCGCGTGCGTGCTGATCATCAGCACCATCGCGGTCTCGTTGTTCCAGGGCACGCTGAGCAGACGGCCGTCCACCGGCTTCGGATCGCCGTTGACGGTGCTGATGGTCAGCGCCTTGCCGCCATTGTTGGCTTCGCCGGCGGGACCCTCGGCCCTGGTGTCGATGAACAGACTGTCGAGACCGCCGGCCTCGGTCAGCGCTTCCAGCGAGGGGTAGCCGGTCCAGTCGAGGAAGGCGCGGTTGGCGTAGAGCAGCGTGTTGAGACGATAGACCAGGATGCCCACCGGCAGGCGGTCGAGAATGGGCCGTCCCTCATGGAGATCGCGGGCGGCATCGCCATTGCGCGCGGGCCGCGGCGTGGGTGCGACCGGCGCGCGTATGAAATTGTCCGGCACAGGCGCGGCGGCGCTTTTGACGGCCGTGCTCTTGAGCCGGGCGCTGAGTTCGCGCGCGAGTTCCTCGAAGGCGCTGCGCTCTCCGGGACTGAGCGCCGGCGTCTCTTCCGCCGGCGGCCGAAACGCCAGCACCTTGCTTGCCGCCGCATCTGCTTTGACCTCGGGCGGCGCGGCCGCTGCTTGCGCCCGGCGTTGCTCAATTGCTGCCAGGCGGTCGACGTCGCGGCAGATGCCGAAGCCGCGATAGCCGGTGAACTGGCGGTCGCGGTCGAACACCGGCAGGCCCGACATCTCGACCGGCAAAGGCTGTTCCTCATCCTCGACCGGCCACGGCACGATGATGCCGCTCCAGGTCGCGCGCGCGGCGAGCGCTTTCGCCACGCCGTCTTGCGGATCGAGTTTAAGCGCGCCGGCGATTTCCGCCCACGGGCGGCCGAGCAGGGCGGCGGTCTTCGGGCCGAGGATCGTGGCGAATTCTTCCGTGCCAAGGGTGAAGCGATTTGCGGCATCCATCTGCCAGACGAAGCGGAGCGGGAAGCGATTTGGCCGCAGCTCCGGCGCGGCCGAATTGGGAATTGTGGGCGCTGCCTGCGCGACCGCCGCCTGCTGGGGTGCGCCGAAGGCGATCAGCAATGTGACCGTCGCGCCAGCACCGAGGCGGAGCATGGTAGCCGGCCAAGCCGCGATGTTGCCGTCGGCGCGGCCATTGAGCGAGGCCTCGCGGGCGAGTTGCTCAGCGCCGAGCGCGACCAGGTCGCGATGGCTGCCGAAGCGCTCGCGCGCCGCCGGCATGGCCTCGATCAGTTCTCCATCGGCGCTGAAAATCGCCGCCGGCCGGTCGAGATCCGTGAGCAGCCGTCGCGCGCGGTCGGGCAGTGCCAGATCTTTGCCGGCGCGTTCGGTCGAAACTACCAGCACGGCGGGACTGTTGTCGGCGAGCGTGATGCGCGAGCAAAGGCAGACCAGCGTGCCGCCGTAGCTTGCGCCGAATCCACGCAGCCGCTCGAGCCGCGGCGCGCCGCCCTGCGGCAGCGTACCGGCCAGACGGACGACCTGAGCAGCAGCCGTGTGCTCAGGCGCGAATCGGATGGCGGCGAGCGCGCCCGGCGATGCGGCATCGAAGATCGCAGCCGCGATCGGATTGGCCCACAGCACGCGCGTTGCGTCCGTGCTCCACAGCCACACCGGCGTCGGGCTCATGGCATGGGCCGCGAGTTGCTGATCGCTCAGGCAGGCGAACTGGAACTCGAGCCCATTCATCGTGCGGTCACATCAGTTACAGCTAATGAACCCTTAATACGGCTGGTTTGGTGGGGCGTCCACGACGCGGCGTCTGTCGCACACTGGCAAGAGGATATAACCTTAATGAGCGCGGGTTCCGGCACTGGCGCAAACCGGTCCCCGTCCTAGATACTTAGTTAAGGCCGGTGTCGACCACCGGTGCCCCCGGGCAGGAGGAGGATGTCATGACAATCGAAGGCAATGGGAAGTTCGAGATACCGGCGGAAATGCGTGCATTCGCCGAGAAAAGCGTGGAACAGGCCAAACAGGCCTTCGACAGTTTCATCTCCGCCGCGCAGCATGCGGTGAATACCGCCGAGACTCAGGCGGCGACCGCCCGCACCGGCGCCAAGGAGATCGGCGAGATGGCCATCGGATTTACCCAGCGCAACGTCGCCACTTCGTTCGAATTTGCCGAGAAACTGGTGCGCGCCAAGGACGCCCAGGAACTGGCGGCCTTGCATGCCGACTATGTGAAAAGCCAGATCGCGGCGCTGACCGAGCAAGCCAAGGAGTTGAGCAAACAGGCGGCCAAATTGGCCGGCCAGCACTGACACGAGGCTAAGTGGCTGGGATTGAATGCTATTTGGCGTCGGGCACTGCCGGCGAAGCGGATTTATGACGCTTTTGTGCAGTGCAATATTTTTATTGCATTGCACCAAAATTCGTGCTATATAGTTTTTTGTAGTGCTCGCCCCGACGCCCCATTTGGCGACTCTTACGTGGCGGGCCCTGAATTAAGCGCGAGCCGATCCACCGAGGGCACAGGCTCGCTTTAAGCCGGAAAAACCGCCCTCCGAGCTAAGGATAACCGCCATGTCCGAACCCGAAACCGCCGCTTTCACCTCCAAATCCAAGCCGAAGTCGGTTGCCACGATGGCGTCCGTCTTCGAGATGCCGAAATTCGAGATGCCGAAGTTCGAAATGCCGAAATTCGACATGCCCAACTTCGAAATGCCGAAGATGGAAGTCCCCGCCGCCTTCCGCGAAGCCGCCGAAAAGGGCGTCGCGCAGGCCAAGGAGAGCTACGAGAAGATGAAGGGCGCCGCCGAACAGGCGACGGAAATGCTCGAGGATACCTATGCCACGGCCTCCAAGGGCTGCTCCGGCTACGGCCTCAAGCTGATCGAAACCGCCCGCGCCAACAGCAATGCGGCCTTCGATCTGTTCGGCGAATTGCTGAGCGCGAAGTCGTATTCGGAAGCGGTCGAGCTCTACACCGCCTATGCGCGTGCGCAGTTCGATACCGTCAGCGCACAGGCCAAGGAATTGGCCGATCACGCGCAGAAGGTCGCGACCGAGACGGTCGAGCCGATCAAGGAAAGCTTCACCAGCGCCTTCAATAAGGCCGCGTAACGCTAACCGCGCGCTTATTGCCGCGAATTGAAAGCCCGGGCGTGCAAACGCCCGGGTTTTTGCTTATGGCGGCCCGCCGCAGGTCTTAAGCCAAGCCGCTTGCCAAATTGGCGCCCTGAACCTAGGTTCCGGCCGCTCGCACTCACCAAAGCGAGCTTGTGCAGGCGTAGCTCAGTTGGTTAGAGCGCTGGTCTGTGGAACCAGAGGTCGGTGGTTCAAGTCCACCCGCCTGTACCATCTCAATTCCACACTCAATCCGGCGTCAGCAACGAAATCCCGAGCAGCGCGCGCCGGCGCAGCCAGGTCGTCGCGCGATATTTCGGGTCGTGGGTGACCGCGAACATGCCGTCGAGCACCGCGAGCACGCGGGCGCCGCCGAGCATGTCGCCGAGCGCCAGCGGGCCCTTCGGATAATTGAGCCCGAGCTCGACCGCGGTGTCGATGTCGGCGGGCGCCGCGATGCGCAGTTCGGCGATGCGGCTGCCGATATTGACGATCATGGCGAGCAGCCGCTGCACCACAAAGCCCGGGCTGTCGTTGATCGCGGTGACCGCGGCGCCGGCCGACAGAGCGGCGACCGCCGCGCCCAATGTTTCCGGCGTCGTCAGCGGCGTCTTCATCACCGTGCGGCGGCCCTTGAAGCCGCCCAGCATATCGACCGCGACGCTACGCGCCGGATCGAGCTTGAGCCGCACGATGGCGCCGCTGGCGTCCTCGCCGAGTGGCGTCACGAAGCATAAAACGCCCGTGCCGGGCGTGCCGCCGACCTGGCATTGGACGCCCGCGCCGTCAGCCACTCGGCCAGTTCGCGCCCGCCGTCCTCGTCGGCGATCCAGGCCGCGGCCGGCTTGGGTTGTGCGGCGACCTCGATCGTCGGCGGGCTTGCGGCCGGCGGTCCGTCGTAATTGTAAAAGCCCTGCTTGGTCTTGCGGCCGTGCAAACCGCCGGCGACGCGCACGGTGAGTTGCGCCGACGGCTGATACATCGGCTCGCCGAAATATTGCTCGAAGATGCTCACCATCACCGCATGCGACACGTCGGCGCCGACCAGATCGAGCAGTTCGAGCGGCCCCATGCGGAAGCCGGCGGCTTCCTTCATCAGTACGTCGACCTCGCGCGGCGAGGCGATGCCCTGCGCGACGATGCGCAGCGCCTCCGGCACATAGGCGCGGCCGGCGTGGTTGACCACGAATCCGGGCGTGTCGGTCGCCACCACGGGATGCTTGCCGATGCGGCGGACGAAACCGGTGAGCGCCTCGACCAGCGTGGGATCGCTGCGCAAGCCGCCGATCACCTCGACCAGCCGCATCAGCGGCGGCGGATTGAAGAAGTGCAGGCCGCCGACGCGGTCCGCTCTGGCGCAGCCGGCGGCGATCTCCGTGACCGACAACGAGGACGTGTTGGTGGCGATCACCGCCTCGGGGGCGATGCGTTTTTCCAGTTCGCGAAACAATTCGCGCTTGGCGTCGAGGTTTTCGGCGATCGCTTCGATCACGATGCCGGCGGGCGCGACCTCGTCGAGCGAGCCGATCGGCCGCAGCCGGCCGATCACGCCTTGCTTCACCTCGGCCGTCATGCGGCCCTTGGCGACCAGTCCGTCGAGCGCCTTGTCGACCGCCGCCACCGCCTCGGCCGCGGCACCTGGCCGCGAATCGAACAGCAGCGCGGTCATGCCGGCTTGCGCGCAAACCTGTGCGATGCCGCGCCCCATGGTGCCGGTGCCGATGACCGCCACCGTCAAATCCGGCCGTTGCAGATCCTGGATCACGCTCATTTCCCTTCGAATGTCGGTTTGCGCTTCTCCAGGAACGCACGCATGCCTTCCTTCTGATCGCTGGTGGCGAACTGCAACTGCAGCGCCTTGCGTTCCAGCATCAGCGCGGTTTCGAGCGGCGCGTTCAGGCCGGCATTGACGATTTCCTTGATCTGCCTGACGGCGATCGCCGGCTGCGCCGCAATCTCCTTCGCGATCTCGATCGCGCGCGGCAACGCCTGGCCGGCCGGCGCTATTTCGCTGACGACGCCCATCGCAAACGCTTCGGCGGCGCTAAACATCTTGCCGGTCAACAGCAGCAGCATGGCGCGCTTGCTGCCGATCAGCCGCGCCAGCTTCTGCGTGCCGCCGCCGCCGGGCAGGATGCCGATCTTGACCTCGGGCAGGCCGAGGCGGGCGCCGTCGCCGGCGACAATGATGTCCGCGCACAGCGCGAGCTCAAGCCCGCCGCCGAGCGTGAAGCCTTCGATGGCCGCGATCACCGGCTTCGGACAGTCCATGATTGCTTGCCAGTATTTATGCAGGTTGCGCGCCATGATTTCGACCGGGCCGGCCTCCGCCATCTGGCTGATGTCGGCGCCGGCCGCAAATACCGTGTCGGAGCCGGTGATGATCACGCATCGGATTTTTTCGTCGGTGCCAAGGCGCGTGACCTCGTCGGCGAGCCGCGCGCGCACCGGAATGTTGAGCGCATTGCGCACCTGCGGCCGGTTGAGCCGGAGCACGGCAATGGCGTCCGAGGGATATTCAACGAGGAGGGGGTCTTCCGGCGCGGTCATGGCGTTTCACCGATGGCGTATTGCAGGGACGCTAGTTCTATCATCCGGCGCGCCGCGTTCGGTCAAGGCTCGGGCGATCTAAAAAACCAAGGCAAGCGTGCCCGCAGCACCGGCATTTCGATGAGTTCGGCCGCCAGCACGGCCGTGGATAAATATTCGTGAGCAGCGGTCCGCACATGACAATGTCGACCGCTTCCAGCAGCCCGGTCAGAATGAGGAAGGTGGCGAGCTATCAATCAGGGACTTTGTGAAAAATCAACTGCCGCCGGCCGCGCAAGCAAAAACGCCGGCGATTGGCTCGCCGGCGTTTCGATTCGCGAAGAGATCGGCGTTCAGCGGACCGTATAACGTCCGTTGTTGCCCATGCGCTGGCCGGCCGGCACGCGCCGAACGGTCGGCTGCGGGGCCGAATGCGGGCCGCCGAACAGGAAGTCGAAGAAGCCGCCGCTGCTGTAGCTGCTGCCGCTGCCGCCATACATGCCGACCGGCGCGCGCACCGGCTTGGACGACGGATCGGGCCGCCGTTCGATGGCGATATCGGCGACCTTGCGCTCGCTACCCTTGAGGATGGCGATCATCCGCGCATCGCGGCCATAGACGTCCTCGCGGAATTGCAGCTTGCCGTCCTGGTCGACGAAGGCGGTCTGATAGGTCAGATGCACCCAGATCGGCTTCGGGAAGTTGATGTTGAGTTCATTCGAGCCGATCATCTTTTCCAGGCGGGCCGCCGTGTAATGCTCATTCGGCTCGGCCAGCGACAACAGCTTCTCGCCGTAAATGAACGGGTCCTGCACCCGCATGCAGCCGTGGCTGTAGGCGCGCTTTTCCTTCGCGAACAGATATTTGTCCGGCGTGTCGTGCTGGTAGACCAGGAACTTGTTGGGGAAGTTGAAGCGGATGCGGCCGAGCGCATTGCCGGCGCCGGGAGGCTGCGAGATGTGCACCGTACCGTCCGGATCCTGCGTCAGCTTGAGGCCGATACGGTCGAGCGCCTGTGGATCCTGCTGCAGCGCGGGCAGATATTCGTTTTCGATGATCGACGGCGGCACGTTCCAGGTCGGGTTGACGGTGATGAATTTCATCTCCGCGCTGACCATCGGCGTCGCCTTGCCGGGCTTTCCGGCCACGATCTTGGTGTGCCAGTAGACCTTGTCGTTGTTGTAGAGCGTCAATGAGTAATCCGGCACGTTGACGATCACATGCGGATTGCCGAGGTCGCGCGGCAGCCAGCGCCAGCGCTCCATATTGACGATGACGGTATCGATCGGATCGGCCGAGGCGTGGTGCGTTTCCTGTTTCACGCCGTTGAGCGCGCGCACGGTATTGGGGCCGAGATTGCCGTCGACGCCGATATCGGCCTTGACCTGGAATGCCTTCACGGCATCGCGCACGGCGTCGTCATAGACTTGGTTGTTCTGGTCGCCGGAAACGTTGAGGCGCTTGCGCAGCGCCACCACCCGCTGATCCTTCATGCCGACGTGCAAGGTCTTGCCTTCGCCGACACGCACGAGGTCCGGCTTCTTTTCGTCCTCGGCCTTGGGCGACAGGGCGCCTTTGCGCAGTTCGGCGAGCTTGGCCTTGAGCGCCTTGAATTCCTGCTGCGGCGGATTGTAGCTGTCGAGGGCTGCGCCCACGTCGCCGGCGTCGGCGAGCTTGGCCAGCACTTGCGCCGGCTCCGGCGCGACCGGCTTGAATTCGATGTCGGCGCCGACGCGGCTGAAGTGAATTTGCCCGGTCTGAGCGTGGCGCGCATAAGTGAGCACCGACGCGGTGAGCTTCAATTCGTCCTCGGCCAGCGCGCTGGCGGTCGTCGCCGATTTGAAATCCGGCGTCGGATAATCGGCGGGGTTGAGCCCATCGGCGTCGACCTGGCCGAGATAGGCGATCGCGCCCTTGGCGCGCTGGTCGGCAGCGCCGTCGCTCACCCACAGCGGTTTGTAGTCGCGCGCTTTATAGAACGCCTCGACGCCCTCGCGGTCGGGCTTGCGGCTGATGATGCGGTCGAGCTTGCCGGCGATCATGTCGCGCAGCTGATCGGCGACCGCGCTGTCGGCGGTGGCGGACACCGGGGCGGCGGGAACGGCCGCGGCTTTCGCCGGCTCGGCTGCCGGTGCAGCGGCGTCCTGCTTGGGTTCGGCTGGCTTCGGCGCAACCTTGGTGGCCTCGGCCGATGTCGCGCTGGGAGTTGCAGCAACATCCTTGGCGGTCAGAGGCGGCAGCAGGTCGGTATCCGGCATCGGCACCGCCGAATTGATCTGCTGGTCGGATTGCTGCGCCATGCTGACGTGGCTTCCAAATACCAGGACCAGGCCGAGAGCGGTCGAGGCCAGCAGGCGGTAAAATCGGGTAGTTTTCACCAGGTGTCTCCCAAAGAATCTGCGGGGGGCCAAGGCCCCCCAATGCCGGGGCATCTTATCCTATAGTCCTGCGGTAGTTACGCTTTTCCCAACAACCGTGTGCGAAAGAGCCGCCGACTGTGGCTATTTTGCACAAGGGGCCGAAATCCCGAATTTGGCGGGCGATTCCGGCTTTGCCGCAGGTGCGAACCTATAGCAACCGCGGGCCGAACGGCTGGTTCCTGAACTCGCTTTTGGGCGTTTTACCCGATGACATCTTCGTGATGGCCTTCGCGGATGCGAAAGATAGGCCCGCCACGCGACAACAACATGATGCCGGCGCGCCGGCCGGCTCGATCGCGGGCACCGCGCGCCTGCTGACAGGGCCGAATCGTTGCGCTAGTATTTTCATTACTACCGCCGGTAAAGAGCGGTTGAAAAGGGAAACACCATGGCCTGGACCACCCCGATCCTTGTCGAGATTTGCATCGGACTCGAGATCAACGGCTATTTGCCGGCCGAGTTCTGATTTCCTCGCGACGTCCGCACGACCCCCGTTAAATGGGGCGCCTCACCGCCATCGTGCTTGGTTCGGCGGCAGGAGGCGCTTTTCCGCAATGGAATTGCCGCTGTCCGGTCTGCGCGCTGGCGTGGGCCGGTGATCGCCGCGTGCGTACGCGCACGCAGGCCGGCATCGCGGTCTCCGCCGGCGACGGCCGCTGGACCTTGATCAACGCCTCGCCCGATCTCGGCCAGCAGATTCGCGGCAATGCCGCGCTGCATCCCAAGGATGGTTTGCGTGGCAGCCCGATCGACGCGGTGGTGCTCACCGGCGCCGAGATCGATCAGATTGCCGGGCTGCTGTCGCTGCGGGAGAGCACGCCGTTCGCGCTCTTTGCGACGCCGGCGAGCCACGCGGCGGTCGCCGCCAACGCCATGTTCGGCGCCATGACCGCCATGACGCGGCGCGCCGTCAATCCGGGCGAGCGCTTCCTGCTGGCGGGAAACATCGAGGCCAGCCTGTTCATGGTGCCCGGCAAGCTGCCGCTTTATCTCGAGGGCGACGAGCCCGAGACCGGCGCCGAGAGCGCCGCCAATGTCGGCATCGAGTTGCAGCGGGCGGGTGCGCGCCTCGTCTTCGTGCCCGGCGCGGCGGCGGTCACGCCGGCCATGCGCGAGCGCTTCGCACGCGCCGACGCCGTTTTGTTCGACGGCACGCTGTTCACCGACGACGAGATGCTGCGCTCGGGCACGGGCACAAAAACCGGACGCCGCATGGGTCACATGCCGATCGACGGCGAGGGTGGCGCGCTGCAGGCGCTCGCCGGGCTCGCCGCGCGCCGCATTTTCGTTCATATCAACAACACCAATCCGATCCTGATCGACGGTTCGCCCGAACGCCGCAAAGTCGAGGCGGCCGGCTGGCAGGTGGCCGAGGACGGCATGGAGATCGTGTTGTGAAACTGCTCTCGCCCGACGAATTGGAAGCCGCGCTGCGCGACATCGGCGCCAAGCGTTATCACCGCCTGCATCCGTTTCATGGCCTGTTGCACGGCGGCAAATGCACGAAGGGTCAGGTGCAGGCCTGGGCGCTCAACCGCTACTATTATCAGGCCATGATCCCGATCAAGGACGCTAGCCTGATCGCGCGCTGCGAGGATAGCGCCGTGCGCCGCGAATGGCGCTCGCGTCTGGTCGATCACGACGGCGAGCGCGACGGCGACGGCGGCATCGCGCGCTGGCTCAAGCTCACCGACAGCCTCGGGCTCGCGCGCGACTACGTCACCTCGCTGCGCGGCCTGTTGCCGGGCACGCGCTTTGCGGTCGAGGCCTATGTGCATTTCGTGCGCGAGAAGACGCTCTTGGAGGCGATCGCGTCCTCGCTGACGGAAATGTTTTCGCCCGTCATCATCGGCGAGCGTATGGCCGGCATGCTGGCAAATTACCCGTTCGTCACCCGCGAAACGCTGAGCTATTTCGACAAGCGCCCGCCGCAGGCCCAGCGCGACGCCGATTTCGCGCTCAATTACGTGAAGGTTCACGCCAAGACGCCGGAGCAGCAGCAGGCGGTGCTTGCCGCGCTCGAATTCAAATGCGGCGTGCTGTGGTCGATGCTCGACGTGCTGTATTACGCCTACGTGTCGCCCGGCCACGTGCCGCCGGGCGCTTTTGTGCCGGATCAACCATGACCGAGCAAACCGCCGTTCCGGACAGCGCGCGGCCGCGCCTGCCCCGCGGCGTGCGGCTTACTTACAACGAGGCGCAGGGCGGCTGGCTGCTGCTGGCGCCGGAGCGGGTGTTCAAGGCGGACGCGATTTCGCACGAGATCCTCAAGCGCTGCAGCGGCGAGGCGACGGTTGCGCAAATCGTCGACGATCTGGCCAAGACCTTCAACGCGCCGCGCGAGCGCATCCATGCCGACGTGGTGAAGCTGCTCGCTTCGCTGGCCGACAAGAAATTGTTGGAGCTCTAGCCGTGCTGGCGCCGGACAAATTGCCTGCTCCGCTCGGCCTCCTGGCCGAGTTGACGCACCGCTGTCCCTTGGGCTGTCCCTATTGCTCCAACCCGCTCGCGTTTGATTCCCGCGCCGACGAACTCGACACCGCGACCTGGTCGCGGGTATTCCGCGAAGCGGCGGCTTTGGGCGTATTGCAGGTGCATCTCTCCGGCGGCGAACCGGCGGCGCGGCGCGATCTCGCGGCAATCGTCAAGGCCGCGCGCGAGGCCGGCCTCTACACCAACCTGATTACGTCGGCGGTCGGCCTGACGCCGCAGACCTTGGCCGCTCTCGCCGATGCCGGTCTCGATCACGTGCAGATCTCCATCCAGGACAGCGAACAAAAATCCGCCGATCACATTGCCGGCTATGACGGCGCTTCGGCGCGCAAACGCGCGCTCGCCGCCGAAGTCGTCAAGCTCGGCCTGCCGCTTACCGTCAACATGGTGGTGCATCGCGCCAATATCGGCCGCATCGAGCCGATGGTCGAACTGGCCTTGGCGCTCGGCGCCGCGCGGGTCGAGATCGCGCATGTGCAGTATTACGGCTGGGCGCTCAAGAACCGCGCCGCGCTGATGCCGTCGCGCGAGCAAGTCGAGCAGGCGGTGCGCCAGGTCGAATTGTTGCGCGAAAAGCATCACGGCCGCATCGTCATCGATGCCGTGGTGCCGGACTATTACGCGCGCTACCCCAAGCCCTGCCTTGGCGGCTGGGGCCGCCGCTCGCTCAATGTCACGCCGGCGGGCCGCGTGCTGCCCTGCCACGCCGCCGAGGTGATTCCCGGGCTCGAATTCTGGAACGTGCGCGAGCATTCGCTTGCCGACATCTGGCGGTCCTCGCCGGCCTTCACGGCGTTCCGCGGCACCGGCTGGATGCAGGAGCCGTGCAAATCTTGCGAGCGCCGCGAGCAGGATTTCGGCGGCTGCCGCTGCCAGGCCTTCCTGATCGCCGGCGATGCGCGCGCCGCCGACCCGGTTTGCCACCTCTCGCCGCAACATGCCGTGGTCGAGCAATTGGCGGCGGTGCGGCAAGACACGCCCTACAGCTACCGGCATTTCTGACCGCGGTTCCGTCACACGGAAATTTGCGCGACCCCCGATTGCAACCCAGGGGTCAATGGTGGAGACTTGCCGGCGATGGGGGCGCGCTCCGGGGCCGTTCTCGATCGGACCCCGCGGGTCAAGTGCCTCCGCATCAGGGAGGACTTCGATGATTCCGCGTGTCTCCGCCCGGCGCAGCATTTTGCTGGCCGGCACGATAGCTGGTCTTCTGTTGACCGCTCCGGCCTTTGCTCAATCACCGCCGGCTGCTGCTCCACCCGCTGCGGCTCCGATGGCGCCGCCGGCTCCAGCCCCCATGGCCGCGCCTGCGCACCGGCCCCGCTGCGCCGGCCCAGGCGGCCGCACCCGCTCCGGCGCCTAAGGCCGCCGCCGCGCCAGTGCTGACGCCCGGGAATTCGCCGCTGTATGGCCGCCCCGAAGGCAATACGGCCGCCGCCAAGCTGGCGCCGGTCGCCGCGCCGCCGATCCCGGCGCCGGCCGACAAGCTGCCGACCGCCATGCTCAAGCTGCCGCCGGGCTTCCACATCGAGGTCTATGCCTCAGGCATCGGCAACGCGCGCTCGCTGCGCATCGGCGACAAGGGCACCGTGTTCGTCGGCACCCGCTTCGGCAACAAGGTCACTGCGGTCGTCAAGAAGGACGGCAAGACCGAGCTCAAGACGGTCGCCTCGGGCCTCTATCGCCCGAACGGTCTCGCCTATCACAACGGCACGCTCTACATCGCCGAGTTGTCGCAGATCTCCAAGATCGACAATGTCGAGAACGTTCTCGACCATCCGCCGGCGCCGACGGTAATCTACAAGGATCTGCCGAAGGACGAGGCGCACGGCTGGAAGTTCATCGGCATCGGTCCCGACAACAAGCTTTACATTCCGGTCGGGCAGCCCGGCAACAACGTGCTGCACGATAAGGACCACGGCCAGATCCGCCGCATCAATCTCGACGGCACCGGCCGCGAGACCGTCGCGCTCGGCGTGCGCAATTCGGTCGGCTTCGACTGGAATCCGATCAATCACCAGCTCTACTTCTCCGACAACGGCCGCGACTGGATGTCGGAAGACGTTCCGGAGGACGAGCTCAACCGCGTGACCAAGGTGGGTCAGGATTTCGGCGCGCCCTATTGCTACCAGGGCAATCTGCCGGATCCCGAATTCGGCTGGGGGCACTCGTGCAGCGAATTCGTCCCGCCGATCGCATTGACCGGCCCGCACTCGGCCGGGCTCGGCTTGCGCTTCTATACCGGCAAGATGTTCCCGAAGAAGTACAAGGACGCCATCTTCCTCGCCCGCCACGGCTCGTGGAACCGGTCGAAGAAGTTCGGCGGCGACATCATCGTTTACCACCTCAACAAGGAGGGCAACGTGAAGTCGTCTGAGGTGTTCCTGACCGGCTTCCTGCAGAACAACAACTATGTCGGCCGTCCGGTGGACGTCGAAATCATGAAAGACGGGTCGATGCTGGTGTCCGACGACTGGAACGGCGCGATCTATCGCATCACCTACGGCAAGGCGCACACGGCCAGCCGCTGACGGAATATGCCGGGAACGCTTTGCGCGTTCCCGGCATTATTTTCACCATGACAATGTCCCGAACAATTCAATCCGCGCGGCTGTTCGCCGCCGCGCTTTTGTTGGGCGCGGCGCTTGCGCCGCTGCATGCCGAGACCATGGCCGAGCGCGCGGCGCCGTGCCTCGCCTGCCACGGCGCCAACGGCCAGTCGGAAAATCCGGAAATCCCCTCGCTCGGCGGCCAGACCGCGCCCTATGCGCTGATCCAGCTTTATCTGTTCCGGGAAAAGCAGCGTGTCGTCGAAGTCATGAACGACATGACCAAGGCCTTCACCGACGACGATCTGCGCGCGTTCTCCGATTTCATCGCCAAGCTGCCGGCGCCGAAACCGCCGGCGGATACCGGCGATCCCGCCCGCATGCAGCGCGCCGCCGCGCTGATCACGCAGAACCGCTGCAACAGCTGCCACAATCTGGATTTGTCCGGCCGCGAAAACATTCCGCGTATCGCTGACCAGCGCGAGGATTATCTCGTCAAGACGTTGCGCGAGTACAAGAACAACACGCGGCACGGCTATGACGGTACCATGGCGGAAGTCCTGGCGGAGGTGAGCGACGCGCAGATCGTCGATCTCGCCTATTACATCGCGCGCTTCCGCTAGCGCCGATCCTGCCGAAGACTGGCATCCGCCAAATAAAAAACCGGGCCCCACGAGGGGGCCCGGCTTCAGTTTGCCGGTGTGGGGACCGGCAATATTCCAGAGGGGAACAAGCTGCACACCAGTGACTCTGGGAGGAAACATCCGGTGCAGCAGCAGGCCGTCACTATGCGAGGCGGCCGCCATGCGAGCAATGCGCCGCGCCGCATGACTGCCATGCCGAATCGCGAAAGTCCCGCGATCTGCGCGTCATTCGCATGACGGCCATGCTGAATCGCAAGGCGGCGAATTATTTTTTCGTAAAATTAGAAATGCCAGCGCTGCGCGTTTGCCACCAGGAAGTCGCGGAATACCTGAATACGGGCGACCGCCTTGAGTTCTTCCGGATAGACGAAATAGGCGTCGAGCGCGAGCGTGTTGGCTTCGCCGAGCAGTTGAACCAGCCCGCCGTTTTCCTCCACCAGATAGTCCGGCAGCATCGCGATGCCGAGGCCACGCTGGCAGGCGCGCAGCACGCCGAGCACGTTGTTGATGGTCAGATGCGGGCTGCGCGGACCCTTGCCGTCGCGGGCGACTTCGACCAGCCAGCGCCGATTGGCGAAATGCTGCGGCACGTTGCCGCCGAGCAGAATCAGGCGATGCTTGTCGAGCTCCTCGTGCGTGCGCGGCGTGCCGAAACGCTTGAGATAGTCGGGCGAGGCATAGGCGTGGAAATGTACGGAGAACAGCTTGCGCTGGATCAGGTCCGGCTGCGTCGGCTGGCGTAAGCGGATGGCGACGTCGGCCTCGCGCATGGCAAGGTCGAGCTCTTCGTCGGTGGTGAGCAGCGTGATGTGAATGTCGGGATAAAGATCGAGGAACTCGCCGAGCCGCGGCGTCAGCCAATGCACGCCGATGCCGGGCGTGGTGGAGACCTTCAATTCGCCGTTCGGCCGTTCACGGCTGTCGGTGAGCTTGGTGCGCGCGGCCTCCAGCTTCATGAACACTTCGTGCGCCGTACGATAAAGCAATTCGCCCTGTTCGGTGAGGATCAGCCCGCGCGCGTGGCGGTGGAACAGCGAAACCGACAGTTCGCCTTCGAGCGCGGACACCTGACGGGAGACCGCCGATTGCGACAGGCCGAGCCGCTCGCCGGCATGCGTGAATGATCCGGCTTCCGCTGCCGCATGGAACACCTTCAGCTTGTCCCAATCCATCGACTTGTTGGTTCCGACCATGGTCTATTCCGCCGCCGCGCGCTGGTGTTCGTGCGCGGCCAGGAATTTCTCCACTTCGAGCGCCGCCATGCAGCCCTGGCCGGCGGCGGTGACCGCCTGCCGGTAGATGTCGTCGGTGACGTCGCCGGCGGCGAACACGCCGGGCACCGAGGTGGCGGTGGAATGGCCGGTCGTGACGATGTAGCCGGAGGGCTTCATCTGCAGTTGGCCGACAAACAGCTCAGAGGCCGGCGAATGCCCGATGGCGATGAACACGCCGTCGACCTTGCGCTCGCTGACCGTGCCGGTCTTCAGGTTCTTGAGCCGGACGCGCTCGACCTTCGGCGGATTGTCGCTGCCGAGCACATCCTCGAGCGCCGTGTCCCAGATCACATCGATCTTCGGGTTCTTGAACAGCCGGTCCTGCAGGATCTTTTCCGAGCGGAACGAGTCGCGGCGGTGCACTACGGTGACCTTGGAGGCGAAATTGGTGAGGAACAGCGCTTCCTCGACCGCGCTATTACCGCCGCCGATCACCACCACTTCCTTGTTGCGGTAGAAGAAGCCGTCGCAGGTCGCGCAGGCCGACACGCCATAGCCCTTGAACTTCTGCTCCGACGGCAGATCGAGCCAGCGCGCCTGCGCGCCGGTCGAAATGATCAGTGCGTCGGCGAGATAGACGTCGCCCGAATCGCAGGTGAGGCGGAATGGCCGGCTGCCGAGGGCGACCTCGGTCACATAGTCGGTGACGATGCGGGTGCCGACATGTTCGGCCTGCTTCTGCATCTGCTCCATCAGCCAGGGACCCTGGATGACGTCGGCGAAGCCGGGATAGTTTTCCACGTCGGTGGTGATGGTGAGCTGGCCGCCGGGCTGCATGCCCTGAATGAGGATCGGTTCCAGCATGGCGCGCGCGGCATAGATCGCGGCGGTGTAGCCGGCCGGACCCGAGCCGATAATTACGACCTTGGCATGCGTCGTCTTAGGCATTTCAAGCGGCCCCCTGGACGGGCAACGGGCGCGCTGCGCCCGGGCGGCCGGATGAATTCCCGGCACTTATGCATGGCAGGATGTATGGCTTTCGGGGGAGCTATGCAAGATACGCAACCCCCGGACTCACAGCCTTGGGTTCCGAAGCGGACATTACTCCCCGGCCGCGCAATAATCTTTCGCGAAACAATATTTCGCGGTATGGATGTTCCCGCCGGAGCCATCTTTCTCCAGGATCAGGAGCCGCTTTTGCCCGCGCGTCTGGACGCTATCGACCGCAAAATCCTCAAAGAGCTGCAGGACGACGGCCGCATGACCAATGTGGAACTGGCGCGCCGGGTCGGTATCTCGGCGCCGCCGTGCCTGCGCCGCGTGCGCGGGCTGGAGGAGGCCGGCTACATCAAAGGCTACCGCGCGCTGCTCGACGAGAAGAAGCTCGGCTACGAGGTGGCGGTGTTCGCCATGGTGCATCTGGCGAGCCAGGCCGAAGCCGACCTTGCCGCCTTCGAGGAATTCGTGCGGGCGCAGCCGCTGGTGCGCGAATGCTGGATGCTCTCGGGCGAGATCGACTTCGTTTTGAAATGCGTCGCGCCCGATCTGAAGACCTTCCAGGCCTTCGTCGAGAAGCTCACCTCGGCGCCCAATGTGCGCAACGTGAAGACTTCGCTGACGCTGCGCAACTCCAAGGACGCGGCCATGGTGCCGATGGAATGACCACGAAGACCAATTGCGTGAAGGATTGACGGAATGAACGTGCGTGCGAATAGCGGCAGCGATGCGATCGTGATCGAGAAAGACGTCGAAGTGCCGATGCGTGACGGCGCAAGGCTGATGGCCGATGTGTTTCGCCCGCAGGGCGACGCCAAAGTGCCGGCGATCCTCAATCTCGGGCCCTACCAGAAGGACAAGCTCTGGGTGGTGCCCGACACGCTGGAGGAAAAGCCGAACCCTTACATGAACTGGGAGACCATCAACCCGCTGTCGTGGGTGCCGCAGGGCTACGCCGCGGTGCGCGTCGACGGGCGCGGCAGCGGCAATAGCCAGGGCCAATGCGAACCGTGGTCGCTCGCCGAGTCGGTCGACTTCTACGACGCCATCGAATGGGCCGCGGCGCAGCCTTGGTGCAACGGCAAGGTCGGCCTGCTCGGAATCTCCTACTTCGCCATCAACCAGTGGTTCGCCGCCCATCGCCAGCCGCCGTCGCTGAAGGCGATCATCCCGTGGGAAGGCTTCGCCGACATCTACCGCGACGCGCTGTTCCACGGCGGCATCTTGAGCGTGTTCATGACCAACTGGTTCACCGCGCATCTGATGCATCACACCGTCGGCCGCGCCGGCCAGCAGATCCCCAATGCCTGGGCGACCAACACGCTGCATTTCTGGCTGAGCAACAATCTCGACAGCGGCGCCTTGCACGGTGCGCAGGCGCAATGGGACAAGGTCACGGTGCCGATGTACTCGGTCGGCAACTGGACCGGCTTCGGCCTGCATCTGCGCGGCAACACCGAAGCCTTCATGCGCGCCGCCTCCAAGCACAAGAAGCTGCGCATCCATACCGGCAGCCACGTGCACCCGTTCTATCGCGACGAGGCGCGCGCCGATCAGCTCCGCTTCTTCGACTACTGGCTGAAAGGCATCGACAACGGCGTGATGGACGAGCCGCCGGTCAAGCTCGCGATCCGTTATGGCGCCGACAAGGTCGAGTGGCGGAACGAGAACGAATGGCCGCTTGCCCGTACGCAGTGGACCAAATTCTATTTCGATCTGGCGCCGCCGGCGGCCGGGCAGGCGGTGAATTCCGGCCGGCTGGTGTCCGAAAATCCGAAGCAGACCTCGTCGCGCACGTATGCGGCCTCCAGCCTCGGCTCCATGGGCTCGACCTCGGCGGCCTCGTCGCAGGTGATGGGCGGCGGCATCAAACCGGACATGGGGATTGCGCTGGAAACGCCGCCACTCGAGCGTGACGTCGAGGTGACCGGCCCGCTCGCCGCCACCTTCTGGGTGTCGAGTTCGAGCGAGGACATGGACCTTTTCCTGACGCTGCGCCATTTCGACGCCGACGGCAAAGAGGTGATGGAAACCGGCCAGCAGGGCACGCCGGTGCCGGTGGCGAAAGGCTGGCTGCGCGTCTCGCACCGCGAGCTCGATCCCGAACTCACGCTGCCCTACCGGCCCTATCACAAGCATCAGCGCCGGCTGTTTCTGCAGCCCGGTGAGGCGGTGAAGGTCGACGTCGAGATCTGGCCGACCTCCATGGTGTTCAAAAAAGGCCACCGCATCCGCCTCGACGTGCAGCCGCGCGACGGCGTCGGCAGCCAAGGCTATCTGCACTATCACGCCGACTACAACACCGGCACCAACACCGTCTATGCCGGCGGCGAGCGGGAATCCTATCTGCTGCTGCCGGTCATTCCGCCACGCTAGCTGGCGTGCCTTGCAAAAAAAATCGCCGGGCGTGGCCCGGCGATTTTGACGACGCTTCGAAGCGTGAGGCGGCGCGGGCCGCTTACTTCCACTCCACCTTCTTCACTTCATAGGCCTTGGCGCCGCCCGGCGTGTTGACCTCGACCTGGGCGCCCTTGGTCTTGCCGATCAGCGCGCGCGCCAGCGGCGAGGTGATGGAAATGCGGCCGGCCTTGGCGTTGGCTTCCGGCTCGCCGACGAGCTGCCACACCTTCTTTTCCTCGGTGTCCTCGTCGACCAGCGTTACCGTGGCGCCGAACGTAATGGTCTCGCCCGAGAGCTTCGACACGTCGATCACGTCGGCGCGCGCGAGCTTGTCCTCGAGCTCGGCGATGCGGCCCTCGTTGAGCGACTGCTGCTCCTTGGCGGCGTGATATTCCGCATTCTCCGACAGGTCGCCGTGCGTGCGCGCCTCGGTGATCTGCTGAATGATGCGCGGCCGCTCGACCGATTGGCAATGTTTGAGCTCGGCTTCGAGCGTCGAATAGCCGGCTGCCGTCATTGGAATCTTGTCCATCGTCCTTCTCCTCTTGGCGGGCGCCCGAAACGTCTTGAACGCGCGTTAGCGCCGCCAAGCCCCTTCCACCCTCAAAAAACCGTTCCTTCGACTCGAAATACGACTCCGGTCACGAATTTCCGTGCGCCGGAGTCAGGTAAACCGAGGCCGATCAAAAAAACCCTGATCGCGGCCAGGTTGACCTGCGCCGCGACCGTTGAATTCCCGGCCTAACTCGCGCCGCCGCTTGCCTCACGACGCCCAAGGGAACCGCCCTTAGGTCCGATCGCTGAAGTAGCTCTGCAGCGTATGCACCTCGAGGTCGCCCCCGAGATAGGCTTTTATGCCTTGCGCCGCAGCGACGGCACCTGAAAGAGTGGTGTAGTACGGCACTTTATGCAAGAGGGCGGCATGGCGCAGGGACCGGCTATCGGCCAGCGCTGCTGCACCCTCGGTTGTGTTGAAAACCAGCTGAACCCCGCCGTTTTTGATTGCATCCACGATATGGGGCCGGCCTTCTAACACCTTGAAAATCTTCGCAGTATCCACGCCGTGCTCGGCCAGATAGCGCTGGGTTCCCGAGGTGGCGATGGTCTTGAAGCCGAGCGAGGCCAGCAACCGTACCGCGTCCAGGATGCGCGGCTTGTCCGAGTCCTTGACCGAGACGAATACCGTGCCCGAACGCGGCAAATTGGCGCCGCCGCCGATCTGGCTCTTGGCGAAGGCGATCTCGAACGAAGTGTCGATCCCCATCACCTCGCCGGTAGATTTCATCTCCGGCCCCAGCACGGTGTCGACGCCGGGGAAGCGCGCGAACGGAAAAACCGCTTCCTTGACCGCGCGGTGCTTGTAATGCGACGGCGCCAGCTTGAAGCTCGCCAGGCTCTCGCCCGCCATGATGCGGGCGGCGATCTTGGCCACGGGCAATCCAATCACCTTGGCCACGAAGGGCACCGTGCGCGAGGCGCGCGGATTGACCTCCAGCACGTAGATGTCGCCGTCCTTGATGGCGTATTGCACGTTCATCAGCCCGCCGACATTGAGCGCGAGCGCGAGCGCGCGGGTCTGCCGCTCGAGTTCGGCGATGGTCTTCTCGCTCAAGGAATGCGGTGGCAGCGCGCAGGCCGAATCGCCGGAATGGATGCCGGCTTCCTCGATGTGCTCCATGATGCCGGCGATGAAGGTGTCCTTGCCGTCGCACAGGCAATCGACGTCCACCTCGGTGGCGTCGGACAAATAGCGGTCGACCAGCAGCGGACTGCGTTTGGAAACCACCAGTTCGCCCGGCCGGTCGAGATCGCCCGCAAGCTTTGCCACGTAACGGTCGAACTGGGCCGCATCGCGCACGATCTCCATGGCGCGCCCGCCCAATACATTGGACGGCCGGATCACCACCGGGTAGCCGATCTCGTCGGCGATGGCGCGCGCAGCCCCCAGCGAGGTGGCGATGCCGTTCTGCGGCTGGCGCACTTTTAGTTTGTCGAGCAGCTTCTTGAAGCGGTCGCGGTCCTCCGCGAGGTCGATCATGTCGGGCGAGGTGCCGAGGATTGGCACCTTGGCCTTTTCCAACGGCTCGGCGAGCTTGAGCGGGGTCTGGCCGCCGAACTGCACGATGACGCCGTGCAGCGTGCCGTTGCTGCGCTCGGTGTCGATGATCTCCAGCACGTCTTCCGGCGTGAGCGGCTCGAAATAGAGCCGGTCGGAGGTGTCGTAGTCGGTCGATACCGTTTCCGGATTGCAGTTGACCATGATGGTCTCGTAGCCGGCGTCCTTCAGCGCGAAGGCGGCATGGCAGCAGCAATAGTCGAACTCGATGCCCTGGCCGATGCGGTTCGGCCCGCCGCCCAGGATGATGACCTTCTTCTTGTCGGAGGGCGCCGCCTCATCGGCGACCACGCCCGCGAACGGCGTCTCGTAGGTCGAGTACATATAGGCCGTGGGCGAGGCGAATTCGGCGGCGCAGGTGTCGATGCGTTTGAACACCGGCCGCACGCCGAGCGCGCGGCGCTTTTCCGTCACCGCCTCGGTGTCGGTGCCGGTGAGCTTGCCGAGCCGCTTGTCGGAAAAGCCCTTGGCCTTCAGCCGCCGGAACGCGCCCGCCGTGCCGGGCAGGCCCTTGGCTTTGATCTCGGCTTCCGAATCCACCAGCGCGCGGATCTCGTTCAAGAACCACGGATCGACGCGGCAGGCGTTGTGGATCAATTCGTCGGTCGCGCCGACGCGCATGGCCTGCGCGATCTTGAGCAGGCGGTCCGGCGTCGGCGTGCCGAGCGCGGCGCGGATGGCGGCCTTGTTGTCGGCGTCGTCGATGCCCTTGGCCGGATCGAAACCCTCGATGATCATTTCATCGAGTCCGGTGAGGCCGGTTTCCAGCGAGCGCAGCGCCTTCTGCAAGCTCTCCTGGAAGGTGCGGCCGATCGCCATCGCTTCGCCGACCGATTTCATCGAGGTGGTCAGCGTGTTGGTGGCGCCGGGGAATTTCTCGAAGGCGAATCGCGGAATCTTGGTGACCACGTAATCGATGGTCGGCTCGAACGACGCCGGCGTCGCGCCGCCGGTGATGTCGTTGGCGATTTCATCGAGCGTGTAGCCGACCGCGAGCTTGGCGGCGACCTTCGCGATCGGGAAACCGGTCGCCTTGGAGGCGAGCGCGGACGAGCGCGACACGCGCGGATTCATCTCGATGATGACCAGCCGCCCGTCGGCCGGGTTGACAGCGAACTGCACGTTCGAGCCGCCGGTCTCCACCCCGATCTCGCGCAACACCGCGATCGAGGCGTCGCGCATGATCTGGTATTCTTTGTCGGTGAGCGTGAGCGCCGGCGCCACCGTGATCGAATCGCCGGTATGCACGCCCATCGGATCGACGTTCTCGATCGAGCAGATGATGATGCAATTGTCTTTTTTGTCGCGCACCACCTCCATCTCGTATTCTTTCCAGCCCAGCACCGACTCTTCGATCAGCACTTCGCTGGTGGGCGAGGCATCGATGCCGCCTTCGACGATCTCGATGAACTCGGCCTTGTTGTAGGCGATGCCGCCGCCGGTGCCGCCGAGCGTGAACGAGGGACGGATGATCGCCGGCAGGCCGATATCCTCGAGCGCTTCCAGCGCCTGGATCAATGTCTTGATCTGGTGCGAGCGCGGCGTCTCCAGCCCGATGCGTTTCATCGCCTCGCGGAACAGCTCGCGGTCTTCCGCCATGTCGATGGCGTCGGCGGTGGCGCCGATCATCTTGACGTTGAACTTCTCCAGCGTGCCCATCTTGCGCAGGCTGAGCGCGCAATTGAGCGCGGTCTGCCCGCCCATGGTGGGCAACAGCGCGTCCGGGCGTTCCTTCTCGATGATCTTGGCGACGATCTCCGGCGTGATCGGCTCGATATAGGTGGCGTCGGCCAGATCCGGATCGGTCATGATCGTCGCCGGATTGGAGTTCACCAGGATGACCCGGTAGCCCTCGTCTTTCAGCGCCTTGCAGGCCTGCGTGCCGGAATAGTCGAACTCGCAGGCCTGGCCGATGACGATCGGCCCGGCGCCGATGATCAGGATCGATTTGATGTCGGTTCGTTTGGGCATCGGACCCCGAAAACTGGTCACAAAAAAAGGGCGCGCTTTTTGCGCGTCCTCTTGACCCCGGCGGGGGACAAGCCCCGCGCGAAGGGTCCTTAGACCAGAATCGGCGGGCAGGGAAGGGCGGCGGCGGGATTAGCGGTGGACGGAGAAATCCAGCTATTTGCGGCCAAATTGAGGGTCCCGGTCGGCGCCGGGCTCCTCTGCAAGCGGCGGTGAAACTGTACCTAGGCCTTGTACGCAAAATTAGAGATCGTGAACTGGGGGTTTATTAAAGGCCGCTTTGCCCCCGAAAGATGGGGTAATCGGCCGGCCCAGCTTGTGGATAGCTGAAGATTTTGGGTGCTGCGCTTCAGGCTGATGGTGGAAACGAGGTCCGTGGTGACGGCCTCAAGCATCAGAAGGAGAAGCGCAGCATGGACCATTTTGCTGGATTGGACGTATCGGTCAAGGAGACCAGCGTCTGCATTGTGGATGACACAGGCAGGATCGTGCGGGAAGTGAAGGTGGCGAGCGAACCTGAAGGTCTGCTGGAGATTCTGGGGAACCCCGCCTACCGCTTCAAGCGGATCGGACTGGAAGCCGGGCCGCTATCGCAATGGCTGTTCAGTGCTCTCGCCGAAGCGGGTTTGCCAGTGATCTGTGTTGAGACGCGGCACATGCGGGCGGTATTGAAGGCCCAGATCAACAAGACCGACCGCAACGATGCCCGCGGCATGGCGCAGATGATGCGGGTGGGTCTTTATCGCCCGGTGCATGTGAAGACGTTACGCAGTCAGAAACTGCGGATGTTGCTGACCCATCGCAAGCTTCTGCAGTCGAAGGCGATTGCCATCGATAATGACCTGCGCGGCACCTTACGCAACTTTGGTCTCAAAGTAGGTGTGGTGGGCAAGGTAAGGTTCGAGGCCCGCATCAGGGAGCTGGTCGAAAACTTGCCCGACTTGGCCGCGCTGATCGAACCACTGCTCATTGTCCGACGGACGCTTCGCGAGCAGTTCTGCATCCTGCACCGTCGCTTGCTGGCCATCGTCCGAGACGATGAGGTATGCCGGCGCTTGATGACAACTCCTGGCGTCGGCCCCGTGGTGTCGCTGACCTATCGCGCCACCGTTGACGTGCCCGCTCGGTTCCGCAAATCCAAGTCAGTTGGGGCGGTGTTTGGGCTGACGTGTGCCAAGTATCAATCGGGCGAGGTCGATTGGGACGGCAGAATATCGCGCTGTGGAGATGAGATGATGCGGGTCATGCTCTACGAAGCAGCTCAGAGTATGATGCGTTCCAAGAAATGGTCATGGCTCAAGGCCTGGGCGATGCAGATCGCCAAGCGTCGCGGAATGAAGAAGGCAATCGTGGCGCTGGCGCGCCGATTGGCCGTGGTCATGCACCGCATCTGGGTTGACGGCACTGAGTTCCGCTGGGCCCGGGAGCAAGCCGCGGCAGCAGCATGACAACCCTGCAAGATCAGATCCGATAGAATCGACAGGAGGACACTCGAGTTCCACCGAACGGTGGAAAGATGTCCCTCGCGGGACGACGGATGAGGCGAGTTCGCATGTCCGCTTGGACCTGCCGTTCAACTGACGGCAAGGCCGTCCAAAAGATTGTTCCACCTCGTCCTCGGATCCCATAGTGGAAGGGCCATGGCGCCGATTCCGAAGAGAAGCACGAGCCCGTGAGCGACATCGACACTGTAGTGGTGGATAGTCTGAAAGCGCTTGACCCCAAACGGCCGATTAGAGAAGCGGACATTTGTCCGGCCGGTTGTGGCTTGGAAAATTCAAACAAAACGCGGAGCGGCCGAAGCCGCCCCGCGACGGTGTTGCCCGAATTCGCTCACTGGACGCTGAACAGCCCGCGCCGGTCTGCCGGGATGTTGGCCGTACTAAAGATATAGTCGCGTGAGGCCTCGAGTTGGCTGCGCAGGTGGTCAAGATTGACGTCGAGCAATTGCCCCTTCCACTTGCGCACTTTGCCGGCGACGATCACTGTCTCGACATTGGTGCGGTCCATCAGCGACACCACCGCTCCCGGCACCTGATTGAGCGGCGCCACGTTGATCCTGGTGGCGTCCAGGATGATGATGTCGGCTTCCTTGCCGGGCGTGAGCGAGCCGACCTTGCTGTCGAGGCGCAGCGCCTTTGCGCCATTGATTGTCGCGTAGCGCAGCACGTCGCGCGTCGTCAGCAATGACGGCGTGCCGGATGCCGGCGTCGGCCACTGATTGGGCGGATAGAAATCCCCTTGCGCGAGGATCATCTGGTTCACGATCATGCGCTGCATGTTCATGGCCACGCGCATTTGCGTGAAGAAATCCGCCGTCATCGTGCATTCTACGTCCACCGAGAGCGATGGTTCCATGCCGAGGCTCTGCATCTTGAGGATCGGCGGCTGGCCGTGCCGCATGTTCATTTCGATTGGGAACGCGATCGAGACTTGCGCACCCACATCGTGGACTCTCTGCCAAGCCGGGTCGGACATTCCGGTCATATGGATGAACAGGTTGTCCGGTCCGATCCCGATGTGGCCATTGCCGCCCGTTCCCGCCGCGAGCGCGTCGAAGATCGGGCGAATGCCGAACGGCGAGAGGATATGCGCGGCGATCTGCAGGCCGAGCTGTCGCCCGATGGTCCAGGACTGGTCGGTGGTTCCGTTCCCAAGATAGACTTCGCCGCCCATGATCATGTGGACGAGTTGGTCCGGCGACGAGAACCACTGTTGCTTGATGCGGAAAGCATCGGTTGGATACTGGTTGCCGGCGACACCGCCGGCGCTTTCGAAATAGCCGAAGGCAGCGCGCCGCCCGGTATCGAACAGCGCCTTGATGGCGGCGTCCGAGTGCTGCGGCGAATGATGAATCTGCGAGACGTCATGCACGGTCGTGACGCCGTCGTCGAGCTGAGACAGTCCACCGAACAGTTCGTTGATGTAGACGTCCTGCGGCCGATAGACCGGGGCAAACGTCAGCAGGATGTATTCGTAATAGGTGGTGCTCCCGCTCGGCGAGCCGGAGCCGTCATTGATCAGCACGCCGTCGGCGAGGAAGCTGCGCAATGCCGTTTCGAACTGATGGTGGTGCGTATCGATGAAGCCGGGCATGACGATGCGGCCGGTAGCGTCGATCTCGGAAGCGTTCCCCACGTGCAGGTTCGGCGCGATGGCGAGAATCTTCTTGCCCTCGACCAGCACGTCGGCTTTCGGGAAATCGCCGACCCTTGGGTCCATCGACATCACCGAACCGCCGCGAATAACGTAGCGGCGGCCAGGCACGCCGGTATTGAGCGGAACATCGCTGTACTGAGCGGCGGCAGGGCGCGGTGCGAACAGCTTGAGTGCGGAAGCTGCGACGCCGGTCGCTGCGGCGCCTTTCAGAAAGTTGCGCCGCGAAGAAAAATGTTTCTGGAAGTTTTCTTTCTGGCAGAGAATACACATTTTGGCGTTCTCCCCGATGTTGAGTCATTCTGGATTGATGACTCTGTATTTATTCTGCTGCCGCTGCTGCGGCATGTACACAGAGAACGCCGCAGATCTCGTAAATTGATCATGTGGGAAATTGCCCATGCACCGAGCGGTCCCACATCCGAGTTAGGGTTGGGCCAATGCACGACGCAAACCGGTCGGCCACCAAGCGGTTTCGCAAAATTGCCCATTGAGGATAACAAGATCGACTTGGGTCATAAGTAGATACGCCGGTCGCGAATTTGGATGCTCGCACTAGCCCTGAAAGCGGACATTCGGCGTGCATCTATTGGGCTGTCTGTTTACAAGTGAACGCCCTATCGTCCCCGACCGCCCACCGAACTTTCCCGCCCGCAACCACGGACCCGTCCATGACCGTTCAGCCCAGCCTCGCGTTTTCTCAGGAAGCCGGAACAATCCCAGCCCTCGGCTTCGGCACCGGGGCGATGACCGGCGGGATGTCCGCTGAAGCCGTCGCCGCGGCGCTAAGGACCGGCTATCGCCACATCGACACCGCGCGCAAATACGGCACCGAGCACGAGGTCGGCGAAGCGATGCACGCGTCGAGCATTCCGCGCCAGGAGATATTCCTCACCACCAAGGTCAGCCACGAAAACCTGCGCGCCGATGATTTCGCGAGATCGGTGGACGAGAGCCTTGCCGCGCTCAAGGTCGATTACGTCGACCTGTTGCTGGTGCACTGGCCCAACCCGGCCATCGCGCTCGCGAAACCATGCCGGCGCTGGCCAAGGCCAAGCGGCAGGGGCTGGCGCGCCATATCGGCGTCGCCAATTTCAACATCGCGTTACTCGATCAGGCGGTCGCGCTCTGCCCGGAACCGCTGGTCGCCTTGCAGGCCGAGTATCATCCCTATCTCGACCAGTCGAAGCTCTTGGGCGCGGTGCGCCGGCACAAGCTCGTCTTCATCGCCTATTGTCCGCTGGCGCGCGGCCGCCTGTTCGGCGACCCGGTGCTCGACGAGATCGCCGAGAAACGCGGCCGCAGCGTCGCGCAAGTCGCGCTGCGCTGGCTGTTACAGCAAGACGTCGCCGCCATACCGTTCTCGTCGAAGCCCGAGCGCATCGCCGACAATTTCGACGTATTCGATTTTGCGCTGAGCGACGACGACATGAAACGCCTCGCCGCGCTCAAGCGCCCGGATGGCCGCGTCGCCAATCCGGCCGGCCGCGTGTCCGGCGGCTGGGATTAGATCGGCTGCTTTCTTCACCTCTCCCATAGGGAGAGGTCGCCCGCTGAAGCTTAAGCGAGGCGGGCGGGTGAGGGGTTACAGCTCATCGAAAGTCTTGGAACCCCCTCTCCCCACAGGGGAGAGGGAGCACGCCTCACGCGCGGAAACGCTTTAGGCCGGCCGCGCCAGGAACGTCATGCGCCACGGATTGTGGCCGATATTGCGCGGCGCGCGCTGTGCCGAATAGCCGGCGGCTTTGAGCTTCGCCAGCATCGCCGCTTCATCGTAGTGCGACAGGCCGAAGGTCTTTTTCAGCCGCAGATAATCCGACACGAAAATCCGCATCAGCCCGAGCACGGCGGCGAAGAAGAAACCGTTGGCGATGGCAAAGCGCAACAGCGCCAACGCGGCCGCCGGCGCCGCCAGCTTCGGCGGCACGATGTCGCCGACGATGAGCGTGCCGTCGGATTTCAGCAGCCGGCGGAAAACGCCCAGCAGGCGGTCGAGCTCGGCGGGGTTAAGATACTGCGCCACCGAATGCAGCACGATCAGGTCGAACGAACCCGCGGGCTGTGCCGCCGCCTCGTCCGGCGTGAACACGGAAATCTTCGCATTGCCGGCGTAGCGCGCGGCGAGCGCAGCGCGCACATTGGGCGCGGCCTCCACCATGGTCAGATGGCCGCTCGCCGCGGCCAAAAGATCGGCCGAGGTCGCCTCGCCGCAGCCATAGTCGAGCACGGTAGCCTGCGCCGAGGGCACGTAGCCGCGGATATCCTCGGCGATGGTGCGGTAATGCACGTCGCGATGACGCGCATTCACATAGATCACTGAATGTTTGAAGTCGTAGAAGCTGATCCAATCCATCAGCGCGGCCAGAGCTGCAGCAGCGGTCCCGCCGCGCCGCGCACCGGGTCGGTTTTGGGCAGGGGCACCAAGGGTATCGTCTTCAGGGCCGCTTCGTGCTCGAACTTGGCGCCGCGGCAGAGATTAAAGGTGCCGTCGGGCGGATAGGCGCCGACGACCTTGAGATCGGGGGACGCCGACAGCTCCTGATGGGCGGTGCCGGCGGGCAGCACCACCACGTCGCCGGCCGACAGGCTGACCTCTTTGCCCATATCGCCGCCGACGCGCAGCTTGACGCGCCCGCGCGCGATGGCCATCGCCTCGTGGATCATGGAGTGATAGTGCACGTAAGTGGCGATACCGTTGCGCCACATATTGTGGCCCCAGCCATTGGTGGCGAAGACCCGCTCGATCACCTTTTCCGGATCGGCGCTGCCTTTGATATCGATGCCCTCATGATAGACCAGCACCGGCAAAGTTGGATTGTTCGGCACCCAGCCGTCGTCCGCGAACATCAAGGCCTGTGGTGCCGGCGTCGGATTTACCATGGGCCCACTCAGGCAATCTTCCGCTTGGTCTGCCGCATCATGTCGACAAAGCGCGTGAAGAGATAATGGCTGTCGCGCGGACCGGGCGACGCTTCCGGATGATACTGCACCGAGAACACCGGCTTGTCTTTCAGGGCGATGCCGCAATTGGAGCCGTCGAACAGCGAGACGTGCGTCTGCTCGACGTTCTTCGGCAGCGTATCCTTGTCGACCGCGAAGCCGTGGTTCATCGAGGTGATCTCGACCTTGCCGGTAGTGAGATCCTTCACCGGATGATTGGCGCCGTGATGGCCCTGATGCATCTTCATGGTCTTGCCGCCGACCGCGATGCCGAGCATTTGGTGGCCGAGGCAGATGCCGAAGGTCGGCGTGCCTGAGTCGATCAGCTTCTTGATCACCGGCACGGCGTATTCGCCGGTCGCCGCCGGATCGCCCGGGCCGTTCGACAGGAACACGCCGTCGGGCTTGAGCGCGATGATGTCCTCGGCCGAGGTCTTGGCCGGCACCACCGTCACCTTGCAGCCGGAGCCGGCGAGCAGGCGCAGGATGTTGCGCTTGATGCCGTAGTCGATGGCGACCACGTGGAATTCCGGATTGCTCTGGCGGCCGAAACCCTGGCCCCAGACCCACGGCGTCTCGTCCCAGGAAAACCGCTGGCCCGAGGTCACCATCGGCACCAGGTCCATGCCGACGAGGCCGGGCCAGGCCGCCGCCTCTTTTTTCAGCGCGGCGAGATCGAATTTGCCGTCGGCCGCATGCGCGATCACGGCGTTGGGCATGCCCTTGACGCGGATCAGCGCGGTCAAAGCGCGGGTGTCGATGCCGCACAGACCGATAATGCCGCGGGCCTTTGAGCCAGTCGTTGAGGTTGCGCGTCGCCCGGTAGTTCGATTGTGGCGTGATGGCGGAATGCAGGATGACGCCGCGCGCGCCCGGCGTCGCCGCCATATTGACGGTCTCGATGTCGTCCTCGTTGGTGCCGACATTGCCGATATGCGGGAAGGTGAAGGTGATGAGCTGCCCGGCATAGGAGGGGTCGGTGAGGATCTCCTCATAGCCGGTCATGGCGGTATTGAAGCAGACCTCGCCGACCGCGGTTGCCGGTGGCGCCGAGGCCCAAAGCCCTCCAGCACGGTCCCGTCGGCCAGCACCAAAAGCGCCGTTGGCTTGGGCTCAGCCCAAGCGTCACCGGATGCGGCGGCGGGGTCGGCTTTCGTCTGGGTCATGGCCTCTTAGTTGCGTATTATGTAAGGCGAAGCAAGGGGCTGCCGGGTGCCGCCCCCAGGCAGAATTTCTGCCTTTAGACCAAGAGGAAAGGGGCTCCCCGTGCTGCGCGACGACATCAATAAAGCTTTGATCGAGGCACAAAAGGCCAAGAATGAGCGGGCGGTTTCCACCCTGCGCATGGTCAATTCCACCCTCAAGAACGCCGATATCGAGGCGCGCGGCGCCGGCAAGCCGCCGCTCGGCGACGCCGAGGTGCTGCCGGTGCTGCAGAAGATGATCAAGCAGCGCCAGGAATTGGTCGAGCTCTACCAAAAGGGCAACCGCGCCGACCTGGTCAAGCAGGAGCAGGAGGAGATCGCCATCATCTCCGCCTATCTGCCCAAACAGATGTCGGAACCCGAGATGACGGCGGCGATCGAGGCCGTCGATCAAGGACACCGGCGCCGCCGGCATGAAGGACATGGGCAAGGTCATCGGCGCCTTGCGCGGCAAATATGCTGGCCAGATGGACATGGCGAAAGCCAGCGCGCTGGTGAAGGCGAAGTTGCAGTAGAGATTTGGCTCCGCTCATTCCCGCGCAAGCGGGAATCCAGGGCCAAGATCACTAAGTCAAATCGTGATTGCACTGGGTTCCCGCTGGAGCCTGCCCCCGCGCAGGCGGGGGCGGGGACGAACGGAAATTATATTCCCGCCGCGGCTTTCGGCAGCACCTCCGCCAGCCGCGCGGCCCATTGCCGCTGGCCGGCCGGCTCGCCGATCAAGTCCTGGCGGATTTCAATGGCGACATGCGGGATGCCGCGCGCCTCGCCGTGCACGGGGATCGTGTAGTCGGTCTCGTCGTCGACGGTATAAGGCTCGTTGTCGCCGACCATGAGATCGCCCGGCGCACCCAACGCTAGGCGCAATGCGTCGGCCAGCGCGCGATAGCGATTGTACAGCACGCCCGCCTGCCACGGCCGCGTGACGCCGGCATAGACCGGCGTGAAGCTGTGCAGCGAAATCAGGATCGTTTGCCGTCCTGCATTTTTCCGCGCGTCGAGATGGCGGGCGATCGCGCCGTGATAGGGCGCGAAGATTTCGCGCGCGCGCGCTTCGGTATCCTGCGCCGACAGGTTCTGGTTGCCGGGGATCGCCGTTCCGTCGCTGGCCGCGACGATCGACTCAAGCGTGCCGGGCGGCCGGTTGCAGTCGATCACCAGCCGCGAATAGGGCTGCATGACGAGACAGGCGTCGAGCTGCTCGGAGAGTTCACGGCCGACGCCGGCAATGCCGATATCCCAGGCGATGTGACGCGTGCGGTCGGCCTCGCTCAGTCCGAGATCGTGCAGCCGGCGCGGAATGCGCCGCCCGGCATGGTCGCAAACCAGCAGGAACGGCGACGCGCCGGCGGCGCGATGTTCGATAACGGCTTCGCGCTCGTCCGGCGCCAGAAGCGCCTCTGCTGCCGGCGTCATTGCCTTGCTGCCTCTTCTAGCGCCATTCGCCGCCCACGAATTCAACACCAGTTGCGCCGATTTAGCATTAAGCTACGGCGAGCTGAACAATGCCAGGAAAGCACAGGCCGCGATGCTGATCAAAATCGGCTTCGACATCGCCTACACCGCGCCGCAGCCGACGCCGATGGTTTTCATGTTGAGCGTTCATCCGTCGCGGGTGGCGGATCTGCTCGCGCCGGAAAACATCCTTTGCGATCCGCCCGCGCCGATCCGTTATTACCACGACAGTTTCGGCAACTGGTGCGGACGGCTGGTATTGCCGAGCGGGCGGTCGGTGCTGAGCAATCGCGCCAGCGTGCGCGATAGCGGGCTACCCGATGTCGTGGTGCCGGACGCCGAGCAGATTCCCGTCGAGAACCTGCCGGACGAAGTCATCTTATTTCTGCTGCCCAGCCGTTACTGCGAAATCGACCGCATGGTCGATCTGGCCTGGAGCCTGTTCAAGGACGCGCCGACCGGATGGGGCCGGGTGCAGGCGATTTGCGATTACGTCTATGGCCACGTCACCTTCGGCTATCAATTCGCGGCCGCCACCAAGAGCGCCCACGACGTGCACGCCGAGCGCCGCGGCGTGTGCCGCGATTTCGCCCATCTGGCGGTGACGCTGTGCCGCTGCATGAATATTCCGGCGCGCTATTGCACCGGCTATCTCGGCGATATCGGAGTACCGCCCGACGACACGCCGATGGATTTCAGCGCCTGGTTCGAAGTCTATCTGTCCGGCCGCTGGTACACGTTCGACGCCCGCCACAACACGCCGCGCATCGGGCGTATCCTGATGGGGCGCGGCCGCGATGCCGCCGACGTGCCGCTCTCCACCAGCTTCGGGCGTACGGAACTCAGCGGATTTAAGGTCTATACTGACGAAGTGCCGGCGCAGCCTTAAAACCTACATAGGACTGAGGCATTGGTGGAGGCGGCGGCATCGCCGGCTGTCGCGCCGGCGACGAATGCCATTCCGGGGGCACCGTGCAGCCTGTCAACGGGACTTCAGCGGACGATCCGTTCTGGTGCCGCAGCCCGGCCGAGCTCATGTCCGAGCTCGCCACCGCGCCGTCCGGACTGAGCGCCAACGAGGCGGCGCGCCGCCTGCACGAGAGCGGCCGCAACATGATCGCCGAGCGCGTGCACAACCGCTTGCTCGGCAAGATCGTGCACCGGCTGGCCGATCCGCTCATCGCCATCCTCGCCATCGCTGCGGCGGTGTCCGGCATCAGCGGCGACTGGGCAAGCTGCATCATCATTCTGGCGATCCTGACGGTTTCCATCGGCCTCGAAATCATCCAGGAGCAAAAGGCGGAAACCATCGCCGAAGCGCTCAAGCGCACGGTGGCGGTGCATGCGGCGGTGCGCCGCGACGGCAAGACAGCCGAGATTCCCGTCGAGGAGATCGTCGCCGGCGACGTGGTCGAACTTGGCGCCGGCGACTTCGTGCCCGCCGACGGCATCGTGCTGGAAGCCGCCGGCGCGCAGACCAACGAGTCGCTGCTGACCGGCGAGGCCTATCCGGTCGACAAGCGCGCCGGTGAATGCGCCGCGCCGGTGCCGGCGGAAGCCTTCAATGCGTTGTTCAGCGGCACCGTGTTGGTGCGCGGCACCGCGCTGATGCTGGTCACGGCGACCGGCAGCCGCACCCGCTTCGGCGCCATCGCGAACGCGCTCGAATCCTCGCCGCCGCCGGCAAGTCTCGAGCGCGGGCTGCACGCCTTCTCGGTGCTGATCGTACGGCTGGTCGGCTTTCTGGTGCTGTTCGTGCTGCTGGCGCAGCTCGCCGCCTCGCGGCCGGTGATCGAATTGTTCCTCTTTGCGGTGGCGCTCGCCGTCGGCATGACGCCGGAACTGCTGCCGATGATCATGACCGTGACGCTGTCGCGCGGCGCGGTGCGCATGGCCGCGCGCAAGGTGGTGGTGAAGCGGCTCGCCTCGATCCACGACCTCGGCGCCATGAACGTGCTGTGCACCGACAAGACCGGCACGCTGACGCTCGGCAGCATCGAACTCGTCGGCCACCCCGGCGCCGACGGCGCCGACAGCCGCCGCGTGCTCGAACTCGCCGCCGTCAACAGTGGCTTCGAAAGCCGCATGCGCAGCCCGCTCGACGAGGCGATTCTGGCCGGCGCGCATGATTTGCCGCTCGGCGAATGGCACGGCGTCGCCGAGGTGCCGTTCGATTACGAGCGGCGGCGCGTGTCGGTGCTGGCCGAACACGCCGGCCGCCGGCTGCTGATCGTCAAGGGCGCGCCCGAAGACGTCATCGCGCTGTCGACGGCGGTGGAACAGGCCGATGGCGCGGTGCATCCGCTCGACGCGGCCGGCCGCGCCCGGCTCGATAAAGTCTTGCTCGGCAAGACCGCGCAAGGGTTTCGCTGCATCGGCGTCGGCTGGCGGGAATTCCCGGCAAGCGGCGACCGTCCGGGCACCGCCGACGAAGCGCAATTGGTGTTCACCGGGTTCTGCGTGTTCGTCGATCCGCCCAAGGCATCGGCCGCCGCGGCGATCAAGCGGCTGGAGGCGGCCGGCATCCGCATCAAGATCATCTCCGGCGACGCCGCGCCGACGGTGCAGCATCTGGTCAAGACCATTGGCATGCCGGCGCGCGGCATGCTCACCGGCACCGAAATCGCCGAATTGACCGACACCGCGCTGGTGGCGCGGGCGGAGAAGACCGATCTGTTCGCGCGCGTTTCGCCCGACCAGAAGACCCGCATCATTCGCGCCTTGCGCAATGGCGGCCATACCGTCGGCTTCATCGGCGACGGCATCAATGACGCGCCGGCGCTGCACGCGGCCGACGTCGGCCTCGCGGTCGCCGGCGCCACCGAGGTGGCGCGCGCCGCCGCCGACATGATCATGCTGGAGTCCGATCTCGGCGTCATCGCCGACGGCGTCGAGGAAGGCCGCCGCACCTACGCGAACATCATGAAATATGTGCGCATGGGCACCTCGTCGAATTTCGGCAACATGCTGTCGATGGCGGTCGCTTCGCTGTTCATCCCGTTCCTGCCGCTGACGCCGATCCAGGTGCTGCTCAACAATCTGTTCTACGATCTGAGCGAAGTCGGCATCCCCTACGACACCGTGGCGCGCGGCGACATCCGGCGCCCGCACGGCTGGGAGATGTCGGAACTGCTGCGTTTCACGTTGATCATGGGGCCGCTGTCGTCGCTGTTCGATATCGCGACATTCCTGATCCTGTATTTCGGCTTCGGCGCATCGGCGGAAACCTTCCGCACCGCCTGGTTCGTCGAATTGATGGCGACGCAGGTGCTCGTCATCTTCCTGATCCGCACCGCCGCGCCCGCTTGGTCGAGCCGGCCGCACCCCCGGCTGGTCGCCACCTCGCTCGGCGCGCTCGCCGCAGCGCTGCTGTTGGCACTGACGCCGCTCGGCCATTGGTTCGGCTTTGTGCCGCTCGGCGCGCCGGTCCTGCTGGCGATCGCGGCGCTGGTCGTCTTCTATCTCGCCGCTGCCGAGACGCTCAAGCACAAGGCGCTAGCGCGACGCCGCCACCGCCGCTTCGGCCTGCCCGGCGCCGGCCCTCCGCATCACCGCCGCCAGCATTGAGCGCGGGCGGCTTGCCGTTGCCGAAATCTGATGGTCAGATGCGCGCCGCTGGGACAAGAACATCAATCTAAGAAAATCACCGAGGAACAACGCCATGAAGAGGCACGCCGTCAGTCTGCTGGTCGCACTCGCCGCAGCGTTTTGGGCCACCGCGGCATCGGCCGCCGACTATCCCAACCGCCCGATCCGGGTGTTCACCACTTCGAGCGCCGGCGGCATCAGCGACATCTTCATGCGCGTGCTCAACGACGCAATGCAGAAGAGTCTCGGCCAGCCGCTGATCATCGAGAACAAGCCGGGCGGCGCCGGCAACATCGCCGCGCGCCTCTGCCAGGACGCCACGCCTGACGGCTACACCATTTGCATCATCAATGCCGATACGATGATCTACAACCAGTTCCTGTTCAAAAAAATTCCGTTCGAGCCGGAAAAACTCACGCCGATCGTCAACCTGTTCCATCTGATCCAGGTGCTGGTGGTGAATTCGCAGCTCGGCGCCAAGACGGTCGATCAATTGGTGGCGGTGTCGAAGGAAAAGCCCGGCACGCTCAATTATCTCACCGCCTCGATCCCCTGCGTCGTCTACATGGACAGCCTGAAAAAGGAGAAGGGCGCCGACTGGGTGCGCGTGCCGTTCCGCGGCGGCGGCGAGGCGGTCACCGCGATACTTTCCGGCACCACGCCGATCGGCCTGTTCGGCCTCGGCAACATCATCTCGCAGATCCGGGCGAACAAGATGACGGCGCTGGCGCTGGTCAACAATATCCGCACGCCGCTGTTGCCGGACGTGCCGACGCTCGCCGACCTCGGCTACAAGGGCGCGCCGTCGGAGACCTGGTACGGGCTGTTCGCGCCTCCGGGCACGCCGAAGGCGATCGTCGACAAGCTCAACAGCGAGATCGTCAAGGTGATCAGCGATCCCGCGTTCCGGGAGAAATACATCATCAGCCGCGGCCAGGTGCCGGCGATCGGTACGCCGGAGGAATTCGCCCGCGACATCAAGACCGGCCGCGCCGGCGCCCAGCAGGTGGTGAAGGAATCCGGCCTGCCGCCGCAATGACTTAAGTCATCCCGGGGTTGCCGCCTTGCGGCGCCCCGGAATGACGGGGCCTGTGAATAACGAGCAAAACGCCCTGATTTTACGAGGCTTGTGCAGGTTCCTGCACCCGCCCGATTTGCCGGCCTATGATTGGCTGGCCGATTCGGCCTAATAGCAAAACGCCATGCGCTTCACGCCCCAGTTCCTCGATGAGCTGCGCGCCCGCCTTCCGGTATCGGAGGTGGTCGGCCGGCGCGTGAAGCTGCGCAAGCAGGGCCGCGAATTCATCGGCCTGTCGCCGTTCAACAAGGAGAAGTCGCCCTCGTTCACGGTCAACGACCAGAAGGGCTTCTTCCACGATTTCTCCTCCGGCAAGCACGGCGACATTTTCGGCTTCGTCATGGAGACCGAAGGCGTTCAGTTCCCCGAGGCGGTCGAGCGCCTGGCGCAAATGGCCGGCGTGCCGCTGCCGAAAGTCTCGCAGGAAGACGAGCAGCGCGACGCGCGGCGCAAGACGCTGCACGACGTCATGGAATTGGCGGCGAAGTATTTCGAGGCGACGCTCTCCGGCCGCGCCGGCGCCAAGGCGCGCGGCTATCTCGCCGACCGCGGCCTCGACGCTGCGACGCAAGTAAAATTCCGCCTCGGCTACGCGACCAACGAGCGCTTCGCGCTCAAGGAGCATCTCGGCAGCCACGGCATCCCGGTCGAGGACATGGTGGAGGCCGGGCTGCTGGTTGCCGGCGACGATATTCCGCTGCCGTTCGACCGTTTCCGCGACCGCGTGATGTTCCCGATCACCGACTTGCGCGGACGCGTCATCGCCTTCGGCGGCCGCGCGCTGGAGAAAGACGTCCCGGCGAAATACTTGAATTCGCCGGAGACCCCGCTCTTCCACAAAGGCGCCACGCTCTACAACATCGCCACCGCGCGCCAGGCCGCCCATGACGGCGCGCCGGTGATCGCGGTCGAGGGTTATGTCGACGTCATCGCCATGGTGACGGCGGGCTTTGCCGCCACCGTGGCGCCGCTCGGCACCGCCTTGACCGAAGACCAGCTCGCGCTGCTGTGGAAGATGGCGGACGAGCCGGTACTCTGTTTCGACGGCGACAAGGCCGGCTTACGCGCGGCCTATCGCGCGGTCGAACTCGCCATGCCGCGGATCAAACCCGGCAAGAGCCTGAAATTCGCGCTGCTCCCCGAAGGGCAGGACCCCGACGATCTGGTGCGCTCCGCCGGGCGCGACGCCGTGGCGGAGGTGATCGGCGCCGCGCGCCCGCTCGCTGCCATGCTGTGGGCGCGCGAGACCGAAGGCCACACCTTCGATACGCCGGAGCGGCGCGCGGCGCTCGAAGCGCGGGTCAACGAGGTCACCGCGGCGATTGCCGACGATTCCGTGCGCAAATACTACCGGCAGGATTTCAACGCCCGGCTGGCGCAGTTCTTCGCGCCGGCGCAAGCCGCGCGCGGCAATTTCCAGCGCGGGCAGGGGCAGGGTGGCCAGCCCTGGCGCGAGCGCGGCAATTCCAACTGGCAACCGCGCAATGGCCCGCAGCGTCCGGCCACCGGCGGCAAAAATACGCCCTACGTGGTGGTCAGCCAGCAATTCGCGTCCAGCCCGCTGAGTCGCGGCTACCGCACGGCGGTGCCGCGGCGCGAGGCGCTGATCCTGCAGGCTGCGCTCAATTACCCCTGGCTGCTGCACGACCATCTGGAGGAGTTCGCCTCGCTCGAATTCCGCCATGCCGACGCCGAAAAGCTCAAAAGCGCCCTGGTCGATATCTCGGCCCATGCCGCGGCGGCGGACGCCGAGGCGGTCAAGGCGGAACTCGCCGGACGTGGGCTCAGCGAGGTCATGGACCGTATCGGCGCCGCGATTACCACCCAGTCGGTCTGGGGGGCTCGGCCGGATGCCGCGCCGGAGGACGTTTTGGTGACCTGGCAGCAACTTGTTGGCTTGCATCGGCAGTGGAATTCCCTAACTAAGGAGCTCAAGGACGCCGAACAGGCGCTCGGCCAGGACTCAAGCGAGGCCAACTATTTACGGCTGCGCGACGTCAAGGGCCGCCTGGCGCAGATGGAAGGAACCGAGGCTCTGATCGAAGGGTTTGGGGCCTCTTCCGGTCGAGGCGTCCGTAGCTTATGAGCATGCCCGCCGCCAGCGCATGACCCGAAATGGGGGCGCCGGTTTTCGGATAAGGTCATGCGGAATATGGCTTTGCGGCGTGGAATTGCCGGACCGGCGGGGACTAAAGGGTCGATTCCCGTTGGTATTTCAGGGTTAATCGGAGCTTAAGCGGGTTCCGGCAACACTGGCGACCTGATTTGGGGGTTGCGCCTTGCGGGGCGCGGCCCTTTTTGGCCATGGCCTATATATAGGAGGGCTATTTTGCCCCGCCTCGGAAGCACGGCCAAGAAGGTCCAGGAGAAACAGATGGCGACGAAGCCTAAGGCGCAGGTCAAGGAAGAGGCCCCGGACAAGGAAGCCGAAGGCGCCCCCGACTCGCCGCTCCCGCTGCTCGATCTCAACGACGCCGGCGTCAAGAAGATGATCAAGGCCGCCAAGAAGCGCGGCTTCGTCACCTTCGATGCGCTCAATGCCGTGCTGCCGTCCGAATCGACCTCGCCCGAGCAGATCGAAGACATCATGGCGATGCTCTCGGAGATGGGCATCAACGTGGTCGAGACCGAGGACGCCGAAGGCGAGGACGGCGAGACCGAAAAGGCCGCCGACGAGCACGACGACGATGACGATGAAGAGACCGGCCGCGAGGTGGTCGAGAGCAAGGCGAAGTCGCTCGCCGTCGCCGAAAAGAAAGAGCCGTCCGAGCGCACCGACGATCCCGTGCGTATGTATTTGCGCGAAATGGGCTCGGTCGAGCTGCTGTCGCGCGAAGGCGAAATCGCCATCGCCAAGCGAATTGAAGCCGGCCGCGAGGCGATGATCGCTGGGCTTTGCGAAAGCCCGCTCACCTTCCAGGCCGTCATCATCTGGCGCGACGAATTGAACGACGGAAAAGTCTTCCTGCGCGACATCATCGACCTGGAAGCGACCTATGCCGGTCCCGACGCCAAGCAGATGCAGGTGCCGGTGATCATCGGCCCCGACGGCAAGCCGGTGCCGCAGGCCGCCGTGCCCGGCGCAACGCCGGTCCCCGGCGCGCCGCATTTGCAGGTCGTGCAGCCGGTGGCCCCGCCGGCCGCTCCCCCGTCCGCGACGCCGTTCAAGGCGCCGGGCGAACCCGCCGCCGAAGGCGAGGAGAAGGACCCGGCCGAGACCGCAGCCGAGGGCGATTACGACGAAGACGACATGGAGAATTCGCTGTCGCTCGCCGCCATCGAGGCCGAGCTCAAGCCGAAAGTGGTCGAGACCTTCGACACCATCGCCGACTCGTTCAAGCGCCTGCGCCGTCTGCAGGAGCAGGACATCGAGTTCCGCCTGAAGAACACCTCGCTGTCGCCGGCGCAGGAGCGCAAATACAAGAAGCTCAAGGACGAGATCATCACCGAGGTGAAGTCGCTGCGGCTCAATCAGGCGCGCATCGATTCGCTGGTCGAGCAGCTCTACGACATCAACAAGCGCCTCGTCTCCAACGAGGGCCGCCTGATGCGGCTGTCCGAAAGCTACGGCGTCTCGCGCGACGAGTTCCTCAAGCAGTACATGGGCAACGAGCTCGACCCGCGCTGGCTCAACCGCATCTCCAAGCTCTCCGCCAAGGGCTGGAAGGGGCTGGTCGCCAAGGAGAAGGACCGCATCAAGGAGATCCGCTCGCTGGTGCACGAACTCGCCGGCCAGACCGGCGTGGAAATCTCCGAGTTCCGCAAGATCGTGCACATGGTGCAGAAGGGCGAGCGCGAAGCGCGCCAGGCCAAGAAAGAGATGGTGGAGGCGAACCTGCGTCTCGTCATCTCCATCGCCAAGAAATACACCAACCGCGGCCTGCAGTTCCTCGACCTGATCCAGGAAGGCAATATCGGCCTGATGAAGGCGGTCGACAAATTCGAATACCGCCGCGGCTACAAGTTCTCGACCTACGCCACGTGGTGGATCCGCCAGGCCATCACGCGCTCGATCGCCGACCAGGCGCGCACCATCCGCATCCCGGTGCACATGATCGAGACCATCAACAAGATCGTGCGCACCTCACGGCAGATGCTCAACGAGATCGGCCGCGAGCCGACGCCGGAAGAGCTGGCCGAGAAACTCGGCATGCCGCTGGAGAAGGTGCGCAAGGTCCTGAAGATCGCCAAGGAGCCTTTGTCCTTGGAGACGCCCATCGGCGACGAGGAAGATTCGCACCTCGGCGATTTCATCGAGGACAAGAACGCCATCCTGCCGATCGACGCGGCGATCCAGTCGAACCTGCGCGAGACGACGACGCGCGTTCTGGCCTCGCTCACGCCGCGCGAGGAGCGCGTGCTGCGCATGCGCTTCGGCATCGGCATGAACACCGACCACACGCTGGAGGAAGTCGGCCAGCAGTTCTCGGTCACGCGCGAGCGCATCCGCCAGATCGAGGCCAAGGCGCTCAGGAAGCTCAAGCATCCGAGTAGGTCGAGGAAGCTGCGCTCGTTCCTCGACAACTGACCCCTCCGGTCATCCCCGCGAAAGCGGGGATCCAGTACTCACGGAATCGAAACGGCGGGCCAAAAGCCCGCCGTTTTGCATTTCCGCCCTTCGCCGCCTCATCCTGAGGAGCGGCCGCAAGGCCGCGTCTCGAAGGACGAGGCGGCCCCATGGTTCGAGACGCGCCTGCCGCGCTCCTCACCATGAGGCGGATCAAGCTCTCAATTCGTCTTGCTCGCCTCGCTCACCAGCACCGGCTTCTCGCGCCAGACATCCGGGAACAGCTTCTTCAGGTTCTCCACCTTCGGCGCGTCGTTGTAGGCGATGTAGGGCTGGTTGGGATGCAGCGTGGCGTAATCCTGGTGATAGGCCTCGGCCGGGAAAAACGCCTGCTTCATCGTGCCGGTCTTGGTCACGATCGGCGCCTTGAACACCTGCGCCTTGTCGAGCTGCGCGATGTAGTCGCGCGCGGCCGTCTGCTGTTCGGCGCTCTGCGGGAAAATCTCCGAGCGGTACTGCGTGCCGTGATCGGGCCCCTGGTAGTTGAGCTCGGTCGGATTGTGCGCCACCGAGAAATAGATCTGCAGGATCTTGCCGTAGGAAATCTGCTTCGGGTCGAAGGTCACCCGCACGCTTTCGGCGTGCTGGGTCAAATGCGCGCTGACGCGCTCGTAGTCGGCGTCCTTCTGTGCGCCGCCGGCATAGCCGGAGACGGCATTGGTGACGCCTTTGACGTGCTGGAACACGGCCTGCACGCCCCAGAAGCAGCCGCCGGCGAGCACGGCGGTTTCAAAGCCGGAGGCCGGCGCCGGTGCTTCGTGCGCGGGCGGCGGAATGACGACGGCGGGTTCGGCATAAGCGGCAAGCGGCGCCAGGGCGAAGGCCAAGCCGGCGAGCAGGGCGGATAGGCGGTGCATCGTTGTCTCTCCCAGAGATGATGCGCCTCTATAGCCTCGCCACGGCCGCTTGGCATTACACATCGTTACAAGTCTGCGTGAGGGCGGCGTGACGCGCGGACGCATCCGCTGGATCGCGGCGAAAGCGCTTGCGCGGTAATGAACGGAGTGTGCCGCGCTAGCGCCGGACCGGCACGGGCGCCGGCTCCGCCTTGCCGCGCGGGGTATCGCGCGGGCGTTCGCGGCCGAGCAGCATGATGGCCGAGCCCATGGCGGCGCTGCCGAAGGTGACGATGAGGCCGAACGCGAGCAGCACCAGCCCGGTGGCGCCGTCGGCCAGGATCAGGTCGCGCAGGCCTGCCGGGTTGAGCGCCAGCAGGCCCGCCAGCATCAACAGCGCGACGGCGCAGCCGGCCGCGAGGTTCACCGCCAGCAGGCGGATCAGCGGCTGGCGCGCCAGTGCTCTCATTCCAGCCCTTCGATGATGCGGATGTCGCGCACCGCGCCATCGCCGAGCGCGCGCAGCGCCTCCTGGTAGGCCGGCCCGTTATGGGCGTCGACCGCGGCCTTGACGCTCGGCCATTCCGTCACCACGACGCGTTCCTTCTGCCCGGCCTCGAAGGTCTCGTTGGCGGTGCCGCGGCACAGATAGCGCGCGCCGAACGGCGCCAGCGCCGGTCCGGCGAGCTTGGCGTAGGCGGCGACCTTGGCGGGGTCCTTGATCTCGCGGTAGCAGGTGATCCAGTAGGCCTTGGGCATGACAACTCCGTTTGTGGTGGCGTTTCCGCCGCCCGTGTTAGCGCAAACGGTCACGCTTCCTGTCATGCCCCGGGACGCGCTCCTTCGTTGTCATCGCCGCGCATGTCCCGGCGATACCGCTAGAACGGCCATGTCTCCGATGCAGCGGCCGTGGCCCGGGACATGCCCGCCTTGCGCGGGAATGAACGGAGTGGTGATGCTGGGCGCATGAAACGACCATTCCGTTCATTCGCACATCTCTCTTCCTCCTCCTCGCCGCTCCCCGCGCGGGCCGCGCCATGCGGCGGCGATTTCCACGCCTTCCTCGGCCAGATCGCGCGCGACGCGCAAGCCGCCGGCATTTCGCGCAACGTGATCGACCAGCCTTTGCCGGCGTCACGCCCGATCCGGCGGTGCTCGCCTTCGACCGCCGCCAGCACGGCACCTTCCGCATGAGCTTCGAGCGCTATACCGCGACCCGCGTCATCCCGGCGCGCATCGCCCGCGCCAAGCGGCTGATGGCGCAGCACGCCGCGCTGCTCGCGCGCATCGAGCGGCAATTCGGCGTGCCGCGCACGCTGCTGATGGCGATCTGGACCATGGAAAGCGACAACGGCACCGGCGACATGGGCAAGCTGCCGGTGATCCGCACGCTGGCGACGCTGGCGCATGATTGCCGCCGCACCGAACTGTTCCAGGGCGAGCTGATCGCCGCGCTGAAAATCCTGCAACGCGGCGACCTGCCGCTGCGCGATCTCAAGGGCGCCTTTGCCGGCGAGATCGGCCAGACCCAGTTCCTGCCCTCGTCCTACATCAAGTACGGCGTCGACTACGACGGCAACGGCCACGTCGATCTGCGCCATTCGGTGCCGGACGTGCTGGCCTCGACCGCCAATCTGTTGAAGACGAACGGCTGGCAGGCCGGCGCGCCGTTCGGCGAGGGCACGGCGAATTTCCAGGTCATGCGCGAGTGGAACCGCGCCGAGCTGTACCGCCGCGCGCTGGTGCTATTTGCGGAGAAGCGTCGGCGAGTCGAGCGCGTCCTTCTCGGGGCGGGCGTACGCTTTGCCTCCTGCGCCGCTCGTCTAGCATCGCGCCGGAAATTCATTCCGGGAGACTGCCATGAAACTGCCGAGCCGCATGCTCGACATCTCCGTCGCGCTCGACAACGACACCGTGCTCGATCCGCCCTTCATGCGGCCGAAGATCGGCTACCTCACCGGCAAGGAAAACGCCTGGATGCTGCTCGAGGGCTTTCCCGGCCTCAAGGCCGAAGACCTGCCGGACGGCGAGGGCTGGGCCTTCGAGCAGGTCACGCTCGCCACCCACAACGGCACGCACATGGACGCGCCCTATCACTTCCAGTCGCGCGACATCCACGGCAACCGCATGATCACCATCGACGAGGTGCCGCTCGACTGGTTCTTCCGCCCCGGCGTCAAGCTCGATTTCCGCGCGCTGCCGGACGGCCACATCGTTTCCGCGCACGAGGTCGAGGAGGAGCTGCGCCGCATCGGCCACAAATTGCAGCCGTTCGACATCGTGCTGGTCAACACGCGCGCCGGCTCGCGCATCGGCCACGACGACTACATGAGCGCCGGCATCGGCATGGGGCGCGAGGCCACGCTCTATCTCACTTCGCGCGGCGTGCGCGTCTGCGGCATCGACGCCTGGGGCTGGGACGCGCCCTTCGTGCACACGCGCAAGCGCTGGGAGGAAACGCACGATCCCTCGATCATCTGGGAGGGCCACAAGGCGGGCCGCGAGATTCCCTATTGCCATATGGAGAAGCTCTGCAATCTCGAGCAGCTGCCATCGTTCGACTTCACGGTCGCCTGCTTCCCTGCCAAGGTGAAGGCGGCCTCCGGCGGCTGGACGCGAGCGGTGGCGCTGTTTGATTGAGGGATTGCGGCACGCGCCCTTTCCCTCTCCCCTTGTGGGAGAGGGTGCCCGAGCGGAGGCGAAGCCGAGCGAGGGCGGGTGATGGGGCCGGATTCTCTTGGGATTTGCCGCATCATCGCTCGCCTCCGATTGTTGGAGGCAGATTTTGCGGGGCAGGGCGGTATCGGACAAGGCCTAAAACGTCGCGGCCGGCGCCTGGGCGGCGCGGCAGGCGTGCGCTAGCCGACCCGCATCAATTTTTCGGGCTTGGCGCCGACGCGGCCAATGGTCTTGATCTTGAGCGGCGCGCGGCCGGATTTCTCGGCGATTTCGCGGTCCTGCTCGATCAGGAAGCCGAGCGCGGGCGCGTCCTTGTCGAGGCCGGCCAAGAGTTCCGCCGGCACGCGCCGGTTGGAGCGCTGCGAGCCGTCTTCATAGACGACGTCGAAGAACACGTACTCGCCCTTCGGATTGGTGCCCGGTTTCTTGGCCATGCGCGCTGTCCTACAAAAAAGAAAAACCCCGCGCAAGCGCGGGGTTTCTCCAGCTGGTTAGTGTCAGACCGACTGCAGATTGGCAGCGGCCGACTTGCCGTTCTTGCGATCGGCTTCGATGTCGAACGAGAGCTTCTGGCCCTCGTTGAGATTGCTCATGCCGGCGCGCTCGACTGCCGAAATGTGAACGAACACATCCGGGCCGCCGTTGTCCTGCACGATGAAGCCGAAGCCCTTTTGGGCGTTGAAGAACTTAACGGTACCTGTGGCCATCATGGCCTCCTTTTGAAACGCACAAAGGCGTCAATGCCCCATGCAAACCATTCGCATGGGCCTCATATCCGGATTTGGGCTGTTCTTGGGGAAGGCCCTGTGACGGGCGAAACCTATAAGGCAGGCGAAATCGGAACAGCGCGTATATAGGGAACCCCCGCCCGCAATGCAATCGTCTGGTTGTCGATGCCGCCGGGCGGGCCCAGGCCGGATGCCGCGGGACGCGGTTAATTTTTTCCTAACGCCGATGTGGCGGAAAAGCGGCGGAGCGGTGTCGTCTGCGCGCCTTTGCCTGCGTGCGAGGCGCTTATCGCCGTATTTGGAATCAAATGCATGCAATTACGTCAATGGTGCGATGCAGCGCATGAGTCAGGCGCATGGATCACATGCGGCACAAGGACTACTGCTATAGGGCAATCGGCGTATATTGCATTGCAACAACAAGAAAAGATTCGGAAACGCCAGGGTTCGTCGGGCTTTTTATTGGAGATGACCCCATGGCTTACGCCCCCTCTGCATTATCCCTGCGCGACGTTGCGCTCACGCATGCCCCCGCCCGCAAGGGCAAAGGCCTGTTCGCCCGGCTGCTCGACGCCATGATCGTGTCGCGCCAGCGCGACGCGGAACGCGAAATCGCGCGCTACCTCGCCGGCAGCGGCGGCAAAATCACCGACGAAACCGAGCGCGAGATCGAGCGCCGTTTTCTGTCCAACGCATCGCACTGGTGAACGCTTTCACCCCATCGACTTCAGGAGACTAAGACAATGACTACGCTTTCGCTGCGCGCTTTGGATGCGCCGAACGTGCCGCACCTCTGGTCCGGCTTTGCGCGGGTCGGCACCGTTCTTGGCAAGGTACTCGACGTGTTCGCCGAGGCCGATCTCGGCGCGATCGCCGCGCACAAGAAGATTTCGTATCGCTGATAAAAGATGGTGCGGCGGCCTCAAGCGCCGCCGCCCACCGCCTCTCGCAGCATTTCGCGCGCGCCTTCCGTCCCATCGAGCATCCGATAAGCGCGCCGCACGACCTTCCAGCCATTCTCAGTGCGCTTGAGATCCCACCGGTTCGCCCCCAGCCGGTGGATGCGGTAGCCGCTCGACAGCCCGTGGCCGGAAAGTTCCACCGGCTTTGCCTCGCGGTTCGGGGTCAGCACCTGCAAATAAGAAATCGCCACCGCGCTGTCGCCGTCGAGTTCCACGCGCGGCAAACCGGCGAAGTGGCATAGGCCGGCGGCGATCGCACCCTGGTGTTCGGGTGTCTTGACCACCGCCGCGATCGTCTGGTTGCCGGTGGCGGCTTTGCCGCCGCCGAGGTCGATGACAGCGTCGGGCATGAAGGCGTCGCGGTAATAGCTGTCGTTGCCGGTATCGGCGGCGGGCGGATGGCTGGCGATCAAATGATAGATCGCGAGCTTATCCTCGACCGCACGGAGGCGGTCCTCCAGCGTCTTCGTACCCATGGTCTAGACCTTGCCGGGATCAGATGAGTTTCTTGACGGGCGTCGGGTCGAGATTGAACAAACGCGCCGCATTCAGGCCGAGAATATTGCGCTTAGCCTGCTCGCTTAAAAACGGCAGGTCGCAAATCTCCTGCGGCAGGTCGAAATCGAAGTGCGGCCAGTCCGATGCGAACATCAACTGCGTCTCCGCCTTTATCATTTCAAAGGTGTTCTCCAGCGCCTTTGGGTGCGACGTCTCCATCGGCTGGGTCGTGTAGAAACAGTTGGTGTTCATGTATTCGCTCGGCATGCGCTTGAGCTGCGGCGCCTCGGACGGGCGCATCAGATACTGGTCGTCGAGGCGCTGCATCAGGAAAGGCAGCCAAGCGAGACCGCTTTCCACCCACATCGACTTGAGTTTCGGAAACCGTTCCGGAATGCCGTTCAAGATCCAGTTGGTCATATGAATCATGTTGCACCAGACAAAGCCCAGCGCGTGCATGCCGAGGAATCGATTGACCGTGGCAAGCGAGGGATCTTGCCAGTGGTAGCCGGCGTGAAACGCCAACGGCTTGCCGCGCTCTTCGATCATCGAATAGAGCCGCATATAGTCGTTATGATGCACCGGCTTATTGCGGGTGCTCGTCACGCAGAAACCGATGACGCCCTTCTTGTCACCGAACTCTTCCACGGCGCGTTCGGCTTCCTTCGGCGTGTTGAACGGCAGATAAATTAAGGTCTTTATCCTGTCGTCTCCGGACAGAATTCGGTCGATTAGCCAGCGGTTGTATGCGCGGCCGAGCCACACCTCCATTTCCGGCTGCGGATGCATACCCAGGAAGAGCATCGGTGTGGGAAAGACAACCATGTTGTCCACGCCAAGCGAATCCATGGCGCGCCGCGTCAGAATGACGTCACGGTGAACGTCCGTCTCCTTCACGACTTCGCGCTGGTCGTCCTGATGCGGAATACGCCCGCCAACCGATTGGTAGCGGAGGCCGAGGTCGCCATTTAAACCGTACGGTGGCGCCCCAATTCTCTCGGCTTGATATCGCATCGCGTTGTCGCGGATGACGGGGTCTTCAATATAAGTCACGACCTCCTTCCACGACACTGTCTCGACGTGGTGCGCATCGATATCGCAGATGAACCAATCTTGCAGGCCGCGTCGAATGGCGTTTCGCTTAGCGTGCGCGAGCACGTCGCGCGTGTCGGTATAGACGTCGATCTGTTGAGTTGGCGCGAACTGCGGCCCAATCTTGCCCTGGACGTTCACGCCTTTTCTCCCACGGAATAGATGTCTTCGTCCGGACGGCGGCGATACCAAAGGGCAAGCTCCATCGGACTGAGGTGGAGCGCACGCAGCATTTCGGAGACGGCCGACAGAAGCTCGGTCGGCGTCATCTCGCTGTCTCGTTGCCCCGCGATCGGGGAAAACGTTCTTTCTTCTCCGTCCGATTTTGCGACGTAGAGACGAATGGCAGCGGTCAGAATCTGTGCAACGGCCTCATCGGAAACACGGTGGGCTTCCTTGCCTTCGACCAGTTCCCGCGACGCGCGCAGCAACTCCGGCGCGATTGAATCGATCCAACCGTATTGATCGTTTCTCCGTTTGCTCTCAGATTCGAACATAGATCTCTCCGTCTCTGATCATCAATTCGGCTTTGCGCAAACGAACCCGGGCATTGCCCTGATGAAATCCGGTCTTGATGCTGAATTCGTAGCCATGCCAAGGGCACACGATGTTCGTTTCGGATTTGTCGTATTCTTGCGAGCGAACGGTTCGGTCTTCCGCGACCGGTTCAAGCACGCGCTTCATGATGCGGCCCTGACAGACCGGTCCGGCGCGATGGGCGCATCGGTTGTGCCATGCGTAGAACTCGCCATCCACCTTGAAGACACCGACCTCATTCTCTCCACACGCGACGACTTTTCGGTCGCCGTCGGCATAGTCGGTCACTTTCCCCGCGCTGTATTCAATCATAGATTTCATCCTACAGTCGTAGCCAATGAAGTAATTTGCCGGATTTCGCGACAGCTAAGCCAAAAAGCGCGCGCACGTCGGCCTGTCCTTCATGTCAGATTGTTTCGATCGGAGCGCATTCGCTATCAGGTCGGTCGCGTAGCAGCGGCCGCGAGGCAAGTTGCAATACCTCGGGCAATTAATACGCCCAAGCATCGCATCCGCGATTGTCTGGCGTCAAGGTTTCCGCGGCGTGACGAGCGTTAGCAGGGCGAAGGCCGTCACTTTGGTTGATAGCTGGAGGCATGTCTCGCTGATACTGCAAGCGGTGCTGTTGCAACGTACGGTTATCGATGGTCTCCCATTTTTCTCTTGGTGGCGGCGATGGGTCTAGCAATCGACGAGCGCGCCAATCCGCGCTTCGAGATCGCCGGGCAGGCGGCTGTTCTCAAGCGAGGTCCCGGCTCTTCCTCGTATGATGCCAATGCCAAATCCTGCCTCGGGTCGTTGCACAATGCAGCTGTCGCTGTGGAGCCTGCGTTAAGGTTTCCTGCAACAGCACGACTCAATTTGTGATGGAACGCAGGTCAAGCATGCCGGTTGCGTCACAAAGTTGCCCGAGTTCCTAACGAAAAGCTGGGCATCCCGAAAATCTGGAGGCGACATGATTCGCAAAACTTGCATTGCAGCTCTTTTGGTCGTGCTCGCCGCCTCGACCGCTTCTGCAAAAGACCATCGCGTGGCCCGGCTCGACGCAAACGGCAATCTCGACAGCCTGATTGCGCGGCATGCCGCCGCCAATAACCTGCCTGAGGATTTGCTGCGCCGGGTGATCAAGCGCGAAAGCGGCGGCAATCCGCGCGTGATCTACAAGGGCAATTTCGGCCTTATGCAAATCAAGCTCGCCACTGCCCGCTCCATGGGCTACCGCGGCACCGCCGCCGGGCTACTCGATGCCGACACCAATATGACCTACGCGGTGAAGTATCTCGCCGGCGCCTATCGTGTCGCCGGCGGCAATGTGAGCCGCGCGGTACATTATTATGCCGCTGGCTATTACTACGCGGCCAAGGCCAAGGGCCGTGGCGAACGGACCGAGGATACCGCGCTCAATTCGTTTGCGTCCGCCCCGCGCCATCGCACGAAGGGATTGCAGGCGGCTAGAGGGCCGATCGTATCACCTGCGTCGGAGCGTTTTAGCGCCCGAACTCGACGACTAAGAACCGACATGAGAATGCGTCGCGGATCGCGCCGTTAGCGGGAGGCGCTGCCGGCGCTCGGTGTCTGCGATTGCTTGAAGTTTTGATCGCCGAAAATCGCCTGGAAAAGATCGAACTGGGCGGGCGCTTTTGGTCTGGCTGAGGCCTTTGCGCGGCGTGCGCGCGGTGCGCCCTCGACCCGGCTTTCATGACGCGACTTGACCCGCTGCGGCGTCCTGATCACCGGCGCCCGGACCACCGGCGGCTTTTCTTCCGGCGCGGCCACCGGCAACTCGAACGCCGAGGGCTCGCCGATATCGATCGGAATGGTCGCGGCCGGCGGCTGCGTGATCGATCCGATCTCGTCGTCGGCTTCCGGATCTGTGTCATGGCGCTCGGTCGGCAGGACGGCGACCTTGGGTGCGGCCGGCGCAGGATCGATGCGGGCCGGCGTATCCGGCAAATCGCGCAACCGGTTCAATTCATCGGCACGCCGGATTGCAGACAAAATAAGGAATTGCTGCCACTCCGGATGCTCGCTACGCGCGATCATCGCGCCGCGCATCGGCAGCACGCTCGGCATCAATTGCGCGTGCATGCTGGCCGGTGGGTTGAGCGCCAGGGCCAGAAGCAATATGGCGAGAAGTACGCCGCCTACCGGTAAAATTCGAAGAATCGGCAGCATTGTCGATGCTTAACTGAGTCGGCAAAAACGCAAAAGGAATCTCGCTGCCAAATTCCTGCGATCGCCGCCCTGCTGCAGGCGTGACGATTCTGTGACGCCCCTGGCACGGGCAGGCCGTGACAGGGAACTTTCCGGTTGCTAGGAAATAGTCGCAAAAAATGCCGCGGGGGGATCGTTATGTTCAAAAAGCCCAATTGTCCGGTCATTGCGATCGAAGAGCATTATTGGGATCCCGAGCTCGCCAAGCATTTCACCGGCACCGAAGCGGGCCGCGGCAACGAGACCGAAGAGCGGCTTTACGATTTCGGCGCGCTGCGCATCAAGGAAATGGACGAGGCCGGCATCGACATCCAGGTGCTGTCGCACGGCGCGCCGTCGGCGCAAAAGCTCGGCCTCGATATAGCCGCCGACGTCACGCGCGCGGTGAACGATCGCCTGGCCAAGGTGTGCGCGGCCAATCCGAAACGGTTTGCCGCCTTCGCGGCGCTCCCCACGGCCGATCCGAATGCGGCGGCCGACGAGCTCGAGCGCACGGTGACCGAGCTCGGCTTCAAGGGTGCCATGCTGCACGGCATGACCAACGGGGAATTTCTCGATCTCAAGAAATATTGGCCGATCTACGCGCGCGCCGAGAAGCTCGACGTGCCGATCTATTTCCATCCGTCACTGCCGCACCCGAAGGTGACGGAAGTCTACTACCAGGATTACGTCAAGGACTTCCCGCTGGTGGTGCGTCCGGGCTGGGGCTACACGGTGGAGACCGCGACGCAGGCGATCCGGCTGGTACTTTCCGGCGTATTCGACGCGCACCCGAAGCTGAAGATCGTCCTCGGCCATCTCGGCGAGACGCTGCCGTTCCTGGTCTGGCGCATCGATGCCGCGCTCAAGCGGCCGGGCCAGAAGCCGATGAGCTTCCGCGATATCTTCTGCAAGAACTTCTACGTCACCACCAGCGGCTTCTTTTCGAATCCGGCTCTGCTGTGCTGCGTGATGGAGATGGGTATCGACCACATTTTGTTCGCCGTGGACTGGCCCTTCGTGATGAATCCGCCGGCGACCGAATGGATGAAGGATATCCCGCTCTGCGACGAGGACAAGGCGAAGATATTGAGCGGCAATGCCAAGCGGCTGTTGAAGATGTGACTTGTTAGGTCGCATGGCCGGGACACGCCCGGCCATGACTTCGCCTATGCGACCGGGTGTTGGCGATAGTACTCGGCGTCCTCCGCCGATTGCTTCCATTCCGTATTGTTGCGCCAGGCCCAATGCCGCGACAGCATGTCGGTGCCGTAGCGAACGCGAAACAGCATCGTGCGTGCCGGGCCATTCTCGTATTCGTGCACCTCGCCGGGAGGGTGCACCACGAAGGCGCCTGGTGTAACCGCAATGGTCTCCTTCGGCGTGCGCATGGTGCCGCCGCCGGAGAAGCAGAAATAGATTTCGGTGGCGTCCGGGTGGCAGTGGTAGGGACTGGTTTGGCCGGGCTCCCAGCAGGCGACGGTCACGTCGCCGTCGGCGATCTTGCCCAGGATCTTCTCCACATGGTGCTTGGGATCCCACTGTTGTTCGCGTTCGAGGCTGAAAACATGCATGCGGCTTGATCTCCCGGGAAATAAGGACGGCCCAGCCTAGCCCAGATAATAGCGGAACAGGAGAGGGTGGCGTTGCGCGCCGCCTATGCGCATTGATAGAAGGTGCGGCAGGGCCCGTAGCTCAATTGGTTAGAGCCGACCGCTCATAACGGTCTGGTTGGAGGTTCAAGTCCTCCCGGGCCCACCACGCACTCTCTATATGTCCCGACACTTTAAGAATCATTCGATTACGCTTTAAGAGTGACTCGCCTATCGCGTTGATCGCGCAGACATTTTGTTCCGCGTGATCTAAAGCGGGGCATAGTTTGTCCGCGATTAGGGGCAAAACGCTTCCGTGACGCGTGGTCCGTCACGCCTATATCGCGGCCCTGAAGGACCGGGTTTTACGGCGTGGTTGATAAAATGCTGCCTTCCGCTTTTCATCGCCGGCCCGTCGAAGACTGAAAATAGGCTGAGGACGTGCTGTAGGGTGTTCAGATTTTGTGCGACGAAGTCGGTTCGTCGTCATCCTTCGGCTTCCTCTCCCATGCTTCGATGAAAGCGGTGATTTCCGCCTCGAACTTAGGAAACGCTTCCTTGAGAAGCGTCAGGTTCTCATTGACCGCAGCTTCCGAAAGCACGTGCCGGTAATTGACACGTTCGCGATGTCGGAATGCCCGCAGCCGGTCAAGCTTGCCGTAGAGTTCGCCACCGATGATCTCGGATCTTTTGGCAGTCGCCTCAGCAGACTGCGCCAGTAGCTGCGCGTGATAGCTCTCAGCGTCGGCGATCACTCCGCCGTCAGTGACGCCCAAGATTGTTTTCAGCACATTTTCGATGCCGGTATAGACGCCCTCGATCCCGCTCGCGCGCGCCACAACACGAACCCATTCCGCCGAAGCGTCGCCATCTTTTTCAAGAAGCGTCAAGGTCTTGTCGCTGGCCTGAAGGAAAGTGTCGAATTCCCGTCGGGTTTCACCCAGCCGGGTGCGCGTAAGGGCGAATGCTGGATGCACCTACAGCCTCCTTCATCATCACGTTTCTCGTCGTCTCATCCAGATCGGCTGATGCAGTAAAATGGAAGGGAAAGTCCTTCATTTCAGCCTCGATGATGCGGAAGGCGGCATGCTTTTCGCCGGGGCCGCAGTCCACCAGAAAGTCGACGTCCGAGTGAAAGCCGAACGTGCGGCGCGCCAACGACCCAACCACCCATGCGGAAATTCCGGCGCCTTCCAAAGCAGCCAAGGCGGCGGCGGCCCGCGCGGAAGCCAAAGTCAGCCGATGACCCTTCCTCTCCGCCATCAATGCTTCAATACGCGATGTCGTCATGATCTTCTCAAGTGCCAAGCGGCTCCGCCGCATACCATGCTTAGTACTTATGCCTCAGGGCGGCAATTCGGAAGGCGTAAAAAGTTGCGGCAAGCATGACTCTCCGAACGTGGTTATCCATGGCTTTCTCACCTTCCGCTTCGCCAGCCAGTCTGTCGCTGCCTCCGTTAGGCGTCGCAAGAGACAGACATTCCAAACCCCACTCAAATGGTCCTCGACGTGGAAAGCCCGACCCTACGGGCGGTTTTCACGGACACACTATGCCCCTAGTCACGGGCACGCTTTGGCCGGAGCCCGATTTTCGTATCGAATGATTTCAAGGGTTTGTGTAATCGGTCGCAGACATTGTATGCCCGGTTTTAGAGTAGCGTCGCTGGCCGCCCTCACTTCCGCCGCATCAAGGCCGCGACAGCGGTTTCGCTGGAGTTGACGGTGATATTCGTTCGATCCGCAATCGAACATTTTCGATTCTAGTCAGCAAAGGATCGGCGACGTTTGGCGGAACACGGCTTCTGACGGCGTCGGGATAGTCGGCCGTCGCTTCTAGGCATTCTTCGACGATCGATGTTCCTTTTGTTTTTGATAGACCCAAGGAAGCCCACAGCCGCACCGTCGCCTCGTCCAAGTCCGAGGGTATTCCTCCCAGCGGGAACGCTATCCCGCCGAATGACATGCAGGAAACCATCTGCTTGTCGTAGTAGCCGCGCATCGGTGCCGGGTCGAAAAGCGGCGACAGGCGCGCTTCTCCGCGACGGCCCAGAATGGCGCTGTTCTCAAGATGGTTGTCGCCGTTGCCGGTCAGCAACGCCATGACCTGCCGCTTGAAAAACTCCTCGGAGTCTTCGGCTGGTCTGATTGTGCTTCCGGACTGCGGCGCATGAAAAAGTCGGCTGACGAGTTCGAGGCTGGGCGTCGTGCCTCCATTCGACCAACGCTCCTCCACCCGCTCGTCGGATCCGTTCGTGACCGTAAACAAAGTGCAGAAAATGCTCTCAAGCGGGATCGGCGTCGAACCGCGTCGGTCTAATCGCGCAACTGCAAGAAGCTCTATACCGTCACTTGTGCGAAAGTATCTGCGGAACGGCGATGGGATGCGGACCTTCTCGTGGAATTCATAGGCGACGTCTTCGAGCGCCAAGACGTATGGGTAGTCGGTTTTCGATAGTTTGATTATGGCGTCGACGATTCTGGATCGTCGCGGATACGGCACAGGATCTTGGGCATCACGCCGCCGGGGGACGGATGTATCCTAAGCGCCTCTGCGGCCCTTTCGATCGTTATCGGATCGGCAGTCGGAGAGGTCGCATCGGTGACGAGCTTCCACAGCGGACGATCTCCGACATCGTCGATCAATAGCGGCGACGTTGGATTGGCGTACCAGGACCGTGCTTCTTCGTCGCTGGAAAAGATGTCCAAATGTCCGATGCCGTTTCTTCCTGCCTTCAGCAACATCAGCCACTCGACCTCTTCTCTGGACAGACCAGATAAATTCGTTTCGCGCTGCAGTACATGCAAAAGGATGCGGCGCTGCAGATTGGCGTCGTCGCGCGGCGGCACCAGGGCCTGGAACATCGGGGGCAGCGGGTTTTGTTCGGTAAGCTTGAATTCCAAAGTCGGCCCACCCGCCAGTTGCCTGGTGTCATGCACGACGGATATTCCCGGCAGCTCGGCGGCGGTTCGGTCGTAGGTGAATCGGGTTGTGTTCCCGGCTTTGACGAGAAGGCCTAGCTTGCGCGGTTCGCCGGTTGCCCTCGTCCAAACGACTGCCGACGCGTCGGTCATTTCCTGACCTCGTCGCTACTTAGAAGCTTTCCCGTCTGTAGTGCGGCGATGTAATCGTTCGCCGACACAAGTACGGGCGTGAGCCCCACGACGGCGGCCAAGCGCTCTATGGTCTGAAACCGCGCTCCGTTGCGCCTTCCTAGGCGCGAAAGAGCTTCCGGTGAAAGTCCCGCCCGTGCTGCCAATTCTCCATCCGAAAAGCCGCGTTTTCGCGCTTCGGCACGGATATCAGTAAGGATCTGGTTCAAGTCAGCCATGGTTGATCAATACATCAAAAATAAGTGCGTGTCAAGCTGTATTGATTAAATAATCAATATTACAATTGATTAAATAGTCTATCAATACAAAGCGTACTTCTAAATTGATCAAAATATCAATCACGTGATTGCAGCACCATCGGCACCGTTTTCGAGGTCGACAACCTAAAATTTTGTATGAACGATTCCAACGGCTTATCGGGACCGAGTCACTCTTAAAGCGCAAAGGCCCAAATCGAGTCACTCTTAAAGGGAAAATCGAGTCACTCTTAAAACGCACGATCGAGCAATATCAACGACTTAGGCGAGTCATTCTTAAAGTGCGCCGACATAGTTGAATATCTATCATATTACTCGATATAGTAGTTTTCATTTCAAAGGCTTAGCCGAGTTATCTTCTCACATTTAGGTCTCTGTTCCCGGCATTTCGCGCTTTTTAGGCGCCCGTCTCTGCCGTTGAAAATTCCGTTCCTGGCAGGCTCATCGCAGAGTTTGAGAAAAACGTTCGTGTACGCTCTAAGTTCATTTTCGAATCGCGGAATCTTGTTTGTCTCAACAATTTTTCGACACCTGTTTGCGGCGCAAACAATTCGAATGAGAGAATTCGTCAACAAACGGTGTCGACAACAAGCGCGTAATTCCTCATCGCCGACAGCGACGAACATGAGGATGTCTGCTATTCTTCATGCGGATCACGGATCCAGCGAGCACGCGATTTGTTTCTCCCGCACCAGCCTTTAATGGCCTTTCGGCGGTGTATGAAGAAGTGACAGCGCATGGCGATGGATGACTCACTTAACAAGGAGATTGCAGATCTTCAAAAACGACTCGCTGAAATCGATCGAGATCGCGCGAGCATTCTCAGTGCGCTTGAGCACCTGAAGCTACGACGCACGGCTGATGTGCAACCCACACCGAAGCCTCAAATGGTGTGGGATGCGGTGACCGCGACGGCACTGTCAAATGCCGAGAAAGTAGCCCTATTTCGTTCGCGCTTCCGGGGTCGCGACGACGTTTTTCCCCGAAGGTGGGAAAACTCAAAGACCAGTAAGGCAGGTTACGCTCCTGTGTGCCGCAACGAATGGGTTCGTGGGATCTGCGAGAAGCCGCGCATCAAGTGCAGCAACTGTCCGAACCAGGCATTCGTGCCCGTTAGCGATGAGATAGTAAGAAGCCATCTGCAGGGGCGGGATGTCACCAATCCGGGACGGGCGGAACCGTTCGTGGCAGGCGTCTATCCGCTCATGATGGATGATACCTGCTGGTTCTTGGCCGCCGATTTTGATAAGCAGTGTTGGCAACGCGATGCGCTGGCATTCCTGGCAACATGCCGCGAAAAGGGTGTACCCGCAGCCCTTGAGCGCTCCCGCTCCGGCAACGGCGGTCATGTCTGGATTTTCTTTTCGGAGCCCGTGTCGGCATCCGAGGCGCGTAAGCTTGGTGCCCATCTGGTGACCGAGACGATGGAGCGCTGCCCCGACTTGGGGTTTGAATCGTATGATCGGTTCTTTCCAAGCCAGGACACCATGCCTACCGGTGGGTTTGGTAATCTGATCGCGTTGCCTCTGCAGAGCGAGCCACGGCAGCGCGGCAATAGTGTTTTCGTGGATGACGAACTGCGTCCGTATGATGACCAGTGGGCATTCCTGTCGAGCCTCAGGCGAACGAGCCGAGCCGAAGTTGCCAACCTAGTCGAACAGGCGTCGGCCAAAGGACGAATCCTGGGAGTACGCCTTCCTCTCGATGACGATAATGAGGAGCCTTGGACAGTTTTGCCATCGCGCCGAAAAGCTGAGCAGCCGATCATTGGCGTGATGCCGGAGAGGGTCGAGGTGGTCTTGGGCAATCAGGTGTATATTGATCGGAACGAATTGCCGCCAGCGCTGGTCAATCGTCTGATCCGCCTAGCGGCCTTTCAAAATCCTGAATTTTATGCGGCTCAGGCGATGCGGCTGCCTACCTTTGGCAAGCCGCGCGTAATCTCATGTGCCGAGCTATTAATCAAGCACATCGCGTTACCGCGGGGGTGCTTCGATGCCGCTATCGATCTCCTCGCTGCCAACGGTATCCGGCCCGAGTTGCGCGACGAGCGGTGTAGCGGCACGCTCCTCGGGACGGACTTTCTCGGAACGCTCATCCCTGAGCAGCAAGCGGCCGTGGATGCCCTGATGGCTCACGAAAGCGGCGTACTCGCTGCTACAACAGCATTCGGGAAGACAGTAGTAGCAGCCAAACTTATCGCCGAGCGGAACACGAACACGTTGGTTTTGGTGCACCGGCAGCAACTGTTGGATCAATGGGTGGCCCGGCTACGCGCATTCCTCGACATCGATACTGACCGTATTGGCGTGATCCGCGGTGGCAGGAAGCGGCCGACGGGGGTCATTGATGTTGCCATAATCCAAAGCTTGGTGAGAAAGGGCGAGGTATCCGACCTCGTAGCCGACTACGGGCAACTCATCGTGGACGAATGCCATCATTTGTCCGCCGTTAGCTTCGAGGCTGTAGTTCGGGCAGCCAAGGCGAAATATGTGCTCGGCCTATCGGCAACCGTGACAAGGAAGGATGGCCATCACCCAATCATTTTCATGCAGTGTGGTCCGATCCGTTATCGGGTCGATGCGAAGAAGCAGACGGCCTCAAGGCCGTTTTCGCACCGGGTTATCGTCAAGAAGACTGCATTTCGCGCCGAGCGGCAAAAGACCGATGCGCCTGGGTCGATCCAGGAACTCTATAGTCTTCTGGCGCGCGACGAGGCTCGCAATGAAATGATTTTCGACGATATCCTCTCCGCCTTGGAAGCAGGACGTTCGCCGGTCGTGATCACCGAGCGCAAAGACCACCTCCAAGCGATTTCAGAGCGCCTAGTGAAGTTTGCGAAGAATGTTATCGTGCTAAAAGGGGGGATGAAGGCGAAGGAACGCAATCACGCGACAGAGCTATTGCAAGGAATGCCCGACACCGAGGAGAGGGTCATAGTGGCGACCGGTCGCTATCTTGGTGAGGGCTTTGACGACGCACGTCTCGATACTCTGTTTCTCACGATGCCCATTTCTTGGCGTGGAACCCTCGCGCAGTATGCTGGCAAACTCCACCGGCTACACACGGCCAAACGGGAGGTTGTTATCTACGATTATGTCGATGCGGACGAACCTATGCTGGCAAAAATGGCCGCCAAGCGGAAGGCGGGTTATAATGCCCTTGGATACCAAGTGACCTATGCTGGGGACTTATTCTCGCGCGAGACAGATCTGCCAGTGAGAAAGAATTCGTGATCTCTTTGTCACAATGGGATCAAGTCGGACACTTGGAGCCGACTGAAGTGGCAATGGGTGGCGGATCAGTTAGAGATTCTCGAAAGAATGCTAAACCGCAGAGCCCTGTCTCGCCGATAACAATCATAAGAGCATTATAATTTGCAGTGATAGTCCGACATGGCAAAAATCACCCGCACGAAGTCTGTTCCTCAGAACATGAAAGCAACCTACGACACAATAGTTGCTCTGACCGATCATGTCTGCCGTGATAAATTGGATGACGAATACCGCGAACTGGCTCGGCTCATGGCTGCAACGCTGTGTCGCAAGCGAACTAGTCCATTCAACTCGGGGCAACCCAGGACTTGGGCCTGTGCCATCATCTATGTGTTAGGCCAGATAAACTTTTTGTCAGACCGAACGACGAAGCCGTATATGACCATGGCCGATGTATGCACCGCATTTGGAGTCGGCCAGAGCACTGCAAGTGCAAAGGCGCGCGTTATTTTCGCGACGCTTAATACTCACCAACTTGATCCAAAATGGTCGCTGCAAAGATTGTTGGATCTAAATCCGCTGGTGTGGATGGTCGAGGTAAACGGCATATTGATTGATTTGCGTCAGATGCCACGTGAGGTCCAGGAGATCGCGTTCCACAAGGGCATGATCCCCTACATCCCCGCCGACCGAGATTGAGGTTCCTATATTGCAGCGGGAACTGCCGAAATGCTGGAATCAAGTGTCGGGTTTGCACTCATAGATATCCCAATCCTGGTGCCTTGGGCACAGAGACCAATTCGATAGGGACTGCGTGCTAGGCACGCAGTTTGAGTCCTCTCAGTTCCACCACGCAGTCCACTTAGTCCCCAAAGTCTCTGACCCAGGCGCAAAGGCCTCGAACCTGCGCAGTTTTGCGGGGTTGGGAGCGGCGAGGCGCGGTCTCTGCCAATCGGCAATCCCGCACAAGCCGGTTTTGGGCCTTTTGTCTCTGCGGTCGGGGAAGCCGTTCCTGGCGACATGGTCGAAAACACGTTGCGCATGATCGACCCGAATGTCCCGTATCGTCCCGTGTGGGCCTCTCGGGGCAAAGTAACGCGGGCCGAACCGATTAGCGCTCTTTATGAACAGGGCCGGGTCCACCATGTCGGCGCATTCCCTCGTCTTGAAGACCAGATGTGCGCCTTCACGGTCGACTTCAATCGCAGCGAAATGGGCTACTCGCCGGATCGGGTTGACGCACTGGTCTGGGCTTTGACCGAGCTGATAATCGAGGGCGGCGAACGGCGGCTGCTAATGGCGTGACTAGCTTGGCTTTAAATCAAACTGCGATTGATGAATGCGGATTCGCAGAATGGTAGGTTACGGAACATCGCGAGACGCGGTTCATCCGCTCATCGCGGCCTTGATGGTTTCTACGGTTGCGCCCGGAGCACGCGCTGCCGCGATGATACGGGCTTCTTTATTCGTCAGTAAATCAAGTGCGCCGCGCATCGCTGAAATCTTGTCGATCGGCACGACAACCGCGCCATGGCGATCGGCGTGCACGAGATCGCCATTTTTCACTGCCATGCCATGCACTGTTACCTCACCGCCGAAATCAACGACATGCACAAAGGTATGCGAGGGTGCGATTGAGCCGGCCAGAAGCTGAAAGCCAGCAGCGATCATCGGAATATCGCGGACGCAGCCGTTGGTTACGACGCCGTGGCAGCCGAGCGCCTTATGCACGTTCGATTGCACCTCGCCCCAGAAGGCGCCGTAGCCTGCGGGATCGTCAAGATCTTGAATTACCATCCAGCTCGGATTGGGCTGCGAGGCGACGTAATCGAGATAATCCTGACGCTTTTGCATATAACCCTCACCACTAAGCGGGATAGGGTCTTTGGCGCGCATGGTCACGGTCTTAGCGAAGCCGACTTTAGGCGGTAGATCGGGAAACGGGCAATGCAGGTGTCGCGTCGTGTAGCCATAGCCGCGCCGCTCGGGCGCGACGATTTCAATCACATTGCAAACGGTCGGCGTATCTATGGACTCTAGAAATGCAATATCTTCTTTATTAAGTGACATGGGGGTTCCTTTTATAGGGACCGTCGAATCCGGATCCACTAAACAGCCCTTAGTGTCATTCCCAAGTAGTTAAAGGGTTTGCTATCGCGATCAATAGATCTGCGAGGTGTCACCGGTGAATTCCATCGGACAATAATGGGCGCCGTGGAACTGTGCTGCGATTTCGTTTTCTTTCACGCCCCGGGCCAAGATATCAGCCGCGAATATTTCAGAATTGTCCTCGGGCCGATAGTCGAGAAACTTTACATTCGTATTATCCCAGCGGCTGCGTAAATTGTTGGAAACGCCGTACACCGTCACAAAGTGGTAGTTCGGGTGGTCGATACAGCGTCGCACGAGTTGCGCCATGTCGCGGTGACTGATCCATGTCAGCAATTGCCGTGCGTCCACGGGCCGATCGGGCGTGCGGAATGTGCCGATGCGAAGACACGCAACGCTTAAGCCGTATTTGTCGGCATAGAGGCGGCCGACCGCCTCGCCGAACACTTTCGACACCCCATATCGTGAGTCTGGCCGGGGATCGACGGTATTGTCGAGGAAGCGCTCACGCCGGTGAAAACCGACGGTATGGTTTGAACTCGCAAAGATCACGCGCTTGACGCTGCGGCGTCGCGCTGCCTCAAACACATTGTAGCAGCCTTCGATATTGAGTGGCAGCACCGTCTCCCAAGCGGCCTCCTCAGGCACGCCAGCTAGATGCACGACGCAGTCAATGCCCACCATGGCTTGTTCCAGCGCGGCTAGATCTCGGATATCCGTCATTGCGAGGTCCTCGCCGGCCGCGGCGGTACCGAGCGGGGCTATGTCGGCGAGGCGAATAAGCGAATAACCGCCGCGCAGGCCCAGGCGCAATGCGTTGCCGATTTTGCCGGCGGCACCGGTGATCAAGATACGTGTCATAGCGTGCTCTGAGAAGTTTGTTTGTAGCGGGACAGGTGTCACTTGTTTGGTTGTGTCATCAAACCGGCGTTTGGCGTCCTTGGATTAAGGTAGATGGCGCTGGACTAAAAGTTGTCGCCCGTCCGGCTTCGCCAAAGCGACGTTCGTAGGCTCGGATATAGGCCGCGGGCGATGGTTCCAGATGATGCCGTGTAAGCGCAGTCAGTGCGTCGCGATCCGAGTTCCGCAATGCAGCAATCATGTCGACGTGGTCACGTCGCGCACGGTCGAGCGCATCCGGGAAGGCATTGGCATATGAACGGATCCCGTAGACCTTTTGTGCAAGTTGTTCGATCGCCTCGATAAGGCAAGCATTGCCGCACAACGCAAACAACGTCCGGTGAAAATAAAGGTTGCTATAAAACACCGTCAGCAAGTCACCGTTGTCGATCGCTGCGCTATGCTTACGCTGGATTTCATCGAGCTTGTCGATTTCATTACGCCCTACGGGGAATGGCAGAATTCGGACGGCCATGACCTCTAACTCTTCACGAACCGCGTAGATTTCTGTCACTTCATTCGGCGTGAGGTCGCGCACAATCGCACCACGGTTCGGAATTCGTTGGATGATGCCCTTTTTTTCAAGTTCGAAGAAAGCGAGTCTTACGTCGGCACGATGTGTATTGAATTGTTCGCAGAGATCCTGCTCGATCAGCCGCTCACGAGGGTGACGCCGCCCTAGCACGATGTCCTCCTCCAAGCGCGTCGCGATGACATCGGCGATGGCGGGTTGTCGCGCGCGGCGCTTAGTCGCAAATTTGCGCAGTTGCCGCTTAGCCGGAACACTCGCGGCCCGCGTGGGCGACTTGTGCCGAAGTTTTCTGCTGGCGGCCATTGGCTACTCTCGCAACTCCTCGGCGTTATGAAACCCAGCCTTAGGCGTCTAAAATTATGACCACACCTCGCGGACCATGGATTATGCCCGCGAGAAGTTATCGCGCTTGTTAAGTCAAAACTTAGATGTTTGCAATCTTAGATATAATATTGTAAACAATTTTTGACGCATAATCGGGATGCACGGAGCAGTTCTACAATTGCATCGTTAAACGACAAGAATGGCAAAGGGTCTCGTAAAGGACCGCGCCGGACGAAATGATCATTTAAACGCCATAGGGAGGCGAATATGAAAAAGAGCCGAGGTCAGACACCGACAAAGTCGCTACGTCGCAGAGACTTCCTCATCAAGGCAGCCGGCGGTGCGCTTGCCACTACCGCGTTCGGCGCAATCCCGCTTCGAGGCTGGGCGGCAGAACCGGTCAACATCGGCGGTCTTTACCCGGTGACTGGAAGTTTTGCGCAGATCGGCCAGGCTTGTGTCAACGCCGCCAAGCTCGCGGTCGAGATGGTCAATGAGGCAGGCGGGATCAAGTCGCTCGGCGGCGCCAAGCTCAACCTAATCCTCTCTGACGTGCAAAGCGACACCACCGTAACGCGCACGGAAACCGACCGGTTGATCAGCGGCAACAAGTTGGCGGCGATTCACGGCTGCTACGCCAGCGCCCTGACTTTGATTGCGAGCGAGGTGGCCGAACGGGCTAAGGTCGCGATAATCACGGGTTCTAGCTCGGATATGCTCAACAAGGGCCGCCACTACACGTTCACGCCGTTCGCCCGCGCCTCGCAATTTGCCAAGGCGCAACTTCAAATGTCCAGGCTAGTGAGCGATAAGCCGAAGGTAGCTGTGGTGTTCGAGAACACGGCGTTCGGCACCTCGACATCCAATGGGCTTAAGGAGCAGGCTCCTAGCGAAGGCGTGGAAATTGTTCTGTTCGAACCGTATTCGGCCGGCTTCGCCGACGCCGGCCCGCTCCTCAACAAGGTCAAGGCATCGGGTGCCGACATGCTGTTCGCCGTGTCCTATCTCAACGACCTCATCTTGATTGTGCGCACGGTCAAACAGATCGGACTCAAGGTCGGCATAAACGGAGGCTCGGGCGGCTTCGTCGTTCCGGACTTCTACAAGAATGTCGGCGCGCTGGCCGAAGGACTACAAGGCGTGGCGCATTGGAATCACGACATTGACGCCAATGCGCAGAAAGTGAACGCCGAATACAAGAAGCGGTATGGGGAGTTTTTGTTCGAGTATGGCGGCGGCTTGGTTGCGCAGACCTTCATGCTTGCCGACGCGCTCGAGCGAGCGCAATCTACCGATCCGCAAAAGGTGCGTGATGCGCTCGCCGCGATTGATGTCTCCTCGGGTTACGCGGCGATGGCGCCGGGCGGAAAAGTAAAATTCGGCCCGGACGGCAAGAACGTCTACGGCCATCCGGTCGGGGTGCAATGGCAGCATGCCGATCTGGCGAGCATCTTCCCCAAGTCTGACGCGCGCGCGCCACTGATGAAATCCTAAGCGTCGTAACCGGCGATGCTTGAAACAGTGGTTCAGGCCGTCATAAACGGCCTGCTCATCGGCGGGATTTATGCGCTTGTCAGCATTGGCGTGACGCTGATCTTCGGCGTCGTCAAGATCGTGAACTTCGCTCAAGGCGAGTTCGTGATGATCGGCATGTATATCAGCTACTTTCTTTCGACTTACTTCGGAATAGATCCCTTGCTGTCGCTGGCTATCTCCATGCCGGTCCTGTTTGTGATCGGCGTGGGGTTGCAGCATTTCCTGATCCGGAGGGTTCTCGGGCTCGGGGACATGCCGCAGATCTTCCTCACCTTCGCGCTGTCCTTGCTGTTGATGAATGTCGCGTTGCTGCTGTTCACGGCCAATTACCGAACGCTGCACACATCTTACTCGGACCTGGCCCTTCATTTCGCTGGCCTTTACGTGCCGGTTGCGAAACTCGTCGCATTCATCCTGGCAATGGTGCTCAGCGGCATTCTCTGGGTGTTCCTTCACTCTACCGATATGGGCAAGGCCATGCGCGCTGCCGCGCAAAAGCCCGAGGTGGCAATGCTGATGGGTATCAACCCCGATCGCGTCTTCTGCGTTGCGACGGGGGTGTCCCTCGCGCTGGCCGGCGCCGCCGGTTCGCTTCTCATGCCGTTCTATCCGGCGTCCCCGACGGCCGGCCAGGTGTTCGTGCTGATGGCCTTTGTCGCCGTTGTCCTGGGCACGCTGGGCAATATTAAAGGCGCGCTTATTGCCAGCCTGATGATGGGCATCGCCGAGTCGCTCGGCATACAGTTCGTCGGTGCCGATTCCGGTTTGATCGTCGTCTTCGCGATGCTGTTATTGACACTGGCTTTCCGGCCGAATGGCCTGGCCGGCGGGAGTGCCCGCTGATGCAACGTCTCAGTAGTCCTGCGTCCATAGGGCTCGCTGCGCTTGCGGTGGTTCTTATCGTTCTGCCTCTCGTCGTGACCAGCCACTTCGTCGTCGACATCTGCATCAGGATTCTGCTGTTCGCCTTCATCGGCGTGGCCTGGAACCTGATGGGGGGCTACGCCAAGCAGCTTTCGCTCGGCCACGCCGCTTATTTCGGATTGGGTGCCTACACTTCGACGATCATGCAAATCAAATTCGGTATCTCGCCTTGGATCGGCATGCTCGCCGGCGGGGTCGTCGCCATGCTGGCGAGCCTGCCAATCGGCGCCCTGTGCTTCCGGCTGCGCGGACCGTATTTCGCCATCGCCACGATCGCCACGGCGCAGGTTCTGATGCTGCTGTTCCTTAAATTTCGCGATTTCGCCTGGGGCGCCGAGGGAACGACCATCCCGAACCTCGGCAATGCGCCGCTGATGATGCAGTTCGAGGCGAAGGCACCGTATTACTATATCGCGTTGGCGATGCTGGCGCTTGGACTCGCGATCACCTATCGCATCGAGCGGTCGTGGATGGGATTTTACCTGGTCGCCATCGGCGAGGATGAAGACGCGGCCGAAGCCGTCGGCGTGAACGCGCCGCAAGTCAAACGCAACATCTACATGATTAGCGCGTTCCTGACGGCGTTGGCCGGCACCTTCTATGTCCAGTATATCTACTTCATCGATCCGAACACTGCGTTCAATTTTAGCATTTCGGTCGAGGCAGCGTTGGTCTCAATCGTCGGGGGCATAGGGACGTTGTGGGGGCCGGTCATCGGCACGGTCCTGCTTGAAGTTACATCGGCGCTGTTGCAAAGTTGGCTCGGCGGCGGCCTCGGCGGAGTGCAACTGACCGTTTACAGCCTCATCTTGATCTCCGTTATCCTGTGGCGGCCGACCGGTCTGCTCGGCATTTTCACCGGCGCCTATAAATGGATTGTGCGCGCACCGCCGGCGCGAGAGGCTGCGATCGATGGCTGAAGCGCTCGTCGTCCGTAACCTCAGCAAACGGTTCGGCGGATTGCGCGCCGTCCAGGACTTGAGCTTTTCGATCAACGAAAACGAAACTGTCGCGCTGATCGGGCCGAACGGCGCTGGCAAGACGACGAGCTTCCACCTGATCACCGGCTTTCATCGGCCCGACGAAGGTTCGGTCACCGCTTTTGGCCGCGAGATTGTCGGCTTG
>CAVVNY010000014.1:0-159381 GCA_963749625.1 uncultured Alphaproteobacteria bacterium | reverse complement strand
GCCGAACGGCAATGACGCCATCGTGCTCAATTTTATCACGCCGCATCAGAAGTGGGGCATTCACTCGACCTATACCGACAACCTGCTGATGCTGACTCTGTCGCGCGGCGGTCCGATAGTGTGGATCAGCGAGGTCGACGCCAAGAAGGCCGGTATCGTCGATAACGACTGGATCGAGGCATTCAACACCAACGGCGCCTTGGTCGCGCGCGCGGTGGTGTCGCAGCGCGTCAAGCAGGGCATGTGCCTGATGTATCACGCGCAAGAGAAGATCGTGAACGTGCCGGGCTCGGAGATGACGGGGCAGCGCGGCGGCATCCACAACTCGGTGACCCGTACGGTGCTCAAGCCGACGCATATGATCGGCGGCTACGCCCAGCAATCCTACGGCTTCAACTACTATGGCACGGTCGGCTCCAACCGCGACGAGTTCGTCGTGGTGCGCAAAATGTCGAAGGTCGATTGGCTCGACACGCCGACGGCCGATCAACCCGAACCCTTGGCCGTCGCGCCCAAAATGGAGGCCGCAGAATGAAAGTCCGCGCGCAAATCGCGATGGTGCTCAACCTCGACAAGTGCATCGGGTGCCACACCTGTTCGGTCACCTGCAAGAACGTGTGGACCAGCCGGGAAGGCATGGAATACGCCTGGTTCAACAACGTCGAGACCAAGCCGGGCATCGGCTATCCGAAGGATTGGGAAAACCAGAAGCGCTGGAACGGCGGCTGGCGCCGCAAGCGCAACGGCAGGATCGAGCCGCGCATCGGTTCGAAATGGCGGGTGCTGGCCAATATCTTTGCCAATCCTGATTTGCCCGAGATCGACGACTACTACGAGCCGTTCACCTTCGATTACGAGCACCTGCAGAAATCGCCGGAAATGACGGCGATGCCGACCGCGCGTCCGCGTTCGCTGATCTCCGGCGAGCGCATGGAGAAGATCGTGTGGGGTCCCAACTGGGAAGAGATTCTCGGCGGCGAATTCGCCAAGCGCTCGCAGGATTACAATTTCGAAGGCGTGCAGAAGGAAATGTATGGCCAGTTTGAAAACACCTTCATGATGTATCTGCCGCGGCTGTGCGAGCATTGCCTTAACCCGGCTTGCGTGGCCGCCTGTCCGTCCGGCGCCATCTACAAGCGCGAGGAAGACGGCATCGTGTTGATCGACCAGGACAAGTGCCGCGGCTGGCGCATGTGCGTGTCGGGCTGCCCCTATAAGAAGGTCTATTACAACTGGTCGAGCGGAAAATCCGAAAAGTGCATCATGTGCTACCCACGCATCGAGGCGGGACAGCCAACGGTGTGCTCGGAGACCTGCGTCGGGCGCATCCGCTATCTCGGTGTCGTGCTCTATGACGCCGACCGCATCGAGGAAGCGGCGAGCGCCAAGAATGAGCAGGATCTCTACGAGGCGCAGCTTTCGATCTTTCTCGATCCCAAGGATCCGAAAGTAATCGAACAGGCGCGCGCCGACGGCATTGCGGAAAACTGGCTGGAGGGTGCGCGCCGTTCGCCGATCTGGAAAATGGCGATGGAATGGAAGGTAGCATTCCCGCTGCATCCCGAATACCGCACGTTGCCGATGGTTTGGTACGTGCCGCCGCTCTCGCCCATCCAATCGGCCGTGGCCGCCGGCAAGATCGGCCACGACGGCGAAATGCCGGACGTGCGCTCATTGCGCATCCCGCTGAAATACCTCGCCAATCTGCTTACCGCTGGCAAGGAAGAGCCGGTCGCGCTCGGCCTCGAACGAATGCTGGCAATGCGCGCCTATATGCGCGCCAAGACCGTGGACGGCGTGATCGACGAGGCCATCGCCAAGCGCGTGGGCCTCACCGCACAGGCGATTGAGGAGATGTATCAGACCATGGCGATCGCCAATTACGAAGACCGCTTCGTCATCCCGACCGCGCATCGCGAAGCCAACGAGGACGCCTACGACCTGCGCGGCTCGTGCGGCTTCTCGTTCGGCAATGGCTGTTCGGGCGGCACCAGCGAAGCCAATCTGTTTGGCACGCCAAAGCGCGCCAAGACGCCGATGGAGGTCGTGTGATGATCAAGGCGTTGAAGGCGCTCTCGGCGCTGCTGACCTACCCAAGTGCCGAACTGCAACAGGCATCCGGCGAGATCAGCGAAGCGATCGAAAATGAGCCGGCAATATCGATGGCCGTGCGTGACCAACTGCACCACTTGCTAAAGGAACTCGCCAGCGACGATCTCTACGATCTGCAGGAGCGCTACGTGCTGCTGTTCGATCATACGCGGTCATTGTCGCTGCATTTGTTCGAGCACGTGCATGGTGAGAGCCGCGACCGCGGCCAGGCCATGATCGACCTCAAGGCACAATACGAGAAGGCTGGCCTTACCCCGAGCGCGAACGAGTTGCCGGATTTCGTGCCGCTGTTCCTGGAGTTTCTGTCGACACTCCCGGCAACAGAGGCACGCGACATGCTGGCGCAGCCGGCGCACATCTTTGCCGCCATGGCCGAACGATTGCGCAAGCGGCGGTCGTCTTACGAAAGCATCTTCCGCGCGCTGGTCGCGCTGGCGGCGGCGAAGCCGAAGGACGACGAAGTCTCCGCGCTGCTTGCGCTGCCGGATCCGGATGCGACCGACATGGCCGCACGCGATGCCGCCTGGGCTGACGAGGCTGTGAGCTTCGGTCCCAGCGCCAGCGATGGCTGCAAGGATGGGCTGATCGCGCGCATCCGCGGCGGTCTTCGGCCCGCGCCCGACATGCCGCCTGCGACCCACGCTATTCCGCCGCGCCAATAAGGAAACGGTCATGCGCGATCTCATCATTTACGTCGTCTACGGCTGGTATCCCTATCTCTGCCTGACCGTGTTCCTGCTCGGCAGCGTGCTGCGCTTCGACCGCGAGCAATACACCTGGCGCAGCGGATCGAGCCAGTTGCTGCGCCGCCGGCAACTGACCTGGGGCTCCAATTTGTTCCACGTCGGCATCCTGGTCATCTTCCTTGGTCATTTCGGCGGGCTGCTGACGCCGATCTGGATCTTTGAGGCGCTCGGCATCACCCACACGTTCAAGCAGTGGATGGCGATCGGCGTTGGCGGCGTTTCCGGCGTCATGTGCTTCATAGGCATCACGCTGCTGGTGCATCGCCGGCTGTTCGACGCGCGCATCCGCACCACGTCGTCTTTCGGCGATATCGCGATTCTACTGATTCTCTATGTCCAGCTCACGCTGGGCCTGGCCACTATCTATGTCTCGCTGCAGCACCTCGACGGCCACGTGATGATAACGTTCATGACCTGGGCGCAGGGCATCCTTTGGCTGCAACCGGGCGTCTCCGGGCTGATTGCCGATGTGCCGCTGATCTTCCAGGTGCATCTTGCGCTCGGCATGACCATCTTCCTGCTGTTCCCGTTCACCCGCCTGGTGCACGTCTGGAGCGCGCCGGTCTGGTATGTCGGCCGCCGCGGTTATCAGGTGGTGCGCACGCGGCGGATGCGCGCACTGGAACCGGCGGAGTAAGCGCGATGACAGTTTGCTCGGCCCACGCGCAAATTCTGGCCGGAAAGCCGGCCGCGGTCAGCGTCAACGGTGTATCGATTGCGCGAGACGCGATCGTGCGCGAAATGCAGCATCACGCGGCGACCAAACCGATCGTGGCCTGGCAGCAGGCGGCGCACGCATTGGTTATCCGCGAACTGCTGCTGCAGCGGGCGCGCCATCTCGGCGTCACGCCTGCGCCGATCCGCGATGCCGACGGCCGGCGCGAGACCGATGATGAGGCCATCATGCGCGGCCTGGTCGAACGCGAGGTCACCGTCCCCGAGCCGGACGATGCGACCTGCCGGCGCTTCTACGACAACAACCAGAGCCGTTTCCGCTCGCCCGACATCTACGAGGCCTCGCACATCCTGTTTGCCGCCGTGCCTGCGGACCGTGAGGCCTACGCGCAAGTGCAAGCCGATGCGGCCGGTGTGCTCGCGGCCCTAAATGAGCGTCCGGAATCTTTTGCGACGATGGCGCGCGCCTATTCGCGCTGCCCGTCCGCCGCGCAAGGCGGCAATCTCGGCCAGATTACGGAGGGACAAACGACGCCCGAATTCGAACAGGCGCTTTTCGTGCTCGAGCCCGGTCAATTGTGCGAAGCGCCGGTCGCCACGCGCTACGGCTTTCACGTCATCCGGCTCGATCGCAAGCACGAGGGCCGCTTGCTGCCCTATGAACTTGTCGCCGAGCGTATTGCCGACTACCTGCGCGACAGCGTGCGGCGGCGGGCCGACGCGCAATACGTCGCGCGGCTGGTGTCGGCGGCGCGCATCGAAGGCATCGATCTCACCGGCGCCGACGCGCTGCGCGTGCATTAAAGAAAGGCCGTCCTCATGCTCGGTGATTTGCTGGCTAGCCTGACGGATGAGACGACCGCGGTCGAGACGCTTCTTCAACTGGGCGATTTGACGCTGCTGGAAACGGCGCGCGGGAAGGCGGCGGCCGAGGGGCTCGAGCTTGCATCATACGTGACGCAAACCGTGCAGCGCTACGCGTCAAGCGCCTCGGACGAGGAGTGGGTCACGCTGATGGGCATGCTGAATCGCACGCAAGATCCAGGCGCGACCTGCCTCAAGCGCGCCTTTGCGTACGCGCCATCATGAGCCCAATCCCGCGTCTAAAAGCATATTTAGGACCGGCGCTGCTCTCTTACGGTTTTCGCCCGTTCTTTTTTTTCGGCGCCATCTATGCCGGGCTCGCCATCCTGGCCTGGCTGCCGATTTTCGGCGGCGAGTTGGTGCTATCGACCGCCTTCGGCCCGATCGATTGGCACGTGCATGAGATGCTCTACGGGTATCTGCCGGCGATCGTAACCGGCTTTCTGCTCACGGCGATCCCGAACTGGACCGGGCGGCTGCCGATCCAGGGCATGCCGCTGCTCACATTGGTCGTCGTTTGGCTTGCCGGCCGCCTGGCGGTTACTTTTTCCGCTGAGATCGGCTGGCTGCTGGCCGCGATCGTCGACGTCGGCTTTCTCGTCTTGGTTGTGGCCGCAACCGCGCGCGAGATCGTCGCCGGCAGTAATTGGCGCAATCTCCGGGTCGTCGGCCTGGTCACGCTGCTGCTCGCGGGCAACGTCGCGTTTCATCTCGAGGCGCATTTCAATGGCAGCGCCGAATACGGCGCCCGCATCGGCATCGCAGCGGTGGTGCTGCTCCTGGTGGTGATCGGCGGCCGTATCATTCCGAGTTTCACCCGCAATTGGCTGGCGCGCGAGAACCCGGGCCGGTTGCCGGTGCCGTTCGGCCGCTTCGACGTCGTCGTAATTCTATTGAGCGCGGTCACACTCGCGCTGTGGACCGCGCTGCCGTCCGGAAAGATTACCGCGGCGGCACTCGCCGTCACCGGCGTGCTGCATATCGTGCGCTTGGCCCGCTGGGCCGGAGACCGCACCTGGCGTGACCGTTTGGTGCTGATTCTGCACATCGGCTACGCCTTCGTGCCGTTCGGATTCTTGCTCGCCGGCGCGGCGGCCATAGACTTGGTTCCGGCGGACACCGGGACACATGCCTGGATGGTGGGCGCCGCGGGCACCATGACGCTGGCGGTGATGACTCGCGCAAGCCTTGGCCACACCGGCAATGCTCTGAAAGCTTCCGCAATGACGCAGGCGATCTATGCGGCAGTCGTCGTCGCCGCACTCGCGCGCGTCTGCGCCTCGCTGGAACCGGCTTGGAGCGGCCAATTGCTGCATGTCGCGGCCTTCGCCTGGGCCGCGGCGTTTTTCGGCTTTGCCGCGTCGTTCGGACCACTATTGCTCGGCGCGCAACGGAGTAAGGTGGCGCAGTCGTGACGTGATGACAATGACTAAGGCAGAAATCGGAGGGAGCGCGTGACGGCGGGTCACAAATGGTCTCTGACGATTCTGTTCGGAGTGGCGCTTGCGGCCACAACAATTCACGGCATAAATGCGAAGGGCAAGCCGCTAGCCTATGTCGTCATCGACATTGACGATTTGCATCGATGGGATCGCACCGAAACGATTTGGGGTCATCGATCCAGATGTTGGCGTAGTTTAGAAGGGCCTGATCCTCACGGCGCAGCGGAGCGGCGACATAGACAGGGTTTAAGAGGTTCTCCGGCGCCATGGCCGCAAATTTAGGATCGATTCGCGCGCGATAGATGGCGGACATTGAATCTTGTACCTGTGCATGGACATTTCCGGCGAGCAGATCGGCGGTCGCAAGCTCGTTGCTGGGATGGATTAGTTCAATCCGGCGCGAGTGTGTGGATCACCTGATCATTTTAGGTAAGCTGCATTTACGACGAATTTTGCGTGCCTATGCCTGCTATTACAACAAAATCAGAATCCGCTGTTCACTGGGCAAAGAATGCGCCGGACTTTCGTCCCTTTCAGCGGACCGGAAAAATCAGATCGCACTCAATCGTTGGCGGACTTCATCACCACTACGTTCGGGATTGGGTTTTCAGTACACACAAGCGTCGCGCGCGTGGCCACGCCGATCGTTTTCACTACAAAGTGCGGCTGCGCTAGCACATTAAGCTGCGACAACACTATTGCTTTATAGATCTTTGACGAACGTATCTTTCGGAATTGCGCTCCGCGCTATCTCACCCGCGATCGGCAAGGTACCGGCCGGCAAGCTGGCCGCCTTTGTCAAGGCCAGATATTTCGAATTGCTGAAATCGATGCAAAAAAGGCCTGAAGAGTTCTTTGTGCTCGCCGATGAGAATTTATAGCATCGGTAGCTTAGGGTGCCCGCGCAATTAATCGTACTTTTGCGATGTGCGATGGACCGCGCGCGCATAAGCAACGACCCCTGATTAAATTTAAACGTTTGCGGCTGGCTTAGGTCATCCAGCATATTCCATCGGTCCGCGCAGCATGCGGCTCTTATAGGTGAAACGGTCTGCCGGGTGCGTTACAATAATGAACTCGATGAGTTTGTCTTTCGCGCCGCGGTACCAGCGCAGCATCTGCAGCGCCGGCGAATTGGCCTCGACGCCCAATTCGGCCGCGTCCTTGGCGTTAATCGGAATCGCCTTCAGCTCCTGCTCGATCGCTTTGATGAGAACGCCGTGTTTGGCCTCGATCACGGAAAAGATACGCGGCGGCTTGTCGGAGATGTGATCGCCAATTCCCGCATAATCGGGATGCACATAAATATCGACGGTACAAATCGGCTTGCGCGACTGCGTGGTCAAACGGTGGCCGGCCAAATGTAACCATTTGCGCGTCTCGTGCACGGCCTTTTGGCCGGCAATGCTCGGTAGGCTGCATTTTTCCTTGTGCAGAACTTCGAATACATACTCGACGCCGTATCGCGCCCAGTCGTGAAATACGCTGCCGTCCTCGATCTGATTGCGCAGCGGGAAGCGCGACACCACCTGGGTGCCGGTGCGTGTGCGCCGGTAGACGAGACCCAGTTCTTCGAGATGGCGCAGCGCAACGGCGACGGTCGCGCGGCTCACCTTGAATTTTGCGCTCAGCTGATGCTCGTTCGGCAGCGTCGTGCCGATCGGATATTTGGCCGACGTGATCGCTTCGATAAGCGTATCGGCGATGCGCCTAGACCGCGACTCTGCCCGCCGAGCCATCCACGAAATTCCTTGTTATTGTCGTCGTCGTATCCGAACCTGTTGTTTCTCAACCAAAATTTCACGAGCAACTGAAAAAAGCAATCTCGTCAGCGTAGCGGACGCTTCAATTGGCGGCGACCGGGCTTCCCAACCAGGCCTCCGGGGCGGTCAGATTTTCCGGCCGCGCCGGGATTTCGCCGCGTTCCACGCGCCGCACTAGCCCGGTCAGGAAGGCGTTCGCCGCGGCGGCTTGTCCGATCTCATGGCCTTTTTGTACGACGAAGCCGTTGATGTAGTCGATTTCGGTGCGCCGCCCCTTCAGCACGTCCTGACCCATGGAGGGGCGCTGCAACTCGCTTTTTCCATCGTTGGTGCCGGCAATCAGAATTGCCTCGACCCCCTCCAGCGCCGCTTTGTCGCCTTCCGACGCAAGGGCGAGGCGGTCGGGCGGCAGCATGCCGATAAACCCAAGCTCGTAGCCCTGCGCCTGGCCGACCCGCACGGCTTCGCCGCCGAGCCGAATGCAAAACCGGCGGATGGCGTCATGGCGGTCGCGGGCGATGCCGGACATCCCGGTCGCCGCGGAAGCGCCATTGCGCATGGCGTTGACGCAGAGCTTCGACCAGCGCTCGCCCCACAGGTTGCTGGTCAGCGTAACAGAGTCGATTTCTCCGATCATGCCGGCGAGTTCCTGCACGCGGCGGCTGGTCCGACCGTGCACTTCTCCCACGTAAAAAACCGAATTGCCATGGCTATCGTCGCCCTTCGGGCTGGTACGGAGCACGCGGCCCGGCTCGTAGAGGTCAGCCGCCAGACGCGCGGCGACGCAGCCAAGCGTCCTGCCCCATCCGACGATGCCGGCAATGCGCTCTTCGTTGATGCAGTTCTGCAGCGACACCACATAGCCATCCGCAGCAAGGTAAGACCGCATAAGCATGGTCGCCCATTCGGTGTCGTATGACTTCACCGAAACAAAGACGATATCGAGCGGCTTGTTCTTCGAAAGACTTTGCACCTCGGTAAGATGCATCGTGTTCGGCTTGACGACGCAGCGCTCCGCTTCGGTGACGCCGGTAATCTCCAGACCGTTGGCGCGGATGGCCTCGATGTGTTCCGGCCATGGATCGATCAAGGTCACGTCATGACCGTTACGGGCAAGATGCCCGCCGACATATCCGCCGATCGCGCCGGCGCCGATGAATGCAATCCTCTTTTTCATTGCCTAACTCTTCTCGTTGGCGTCCCGCTTGCGGTCGCTGCGCCGTGTTCCCGTTGACTAGCGTACAAAGCCGGCGCTGCGCGGAAGGAACAAGGACAGTTCCGGTATGCAAATGATCAAAAGCAGGCCGACGAACAGTGCCAACATATAAGGGACGTAGGCCTTGGCGTGCCGCCCGACCGATACTTTCGCGAAACGAAGCGCCACCAGCAAACCCACGCCCATGGGGGGCAGGAACAGGCCGATGCCGACAGCGGCGACCAGCACGATATCGAAATGAATCGGCTGGATGCCGAGCCGGATCGCGATCGGAAACACCACCGGCACCAGCACGACGGCTGCGGGCAGGCCTTCCAGCACCATGCCGATCAACATGCCCATGAGCGACGCGCCAATGAGGAACAGCCAATTGGCGCCTTCGAGTGGACGCAGGATATCGGCCATGAGAGTTGGCACGCCGCTGACGCCCATGAGATATTGAAATACGGTTGCTACTGCGAGCAGAAAGATCACCGCCGCGGTGAGCAGGGCGCTTTCATAGGCGATGTGGAGCATCTGCATCCACGTCACGCTGCGATAGAAGTAACGCGCGGCGATCACCGAATAAAACGCCACGATGGCGCCGGCTTCGGTGGCGGTGAAAACCCCGAAGTAGAAGCCGGCAAACAGCACGACCGGCACCACCATCGGCACGGCGGCGAGGCGCGACGCCTTCAGTAGGAAGCGAAAGCTCGGCTTTGTGTCTTTCGGCCAGCCGAGAATATGCGCTTGCGCAAACACCACCACCGCTAGGCACACGCCGACGACCGCTGCGGGGATGAACCCGGCCAGGAACAAGGCGACCACGGACGTGTTCGTCACCTCTCCCAGGATGATCATGAAGATGGCGGGCGGCACAAGCATGCCCATGGCGGTGCCCGAGGCGATGAGCGAGGCGGCGTCCTCACGCCGGTAACCGGCCTTGAGCAGCGACGGCGTCAAAGTCGACCCGAGCGCGGAAACCTCGGCCATTTTCGAGCCGCATAAATCGGAGAAGAAGTAGGACACCACGATCACCGACATGCCAAGGCCGCCGCGCACCCAACCGACCATGGCGCGCGCCAGTTCGACGAGCGCGTTCGACATGCCGCAGCGTTCCATGATCGTGCCGGCGAAGATGAACGACGGAACCGCCAGCAAAACCCAATTCTGCGACCCGGATACCAAGCTTGAGGCGAACATCTGCAGCGGATGGTCACCGAGCACAAGACCGGCAATGGCCGCAATGCCGAGCGAAAAAACCATCGGCAGCGACAGGATGACCAACACGATGAACGCGACCAAGGTAATGCCGAGGACCATCGTTCACTCCGCGATCTGCAATAGGTCATGCGGGTCCGCCAGGCGCGGACGAAGCGCCGCGGCAAGGCCGAAGATCGTGATCAATGCGCCGCCGACGACGACGGAGAAATAAAGCCAAAACAGGTTGATCGAGAGGCCCGGCGAGGTCGACGAGGAATTGAGCAAAGCCACGCGCCAGCCGTAGATCGCAGCGACCAGCCCGAATACGACCATCAGCAATCCGTTGCACCGCGCCACCAGCATTTGCAGCGGCACAGGAAGCCGGTGCGTGACAACCTGCAACTTGAAATGCGTGCCGTGCACGATGCCGAGCGCGGCGCCGAGCATGGTCAACCAGGCGAGCGCGAATTCGCCGATTTCTTCCACCCAGAAGAAATCGATGCTGGGAAGATCGAGAGCGTCGGTGATCTTGGCGACCACATAACGCAGTAACACGCCGACCAGCATGTCGGTGACGGCGATCACCAGGAGCGACGCCGTCACTAGCGCGACCACGATGTGCAACCAATACAAAACGGCGGGACCGCCGTGGCGCTCGCCGCCGGGCACAAAGGCCGCCAGATCTTTCACTTTCATTGGGACTGACCGCGACTCAGGCTTTGAAGTTCGCGATCTCGTCCCACATGTCGGCATATTGCTGGTGGTACTTGGGCCAGATGTTTTCTTTGGCGGTCTTGCGGAACGCTTCCACGTCGACCTCGTTGACCGCCATGCCGTGCGGCTCGAGCAGCTTCTTGGCGCCGGCGAGGCTGTCGACGCTGCTCATCGTTTCGCGCATGCGGTTCTGCGCGTCGTGCGCGACTTCGCTCAGCAATTTGCGCTGCGCGTCGGTCAGGCTGTGCCAAATCTTCGGATTGAACACCACGTAACTCGGCGAATAAACGTGATAGCTCATCGAAGCGTATTTCGAGACTTCGTAGAGCTTCACCGGCACGAAATTGGCGATCGGCATGTCGCCGCCGTCGATGACGCCTTGCTGCGCGGCGGTAATGAGTTCGGAGAACGGCAGCGGCACCGCATTGCCGCCCAGGCCATTGATCGCGTCGGCGAAGATGCGGCCCGGCTGCGCGCGCAGCTTCAGCCCGCGCAGGTCCTTCGGCTCGTGCAGCGCGCGCTTGTTGTTCCAGAAGTGGCGATAGCCGTTGTCGTAGAAGAACAGCACCTTGAGCCCGTACTTCTTCTGGAACAGCTCATCGAAGCGCTGGCCGATCTTGCCGTTGAACATGGCGTAAGCGGTTTTGTAATTGGGCACGAGATAAGGAACGACGAACACGCCGAATTCGGGCGTGATGGTGGCCGCGCCGCCCGAGGCGGTGCCGAGCGCGATGCTGCCGGTCTTCACCGCATTGGCGATTTCCAGTTCCTTGCTGATCAGCGTGGCGCCGAAGAACTGCACCTCGATGTCGCCCTTGGAGCGGCTGTTCACTTCCTTGGAAAACCAATCCATCACGACGGCGCCGGCTTCCGGCACCGCGGCGTTGTGCGCGAACACCAGCTTGGTCGGCTTGGCCTGCGCAAAGGCGGGAGCCCGGCCGCTCGCCAGGATCGCGGCGAGACCGGTGCCGGCGGTTTTCAAGAATTGACGGCGCCCCGACGTGGCCGCCGGCAGCGTGGCTGGACGATTTTTGTTGATCATGGCGTTTCCCCGTTTTCGTTGCCGCCATCTTGCTGGCTCTGATTTGACTAGTCAAATCATTTCGTCGATATAGAGCGGCCGTGCTATTGAGGGTGACCATGCGATTTCGTGCCGCCGTGCTTCACGCCCCGAAACAGCCGCTCACGCTCGAGACGGTGGAGATCGGCGCGCTTCAGCCGGACGATGTATTGATCAAGGTGCGCGCCAGCGGGTTGTGCCACACCGACCTGGAGGTGATCGAAGGCACGCTCGCCTTTCCGTTTCCGATCGTGCTCGGTCACGAAGTCGCCGGCGTGGTCGAAAAGGTCGGCTCGTCGGTAACCACCGTTAAGCCCGGCGATCACGTGATCTGCTCGTGCAATCCGCATTGCGGACACTGTTTCTATTGCGAGCGCGACCAGCCGATCCTGTGCGAGTCCTACACCCAGGCGCAGATGAATGGCGTTTTGCTCGACGGCAAGCCGCGTTTGCACCTCGACGGAAAGCCGCTGCACCACATGATGCATGTCGCCGGCTATGCGGAATATTGCGTGGTGGCGGAATCGAGCGCGATCCCGGTGTCCAAGGACATTCCGTTCGACTGCGCCTGCATCATCGGCTGCGGCGTGATCACCGGAGCCGGGGCGGCGACGCGAATTGCGGCGGTGCCGCCGGGGGCAAACGTGCTGGTGCTCGGTTGCGGCGCCGTCGGCCTCAACACCATTCAGGGTGCGCGCCTGGCCGGCGCCGCAACCATCATCGCCGCCGACCGGCGGCAGGACCGGCTCGATTTGGCCAAACAGTTCGGCGCCGATGTCATGCTATCGGCCGGTGACGACGCGGACCTGATCGCGCGCGTGCGCGCCGCGACACAGGGCCGCGGCGCCGATTTCGTCTTCGAGGCGGTCGGCCACGAAAGCGCTTTCGGGTTGGCGGCGGAGCTCGTGCGCCCCGGCGGCGAACTCGTCTTCCTCGGCAAAGTGCCCACCGGCAAGCAGGTGTCGTTCCGTTGGGGGTCGCTGATGGGCGAAAAGCGCATCACCCGCTCGAGTTATGGCGGTGCCCGGCCGCGCCGCGATTTCCCCTGGCTGGTACAATCCTATCTGAAGAAGGCGCTCGATCTCGACAGCCTGGTCACCCGCCGCATTCGTCTCGACGAGGTCAATTCCGGCTTCGATGACATGCGGGCGGGAAAAGGCATCCGCACCGTCATCATGCTACCCTGAGCGCACATTGCGGCCAAAGTTTCGGAGTTCGTTCATGCAATACGTCAATCTCGGCGCGAGCGGCGTGAAAGTGTCGCGCATCTGCCTTGGCACGATGAATTTCGGCTCCAAGCGCTGGCGCAGCTGGATGCTGGAGGACGCCGAGGCGCGGCCGCTGATAAAGCGGGCGCTCGATCTCGGCATCAATTATTTCGACACCGCGAATTTCTATTCGGCCGGCGCCAGCGAAGAACTGCTCGGCCGCGTGCTCAAGGATATCGGCCCGCCGCGCGACCGCCTGGTCGTGTCGACGAAGGTTTTCTATCCGGTCGGCGACGACCCAAACCAGCGCGGTCTGTCGCGCAAGCACATCATGCACGCGATCGACGAAAGTCTGCGCCGCCTCGGGCTCGACTATGTCGATCTCTATCAAATTCACCGTTTCGATCCGACGACGCCGATGGAAGAGACGCTGGAGGCGCTGACCGACGTCATCAAGGCGGGCAAGGCGCTGCATATCGGCGCGTCCTCGATGTTCGCCTGGCAGTTCGCCCAATATCTGGCGCTCGCGGACCGGCTCGGCCTTGCCCGCTTCGTGACCATGCAGAGCCACTACAATCTGGTCTATCGCGAGGAAGAGCGTGAAATGATCCCGCTCTGCCGGGCAGAAGGGGTCGGCATTCTGCCATGGAGCCCGCTGGCGCGCGGCTTCCTGACCGGCAAGGGTCATGCGCAGACCCAGCGCGCCAAGGATGATGCGCTCGCACGAAATTTTTATTATCACGACGGCGATTTCGCCGTGGTCGAGCGCCTCGGTGAAATCGCCGCTCAACGGGGGCTGACGAACGCCAGCGTCGCGCTCGCTTGGCTGCTGCATAAGCCGGTCGTCACGGCGCCTTTGGTCGGCGTCGAGACGGTGGAGCAGTTGGACGAAGCGGTGAAATCGCTCGACGTCACGCTCTCACCGGACGAAATCAAAGCGCTGGAAGAGCCCTACCGGCCACATCCGGTTCTCGGCCACAGTTGACGCCGGGTTCTGACTATTTTGCCGCCGAGAAACCCGTCGGCTGCAGGATCGTGTTACTGATCGAAGCGACAATCTGGCCGTCACGCTCGGATTCGGTGCGTACAGCGATCCAGGCGGGGTCGCTTTGAAACGCAGCCATTTTTTCTTGGCGTTCGGCCAGCGACTCCCATTTTAGAAAGTAATAGAGATCGTGGTTGGATTCGCCTACCACGACCGTCCAAAATCCGCCCTGACGAAATCCGTGCTTTTCCCAAATGGCAAGCGTGGCTGTTTCGAAACGCTTGAGCAGTGCCGGCAGGCGGCCGGGCAGGCAATGGTAGACACGCAGTTCGTAAATCATCGTTCGTCTCTCCGAAATTTGTGATCGATCTGTCGCCGCGCAAATGGACGATGGTTATTGCACCATCGTATTTGCGAGCGCACTGAACTCTTCGTCGGTCAAAGCCCGGTGCTTGCTCACGGCGGCCTGCTTCACGCGATCGAGCATCTCGGGAAAGCGCGCCTCCGGCACCGGCAGCCCCATCTCCTTGACCTTGTAGGAGATAGATACCAGGCCGCTCTTCTTGCCGAGCAGGATCTGGCGGTGCTGGCCGACAATTTCGGGCTCGTAGGCTTCCGCGGTGAATGGATCTTGCAGCAGGCCGGCCACCACCATGCCCGACTCGTGGCGGAACGCACTCTCGCCCACCACCGCTTTGTTCACCTGCGTGGAAACGCCGCTGAGGCTGGCGACCAGTTTGGAAACCTCGGTCAGCTTGGCGAGGTTCAGTCCGGTGTTGATGCCGTAAAGTACCTCCAGCGCCATGGCCACTTCTTCCGTCGCCGCATTGCCGGAGCGTTCGCCGAGACCGTTGATCGTGGTCGAAGCGTAATCGGCGCCGGCCACGATGCCGGCCAGCGTATTGGCGCAGGCGAGCCCGAAATCATTGTGGCAGTGGATCTCGAGCGGCAGTTTCGGGCGCCGCCTCGCGGATTTGCTCAATGATGTAGGTAATCGCCTGGGGCAGGGCGCAGCCGGTGGTGTCGACAATGCGTAGCCGGTCCACGGTGCCGGCCTTTTCCAGTTCGGCCACCAGCCGGCGCAGGAACGGGATTTCCGCGCGCGTGGTGTCGTAGGGGCTGAAGATGACGTTGAGGCCTTTGCGCCGACCGTATTCGCATAGCTCCAGGGTCCGCTTCAGATAGTCGTCGTCGCTGATCCCCTTGAGCTTGTGCCGGCGTTCGAGCTGGCTGATCGGATAGCTGAGCCGCACGCCCCAGACGCCCAGGGCCAAAGCCTGGTCCATGTCCGCATTTATGCCCCGGCAGAGCGCGCTGATTTTCGATTTTAGCCCGAGCTGGCACATGTCAGTGATGGCGAGGCGGTCCTCCTCGCTGCTGGCGACCGTGCCTGCCTCGATCTCATAGATGCCGAGACTGTCGAGGGCGCGCGCGATCGCGACCTTGGCGGCGCGGTCGAGCACGACGCCGGCCTGCTGTTCGCCGTCGCGCAGCGTGCAGTCGGATATCAGAATTCGCCGGCCCGGCGCGATCAGCTGGCCTTGCGTGCGGTTAAACGGGCTGGGCCATTTTCCGTCCTGCGGGCCGTTCGACATGGTGTTCTCCTATTCCTCTTGGCGTGCGCGAATTCAACGAATTTCGGTTTGATGACGGCGGAGCATGAACCATCGCGACATTTCTCCGCATATGCCGAGCGGCACGAACAGAAGCATTCCGCCGTAAAGTAGTCCAAAGATCAGTAGGCTGTAATCGGCGTAGCGGCCGAGGCTTTGTGACATCCACATCAGGGTGACCGCTCCTACCACGGGCCCCCACATCGTTCCGATGCCTCCGACCACCAGCATGGCCATGAGCTGGATCATCACCGGCAGGTCGAAGAATGTGCCGTTCACATAGTTGAGGAAGTGCGCATATAGGCTGCCTGCGACGGCGGCAAGCACCGCGCTGAGCACGAACACCTGGATGCGGCAGCGCACGACCGGGACGCCGAGCGCCTCGGCCGCCGGCTCGTGCGAGCCGAGTGCCCGCAAAGCGCGGCCAAATCGCGACTCCACGATGCGGAACGACAACACTATGGCGACGATCGCGATCGCCCAGATCAGGTAGTACATTTTCGTCTTGGAATTGAAGGCCAATCCGGCAACCGAAAAGTCGGGCACGTTCGGCACGCCGGTGAGGCCGCCGGTCACCTCGGTCCATCGCGTGCTGAGAGTGATCGTGACTTGGCCGAGCGCCAAGGTGATCATCGCGAGATAATGCCCGCGCAGCCGCAGGATCGCTGCCCCGATCGCGAATGCCAGCAGCCCGGTGCCAATCACGCCGGCCAACATGGCGGCGAGCGGCGACCAGCCGAAATTGACCGTGAGCAGTCCGGAGGCATAGGCGCCCATGGCCATGAAGGCGTGGTGGCCGAACGAGATCTTGCCGGCATAGCCGACCAGCAGGTTCAGCCCGATGGCGACGATGACGTAGAGCCCAGCGAGCGCCATGACCGTTTCGGTGAAGGGGCTTTGCAGCAAGGGCAGCAGCGCAACCGCGCCGGCCAAGGCCAGCAAGCCGATGTGGTTCATCCGGCGCGGCGTCATATTTCTTCTTGCCTGAGTTCGACCAGCGGCCGGAAAAATCCAGTCGGGCGCACGATGAGAATGAGGAACAGGAAGCCGTAGGTGATGGCGTCGGCGTAAAGCGAGGAGACGAAGGCGGTACTGAGCGCTTCCAGAATTCCAAGCATAAGCCCGCCGAAGATTGCGCCCTTGACGTTGCCGAGGCCGCCGATGATGGCGGCGGCAAAGCCTTTCAGGGTGAACGCCAGCCCGGCGTCGAACTGGGTGCTGATCAGCGGCGTGAACACCACGCCGCCGATCGCCCCGAGCATTGCCGACAGGGCGAAGGACAGCGCGACCATGCGCTCGACCGGGATGCCCATCCAGGCGGCGGCGCGCCGGTTCACGGCGGTCGCCTTCATCGCCTTGCCGATCAGCGTGTAGTTGAAGAAGCCGTGCAATGCTGCCGCCACCAAGCCGGTCACGCCGACGACCCATAAGGCCTGCGGACTGAAGCGGACGGGTCCGAGCGCCAGCGGCTCGGCGCCGGTGAAGGCGGGAATGCCCTGCGGGTCGCGGCTGATGAGCAGCATGACGATGTTGGGAATGACGGTTGCTACGGCAAACAGCATGAAGATGTAGGTCCAGTCCTTGGCCTGCCGGCGCCACAGCGGACGGATGGTGAAACGCTCGACGGCGAGGCCGATCACGGTCGTCGCTGTGATCGCGCTGATCGCCGCTATCGCCAGCGGCATATGCGCATGGGCGTAGAGCACGTAGGTCAGCATGCCGCCCAGCATCACGAATTCACCCTGGGCGAAATTGATGATGTTGGTGGTGTTGTACATGATGCCGAAGCCGATCGCGTTCAGCGCGTACATCGAGCCGAACACGATGCCGTTCACCAGAAGGAGCGGCAAAAGATTCATCATGACGTGGCCTCTCCTGCGCCGAGATAGATTTCCTCGACCAATGGGCTGGATTGCAGCTCGGCGCTGGTGCCGTGCGAGACCACGAGGCCGGTGCGGAACACGTAGCTGCGGCTGGTCGTTTCCAGCGCCAACGCTGCGTCCTGCTCGACCAGAAGACAGGTCAGGCCCTCGCCGTGCAGCCGGCGCAAAGTGGCGAAAATTTCCTGCGTGATGACGGGCGCAAGGCCGAGCGACGGCTCGTCCAACAGCAGCAGGCGCGGGCGCGCCATTAGCGCGCGGCCGATCGCCAGCATTTGCTGCTCGCCGCCCGACAGCGTGGCGGCCTGCTGACGCGTGCGTTCCGCCAAAATCGGGAAAAGACTGAGCACCATGTCGAGATCGGCGCGCCGTTCCGCGCGCGCCGCGCGCTGCCGGTGGTAGGCGCCGAGCTCGAGATTCTCCATCACCGTCAGCGGCCCGAACATTTCGCGCCCTTCCGGTACGATGGCGATGCCGCGGCCGACGCGCAGATGCTGGGACAGAGCGGTGACGTCTTCTCCGTCAAACAGGATGCGGCCGGAGCGGATCGGCACCGCTCCCGATAGTGCGAGCAACAGCGACGTCTTGCCCGCGCCGTTCGGGCCGATGACGCCGACGAATTCGCCTTGCTCAACAGTAAGCGACACGCCCTTGAGAGCGTCGATGCGGCCGTAGGAAACGACGAGATTCTCAACCAACAGCATGGGGCTTCGCGGCTCCGAGATAGGCGCGGATCACAGCGGGGTTGAGCCGGATCTCTTCCGGCGTGCCGTCGGCCAGCACGCGGCCGAAATTGAGCACGGTGATGCGGTCACAGATCTTCATCACCAGGCTCATGTCGTGCTCGACCAGCACGATGGTGATGCCCTGGGCGCGGATCGCCAGCAGCAGCTTGGCGAACTGGCTTGTCTCCGACGTGTTCAGCCCGGACGCCGGTTCGTCGAGGAAAAGCATGCGCGGGCCGCTCGCGATGCCGCAGGCGAGTTGCAGCAGACGTTGGCGTCCCAAAGGCAGCGTTTCGGCGGCCTCCGCGGCGGCACCCTCGAGGCCGACAAATGCCAGCGCATCGAGCGCGGCCTTGCGGATTTGCCGCTCCTCTTCGACGACGCTCGGCAGCCGGAGCAGGGCGGAGAATAGGCCTGCGCGGGTGCGGGCATGGCGCGCGACCATCGCCGATTCGAGCACGGTCATGTCGCGAAACGGATGGATTTTCTGGAACGTGCGCACCAACCCCATGCCGACCAGGGCATGCGGTGGCAAGCCGTTGATGCGCCGACCATCGAACCGCATGTCGCCGGCGTCGGCGGGGAACACCCCGGTGAGTACGTTGAAAAACGTCGACTTGCCGGCGCCGTTGGGACCGATCAGCCCGGCGATGCTGCCGGGCGTCACGCTGAAAGAGACTTGGTCCAGGGCCACCACACCGACGAAGCGTTTGGTGAGGCCCTGGACCGAGAGCAGAGGTGTTGCGCTCACTGGGCCAAGCTGACCTTGCCAGCTTCCCCAATTCTGCCGATCACAAATCCGGTCGCCCCGGCGTGCTGGGTCGGAGAAAAGTTGTAGGTGGCTGCGACACCGTGGAAACCCTGGATGCCCTCTACGGCCTTCTTCAACGCCTCGCCGCTCGGCTTGGCGCCTGCCTTCTTTATCGCTTCCGCCAGCAGAAGCGCGATGTCATAGTTCTGCGCCGTCCACCATTGCGCCATCACGGGATAGGTGCCGAACTTCGTTTTGTAGGCCTCGCGGAATTCCTCGATAGGCTTGACGCGCGGATCGTCCTTGGCGAGCGTCTCCCACACCGCAACCGGAAGGGTGATGAAATACGCGCCTTCGATGTTCTTGCCGGCGATCTGTACCAGCGAGGCGATGCCCGCGGTCGTGAAGGCCAGATTGCCGATGACGGTCGATTGCAGGCCGATCTCGTCCTTTTGCTTGAGGATGAGCGGAACCGGCGCGCCGCCGCCTAGCACCGCCATCCATTCCGGATTGGCGGCTTTGAACTTGGTCAACTGCGGGATGAAGTTGCGGTCCTGCGCGGCGTTGTAGCTTTCGTTGGCGACAACTTTGATACCGGCTTTCTCGGCTGCTTCGGCGAACAGCTTGGCGCAGGTCGAGTTGTAAATGTCGATGGCGTGAATAATGGCCAGCGTCTTGGCGCCCTTCTTCTTCAACAGCGCGATAGAAAGCTTGGCTTCCTCTTGCGGAGGCGGCAGCGTGGTGAATGTATAGGCGTCGACTTTCGGCAGGATAAACGAGCCGGTCATCTCGACAACATGCTGCTTTTGCACTAGCGGGCCGAGCGCTTCCGAGGTGTCGCTGCGCACCGGACCGACCAGCGCCACGACCTTGTCGCTGGTCATCAGCCGGATTGCTGCCGGCACGCCTTTCGCCGGGTCCGACTCGTCGTTCTCGACGATGGCCGCGAGCGGACGTCCGTTGACACCGCCGCGCTTGTTGATCACGTCAACCGCAGCGAGGAAGCCATCTCGGCTCGCGGTTCCCATGGCGGCGAGATAGCCGCCGAACGAATGCAGCACGCCGATCTTGTAGGGCTCTGCGGCATTGGTGTTCGGCGCAAGGCCGACGCCGAGACTTGCGATCGTCGCGCAGGCCAGCAGCAGCTTCGTTCGTGGTGTCATTCTAGGTCCCCCCTGGTTGTTCTTTGGCGGCCGCACATCGTTGAGTTTTGCGGCCGATATTGTGGGCATATTGCGGTTCTCAATTTGACTAGTCAAATTAAATTATTGACTAGTCAAATTCCGCAACCCGGCGATAATGCCGAAGCGGTGCGATCTATGCATGTGCGGCCGATGTCGATTGCGCGCACCGCGCGTGCGCGCTGCGCCTCACCACTGTTATGTGCGCTCGGGATGTTTGCTATACAGCCGGTCGTGCCGGAAACTTCGAAAGGGTCGCGATGCGCCGCAGCACCGAGCGAATTCTCACCACACATACCGGAAGTCTGCCGCGGCCCGAGCCGTTGACGCGTCTGTTCGTGCGGCGCGAGCTTGGTGACAAAATCGATGCGGAAGAAATTGCCACGGCCGGCCGCGACGCCGTCGGCGCCATCGTGCCGAAACAGGTGAAAGCTGGCATCGATGTCGGCAACGACGGCGAGCAGCAACGCGAGTCGTTTTTTCTCTATCTCAGGGAACGGCTGACCGGGCTCGGCGGAACCTGGCAGCGGCCGTCGCGCGCCGACGTCGACCGCTATCCGGGATTTAAGAAACGTTGGCTGGAACAGACATCGAGCAACGCGCGCGTCTCGCCGAACGAGGGCCTGCCCATGGCGCTCGGCGAGGTCCGCTACAAGAACGCGGCGGCGATCGAAATGGAGTGCCGTATCTTCAAAGACGCGCTAGCCAAGACGCCCAATGCCTTCGCCGAGGCGTTCATGAACGCGCCATCGCCCGGCATCGTCGCCGCGGCGATCAAGAACCAGCACTACGACACGATGGGCGGCTATCTGCGGGCGCTCGGCGAAGCGCTGCGCATCGAATACGAGACGATCGTCGGCGCGGGCTTCCTGCTGCAAATCGACGCGCCGGACCTCGCGCTCGAACGCCACATATCGTTCAAGGACAAGCCACTGGCCGAATTCCTCGGCTTCGTCGAAGCCGTGGTCGGTGAAATCAACCGCGCGCTGCGCAATGTGGCGCCCGACCGGGTCCGGCTCCATGTTTGTTGGGGGAATTCGGAGTCGCCGCACGATAGCGACGTGCCGCTGGAAGATATTTTGCCAGTTATCCGGCAAGCCAAGGTCGGCGGGTTTGTGCTGCCCTTCGCCGGGCCGCGCCACGCGCATGAGTTTCGCTGTTTTGGCAAGTATCCGCTCGCCGCCGACCAGTTGCTGGTCGCTGGCGTGATCGATCCTCTCACCAATATCGTTGAACATCCCGAAGTCGTCGCCGACCGCATCGAACGCGTAGCGGGTGTCGTCGGCGACCCGACGCGCGTGTTAGCCGGGACCGATTGCGGCTTCGACACGTCGGCAGGCTGGGGCCGGGTCGCAGAAGACGTGGTTTGGGCGAAACTGCGGACGTTGCGAGCGGGAGCCGATATAGCGTCAAGGCGATTATTTTAAGCCAAGCTGTTGCTCGGCATAAGCTGAGGGCCGGGGAAAGGTCGTTGATTTAGTGCATGATACGCTTCATTCGACGATAACCTTGTCGTCATTCACCAGCGTCGGCGCTACCACATTTGGATTGAGCTACATGTAGGCGGGATCGTATTGGCCGCCTTGCAGGGTCATCGGGGCGGATGAGATCCTCTTGCCGACATTTCCCACCGATGAAATATAAGGTGAGGCGCCACCGCCCACATTCACCGCCGATCAGTCCCCGCAATAGTCTTGGGAGCCTCTCGTATGACAGATGTCAGCCAAGTCGATACCCTGTTTCAGCTGTTATCCATCGCCAAGCGTAATCTCTCGTCGGGGGCCTGGGATTACCTGATGGGCGGGTCCGAAACCGAGACAACCCTCAACCAGAACCGGCGTGCGCTCGATCGTCTTGCGTTCCGGCCACGGGTGCTGCGCAATGTGGAGCATGTCGACACCGGCACGACGCTCCTCGGGCTGAAGCTCAAGCTGCCGATCGTCCTCGCGCCGATCGGCTCGATGCAGGACATCATCGCCGTAGGCGGTGTGGCGCCGACCCGGGCGGCAGCGCGTTCTGGCGTTGTTCACATGCTGAGCTCGGTCTGCCTGCCCGGAATGGAGGAGGTCGCCCGGGCCGCCGATCACCCCAAGTTCTTCCAGCTCTATGTGCGCGGCGACAAGCAGTGGGTGGATGACACGTTGAAGAAGGCGCTGGCCTGCGGCTATCGCGCTATATGCCTTACCGTCGATCGCGCCAATTATGGCCGCCGCGAACGCGACGTGGCGAAGGGCCATAGCCCGACCGCGCGCAAGGGCGCAGCCGGCGAGTCGTTCCAGGCCGCCTTCAATTGGAACGATGTGGATCGGATTCGGTCCTATGTCGACGTTCCGCTGATCCTCAAGGGCATCGCGACTGCCGAGGATGCCGAAATCGCCTTGGCGCGCGGGGTAGATTGCATTTACGTCTCCAATCACGGTGGCCGGCAGCTCGACCATTCGCAAGGATCGATCGCGGCGCTACCCGAAATCGTTGCGGCCGTCGGCGGACGCGCCGAGATCATTGTCGACGGCGGCATCATGCGTGGGACGGATGTACTCAAGGCGCTGGCGCTTGGGGCAACGGCCGTTGGCATCGGACGCATGCAAGGGATTGCGCTCGGCGCCGGCGGCGAGGACGCCGTCGTGCGCATGATTGAAATTATCGAGAATGAGATCCGCGGTGCCATGGCGCTGCTCGGGGTGGCCAAGCTATCCGAACTCAGCCCGCGTTATCTGGCACCGGCCGAGCCGCTCGCCCGAAATTGGATCGAGAGCGCGTTTCCACTCATGCGCGAGGGATACGGAGCTCCGGCGAGTGAGATCCGCGATCTGTCGCTCAAGTTGCCAGGGTAGGCCTGGAGCGCGGACGTTTCGGCATCTTGGCAAACCCGCCGGCAATCTCGACACATTTTCGCGGCGTCGCGCTTATTCGTAAAATACCTCAGAATATCTTCCGTGAGATAGCGATGCGAAGCTTCGGTTATGGCATCAAGCCCGGTAGAGCTTGCGCACCGCACGCAGCGCATTGCTGCCGCTCTGTTCAAGTATATTCTTGTACGCAGCAAGAACATAATTGTCGTCTGCCAGAGGATGATAGTTCCGCCATGGTGTGCACAGGATCGTGTCGAAACCGAGCGGCACCGCCAAAGTCAGAAACGCGCATTCAAGCGAAAGTTTGAGATCAGAGCCGTCGGCGGCTTTTGGTGGCAACTGCTGCCCGATATTGGTGAGCCCGCCCATGATATGCAGGCCCTGCAGTTGCGGATCGTCGTGCAGCTTGCGAATTGCGTCCAGGGTCGCGCGATGCAATCCGTTGGTGTCGGCGACCACAGCGCTGACCGAGATATCGATGTAGATATCGTCCAGCGCCATGCCGTAATCCTTTTGCAGGCGCAATGCGGCGCGCCTGGCGGTGGAGGCGATTTCGTCGGCGGTCTTGTTTGACTTCGCTGCGCCGTTTTCCATCCGCTCCGATGCCATGACGATGACCTTGAACGGGCCGAAATCTTTATAGAGGCTCATCAAGTCCCAGCGCTGTTCGGTGATGGAATTGATAAGAGCCGGCTGGCCGTCGGCACGGGCACGGTCGTAAGTCTTGAGGCAAGTTTCCTGCACGTGAATGTCGGGCGAATCGAAGCACAGCGGCGCCTGTACCGCGTCCTGTATGGCGCGCACGACCTTTGCCAAGAACACCGGATCGGTGGCCTCGCGCGGCCCGATGGTGACATCAAGCGCGCTGGCGCCGGCGTCGACCTGCTTGACCGCGAGCGCCTGCACGCCGGCCATGTCCTCGTTGTCCAGCAGCAGCTTGGTGCTCTTGAAACCGGGATTGATGCGATCGCCGATCATGGCGATACCGAAGCCGGGCAAACTCGTCACAGCGCTCTCCGTGGTTTGAAGCCGATGTTGTGCAGAAACGATTTCTGGAAATCGCCGCGCGTGCTCAGTTCGACATAGCGGCAGCGCAAAGCGAGTTCGCGTGCCTGTGCGCGGGTCTTAAGCGAAGCGATCAGCCGCCGCACGCCGACGCCGGCGGCATTGCCGACTTGGCTGAAACGGTCGAGCGGCAGCGCCGGCAGCAAGCCGATGGCGATGGCGCTGGCGACGTCGATATAGGCGCCAAAGGCGCCGGCAATGACCACGCGCTCGATGTCGTCTTCGGCGAGGCCGCGGTCGCGCAGCAGCAGCTCGATGCCAGTGCGGATGGCCGCCTTGGCGAGTTGGACCGCGCGCACGTCGTGCTGGGTGAAGGTGACGCCCGGCGCCAGCACTGCGACGCGCTTGCCGTCCACCTCGGCGATGTCCGGATGCGCGCCCGCGATGCGGCCGCCGTCGTCGAGGATGCCGGTCTGCCGCAGGGCCGCCATGGCGTCGATCACGCCCGAGCCGCACAGGCCGACCGGCTGGCGGTTGCCGATCACGCCGATCTTGATGCGGCCGCCTTCGACCGTCACGCGTTCGATCGCACCTTCCGCCGCCCGCATGCCACCGGAAATGTGCCCGCCCTCGAGCGCCGGGCCGGACGGGCAGGAGGCCGATAGGATGTCGCCGCGGTGGATCAGGGAGATCTCTGTATTGGTCCCGATATCCATGACCAAAGTGGTGGGCCCACCCTGCCAATGCTCTTGCGTGGCGATAAGCGCGGTCACGTGATCGCTGCCGACGAAACCGCCGATGTTTGGAGCCATATGAACATAGGCGCCGGGACAGGCGGTCAGGCCGAGATCGCGCGCTTTGACGTCCATGGCGTCGCGAACGGCGGCGACGAAGGGCGCACGGCCGAGTTGTCGCACCGGCAGGCCGAGCAGTAGGTGATGCATGGCGGTATTGCCGCAGATCGCGATGTCGGCGATGTCGTCCGTGCTCGCCCCGATGGAAAAACAAAGGTCATGGGCGAGCGCGTTGATCGCGGTCGCTGCCGCCTGGCGCAGTTCCGCGGCGCTCTCCGGCCCCTGGATCGCGTGGTTCATGCGGCTGATGACGTCGGCGCCCCACGCCACCTGCGGGTTTTCGATGCCGAGGCTGGCAAGGCGGTCGCCGCTTGTCAGATCGACCAGGAAACCGGCGACATTGGTGGTGCCGAGGTCGACGGCGAGGCCAAGGGTTGCCCGGCCGACCGGCGAAAACCCGATTAACTCGTCGTCGCGGATATACGCACGCAACGACCAATCGCCGCCACGCAAAGCCGCCGGCAGTTGCCAGGCCGCGGCGAGATCGACTGCGGGCGGCGGCATCGCCAGCGCCCGGATCACGCGGTCGAGGTCCGACAGATTATCGGCGAGCGTGGCCTGGGGAACACTGATATCGCGGCTAACTACGGCCGCGTCGAGCGGCAGGATTTCAGCCGCTTCGCCGGCGTCGAATTCAGCCCGTACCACCGGCGCGAGCGAGCGCGCGGCGATCTTCATCGTGCAATCGGATTTCGGTGTGACCTGGCAGGCGCGCACCCAGCGCGATTTTTTCTCTGCGGGCAGCCGCGTCTCGCCGGCATCGTCGATTTCGCCCGCGGCGATCTGCACGCGGCAGGTGCCGCACGTTCCGCGGCCGCCGCAGGCGCCGATGATGCGCACGCCGTTGCGGCGAGCGGAATGGTAAATCGTCTCTCCGGCATGGCCCGTTATGTCGCGCTCCAATTCGGGGAAGTGGAGCGTGAACGCTTGCTGCCGCCGGTTTGCCGCTAGTCATGGCGCGCGTCTCAAACCGTCGCCGGCGCGGCGCGGCCCGACATCCGGCAGCGCGGCGCCGAGGGGCAATCGTCGCAGCGCGACCAATTGGCGGCGGGCAGATCGATGCCGATACCCAGCACCATCGACATCGATTTGAGCGGATGCAGAACCTGGCCTGGCGTCACGCGCACGCCGATGACATCGGCGCCGGCTAGGCGGTGACACGGCGCTCTGCGCCGCCAGCGGCAGGCCCGGATCGCCCGCGCGCAATTCGCCGGCCGCCGTCAAACCCGCGTTTCGCGCTTCGATGACGATGCGGTCCTGCACGCGGCGCGAGAGCGCGGACAGCAATTCGTTGCCCAATTTGTCGAGCGCGAGCGCCAGCGATATGCGCCGTTCCTCAAATAGCGTGCTCGCCCGCCGTTCGAGTGCCGGCCCCAGCGTCAGGACGCCGACGCCGAGCGCGGTCAGTTGCCCGCTCTCCGGCACCAGTCGCAGCGCATCGAGCGCCTCGCCACCGACGCGCAGCACGTCACTCGGCGGCGCGTCGAGGGGGACGATACGATAGCAAAAGGCGGCTTCGAGCAGGCCTTCACTTGCCAAAAGATCGATGGCGTCACGCCGATAGCGTCCGCGCTGCCGCAACGCCTCGTCGGCGCAGGGGATGCTGGCGACGTCACGAATCAGGCCGCTGCCGCGTACGGTCGGCATGACGCTGCGCTCTCTCCATCAACTCGCGTATTTGCGCGCCGCCGCGTACATGGCGCGCGCATTCTCGATCGGCGTCTCGTCCGGAATGCCGAAAGCGGCGTCGAGAATAAGCTTGCCGCCTTTGTGGAAGACATTGTCCGCCAGATGGCGCACGGCGGCGTCGACCTCCTCCGGTTTGCCGGTGGTCAGAAGCGACGGCGAGATGTTGCCGCGTAGCGCCACCACGTCGCCCAGCACCTCGAAGGCCTTGACCATGTCGGTGCGCTCGAACCAGTAGATGCACTTGCCCGGCGGGATATCGCGGATGATCTCCAGCCGCTTGGTGCAGTCCGCTTCCCACAGCGGCATCGGGATGATGCCGGCGTCGATGAGGTTCATCATCAGCTTGCGGAACGTCGGCCACCAGAAGGTCTTGAACTGCTCCTGCGACATGAAGTTGTCCGGCCCCCAATGGATCGGGAAGAACACGATCGGGTGCTCGCGAGGCCTTCGACCAGGCGATCGTCTGCCGGGTCAGGAAGGTGCAGGCCTTGTCCAACAGTTGCAGCAGCTTGTCCTTCTTGCGGTAGAGATCCTTCATGGTTCCGGTGGCGCCGCGGAAATAGTCGGCGATCAAATCGTAGGGCGCGACCGAGGTGCTGATATGCGAGGTCGGGATAGCCGAGCGCCGCCATGTGTTCGGTGAAGTCGGCATGCTGCTCGGCGAGACGGTCCACTTCCTCGGCGGCTTTCAATATCCGCTCGAACGCCGCACGCAACTTCGGCCGGCCGAAACCGCGCACGCCGCCGACCAGACGGAAATAATGCAGGCCGGGCAGATCGGGGAATTCCTCGAAGCCCTCGAACACGCCGCAGACCCGCGGCAGATATTTGCGCAGATAGAAGCCGGTGGGGTCTTCGATGAACTCGTCGTATTCATCGGCTTTCATGTATTCGCGGTCGAGATATTGGTAGGGCTGATCGTCGCGCACGCCATGACCCGGCCAGATCAATTGCTTGTAGTCGACCGCGTCGAGCGCCGGGCCGGCGGCCACGTTGAGCAGCAACGGATTGTGGACGTCAGGTTCGAACTCGCGCAGCGCCCGCTCGCCCAGTTCCTTTGCCTTGTCGTAGTCGTACATCAATTGCCGATGGCTGATGCCGCCGAACTTCGCCAGCCAGAAGGTGCAGAACATCGCACGTCGGCATGCGGTCGGGCGTCTTCAGGTTGACGCAGTCCATGATGCGCTGCCAGCGCGCGTCGTAAGCGGTCTTGGCCTCGGGCGTCTGTACGTAAGTCTGCGGCGCGTTCATGCGGCGACCCCCATCCAGTTCTTGCACAGCGACACGGCGTCGATCGCGTTGGTGCCGAAGGCGTCCGCCCCGGTGTAGTTGCACACGGCTTCGTCAACCTGGCCGCCGCCGATCATGATCTTGAGCTTGTCGCGCAAGCCGGCGTCTTGAATGGCTGCGATCGTCTCTTTCATCGAGTCGAAAGCGAGCGTGAGAAAGCCGGACAGGCCGACGACGTCGGGGCGGAATTCGTTGATCGCGTCGATGAAGTCCTTGACCGGCACGTCGATGCCGATGTCCTTGACCTCGAAGCCGTTGATGTCGAGCATGAAGGTCACGATATTCTTGCCGATGTCGTGCAGGTCGCCGTGCACGGTGCCGATCAGCACCTTGGCGAGTTTCTTCGGCTCTTCGCCGGGCGCCTGCTTGATCAGCGGCTTGGCGATGGCGCCGATGTTCTCGAGCATCTCGCCGGCCAGCACCAGTTCGGGCAGGAAATACTCGCCTTTCTCGAAGCGCTTGCCGACGATATCCATGGCCTCGCGGCACAGCTCCAGCACCCGCAGCGGGTTGGCGCCTTCCTCGAGCAGCATCTTCTTGGCAAGTGCGAAGGCATCGTCCTCGTTCATGTCGGAGAGCCATGCCACCAGATTGTTTTCTTGTTCGGTCTTCTCAGCCATCTCAACCTCCCGGATAAATTGTTCGTCTCACGCCGCGCGCGTGCTCACGCCGCGGCGAATTCCTGATTGTTCGATGGCTTCCGCCAGACATGTCGTCGTTGCGGTATCCCATCAGATGGACGCCGGCGACGCCTGGAATTTCGCTGACCGCCCGTATCGTCTCGACCAGAACCGCCTTGGCCTCGGCCTTCTGGTCGGCCGCGCCGGCGACGCGCGCCAGAACGGATTCCGGAATGTGGACGCCGGGCACGTGCTGGGCCATGCGGCGCAGCGACTTGGCGCTGCTCAGCGTGCCGGCGCCGACGATGATGGCGCAGCGTTTGTGCAGGCCGCGGGCGCGCACCTCTGCCATGAAATCGGCCAGCATCGGCACGTCGAAGCAGAACTGGGTCTGGATGAATTGCGCGCCGGCGTCGATCTTGCGTTCCAGATTGCCGATGCGGTCGCGAAAGGGCGGCACGAAGGGATTGGCGGTGGCGCCGAGAAACAGATTTGGCGCCACGTCGAGCTTGCGGCCGGAGGCGAAGGTGCCGCGGTCGCGCATATTCTGGGTGATGCGCAGCAGCGAAATCGAATCGAGATCGAACACCGGCTTGGCGTAAGGGTGGTCGCCCTGGCTGACGTCGTCGCCGGTGAGGCAAAGAATATTGCGCACGCCCAAGGCGGCCGCGCCGAGAATGTCGCCCTGCAGCGCGATGCGGTTGCGATCGCGGCAAGAGAATTGCGCCACCGGCGTCAGTCCGTTCGCGACCAGGATGGCGGCGGCGGCGGCGCTCGACATGTGGCAGTTCGCGCCGGCGCCGTCGGTAATGTTGATGGCGTCGGCCAGATCGCGGAAACGGGAGGCGCGCGCGATCAGCACGCCGGGATCGCTGGAATCGGGCGGGGAGACCTCGACGGTGACGACGAAGCGCCCCGACTGGCAGGCCTGCTCAAATCCGAATGCTTTCGCGCGCGGGCGCGGCGTTCGGCCGGATGACGGTCGGCGTCGCATGCGTGCCGTCGATCACCCGCAGCCAGGACGAGCGGTTCCACAGCCGGTGATCGATCGGCTCGAGGAAGGTCTTGTCGTTCGGCGCGCCGATCCGCTTCATGCCGTCGGTCGCCTCGATCCAGACGCAGCGCATCGTCGGATCGACCTCGCAGGAGCCGTCGGCGCGCACGCCGCCGCACGGGCCGTTGCGCATCTGCTTGGCGCAATTGGTCGGGCAGGCCATGCCGGTCGACGAAAGCACGCATTGGCCGCACATCTTGCAGTCGACCAGCATTTGCTTGGCGGCGCGTTCGAGCGGGCGCAGCACGCGCTCCATGCGCTGCGCGCCCAGCCACCGCAGCGGCCGGCGCAGATGCAGCGCGATCCGCGCGCCGGCGTCATAGACGCGCTTGAGCCCCGACGCGTGCCGTACACTCCAATGCCGCAGCGCCTTCATGCTGGGGTGCCCGGGCGTCTCGTTGACATGTCAACAAGGATATGGCACTTGCCCAGGCGGTTATTTGATTTCGGTCAAGCTTTGCGTCTTTCGCTAAAGGGCATGGGCCGGGCGGGCATCCTCCCACCGGCGCCTCCGGACTGAGCCAGCCAGACTGATCGAACCATGAGCCTGCGTTCCAAAGCGCGCCGCGCCGGCCCCACCGCCCCCGACGACACGCGCGTTTCCGCGCATGCGCTCAATCTCGACAATTATGTCCCGGCCTATCTGACTTATCTGGTGGGCAAGATTTCGAATTCGGCATCGGCGACCTACCGCCCGCAATTCGGCATCGGCATCACCGACTGGCGGATCATGGCTTTACTGGCGACCGAGCCGTGGATTTCCGCCGGCCGCATCTGCGACGTCATCGGGCTCGATAAGGCGGCGGTCAGCCGCAGCGTGCGCGGCATGAAAGGCGCCGGCATCGTCGACCTGCAGCGCGGCGGCGGCGATCAAGTCAGGCAAGCGATCGCCCTAACCCGCAAGGGGCTCAAACTGCACGACCGCATCGTCAAAATATCGCTCGCGCGCGAACGGCAACTGCTCAGGGGCTTTTCTGCGGCCGAGCGTAAGCTGTTGATCAATTTTCTCTCGCGCATGCATGCACAAGTCGTCGACACGAACGCAGGCAGGGAGCAGCGTGAATTTGCGTAAAAGCTGCGATACCCCGTTTTGTAGCCTCAGAAATAATTCTCTGTTCGGATGTTCGGAAAATTTTGCGGTAAGCCGCTAAATTCGCCCGCGTCTAGTTGAATTGCTTGACTATCCCCTGCCTTGGGGCCGCGGCGATCCAATGAAAACAAATCGCGTTCGTACCCTCATGGCAAAACGCGCACGCGGTCATCCTCGGACCTGAGGTTAGCGCCGAGCTTGCTGCTTCGCGCCCTGAGATCAGCGAGTGTCTCGGCTACGTCCGTTGGGTGGCAAAAGTAGGATTCGTTGTTTTCGTTGCTACGAACGAACCGAAGCTGGCAGCCTGCGACCGTGCCGTGCTCGAACGCCACCTCGACCAGCATGCCAATCCAGCCGGCATGCTTACGGCCGAGATGTCCGGTACCAAATACGAGATTGCCTAAACCATAAAAGATCGGCCTGCCGTTATAGATCTCGACAGGCAAGGCGTAATGTGGCCCGTGTCCCATGACGACATCGGCGCCGGCGTCGATGGCGGCATGCGCAATGTCCTTCATGTATTGTAGCGGATCGCGCCGGAGACCCCAATGGCAGGATGCGACCACGAGGTCGACGTTCGGACGCAGCGCCATGATATCTTTACAAAACTCGCCAAGATAGTCGGCGTCCGCCCAGGTTAGGATAACCGGCGGGATGCCAGGCCGGTTCGCAGGCGGGATATCCGGCGAAATCCGGCCCATCGGTACATGATAAGCCGTGTGGCCTTTAATAACGGCGATCCCGGGCGAATCCGCCTGGGCCTCGTGATCGGTCGGCCAATAGACCGAGCTGCGCTGCAAGACACCGACACGCAGACCGTTGTGGGAGATTACTGCGGGTGCGCGCGCGGCAGCGAGATTGGGGCCGGCTCCAGTATGCAGCACGCCAATCTCGTCCAACCGGGTAATTGAAGAGGCGATGTTGGTCCAACCGTAATTGACATTGTTGGCAATGCCCACGGCATGAATCCCGGAAAGCTGCAAAGCCTCACCTCCGACCTGCGGGTCGACGAAAAAACCCTCATTGGCATGAGACTGCTGCTGGACATGCAGGCAACATTCTAGATTTCCAAATACCACATCGGCAGAATGTAACTCGGCAGCAATGTGTCGAAATGGAACTGTAGGATCGGCGACGCGCATGAGATTGACGTCGCCCGTCAATATTACTTTGCCTGCCATTTCGATGAGTCTCCGCCCGCTGTAAAATCTCCGCGCCAATAGCCGCCATGCAGGAGTGGCGGCCTATCGCCGTTTATCGCGCTTCTGTGCCGACGCTTCCGGCTGCGATCGAAAGAACACAGCGCTTAGTCCGCGGTCATGTGAGCCGCCGGGATCACTTTGGCCCATTTTTCGGTTTCGTCTGCGATCAGCTTTCCGAACTCGGCCGACGATCCCCCAATGATCGTGCCACCAAGTGCGACAATCCGCTCCCTTATCTTGGGATCGGCGAGGGCTGCGTTGATTTCCTTATTGATCTTGTCGACGACTTCGGCAGGCGTAACCTTGGGGCCAGTGAATCCATACCAAGCGACCATCGCGTAGCCGGGGACGACCTCGCCGATAGCCGGAACGTCGGGAAGCGTGTCCGCCCGCTTGTCGCTGGTAACCCCGAGTCCGCGTAGTTTGCCGGCTTTGATATATTTGATCGACGCCGCGATCGGGGGAAACAACACGTCCACTTGTCCGCCGAGTAGAGCTGCAAGGGCGGGCCCGTTGCCGCGAAACGGCACGTGGGTGAGATCGACGCCCGCCAAATACTTGAACAGTTCGCCGCTGAGATGCCCGCCGCTTCCGATGCCGGGCGAGGCCATGTTGACCTTGCCCGGATTAGCCTTCGCATAGGCGATGAATTCCGCCAGCGACTTGGCCGGAAACGCCGGATTGACGAGCATAACGTTGGGCACGCTGGCAATGCCGACGATCGGCGTGGTGTCGCGGATGAAATTGAAGCTGAGCTTGTGATAGAGCGTCGCATTGACTGCGTTCGGAACGCCGGCGAGCAAAACTGTATAGCCATCCGGTGCCGCAGTTATCACGAGTTCGGCGGCGATGTTAGTGCCGGCGCCCGGCTTGTTCTCGACGACGAATTGTTGTCCCAGGCGATCTGAGAGCCATTGGCCCATCAAACGTGCGACGATGTCGTTACCGCCGCCGGGGGCAAACCCGACGATCAGGCGCACTGGCCGCGACGGATAGCTTTGCGCCCCGGCGGTGGGTGGAAGGACAGGGAGGACAGCTGCGCCCGCGGCCAAATGCAGGAACGTTCGGCGGGGAAATTTCATGGGTATTCCTCCTGGCGTCATTGTGCGGTCCTGTCGATAACCGCACGGACAATGCCGGTTTATGTCGCGAGCCCCACAGTAACCTAAGAGATGCTGCCGGGTCGGTACAATGCTAATTTTGTTTCGACGGAATATCACTTGGTGCCGGTCGGCATCGTTACGCCGAAGAACTGCGCCGCCTGTCCTGCCGTGCGACTGTTTATCGACGGTTGCGGCGAACTCGCACGGCAACGCGTTAGAGACAGAGACGGCAGTCGCGCGCCACGCTGACGGCTCGGCTTGTGTGAAATCGCAAAACAGAACACACTGGTTCTGGTTTGGTGCGACGCGAATGGCAACCGAAGAAAACTCTCCCGATATGACCGCCCGCCCGCTCGCCGAACAGCTCGCCGCTTATGCGCACGGTCTGCGTTTCGAGGACCTCGATCCCGCGACTGTTGAACGGGTGAAGATGCACGTCACCGATGCAATAGGTTGCGGTATCGGTGCGTTCGACGAAAGGCCGGTTCGCATTTGCCGCGACGTCACGCTTGCCGTCCCCGGCAACTCAACCATAATCGGCACCAACAGGCGCGCCACGGCAGATCTTGCCGCCTTCGCCAACTGCGCTGCGTTGCGCTATCTTGATTTCAACGACACCTATGTCGGGCGGTTTTCAGTTCATCCGAGCGATCATATCGCGGCATGTTTTGCCGTCGCGGAGGCCGAGAGTTCCAGCGCGCAGGAGCTGATCACCGCAATCGTGGTTGCCTATGAGGTCAACTGCCGGCTGGTCGACGCCTGCGATATCTCGACGCGCGGCTGGGACCCGACGGTCATGAGCCTGCCGGCAGTGGCGCTTGCCGCAGGCAAGTTGATGAAGCTTGCGCCCGACCAACTGACCCATGCGGTCAACATCGCCATCAACGACCATATCCCAATGGCGCAGACGCGGGTGCAAACGCTATCCGATTGGAAGGGCCTCTCTGATGCGGAAGCAAGCCGCAACGCGGTGTTTGCGGCGCTGCTGGCGCGCAACGGCCTGACTGGCCCGGCTCCCATCTTCGAAGGACGCTCCGGTTTCTTCCAGCAAGTAACTGGCCCAGCGAGCGTCGATGTCGATAGCTTTGGTGGGCATGGCAAGGAATTTCGTATCCATCAATGCAGCCTGAAGCGCTACCCCGCCGTGATCTATACCCAAACGGCGATCGTGGCGGGAATCGAGATTGCCAAACAGGTCGGATCGCTAGATCGCATCGCGGCGATCGAGATCGCGACCACGCGCCGCGGCTATCAACGGACGGGGAGTGAACTGGAAAAATGGTCGCCGGAAACCCGGGATACCGCCGACCACAGCCTGCCCTATATCACTGCGCGCGCGATGTTCGACGGTGACATCACCAGCGAAACCTTCGAGCCGCACATGTTTCGCGATCCGCGTATCCTTGCCTTCATGAAAAAGATCACGGTCAATGAGGACCCAATCCTCACGGCGCGTCAAGGCGCCTCGGCTCCGACGCGCGTGACGGCGATCCTCGTCGATGGGAAACGGATCTCGCGCGAGGTGAATCACGCACCGGGTTTTGCAAAGAGTCCGATGAGCAGAGCCGATGTGGAAAAGAAATTCCGCGGCAACGTCGGTAAGCGTTGGCCGAGCAGGCAGACGGATGCGGTCCTGGCGGCGCTTTGGGAATTTGATCGGATGGATGATCTTGCGGCGTTTCTCGGCAAGCTGTCTGTGCAAGTAAACGTATAATTTGGTGAGTAGCGCCGTGCGGCTCACAGTCCGATTTCGTTGATCGCCTGCCGCAAATTTGCCGCAAGCGCGAGAAGTGGCTGCTCAAGAGCGCGAATGACAACCTCTAGTGGCTCTTCCGTTGTCATGCTGACATTCAGCACATGAATCGGATGTTGCGTGGACAGTAGCGGAGTCGCCAAGGCAATGACTTGCGGTTGCCATGATGCAATACAGTAGCCGTTCTGTTTTACATGGGCTGCAGCATCGGCGACTTCCTTTTCCAATTTACGCCAGCGCTTGCGCCGTTTCACCTTTAACTGCGCTAGGAGCGTCTTCCGCTCGGTTTCCGGGGCGACCGCCAGCCAAGCGCGGCCAAGCGCCGTCAATTCAATCGGCACACGCTGACCGGACACGACCGAGCGTTGCGAGCCTTTTGTGTTGAAGCGCACAGATTCGAGATAGACCATTTCGTCGCCGTCGCGCACCGCGAGGCCGACATTGATGCGCAGGCGGCGTGCCAGCGCCGTCATTGGCGGCGTCGCGACGCGTAGCACCGGTGAGCCGGAGCGCATCGCATGGCCCAGCGTCAGCACCGGGGCGCCAAGCCGATAGGCGCGCTGCGGCGCGCAATATTCGAGGTAACCGACCTCGGTCAGCGTTTGCGTGAGCCGGCTGATGCTGGCGCGCGGTAGACCGGTGCGCTCTGCGAGCTCGCCATTGCCAAGCAATTCTGTTCCCGGCCGAAACGCGCGCAGGATGGCGATCCCGCGCTTGAGCGAGCGGTTAAGCGGCGAACGGCCCATGGTTCTCATGGACGCAGAATAGCCGGCGGCTCCTAATTCCACCAGGTGGAATTGGGCCCGCCGCCGCCGCTCTGCGCCATGCTAGGGAGGCCGCGCAAGATCAAGAACGGCAGGAACCGTTGGAAACTGGAGGCCCTACATGCCCGTTACCGCCACGCGCACGCGCTGCGCACTAGCCCTATTGTCAGTGTTCGCCTGCTTGGCGCTGTCCGGCACGGCCTTCGCCGCCGACTTCGCCAGCCAGGTCACCAGAATTGTCGTGCCCTTTGCGGCCGGCGGCGGCACTGACATAATTTCGCGCACGCTCGCGCAGGAGATGGCGAAGCAGCTTGGCGGAACGGTGATCATCGAGAACAAGCCGGGCGCCGGCACCATCGTCGGCACCGAATATGTCGCCAAAGCCGAGCCCGATGGCCACACGCTCGTCATGGCTACCTTCGCGCATGCGGTAAATCCCAGCCTGCGTGCCAAATTGCCATTCGACGTCGACAAGGACTTCGCGCCGGTCGCGCTGGTTGCGCGCTCGTTCAACATCGTCGTCGTAAATCCGAACTCCGGCATCAACTCGATCGCCGATCTGATCGCTGCGGCCAAGGCGAAGCCCGACGGCCTTAATTACGGGACCTTCGGCCCGGGTACCTCGGCGCATCTTGCCGGCGAATTGTTCAAGAGCCTGGCTCACGTGAAGCTGACGGCGGTGCACTATAAAGGCGCTGCGCCGGCGATCACCGATCTGCTCGGCGGCACCATCCAGGTGATGTTTACTACGGTCGCCAGCGCCACGTCGCTCATCAAGGCTGGCAAACTGAAAGCACTTGCCGTCACCTCGGCGAAGCGCACCGCGGCCTTCCCGGATCTGCCAACGGTCGCCGAGGCCGGCGTACCCGGTTATGCGGCCGAGAGCTGGTACGGACTGTTTGCGCCGGCCAAGACGCCCCCTGCGACGATCGCGCTGCTCAACAAGGCCGTCGACAAGTCGCTGCATGCGCCGTCCTTTGACAAGCTGGTGGCAAATGAAGGCCTCATCATGGTCGGCGGCGCGCCGGAACAATTCGGACAATACGTGCAGGACCAGGAGACACTTTGGCGCAAGGTCGTGCACGAGGCCGGCATCAAAATCGAATAGGCGGAGTCCGCACCATGGCAGCGCTCGTCGAATTGGCGGTTGAGGACAAAGTCGCGATCGTGACGCTCAGCCGGCCTGAGGTTCGTAACGCGATCAACGATGCGCTGCGCGCCGAACTCGTCGCCGTGCTTGAGCGAATCGCCGCCGACGAAAGCGTGCGCGCGGTCGTCCTGACCGGCAAGGGCAAAGCGTTCTGCTCGGGCGGCGACATTTCCGGTATGAGGGAACGATTGAAGGCGCCGGTGGGGCAGGTGGCCTTCAATGGCTGGCGGCGGCAGGGCCAGACGCATAAAAGCGTCGCGCTTCTGCACGGCATGCCGAAAGTTGTCATCGCGGCCGTGAATGGCGCCGCCACTGGGCTTGGTTGCGACATGGCGCTCGCCTGCGATTTCATCGTTGCCTCCGAGCATGCGGCGTTCACAATGAGCTTCGTCAAGCGCGGCCTCGTGTCCGACGGCGGCGGCATGTACTTTCTGCCGCGCCGCATCGGACTGCCGCGCGCCAAGGAGCTGATCTTCACCGGCCGTAGCGTTGACGCCAAGGAAGCGCTCGCCATTGGGCTCGCCGACCGTGTCGCCTCCGCCGAAACGCTGGTCACCGAAGCGGCCGCCTGGGCGCGCGAACTGAGTCAGGGCTCCGCCGCTTCGATTGCCTTCTCGAAGGCGATACTCGACCGCACCTTCGAGTTGGCCGAGGAGCAAGTATTTGCGCTCGGCCGCGAGGCGCAAGCTGTCTGCTACACAACGGCGGAACATCGGGATGCGGTCGCCGCCTTCCTCGACAAAACTGCGCGCTGATGGACACCCTCGAAAGACTTTTGCGGCCGCGCAATGTCGCAATCGTCGGCGCATCCGCGGATACGGCCAAGTTGACCGGGCGGCCGCTCGTTTATTTGGAAAAGTACGGTTTTACGGGGAAAATCTATCCTGTTAATCCGCGTTACGAGGCGATCGGCGGCCATCGCTGCTACCCGGATATCGCCTCGCTGCCGCAACCACCTGACGTCGCCGTCGTGCTCGTCGGCGGAGCGAAGGTCACCGACACGGTGCGGCAACTCGCGGCCATCGGCACGCACGCGGCCATCGTATTGGCGAGCGGATTTGGCGAAAGCGGCCCGGAGGGCCGGGCACGGCAGGAAGCGCTGACGCGCGCCGCCGGCACGATGCGGCTTCTGGGCCCAAACACCATTGGCCTCGTCAATGTCAGCGAGCGCATCGTACTGTCGGCAAGCAACGCGCTGGTCACCGACGAGATCATTTCCGGGAACATCGCATTGGTGTCGCAGAGTGGCGGCATTCTCGGCTCGTTGCTGTCGCGCGCTCAGGCCGCAGGTATTGGCTTCTCCAAGCTAGTCGCCACTGGCAACGAATGCGACCTGGAGGTTGCCGACTTCATCGACCATCTCGTCGACGATGCCGCGACAAAGGTCATCGCGCTTTATCTCGAAGGCTTGCGCAAGCCCAAGGCCTTCCAGGCGGCGGTCATGCGCGCGCACGCCGCCGGCAAGCCGGTGGTCGCCTTCAAGGTCGGCCGCTCGGAATCCGGCGCCCGCTCGGCTGTCTCGCATACCGGTGCGTTAGCCGGCTCCGATGCGGCCTACGACGCAATGTTTCGTCAGTTCGGCGTCGTCCGCGCCGAGCGATATTCGGACCTGCTCGACATTCCGCTGATGCTGAGCCGCGGCCGCTTTTTAAAGGGTCAACGCCTCGCCATAATTACGTCAACTGGCGGGTCAGCGAGCCTGCTCGCCGATGCCGCCGGCGTTCGGGGATTCGAGACGCCGCCGCCGGACGAGGCCACCGCGGCGAAGCTCAAGGCGCTCGCGATTGAGGGCGCAACGCTTGACCGAAATCCAATCGACGTCACGCTTGCCGGCGTGAAGTCGGATACCTTCCGCACCATTCTCGGTTTGGTTACGGCGAGTCCAATCTACGATGCCGTGGCCGTCGTCCTCGGCTCATCGGCCCTGCGCGAGCCGGAGACGGTCGGCGCGCCCTTGCGCGAGTGTGCGGCTGCGAGCGAAAAGCCCGTTGTGGGATTTGTCAGCCCTGATGCGCCGCAGTTGGTGCGGATGCTCAATCTCGCCGGAGTTCCGACTTTCACCGCACCGGAGAGCTGCGCTGCGGCGCTGGCCGCGCTGCGCCGCGCCGGCGAGGCCACAATAGTTGACTTGGTAACCAAAGCCTCCGCCGCCATCGGAGATGAGGTGAAACCATTGCTGCGGCCGGGTGCGCTCAACGAGGCCGACAGCAAGCGGCTATTGGCTCGCTTCGGCATTCCAATCACGCGCGAGATTGTCGCCGAGACGCCGGTGGAAGCTGAAGACGCTGCAAAGACATTTGCTGGCAACGTCGTCATCAAGGCTTTGTCGCGCGATGTACTGCACAAATCCGAAGCCGGCGGGGTCGCGGTAAACATTGCGCCTGAAAACGTTGCGCGAGTTTGCGCGCGGATTGCGGAGCGCTTTTTTGCTGTGACGCGGCACAAGCCGGAAGGCTTTCTGGTGCAAGAACTCGTTGCCGGCGGCGTCGAACTAATCCTCGGTTTTCATCACGATACTCAACTCGGCCCCGTAGTTCTATTGGGCATGGGAGGTATCGCGGCCGAGTTGTACGACGACACCGCGTTGCGGCTTGCTCCGGTATCGCGGCGCGATGCCCAAGCGATGATCAATGAACTGAAAACATCCGCGCTGCTGAAGGGGTTCCGAGGCCGCCCAGTGGCGGACATCGAGGCGCTCGTCGACGCTATCGTTGCCTTTTCGAACATGCTCGGGGCAATCGGTAGTGAGTTGCAAGAAGCCGAGATCAATCCGCTGTTCGTACTGCCGCGTGGAAAGGGCGTCATCGCGGCGGATGGCGTGGTCGTCGTCAAGGCCGCGCAGAGCGGGGCCGCGCATCGCCTGCCTCATGCAGCGACGCCGTAAAAACGGCGGCGCCGTCACGTAAAGCGGACGAGCCCGATAGGACGACTAGTCGCCTTTTTGATTATAGGCCGTCTCCCAGAATAGATCTTTCCAGTCGCCGACCTTCGTTTTCATACTTCCGATTCGATTGAGAAACGCGGCGAAGTAAGCGATTCGATGGGGTTGCGACGTGAATTCGAAGCCGGGATCACTTAGCAGAGTTACGAGGTCGTCGACGCTTTCCGACGCGTTCTGAGCTTTCTTCCAAAGGATCGCGGCGGCGCGTTTGTCCGCGTTGGCGACCTTGATCGCCTCATCGAGCGCGCTGGCGACGGCTTTAAACAGCGTCGGGTTCTTTTCTTTCGTCTTTTTGGTCGCAAGCAGCGTGATTTGCGTCAGCGGGCCGCCAAATACCTCGCGGCTATCGGCGACGACATGCGCACCCGGCAATTTGAGGCCGCGGCTGGTGAACGGCTGCACGGCGATGTGCGCGGTTATCGTTGCCTTGCCATATCCGGCAGCGAGCGCAGCGACCGCGTCCGGATGGCCGAGGCCGACGGTCAAGTGATCGAGGCGATGCGGATCGTTCCAAATTTTCTCCGACGCCATTTCCAGCATCATCGCATTGAACGATATCCGCACTGACGGCACGGCGATGCGGTCTTTCTCGGTGAAATCGGAGATTTTCTTCACGTTCGGATTGATCGTGTAAAGCACCATCGCCCCGTTCGACACCGTTCCAACGGCTTTGACCTCGTTCGGGGTGCCGTGGGTTTTGTCCCATAGCGTGAGCAGGGACGGCAGCGCCGCAGTGCCGTAATCGGCCGATCCCGACAGCAGCGCGTCGATAACCGGGGCGGGGCCGCTCAAAGTCTTCACGGTTGCATCGACCTTGCCGAGGCCGAGTTTTGTCGCCTCTTTTTGCAGGATGCCGCCGCTGACCATTTCGTCGACCGGTAGATAGAGCAGGCCGCGTTGCTGAACGAACGTCACCGTGAGTGGGGCCTGCGCGCGCACGACCGTGGGCGCTGCAAGCAAGCTTACGCCACCCGCGACCGCTGCGACGGCCTGCCGCCGGGTCACCGGCCGAGATATTTCATTATCCGACATTGCGCGCCTCCCCCTATTGCCTAGTGTTTTTCGTTGCGAGCGGCGGCTATGGAGCCTGCCGTGCTCTATGATAGGCTTATTTGGGCGCGCCAACAAATAGTCTGCGCGGGGCCGGGTTCAGAATTGCAATGAAAATCACGCGCGTATCGGCTGTTGTTTACCGCCAAGAACTCAAACTCAACGGTCCAAAGCCGAAATTCGCCGGCGAGGGTCGCAATGCGTTCGAAACGCTTTTGGTCAAAGTCGAGACGGACGCCGGCATCGTCGGCTGGGGCGAAGCCTTTCCGCACCGGATTTGGCCGGCCGTCAAATGGCTGTTGGAAAACCTGATCGCGCCTGCCTGCATCGACGCCGATCCGACCGACATTTCTGCGCTGATGAAAATGCTGATCTACCGCGTCCATGGTGTCGGGCGCGCCGGTCCGGCAATGTATGCGCTGTCCGGAGTGGACATCGCTCTGTGGGACATTCTCGGAAAGGTGAAAAACCAGCCGATCTACAAGCTGCTTGGCGGTGCCCAATGCGAGAAAATCCCCGCCTATGCCAGCCTGCTCAAATATGCCGACACGGACGTCGTCGTGCGTATTTGCGAAGAATCGCTCGGCCGCGGCTATCGCGATCTCAAGGTGCACGAGACTGGCCGCGACGAAATCGCCGCCGCCGCGAAACTGCTGAAGCGGCATAACGGCGGTTCCTTGATGGTGGACGTCAACGCACCTTGGACGCTGCAGGAAGCCTTGGTGGCTACCGCGCCGTTGCGCGAACTCGGCCTCAAATGGATCGAGGAGCCGGTTTGGCCGCCGGAGGATTTTGATGGCGCCCGGCAGATCAGCGCCAGCGGTGTGCCTGTCGCGGTTGGCGAAAACGTCTTGACGCCGGCCGATTTTGCGCGGCTGATCGACGGCCAGTCCGTCGACTACGTGCAGCCGAGCGTCGCCAAGATCGGCGGAATTTCCATCGCGCGCGACATTTTCGTAGCCGCCAATGCGGCGAACATCGCGGTCGCGCCCCATTCCGCTTACTTCGGTCCGGGCCTGATCGCGACCGCGCATCTCAGCGCGGCGTTGTCGCGTGCGCCGATGATCGAGCGTTTGTATTGTGATCTCGCGGAGAGTCCGTTCGGTGACTGGTACGAGCCGGTTGATGGATATCTCACACTGCCGCAAGGGCCTGGCCTCGGCATCGAGCCCGATCAAACCATTCTCGACAAATTGCGCGTCGATTGACGACCGAGGTGACGATGAAGATTTAGCAGATCAAAATCAATCTCGTCCGGCTCCCGCTGGAAGAACCCTTGGTCGGCGCGCCGCCGATGCCCGGCATGCTGCGCGAATTTCTCACGGTCCAGATCCTAACCGACGACGGCATCGAGGGCATCGGCGTCACCACTTTCGGCGGCAAGATCGTTCGCACGCTGAAAATGGCGCTTGAGGAGTTTGGTGAGCTTATCAAGGGGGACGATCCGCTGCGTACCGAGCAGGTGACGGCCAAGCTTCGCGCCGCGTCGGCGCCTTGCGGCCCGGGCGGAGTGGCTACTTTGGCCATATCGGCGATCGATATCGCGCTATGGGACATCCGCGGCAAGGCATTCGGTGTTCCGTTGGCGCGGCTGCTCGGCGGCCTGCGCGACCGCGTGCCGGCCTATGCCAGCGGCGCGCTCACGCGCACCACGCCGACCGATAAGCTCGAGCGCGCCGCGGCGTCGCTGGTCGAGAAGGGGTACAGCCAGATCAAAACCCAAATGGCAGTGGAGGGGCTTAACGTCACGCAGGAAATCGAACGCATCCGCATCATCCGCGACGCGGTCGGTCCGAGCACTAATTTGATGGTGGATATCAACCAGCGCTGGAGCGTGGCCGAAGCCATTTCCATTGGCAGCCGCATCGAAGACTTGGGCCTCGGCTGGCTGGAAGATCCCACCCGGTGCGACGACTACCAAGGGTTAGCCAAGATCGCCGATGCTTTGACGACGCCGATCTGCGCCGGCGAATATCTCTATGTCATCGAACCGCATCGGCAGACGATGGCGCATCACTCGGTCGACATTGTCATGATCGATTTGCTTCGTGTCGGCGGCGTCACCCAATGGATGAAGGTTGCCGGCATGGCAGAGGCATTTAACAAGCCTGTGGCCAGCCATCTCGTGCCGGAAATACACGTGCATCTTATTGCCGCCGTGCCGAACGGGCTGGTCGTCGAATACATGCCATGGACTTGGCGTTTGTTCGACGATCCGCCCATGCCGGAAAACGGCGAGATCAAGGTGCCGACGGGCGCCGGGCTCGGCCTCAAGTTTGCACCGGACCTTTTCGGGAAATACGGCATCCAGTAGCGCGTTCGTTCGGTCGCCGCGGATAAACGGGGCCGGCTTATCGTCACAGCCTGCGAGGCAACGAACGAAGGCGGCCTACGCCTGCTTGCCGGCGTCGATCGCGGCGAGCACTTTCGGTGGCGACATCGGCAACTCCGTGAGCCGCCGTCCGGTTGCACGCTCGATCGCGTTGGCGATGGCCGCCATCGGTGGACAAATATTGACTTCGGCAGCGCCTTTGGCGCCGTAGGGGTGCGCGGGGTTCGGCACCTCGATTAGGACCGGCTCGATCATCGGCAGGTCGGATGCTACCGGGATCCGATAGTCGAGGAATCCCGGATTTTCCATGTGACCTTTGGCGTCGTAGATATATTCCTCGTTGAGCGCCCAGCCGATGCCTTGCGTGACCCCGCCTTGGATCTGCCCCTCGACATAGCTCGGGTGGATGGCGCGGCCGACGTCCTGGGCGGCGACGAAACGCAGCACCGTCACCTTGCCGGTTTCCGGATCGACCTCGACGTCGCAGAACTGGGTAGCGAAGCCCGGCGCCACTGCGCTGGGGTTCACGGCCGCCGCGGCAACGATCGGTCCGCCGGTCTGCGCCCGCTTGGCCGCAATCTCCCGGATCGACAGCGGCTTGAAATCGCCGACATTGCTGCTCGCCGGCTTGGCGCAACCATCCTCCCAGACCACGCCTTCCGGATCGACGTTCCACATCTTCGCTGCCCGTACGCAGAGCTCCTGGATGATCTTCTTGGTGGTGTCGACCACGGCCATGCCGGTTGCAAAGGTGACGCGCGAGCCACCGGTGAGATGCGCGTAGCCCACCGACGCGGTGTCGGCGACGATCGCGCGCACCTGGTTGTAGTCGACGCCCAGCGTCTCGGCCGCCATGATCGCCATCGAGGCGCGCGAGCCGCCGATGTCGGGGCTACCGGTCGCGACGACGACCGTACCGTCCTGGTTGACATGCATGGTTGCGCTCGATTCGCCGCCGCCATTGAACCAATAGCCGGAGGCGACGCCGCGCCCCTGGTTCTTCTTAAGCGGCACTTTGTAGCCCGGATGGTTGAGCACCGCCTCAATGGTTTCAGAATATCCATTGTGCGCAAGCTTGGCGCCCGAAAGCATCTGGGTGCCTTTCTTGGCAGCGTTCTTGAGCCGCAGCTTCAGCGGGTCCATGCCGATCTTCTGCGCTAAAACATCGATCACGCTCTCCACCGCGAAGGCGCCAATCGGCGAGCCCGGCGCACGATAGGCCGCGACCTTCGGGCGGTTACACACCACGTCATAACCGATCGCGCGCGCGTTCGGGATATCGTAAGGCGCAAACGCGCACATGCACGTGCTCATGAACGGCGAGCCCGGAAATGCGCCGGCCTGCAACTTGAAGAGCCCGTCGGCGGCGACAATCGTGCCGTCGCGTTTGGCGCCGATCTTGACGGTCATGGACGAGCCGGATGTCGGGCCGGTGGCCCGGAACACGTCCTCGCGACTCATCACGATCTTGACGGGATGGCCAGATTTTCGCGCGAGCATGACGGCGACCGGCTCGACATAGATCACGGTCTTGCCGCCGAAAGCGCCGCCGATTTCCGCCGGATAGACCCGCAGGTCGCCGAGCTTCATATTGAGCAGTTGCGCAGTATACGCGCGTACGACGAAATGCCCCTGGCTCGAACTCCAGAGCTCGCTCTGGCCGTCGGCGTCGTAGCGGGCCACGCAGCCTTGCGGTTCGATGTAGCCCTGATGCACGGGCGCGGTCTTGAATGACATTTCGACGATTTCATCGGCAGCCGCGAAGCCAGCCGCTAGATCGCCGAGCTTGAATTCGACCCGTTTCGAAATATTAGACGGCTTCGGCGCCGGCTCGACCCCGCGGGTGATCATGTCGGGAAACAGCAGCGGCGCATCCGGCTTCATCGCGTCGTCGACGTCGATGACGTGCGGCAGCACTTCGTAGTCGACTGCGATCAGCGCCAGCGCCTCGTCGGCGATCGTCTTGCTGGTGGCCGCCACCGCAGCGACCGCATGGCCCTCATAGAATACCTTCTCGCGCGCCATGATGTTGCGTGTCATATGCCAAAAATTCTGCGCGACGCGTTCCGGGCCGACATACTCGAACTTCTGCTCCGGGAAATCCGCGCCGATCACCACGGCCTTGACGCCGGGCAGAGCCGCCGCCTTCGCGGTATCGATCGATCGAATGCGCGCATGGGCGTGCGGCGACCGCAAAATGCGGCCGACCAGCATCCCGGGCATCTCCAAGTCTGCGCCGTACTGCGCAAGGCCCGTCACCTTCGGCACGCCGTCCGGGCGAACCGGCCGCGTTCCAACCCACTTGAATGGTTTTACGGTGTCTCGCGTGGTGAAATCGTCCACAGTTGCCTCGCCTGACTGACGCGTTGTGCCTACCTAGCCATAAGACTCGCGCGGGCGGCGCGCAAATGCAAGCGGTTCGGCAACCGGGTGAGCCATGCGATCGCAGCCGCCGCTAAATGTCGCTTCGGTCTAGACCGATAACCAATGCTGGACTAGCGTCCCGCCCGGCTAGTTTGGAGGCGCCAATCCCATGCTCAATTATACCGCCCCGTCGACGGTCGAGGAGGCCATCCGCATATTGGCCGCAGCCACCGGCCCCGCGAAAGTCCTTTCCGGCGGCACCGACCTTCTGGTTCAGTTGCGTTCTGGCCGGGCCAAGCCGGACTTGATTGTCGACATCAAGAAAATCCCCGGAATATCCGGCATTCGCGAGCAAGATGGCGCCTTTGTCATCGGCGCAGCGACGCCCGGTGCCGTGATCGGCGAATGTGAAGCCCTCAAGCACTCCTGGCCGGGGGTGGTCGAGGCCGCCAATCTGATCGGCTCGACCCAAGTGCAGGGCCGGGCATCGCTCGCCGGCAATCTCTGCAATGCCTCGCCGGCGGCCGACAGCGTGCCGGCGTTGATCGCCGCGCGCGCAACCTGCGTGGTCGCAGGCGCAAATGGGCGGCGCGAGGTTCCGGTGGAGAGCATCCCCACCGGTCCGGGGCGGACGTCTCTCAAGCCAGACGAGTTTATTGTCGAGTTTCACCTGCCCAAGCGCCCGCCGCGCTCGGCGGACGCCTACCTGCGCTTCATTCCGCGAACTGAAATGGACATTGCCGTGGTCGGCGTCGGGATCAGCGTGACCCTCGACGCCGGCGGCGTTTGCACCGACGCGCGGGTGGTGCTCGGTGCCGTGGCGCCGACCGCGATCCTGGTTCCCGAGGCAGCGGCTGCTTTGATCGGGCACAAGTGCGACGACGCGACGCTCGCCTCGCTTGACCAGCTGGTCCAGCGTGCCTGCAAACCGATCGACGATAAGCGCGGTACGATCGAATACCGAACCAAAGTCGCCGGCGTTATGGCGCGCCGGGTAGCCGCCATCGCCTTTCAGCGCGCGGGAGAACGCCGATGAGCAAGTACCACGTAACGACTACGATCAACGGCGAGCCCACCGAGTTTCTGTGCGAAGCGCAGCAGACTCTGCTGGACGTGCTGCGTGATGAGCTCCACATGACCGGCAGCAAAGAGGGCTGCAGCTCGGGCGATTGCGGTGCCTGCAGCGTGATGCTCGACGGTCGGCTCGTCTGTTCATGCCTTATGCTCGCGGTTGAGGCGGAAGGGCATTCGATTGAGACCATCGAGGGGATGGCGCAGGCCGATGATCTCCACCCGCTGCAGCGAAAATTCCTCGAGCACGCGGCGCTGCAGTGCGGCTTCTGCACGCCTGGTCTGCTGATCGCGGCCAAGGCCTTGCTGGACCGCAATCCGAATCCGACGGAAACCGAGACGCGCTACTGGCTGGCGGGGAATCTCTGCCGCTGCACCGGCTACGACAAGGTCATCCGAGCCGTTCTCGACGCCGCCGCCGAGATGCGGGGCGAGACGGAGCGCGTTGCTGGTTGACCGCTCGAAGGCCGGATGAAATCCAGTCGCCCGCGCGCATTACTCAGTGCGAACCGTGCATCTCGCTAACGCCAAGCGTTCGGAGCTGCGTTGCCGCTTTCGATGGGGGCGCTCAGGCGCGGATAGGCTGGACCCGGCGCGACAGTCCGCCATCGGGTAGAGATTGAGCTGCTGGTAAACGCGCCCTTGGCGGCATCCAGCATGCCGCGCAGGCGGCCGCGCGGCGACAAATTGCAAGCTCCACCGTCTGCGCGGAAGTATTCCACCAAAGCCTGATCGTGCGCGTGGCTGCGGATCACTTCGCCGACTCCGATCTCATCGGCCGGCCGTGCCTACGCTCAAAGGTACTTTTCTTTTTATCTTTCAATTTGGAGTCGGCTGGATTGTCCACGGTGTGGACATTGCAACGGCAATCGCAGCAATTGCCGGGCAGCCATTCTCTGCGAATTGTTGTTAGCCGTCCTTCATAAGGTATAGGCTTGCAAAAAACAGAACAATGCAGAGAGAGGATCCCCAATGAAGCGACTCGTGATTGCTGCACTAGCCGTGCTCGGCCTTGCCGTTGCCGTTGCGCCAGTATCGGCGCAGCCCTATCCCAACCGCACCGTCACCATCATCGTGCCGTACTCGGCCGGCGGGCCGGTCGATCAGCTCGCACGCCAGATCGCGACCGCGCTGGCGGTGAAGCTCAAGCAGAATTTCGTCGTCGAGAACGTGACCGGCGGCAGCACGATCACCGGCACCAACAAAGTCGTTCACGCGGCGCCAGACGGCTACACGCTGCTCGTTCACAATCTGCAGATTTCCGCCAACGCCACGCTGTTCAAGAATCTTCCGTACGATACGGAAAAGGACTTGGCGCCGGTCATGTTCATCTATCGCAACCCGCTGGTTCTGGTCGGCCGCAAGACGCTGAGTGTGAACTCGCTCGCGGACCTGATGGCGCTGATGAAAAAACAACGGATGAAGGCGGCGATCCCGGGCTTCGGCTCGACCGGCCACCTCGCCACCGCGCTGTTGGCGCAAGAGGCCAAGGTACCGATCGACATCATTCCCTACCGCGGCGGGGCCCCCATGCTGACCGATGTCATGGGCGACCATGTCGATCTTTCATTCGGCACGCCGCAGCAGGTCGGGCCGTTCGTCACCGCCGGGAAATTGAAGGCCTTCGGCGTCACGCAGGAAAGCAAGATGCCGGAATTCCCGCAAGCCGACAGCTTTGTGAAAATGTTTGGACCTAAGTTCAACATCCAATTCTGGGAGGCGATGTTCGCGCCGGCCGGGATGCCGGACGCCGTCATGAAGACGTTGAATGCGGCGCTGGAAGAAGCCGTCGTGACCAATCCCGCAATCCTCAAGCAATGGGCGGCGGAAGGCGTATCCGCCTATCCGAAAGACCAGCGCTCGCCGGCGGCGGGAAGGGCGATTCTCAAGAGCGAAATCGCGCGCTGGGGCCAGGTGATCAACGACAACAACATTAAGGTCAATCAGTAGCGACCGGTCAGCAACGAGGCTTCAGGGACTTGGCGTGCGCCTCGCAATGAAAACGCGCGTCACCGTCCCTGAGCGCTGACCATTTGGGATATGGGTTCGGGTACCGGAAGGGCGTCATGGAAAAACTTCAGAGTGGGCAACAAACGAGGAGCGAGGCCGCCGACGGCATGCGTATCGATTGGGACGTGGCGATCCCGATGGATGACGGCGTCGTCCTGCGCGCCGACGTGTTTCGCCCGCTCGCCGAAGGACGCTATCCCGTCATCATGACCTTGGGGCCTTATGGCAAGGGCCTGGCGTTCCAGGACAAATTCTACAAGGGCAGCTGGGACAACATGGTCGGCAAATATCCCGAGATCGCCGAGGGTTCCTCCAATAAATATCAGAACTGGGAGGTGGTCGATCCGGAGAAGTGGGTGCCGGACGGCTATATCTGTATTCGCGTCGACAGCCGCGGCGCCGGTCATTCGCCGGGCGTGATGGAAGTCTGGTCGCCGCGCGAGCGCAAGGATTACCACGATTGCATCGAATGGGCGGCAGCGCAGCCTTGGTGCAACGGCAAGGTCGGGCTCAACGGCATTTCCTACTACGCGATGAACCAATGGTACGTCGCCTCGCTGCAGCCGCCTCATCTGGCGGCGATTTGCGTATGGGAGGGTGCCGCGGATTACTATCGCGACCTGTCGCGGCACGGCGGCATTCTTTCGACGTTTCTCTCGACCTGGTTCAACCGCACTTTGGTCGGGCGGCAATACGGCTACGGCGAACGCGGCGCGCGTAGCTGGGTCACCGGCGAACTGGTCGCCGGACCGGCGACGCTGCCGGACGACGTGCTGACCAAGAACCGCATCGATCCCGGTCCGGAGGTTCTCAGGCGGCCGCTCGACGGCACGTATTATCGCGAGCGCTCGCCCCAATTCGACAAGATCACGGTGCCGCTGCTGTCGGCGGCGAACTGGGGCGGCATCGGCTTGCATCCGCGCGGCAATTTCGAGGGTTATCTCGCCGCCGCCTCCAAGCAGAAGTGGCTGCAGGTGCACGGCGACTCGCATTTCTCGCCGTTCTATCGCCCGGACGGCGAGGCTTTGCAGAAGCGTTTCTTCGGCCATTTCCTCAAGGGCGAGAGCACCGGCTGGGACAAGCAGCCGCCGGTGCAGCTCCATGTGCGTCATCCCGGCGAGAAATTTGTCGTGCGGGATGAGCAGGAATGGCCGCTGGCGCGCACGCAGTGGACCAAGTTCTACCTCGACCCCGCGAGCCGCACGCTGGGCCGCGAGCCGAAGTCAGGCTCTGCCATCGAATACGAAACCACCGGCGACGGCGTCAGCTTCGCGCTGCCGCCGCAGGCGCAAGAGATGGAAATCACCGGGCCGGTGGCGGCCAAGCTCTTTGTCTCGTCGGACACGACCGACGCCGACCTCTTCCTCGCGCTGCGGCTGTTCGATAGGGACGGCAAGGAGGTGCTATTCGTCGGCTCCAACGATCCTTGCGTTCCGATCGGCCTCGGCTGGCTGCGCGCCTCGCAGCGCAAGCTCGATGCCAAGCGCAGCCTGCCGTATCGGCCGTACCATCCGCACGATGAAAGCTGGCCGCTGACGCCGGGCGAACCGGTCGATCTCGATATCGAGATCTTGCCGACCTCGATCGTGGTGCCGCCGGGCTATCGCTTCGTGCTCAACGTGCGCGGCAAGGACTTCGACCACGGTCTGGGCGACCGCGGCTTTGCCAACGCGCCCTATCCGATGCGCGGCACCGGCAACCTGCTGCACGACGATCCGCAGGACCGGCCGCCGGCGATCTTCGGCGGTAAGAACCGGTTGCATTTTGCGGCGGGCAAAGAGCCCTACCTGCTGCTGCCGATCATCCCGTCATAGACGGCGATTTGGCCCGCTTATGGCTCGATCCGGATAGGCAATCGTAGCTTGCCGACGAAGCCGGCCGCTCAGCTCAACCTCAGCCGTCAATCAGCGCGTTGGGCTTGGCGAAGCGCTCCAGCGTGGAACGATCCTCGATCAAAATATCGCGTCCGGAGCTTTTCACGCCGTATTTCGCCAGCAGCGCCAGATTGCGCGACAGATTCTCCGGCGTCATCCCCAAGCGCGAGGCCAGCGTGCGCTTGTCGAACATCAATTCGACGCGCCGATGATCGCCCTGCTGGTGGTCGGTTTTCAGAATCCAGTTGGCCAAGCGCTCGGCGCTGGTGCGTAGTTTCTCGTTTTTCAACGAAAGCACGACGGCGCGGTAGCGTTCGGCCAACTCATTGACGATGGCGCGCGCGAATTCGGCATCGCGTCCGAACACGTCGCGCACGGTCTGCGCCGGAATCATGAGGATCTGCGCTGGCGAAAGCGTGCGCGCCGATTTGAGATAGACCGCGTCGCGGATCACCGCCGCCAGAATGAACGTCGTGACCGGCCGCATGATCTCGATCGTGGTCTCGTGCCCGTTATGCGCGCTGAACATTTCGACCGAGCCGTCGACCACGATATGCAGAAAGTCCGGCAAGTCGCCTTCGTTGATCAGCGTCGTGTGCAGCGGGAACCGCTGGAGAAATGCCGCGCCGACCAGCGTCTCGAAATTCTCTTCGCTCATGTCGCGAAACAGCGGTAGTGCGCGGATAATTTTCCAATCGGATTGGCGCATGGTATTCTCCAAAACGCGGGAACGCGCGCGAAATGTTCGGAATTTAGCGCCGCTGCGTTGTCTATTACTTGATAAATATCAAACCAACGTCGTTCTTAGGTCAATCTGCACGGCAATATGAGTAAAGCAAAGTTGCCAACAATAAATGCAAGAATTACGGCTCAAGATCAAAGCATTCGTTGGAGCCGCCACGTAGATCGCCCCCGGCAATTAGACTTTGGCGGCAAGCCTGGCGTCATAAGCCGGCGACGAAGCACGTGAATAGTTGCCCAAGTATCTTGAGAACCGCTAAAGCGGCGGAAACGCGGACGGCGGAATTCGCCGCCGGCTCGCGTCTTCGTAGGCCGACGCGATTTGCAGCAGGACGTCTTCCTTGCCTGGCTCGGCGCGAAACACGAGCGAGAACGGCAGTCCCGGTTCCGGGATGCGGGTGGGAACACCCGAGGGCGTCCACTCGTAGCGCATTCCATCGGAACTCAGTCTGTAGACCGGGTCGTAAGCGGTCGTGACATAGCCGGCCGGTATGAGGACCTCGGTCAGACCGGCATTGGGGCCGCTCAGCGACTCGAGGGTGAGATTATGAACAAGCCCGGGCTGGCCGGCGCCGCCGATCACGGCGGGCGGGAAGGGCGTATGCAGCCGCACCAGGGCATCCAGCTTGTTTTCGAGGATGACCATCATGTCGGCGCGGCGCAGGAGTTCGCGCAGCATGATGCGCTCGGTCACGCCTTGCCTCTGGCCGAGCGGGTTGCGCGGATCGGCGACCTCTTCCCAGTTTTTGAACGCGGCGCGTTGATCGTCGCCCCAGAATTTCGAGCGTGCGTTGAGCGCCGCCCAATTGTTCAGTGTCTCACGGTAACCCTTGGCGGCCCAATCCGTCGCCCGCCGCGAGAGATATTGCGAGATATGGAAGCGGAAGGTCATGGCCAGTTCTTGCTGCTGGATCGTGGCGAGATCCAGATTGGACGGCGACGGAATGGCGCCCTCGGCTATGGCGACCATGTAGTCGATCGGCTGCATCTTGCCGGATCCGAAGAACTTGCCCGGCATGAATTCGGTGGGCACGATCGCGGCGGCAAATTCCGCAAACAACGGCTCACCTTTGCCGGTCAAGCGGAACAGCACTTCCGGCATGAAAATCGGAACCAGTCGGGCCAGGGCCTGGCGGTAGTCGATAGTCATCGGCTCGATATCCGGATCGGGCGTCCATAACGGGTCTTTCAACTCGACCAGCTTCGCGCCGAGATGCTCGCCGAGAACCATTTTGATCTCGCGCGCGGCGGCTTGCACGATAGGTTGTTCGGTTTTCGATTCCGGCCGGTGAACCATCGATTCGCGCACAATGCCAAGCCGCATGCCGGCAAGCGATCCGGCGTGACCGGGCCGCCCTGCGTGATCCGCATAAGGCGTGTTGAGCACCGAGGAACGGGGGACCGTGGTGAACGGATCGCGAGGATCGTAATATCCGTTCTCGGGGTCCTTCAGCGCATCGAGCACTTTGGCGCAGTCGCCGATGGTGCAGCAATGAATGCCGCTGCGGTCGCAATAGATGTCGGCGCCGATCGCGCCGCCGTCGAAGCCCAGCATCGCCTTATGCGGCAGGATTAGCGCGACGGCGTTGTGGTTGGAAGGGCCGCGGCAGGAGGCGCGGGTTTCCTCGCCCAAGCTCGCCATGACCAGATTGACGCTCACGGAGAGCGCAGACCCTGAACTCGATCCGAGCGAAGCCGAACGCGTCGTATCGTAAGGGTTCGATGGATTGCCACCCCAGGAGCTTCGCTGGTAGCCGATGGTCGAGGGCAGTACTTTCTCAGGCGCGTGTCGCCCGCCGGGATTTCCGGCGCGCCCGTTGTATTCGGTGCAGACGGCTTTGGCGAAAATGATGGCGCCCTTGTTGCGTAGTTGCTCGACAAGCAGATGGTCGCGCGGCGCAAAATCGGCGTCGTAGGCGGCATCGCCGCCCCCGGTCGAGCGCATGTCCTTGGTGTCGAACGAATCCTTGAACGAGAACACGACGCCATACATCGGCATTTTCACCAGATCGGGCTCGTGTCCGTAAGTCTTGTCCAGTTCCGCCGCGCGTTCCAGCGCATCCGGAAGGTGCCGGAAATACTCGCAAATCGGCGGAGCGCCCTTCGGCAGCGGACCGAGCGAGGGATGGCGGTCGAAATCGCCCTTGCAGGTGACCGAGCGTTCACCGCGGATGTTGAGCGTCGCCAGCGCATTGACCTGCCCGGCATCGCGCATCCCCAAGAGCATTCCATATTGTTGGGAAACGGCGGGGTCCGAAGCGGTCGGCTCCATGCGGCCGAATTCGAGCGGAGGTCCACGATACTTGTCGAGATCGGGCAGGACATCCGAGGCTTTGACGGTTTCTGTCGGAAAGCGGAGTGGCGCCTGCGCCCGTACTGTGCCGGCCGCCGCCGGGACCGATGCACCGTCCGCGGTGACCAGCATGCTGGCGACGCCGTTATAGGCCCGGGCCCGCGCGATATAGTGTTCGACCACGGCAACGCATGTCGTTTGGCCCGATCGAATGGCGTCATGCAGTGACGATATCGTCGCCTCTTCAAGGCGGAATGGTTTTTTGCTGTCGTTTGCTGCCATGGCCGAATGTCTGAAGAGAGGAAGTAAGCGTTGATGCGGCGCATCTGACTAAAATGCGCGAACTTGCCCCGGGCGGAGAGTTCTCGCGGAAGAATAGCGCGGCATGCTGATTTTGATAGCGCCATCCAACAGCACGCGCTAGGACCCTGAAAGAAGAAACCCCAGCGCTAGGCTGGGGCTCCCCGTGTGGCAACGGCTGGAAAGGGGCAAGCCAAACCAACCGTTCCCGGCACTCAAAATCGGCAACCGATCGGCGGCGGCACGCGGCGCCTAAATATTCTCCGCGTCCATCACATAGTCCATATAAAGCTGTTCTTCGGTTTCGCTCTCCATGCTGTCTTGCAGAAGTGGGATAAGAACGCCCTCTTCCTTTTGCGCGTGCGTCGCTAATTGCTCGGCAAGCTGCCGGGCATCCTGGCGGAATTCGCTCCATGCCGGCGGCGAAAAACCGGATGACGCCGCGGCCCGCGCTATGGCGACGACGCGCTCGCCGATGTCCCGGATTTGCTGGTGTTCGGTTGTGAGAAGCCGCGCCATTTCCGTGTCGCCGGATTGCGCAAAATAGTCGAACAGATATTTCTCCTCGAAAGCGAAGTGGCGCCAGATCTCGGTCTCGAAGGCCACGGCAAGATCGATCAGCAGCGACCTCACGCCGGCATCGTTTGCCTCGGGCGGCTTGTTGTTGGCGACAAACCGCTCTAATCGCTCTAGCAACGCTAGCGTCGCCATATGCTCGTCATGCAGCTTCTGACAGACCCGGTTTGAATACATTATTGTACGCCCTGATTTGCGGTTTGACCTTGTGCGGCTTGCTTCATCTGCAGCGCCCTTACGCGCTGGCGCAGAATCTCGTTGCGCATCGCCGCCACATGCAGCGTCGCGAACAGGAGGAGAAACGCCAGCGCCATCGTCAGCAGGGGCATGAGAATGAAGGGATGAAACGCCGGCGCAGCCATGCCGCCCAGCGCGGCCGATTGATGCAGGGTGTTCCACCATACGACTGAAAAGCGGATGACCGGCAGCATGGTCGCCCCGGCAAGGATCAGGATCGCCGCCAGCCGCGCGATGCGTGCGAGATGCTCCTCGGTCCAGTAGAGCACGATCAGGCCGAGATACATCAGAAACAGCACCAGCACGGACGTTTGCCGGGCATCCCACACCCAATAGGTTCCCAGCATCGGCCGTTCCCAGAGCGAGCCGGTGACCAGGCATAGAAATGTGAAGGCGGCGCCGAGCGGCGCCGCGGTTTTTGCCGCGATGTCGGCCAGCGGATGCCGCCAAACTAGCGTCACGATGGCGGCAAGGCTCATTACGCCCCAGATCAGTGTGATCAACCAGGCGGACGGAACGTGCAGGAACATGAGCTGCACGGTGGCGCCTTGTTGGAAATCGTCGGGTGCATGGAAAGCCCGAGCCAGTCCGACGGCGAAGGCGACCGCCGTCACGCCCGCCAGCCACGGCAGCGCGCGGGTAGCGAGCCCGAGGAAATGAGAAGAGCTGGAGGAATAGCGCAGAGACATTGCTTCCTCGCTAACATTTCACCTGTAATAAATGCTTTGACGTTGATCAAGAATACTTACGCATTTCGTACAACAGGCACGCTTTACTTATATCGCTCTATCATTTGACTTAAGTGTGACTTCGATTTGCTTTTTAACAAATCATTGGTCGGCACGGGACCGCTTTGCAAAACCTAATGTGCTGATTGACGACGCGGGCAGAATGTCTGTGCGAATTGCGTTCCGTGATCACCGCGGCCAACTTGACCGCATTGAAGAAATGTCCAATGCTATTTGAACATATTGTCCACTATGCGGACACAGTAAATTGGCTCGTACAAAGCTTGTTCAACTCGACCTTTCCGACACGGCGGACGACCCGGATCGTTCGGCCGTCAAGAGTCTGCGCAAGGCGCTGACCGTGCTCAACGCGGTCGCCAACGCAGACCGGCCGCTGACGGTGGCCGAGGTGGCGATCAATGCCGGCATTGCGCGGCCGACCGCGTATCGTTTCGTGCAGACGCTGGTGGCGTCCGGATATCTCACGCAAGACCCGGCCGACGGACGACTGTCGGTAGGGTTTGCCGTGCTGCCGTTGGCGTCGAGTCTGCTCGACCGCAACAGGATGCGGGTCGCGGCGCTGCCGCATCTTCAGTCGCTCGCGCAGCAAACCGGCGAGCGCGCCAATCTCGGAATCCTTTATCGCGATCGCGTGATGTACGTTGCCGGCGTCGAGAAGCCTGCGCTCCCCACCATCTATTCCCGGTTTGGCAAGAGCGCGCCGGCGCATTGCTCGTCGCTCGGCAAAGCCATCCTCGCGTTCCAGTCGGAGACGGAAGTTCACGCGCTTCTGAGCCGTAAGCCGCTTATCGCGTTCACGCCGACCACCATCACTGGCCACGCCGCCTTCACGAAGGAACTCGCAGAGACGCGTGCACGCGGCTACGCGATCGACCGTGCCGAGCACGCGCTTGGCTCCAGCTGCGTCGCCGCGCCGATTTTCGACGCGAACCACCGGCCGATCGGCGCCATCGGCGTGAGCGGCCGCGACCTCGAGCCGCTGATCAAGCAACAAGAGCTGGTGCGTCACACCGCCGAAGTCATATCCCACCACCTGCTGTAGTCGAACTACCATCACAGAAGGCGAAGCCGGAGCCATCATGGAAAAGCTGATCATTACTGTCGCTTGCGACTCGCGAACCTCCTATCCGATCAATCATCATTGCCCGCCGCAGGAAGACATCGAAGGCGTGGCGCAGCAGTATTTGGACGGCATCAGCGCCGGCGCGGCGATCGCTCACATCCACGGCATTCGCACGCTTGAAGAAACCATGCAGGCCGACGGCCGCCAGGTGTCGCGCATGAATCAGGAAGGCTGGAAGCGGCTCAACGACGCGATCATGTCGCGCAGCAGCCCGGTCATGCAGTTCGGTGTCGCCAGCGCGCGCATCGAGGAGAAGGTGAAGCTGATGGGGCTAGGCCCCGACATGATGGCGGTCGCCTTCAACGCCCATGACGAATACTTCAATCCCGATCCGCAGTTCCCACCCAAGCGCATGATGGCAATCCACCCGGTAGAGGAACTGCTCGCCTATGCCAAGGCCGCCGACGAGCACAAGGTGAAGCTCGAAGTCGAGTGCTTCACCACCGGCGCGTTCTGGAATCTCGAATTCGTCCGCAAGCACGGCGGCTATCTGAAGGAGAAAGCTTACACCACGCTATTCCTCGGCTGGCCGGGCGGCACTTGGACGCCGCCAACCGAAAAAGCCCTCATCTACATGGTCGATCACCTGCCCAAGAACTGTATCTGGAATGTGAGCGTGATGAGCCCGCAGAAACAATGGGATCTGCTTTCGCTCGCCGTCTCGCTCGGCGGCCATGTCCGCGTCGGCTACGAGGACAATCCGTACATCGCGCCGGGTGAACTCGCCAAGAACAACGCGGTTCTGGTGGAGCGGATGGTGAAGATCGCGCAAGGGCTGGGCCGTGATGTCGCAACGCCGAAGGAGGCGCGCCAGATCCTCGGCCTCGCCAAACAATGAACACCTGAACACCGCGCCGCGACGAAAATCGGCCAAGGCTATCAGCCACCCCGGCACTGGAAGGCGTTTTGCGTGACTGTGTTTGACACGATCATTATCGGCGGCGGCTCGGCCGGTTGCGTTCTGGCCAACCGACTGTCGGCACAGTCAACGCGCTCGGTGCTGTTGATCGAGGCAGGACGCGATACCGCGCCCGGTCACGAGCCCGCCGATGTGCTCGATACATTTGCGTCGTCCTATTACAACAAGTCCTATATGTGGCCGGGCCTGAAGGCCCATTGGCGCACGCGCGAGACATCCCCGCTAACCGCCTTCGACCAGGGGCGCATCATGGGCGGCGGCTCCTCCGTGATGGGAATGGTCGCATTGCGCGGCACCCCCGACGATTACGACGGCTGGGCCGAACAGGGCGCCGCCGGCTGGGGCTGGAACGAGGTCCTGCCGTATTTCCGCAAGCTCGAGACCGACACCGACTTCCACGGCGACCTGCATGGTGACAGCGGTCCCGTTCCCATCCGCCGCACGCCGGCCGAGCAATGGCCGCCGCTCACCCGCGCCATCGATCGCTACGCGCGCGAGCGCCAGATGCCACACATCGCCGACATGAACACGGATTTCCGCGACGGCCACGGCTCGCTGCCGATGAGCAATACGCCGACGCGGCGCGCGTCGAGCGCGATGAGCTACCTCAACGCGGGCGTGCGCGCGCGCAAGAATCTCTCGATCATGACGGGGGCGACCGTCACCGGGCTCCTTTTCGATGGCCGCCGCGCCACTGGCGTTTCGGTGGTCACCGACGGCGCCCGCCGCGATATCCAAGGCGGTGAAATCGTCATTTGCGCCGGCGCCATTCATTCGCCGGCCTTCCTGCTGCGCGCCGGCATCGGTCCGGCGGCGGAGCTGCGCGCGCTCGGCATCGACGTGCTGGCCGATCTGCCCGGCGTCGGTCGCAATCTGCAGAACCATCCGATCGTCTTCCTGGGCGCGCATTTGCGGCGCGGCGCGCGCCAGTTGAAGTCACTGCGGCCGCATCCGATAACCTGCCTGCGCTATTCCTCCGGTTTGTCCGCAGCAGTGCCGAGCGACATGTTCATTGCCGGTCACAGCAAGTCGTCGTGGAGTGCGCTCGGCTCGCAAATCGCCAATTTCTATGCGGCGATCTTCAAGCCGGCCTCGCGCGGCTGCGTGACGCTGGCGTCGGCGGAGGCGGCGCAGCCGCCGCGCATCGAATTCAATTTCGCGGGCGAGGAAATCGACCTGCGTCGTCTGATGGACGGCTTCCGCCGCATGATCGCGCTGGCGTCCAGCGAGCCGGTGCGCGCGCTGTGCACCACCGTATTCCCGGTGCGCTTCACCGACAAGATCCGTCGGCTCAATCAGCTCAATCGCGCCAATGCGATCAAGGCCGCGATCGTCGCGGGTGCGCTCGACATCGCCCCGGCGCTGGCCGGTATCGTCTTTGGCCAATTGACCGACCGCCGCGTCGATCTCGCAGCGCTCGCCGATGACGACGCCGCGCTTGCAGAGCACGTCCGCAACAACGTGGCCGGGACGTTCCATGTCTGCGGCACCTGCCGCATAGGCGGAGCCGACGATCCCGCGGCCGTCGTCGACACGCAAGGCCGCGTTCGCGGCATCGGCGGGCTACGCGTGGTCGACGCATCGATCATGCCGGCGATCACTCGCGGCAACACCAATATCCCCACCATCATGCTGGCCGAGAAGATCGCCGCCGATATCTGCGCCGAGCGCGTCGGCGGTGTCGCGGCCATGGCGATGTAACCCGGAGCGCCGATGTCGAAAACCCGTACAGTCGATTCCCACACGCATATCCTCACCGAAGAGGCGATGCGTCTTCTCACCAAGGAATCGCCGAAAGTCGCGCCGGTGCTCAAGGGCCTAGGCACGGCGAAAACGACGCTCGAGATCGACGGCCGCGTTGTGCAGGATCCGATGCCGACCGAAATCTGGGACGTCGGCCTGCGCTTGCGCGACATGGATGCAAACGGCGTCGACGTGCAAGTTCTGTCGCCGACCGTGTTCACCTTCTTCTACCATCAGGAGCCGGCGCTGGCGCTCACCTGCGCCGCGATCCAGAACGAGGAGATCGCCGCGGTGGTCAAGCGCCAGCCCGATCGCTTTATTGGCCTTGGCAGTGTGCCGTTGCAGGCGCCGGAGCAGGCGGCCAGTGAATTGCGCCGCGCGATGACGCAGCTTGGGCTGCGCGGCGCCATGATCGGCACCAACGTCGACGGCCGCAATCTCGACGATCCCGCGCTCGAGCCGTTCTGGGCCGCGGCGGAAGAGCTCGGTGCATTCCTCTTCATCCATCCGCACGGCGGCGGCGTCGGCGAACGGCTCGCGTCCTACTACATGAAAAACTTCGTCTGGCTGCCGTTCGATACGACGATCGCGGCCGCCAGTCTGGTGTTCGGCGGCGTGCTGGAACGGCATCCGCGTCTGAAAATCTGCCTATCGCACGGCGGCGGCTTCGTGCCCTATCAGGCCGGCCGCTTTCAGCACGCTTACGAGGTCCGCCCGGAAGCCAAAGTGAACCTGCCGAACGGTCCGGCTGCGTCCATCGGCCGGCTTTATTACGACACGATCCTGCACAAGACGTCGGTCCTCGAATTCCTCGTCAAAGAGGCCGGCGCCGACCGCGTGCTGCTCGGCAGCGACTATCCGTTCGACATGGGCAACCTCGATTGCGTCGCCCGCGTGCGCGCGGCGTCGATCGACCCGGCGGCGCGCGACCTCATTCTTGGCGGTTATGCCAAGAGCGTGCTGGGTGAGGGCGCCCATGCTTGATCGCCCGCTCGGCACGACGGATGTCCGCGTGTCCGCGCTCGGGCTCGGCTGCAATAATTTCGGCGTGCGCACCGACCTGCCGGCGGCGCGCAACATCGTCGCCGCGGCGCTCGATGCCGGCATCAACTTCTTCGACACCGCCGACGTTTACGGCCTGCGCGGCGGATCGGAAACGATCCTCGGCGAAGTGCTCGGCCCGCGGCGCAAGGATATCTTTCTGGTCAGCAAGTTCGGCGTCGCCATGGACGACGAAGGCAAGCGCAAAGGCGGCTCGGCGCGTTATGTCGCGAGCGCAATCGAGGCGAGCCTGAAGCGTCTGAAGACCGACTGGATCGATCTCTATTATTACCACCGGCCCGATCCGGCGACGCCGCTCGAGGAAACACTGCGCGCGCTCGACGCGCTGATCGCGCAGGGCAAGGTGCGCTACATCGGCTGTTCGAATATGACGGCGGCGCAACTCGCGGAGTCGCAACGCATCGCGCGCGAGAACGGCCTGCACCGTTTTATCGTGGCCCAGGATCAATACAACTTGTTGTCGCGGCAGATCGAAACCGATCTCATCCCGGCGATGCAGGCGCAGCGGCTGGCGCTGATCCCATATTTTCCACTGGCCAGCGGTATGTTGACGGGAAAATACACGGCCGGAGCGCCGGCCCCGGCGGGCTCGCGCATGACCCACAAACGCTACGCGGACCGCTTCTACAACGACGAGAATTTTCACATCGTCGAGAAGCTGCGTGCGTTCTGCGCCGAGCGCAACCGCTCGCTGATCGAGCTGGCCTTCGGCTGGCTGTTGTCAAAGCCCCTTATCGGCTGTGTGATAGCGGGGGCAAGCGCGCCGGAGCAAGTGCATCAAAACGCAATGGCAATCGGTTGGCGGTTGAGCGACGCCGAAATGGCGGAAGTCGACCGTCTGTCGGCCAAGCGGAAGGCAGCATAATGAAACGCTAAAGCGGCAAAGCCGATCAAGATCGTCACAAGACGACATAACAAACAGGCAACACCTTGCAGGAGGAAAACCTATGTCCACACTCTTCGCGGCGCTTTGTGCCGTTCGATCGTCGCGGCTTCTGACGGCGCTTTTTGCCGTCGCGGCCTTCGCCACGCTGTCGCCCGGCAACGCACGCGCTGAATATCCCGACCACCCCGTGACGATCGTCGCCTGCTTCCCGGCCGGCGGCGGCACCGACCTCGCGATGCGATTGTTCCATGTGGAACTCGGCAAAGCATTGGGCCAGACGGTAATCATCGAAAATCGCGGCGGCGCCGGCGGCTCGATCGGCACCGGCGTGGTCGCCCGCGCGACGCCGGACGGCTACACGCTGCTGGGTTGTTCCAGCGCCTTCGTGGTCAATCCGAGCCTCTACGAGCACGTGCCTTACGACCCATTCAAAGATTTCACGCCGATCATGGTGATCGGTGCGTCGCCGAACGTCTTCGTCGTTCCGTCGCAATCCAAGATTCAGTCGATGAAAGAACTGATCGCGCAGGCGAAGGCCAATCCGGGCAAAATGAACTGGACGAGCCCAGGCATCGGCACGACGCCGCAACTCGCCGGTGAATTGCTCAAGATCAAGGCCGGACTGCAAATGACGCATATTCCCTATGCCGGCGCGGGTCCTGCCAATACCGCCGTGCTCGGCGGCCTGGTCGACTTTTACGTTGCCAATTACGGCTCGCTCACCGGCCTGTTGAGCAGCGGCAAGGTGCGGCCGATTGCCGTAACGTCGAAGAAACGCTGGCCCGACCTGCCGAATGTGCCGACGCTCGATGAGCTCGGCATCAAGGATGCCGAATCCGACACCTTCCAGGGTCTCTATGCGCCGGCCGGCACGCCGAAGCCGATCATCGAACGGCTGGCGAAGGAACTCGGCAAGATTCTCGCGGATCCCGAAATGCAGAAAAAATACGCAAAACTCGGCCTGCCGGTGGTGGCCGAAGGTCCCGAGGCGTTCAAAGTTCGGATCGCCCGAGAAGTGCCGATGTACAAGGAAGTCATCGACAAGGCCGGCCTAAAAATCAAAAATAAATAATGCGGCCTGTGGTCGCCCGCTTTCGCACGAGCGGGCGGTCTAATGCGTAGCGAGTTCGACGATGCCGCCGGTCTTGGCCGACTGCACAGCAGCGTCGAACACCGCCATGCCGTGCAGGACGTCGTCGATGCCGATCGGATAGGCCCGCTTGTCGCGGATGCAGTGGGCGAATTCGACCAGCTCGGCTTTGAGCATGTTAAATCCGCTATGATCGATGACTTGGTCCGGCGGCGCGAGCACCGGCCCGGTCGGCGCCTGTTTTGACACCGGCACGAAGCGGAAATGCTGCAGGGCTGCGCCGTGGACTTCCGCTAGGCCCATCGAGCCATAGGCGGTGAAGCTGAAATTGGTGGCGGTTGAGACCGAGCAGAAGATCGTGCCGGTGACGCCGCCGGCAAATCGCATCAGGACGGTCGTGGTGTCGTCGGATGGGCCGTCGCCGTGCCGCGCGGTGATGCATTGCACGGAATGAACGCGTCCGGCGAATTCGATCATCAGGTCGAGCGCGTGCAAGCCGACGGCTGTCATGGCGCCGGCCGGCGCCTCGTCGGGATCGGCGCGCCAGTTTTCCGGCGGAATGAATGTCGACGTGCTGGTCGTATGCTGCGCTACCATGCCGACGATCTTGCCGAGCCTTCCGTCGCGCAGCCGCTGCCGCAGCTCGCCGAATGACGGGTGGAAGCGGCGGCAATAGCCGACCGCAAGTATGACGCCCGCTTGCTGCGCCGCCTCGACCGCGGCCTGCGCGCTCGCGTGATCGAGCGTGATCGGCTTTTCCACCAGAATGTGCTTGCCCGCCGCCGCCGCCAGCTTGATCTGCTCGGCGTGCTGGCTGTGCGGCGTGGCGAGCACGACGGCGTCGATATTGGGGTCGGCCAGGATCGCGCCGAAATCATCGGCGAGTTGCAGGCCTTTGCCCTGGCAAAAATCTTCCACCTTGGCGCGCGTACGCGTGTGACCGACGACAAAGCGAATGTCGGGGCTGTCCTGCACCGAATTCACCAGCGAGCGTCCCCAACGCCCCAATCCGATGATAGCTGCGCGAATCATGGTGTCACTTTGTGCAGGGCTGGCGTCACGGTGCGGAAATGCTAACGTGATGTGATGCCGACTACAACATTCGCAGTGACGCCCAGCCATCCGGAATTGCGATGTCCATGAACGCGGCCATTATCGGCGTTGGGCAGTCGGCCTATGTGCGGCGTCCACAATCCGGACAGTCGACCCACACCTTCATTCGTGACGCGGTCGTTGCGGCATTGCAGGATGCGCAGATCGACGCCAGCGAGATTCAGGGCATGGCGGTGACGTCGTTCTCGCTGGCACCCGATACCGCCGTCGATCTCGCCTGGCGCCTTGGCCTATCGCTGCGCTGGCTGTTGCAGGACACCAACGGCGGCTCGTCGTCGATGAACATGCTTGGCCACGCGCTGCGCGGGGTCGAGACCGGCGCGGCGTCGCCGATCCTGGTTGTGGCCGGCGACGCCACCGGGCTTGGCGGCTACGCCAAGATCGCCGCGAACTACAACATCGCCACGCGCGACAATCTCGCGCCGCTCGGCCATGGCGGGCCCAACGGCGTCTATTCGCTGGTGACCACAAGGCAGATGAACAAATACGGACTGCAGAAGTCCGACTACGGCCATATGGCGATCGCGCAGCGCGCTTGGGCGGCGAAGAACCCGTTCGCGGTCTACCGCGAGCCGCTGACCATGGAGGAATATCTCGCCGCGCCGATGGTGGCCGACCCGCTCACGCGCTACGACTGCGTGCCGGTCGTCGCCGGCGCCCAGGCCATCATCATCGCCCATCCCGACCGCTGCCCGCGCGGGCGCGCCCCGGTGCAAGTGCGCGCCATCCGCAACAGCTTCAACTACGACAACCAGGAAGGCGACGGATTGCAGACCGGCATCAGCACCTTTGCCGGTGAATTATGGCAAGCAGCCGGCGCAGGTCCAGCCGATATCGACGTCGCCAGCATCTATGACGACTACCCGGCCATGGTGCTGGCGCAGCTCAACGACCTCGGCATGATTCCGGATCACGACCTCGCGGCCTTTGCCCGCCGCGAGATCGGCGAGCAGCGCAAGCCGATCAATACCTGGGGCGGCATGATGTCGGCCGGACAGCCCGGCGGACCGGCCGGCGGGCTCAATGGCATTTCCGAAGCGGTGCTGCAGTTGCAGCATCGTGCCGGCGATCGTCAGGTGAAAGGCGCCAAGCGCGCGGTCACCACCGGCTACGGCATGACGCTTTATCGCTACGGCGGCACCGCCGCGGCGGCCATCTTGGAGCGTATGGAATGAGCGAAGGCGTCGGCATCTGGCGTTGCCGGACCTGCGGCACCGGTTATTTTCCCGAGCGGCTGCTCTGCTCGCGCTGCCACACGCACGATTTCGTGGCGGACCGCGTCACCGAAGGCGTGATCGAGGAAATCACCGTCATCCGCCACGTGCTCGGGCAGACCGATTGGCAGCCGCGGCGCCTCGCCAATGTGCGTACCATCAATGGTCCACGCATCACCGTCGGCCTGCGCGACGAGTCGGGGCCGGGGACGGTGATCGAACTATTCGAGGAAGGGACCGCGCCGTTTGGCTCGGCCAAGCGCGCCGGCTGATTACTCCGCGGCTTGTACCGCAGATTTCTTTTGCGCCGCGCGGGTAACGCCGCTGGCGAAGAACGCCGCGATCGCGTCGGCCGAATAGCCGAGCTGGCGCAAGATCTCTTCGGAATGTTCGCCCAGCATCGGCGCGCTGCGCTCGATGGCCGGGCCATCGTGATCGAGCAGAATCGGATTGCGCGTCGCGCGCATGTGGCCGAGGCGCGGATGCTCGACGTCTTTCACCACGCCGCGCGCGACGATGTGCGGGTCGTCGAACACTTCCTTGAAATTATTGACGCAGGCGCACGGCACGCCGGCCGTCATCAAGGCCGCCTCGATCTCCGTTGAATTCCAGGCGCACACCGCCGGCTCGACCACGGCCAGGAGGGCGTCTTCGTTGGCCTTGCGGCTGGCATAGGAGACGTAGCGCGGATCGTCGATATGCGCTTGCAGACCGAGCACCGTCATCAGGTTCTTGAACAACTGATCGTTGGGCGTGCCGATCGCCAGATAGCGGCCGTCCTTGCATTCGAACAACTGATAGGGCGCGTTGAGACGATGGCGGTTGCCGAGCGGCTGCGGCACCTTGCCGGTCTCGAGATAGTCGGCGGCCTCCCAGGCCGCGGCCGCGATTGCCGTCTCGACCAGCGACACGTCGGCCACAAAGCCTTCGCCGCTGCGGCCGGCGCCGATCAGACCTGACAAGGTCGCATAAGCGGCAAACAACGCACCGAACACGTCCGCCGACTGCACGCCAGGCCGCACCGGCATTTTGCCGGGTTCGCCGCTCACCGACAGCACGCCGGAAAACGCCTCGATGATGAGATTGACGCCGGCGCGGCGGCGATAAGGTCCGGTTTGGCCGAAGCCGGAAACGGATGTGTAGACGATCCGGGGATTGACCGCCTTCACCTGCGCGCCGCCGAGCCCGAGCTTCTCGAGCGCGCCGGGACGCGAAGCTTCGACAAAAGCGTCCGACTGTGCCGCGAGCTTGAGCAGAATTTCCCGCGCTTCCGGCTGCTTGAGATCGAGCACGAGACTGCGCTTGTTGCGGTTGAGCGCGACGAAGCTGACGCTTTCGCCATTGCGGATCGGCGGCGTCGCGCGGCTCATGTCGCCTTTCGGCGGTTCGATCTTGATGACGTCGGCGCCCATGTCGGCGAGCAGCGTTCCGCACAGCGGGCCGGCAATGAAATTGGCCATCTCGATAACTTTGATGCCGGCGAGCGGCTTTGCCATTGACGTTTCCTTGCGCGCGCGAATTTGAGAATGACGCCGTCACTATATCGACATGCGCCGCACCCACGCAACGTGTCCGCAATGTGAACACAGCGCACGCGCGCGCCTTGCTCCACACCAGTCAAAGTGTTTCACTCGGCGCGTTGTCGAACTCCGGTGAACCGGAGAAGTCAGAATCGTTTGGGGGAACTGGGCATGATGAAGCGAGCCCGTGCGTGGTTGTCAGTCGTCGGCGTCGCCGCGATTGCGGTCTTGTCGATCGGCAACGGTTCAGCGCGAGCGGAATGGCCGGATCGCACGATTACGATCGTCGCGCATTTCGCCCCGGGCGGATCGAATGATTTGCTCGCGCGCCTGATCGCCAGCGAACTCGGACCTGCGCTCAAGCAGAATGTGATCGTCGAAAATCGCCCGGGCGCCAACGGCAATATCGGGCTGACCTACGCAGCGCACGCCAAGCCAGATGGCTATACGCTGGTGGTCGCCTCCGGTGTGGTGCTGATCAACCCGAGCATCCGTAAGTCGGACTATGACCCGATCAAGGATTTTGCTCCGGTCGTTTATCTCGGCGCCTCACCCAACGTCATTTTCACGCGCCCCGGTTCGGGCATCGCGTCGGTGCAGGACCTGATCGCCAAGGCCAAAGCCAACCCAGGCAAGATCAACTACTCCAGTCCCGGCGTCGGCAGCACGTCGCAGCTCGCCGTCGAACTGCTGAAGCTACGCACCGGTATCAACCTCGTCCATGTGCCCTATCAAGGCGCGGCGCCTGCGGCACAGGCGGCGATCGCCGGCACGACCGAACTCGCGTCGGTCGCGGTCGGCGGCATGATGGGGTTTGTCAAATCGGGCGCCCTCAAGGCGCTGGTGCAAACGGGCAAGGATCGTTGGCCCGACATGCCCGACGTCCCGACCTTGGAGCAGGCCGGCGTTCCCGACGCCGTGGTCGACACGACGCAAATGCTGCTGGCGCCGGCCGGTACGCCGAAGCCGATCATCGATGAACTGGCCAAAATCGTCCTCAAGATCATGGCCAAGCCCGACGTCCATGAGCGCATGCTCAAAGCGGGTTTCGCGGTGCATACCGAAGGCCCCGAACAATTGAAGGCGCGGATCGCGCGCGAAGTGCCGATGTGGAAGGACTTGGCCGAGCGCGCCGGTATCAAGATCAATTGAGCGGCGGGCCGGCGTCGCGGGGAATTGACGTTGCCGGGTTTGCGCTAGATCAACTCTGCCCGCTGCGTCATTTGGTAATAGTATTGCGCACGCGCCTATGCGCACGCAATCTTACGTAGGCGGATGTCATGTCCAACACGTACGACGCAGATTATCGCTGGCGGAATATGTGCGAGATGCTCGCTCGGATGGGCATGGACGCATCCATGCTCGCCCACGGGCGCCTGGCTACCGATCTTCGTTCAGCGGTCAGCAATTGTCAGTCCTGCAAAGTTGATCAAGCCTGCCAGGAGTGGCTCGTCCGCGCGCCGGAAGCCATCGATAAGCCGCCGGGATTTTGTCCCAATGCGGAACTTTTCGCTTCGGTGCGTGACTTGATCGAGCGCGGCATCGACGATGGGCCAATTGGCTAAGTTTGCCTGCGATGCTCGCTAGGGCCGGGCGGGACGAAGCTCCAAAATCACGCAATATCAATGAGTTGATTGGATGGCCGCGCCAAAGAGCCGGCGCAGCTCTCGATTCGAATTGCGGCAAATCAATACGGCCTTGCGCGCACGGTCCTATCTTGCGGCAGGTTGATTGGGAATCTCGTCAATGTTTCAAATTCGTATCCATGGACGCGGGGGCCAAGGCGTCGTTACAGCGGCGGCCGTGCTCTCCGTCGCGGCGTTCCTCGAGGATAAGCACGCGCAGGCTTTTCCAAGTTTTGGCTCCGAGCGTATGGGCGCGCCCGTCGTTTCCTTTTGCCGCATCGACACCAAGGAAATCCGGCTGCGCGAGCCGATCGCCGTGCCGGACGCGTTGATCGTCCAGGACGTGACGCTGTTCAAGGCGATCGACGTTTTGCAAGGCCTCAAACAGACCGGTTATCTCCTGGTCAACACCAATCAGAGTTTTGCCGACCTTCACCTCGAGCCGCTGGTGGCCAAGCTGCCGGCCGGTCATGCCGTCACGGTGTCGGCGACCGAATTGGCGCTCAAACATGTCGGCCGGCCAGTGCCGAACGCGGCGCTGCTCGGCGCCTTCGCGGCGCTGACCGGAGAGGTTCGCCTCGAGTCGGTCGCCAGGGCCATCCGCGAGGAGTTCCCCGGCAAGATCGGCGACGCCAATGTTGCCGCCGCCACCGAGGCGCATGATGCCGTCATCTCCCGCATCAAGACGGCGGCGTGAGGAAGATCGCATGCTGAAGCAAGTCGAAGGTTCCCACTCCACCGCCGAGGCCATCGCCTTGTGCCGCCCCGAGGTCATCTGCGCCTATCCGATCACGCCACAGACCCATATCGTCGAAGGGCTCGGCGAGATGGTGAAGACAGGCGATCTGACGAATTGCGAATTCATCAATGTTGAATCCGAATTCGCGGCGCTCTCGGTCGCCATCGGCGCGTCGGCGGCCGGCGCGCGCGCCTATACCGCGACCGCAAGCCAGGGTCTGCTGTTCATGGCCGAGGCGGTCTACAACGCCGCCGGCCTCGGTCTGCCGATCGTGATGACGCTCGGCAATCGCGCCATCGGCGCGCCGATCAACATCTGGAACGACCATTCCGACGCCATGTCGATGCGCGACGCCGGCTGGCTGCAATTGTTTGCGGAATCAAACCAAGATTCGATCGACCTGCACATCCAGGCCTTCCGGCTGGCCGAGGAATTGTCGATGCCGGTGATGGTCTGCGTCGACGGCTTTATCCTTACCCACGCCGTCGAGCGTGTGGACATGCCCGATCAAGCCGACGTCGATGCCTATCTGCCGCCTTATGAGCCGGTGCAGGTGCTCGACCCCAAGGATCCTATCTCCATCGGCGCCATGGTGGGCCCGGACGCCTTTACTGAAGTGCGTTTCCTGCAGCACTACAAGCAGACTTTGGCGCTGCGGCTGATCCCCGAATTCGCCGCCGAATTCAAGGCGCGGTTCGGACGCGACACCGGCGGCTTGTTGCGCACCTATCGCGCCGAAGATGCGGAAATGCTGGTGGTCGCCATGGGGTCGATCAACGGCACCATCAAGGACGCCATCGATGAAATGCGTGCCGATGGTTTTAGCATCGGGCTGGTGACCATCGTGTCGTTCCGGCCGTTTCCGACCGAGGCCCTACGCCGGCTGCTGGCCGGCCGCAAGCATGTCGTGGTGGTCGAAAAGAGTTTTGCGGTCGGCATGGGCGGCCAGCTCGCCAACAATGTCGATCTTGCCTTGCGCAATACGCCGGCCGCGCCGCAGGTCCACTCGGTGATCGCCGGGTTGGGCGGCCGTTCGATCACGCGGGCGGCGTTGCAGCGTGTGTTCAGCCGCGCCATGGCGCAGCCCTGGGAGGGCGCGCATTTCCTCGATCTCAATGAAGAAATCATCGGCAAGGAACTGCACCACGTGCGCAAAGTGCGCCGCTCCGGGCCGACCGCCGAGAACCTGCTGCGCCGGCTGGATCAAGCCGCGCAATCCACGGCGGCCGAGTAGAGGGGCGCACGATGACCGATTCCACGACAACCGCCGCCGCCATCCAGAAGCTCCACTTCTACCAGAAGGGCACCTTCACCGTCGGCAACCGGCTGGTGCCGGACACCGAGCGATCGGTGCAGGCTTCGATCGACCGCACCAACGCGCTGACCTGCGGGCATCGCGCTTGTCAGGGATGCGGCGAGGCGTTGGGCGCGCGTTACGCCATGGACGTGGCGATGCGCGCCACCGGCGGCAACCTGATCGCGGTCAACGCGACCGGATGCCTGGAGGTCTTCACCACGCCCTATCCGGAAACCTCGTGGCAAATGCCCTGGCTGCACTCGCTGTTCGGCAACGCCGCGGCGGTTGCCACCGGCGTCGCCGCGGCCATGCGGGTGAAGGGACGCCCGGAAGTGCGCACGATCGCCCAAGGCGGCGACGGCGGCACCACCGATATCGGATTTGGCTGCCTGTCCGGCATGTTCGAGCGTAACGATGACGTGCTCTACATCTGCTACGACAACGAAGGCTATATGAATACCGGCGTGCAACGCTCCTCGGCGACGCCGCCGACCGCGCGCACGGCGACAACGCCGGCCATGGGCCCGGAGCCCGGCAACGTCTTCGGCACCGGCAAGAGCCTGCCGCGGATCGCCGTTGCCCACGGCATTCCCTATGTCGCGACCGCGACCGTCGCGGACCTGCATGACCTCGAGCGCAAAGTGTCGAAGGCGATGGGAATTCACGGCGCGCGCTATATCCACATTCACGTGCCGTGCCCGCTCGGCTGGGGCTCGGCCTCGCACGACACCATCCGTCTGGCGCGGCTGGCCGTCGAATGCGGGCTGTTCCCGGTTTTCGAAGCCGAGCACGGCGCCGTCACCAACAGCCGTAAGATTCGCCGTCCGGTTCCGGTCGACGAGTATCTCAAGCCGCAGCGGCGTTTCGCGCATTTGTTCAAGGATGCCGCCGGTGCGAGCCGCCTCGCGCACTTGCAAGCCATCGCCGACCACAACATCGTCGAATACAAGCTGCTTGAGACCGAAGAGGACGCGTGATGAAACACCCTTTCGCCATCACGCTCGATAGCGGCAGCAGCCTCGCCAATCTCACCGGCTCCTGGCGCACCATGCGTCCGGTTTATGTCGATCGCTTGCCGCCGTGCAATCACGCCTGTCCGGCCGGCGAAAACATCCAGGCTTGGCTTTATCACGCGGAAGCGGGCGATTACGAAAAAGCCTGGCAGGTGCTCACGCTGGACAATCCGCTGCCGGCCGTGATGGGGCGCGTCTGCTATCACCCTTGCGAAGGCGCCTGCAACCGCGCGCAGGTCGACGAAGCCGTCGGCATCAATTCGGTCGAGCGCTTCCTCGGCGACGAAGCGATCAAACGCGACTGGCGCTTTACGCCACCGGAAGCGGAAAGCGGCAAACGCGTATTGGTGGTCGGCGCCGGGCCGTCGGGACTTTCGGCGGCCTATCATCTGCGCCGCATGGGCCACGCCGTATCGATCTACGATGCCGGTCCTGCGGCCGGCGGCATGATGCGCTTCGGCATCCCGAAATACCGGCTGCCGCGCGACGTGCTCGACGCGGAAGTGAAGCGGATTGTCGATATCGGCGTCGAGCTCAAGCTCAATGCCAAGGTCGATAATATTCTCGAGACGATGAAGGCCGGCAAGTTCGACGCGGCGTTCCTCGCCGTCGGCGCCCATATCGGCAAGCGATCCTTTATTCCGGCCGGTTCAGCCTCGAAGATTCTCGACGCCGTCACCATGCTGCGTTCGATGGAAGGCGAGGACAAGCCGCTGCTCGGCCGCCGCGTCGTCGTTTACGGCGGCGGCAACACCGCCATCGATGCCGCGCGCACCGCCAGGCGGCTCGGCGCGACGGAGGCGATCATCGTCTATCGCCGCACTCGCGACCGCATGCCGGCGCACGACTTCGAGGTCGAGGAGGCCTTGCAGGAAGGCATTATGATGAAATGGCTCTCGACCATCAAAAGGATGGACGAGGGTGTGCTCACGGTCGAGAAGATGCAGCTCGACGAAAAGGGCTTCCCGCAGCCGACCGGCGAATTCGAGACGCTGGAGGCCGACTCGCTGGTGCTGGCGCTCGGCCAGGACGTCGATCTGTCGCTGCTCGACGGTGTGCCCGGGTTGGAGATCAAGGACGGCACGGTACAGGTCGCCCAAAACATGATGACCGGTCATGAAGGCATCTTTGCCGGCGGCGATATGGTCCCTTCCGAGCGCACCGTCACGGTGGCGGTCGGCCACGGCAAGAAGGCGGCCCGTCACATCGATGCCTGGCTGCGCGGCGCCTTTTATGCGCCGGCGGAAAAGCACGAGCTGGCGAGCTTCGACAAGCTCAATGCTTGGTATTACGCCGATGCGCCGAAGACGGTGCGGCCGATGATCGAGGCCGCCGCGCCGGCAGAGCACATTCGAGGAAGTACAGGGCGGTCTCGACGAGACCAATGCCCTCTATGAAGCGCGGCGCTGCCTGTCGTGCGGCAATTGCTTCGAGTGCGACAACTGCTACGGCGTCTGCCCGGACAACGCGGTGATCAAGCTCGGTCCCGGCAACCGGTTCAAATTCAATTACGATTACTGCAAGGGCTGCTCGCTGTGCGCCACCGAATGTCCCTGCGGCGCCATCAAGATGGTGCCGGAATCGATCTGACGTAAAATCCGGGCAAAATAAAACGGGCCGGCCTTCGTCAGCCGGCCCGTTTCATTTATGCGCCGTTATTTTGCGGCGAGCGATTGCAATGTCGGGCAGGTACGCTTCTCGACCGGCACTTCGTAGGGCGCCGAATTGCTCTTGTCGATGACGATCGGCTTCAACATGACTTCCTTCGGCGTCGGTTCTTTGTGCAAGTTGCGCACCGCGATCTCCGTGCCGATGCAGCCCTGAATGAAGCCGTTGAAGTCGCCGCTCGCCAACAGCTTGCCGGACTTGATCAGCTCGACCGCTTCCTTGCTGCCGTTGATGCCGACCACTTGCGCCTTGCGGTTGGCGCCTTCGAGCGCCTCGATCGCGCCGACCGCCATCGGATCGTTCGCCGCCAGCACGCCGTCGATCGATGGGAACGACTGCATCAGGTTTTCCATAACCTGCAGCGCATTCAGTCGCTGGAAGTTGGCCGGCTGCGATGCGAGCAGCTTGACGTTGGGGTATTTCTTCAATGCGTCGTTGAAGCCGCGCACGCGATTGGTGCTGGTGAGCGAGCCCTTGACGCCCTCGAGGATGACGACGTTGCCCTTGCCGTTGATGGCTTTCAGCAGACGCTCACCAACCGACAGCCCGATGCTGTAGTCGTCGGCGCCGACGAAGGCGACGAAGTTGCCGCCCGCCGAACGGTCGGTGATGTTGGTGACCGGAATGCCCGCGGCATTGATCTTCTCGACCGCCGGAACCAGAGCCTTGTAGTCGACCGGAATGAAGATGATCGCATTCGGCTTCTTGACGATGACGTCTTCGACCTGGCTCAGTTGTTCGGGAATGCTGTCGGGCTTGGTCGGGATATATTGAATGACCTTGACGCCGAGCACCTTGGCCGCCGTTTCGGTGCCGACCCGGACCGCCTGGAAGTACGGGTTGGTCTGATTCTTGGTGAACACCGCGATGGTTTCGCCGGCGGCGAATGCCGGACCGGCGGTGAGCGCCGCCAGCACGGCGGTTGCGCCGATTGTCAGATACTTCATCTATTCGACTCCTCTTTTGTTTTCGTTTGGGTAGGCTTTGGGTCTTCAAAATCATTCGCCGATTTGGCGCGTGCGGGTATCGATCCAAACCGCCAGCAGAACGATGACGCCGGTGACCAGCGGCTGCCACGACGAGTTTATTTGCAGAAGATTCATGCCGTTGAGCACGAGCGTGAGGATTAGCGCGCCGATCAGCGTGCCGGCCACGGTGCCGGAGCCGCCGAACAGCGACGTGCCGCCGACCAGGACCGCGGCGATGGCGGGCAGCGTCAGATCCTCGCCGATGTCGCCTTGCGCCGAATTGATGCGCGCCAGAATAATCAGCGAGGCGAGCCCCGCCATGGCGCCGCTGACGGCATAGACAAGAACGAGGCGCCGCTCGATCGGCACGCCGGACAGGCGCGCGGCAACCGGATTGGCACCGATGGCGTAGATCTGCTGGCCCCAGACGGTGCGCTGCGCGAATAGCCCGCCGATCAACAGGAACAGCACCATCACATAGACCGGCATCGGCACGCCGAACAGATAGCCGCTGCCGAGGTGGCGGAAGCCGAGCGGGAAGCCGTGAATGGTTTCGCCGGCCATATAGTAATAAGTGACGCCGGTGAGGATCCACATCATGCCGTAGGTGGCAATGAACGAGGGGATGCGCAGCGCCGTCACCAGAATGCCGTTGGCAAGCCCGATTAGGGCGCCGCAACCGATGCCGGTGGCCACGCCGAGCAAGGGCGAACCGGTGAGCTTGATCACGCTCGCGGCCAGGCATGCGGACAGCGCCACGTTCGCGCCGATCGAGAGATCGAGGCCGGCGGTGAGGATGACCAGCGTGAGGCCCGAGGCCATCAGGAACAGCAGCGCCGTCTGCCGCAGCACGTTGAGGATGTTGTTCATGGTCAGGAAGACGTCGCTGAACATCGCCAGCGCTGTGCACAGCAGCGCCACGGCGAGCAGCCGGTAAAGCGCCTGCATGACGTCTTGCGACAGCGCGAGATGCGGGCGGGCGAGCTTGGGCGCGTCGGTGCTCATCGCTCGCTCCTCAATCCGTCGATAAATAGCGCGACGATCACCAGGGCGCCGATGCAGGCGACCTGCGAAGAGGACTGCACCGCGAGCAGATTGAGCCCGTCGCGCAAAACGCCCAGTGCGATGACGCCCAAGAGCGTGCCGAACAGCCAGCCATTGCCGCGCTCGAACGAGGTGCCGCCGACCGCGACCGCGGCGATGGCGTCGAACTCCATGCCGATGCCGGCCGTCGGATGCGCCGAATTGAGCCGCGCCGTCATCAAAAGCGCCGCAAAGCCGGCCATCACACCGCCGAACGCATAGACCCGGATCAGCATGCCGCGCACGGAAATGCCGGCGACGCGCAAGGCCTCGCGGTTGCCGCCGAGCGCGAAGACATAGGTGCCGAAGCGCGTGCGGTAGAGCAGCATGTGCGTCGACGGCATAGGCGAGGGCGGCCGATGACGATCGGCAGCGGAATGCCGGCCAGGGTTCCGGAATAGATGCTCTCGATCGAGCGCGGAATGCCGACGACGCTCTGCCCGTCCGTCACCAGTAGCGACAGGCCTTGCGCGATACCAAGCGTGCCGAGCGTGGTGATGAACGGCGGAATGCCGAAGGCCGCGATCAGCACGCCGTTGCCGAAGCCGAAGCACACACCGACGGCCAGCGCCGCCATGAAGGCGAGGACAGGGGAGCCGGTCGCTATCACCGTCACGGCCAATATGATGGAGGCGAAGGTCAACACCGCGCCGATCGACAGATCGAGGCCCTCGGTCATGATCATGACCGTCATCGGCAGCGCGAGCATCAACAGGATCGTCGATTGCGTGAGAACGTTGGCGATGTTGGCCGGCGTTGTGAACCCGGGACTCAGTACGCCGAAAATCGCGCACAGCACGACCAGTACGATCGCGACGCCCGGCACGCGAGTCGAGCCGCAACGATGCCAGGCTGAAGGCGCGTTTGCTCATTGGTGTATCCCGAGGCGAACGATATTGGCTTCGGTGAGCTCGCTATGCGCGAGTTCGCCGGCGATACGCCCGCTGCGCATGACATAGGCGCGGTCGCAGATGTGGACGATCTCGATCTGCTCGGAGCTGATCATGAGAACGGCGGCGCCGTCGTGCACCAGGCCGTCGAGCAGCCGGAAAATCTCGGACTTGGCGCCGACATCGATGCCGCGCGTCGGCTCGTCGAAAATGAAGAACTTTGCATCGGCATTGAGCCATTTGCCGATGACGACTTTCTGCTGATTGCCGCCCGACAGGTTGCCGACCGGCCGGCGCGGCGTCGGCGTGGCGATGCGCAGCTTGTCGATGATGGCACGCGCTGCCTTGAGCGCGCGCCGCGGCACGAAAATCCCCGACGGGAACAATTTGCGCAACCCGGCAAGAACGATGTTGTCGCCGACCGAGCGCGCCAGCGCGAGCCCTTGCGTCTTGCGGTTCTCCGGGATCAGCGCCATGCCGCGAATGGTGGCGTCCTCTATCGATCCGCCGATGGGTGCGCCGAACAACCGGATCTCGCCGGATGTCACGCGGTCGGCGCCGAAGATCGCGCGCGCCACCTCGGTGCGGCCGGAGCCGACCAGGCCGCACAGGCCGACGATTTCGCCGGTTCGCACGGTCAGATTGATGCCGGCAAAGCCGCCCGGGCCGGAGAGATTTTTGACTTCCAGCGCCACGTCGCCGGGGGCCGGCCGCGCCGGCCGCGTATAGGTCGTATCCACCGGCCGGCCAACCATCGACGTGACGAGCTGGTCCGGCGTGGTGTCCTTCGGCAACAGGTCGGCAATCTTGCGGCCGTCGCGCAGCACGGTGATGCGGTCGCCAAGCGCGAACACTTCCGACAGGCGGTGCGATATATAGATGATCGCGACGCCTTTCGCCTTCAGCCGCGCGATCATGGCGAACAGCTTTTCGGTTTCGTGGTCGGAAAGCGCCGCCGTCGGCTCATCCATGACCAGAATGCGCGCGTCCTGCGACAGTGCCTTGGCGATTTCGACCATTTGCTGCTGGGCGACACCGAGGCCGTGCACCGGCAGGCGTGGATCGATATCGAAGCCGATCCTGTCGAGCACGCGCTTGGCCTCGGTGTAAGTACGGCGGCGGTCGATCAGCCCGGGCAGCCGGCTCGGAAATTCGCGACCGAGAAAAATATTCTGCGCGATGTCGAGATAGGGCACCAGCGTGAAGTCTTGGAAAATGACGGCAATACCGAATTGGCGCGCCGCGCCGGCGTCGTGGATCGTCACGGGTTCGCCGTTGCTGAAGAATTCGCCGCGGTCGGCGCGATAGGCGCCGCACAGGATCTTCATCAAGGTCGATTTGCCGGCGCCATTTTCGCCGACCAGCATGTGTACTTCGCCGGCGCGTATTTCGAACGACACGTCGTCGAGCGCTTTGACGCCCGGAAATTCCTTGGAGATCCCGCGCAATTCAAACAAAGGAACGTCTGCCACGCGCCACCTATTCGCTCAGGATCAAATCCGACGCGACGCCCCTTGCCGACTTTCATGGTTCACCGGCGAGGCCGAACGATACGAGGCGCAAACGGTGATCTGCTTGATTTATGTCAATGATTCCGCGCGTCGGCGCACGTGAAACTTCAACACTGGCCGAGCTATTTGTTCGCAGCGCTAGCGCGTATGGGGGCGATGCAAGTCAAGCTTGTGGGATTTCCGATTTCCCGTTGCTGCGCCGAGCAGCGACGGGCGATCGCCATTACGTTCCGTCGTCGGCATCGATTTCGGCAAGGTCGGCTTGGTGAGCAGGCAGATCCCTTCATGCAGGGCTGCCGCGCGACCATCATCTTGCCTGCGCGTGCGTTCGGCATTGTCGCCCCGCCACCTGGAGTCGCTAAGCTGCCCGCGGCCCGACAAAGAAGCGCTCGAACGGGAATGGATAAGAAGACGATGGCCGCTGCACTGGAAGAACTGTCGTTCACCTATTTTCCGGAAAACTACCGCTGGTCGCACGGTCTGCTGATCGGCCTAAACATGGCGCCGTGGGGCGGCGCGGAAATCGGCGAGGTCAACCGCGTCGGGCTGCGGCTCAAGAAATGCGTCGGCGACGACGACGCCTGGTTCCGCGAATGGGAGCGCGAGGCGCGCGCGGTCGAGGATCGCGGCCGCCAGCGCATTGCCGAAGGCTATAAGACCAGCGGCGCGCAATATCTCCAGCGCGCGAGCGCCTATTACCATGTCGGCGAGCGCTTCCTGCAGCCGAAGAGCAAGGCAGGCAACGACGCCTATATGCGCGGCGTCGATTGCTTTCGCGATGCCGCCAAATACGTCAAGCGGCCGCGCATGGAGCACGTCGAAATTCCCTATGGCGACACCCGTCTGCCGGCGATCTACGTGCACGCCGAGCCGGCCAATAAAAGCGGCAAGGTGCCGGCCATGGTGTTCTTCGACGGCCTCGACGTGACCAAGGAAATTCAATATTTCAAAGGCGTCGCCGATCTCGTTGCGCGCGGCATCGCCTGCCTGATTGTCGATGGCCCGGGCAACGGCGAGAGCATCCGCTTCCGCAATCTCTACCTGCGGCACGACACCGAACATTACGCCACGCCGGTTTTCGATTATTTGGCCGCCCGGCCGGAAGTCGATGCCAAGCGCATCGGCGTCATGGCCATCAGCTTAGGGGGCTATTACGCGCCGCGCGCGGCGGCGTTCGAGCAGCGCTTCGCCTGTTGCATCGCCTGGGGCGCGCAGTGGGACTACCAGAAGATCTGGCTCGACCGGTTCGAGCGCCTGGCCAAAGCGGATACGCCCTCGCTCTCGGTCGCGTCGCAACATATTTCGTGGGTCTTGAACGCCAGTTCGCAGGACGACGCGCTCAAGCGCCTGGCGCCGTTCAAGCTCGACGGAGCGGTGCAGAAGATAACCTGTCCGTTCCTGATGCTGCACGGCGAGGGCGACGAGCAAATCCCGCTGCCCGAGGCGCGCAAATGCTTCGACGCCGTCGGCGCAAAGCAGAAGACCTTCAAGCTGTTCACGCGCGAGGAAGGCGGCTACCACCACTGCCAGATCGACAACCAGAGCATCTGCTCGGCCTATATGTGGGATTGGCTCGAGCAGGTGCTGCAGCCGGCGCGCTGAATCTTATCCGTCATTCCGGGCACGCGGCGCTTCGCGCGGGCCCCGGAATGACGAAGGACAAATGACCGGCCGGACCTTCCCGTCACTGATTGGCGTGAATATTGTTGTCCTTGATCACCTTGGCCCAGCGGGCGATCTCGCTCTTGAGGTATTTTTCGCTGGCGGCCGGCGTGCGAATGTCCTTCGGAAACGCCTCCACGCCGGTATCGTGCCATAGCTTGAGCACTTCCGGGTCGTTGGCGACATCGTTGACGGCCGCGTTCAGCGTCTTGATCACCGCATCCGGTGTTTTCGACGGGGCAAACAGTCCCTGCCAATAATAGATTGCGAATTTCGGCCCGAGCAGGTCGGCGATGCTGTCGGCGGTGGGGAATTCCGGCATCTTGCCCTTCTGCGTGACGCCAAAGGCCTTGAGCTTGCCGGCCTTGACCAGCGGCAACATCTGCTGCGGCGTGCCGATCATAAAGTCGACGTGGTCGCCGAGGACGTCCGTCACCGCCGGCGCGCCGCCGCGATACGGAATCTCGTCGAACTTGAGCCCGGTCACCTGCGCGAACAGCCGCGACGTCAAGTGCCCCGTGGTGCCGAAGCCAGGCAGCGCTTCTTTCAGGTGCTCCTTCTTCATCAGCGCCATGAACTCCTTGAGCGAGTTCGCCGGGAGATTCGGGCGTCCGACCACAACCAGCGGATTGCGGTTGATCATGATTACCGTCTTCAAATCCTTGACCGTGTCGAACGGCAAGGTCTTGAACAGCGTCGGGTTTGCGGAAATCTGCAGATTGTGCAGCAGCAGCGTGTAGCCGTCAGGGTCCGCTTTGGCGACCTTGTTGGAGGCGATGATGGTGCTTCCGCCGGTGACGTTCTCGACGATGAAATTCTGCTTGAACTTCTTCGACAGGTGGTCGGCGACCAGGCGTGCGAGCTGGTCGGTCGGGCCGCCGGCCGGGTAGGGCACGACGATGGTGACGTTGCGGTCCGGATAGGCTGCGGCGGCCGGGCCGGCAAAGGCCAACACGCCAAGCACGCTTAAGATAACGGCAGCAATGCGCCTCATGATTAGATCCTCCCTGGGTTGGTTTGTTTTTTGGGAGGAAGCTTACCCCTCGGGAATGACCGGCAACAAGAGGCTATTGGCTGACGTGGATATTATTGTCGCGGATCGCCTCGCCCCAGCGGGCAATCTCGCTCTTCATCATTGCGCGGGCGGCCGCAACCGAACGGCGGTCCTTGGGGAAAGTCGACATGCCTTCATCGTGCCAGCGCTTGACGATCGCCGGATCGGATACGATCGCTTGCAGTGTCTCATTGAGCGTGCCGATAACCGATGGCGGCGTGCCGGCCGGCGCGAACAAGGCCTGCCAGTAGACGATGTCGAACTTCGGCCCGAGGGCCCCCACCAGGCTCTCGGCGGCCGGCATCTCGGGATATTTTTCCCTGGCCGTGATCCCGTAGGCCTTCACCTTACCGGCCTTCACCTGCGGTTCGATCTGCTGCGGCGTCGCAAAGTAGAGATCGACGTGGCCGCCCAGGAGATCGGTCAATGCCGGCGCCGCGCCACGATATGGAATTTGGTTGATGGATACCTTGGCGACTTGCGCGAGCAGCGTGGTCGTCAGGTGACCGGTGGCGCCGTATCCCGGAATTGCCGCCTTCAGAGTCTGTTTTTTCATCAGCGCGAGCAATTCGGTTAAGTTGTTCGGCGCCAGGGTCGTGTTGCCGACCAAGAACAGCGGGTTTTCATTGATCAGCATCACCGGGATGAGGTCTTTTTCGGTATCGAATGGGAGATTCTTGTAAAGCGTGACGTTGGCCGAGATCTGCAGATTGTGCAGCAGCAGCGTGTAGCCGTCGGGCGCGGCCTTGACGACCTTGTTGGTGGCAATGATGGTCCCGCCACCGGTGACGTTCTCGACAATCACGTTTTGCTTGAGCTTTTCCGACAGCGAATGTGCGACCAAGCGCGCGGTCTCATCGGTCGGCCCGCCGGCCGGATAGGGGACGACGATGGTGATGGTGCGGTTCGGATAGGTCTGCGCATAAGCCGGTGCGGCCAAAGCCAGAGCGCCCGCTGCGAGCGCGGCGACCAGGATCGGTTTCATCGTCGTCCCCTTGTTGTTGCCTCCGGCCGAAAGCCTACCTCTCGGGAATGATCGGCAACAAGAGGTAGGGCTCCTTGCCGGCGGCAAATGCAATGTGTTGCGCGCGCCGAATATCGCCGCCGGCCGGTCGTCGGGGTCGATATGCAGGAATGGGCCGACGCCCTTCATCGGATAGGGCGCGTTCGGCAGCGCCGCGTCCTTGCCGTCGACTTCGTAATCTTTGCCGCGCACGGTGAGCGCCAGTTGATAGCCGGGCGGCACCACGATCGAGGTCGGCCAGATTTCGATGTCGAGCTCGACCGGCTCGCCGGGCTTGAGCGGCCATGTCTCGTCGTGCGTGTGCCAGGGCCGGTAGGGCTGCGACATTTTCGGGTCGAGTTTGCGTTGCGAGGCGCGCAGCCAGCCCAGCCCGATCGGCGTGCGCGGATCGTTGGAACCGATGAAAGTCACTTCCTTGCCGGCCGGGTCGAATAGCCGCAGCACCAGGAACAGGTCGGCATCGGTGGTGTCCGACGACACCCAAAGCTTGGCCGCCACCGGACCGGTGACCTCCAGGCTCTTCGTGGACGGCGGCGTGCGGAAGGTGAGCCCATCGCCCGTCGTCTCATAGCTCAGCGTCGTCGCGGCCGTGGGCGTGCCGGTGCCAAGGCTCTGGCTTTCCGGCTGCAGGAAATATTTTGTCCATTGCGTGCGCGCGAGCGGCCATTCGTTCTCGGCGCGCAACACGAATTTTTCGTCCGGATGGCGGACATTGAGCGAAACGCGCGGCTGCTGGCTCCAGCCGCTGTCCTCGCCCTTGAGGAAGTGCGCGAAGAAACGCTTCTGCAAAGCTTCGCCGTATGCACTGTAGAAATGCGTGAAATGCGTGTCGCCATGCACTTCCAGCCACTTCTGCTTGGAGCCGGCGCGCTGCCAGCCTTCGAAATTGCCGCGCGTGTGCAGGCCGACGCCGCCCCAATTGGCGGCGGACAGAAACGGCACCTCGATCTGCGCGTAATTGGCGGTGCGCGCGGCGTAATAGCCGTCGCAGAACGGACGCCGCTTCGCCTCGCCCGGCGTATCGGCGCGGGTCTTGGCAAGTTGATCGGCCGGCAAGGTCTCGGGTCCAGCGACGAGTTCTCCCGTCACCAGGCTCTTGGCGCCACGCGTGCCCACGCCGTGCTGTACGCTCGCCACCTGGCGCGGATACCAGCTATTGAGAAAATCGCACAGGATGCCGCCGTGCCGGCAGAGCTCGCGGTAATAGTCGGACGAGCCCTCCCACATGCACAGCGCGGCGAGGTGCGGCGGTCGCAGCGCGCCGGCGTTCCACTGGTTCATCGCGTAATAAGAGATGCCGTTGATGCCGACCTTGCCGTTGCTCCAGCCTTGCGTGCCGGCCCATTCGACGCAGTGGTATATGTCCTGCGCCTCGCGCGCCGACCACACGTCGAGATCGCCAGGCGAGCGCCCGGCGCCGCGCGAATCGATGCGCACGCAAGCGTAGCCATCCGGCACCCATTTCTCCGGGTCCACCAGTTCCCAGTTCTGATATTTGTTGCTCGAGCCTTGCAGCACGTTGGGCGCCGACTTGATCACGCGCCCCCACTGGCTCGGATAGCCCTCCTGAAACGACAGGCCCTTGGCGTAAGGCCCGTAGCTCAGAATGACCGGATATTTTCCGCCGCCGGCCGGCCGAAACACATCGGCGCGCAGCACGACGCCATCATCCATGCGGATGGGCGCGTCCCAGTCGATTTGCATGTTGTCGCGGATTTCGCTCTTGGCTGATTCCATAGGTACTGACCGTTCATGGTGGGAGAGGGCCGCCTTGCGGCCGGTGGCGTTTCACGGCATCGGGATTGGTGGAATCGGCGCCCATATAGACGCCGCGTTCCCATTTGCGCTTCAGCGGATCGGAGACTTTCAGCGACATCTTGCCGATGTTCTGAATCTCGATCTCGACGGTTTCGCCATCCTGCAAGGCGCCCAGGCCCTCGTGGTTGGTGCCGCAGGCGATCAGATCGCCTGAATTCATCGTCATCACGGTGGTCGCGAATTCGATCAGTTCGGGAACGCGATGTTCCATGTCGTCGGTATTGTAGTTGTGCCGCAGCTGGCCATCGTTCCAGAACCGCACGACCAGATTATTCGGGTCTTCGATCTCGTCCGCCGTGACGATGCAGGGACCGATCGGCGCGAAAGTATCGAAGGATTTGCCGAGCCAGCTGGTGAGCGGTGACGCCGGCCAGGTCTTGCGGCCTTGCTCGCGCGCCGACACGTCGATCATCGCGGTATAGCCGAACACGGCGCTGCGCCAGTCCTTGGCCTTCACCATCTTGGCGGGGCCCTTGATCACCAGAGCCAGCTCGGCTTCATGCATGAATATCCACGGCACGGTGAACTCGGGCAGCATGATGGTGTCGCCCGGCCCGACCACGGCGTCGGGATTCTTCATGAACATATTGAGCGGGCGGGCATCGCGCTGGGCATGTTCCCAGTAATTGGCGATGCAGGCGAGAATCTTTCCCGGCCGCGGCAATGGCGGCCTGAAGCCGCACACGTATCAAGCGGTACGGCAGCGCCGTCGCCGGCGAGCTTTTCCAGCGCCGGCCGCAGGCGCTCGAATCCGTCGATAATGCCCTGCATGGTCAATTGCGGCGTGTAGCTTTTTTGCACCGCCGCGGAGATATCGACAACGCCGCGCGCGGTGAGCACGCCCGGCGATATCTCGGCGCCTGGCGCGGCCTCAAACAGCACTAGCTTCACGAATTCCTCCCCGGTCGAGGCGACTCGTGGGTACGGCCGGCCGCCTCGTTAAGGTTTTCTTTACCACCAATTAACCGCAAAAAAAGTAGGCAGGGCAATAATCCGCACCGGCCGATAGGGGCACAGGGACTGATACGCAAAATGTTCTTTTCGCTCAGTTTCAAGCGCGCCTCATCATTCGTCATGCTGATCGGACTTGCCGTCTTTGCGCTGGTTTTCGCTGCGCTGTCGGTTCTTGCTCCCGGCTTGGCAGCGACGGTTTTCTCCAGCGTTTCCGCAGCGGCGCTCACCGCGGTTTTCGCCGCGATCGTTGCCCAATTAGCGATGAGCCTGACCGGCGCCTTGCTTACCCGGCGTCAAACCCGCGAAGTCGCGCAGGTGCGCACCGCCATCGACAGCATGGCGCAGGGACTGTGCATGTTCGACGCTTCCGAGCGGCTGGTCGTCTGCAATGCCCAATATTACAACATGTATGAGTTGACGCCGGACGACGTCAAACCGGGATCGACCCTGTCGGAGGTGCTGGCGAGACGGGTCGCCAAGGGCACGTTCTCGCGCGATCCGCAGGAATACCGGAAAGAATTTCTGGCCGCGGTCAGCCATGGCCGCACCATCGTGCACGAGGTCAAGTCCAAGGGCGGTCATTTGTTGCTGGTCACGAACCATCCGATGAAGGGCGGCGGCTGGATCGGCACGCACGAGGACATCACCGAACGGCGGCAGGCCGAGCAGCAGCGCGCCACCATGCAGCATCAGGAAGAGCGCCGCGCCGTGATCGATAACGCGATCTCGACGTTTCGCGAACATGTCGAAAATCTTCTGCGCATCGTGGCGGACAGCGCGGGCGAACTGCGCACGACGGCGGCGAGCTTGTTCAACGCTTCCGGCCATACCTCGAACCGCGCCGAAAGCGCGGTGCACACGTCGAACGAAGCTTCCAGCAATGTCGAGACCGCGGCGGTTGCCGCCGACGAATTGTCGAGTTCGATCGCCGAGATCGGCCGCCGGCTCAACCAGACCACCGAAGTGGTGCGGGTCGCCGTCAACGAAGCGCAACTGACCAATCAGGATATTGGCGCGCTGGCGCAAGGCGCGCGCAAGATCGGCGACGTCACCAAGCTCATCCGCAATATCGCCGGGCAAACCAATCTGCTGGCGCTCAATGCCACCATCGAGGCGGCGCGCGCCGGCGAAGCCGGCCGCGGCTTCGCCGTGGTTGCTTCCGAGGTGAAGTCGCTCGCGGTGCAGACCGCGAAGGCGACCGAGGATATTTCCAGTCAGATCCTGGAAGTGCAGAATTCGACCGACAAGGCCGTGGAAGCGATCGGACGCATCGCCCACCGCATGCGGGAGATCGACGACTATACGACCGCCGTCGCCGCGTCGGTGCAGCAGCAGAGCGCCGCGACCAGCGAGATTTCGCAGAACGTGACCAGCGCCGCCGACGGCGCCAAGCTGATCGTTTCTGTCTTGAACGAGGTCGCCGGCGCCACCACCGAAACCCAGGAGTCGGCGCACACCGTGCTCGCCGCGTCCGAATCGGTGGAAAAAGCCGCCGCCAATTTGCGCAGCGAAGTCGAAAGCTTCCTCACCAAGGTGGCGGTCTGACGGCGGTTACGACGCCTTCTGCAGCAGCGCCAGCAGCCCGGCCAGCAGGGCTTTCGGGTTCGGCGGGCAGCCGGGAATCGTCAGGTCGACCGGCACCACGTCCTTGACGCCGCCTGCGACCGCATAGCTGCCGGCGAACAGCCCGCCATCGGCGGCGCAGCCGCCGACCGCAATCACCCATTTCGGATCGGGCGTGGCGTTGTAGGTGCGCAGCAGCGCCTCGCGCATGTTCTTGGTGACCGGGCCGGTCACCATCAACACGTCGGCATGGCGCGGCGAGGCGACGAAATGCAGGCCGAAGCGTTCGAGATCGTAGAACGCATTATTGAGCGCATGGATTTCCAGCTCGCAGCCGTTGCAGGAGCCGGCGTCGACCTGCCGGATCGACAGCGAGCGCCCGAGCTTGGCGCGCGCGGCGCGGTTGACGCTTTGCGCCAGCTCGGCGAGGCCGGCCTCGTCGGGCTTGGGCGCCGGCTCGGTGAGCGGGCCATGGGTGAAGCTTTCGAACAGCGTCCGGCGCATCAGAGATCGTGCCCCGAATACGAGCAGTTGAACGATTTGTTGCAGAGCGGGAAGTCGGCGACGATGTTGCCCTCGATCGCGGTCTCCAGCAGCGGCCAGTGGAACCAGGACGCATCGCGCAGGTGGCAGCGCTCGACGCGTCCCTTGCCGTCGAGCCGCAGCCAGACCAGCACGTCGCCGCGGAAGGCCTCCGTCAGGCCGAGGCCTTCGCAGGTTTTTCCACTGGGTTTGACGGCGGCCTGAATGCCTCCGGCCGGCAGGCGATTGAGGATCTGCTCGATCAGCGCCAGGCTCTGCTCGACTTCGCGAATGCGGATCCATACCCGCGCATTGACGTCGCCGGCGGTGAGCACCGGCACCTCGAACGCGAGTTCGTTGTACGGCGCGTAGCCCGGCGTGCGGCGCGCGTCGAAGCCGCGTCCCGAGGCGCGTCCGACGTAACCGCCGGCGCCGAACTGGTGCACGTAGTCGGCCTTGACGATGCCGGTGGTGACGGTGCGGTCCTGCAGCGAGGCGGTGTTGTCGTAGAGTTCGATCAGGCGCGGAAACACGCGGCGGAGTTCCGCGAGCAAGGCCTGCACCTGCGCCGCGCCGTCCGCCGCGATATCGCGCGCGACGTCCGCCGGGCACGATCGCATCCATCATCAGCCGGTGGCCGAAGCAGGCCTCGGCTGCGCGCAACACGCGCTCACGCAGAATGCTGGTTTGCGCGTGCATGATCGCGAACGACGCGTCGTTGCAGATGGCGCCGATGTCGCCGAAATGATTGGCCAGCCGTTCGAACTCCGCCATCAGCGCCCGCAGATAGAGCTGCGCGCGGCGGCGCCTGTCACGTCCAGCGCGGCTTCGGCGGCCTGCGCGAAAGCAAAAGCATAGGCGACCGTGCTGTCGCCGGAGGTGCGGCCGGCGAGCTTCGCCGCGCCGTCGAGCGTCGCGCCCGCCATCAACGACTCGATGCCCTTGTGCACATAGCCGAGCCGCTGCTCCAGCCGCACGACGTGCTCGCCATTGGCGGTGAAGCGGAAATGCCCGGGCTCGATGATGCCGGCATGCACGGGCCCGACCGGAATCTGATGCAGGCCTTCGCCTTCCACCGGCAGGAAGGCGTAAGGCGCGGGCTTTTGCGCCGGTTCCTTTTTGCCCAGCGGATGGCGCACGTCCCAGAAGCCGAGATCGAGCCAGGGCCGCGTATCGGGTGAACCAGTCGCATCCAAGCCGAACAGACTGCGGATGGCGCGTTCGAGCCGCAACGCCGGCGGATGCTTTGCCCCGACGCTTGGATAGCGTCCGTCGGCGCAGGCATAAGTGACGATGGTGATATTGCCGGCCGCCTCGTCGATCGTCGCCATGTGCACGTTCGGCGGATCGCCCCACAGCCCGAGCAACGTGCACTCGCCCGCCGCCAATTGGGCGATCGCCTCGTTCCAGCCGTCCTCGGTCACATTGGCGCGCGGGTGGATCATGGCGCTAACCCAACAGCCTGGCGACGTTCTGGAAGCCGCTGACCAGCGCCGGCGGCATATAGATGCCCGCCATGAACACGATAGCGAGGTGGGCGAACATCGGCACGTAGGACGCCTTTGCGGGCGCGGTCGGCCCGCGCGGCTCGCCGAAGGCAATCGTGTTGAGCCGCAGGAACAAGCCACCGAGGGCGACCAGAATTCCGAGCACCAGGATGGTGGCGAGCCACGGCTCGCGCGCGAAGGTCGAACTCACCACCAAAAACTCGCTCATGAAGATGCCGAGCGGCGGCAGACCGGCGATGGCGACCACGCCGAGCACCAGGCCCCAGCCGAGCACCGGATTGCTCACCGTCAGTCCGCCCATGTCGGCGATCTTCTGCGTGCCCTTGACCTGGGCGATGTGGCCGACCGCAAAGAAGATCGCGGATTTTGTCAGCGAATGCATGGTCATGTGCAGGAGCGCGGCGAAATTGGCGAGCGGGCCGCCCATGCCGAAGGCAAACACGATGATGCCCATATGCTCGATCGAGGAGTAGGCGAACATGCGTTTGATGTCGCGCCGCCGGTACAGCATGAAAGCCGCGAACACGCAGGAGATCAGCCCCATGGTCACCATCAGCGGGCCGGGCGCGATCGCCGCCGGATTGAGCGCCAGCAGCATCTTGAAGCGCAGCAGCGCATAGAGCGCGACGTTGAGCAGCAGGCCGGACAGCACCGCCGAGATCGGCGTCGGGCCTTCGGCGTGCGCGTCGGGCAGCCAGGCATGCAGCGGCGCCAGGCCCACCTTGGTGCCGTAGCCGAGCAGCAGGAACACGAAGGCGACATTGAGCAACGCGGGATCGAATTGCGAGGCCTTGGTCACCAGCACGGTCCACACCATGGCGGAGAGGCCTTCGCCGATCACCGGCGTTGCCGCCATGTAAACGAGAATGGTGCCGAACAGAGCCAGCGCGATGCCGACGCTGCCGAGGATGAAATATTTCCAGGCCGCTTCGAGCGCCTCGTGCGTGCGGTAAATGCCGACCATCAGCACGGTGGTCAGCGTCGCCATCTCGATCGCCACCCACATCAGGCCGATATTGTTGGCCACCAGCGCGAGGTTCATGCCGAACATCATCACCTGGTACATCGAGTGATAGAAGCGCACGTAAGTCAGCTTCAGGCGGCCGATCTCGATTTCGTGTTCGATGTAGCTTGCGCTGAAGACGCTGGTGGTGAAGCTGACGAACGTGGTCAGGACGATGAAGACCTTGTTGAGATCATCCACCAAGAGATAAGGGCCGGACTTGGGCTCGACGATGAACAGCGACACGGCCGTTGCAAACGTAAGGAATGTCGCCACCACGTTGAGCCGCGCGGTCAAACGGTAGCCGGGCAAGGCGGCGAGCAGGCACGCCGCCACGGCCGGAATCAGTAGAACGCCGGTGAGCGCGTCGAAATTCATTGACGCTCTCCGCGGAACTTGTCGAGCGCCTGCACGTCGACGGTGTCGAAGCGCTCGCGAATGCGGAACAGGAAGATGCCGATCACGATGAAGGCGATCAGCACCGAGAAGGCCACCGAAATCTCGACCACCAGCGGCATGCCCTTGGCGCCGGTCGCCGCCAGCACCAGGCCGTTTTCCAGCGACATGAAGCCGATCACCTGGCTCACCGCGTTGCGCCGCGTCACCATCATCAGCAGCCCGAGCAGCACCACCGACAGCGCGAAGGCGAGATCCTCGCGCGCCAGCGGATCGGCTTCCGCCGTCACCCGCAGCATCACCACCATGGACAGCGCGACCAGCCCCATGCCGAGCAGCATGGCCGGGCCGACGCCGACGACGGTCTCGATCTCGCGGTGGATGCCGAGCTTGACGATGATCCGGTGCAGCGCCACCGGGATGACGATGGCCTTGAACACCAGCGCGATCATCGCCGTCAGATAGAGATGCGGCGCATCCTGGACGAAGGCCTGCCAGGCGACCGACGCCGCCAGGATGAAGGCATGCAGCGCGAAGGTATTGAGCAGCGCGTAGAGCCGGTCCTGGTAGAGTTGCATGAAGCTCACCAGCACCAGCGAGCCGGCCAGCATATGCGCGATGTCGAAGGTGATGCTGTGCATGGTCCTAAAGGCTCCGCGACACGAACAGCAGCAGGGTGGCGAGCAGACCGAGCATCAGCGCGGCGCCGAGGAAGGCCGGCACGCGGAACACGCGCATCTTGGCGATTGCCGTTTCGAACACGGCCAACAGCAAGCCGCCGACCGCGAGCTTCACGACGTAGGCGGCAAGACCGATCGCGATCGTCTGCGGGTTCGCATCGGGGCCGGCGATGCCCCAGGGCACAAACAGACAGCCGATCACCGAGACATAAAGCAGCAGCTTCAATTCGGACGTCAGATCGATCAGCGCCAGATGCCGGCCGGAATATTCCAGCACCATCGCCTCGTGCACCATGGTGAGTTCGAGATGCGTGGCCGGATTGTCGATCGGGATGCGAGAATTTTCGGCAATCGCCACCATGACCAGCGCGAGCAGCGCCAAACCCAGCGAAACGCGCAGTCCCACGTCGCCCGACACCATGAAGGCGGCCATGGTCGAGAGTTGCGTGGAGCCCGCGACCAGCGCCAGGGTGAACACGATCATCAGCATCGCCGGCTCGGCCAGCGAGGCGATCATCACCTCGCGGCTCGAGCCGATGCCGCCGAAGGAGGTGCCGACATCGAGGCCGGCCAGCGCCAGAAAGAAACGCGCGCTGCCGAGCAAGGCGATGATGGCGATGAGATCCGCCGACCAGGAAAACAACAATCCGCTGCGGAACGTCGGCACCAGCGAGGCCGCTACCCAGGTGCCGGCGAAGATGATGTAGGGGATGACGCGGAACAGCCAGGACGCGCTCTCCGCCAGCACCACGTCCTTGCGCATCAGCCGGATCAGATCGCGGTAGGGCTGCAACAGCGGCGGACCCTGCCGGCGCAACAGCCGCGCCTTCACCTTGCGCACAAAGCCGGTGAGCAGGGGGCTGAGCAGCAGCACCAGCAGCATCTCCGCGCCTTGCGAGATGAAATCGCGGATCAAGGCCATATCGCGAGCACCAGGAGCAACAACACCAGAGCCGTGAACACCAGCGTGAGGTAACGGCGGATGGTGAGGAATTGCAGGACGTTGAGCCGGTCGGCCGCGTAGCCGATGAAGTTGGCGATCGGCGCATAAGCGGCATCCCAGATCAGATCGCGTAGGTCGACCGTCAGCCGTGCTGGCGCCATCGAGCCGGGCGGCGGCATCTCGCCGATCTCGCGCGCGCGGAACACGGTCGCGCCATAGACGCGGCGGATCGGCTGAGCAAAGCTCGACGCGGTATATTGCGTGGCCGGGCTCGGATCCGGGTAACCGCAGTCCCAGGCCGGTCCGCGCCGCAATTTGTCGGAGGCCAGCCGGTGTATGGCAAAGGCTGCGATCGAGCCGGACATCACGACGAAGACGAACACCAAAAGCCCATTGTACGAGCTGCGGCTTTCGGCGATCGGCACGATCGAAAGCCACTCGACGCCGGCCTGATGCGGCATGGCGACGCCGACCAGGCTGTTGGTGACCGGGGCGAGTGCGTCGATGAAGAAGCCGGGGAAAATCCCGGCCACCAGGCAGAGCGCGGCCAGGAAGTACATGGCGGCGAGCGAATTGCTGTCTGTTTCTAGCGCCTGCGCGGCGGCCGGCGTGCGGGCGCGGCCGAGGAAGGTCACGCCAAAAGCTTTGACAAAGCAGGCCGCGGCGAGCGCCGCCGACAGCGCCAGCAAGGCGCCGACCGCGGGCACCAGGAATTTCAGGCCCCAGGCCGGCAATTGCGGGCTGAGCAGAATGGCCTGGAAGGTCAGCCATTCCGACACGAAGCCGTTGAGCGGCGGCAACGCCGAGATCGCCACGCAGCCGACCAGGAATACGAAGGCGGTCTGCGGCATGCGGTGGATCAGCCCGCCGAGATGCTCCATGTCGCGTTCGCCGGTGGCGTTGAGCACGGCGCCGGCGCCGAAAAACAGCAGGCTCTTGAAGATGGAATGGTTGAACACATGGAACAGCCCGGCGGTGAGCGCGAGTGCGGCGGCGAGCGGCATGTTCGCCGCCTTGAACGCCAGCGCCAGGCCGAGGCCGATATAGATGATGCCGATATTCTCCACCGTGTGATAGGCGAGCAGGCGCTTGAGATCGTGCTGCATCAGCGCATAGAGCACGCCCATCACCGCGGTGATGCCGCCGACGGCGAGCACCACCATGCTCCACCACCAGTCCGGCGGTCCCAGCAGGTCGAACACGATGCGGATGAGTCCGTAGACCGCGACCTTGGTCATCACGCCGCTCATCAGCGCGGAGACGTGGCTCGGCGCGGCGGGATGCGCCAGCGGCAGCCATGCATGCAGCGGCACCACGCCGGCCTTGGAGCCAGCGCCGACAATGGTGAGCACGAGCACCAGCGCGGCCAGCGCCGCGGTCGGATGCGATGCGCGCATGGCCTCGAACGCATAATTGCCGTCGGGGCCAGCCAGCAGGCCGAAGGCGAGCAGCAGCGACAGCGTGCCGAAGCTCGCCATCAACAGATAGATGTAGCCGGCGCGCAGGTTTCCGCTCACGCGGTGATGCGCGATCACCAGCGCCCAGGAAGTGAGCGACATGAATTCCCACGACACCAAAAAGGAGAAAGCGTCGTCCGCCATCACCACGAGGTTCATGGCGGCGAGATAGGCAGGATAGAACGGCAGCACGCGTTGCGGCGAATGTTCGTGGCGGCCATAGCCGAGCGCGTAGAGGCTGGCCGAAGCGCCGCCGAGATTGACCACGACCAGGAAGAAGGCGGCCAGCGCGTCGATGCGGAAACGCGCGCCCAGCCACGGCAGGCCGAGCGGCAGTGTGACGGTGGAGGACGGATCGTAATATCCGAACAGGCAGAGCAGGGCGATCATGCCCAGCGTCAACGTGATGATCAGGCTGGCGCCATAGACCACGCCGGTGCCGCGGGGCGAGGCGCCAAGTGCGATTGCGATGGGGGCCAAGACCACCAGCGCCGCCACGCCGTAGAGCGCGTAAACGACCATCATTTGAGCCGCACCCCGCGGCCGCCGCCGCTGCTCACCGCGCCTTCGCCGATCAGTTCGATGCCGTTGGCGCCGAGTGCGTCGACCAGCTTCATCAGCGAATCGACATTGCCGCGCACCACGCCGTCGCTGGCTTCCATGCGCTGGATGGTCGGCAGTGACAAGCCCGCCGCTTGCGCCAATTGGCGCTGGTCGAGGCCGAGCAGCGCCCTGGCTGCCCGCATTTGCGTGCCGGTTATCATGTTTAATGCATCAGTATAGATATATTCGATGTACCTATTGATGCATACTGCGGACAAAATCCGGTTTCAAGGGTTTTGTGCAGGCCTGTGATTTAAGGCCGCTTTTTGGCCGCCAGCCGCTTATCGATGCGCGCCATGTCCACCACCATGCGCTCATGCGTGCCGTTGCCGATTTCCTCGGTTTCGTCGTGCGCGCTCACCTTGAATTCGAGGCGCCGGCCGTCGACTTTGGTCACCTCGGCGGTGGCGGTGACCTGATGGCCGACCGGAGTTGCCGCCAGATGGCGGACATTCACCAGCGTGCCGACCACGCTTTCGCCCGCGTCGAGATAGTCGCGCACCGCGTTGAGCGCGGCGTTCTCCATGGCGGTTATCATCATCGGCGTGGCGAACACCTGCGGCAGGCTTATGTCTTTGAACTGATTAGCGAGATGGGCGGGCATCACCCGCAGCGTGTAGCTGCCCTTCGCTCCCACCGGAATCGGACGCATTGGGTCAACTCCCTGCCGGCTTCACGTGATTGATGGCTGGCGCTAGAATGACCAGGACGATGCCGCATATCGCGATCGGCGCAAAGGCCATGGCGGCGATACCGCTCAGATCCCAGACCAGGCCGCTGATCACCGGCACGATCACCGCGCAGCTATAGCTGATGGTGAACATGGCGGCGGTGACGCGATGCACGTCATCCGGTGCGCTCAAAAGCGGCGGCAGCGCCAGGATCAGAATGAGGATCGCCGAAGCGGAAAAGCCCTGTATCGCCGCTGCCGCCACGATCCAGGCGCCGGTGCCGAATACGATGCCGCCGGTCGAGATCACGCAGAGTAGCCCGCAAGCGACATAAGGCCATGCCTTGCGCTCCAGCCGGCCGGCGACGGCGAGCAGCAGGAAAGACGCCGGCATCTGGCCGGCATTCAATCCGGACAGCGCCGCGCTGATCCATTCGCCCTGCCCATTGCTGCGAAGATAATCCGGCAGGAACGCATTGGTCGCGAAATAAGTGGCGTTGATGGTGCCGAGCATGATGCCGAGCCGCCAGATCAGGTGACTGTTCCAGTCCGGCCACCAGCGGCGGCTGGTAGCGGAAGCCTGTCCATTGGCCGATGCCGGCGCCAGCGCCATAATCAGAACCGCGAAAATCGCCACCGGAATGCTCCACACCACGAAGCCCCACTGCCAGCTGCCGCCGGTGAGCGGCAGCACCAGCGGCAACATCAACGCCACGGGGAGGATTTCGCCGAACAGCAGGCCGTTGGTGTAAACCGCGGTGGCAAAGCCGATGCGCCGCGGAAACCATGAGCGCACCGCCGGCGGCATGGTCACCTGCATGACGGCGACGCCGGCGCCCATGAGGATGGTCATGGCGTAAAGCCACATCACGTCGGGCAGCGCGCCGCGCAGCGCGCCGCCGATCGCGGTGACGCCAAGCCCCACCACCAGCGCGGTGCGCACGCCGAGCCGCGCGATCAGCAGCGAGCCCGGTACCGCGGCGATTGCGAACAGCATCGACGGCAGGCCGGTCAATATGCCGATTTGGGTGGCGTTAAGCTTGAGGCCGTCGTGGATCAGCGGGATGACAGGCGGTACGGCGAGGATTGTCAGCCGCAGGCCATTGCCGGCCAGCCACAGCAGCAGCAGCGTGGTCAGAAAGCGAGGCTGCGGGTGTGGCTCGCCTGGGTTTGGCATCGATGATATCGACATTGCGGGGGAGGTGTTAAAATGTTGATCCGGGTGCGGGCGGGATACCATAGCGCGCTTTTGCACCAGCCGGAAAATAGCGTAAAGCAGCGTTTGGCTTGGAACCCCGCGACATGATACGGCTGCCGAAATTGACGCCACGCCAGATTCTGATCGTGCTGCACGATCTCGTCGCCACCGCCGCGGCGATCGTGCTGACGTTCTACGTCCGCTTCGAGGGTCCGCCGCTCGATGACCGTCTGGCCGGTCTCAGATATCTGCCGGTCTTTCTGATCTACGCCGCGTCGATCTATTTGCTGTTCGGGCTGCACCGCAACAAATGGCGGTTCACCTCGGTCCCCGACCTCTACGAGATCTTCCGCGCCGTCAGCGTTCTGGCGGTGTCGCTCTTGGCGCTCGACTACGTGCTGGTCGCGCCCAACGTGTTCGGCCATTTCTTCTTCGGCAAGATCACCATCCTGCTGTACTGGTTCCTGCAGATGTTTTTCCTGGGCGGCTCGCGCGTCGCCTACCGCTATTTCCATTACGCGCGCACGCTGCAGCGCGCCAAGATCGCCGACGCGACGCCGACTTTGGTGCTCGGGCGCGCGGCCGACGCCGAGGTCCTGTTGCGCGCGATCGAAAGCGGCGCGGTGAAGAAAATCTGGCCGGTCGGCGTGTTGTCGCCGTCGCCGGCCGACCGCGGCCAGTCGATCCGCGGCATCCCGGTGCTGGGCGACATCGACGATCTCGAAAGCGTGGTGGCGGACTTCTTGAGCCGCGGCACCAAGGTGACGCGCGTCGTGCTGACGCCGTCGGCGCTGTCGCCGGAGGCGCGGCCGGAAGTCCTGCTGATCCGGGCGCGCAAGCTTGGCCTGACCATGAGTCAGTTGCCGTCGCTCGATGCCGGCGGCCACGCGGTGCAGCTCGCGCCGGTGGCGGTCGAGGACCTGCTGCTGCGGCCGAGCGTCAAGATCGATTACAGCCGGCTCGAAGCCTTCGTCAGCGGCAAGGCCATCGTCGTCACCGGCGGCGGTGGCTCGATCGGTTCGGAAATCTGCGACCGCATGGTCACTTTCGGCGCGGCCCGCCTGCTGGTGATCGAGAATTCGGAGCCCGCGCTGCACGCCGTGCTGGAGGCCCTCAAGGCCAAACAGACCGCCGCGGTCCTGTCCGGCCGTATCGCCGATATCCGCGACCGCGCGCGCATCATGGCGCTGATCACACAGTTCAAGCCTGACATGGTGTTTCACGCCGCAGCGCTCAAGCACGTGCCGCTGCTCGAACTGGACTGGGACGAGGGCATCAAGACCAACGTGTTCGGCTCGATCAACGTCGCGGATGCCGCGGCCGCGGCCGGCGTCGCGGCCATGGTCATGATCTCCACTGACAAGGCGATCGAGCCGGTTTCGGTGCTGGGCGCCACCAAGCGGCTGGCGGAAATGTATTGCGAGGCGCTCGATAAGGAATTGGCCCGCCATGCCTCGGGAAAAACCGCCACGCGCATGATCTCCGTCCGTTTCGGCAACGTGCTGGCGTCGAACGGCTCTGTGGTGCCGAAATTCAAGGCGCAGATCGAGGCCGGCGGCCCGGTCACCGTCACGCATCCCGACATGGTGCGCTATTTCATGACCATCCGCGAAGCCTGCGATCTGGTCATCACCGCGGCGACCCACGCGCTCGGCCCGGCGAGCGGCGACGTTTCTGTCTATCTGCTCAACATGGGCCAGCCGGTGAAAATCGTCGATCTCGCCGAGCGCATCATCCGGCTCAGCGGGCTGGAGCCCGGACGCGACATCCAGATCACCTTCACCGGCATCCGGCCGGGCGAGCGGCTGCACGAGATCCTGTTCGCCCGCGATGAAGAGACCACCGACATCGGCATTCCCGGCATCGTCGCCACCAAGCCGGTGCAGCCGTCGCTGGATGCGATCCGCGCCTGGGCGGCGACGCTGGAGCAAGGCCTGTCGCGCGGCGAGCGCGCGGCCATCTACAACGTGTTGCGCGACGCGGTGCCTGAATTTCGCGGCGAAGCGGCATGAAAGCAGGGCCCATGGATCTGGCAGCATTTTTCAAAGCGGAATTTGCCGAGCATCACGACACCGCGCGGCGCACCGAGGCGGCGCTATCCGCTACATTTGCCGGTCTGGTCGGCGCTTGCGTCAATTCGGTGCGTGGCGGCGGCAAGCTGATGTTCTTCGGCAATGGCGGCAGCGCCGGCGACGCCCAACATCTCGCCACCGAACTGACCATCCGCTACAAGGCCAACCGTCCCGCCATTGCTGCGCTGGCTCTGACCACCGACACCTCCGCGCTCACCGCCGCCGGCAATGATCTCGGCTTCGACAAGATCTTCGCGCGCCAGCTCGAGGCGCTGGGGCGGCCCGGCGACGTCGCCATTGCAATCTCGACCTCGGGCACGAGCGCGAACATCGTTGCCGCGTTGCGCCAGGCCAAGGCGATGAATTTGGTCACCGCGGCGCTCGGCGGCAAAGGCGGCGGCGCCATGGTGGGGCTCGCCGACCACCTGCTGGTGGTGCCGTCCGATACCGTGGCCCGTATCCAGGAGATGCATATCACCCTGGGTCAGATGCTCTGCGGCGCGCTCGAAATCGAGCTGGGACTGGCCAATTCCGACCGCTAACCAGCCACCCGCCGCCTAAGCCACTGCACGGGCTGCAATTTTGCATTTTCACTACTCGAAAACGCCGTTCGTCATACTGAAATTCTCTTGACTCAAAGGCGCCGGGCCATTTCCCTTACGTCCAGGGAGAAAACAATCCATGGACGCAACAACACTAGCCGGGCCGCGGGCTAAGGCCCGTCCGCCACGCGCGCGCACCGACGGCGATCGCCACAGTATCCAATCGGTCGACCGCGCGCTGTTTCTGCTGGAAACCATCGCCGAGGCCGGCGGCGAGGCCTCGCTCACCGATCTTTCCAACCGCACCGGCCTGAACATTTCGACCTGCCATCACCTGTTGGCAACGCTGATCCAGCGCGGCTTCGCCGCCAAGGTTCCGGGCCGCCGCCTCTATGCGCTGGGCGCCCGCATTCTTTATCTCGGGCATACCTGCCTGCAGGTCGATCTGCCGCGCCGCGCGCAGCCTTATCTGGAGGCGATCAACGAGGCGACCGGCGAAACCGTGCATCTGGCGGCGCTGCAGGGCGATGCAGTGGTCTGTCTGGCGAAACGCGAAGCGCGGCACGCCGTGCGGGTCGACACCGGCAGGCTCGGTAGAATCGAGGCGCCGCACGCCACCTCGGTCGGCAAGGCGATCATGGCCTGGCTGCCGGAAGACGAAATCCACCGCATCCTGACCGGCGGCATGAAGCGCTTCACCGACAAGACCATCACCGAGTTTCCGGCTTTAATCGAATCGTTGCGCGCCGTGCGCCGCAACGGCTACGCCATGGACCGCGAGGAATTCCTGCCCGGCGTCATTTGCGTCGGCGCCGCCATTCGTGATCAGGCCGGCACGGTGATCGGCGCGATCAGCGCATCGGCGCCGACCATGCGGGCAAGCGAGCAGCACGTCGAACTCATCTGCAACGAGGTCAACGCCGCGACGCGCGCCTTGTCGGCCGAGTTCGGCGCGCCGGCCGTCCACGCGAACGGCGCCCAGGCGGCGGCGAACTGAGGCTCAATCGTTCGGGCGAGTTGTCATGAAGTGAGGCTGGCGGGCAATCTCCAGTCGGGGTCTGCTCTGCGCCAGGGGGAACGAGGCGGTTTGCCGCCCCATCCGGCCTATCCCGGTACCGTCTCCGAATTGGCGGTAATGAGCGTCAGAGCCGGAAACGTCGTGCCACCGATCGTATAGGTGGCGTGCATATGATCGAATCTGACCGCCCTGAGGGCGATCAGCGTGGCGCCATTCATCTTGATCGTGCCGGCTTGCGCTTCGGCAATGAGGATGCCGACGGCGGTTTCAAATGCGCGCTCGATTTTCTGCGGATTTCTGGAAATCGCCGCGGTTTTGGCGGCTTTATCGAGGTCAGGATGCTTAATGGCGACAAGCCGCAGCGCGGTTTGGATGCTCTCGAATGCGGGGTCGGAAGCAAACGCGATAGCAAAACGTTCGAGCATCGATTCGTCTCCCAAACTGCGGTCAATATACCCGCTTCCCCGGAAATTGCCGGGAGTTTCCAGTAGAATTGTTGACGAACCATTTAAGCGGCATGGCGTTTTGTCCGCGCCGACACGCTTTTCCGCCGAAAGCGGACATTCTTCGCGCGTTTGGGCGTTTCCGATTGGTACCATGCTCGGACATGGTGCGTCTCGCTCACCACTGTGGTTAGCGATCAAAGTGGCCACCAACCGAGGCGGCCTCGCGCGTGAAGTTTCTGCCGGTTTGAGTACTTACCGATGACGCCGGTTAGCCCTTCTTGTCAGCATTGCCGGCTAAGACTATTCCGCTGCGAAGAGGGTGGTTTTGATCTGAAATTTCATGGATATAGTGACGTGGTTTAATTGGACTTTCCGATGAAATTCAATCGCATCTCAAACTATCTCGCAAATCCGGACATCGCACGGCTGCTTATTTATTCCCGCGTACTGATGCTTGTTGGTCAAACTAACGAGGCCCGGCGCAGCCTCATCGAGTTTTTTGAACAGCACAAGCCCGAGGCGGAGGGCAATACGAAGACCTCCGCCCGCAGGAGAAACCGGATTCTGGCCGACGCCGCAGACAGGCTTGCCGACATTTATGCCATGGACTCTCAGGTGGACAGGGGTTTGGAATTCTTCCAAGGATTGTTGAGAAAAACTCCCGGCTGGAGCGCGGCGTATCGCGGGTTATGCCGCCTCATGTTTCCGGGCAATGGCCACATCCGAACATTGAAGGACATTCACAAGGCAATTCGCCCCAAATTTTACGTCGAAATCGGCGTTGCCAAAGGTAATACACTTACCAGAGCGTTGCCATCGACGGAGGCGGTGGGTGTTGATCCAAATCCGCAATTCGTCCCTGACAAAAATTCAAAAATATCAGTTTATAGGGAGACGAGCGACGCGTTCTTTGGTGCCTATGAGCAGCGGCCGCAGTTCGCCAACCGAAAAATCGACATGGCATTCATCGATGGCCTTCACCATTTCGAGCAGGCGTTGCGTGACTTCATCAATGTCGAGAAGCGCTCGGCGGCGGATAGTTTGATTGTGCTGCACGACTGCATCCCATTCGACGACTTAAATTCAGGAAGGGATGACAATGTCGAGTATTGGGTCGGTGACGTTTGGAAGTGCCTTGCGGTATTGTTGGATCGTCGCCCCGATCTCGATATCAGAATTATCGGTGCCCCGCCGTCCGGGCTGGTTTTGGTTCGTCACTTAGATTCAGCGTCACGAATTTTGGAGGAGGATTTCGATTCGCTCGTTAAAGAATATATGCCGCTGCACTGTATCGATTGGGACCTTAAATATGCAAAGCGAATCCAGATTATCCCCAGCGCTACACCGGTTATCGATCAGATGTTTGCTGGCTCGCAATAATCTACCAAGCAAACGTCCGCTTTGGGGCATTCACTAACAAACCGCGATGGCACACGAGCACCCGCTTTCCCGCCGATCGCCGAGAAGGGGAATAGCCGGCTTACTGCGTAACGAGGAGTTCCGGCCGGAATTCGAAGTGCATCGTGTCGAAGTGGTACCACTTGCCGCCCCAGATGAAGCCGTGCTTTTCGAAGATGGCGACGATCTCCTGCGGCATGCGGTTGCGGTAAACAATGCGGCCGCCATGCGGGCGCCAGTACCAATAATCCGAGAAAGCGGTGTTGAGATCGATGGCAATGCCGTAGCCGTGCGCGCTCGGCTGGCCGGTGTCCGCCACGGCCCGGCAATTGTAGGTTCCGGCGATCGGGTAGGCGGCGCGTTTGATCTTTTCCGGCAGCGCGTCGAGCTCCGCCGATATGGCGCGCAAGCGCGCATCGACGTGGTTCACCGTTGTCACGCGGATTGAATGGCCCCAGGTCTTCGGCAGCCAGGGTACGGCCACGAGGTGCCGCGCGACTTCGCCCTTTTTGCAGTCGCCGTACATCTTCTCGAAAAAGGCGGCGTTACGGAAGCGGCCCGGATCGTCATCGACGGCCGGCGGCTTTTCGAGCGGGCCGTGCGGGTAGGGGAGGCGAAACTGATCGGCGATGAAAGCGTGATGGAGCAGCTGCGCGAAGGTCTTGCTGCCGCCGCTATCGGATGCCGGCATGACCGTTCCGTCGCGCCAGCGCAGCGTTTTGCCGTCATGCCCAGCGAGCGCGTCCGGATAGGCGGCGACCAGCCGGTCGAGCGCCGATCCAACCGGATCGTTCTGCGCCAGCAGCGGCGAAGCGCCGGCGAGCATCGCAAGGCCGACGACAAAGGCGAGCTTCGTCACCTTGCGCCGCCGGCTCAAGCGTGCGCCGGCCAGTGCCGCTCGCGGAACCAAGTGCGGTACTTCGTCATCTTGGCGCGCTGCGCCGCCGGCGCATGCCGCTTGCACGTCGACGCTTCGTCGCTTTTGTCCGGCGCGGCCCAGCGCAATTCGACGCAGTCGTTCGGGTTGTAGGACATCTCGAGCGCCTCCGAACGGTCGAGGACGTCCTTGAGCGACAATGTCCACTGCGAGCCGTCGCTGCGCGTATAGCTGAACTTGCGTGCCGCCAGTTCCGAGGCGAGCACGTTCTGCAATTCCGCCTTCACGTCGGCGACGCTCTTGTCCTTCGGCATGGCGTAGCGCTCGGGGCGCCGCGCCACGCGATCCGGATAGCCGCGCACCACGTCGATGGCGATCAACAGACGGAAATCGCGCGCCGGCGTGGAGAAATCTTCCCACGGGCCGCTGGTCTCGAAGATCGCCGGGCCGTCCGGCATGCTGGCCTCGCCTTTGCCGCCGTTCTGGAACTTCCGCCCGTTCTCAACCGCCGTGACGCGCGTCTTGATTTGCTCTTCGAGCGCCGTGATCGCCTCCTTCATCGCCCGCATCGGGTCGAGCGGCGCCGGCGACATCACTTCATCCATCCGGTCGTAGAAATCTTCGAGGCTGAGCTTCGACTGTTCGAGCGAAAAATCGTCGTATTGCGGATTCTTGGCGATTTCGGCGTTGGTCAGCCGGCGCAAGTCGCCCTTCTCGCCGCGCACGATCGGCCGGAAACGCTTGAAGCCGGGGCTGCCGAGGGAAGGGTCGTGCACGAACAGGAAATTGCCGCGCCAGAAACGCTTGCGCGTGACCGACCCGTCCGGCTCCGCGTCGACGGCGAGGAAAACGCCCGCTGCGCCGTCGACCTGCGGCACGCGCCGCACCAGCATCAGCACGTGCCCGTAAGGGTCCGCGTAGATGGTTCCCGGGCGCAACGCGCCTTGCGTCAGCGGCACGGTGTAGAAATCGGTGTTGTCGTCGGTCGCCAGCGTGCGCACGGCGCCGGACTGCACCGCGTCGCCGACGACCGGCAGATAACGGGCGAACGTCGCCGCCAGCCCCTGTTGCTTCGCCGCGGGTGCGCCCGCCGTGGTTTTTTGTTTGGGCGAAACGGGACGCGCGGCATCGGGATTCTGAACGCTGAACCACTGGTAGCACTTGGGCGGCGTGCCGCCGCCGCCGCGCGAGCACTTCGTATAGCCGAACGGCAGCCCCATCTTGAAGGCGAAATAGGCGCGCAGATAATACACCATGTCGGTGCAGTCGGGCTTGAGCGCCATCGGCACTTCGTCTTCGCCGAGGCCCAAGGAATTGAACAGGACGTTGCGCGACTTGTCGCGCAGCACGTTATAGAGCGCCGGCCACGACGGCTCCGCGCTGAGCGGCGCATCGAACAGCTTTTCGATCCAGGCGGAAAACAGGTTCTCTGTCGCGCGATTCCACGAGGCGTGCAGCGGCCACAGGCTGCCCGGCGTCGCGCCAGGCGGCACCGGCTTGGTATCGCGCACGGCGATGTCGCGCGTGATCTTGCCGCACTCGGCCGGGGCGTTGTCGCGCGTCAGCGTCGCGCGCCAGGTCCCTGCGGCCGGCGCAGCGACCTCGGCGAACCAGACGTAAGGCGGCCCGTCGAGCCGGTCATGCGACTTGACGGCGACGCTGCCGTCGGGCGCGGTCAGCGAAAATTCGCCGTCGAACGGCTTTTCCGTGGTGAAGATGACGCGCAACGGCGCGCCCTTCCACGGTACGAACGGGGAGGACAAGACCGCGAGCCCGGCCGCGTCCTCGCAGGTCTCGGCCCGTGCGCCCACCGCTGACAAAAGAACGGCGAAAAACGCGCCTGTCGCCAGCGACAGCGCTGTCATGGCAGCAGCAAAGCGGCGTCCTGGAAACAATTGAGTCTCCTTGGCTTTCTTGACCGTTATGAATCGATATCACGAAAGCTTAGGCCGAATCGTGTCAGAATTCATAGCCATGGCCAAGGGGCAGGATGCCGAATTGGCGTGGCGGCGGCTAGGGCGACGGCCGGTCAACGGCACGATGTGCCGGGATTGCGGGCAACCCCTATTGCAAAACCGGCGGCACGACTGGTGATGGGTGTTGCCGATGGACGTAACGGCGTGGGTCAAAGGGGGGAACTATGAAGAAGTTCGTTCTGCTGCTCGTCGCCGCGGCTTTCGCCGCATCGCCGGCTGTGGCTGCCACCAAACACAAGAAATCCAAAGAGGCCCTTGAGGCCGAGTTGATCGCCCAGCAGCACGACAATACCAAACGTCTCCTCGTCGACCTGGTCCCACTGGTGCTGCCGACCTGGTCGCTGCCGATCTATTTCACCATGCAGCAGGACGAGAAGAAGCCCGAAAAGAAGAAGATGAAGAAGTAAAAGGCCGCCGCGCGCGGTCAGCCTGCCTTGAGGCCGGCTTGGCGGACTACCTTGCCCCATTTGTCGGTTTCGGCCGCGATGAACTTGCCGAAATCGGCCGGCGTTCCGGGGGTCGGTTGACCGCCGAGCTCGACCAGCCGCGCTTTTAGTTTGGCATCGGCAAGCACCGCATTGATTTCCCGGTTGAGCTTGTCGACGATGTCGGCCGGCGTCTTGCCCGGCGCACAGACGCCCTGCCAGCCGCCCGCTCCGAAGCCGGGCACGGTTTCGCCGATCGTCGGAATCCCGGGCAGCAATTCATGCGGCGCCGGCGTGGCGACCGCCAGCGCCCGCAGCTTGCCGGATCTGATGTAGGACAGCGAGGAAACGACGATGTCGAACATGACCTGCACCCGGCCGGCCATGAGATCGGGGATGGCCTGCGCCGCGCCGCGATAGTGCACCGGCACCATGTCGATCCCGGTCATCATCTTGAAATACTCGCCGGTCAGATGCTGGAGACTGCCGGCGCCGATGGTCGCGAAGTTGACCTTGCCCGGATTGGCCTTGGCGTAAGCGATGAATTCGGCAACGGTCTTGACCGGAAGATCGAGATTGACCTCCATCACGACCGGCGTGCGTACGACGCCTGCGACCGGCGCCAGATCTTTCTGAGCGTTGAAACTCAGCTTGCCCGCATAGAGCGTCTCATTGATGGCGATCGCCGTCGACGCGTAGAGCAGCGTGTAACCGTCCGCCGGCGCACGCACGACGAACTCCGTGGCGATATTGCCGCCGGCGCCCGCGCGGTTGTCGATGATGAAGGGTTGGCCGAGCCGCTCCGCCAGCCATTGACCCAAAAGGCGCGCGTTGATGTCGGACGCCGAGCCCGCGGCGAAGCCGGCGACGAGATGCACCGGTCGTGACGGATAAGTGTCGGCAAGGGCGCTGCGCGTCGCCGCGGGAAGCGCAACAGCGCCGGCGGCGAGCTGAAGAAATCGGCGGCGAGGGATGTTCATGGCATTTTCCATTGGTTCCGCGCGGAGGCTAACTTGATTGCGGAAGCGTGTATAGCGAAGCTGTGTCGCAGGCGTGCTGCCGCAAATTTAGAGCGTCATCGCGCCGCCGCCGTCGACATACCAGGCCGTGCCGACCACGTAGCTTGCGCGTTCCGAAACCATGAAGGCGACCACGGCGCTGACTTCGTCCGGGCGGCCCATGCGGCGGACCGCGACCTTGGAAATGCGTTGCTGGCGGACTTCGGCCTCGGGCTGACCGGTCATCTTCGCCCATTCCTGCATCGTCTCGGTCTGACGCTCGGTATCGATGATGTACGGCACGACCGCGTTGATCAGGATGTTGTCCTTGGCCAGTTCGGTGGCAAGCGCCTTGGTCAAATTCAGCATGGCCGAATTGTTGAGCGCGGCCGGGACAACCGTGAAGTGTGGCTGCCGGCCGGCGAGGCCGGACACGTTGACGATGCGGCCCCATTTCGCTTTTCGCATATGCGGCACCACATGACGAATGCAACGGGCCGCCGGATTGAATTTCTGGTCGAGCAGGCTCACCAGATGCGCGTCGTCCATCTTGAAGAAATCTTGCGGAATGACCGTCGCCGCCGCGTTGATCAAGATGTCGAGGCGGCCGAATTTGGCGGCGACCTGTTCGGTCATGGCGCCGATGGCGGCATCGTCATTGACGTCGGTGGGAATGCCGATGACGCGGCCGGGGTAGGTCTTTTCGAATTCCCGCACGGCGGCGGCATTGCTGTCGGGACTCTTGCTGACGAGGACGGCGATGGCGCCCTCGGCGAGCAGTTCCTTGGCGCAGGCCTTGCCGATGCCGCGGCTGCCTCCGGTGATGACGGCGACTTTGTCTTTGAGGCCGAGATCCATCGCGCTTCTCCTTGCAAGCCAGGCGTGCGCCAGCTGCCGTCGAATTGGGTTTCAGTTCAGGAACGATATGCCGGGATCGCTGGAAGGCGGGCGTGCACGCTATTTTTCATGGCAACTGGTGTCAATGTCGGCCGCCGCAGCGACGGCCTCGCGGGTAACTGCGCGCGGCATTCACGGCGATAGCGTGAAACGGACGGTCGTGCCCCAGGGGTCCATCGCGGCAAAGCCGCCCGGAAATGCGGCGGTCGTCACGCCGGCCGCGGCGAGCCGCTGCCGCAGGGCGTCCAGTGTCGCCGGATCGTTGATTTCCAGCGCGAACCAATGAAGGCCCGCCCGCCTGCCGTCGCGCGCGCGGGCGCCATTGCTGTGCCAGGTGTTGACGGCCACGTGGTGGTGATAGCCGCCCGACGACAGGAAGGCGGCGCCATTGCGTCGGCGCGTCACGTCGAGACCGAGCGCGCCGCCATAAAACTTTTCCGCCCCGGCGATATTGCCGACGCGCAGATGGATGTGGCCGACGCGCAATCCTTCCGGCGCGCTGGCGTAGATTGCGGTCGCGGGACCGACCTCGCGGACGATCGCGTCGATGTCGAGCGGATCGGTTTTCTGAAAAATCGATTCGCCGTCGCGGCGCCACGTCTCGCGCGGCCGGTCGGAATAGACCTCGACGCCGTTGCCTTCGGGATCGTCGAGATAGATGGCTTCGCTCACATCATGATCGGCGGCGCCGGCGATGGGCACGCGGATTTTCGCGGCATGCAAAATCCAGCGGGCGAGGTCGGCGCGCGTCGGCATCAGGAACGCGGTGTGATAGAGGCCGGCTTCGCGCGCATCGTCGGGCAGGGCATCGGGCCTGTGGCTCAACTCGAGCAAAGTGACGCCGCCGGCGCCGAGTCGCGCGGCTTGTCGCGTGTGCTCCTGCACCGTCAAACCGAGCAGGTCGCGGTAGTAGGCGGTGAGGCGATCGAGATCGCGGACCGTCATGCCGACGGCGCCGATGTGGAGCGGCGCGCGGCTCGCGGCGGTGGGGATTGCCGAAGGGTTGGCTGCGTCCATGGCGCCATTATAGGAGCGATTTGCCGCGGCGGCACCATCGCGCAAGGCGCCATCGGGTCATCATCGGATTAACGATCCTTCGCCAATATCCATTGTTGTTTGCTTTGGCTCCGAATGCGGACGCATTGAGCTCCTAGACTACCACAATGTGCCGTCGCTGAATTATGCAAGGACCGCGTACATCGCGCCGGGCAGCCCCTGCGAGAGCAGTTACGTCGAGAGCTTCAACGCACGCCTACGCAATGAACTGCCCGATTGTGAAATCTTCTACACGCTGCGGGAGGCCACAATCATCATCGAAGACTGGCGGCGCCGCTTCAACACGGTCAGGCCGCATGAATTGCTTGGATACAAACCACCTGCACCGGAGGTGTTCGTGCCAGCCTTTGCCGCGTGGCCGGCTGCGCTACGTCGACCGGCTTCGCCGGCCACGTTGGCGCAACATCCAACTCTCAACTAGCATTCGACCTGGACCAATCGCCTTTCGCTACCAATTTACAAGAAGGCCACAAGCGATGGAAGCTTATGAGACACATATTTCGCCGCATTAGAGCGCGCGTTTTGCGCCGCCTCGACGATATCGAATGGCTGTTGACCGAACAAATTGATGCAAAGCCCAGCATCGCTCATAAGATTCCGTTCGCGTCACCCCCGCCGTCACGGTCGTTATGCCAACCTGGAATCGCGCGGCAGTCGTATGCGACGCGATCCGCAGCGTGCAAAATCAACGATTTCCCGACTGGGAATTGATCGTTGTCGATGACGGGAGCACCGACGACACGGCGAAAACCATCGCAGAATTTTCCGAGGGCGATGCCCGAATCCGCTATGTCGCGCAACCGCACGCCGGCCCATCGGTTGCGCGCAATCGCGCGCTTCATTTGGCGAGAGGCGCGCTCATCGCTTATCTGGACAGTGACAATGTCTGGTATCGGGAGTTTCTGGCAACTGCCGTTGCGGTTTTTGCCGCCCGCCCGGAAATTGAGTGCGCCTACGGCGCGCTGATTGCCGAGTTATCTGGCGGGCGTGGGCGCGGGCGAGTACTATTCGGGCCGTTCGATCGGAACCGCCTGATTTCCGGCAATTTCATCGACACCAGCGCCATTATCCACCGGCGAGGCCTGGCGGACCGTTATGGAGGGTTCGACGAACAGCTCGTGCAATACGAAGATTGGGATCTCATTCTTCGCTACACCGAACATGCGCCGGCCTACCGTTTGCCAGTGTTGGCTGTGCGCAAACGCATAGTCGATGTAAACCTCTCTAGGACGCCGAATGCCGACAGTTTCGCAAGAGTTCGGGCTAAATGGATTTCAGGAAATCGAGGACAGGGTACTACCGATTTAATTTTTCTGGGCATGGGGCGCACTTCTAACGGTGAGCCGTTTAATTCAATTCAATTACGAGACCCGAACAAGGATTGTCGGAAGGGTTCGTGCTGTCCAATCCTCGATAAGCCTTCTCTATGTCTGCTCTGGGCCATACGCGGGCAAACCAGCGTAGGCCAAAATCGAGTTTTGTCCACTTCACCCGATAGCGGACGATCGGCAGCGCACCCACGCCGGCAGCCGGCGCGCCGCAAATCAAAGCCGGACTTGATATTCCTCAATATCTTCAGAGCGCCAATGCGCGATCTTGCGCGCCATTGCCTTGGAGGATTCCATGTACGCACCGGCTGGCGTTAAGACGAGCGCGGACTTTCCCATTCCGGACACCATGAAGGCCTGGGTGCTGGGCGATCCGGGCGAGCTCAAGCTCACCGACAAGCCGGTCCCGGTGCCCAAGCGCGCGGAAGTGCTGGTGCGCATCGACGCCGCGGCGATCTGCGCCACCGATGTCGAAGTCATCTATCAGGGCCCACCGGGCATGATCCAGGGCGGCCTGCCGTTCAACAAGAACTTCACGCCGGGCCACGAATACATGGGCACGGTGGCGGCGCTCGGACCCGGCGTCGACGAGTACAAAATCGGCCAGCGCGTGGCGGTCGAAATCCATGCCGGCTGCGGCCAGTGCAAGCGCTGCCGCGAGGGCATGTATACGTCGTGCCATAACTACGGTCTCAACTACGGCGACGTCGACAAGGGCCACCGCGCCAACGGTTTCACCACCGACGGCGCCTTCTGCGAATACCAGGTCAACAACATCAACACGCTGGTGGCGATCGCCGACGAGATGTCGGACGAGGAGGGCGCTCTCGTCGTCACCGCCGGCACGGCGATGTATGCGTTGACCGAACTCGGCGGTCTGGTCGCCGGCGAGAGCGTCGTTGTCAGCGGCGCCGGTCCGATCGGCCTGATGGTGGTCGCCGTGGCGAAAGCGCTCGGCGCCCAGCCGGTGATCCTCACCGAAATGCGCGACAACCGGCTCAAGATCGCGCGCGAACTCGGTGCCGATTATGCGGTCAATATCAGCCAGGAGCCGGACGTCGTCGCCGCGGTGAAGAAGCTCAACGGCGGCAAGGGCGTCGACTACGTGGTGGAGTGCTCGGCCGCGGCCAAGGCGGTCAATGACGCCGTGCATATGGTCAATCGCGGCGGCAAAGTCTGCCTCGCCGCCTTCACGCACGATATGGCGTCGGTCGACATCGCGCATATCGTCAGCAACAACATCTACGTCTACGGCATCCGCGGCGAGGGCAAGAGCGCGGTGCATCGCGCCGAGGCCTTCATGCGGCAGAAGCGCTTCGACGCCACCAAGATCCACACCCACACCTTCCCGCTCGCCGACCTGCCGACCGCGATCCGCTACGCCAAGGACCGCGTCGACGACGCCATCAAGGTGGTGGTGAAGGCGAAACTCACGGCCGCCCATAAAGTAGCGGCCGAGTAACCATTCCCTCCGCTGGCCGTGGAACCGTTTGCGGTTCCTCCGGTTGTCCTTGCGAGCGGAACCGGCCGCCGCGACGGCGGCCGTCCCGCATTGCGGAGCTTAACATGACGGAAAGACCGAAGCGGTCTGCCGACCTCGAGCGGCAGCGGATCGAACTCGACGAGGACGCGGTGGTGGTCAATTCTGACGAGAGTTTCCCGGCCAGCGACCCGCCGAGCTGGACGCCGGTGCACGGCATCGGCTCGCGCGGAAGCAAGAAGAACAAGAAGGCGCCGGCGAACTGAATAGCGGCGCAAGATGTAAGAGAAGATGTCGTTATTCGAAGCGCATCTTGAGCAGCTTCTCGGCATTGCCGCAGAAGAGTTTGCGCTCGTCCGCCGGCGATAGCCCCAGGCCTTTGACGGTTTTGATCGTCGGCGCGATCGGCCCGAGCGGCGTGTCGGTCGCAAAGACGACTTTATCCGCGCCGAAAAACTCGACGCCACAACGCGTTGCCGGTACGCCGCCGCCGAACATGGCGGTGTCGGCGTAAAAGTCGTGCAGGTAATCGGTGTGCGGCCGCTTCAGCGACGGCAGGATTTGCGAGTAATCCTCGTCCGAGGTGCGCTGGCCCAAGACCTTGAGGCCGTTGCCGACGCGGCCATCAAAATATGGGATCATGCCGCCGAGATGATGCGTGATGATCTTCAGTTTCGGATAGCGGTCGAACAGCCCGTTGAACACCATGCGCACCATGGCCACGGACGTTTCATAGGGCCAGTGGAAGCACCACCACATCTCGTAGCGCGATTTTTTCTCGGCCGGATAATCCGTCATCGCCGCGGTGCCGACCGGATGCAGCCAGATCGGCAGATCGAGTTCGGCCATGGCTTTGAAAAGCGGCTCGAATTTCGGCTGATCGAGGGGCTCACCGGCGACATTGGTGTAGATCAGCACGCCGCGCGCGCCGAGGTCATTGATGGCGCGGTGCGCCTCTTGGATTGAACCGTCGACGTCCGTCAGGCACAGCGCGGCGGCAAAGGCCGGAAAACGCTCGGGATTTTTGCGGCATAACTCGGCCATCGAGTTGTTGGCGATGCGCGCGAGTTGCAGTCCGACGTCCGGCTTGGCGATATCCTCGATCGCCGGATTGGGCAGCGAGATGATCTGCCGGTAGTCGCCGAATTCGTCCATCTCCTTGAAGCGCATATCGAGATCGAACAGTTTCTTGATGCCGCGCAGCCGCTGGCCGATGTTGCTGAGGTTCGGCGCGACTTTGCTCATCTCCTGGAAGAAGCGGTCCGGATAGATGTGGCAATAAATATCGACGATCGTGCTCATAATGTTCCTCCCGGTTCTTCCCTATTCGGCGCCAGCACAAGATGGCGTTGCAGCGGCAAAGCCTGCCAGCCGAAGCGTTCCGCGATCAGGCCCCAGAGCCCTTTCGGCGCCCACAGCATCACCACGATGGCGACCGCGCCCATGATGAGCAAGTAGAGACTGCCGAGATCGGCCAATGTCTGCCGCATGATGAAGAAGACGAAGGTGCCGATGATCGGGCCTTCGACGCGGCCGATGCCGCCGATTACCGTGATGAAGATCACGAAGGCGGTCCAGTCGTTGACGCTGAAAGCGGTGTCGGGCGAAATGCGCAGCTTCATCAAAAAGATAAGCGCGCCGATCATCGCGGTGCCGAAACCGGTCAGCACGTAGACGGCGAATTTGATGCGGATGACGCCGATGCCGTTGCTCTGCGCCGCCAGTTCGTTGTCGCGGATGGCGGTCAGCGCCAGGCCGTGGCGCGAGCGCAGCAGCGCGACGATGGCGCCGAGCACGGCGGCGGTCAGCGCCAGCGCCAGCCAATAGAGTTCGAATTCACGCATCTGCCGGCTCGGCGCCATGGCGATGACGACAGACGCCGGCAGGCTGATGCCGGAACCGCCGCCCAGGACGGAAATTTGCGACGCCAGCAGGCGAAACACCTCCGCCACCACCCAGGTGCCGATGGCGAAATAAGCGCCGCGCAGGCGGAAGATCAGCGCCGCCACCGGGACGGCGACCAGCGCGCCGATCGGCCCGGCGATCAAAATCGCCACGATCGGATGCACGCCGGCCAGGATGACGAGCGCGAACAGCAAATAACCGCCGAGGCCGACGAAAGCCTGCTGGCCGACCGACACCAGCCCGGCATAGCCGGCGAGCAGATTCCACAGGCTCGCCAGCGCCACGAAGGTGAATATCTCGGCCAGCAGCCGCAGCGTCGCCCGGTCGCCCCAGAACGGCGCCAGCGCCAGCACGATCAGCGTCACGGCGATGAGCGCAACGCCGATGCGGCTCGAGCGCGTGGCATGCTCGACGCGGATCATCCCGACACCTTCGGAAACAGGCCTTGCGGCCGCACTGCCAGGATGGCGAGGAACACGATATGGCCGGCGAGCAGTTGCCAGCCGGGATCGATTTGCGCGCCGATCGCCTGCGATACGCCGAGAATGATGCCGCCGATGAGCGTGCCCCACATATTGCCGAGCCCGCCGATGATGACCGCCTCGAAACCGAAGATCAGCCGCGCCGGGCCGATGGCCGGATCGAAATTGGTGCGCACCGCCAGGAAGACGCCGGCGATGGCGATGACGGCGAGCGACAGCGCCATCGCCATGGCGAAGACGTGGCGGGTGTCGAGCCCCATCAATTGCGCCACCGCTTGGTCGTCGGAGGTGGCGCGGAAGGCGCGGCCGAGCGCGGTGCGATAGAACAGCGCCTGCAGCCCGGCGATCACCGCCACCGCGACGGCGAACTGGATGAGCGGCAAGACGCCGATCCAGACGCCGTGCATGACCTGGAAGGTCTGGATTTCGATCGGGCCTGCCTGCAGCTTGCGGCTATCGGCGGTGAACCATTCCAGCAGCCCGTTCTGGATGATGATGGAAAGCCCGAAAGTCACCAAGAGCGGCGGCAGCAGATCGTCGCCCAATGTGTGGTTGAGCAGCCCGCGCTGCAGCGCGTAGCCGATTGCCGCCATGATCGGCACCACCAGCAACAGCGATGTCAGCGGATCGATGCCGAAGCCTTGCGTCACCATCAGCGCGACGTAAGCCGCCAGCACGATCAGGTCGCCATGCGCGATATTGACGAGCCGCATGACGCCGAAGATTAGCGACAGGCCGGCGGCGAACATGGCGTAGAGCCCGCCGATCAGCACGCCTTGCAGAATGACGTTGAGCCATTCGGTCATGGCTGCCGTCCCCGCGAAGGCGGGGATCCATACGCCGTGTCCTCTCGATAGGCTGCGGCGTATGGGTCCCGGCCCTCGCTCCGCTCGGCCGGGACGACAGCGTGTGTTTGCTTCGCTGCCATCCTCACACCCCGAAATACGCCGCCGAAATGCTCTCGCGCGTGAGCTCGGCTGCCTGCCCTTGCAGCGCGATGCGGCCTTCCTGCAGGCAGTAGACCTGGCGCGCGGCTTTTAGCGCCTGCGCGATGTCCTGCTCGACCACGATCAGCGACAGGCCCTCCGTGACGATCGCCGGCAGCCGCGCGTAGATGTCGCGCACCACGATCGGCGCCAGGCCGAGACTGATCTCGTCGCACAGCAGCAGCCGCGGGTTCGACATCAACGCACGCGCGATGGCGCACATCTGCTGCTGGCCACCGGATAGCGACGGCGCGGGCAGATGCCGCCGCTCGGCCAGCACCGGAAACAAGTCGTAGATGCGTTGCAGCGTCCACGGGCCGGGGCGGTGCGACTGGCCGCCGATCAACAGGTTTTCCTCGACCGTCAGCGAAGGAAAAAGCCTGCGGCCTTCCGGCACCAGCGCAATGCCGCGGCGCAGCACCTCGAATGCGGCCTTCGTCCCAATGGACTCGCCACCGAATAGAATGTCGCCGCGGCGCGGAGGCATCATGCCGGCGATGGTTTTCAACAGCGTGCTCTTGCCGGCGCCATTGGCGCCGATCACCGCCACCACCTCGCCGGCATTGACCGTAAGCGAGACGCCGAACAGCGCCTGGAAGTCGCCGTAAAAGGCGTCGATGTCGCGCACCTCGAGGAGAGGATCAGGCATCGGCGGCGATCCCCATGTAGATCTCGGCGACTTCAGGGCTGCGGATCACCGTGCGCGGGTCGCCGGCGGCGATGAACTTGCCGCCATGCAGCACCAGCAGCCGGTCCACCGCGGCGAGCAGCGCATGCACCACATGCTCGATCCACACGATCGACACGCCGGCTGCGCGCACGTCCTTGATCAGCCGCACCAGCACGGCGCATTCGTGCTCGGTGAGGCCGCCGGCGACCTCGTCGAGCAGCAGCACGCGTGGGCGCGTCGCCAGCGCACGCGCCAGTTCCAGCCGCTTGCGGTCGAGCAGCGTGAGGCCGCCGGCGCGCTTGTTGGCCTTGTCGGCAAGCCCGCAGCGGGTGAGCAGCTCGGCGCAAGGCTCGTAAACCGACGCTTCGCTGACGTTGCCGGCGAAAGCCGCCGCCACCACCACATTCTCGAACACGGTCATGCCGGAAAACGGCTGCGGCACCTGGAACGAGCGCGCCAGCCCCAGGCGGCAGCGCCGTTCCGGCGGCAGCCGGGTGATGTCCTCGCCGGCGAGGACGACACGGCCGGTGTCGGGCGCGACCGTGCCGGTGGCGATGCCGAACAGCGTGGTCTTGCCGGCGCCGTTCGGCCCGATGATGCCGAGCGCCTCGCCCTCGGCGAGCGCGAGATCGATGCCGTCGGCCACCACCACGGCCCCGAACCGCTTTGATATGTTTTCCAGCGCGAGGATCGGGGGCATGGGCTCGAATGCGATCAGGAGATCGGCTGCAGCTTGCCTCCGACCGGAATCTCCGGCGCGGTCTTGTTTTCGGCGATCACCAGGTCGAACTTGCCGTTCTTGCGCTGCCATTGCCCGGCCACCAGCGGCGTCTTGGTGACGTTCTTCACCGGTGCGCCGGTCCAATGCACCGGCCCGACCATCGAGTGATAGTTGGTAGCGACGATCGAATCGAGGATCGAATTCGGATCGTGCGGGTTCTTGGTGCGCTTGAGCACGTCGATCGCCACTTCGAACAAGCGCGTGCTGGAAGCCGATCGGCTGCGTCCACGGCCGGTTGGTCGCCTTGGTATAGCCGTCGGTGAGCTGCTGCGCGGTCTGGCCGGTGAGGCCGGACTTGAACGGATGATGCGGCGTCCACCAGATTTCGCTGGTGAGCCCGTTGCCGCGTTCGCCCAGCGAGTCGATGACGGACGGGAACAGCAGCGCCTTGCCGATGGTGACGATCTTCGGCTTGAAGCCCTGCTGCGCCGCTTGCGACCAGAAGGTCGTGAAGTCGGGCGGGATCATATTGCCGGTGACGATCTCGGCGCCCGCCGCCTTGAACGCTGAAATCTGCGAGGTGAAGTCGTTGTTCATCAGCTGATAGCGGCCCGGATCGACCAGCTTGAACCCGGCCTTGGCCAGCGCCGGCGGGAAAGCCGATCTTGGCGTCGCCCCAGGCATTGCCGTCGGCGTCGTTGGGGAACAGGCCGCCGACCACCTTGTTGGTCGGCAATTCGCCCCACAGCGCCAGGAACGCGCCGATCACGTCTTCCAGGCCCCAGAAGAAATGATAGGTCCAGGTGAAGCCCTTCTTCGGGTCGCCTTTGCGGCCGAAGAAATAGGGCTGCCACGGACAATTGGTGGTGATGCAGGGCACCTCGTTGACCTCGGCCTGGTCGGCGACCGGGTTGGTGGTGTCGGGCGTGGCCGAGGCGACCAGCAGGTTGACCTTGTCGCCGAGGATCAATTCGGACGCGACTTCCGAAGCGCGGCTGGCGCTCGACTGGCTGTCCTTCGAGATGATCTCGACCTTGTAGGTCTTGCCGGCAATCGTGAGCCCTTTGCTCAGAATGCCGCGCACTTGCCCCAGAATGTAACCGTCGGCCTCGCCGAAGCCGGCGAGCGGGCCTGTTTTGGGGCTGACATGCCCGATCTTGATCACCTGCGATTGCGCTTCGGCTGGCAAGACGCGTAGCACGGCGGGTGCGGCCAGCGCGCCGATGCCGGTCTTGACCAAAGTGCGGCGCGAGATCGTCGTATGCTTGGTCATCGTCTCCTCCTATGCGCGGCCTTCTGATGACTTCAGGTGTCTTGGGCGCGCGCTTTTTTAAGATGCTGCAACACTTTCAAACGTAGTTCCGCTTGCTGCTGCGGGCTCCACTTGCGGAAGCCTTCGCCCGACTTTTGAAGCCGAGCTTGCCGTTCTTCACCAGCTTTTTCAGATAGGGCGATGGAGCGGGCCGGCTGTCGATATCGGGCAGCACAAATTTATGGATCGCCAGCGTCAAATCGGTGCCGACCATGTCGGCATTTTCCAGCGGGCCGAGCACCGCCAGCCGGCGGCCGAACGCCGCCTTGATTACGGTGTCGACGGTCTCGGCGTCGCAGATGCCTTGCTCGACCAGAGCGATCGCCTCGCGCCAGAGCGCGTGCTGCAAGCGATTGCCGATGAAGCCGGGCACGTCCTTTTTCACGTGCGCCGGCTTCTTGCCGGCGGCGGCGTGCAGCTTCATGGTGAAATCGACCGCGGCGGGCTTGTCCATTGCGTCTCGATCACCTCGACCAGCGGCACCAAAAATGGCGGGTTCCACCAATGGGTGCCGAGCGCGCGTTCGCGTCGCTTGAGGCCTTTCATGATCTTGGTGATCGGGATGACTGACGTGTTGCTGGCGAGGATCGTGTCCGGCCGCACGTGCTTCTCGATCTCGGCGAACAGTTTCTGCTTGAGCGGCAGATCTTCCAGCACCGCTTCCACGACGTAGTCGGCCTCGCGCACAGCGGTGGCCAAGTGAGGGACCGGCGTCACGCGCTCGACGGCCTTCTGATCGTCGTCGAGGTCTTTCAAGATTCGTCAGGATGCGCGCCTTGGCGCTGTCGAGGCTCGCCATCACCGAATCGTAAATCGTCACGTCATGGCCGGCGAGCGCGAACACCTGGGCGATGCCGTGCCCCATCAGGCCGGCGCCGATCACCGCGATGCGGGCTTTGGTCATCGCTCAGCCCGCCATCCCTTCGTTCCCGCGTAAGCGGTGCAGCACGCAGTGGTGCGCCACTAATGCGGAGCTTTAAACTCTGAACCGTGTCTCGGTCCTGGGTTCCAGCTTTCGCGGGACGTACTGCGCTGCGCCCGGGATCGCATCAGTGTCTACCCCGCCGTGTAGCCGCCGTCGGCGTAAAGGATGTGACCGGTGTAGAAATCCGACGCCTTGGAAGCGAGGAACAGCAACGGCCCGGCCAGATCTTCCGGCTCGCCGAGGCGGCCCTTGGGCACGCGCGCCAGGAAACCCTTGCGCACGGTCTGCGCCCGTTCGGTGTCCTCGTACATCCAGGCGGTAAGCGGCGAGCGGAACACCGTCGGGCCGATCGCGTTGACGGTGATGCCGCTTTCGCCCCATTCGCACCCCAAGGCCTTGGTGATGCCGTCGACCGCCGATTTGGAGGCGCAATAGGCGGTGTAGCCGGCCGGATGGCCGAGCAACCCGCGCGCCGACGAGGTGAGGATCACCTTGCCGCCTTGGCCTTGGCTGAGCATCTGCTTGCCGGCGGCGCGCGCCATCAGCCACGACTGGGTGACGTTGGCGTCCATCACGTCGAGGAAATCCTGCGGCTTCAGGTCGCCGATCTTGGCCACCTTGTTCAGGCCGGAGGCGACCACCAGGATGTCGAGGCGGCCGAACTTGTCGACCGCGGCCTTGACGATCTTCTCGCAATTTTCTTCCGAGTTCGGCCGCAGCGCGATGATCTCGGTCTTGCCGCCGAGCGCCGCGCACTCGGCCGCGACCTTTTTCAACTCGTCCTGCTTGCTCCCCGCCAGCACCACCTGGGCGCCGGCGCCGGCCAGCGTCTTGGCCGCCAGTGCGCCGAAGGCGCCCGACGCGCCGGTGATAATGGCGGTCTTGCCTTTGACCTCGAACAAAGCGAGCGGATTCTTCAAAAAGGCTTCGGACATTTTGTTTCCCTCCGGCTGTCATGCCGGCGCAGGCGGGCATCCAGTAATCACGGCATGATCGGTGAGTACTGGGTCCCCGCTTTCGCGGGGACGACGCATTAAGTTTTACTTCGGCGGCATCGCTACGGCGACGACGATCGAACAAACCTCATTGCCGCGATTGATGATCTCGCGCATCTCGTTCGGCTCGATGACGCAGCTATCGTTCGCCTTCAGCACGGTCTCCTTGCCGTTGACGATGACGGTGAGCTCGCCACTGAGGACGAAATAGACTTTCTCGGGCGGCGAGGCGTCCGGCCCGGCGCCGCCGCCGGGCAGGAAATGCGAGACGCCGCAAATCAGTCCCTTGGTGCCGCCGGCTTCCGCGCCGAACAGGCGCAACGAGGTGCAGGCGCGGTGGTTGGGTGCGTCGTAGGCCTTGGCGTCGGCGAAACGTTTGATGTGCATTAGAATTTGCTCCCCTTCTCGATGCGGAATTTCTGCTTCGGATCGAGGATCGCGACCAGCCGCACGATGCAGCCGTCGCCGCGGTCCCAGTTCCAGGGGAAATAAGCGAAGGTGACGCGCTTGCCGGTGACCTTGTCGATGTCGCCGCCGACATTCTCGATGCCCATGATGCCGTTCTTGAACAAAATGCGGTGCACCGGCTCCCATTCCGGGTGATCCTCCTTCCAATCACGGCCACCCGACCACTCGCGATACTCCTCGGCGAGATGCGGGTGCAGCGGCCCGTTTCGATGCGGGCCGATGGCGGTGGCGAGGGGATGATCGTTCGCTTGCGTGTCGTGACCGACCACCTTGACCTTCTTCTTGACGAACCATTCGCCGGCTGACGGCACGAAGCCGGGCGAGCGGCAGAAATAGTCCTCGCTGTCCTCGTAGTACTTGTGCCAGCCGGTGTTGACGATCACCACGTCGCGCGGACGAACGATTTTGCCGCAAGCTTTCTCCAGGTCCTCGCCGGTAATCGGCTCCCACTTCTTCTTCGGGATCGACACCACGATGCCGGAGCCGAAGAAATGCGGCAGCGGCACTTCGTCGATGAACGGGGTGCCCTGGATGACGTGCGCGGGCGCATCGATGTGCGTGGTGTTGTGCATCGAGGTGGTGATGCGCTGCGACAGCACACCCGACTTCGCCATGTAATGGATGCGCTCGATCTTCACGTCTTCGAAATACGGCCAATTCGGCGACTGATAGCCGAAGCGATGGGACAGGTTGTAGAACTCCAGCCCCATGCTGTTTTTGAGGTTCTCTTCAAACATCACGCCGCGAATTTTTTTTGCCACGGCATCCTCCCTTGTTTGCAGCGCGCTAGCGCAAGTTGTCGGAACTCATGTCACGTCGATCTTCGAAAGCAGACTAGCTCAGGCGGCGGCCGAATTTATATGCGTCTCCATGGCACGCTTGGTGGCGAGTAGCCGTTCGGCGATCATCGCCTGCCGGTTCTCGAAGCGTTGTGTCGGCACCGGCACCGAGATGGCGACGGCGTTGCCGAGCGGGTCGTGCATGGCGACGCCGGCGGCGCAGATGCCGAGCGTGTGCTCCTCGCGGTCGAAGGCCACGCCATTGCGGCGCACGGATTTGAGCTCGGCGAGCAACGCGTCGAGGCGCGTCAGCGTTTTCGGCGTGCGCGGCTCGTAAGCGCGGCCGATCAGCGCCTCAATTGCCGTGTCGGTTAGCTGCGCCAGATAGGCCTTGCCGTTGGCCGTGCAATAGAGCGGGAAGGTTTCGCCCACCGCCGACACCGTACGCAGGCGCTGCGGGCCGATCACTTGGTCGATGAACACCAAATGATCCTTGCCGACGGTCGAAAGATCGACGGTCTCGTGCAATTCCTCGCTCAACCGTTCGAGGTGCGGGCGCGCCAGCGCGATGAAGTCGCTGCGCACGGACGCCGCCAGCCGCAGGATGGTGGGCCCGAGCCGCACGCGGCCATTGGGCGTTGCTGCGATCACCAGCTTTTCGGTTTCGAGCGCCGAGACGATGCGCTGCACGGTGGAGCGCGCCAGGTTCACGCGCTGCGCGATCTGCCCGAGGCTGAGGCCGGCGTTTTCGGCTTCCAGCGCGCGCAGGATCGTGGCGGCGCGCGCAATCACCTGCACTTGGCTCTTGTCGTTGGTAACGTGGCGGTTCATCGACTACTCGATACTGGCGGGACGGCCTGGCCGCCTTGCATGATGGTACACGTTAGCCCAATATGCGGTACAGGTAAAAACGAAAAAATCGGCTTCGCCGCCGTAAAACTTGGTGAGGAAACGCCAATGGTCAAAAAGATCGCGCTCGAAGAGCATTTTATCGACCCCGCCACCGAGTCCTATTGGCGGCCGACGATGGTGGACGTGGCGCCGCAGAAGACCGCGCAATTATATGCGGCGCTCACCGATTTCGGCGAGCAGCGGCTGCAGATGATGGATAAGACGGGCATCGCCCGCGCCGTGCTGGCGATTGCCGGTCCCGGCGTGCAGGTGGAGCCGGATACCGCGACCGCGGTGCGCAACGCCCGTGCGTCGAACGATTTTCTCGCCAAGGAAGTTCAAAAACGTCCCGACCGCTATTCCGGCTTCGCGCATCTTGCCATGCAGGACCCGAAGGCCGCCGCCGACGAGTTGGAACGCTGCGTGCGCGATCTCAAATTCTGCGGCGCCATGATCGATGGCCACACCAACGGCAAATATCTCGACGACCGTTCCTACGATCCGTTCTGGGAGCGCGCGGCCGCGCTAGACGCGCCGATCTACCTGCACCCCGCCGATCCGGTGGCGCCATTGTCGGCGATCGCCGGTTACAATGTGTTGGCGCGGCCGATGTGGGGCTGGGGCGTAGAGACCGGCTCGCACGCGCTGCGTATCATCTGCGGCGGGGTCTTCCATCGCTATCCGAAGGCCAAGCTGGTGCTCGGCCATCTCGGCGAGACGTTGCCGTTCCAACTCTGGCGTTTCGACAGCCGTTCGGCGCCCTATGGCTGGAATTTGCCGAAGCCGCCGTCGCAATATCTCAAAGAAAACGTCTGGGTGACGACCTCGGGCATGTACGATCTGCCGCCGGTGCGCTGCTCGGTCGATGCGCTTGGACGCGACCGCGTCATGTTCTCGGCCGACTATCCGTTCGACTGGCCAGGCTGCGAATTCCTGGACACGGTGCCGATCGAGGAATCCTTGCGCGCCGACATCGCCTACAACAACGCGGCGAAGCTGCTGAGACTCTAGTATTTCTCCGTCAGCAGGCGCACCGGCTTACCATCGAGCCAGGCGCGGATGTCTTCGACCACGCCCGTGTAAAGCACGCGGTAGTTCCGCTCGCTGACGTAGCCGAGGTGCGGCGTGAGCACGACGTTGTCCATCTTGCGGAACGGATGGTCGAGCGGCAGCGGCTCGACGTCGAATACGTCGAGGCCGGCGCCGGCGATCGATTTCGAGGCGAGCGCCGCGATCAGCGCCTTCTCGTCGACGATCGGCCCGCGCGAGGTGTTGACCAGATAGGCGGTCTTCTTCATCAGGCCGAGCTCTTTGGCGCCGACCAGCCCGCGCGAGCGGTCGCCGAGCACCACGTGAATGGTGAGGACGTCGGCGTTGCGGAACAAATCGTCCTTGGAGACGTAATCGACGCCCGCCTCCTTCGCCTTTTCCGGCGTCAGGTTCGGGCTCCAGGCGATGACTTTCATGCCGAGCGCCTTGGCGATGGTGGCGACGCGCTGGCCGAGCTTGCCCAGCCCGAGGGTGCCGAGCGTCATGCCTTCCACATCCTGGCCGACGGTGATCTGCCAGGGTGCGCCGGATTTCATGCGGGCGTTTTCGAAGCCGATGTGGCGGGTCAGCTCCAGCATCAGGCCGATGGCGATACTGGCGGTCGGGCTGCCGAATCCGCCGGTGCCGCAGACCGGAATGCCGCGCTCGGCCGCCGCCTTGACGTCGAAGGAATTGTTGCGGGCGCCGGTCGTGATCAGCAGTTTCAGGTCGGGCAGCGCCTCGATCACCTTGCGCGGGAAGGGGGTCCGCTCGCGCATGCCGACGATGATGGCGAAGCCCTGCAGCGCCTTGATCGCCTCGTCGGGGCCGGCGAACGGCTTGTCGAAGACCGTGACGTCGACGTCTTTTTCGACCGGAGACCAGTCGGCCAATTTCAGCGCGACGTTCTGATAGTCATCGAGAATGGCTGCCTTGACCATACGCACAAGCTCCAATGATTGCGTCCCGCGAAGTTCCGGGGCGCCAATTTAGAGCCGGTCGATTGAAAAGATAGGGGGTTAGCGCATGATCCCGAAAAGTGGGTACCGGTTTTCGGACGAGATCATGCGCATGGATTAGAGCGGGGGCAGGCCGTGTTTGGCGCGGTATTTCGGGCCGGGGCCGCGCATATAATGGCGCTCGGGCCGGTAGGGGCCGCCCATGTCGCGGGTCATTTCATGCCAGAAGGCGATGAGCGCGGGCTTGAGAAAGGCGAACGGGCGAGGCAGCAGGGCGGCCGCGGAACCGGAAATGGCTGAAATGGCTCGACCCATGGCACGATCCTCAAAGCTGGCTTTCGTCGCTCCCTGTCCCTTAGTCGCCCGCTCCGGCGGCCAGGTTCATTGACGTGGATCATGCCGGAACATCCGTAAAGACCCGGTATCCGAATGGTATCCGTGCAATTTTTTTAAAATCAGCGTTTCCAAAAATTTACCGCCGATAAGGACTTAGCCGGCTGCTTGCTCTTTGGGGTTCCCCCCGTTACATGACGAACGAATTCCCGACATCGTGCCAGGCTGCGTTGAGAGCGCGCGCGGGCGGATTCGGGCCGGATTTAGCAGGGGTTTTTGAGACGATGAACGGTCGCCAATTCATCTATCACATGCAGGGTCTGACCAAGACCTACCCGCCTTCCAAGAAGGTGCTGGATAACATCCATCTGTCGTTCTACCCGGACGCCAAGATCGGCGTGCTCGGCGTCAACGGCTCCGGCAAGTCCACCTTGCTGCGCATCATGGCCGGCCTCGACACCGAGTACACCGGCGAAGGCTGGGTCGCCGAGGGCGCCCGCGTCGGCTACCTGGAGCAGGAGCCGCAGCTCGATCCGAATAAGACCGTGCGCGAGAACGTCATGGAGGGCGTCGCCGCCAAGAAGGCGCTGCTCGACCGCTACAACGAGATCGCGGCCAACTATTCGGACGAGACCGCCGACGAGATGGCGAAGCTGCAGGACCAGATCGACTCGAAGAACCTGTGGGATCTCGACAGCCAGGTCGACCTGGCGATGGACGCGCTGCGCTGCCCGTCCGACGACGCCGACGTCACCAAGCTATCCGGCGGCGAGCGCCGCCGCGTCGCGCTGTGCCGGCTGCTGCTCGACGCAGCCCGACCTGCTGCTGCTCGACGAACCGACCAACCATCTTGACGCGGAAAGCGTGAACTGGCTGGAAGGCCATCTGCGCAATTATCCGGGCGCCATCCTGATCGTCACCCACGACCGCTACTTCCTCGACAACGTCACCGGCTGGATCCTCGAGCTCGACCACGGCCGCGGCATTCCCTACGAGGGCAACTACACCTCCTGGCTGCATCAGAAGCAGAAGCGCCTCGAGCAGGAAGGCGCGCGAGGACGAGTCGCGCCGGCGCACGCTGGAGCGCGAGAGCGAGTGGATTTCATCTTCGCCGAAGGCGCGGCAGGCCAAATCCAAGGCGCGCTACGAGCGCTATGAGGAACTGCTCAAGATCGCCAACGCCAAGACCAACACCGTGGCGCAGATCACCATTCCCGTGGCCGAACGGCTCGGCCAGAACGTCGTCGACTTCGAGGGGCTGAGCAAAGGCTACGGCGACAACCTGCTGATCGACAATCTGACCTTCAAGCTGCCGCCCGGCGGCATCGTCGGCGTCATCGGCCCGAACGGCGCCGGCAAGACCACGCTGTTCCGCATGATCACCGGCCAGGAGAAGCCCGACAAGGGCACCATCAAGATCGGCTCCTCGGTGCAGCTCGGCTATGTCGACCAGTCGCGCGACACGCTCGACGGCAAGAAGAACGTCTGGGAGGAAATTTCCAACGGCCAGGACATCATCCTGGTCGGCAAGAAAGAAGTGAACAGCCGCGCCTACGTCTCGTTGTTCAATTTCAAGGGCGCCGACCAGCAGAAGAAGGTCGGCTCGCTGTCGGGCGGCGAGCGCAACCGCGTGCATCTCGCCAAGATGCTGCGCACCGGCGCCAACCTGCTGCTGCTCGACGAGCCGACCAACGATCTCGACGTCGACACGCTGCGCGCGCTGGAAGAGGCGCTGGAGGATTTCGCCGGCTGCGCCGTCATCATCAGCCATGACCGCTGGTTCCTCGACCGCATCGCCACGCACATTCTGGCCTTCGAGGGCGACAGCCACGTCGAATGGTTCGAGGGCAATTTCCAGGACTACGAAGCCGACAAGATGCGGCGGCTGGGGCAGGACAGCATCATTCCGCACCGGCTGAAGTATAAGAAGTTCAGCCGATAATCGCCATGCACTATCTCGTCGCCTGCGGCCTGCACGCGGCCGATCTGCCGCCCGGCTGCCGTGTCATCGCCGACGGCGAGGCGGCCTCGTTGGAGCAGGCGTGGAGTTTCGGTGCGCCGCTGATCGCGCAGGTCGACGACGGCGCCGACCTCGCCGCGCTCAAAGCCAGGCCCGGCGTCACCGCGTTCACGGTCGAAGGGGCTTTGCCGCCGGGCGAGGGCAAAGCTTTCGCCATCGGCGCGCACCGCATGCGCGACGCCGAAGCCTTCAAGCCCTACATCGCGCGCGTGCCCGACGTCATCGCGCCCTACGGCTGCCGCTATATCGCGCGCGGCGGCGCGGTCACGCCGCTTGCCGGCGCGTTCACGCCCGACCGGCTGGTGCTGATGGAATTCGCCAGCGCCGACGACGTCGTGGCATTCTATTTTTCCGACGCCTATGCGCCGCTGCTGCGCATCCGGCTGACCGCCACCGAGCCGCGCTTTGTCGTGCTGGCGCGCTCGGGCGCGCTGCCGCCGTCCGCCGCCCGCGTGATCGCCGAGCGCATGGGCAAGGTTTAGCCGCAAAGAATCGACTATAAGCGTCCTGTTCTTTCCGCGCGGAGCCGGACCGAATTGCGCAGCCTTGCATTCCTGTTACTCGCGGCCGTCCTGCTGGTGCCGGCAGACGCGCATGCCGCCGACGCCGCCTTCCAGCAATGGCTGCAAAGTCTGTGGCCGCAGGCGCATGAACTCGGCGTCTCGCGCGCCACTTTCGATGCCGGCGTTCGCGGGCTCGAACCTAACTATTCGCTGCCCGATCTCGCTTTGCCCGGCCGACCGGAAAAGCAGCCGCAACAGCCGGAATTCGTGCAGACGCCGGCGCAATATCTGCGCGAGCCGACGTTCCAGCGCCTCGCCGCGCAAGGCAAAAAATTCGCGACGCAATACCGCGACACGCTGAAGCGCATCGAGAAGGTGTTCGGCGTGCCGGGCGATGTGGTGCTGGCGATCTGGGCGCGCGAGACCGATTACGGCGCCGAACGGCAGCCGCACGACGCGCTGCAGGTGCTGGCGACGCAAGCCTATGCCGGCAAACGCAAGGAGTTCTTCCAGAACGAATTCCTGCATGCCCTGAAGATGCTGCAGGACGGCGTGCCGAAGGCGAACCTGCGCTCGTCCTGGGGCGGCGCCATGGGCCTCACCCAGTTCCTGCCGTCGGAATATTACAAATACGCCGTCGATTTCGACGGCGACGGCAGCGCCGACATCTGGCATTCGGTGCCGGATGCGCTCGCCTCGGCGGCCAAGCAGCTCAAGGACAAAGGCTGGCAGGCCGGCAAGCCCTGGGCGATCGAGGTGCGCGTGCCGCCGAGCGTCGATTGCACCATCGCCGAGCCGAGCCACGTGCTGCCGGTCGCCGAATGGCTCAAGCGCGGCTACGTGCCGGCCTACGGGCGCAAGCTGGCGCAAGACGGAGCTCGCGGCGGAGGCGTCCTTGCTGTTGCCGGAGGGCACCTACGGCCCGGCTTTCCTGACGCCGAAGAACTACTACGTGATCAAGGAATACAATTACTCGGATCTCTACGTGCTGTTCGTCGGCCATCTCGCCGATCTGATCGGCGGCGGCCGCGCCTTCGAGCATCCGTGGAGCAAGAACGCGCAACTGCGAACCAAAGAGGTGGAGCTGATGCAGCAGCGGCTGACCGTCGCTCGGCCTTTACAAGGACAAGCTCGACGGCAAAGCCGGCATGCTCACGCGCGCGGCGCTCGGCGCCTATCAGAAGAAAAACGGATTGAAAATCGATTGCTGGCCGACCGCGGCGGTGCTCGACCACATGCGGCGCTAACGCCCGTTAAAAATTCAGGCCAGAAGATTGCAACGCCGCGGCCACCAGGGCGGCCGCGGCGAGCGCATTATTCATACAACGTTGCACAACTGTATCCCGGGCCGGCGACGATTGGCCCGATCACGCAGCCATGACCGTTACCCGACGATCAATCGCAGAATTTGCGCGGGCGGCCGTAATGGACGTAGCCGTCCTCATCGCGCCATGCTCTGCGGGCCCAATAGCAGTTCGGGCCGGCGTATTCGCGGTAGTCGTCGTATCGATAGTAGCCATCGTGGTTCGCGATTGCCGAACCGATGATGGCGCCGGCGACGACGCCGCCGAGGATGCCGAGTCCTACGCCGCCGCCGCGCCAGCGCGCGTCAGCCGTGGTCGGAGAAAGCATGCTCACCGCGATGGTCGCAGCCGCCGCAAGAGCGAGAATGGTCTTCTTCATAGAAGTTCCCTCCAAGGGTCGCGGTCGGCCGGGGCCGACCGCCAAGCAGTAGATTTAAAGCCTGTCCCGGCCTCCTGTAAAAGAGGCAGGCTTAAAATATGTCGGAAACTTGAGAGATTAGGTTCATCGCCCCTTCGAAAAAGCCCGGAATTTTCGCCGATTCCGGGCCTTTCGATTCATTTTAACGCGATTTCGGCTCCCCGCCTAGTCGCAAACCCGAACGCGTCGCACGTGCCAGTCCCGGCCGTCCCAGTATCGCCGGTGGGATATGTAGCAGGGCGGGCCGTCGTAATAGACCGGGCCGGGGCCGTAGTAATAGCCGGGGCCGTAATCGTAATAGGGGCCGTGCACGGCCGAGCCGATGATGGCGCCGGCGGCCAGCCCGCCGAGGATGCCGGCGGCGAGAGCGCCGCCGCGCGCCTGCGCCGACTGCGGGGCGGCCACGGCCGCGACACCGATAGTCGCGACGGCCGCGAGAACTGTGAGGGTCTTGGTCATTTTGATCATGGCGCACTCCTTTGCTCGATTGGCTTGGCCGTATTTATTGAACGACCGATCCAGGAATTTCCTGCCACATTGCTGCATAGCGACAACGTTCGGCTTATTCGCAGCGTTCCATTTTTCGCGTGAATGCGCGGTGAATGGCGCGTTTGGAAATGGCCTCGCAGCCCGCCGCGCGCATTAAATTTCGGCAAGACTTGCGGCGGGATTGCGGCGCGTAATCGGTTTGCCGCTAATGGCGGCGCGCGCTTTTGCGGCGAGCGTGACGGCGCGCGTGACGCGTTTTCGTCTTGCGGCGCGTGGCCGTCTTGCGCCGCCGCCGCTTCAGGATGCGGCGACCGACATGCCGCAGGAACAGTTTCTCCAGCGGATAGCTTAGCCGCCGCACAGCCGCGGCGAGCGGCAACCACTCGACCGCAATGATGTCCTTCATGACGTCGCGGCTGGGCCGCTTGGCCGCTTTCATGCGCCAGAACTGCACGACCTTCGGCCGGCCGCGCGCGCGATAGGTGATGGCGCCGAGAAACTCGTAGACCTTCACGCGATGGCCGGTTTCCTCCACCGCTTCGCGGCGAGCGCCGGCGGCGGGATTTTCATCGCGCTCGAGCTTGCCGCGCGGCAGCACCCAGGCATCGTCCTTGCTGCGCTGCACGACGGCAATGCGCGGCTGTGCGCCATCGCGCACCACAATGCCGCCCGCCGCTTCAATCGTTTTGCGCGCCATGCGTGCTCAGCCCAAATCGCTTTACATCTCATGTAAGCAAAAATGCACGGCGCATGAAGCAAAATGCGCGCCGCCTGCGCGCGGTTGTGCACAACGTTGCCAGGCGGCCTGCTGTCATAAATGGGTCACGGGGATTCCTGCCGCCGCGCATGGCTCGGGAAGACGCGCGGCAATGCTTCGCCGCCCGTATTCTTTGCGGCGCCGGGTACGCCGCAACCTCTCCCGGCTGCCGCCGGGCACCTCTTTCGCCCCTCGGACAACCGAGGGGATGGAGCGTCGCGAGACGCATCCATTCAATCCGCGCTTGGCGAAGCGCGGGCGTGTCTGACGAGACGCGCGCGCCCCGCGGCGCTCCATCGCGGCGATTTCAGTCCCCGGGGCCGTGCTTCCGGGCGCGGAGGGGTCAGTATTCCCCGGCCCTTATCCGGGCAGCTTTCGCCGCCCTTCATCCGCGCCGCGTCCAGCCATTCAAGGCAGCCCCCCATAGTGAGGGCGGACGGCGACCCGAGGCCTCCCGGGAGCGGGGTTACGAGCGCCGCCCGCAGGCGCCGCATCCGGCTCCATCATCGAGACGTCTCGCGACGACGCCCTCAGCCGAGCCGAACGATCGGGAAATATTCCTAGTTCGTGCCGGCGTCAATTCCGGCGCGCCGACGCGCCGGAATTTCTGGCTGGCGCGGGGATAAGGCGGGCGATCCATGAGCGATCGCCGCAACGGTCTTGTCTGCGGCCGGGATTCGGCCAGGAGCCAAAAAATTTTGCCGCGTCGGAACGCGGCGAAACTAGCGACGATGATGTTTCAGGGCGCTACGGCTATCGCCAGCCGGCTTCCCGGTCGCAAGCCTTGCGTTCGGCGACGTGGGTCTTTTCCCAAGCGGTGATCGACTGGGTTTCGTTGTCGCTCATTTTGTTGTTCATGCAGGTGCAATATTTCAGGATCACTTCAGGCGACGCGTCGCCTTTGTTGTCGGCCACGCATCGATTGATCCATTTAACGTCATCGGTGGTAGCGGCGAAGGCCGCGTTGGCGGTGAAGCCAATAGCAGCCAGCGCCAGCACGAAGGTCGCTGCTTTCATAGAAAGTCTCCCTGACTAACCTTTTGTTCAGCGCCGCCACCTTGGGGCTTGGGCCGGGATTAGGCAAGGCGCGGGTCGAGGAAAACCGATCGCTGCGCCGCAAGCGATAGACGGCTAGACCGGTGCCCACGAGAACAATCTTCTCCAGGAGGCTCGGAATATCATTCCGCTACAGCGCCGCGCCAGGCCATTGGGTGCGCCGGCGACAAAATCTGCGACGAATGTGCGGGATTTTGCTAGGGATCGCATGGTTGTTAGGAATGCCCCGAGTCGATGTGCCATCGCAGGGGCTAAGCTCCGATCCAGCGGTCCGACGACATGGTGGCTCCCCATTGGAAACCTATGACGGCCTGGGCGCAGCTTGGCTCAGACCGGTCAGTGGCGACGGCCGTTTTTGTTGTGCTGGCCGGCGTCTCGTTTCTCCCGGTGCTCCTCACTCCCATTCCGGCGATGGTCGATTATCTCAATCACCTCGCCCGCATGTATATTCTAAGCCAGAACGGCACGCCGGATAGCAACCCGTACTACGAGGTAGCTTGGGCGCTCTATCCCAATCTCGCGATGGATTTGCTGATCCCGACGATGGCGCGGCTGGTCGGCGTGGAAACTGCCGCCCGGTTGTTCTTGCTTCTGAGCCAATTATTGATCGTCGCCGGCGCGCTTGTGCTCGAACGGGCGGTGAAGGGGCGCATGCAACTTGCCGGCTTCGCGGCGCTGATGTTCCTCTACTGCCTGCCGTTTACTTGGGGCTTCGTGAATTTCGAATTCGGGCTGGGCGTCGCGCTGCTGGGCATCGCCGCTTATTTGTCGGTGGCGGAATGCACTTGGCCGTTGCGTCTCGCCATCAACACGGTTTTCGTTGCGGTGCTGTTTGCGGCGCATTTCTTTTCGCTGGGCGTCTATGGGGCGACGCTCGGGTTCTATGAGCTTTGGCGCGCCTACGACCGGAAAACGTCGTACCGGACTGCAGGGCGGATTTTTATTCTCGCAGTGCCGGCAGCGGTGCTGCTTGGAGTCATGCATTTGACCGCTGGCTCGATCGGCAGCGAAGGCACGAATTGGTTTTTTGAATTCAAGCCGATTTGGTTTTTTCGCATCATGAACGGGTACAATTTGACGATATCGGCGGCGAGTGCGCTGGCGTTAATGGCCTTGCTGTATTTTGCGGCCAAACGCGGCGTTCTAACGCTCGAACCGGCCGGAGTTTGGCTGGCGATTGGCTTTGCGCTTCTTTATCTCGCGATGCCGTCGAAGCTGCTCGGCACCTCGTTTGTCGACTTCCGCTTGATCGTCGCGGCGGCTTTGATCCTTCCGGCTTTCTGTTCGCTGTCGCTGCCCAGCCGAAGTTGGACATTTGCTGCGCTCGCCGCCGTCACCGGCATCACGCTCGCCAATTTGGCAATTGTGTTTGTGGTCTGGCTGTCCTACCGCGCGGATTATGCGGATATGATCGCCTCCTTCAGCAAGATCGACCGCGGCTCGCGCGTGCTCGTTGGTGGTAATGGCAACGGCGAGGACCCGCCGTTCCAAGACCTCACGCAGTATCCGATGGTTTATGCCCCGACGCTGGCGGTGCATTATGCCAACGCCTTTGTGCCGAACCTGTTCACCGAGGTGGGAAAGCAGCCGGTGCAAGCGCGCGCTGCAGTCCAGCGTCTCGACATCCCTTATGGCGGGCCGACGCCGATGAAGTTGCTTATAGCGATCGCTGAGGGCCAAACGCCGTCCGACGCGCCTCCTTTCATCCGCACCTGGTACCGGGATTACGGATACCTTTATGTGCTCGGACCGCATCTAGCGAACCCGCTGCCGAACCTGCTGCAGGAGTTGGACAGGTCCAAGCGCTTTGTTCTTTATAAAATCCGCCGCAGGCCTTAGCCCGGCAGTACGTAGCGTCACCAATTGTTCTTGCTGCAGCGCCCGTTGATTTTTCTGCCACAGTTTTAGCAGACGCCGTCGCGCCGATTGATCCGAGGTTCGTGACATCGGCGAGAACTTCCCGATTTCGCCATCGTCGCCCGCCGCGAGTGGCATTCTATCGACCCCAACAACGACGGAAATCAGCCAAAACCGGCCTAAAACGGCTGAAACCGAGGGGGCCTTATCGGTTGCGGCAAGGCAACCTTAACTATCGCCATTCTAGTATCGCGCCGTTCGGGCAGGCGGATGACCTACCATGGCGGCGAAGAACGAGCGCATCAGGTACAGCATCGTCGTCCCCGTATTCAACGAGGAGGCGGTGCTGCCTTTGCTGCTGCGCCGGCTCGATCTCCTGCTTGCGCGCCTCGACGGTCCGGCGGAGGTAATCTTCGTCGACGACGGCAGCAGCGATACCGGCCCGATCGTGCTGCAGGCATTCGCCCGGCGCGATCCGCGCTTCCGCTATATCGGCCTCTCGCGCAACTTCGGACATCAGATTGCGATCACCGCCGGCATGGACGCGGCGCAAGGCGACGCGGTCGTTGTCATGGACGCCGATCTGCAGGACCCGCCCGAGGTGGTCGAGGAGATGATCGCCAAGTGGAAGGAGGGCTACCATGTCGTCTACGCGCGGCGGCTCTCGCGCGCCGGCGAAAGCCACTTCAAGCGTTTCACCGCGCACGTGTTCTACCGTCTGCTCGGCCGCATGTCCTCGGTCGGCATTCCAGCCGACGTCGGCGATTTTCGGCTGATCGACCGCAAGGTGCTCGAGGCGCTGCGTCAGATGCCGGAGCGGGACCGCTTCGTGCGCGGCATGATCGCGTGGCTCGGCTTCGAGCAGGCGGAAGTGACCTTCCACCGGCTCGAACGCGCCGCCGGCGAGACCAAATATCCACTCTGGAAGATGGCGCGGCTCGCGGCCAACGCCGCGCTCGGCTTTTCCGACGCTCCTTTGCGCTTGGCGATTTGGTGCGGGCTCGCCGTGTCGGGTCTCGCGTTGCTCTATGGCCTCTATGTTTTGGCCTTGTGGATGAGCAACGACAGCCATCTGGTCGCCGGCTGGTCCTCGACCATCATCATCGTCTCGCTGCTGTGCGGCATGAACATGCTGATGACCGGCATTGTCGGCCTCTATGTCGGCCGCATCCATGCCGAGGCGAAGCGCCGGCCGCTTTATGTCGTGTCGACCAGGCTCGGTTTCGAACGCGACGAAGCCGCGCCTGCGGTTCCCGCCATCCATGCCGTGCGCGAATAGTATTATGCGTGCGCAGTTCGACAGGTACCAAGGAAATTATCGGGACGTCGTCCAGTCATCGATCGATTTCTCCGGCCTGCCGCACGATTTCTTCATGCGCGCCAAGGCCGGGTTGCTGCGCGAATTGATCGCGGAAAAGCTCGACACGGCCAAGCCCGCGATGCTCGACGTCGGTTGTGGCGTCGGCAGTTTCCATCCGCTGCTGCGCGACATGACGGGCCGCCTGAGCGGCATCGACGTCTCGGCGCAAAGCATTGCGCAGGCGCGCGCCGGTAACGGTCAATTCGAATACCAGGCCTTCGACGGCAAGACGTTCCCCTATGACAGCGGCAGCTTCGATCTGGCAACGGCCATCTGTGTGCTGCACCATGTGCCGCCCGCGGAATGGGCGGGCTTCGTCGCCGAGATGCGCCGCGTGGTGCGGCCGGGCGGCCTCGTCTGCATTATCGAGCACAATCCGCTCAATCCGCTGACCCGATTGGCCGTGATGCGCTGCGAATTCGACCGTGACGCCAATCTGCTCCACGCCGGCAAGACGAAAGCGCTGCTGGTGCAAAACGGCCTGCGCGAGGTTGAGGCGCGCTATTTCCTGCTGCTGCCCTGGGAGACCACGCTCGCGCGCCAGATCGAGGCGAGCCTGCGCCATGTGCCGCTCGGCGCGCAATTCGCGGCTTTCGGCACGGTTTGACCTAGTTTGGCGCGGGTCCGCGCCGTTTGTGAACCACCGCAACGCCGTCGCTGTAGACGCGTTGCCAGTCCGGCAGCCGGTCGAGCAGCTGCACCGCCGGCGTGTCGGGCGTCAGCAGCGTCGCGCGAATCTTGTACTGATCGAGCAGCTTCAAAAAGTCCGGCAAGTCCGCCAGCGCGAGGTCGCGGGTATAGCGGTCGATGAACTTGCCGCCGTACAATTCGCCGCGGCCATCGATGAAGGTGGGAATGCCGGCGAAGATCAAATAGCCGCCGAAACTGTAATCGTTGAACACGGGTCCGTCCTGAGCGAGACCGGCGGCGGCGATAGCTGCCTGCGGTGCGTTACGCGGATCCGGTTGCACCGGGCGCAGCAGCGCGAGCCCGGTTGCCACCACGATCAGTGCCGCGGCGGCCAGCACGAAACCCTTCGCGCTGCCTGCGTCGCCGCTTTGCGGCGCCTTGGCGTACCGTGCCAGCGGCGCGGCGAGATAAAGCGGCGCCAGCATCGCCAACAGGTCGGTATTGCGCACTTGGGACAACGAGAAATGCAACAGCCCGAGCACCACCAGCATCCGCACCACCGGCAGCGTCACCCCGCGCGACAGCGCAAAAATGCCGAGCAGCAGCAAGAATTCGAAGGTGCCGAAATGGCCGAAGTCCTGCGGCCGCCATTCCACGATGCTGTTGAGCGCTTGGCCGAGGTTTAGCGTGGTGAGCGGAATGAGCAGCGGCCCCGGGCCGTAGGGTGTGAGGCATGCCGCCAACACTGCCAGCACGCCGAACGGCACCCATCGCAACATGATACGCGCCCATGCGCGCCGGTCTTCCTCGATCAGTGCTTCGAGCACCACCGGCCCGATCAGCCCGATCGCCAGCACCACGCTGCCGTGCAGATTGGCCCAAAGCGTGATCAGCGGCAGCGCCCAATAGGGTGGGGGGGTGCGCTGGTCCATCGCGCGCACCAGCGCCGCCGCCCAGGCCACCATGATCGGCAGCGTCAGCACATGCGGCCGCGCCAGCATGTGCGGCGCCATAAGCGCTAACGCGGCCATAAACAGGAGCAGCACGGGTGTCGGCGAAAGCTCTCGTAGCAGGAAGTGCGTCAGCAGACCGAAGGCGAGCGAAATTGCTGCCGCCGCCAGCACCACCACGCCGGGCCATCCGGAAATCGCATATGCCGCCGCGTAAACGACTTCCGACAACCATTCGAACGCGATCCAGGGCGCGCCGTGCATTGAAAAGGAAAACGGGTCGGTGGCCGGTACGGCGCCGTGCGCCATGATCCAGCGCCCGACAGCGATGTGAGAAAAGCTGTCAGGATCGTTGAGGAGTCGCGGACCAAGCATCAGCAACAAGGCATAGACGCCCGCGGCCACAAGCCAGGGCAGCGACGTCCGCGCCGGAAAAGCTTTGGCCCTGTTGCGGATGACCTCGTCGCCCATCAGAAATAAAATAAGCGGGGGGCGTTAACTCTTCTTTACCGTCTTTCGATCGCTTCGCCAGTGCGGCCCAGCAAGGGCCCGGCGATACCGAGTGCCGGCGTCATGGCGGCGTCACGCTGGTAATGCAACGACCGGTCTTCCAGCATGATGATACGCTTTGCCAGCGCATAAGCGAAAAACGCCATGCCGGTTCCCGCGATGAGATCGATGAAATAATGCGCACCCTCGGTGACGGTGCCGCCGAGCATGGCCGCATCCAACACCAGCAGGACGAGGAGAATGCGCGGATAGCTGCGCAAGGTCAGCGGCGTCAGGATCGCGATGGTCGCGTGGAAAGACGGGAAGGTGGCAATGCCGCCCGGCGTTTTGGTGAATATCAAGGGTCCGGCTTCGCGCAGGCGCATCAAATGATCGAGCGGCGTTGCGCCGGTAAACTTCAGGATGCTGAAGGTGGCGCGGTCGACCGCGACGATGGGGCCAGCCGCCGGCATGAGGGCGGAAACGATAATCGTGCAGGTCAAGGCGATGACGAAGGCGAGCAGATAACCGCGCACGTCGCTGTGCCGGTTCGAGATCGCCAAGACGACGAGCGGAAGCGCGATTTGCAGGCTGATGGTGTCGTAGGCGAGATGAAAAACGCGCTGCACGCCGATATGGCGGTCGACCCAATGCGCGTAGTCGAACCAATGCAAGCCGAGCGCGGCATCCGCGCGGGCGAGCAGATGATCTTGCAGCGGAAACGCGAAGCGTTGCATCGCATAGGCGGCGACGATGGCGCACAGAATCGTAATAATCAGATACAGGAAACCGAACAGGATGGTTCTTACGGTGTCGGTCATTCTGCTTTGCGGCACAAACAGCAGCGCGACGTCCACGACCGCCACGAATGCGACCAGCGGCAGAATATTCGGAAGCGACGTGAGGAGGAGTTTCGTGGCAATCGAGGCGGCGAGTGCGATCGCCGCCAAGGCGAACGTGAACAGGCACGCCGGGCGCGAGACCGGGCTGATGCGGGATTGAATCGCCGCGCCGCGGTTAGGGCGCGCAAGCCAACTGAAGGTCATTGCCAAGATGCACCTTACGCGCGCCCCGAAGTCTCCGATTTTTGCAGGCAACGGCTTAATACGCCGTGTAAATTCAACTGCGGGCCGACTGTCGGCCAGCGTGATTAAAAAACCCTTTATGCAAATTCCCTAGGCGCAAAGGCCGGATTTGACCGCGAATCTGTTCCAAATTCTACCGTCAAGTTGGATTGCGTGCGGCGGTCACCGCATCATCATCGCGGCGATCGTCAGCACGACCATAATCGCGCCCATCACCACCAAGGGCAGCGGGTTCGACAGGATGTGCCGGACCATCGCGAAGCGGGTGCCTTCCGGCAGCAGCGCCATGCCGCACTGCGGGCACTTGCCGGGAACGTCCTGCCGCACGTTTTTGTGCATCGGGCAGGTGTAAATCTGTTCGCCGTCTTGCGGGGAAGTCATGCCCATCGTCCATCATGTGCCGGCAAATGCCGGAATTGTTGTCGTCAATTTTGCCGGATGACACCGGCAACATGGCGGCCGCGGGCGATAGGGGCGTTGATGTGGATCAACCGGGGCTTGTGGAACCTGTTGCAGCCGGCTGCCCCCCGTTGCGCCGGGGCGGCGCCTATGGCCTAAATTGCGTCAATTGATTGCAACGGGAGAAACGTCATGGCGACCTATACTTGGGATCACATCCATCTGCGCACGCCGGATCTGGAGGCGACCGCGCAGTGGTTCGAGCGCATATTTGGCGCCGAGATTATCCGCAGCGCGGTGATGGGCAAGCCGCGCATCGACATGAAGCTGGGCGGCGCCAGTATCTTTCTCGCCGAGGTCAAGCCCGGCGACGGCGTCAATCCGGCGCCCACGACGCCCTATCAGGGGCTCGACCATTTCGGCCTGAAGGTTTCCGGCATTGACGCCATTGCGGCCGACCTGAAGAAAAAGGGCGTCGAGTTCACCAAGGAGCCGCATTCACCGCGGCCGGGCATTAAGATCTGCTTCGTGCGCGGGCCGCAGGGTATTTCGATCGAACTGTTGGACCGCGATCCGAAATACACGTGATGCGCGGATCGCATCCGCATCAATGAGCTGGGGGACAACGTGAAATATATTCGGATTATGGCTGTGCTGGCGGCCGCGCTGACGTTCGGTCAGGCGAGCGCGCAGCAGAAGACTTTGCGCGATCAGATCGTGGGGACCTGGAATTTCGTCGTTGCCGAAGTGGTCGCGCCCGACGGCAAGAAATCGTTTCCGTTCGGCGAAACGCCGAAGGGCATTTTGATCTTCACCGCGGACGGGCACTTCGCTCAGATTCATGTTGCGAGCGATGTGCCGAAAATCGCCAGCGGCAACCGTCTGAAGGGCACGGCGGAGGAATACGCCACCATCATGCGGCGCAGCATCTCGGTGTTCGGCGACTACAGCATCGACGAGGGAAAAAAGACGGTCACCTACAAGATCGTCTCGGCCAGCTATCCGAATTGGCAGGGCGAGGCGCAGGAGCGCAGCATCGACAAGCTCACCGCCGACGAATTCGTCAACACCAATCACAATGTCGCCGGCGGGCGCGGCAGCGCGTCCAATTATTATAAGCGGGCGAAGTGAGCGGCGCTGCGGTGCGGCCATTTAGCGTGGGACAAGCCGGCTGCCCGCGTTGCCATGGACGGCTGCGGCAGCCTTAATGGTCCGGGGCCGGTGTGGGACGTGGGAAGGCCTTATATGCGGGCGTTCGGATGGATGATCGGGGCGGTCGTGCTGGTTGCGGCGCAGGCCGCGGCCGCCGTCGAAAACCGGCTCGAGCGGTCCTTGCTCATGCTGGCGCCGGAAGAGCGGCTCGAGCAGCTCTGCGACTACACCGCGATGGCGAGCATCCGCAAGGATAACGAAAATTTCCGTCCCGACCGCGCGGTGGCGAAAGCCTCGGAAGAGCCGGTCGTCCTCGAGCATAGCATCGAAGCCAAGGGCGGCGCCTTCCGCAGCCACGGCAAATGGTATGCGCTCGCGTTCACCTGTACGGCGACACCCGATCACATGGCGGTGGTTTCGTTTCACTACACGATCGGCGCGGAAATTCCGGAAGCCAATTGGGCGTCCGACGGCCTGTGGTAGCGGCGCTCAGTCGTCGCGGTCTTCCTTCTCGGCGCGGATCGTGGACGGCAGCGCGCTGGTCCTGGCGGATAACTGGCGTGGGCACTCCGCCGTTTGCAAGCTCCGCGTGCCGTTGAAAATGTGGGCTAGGGCGCCGGCGTGACCAGCAGGGTGGCGCCGAGCGTCAGCAAGACGACCGCCGACAGGCCGTATTGCGGCCGGACACGGGCGCGTTCGGCGAGCAGGATGACGAACACGACCGCCATGGCGAGCAGGCCATGATCGCCGAGCAGCGGCAGCGCCATGGTCGGCAGACATGAGCGCATGCAGCGCGCCCCGTGCAGCAGGCCGAAGCGTATGGCGGCGCGATCGGCGGCAAAGACGAACGGCTGCAACGCGATGGTGCCGTGGCAGCGGTAGACTGCGCGCTGTTTGGCCGGCGAGATTTGCCATAGCGCCGCCAGCGCGCAGCCGATGAAGCCCGACACTGCGGCGAGCCCCAGGCCGGCGAGGCCGGCGCGCGCAATAACGAGCGCGGCGCTCGCGCATGCCGCGGTGGTGAGCCAAACGATCCCATAGCCGGCGATGAACAGCGCAACCGAGCGCTCGCGTCTTACGACGAAATTGCGCGCCGCGACGAAGCCGATCATCGGCACCAGCAGCGGAAACATCATGGCGACGATCATCAGGGCCCACCCGGCGACGAGCTGCCATGGATCGAGCAAGGATAAATTTACGGCGATGCTGGCGACGGCACCGTCGATTTGCGTCGCGCGCGGCGACAGGCAAAGCGTGAGGTTATCGCCCGGCAGCCAAACGAGCAGCAGCCAGGCGGCGAGCGCCGGCGCGATGGCCCAGCGGAACGCGGGCGAAGTGAGTCCACCGCGGGCCGAGGCGCTCAGTATGCCTTCGTGCCACGATGCCGCGCGTTGTGCTGCCGCGCTCATCCGGATCAATCGTAGTAGACGCTCACGCGTCCGACCTTGACGGCGGATCCGCGCTTCAATCTCGCCGCACGAAGTTCTTCCAGGCCCAGCGGAACGGCTTCCTCGGTCGCCGCCAAGCCCTCACGCTCGAACCTCACCTGCACCTGGCCGCCGTGCCCGCCGTCAGGCCAAGACGGTCCGCCAGCGCCGTGATGTCGAACACATGATTGATGCCGCTGCCGCCATGGCTGCGGTTCCGGATTGCTGGCGCGTTCGAGTCCGAAGGTGGTCATGTACGCCGGCCAGCATCTGACTCGATTCTCGTTGTCTTGCCGGTAGACATAGACCTTGAAATCGCCAGGCGTGCCGGTGCCGGTAATGTTCTCGAGGTTGAGATAGACGTGATGCGGCGTCGGCTTGGTCGATTCGACGAAGGACCGCGTCATCTGCCGCGTCTGCATCGAAACCGTGGTGCGGGTGACGTCGCTCTTCAAGCGACACCGGGCCGGTGCTGGAGCCGGCAAGTTCGGGCTGGCCTGGCAACGGAGCCATCGCAACCTCCAACGCTTCTTCGCTCGGCGCCTCGTGCGCGACCGGCACACTATCATATTGGTAGCCGTGCAGCACTTTGGTGGTGTCGAGCATGTCCTTGGCTGAAATAGGTGAATGGCTGGCCGTCGCCATCGTGCATGGGGAAGGGGACGGTGGACCGCCAGTCCGCTTCGGTGGGATTGCGGAATTGCGGGCCTTGGTTGCGCCACACCTCCCACAGCCGGTCGATGTTGCAGTGATGCACCCAGAAGATCGGATCGAGCGCGGCGGTCGAGGGATCGGTCATGAAGCCGCTGTTGCCGCCGATCTGCACGTGCACGCGATTGTGCGGCAGGTTTTCAATGCCGCCATTGTCGCCGCCGCCCGGATTGAACCCGGTGACCGGGCCGCCGAAGCCGGACGGACGCCCCGGAACGGAATTTGGCAAAATTGCGGAATTGCAGCGCCGCGAGGCTGACGACGCTGCTGTTGAGATTGAAATCGCCGTTGCTGACATTCGCCGCGCCGTCGACCACAGCGCATTGGGGCTGCCGTCGGGTAATGTGCGGTTGAAGAAATCCGGCGGCATCAGCCGCGCGTTCGGATTTTTGGCGAGGTCCTCGCTGTAGTTCCAATAAGGCAGCGCCCAATCCGCCGGGCCGCCAAGCTCGCAACAACGGTCTTGGCGATGACTGCTTCGAAGGCGGTGATGTAGCCGCGATGCCAGGGCAGGAAGAACCAGCTTTGGTGCTGGCACTGGTCCCAGAACGTTCCGCGCGCCAGACGGCTCGGGTGTGCCCTCGGGTACGCCGTGCACCGCCGCCATGTAGCGCCAGCTTGCTGGGGTCGCTGACCGGGCGCCTAAGCAATTCGGCGACCGCCCTGCGGTACCAGACGAATGCCGGGTCGCCTTCCGGCAAGGACCAGACGCTTCTGCGGATTCTCGCAGCCATGACGCACCCCCTGACAAGACGCGACGGCACGCAACTCATAGTAGCATAACAAGGGGGTATCGCCCCGGCAACGGGCGGCGGGCTCGCGGACGTGCTAGAATGTTCTCAATGACCCGGCGCACCACCGATTCGCGGCAAGCGGCCGAAATGGCCTTCAAGGCGGCGACTGCTAAGGCCCCGGAACCTATGCCGAAAAGCCCGTCGCTGCCCGGCGTGAAGGAGCTCGTGTCCTTGCGTATCGACCGCGACGTCTTAGATCACTTCCAAGAGGACGGCCCCGGCTGGCAAGAGCGTATCAACGCCGCCTTGCGGAAAGCCGCCGGCAAATAGGTCTCGCGCCGGTCGGGCGCACCCCGTTCGCCTTCGTCCCGTAAACATTTCAGCCATGGAGATTGCAGTGGCAGACAATTCCAACAAAAACGCCGCCAACAGCCAGTTCAGAAAGCTACGGCAGGCCGAAGAAGGCAAACGCGCGATGCTCGACTACGAGAACAACGCCGCCGCCAACCGCGCCAAGACCGCGCGGCTGCGTGCCTTGCGCCTGGCCAGGGATGCGGAAGAAGCCGCGGCCGCGGCACTGGCGCCGCCGGCGGCGAAGAAGAAAGCAACAAAGAAGAAACTGACCGTGGCTGACTAGCCGCCGCCGTCAGTCTTTCGCCTCGCTGCGCATGATCGCCGCGGTGGCGCCGACCAGTACGGCGAGCGCGAGGCACCAGAAACCGATCAGCCAATAGAGCAGCGCCGAGGCCGCGCAGCCGGCGGCGAAATAAAGGATGCTCGCCGCCACGCGAAAGAAACGCGCGCGCGTCTCTACCGTCTGAACGGAGGCCTGGCCGGTGAGCAGATCGACCGCGTCGAGCACCGCCTGCGTGGTGTTGCCGGTCATGATGGTGGTCGGCGGCAGGTTGCCGAGATGAACGCGCTGCAGGCCGTTCTGCACGGCCATGGCGGCGATGCCGGCAAAGCCGGTGAGCAGCGCCAGCGGGCTGTCGGAATTCTCGAACGGGCCGAAGGTCACGGCCAATCGCGAAGAACGCCAGCAACAGCACGACTTCGGCGGCGAGCAAAACGCGCAAGGCCGGCGCCTTGCGCGCGCGCAACGCGATGCCGGCGAGCCGCGCCAACGCGATAACCAGGATGAATTCCGGCAGCGCCAGGATCTTGTTGATGATGCCGTGATGGCCGAGCACCAAAGCGGCGCCCAGCGTGACGAAATTCCCGGTCACGTGGGCGAGGAACAGGCCTTGCAGGCCGAGAAATCCGGCGGTGTCGACGAAGCCGCCGTTGAAGGAGAGCAGGGCGGCGATCGCCGATTGGCTGCCGAATTTCTTCATGGCCAGCGTGCGGGCAGCGACCGCCTCAGCCCTTATCCTTGATATGCGTATCCGGTCGGTCGCTGCCGCGCGCGGTTTCCGTGTGCCACTTGCCCTTTTCGTCCTCGTACTCGATTTCCTCGGTTTTGCCGGGGACCTTTTGTTCGGCGGCGGCGGCCTGCGCGGCCTTGAGGGCGGCGGCATGGGTTGGGAACGGCTCGGAAAAGACGCCGCCGACCTTGTAGGCCCAGCCGCCGTCGTGTTCGACGATCTCGTATGTGACTTCGGACACGGGGCACCTCGTGCGGGGTTAAGCGGTGTTACGGCCGCCTAACGTAGCACGGTGGCTGCGGGTTGCAGACGAAAAAATCCATCCCATTCCGCCCCGGCCGGCTAGTTGCAATCGATCAGCACCGCGTTGCCGAAAGTTTTGTCCAGCTTGTCGAGAAAACTCTTGGCGTCGGCATCGTTTTCGCTGGCCGAATTGAACACGACCGTGGCGCCATCCGTTCCGCACGGCCCGACTTTGGGAATCCGGATGCACAGGATATAGCCGCGCACGCTCGGCGTGGTGCCGCCGGCGCCGAAAGAGTCGATGACCTTGTTGGCGAGCCCGAGCTTATTGACCGTGTTCTTGGCGTCCGTCGGGCAGGAACTGTAGGGCAGTTTGGTCGTCCGGAATCTCAAATAGTAAGCCGGAAACGCCGCAGCCGAATTGACGAAACCGGCCGCGTCGAGCGCGGTAGCCGCCGTCAGCGCGATCAGACATGTCGCAAGACGTTTCATAGGTCATCTCCCTGTGCTGAGAAACAAAACAACCTATGGTAGCATTATCTTGGAGAGACGACAACGCCGCGACTTACAGTCCGCGCGCCCGCTTGATGCGATTGATGTAATCCTCGACTTCGGGCGGCAGCGAGCGCAGGCCCTGCTGCCCGGCTTGCGACAGCGCCGGACGCCATTGCGATCCCTTCAGGAACGCGGGTTCGCGGCCGGGCGGAATGATGCGGTCGAAGATGACGACGATCAGCACGGCCAGCAGGCCGACGCGGACGGCGCCCAACAGCGCGCCGGCCAGGCGGTCCGGAATGCTGACATTGGGGCCGATCATTTCGCTGACCGCAAGCCGCAGCAGCGCACTGAGCAGCATGCCTGCCATGAGGAAAATGCCACCGAATACCAGCCAGGTCTGCGCCGGCGACAATTTGAATTGCGCGGTGATGAGCGGCGCGAGCTGCGGCGCCAGCGCCACCGCCAGACCCATCGCGGCCGCGTAACCGAAGATCGTCGCCAGGCTGCGCAGCATGCCCGTCATGAAGCCCATGACGACGGCGACGAATAGGCAGATATAGACCGCGGCGTCGAAGGGATTGATGGACAGGGAGGCCATTGCGATTTGTCCGGGGCGGACTACGCTTCACGCCTATGGAAGCTAAAGGAGACGTTACATGGCGTTCACGGTCAGCAGCAACAGCTTCAAGGACGGCGATTATTTGGCCAAGGATTTCATCCTGTCGGCGGATTTCGGTTTCGGCTGCGCCGGCGGCAATACGTCGCCGCATCTGAAATGGTCGGGCGCGCCGGCCGGCACCAAGAGCTTCGCCGTCACCTGCTACGATCCGGACGCGCCGACCGGCTCGGGCTTCTGGCACTGGCTGGTGGTGAACATTCCGGCGGACGTGACGGAACTCGCGCTCGGGGCCGGCAGCGCCGGCGGCAAACTGCCGGCGGGCGCCCTGCAGACGCGCACTGACTTTGGCGGACCCGGCTATGGCGGCCCGTGCCCGCCGGAAGGCGACCACCCGCACCGTTATCTGTTCACGGTATTCGCGGTAAGCGCCGACAAGCTGCCGGTCGCGGCCGACACTTCCGCCGCGGTGGTCGGCTTCAATCTGCATTTCGCCACGTTGGCGAAGGCGGAGATCATGGGCCTGTTCAAGCGGTGATGCGTCACGCCCGCTCGACCTTGGCCGCGTAGCAGCCGGGCGCGGCGAAATGGATGTGCAGATAGTGCGCACGCGGCGCGCCGAACTGCCGTTCGATCGCCTCTTCCAGGAAGATTCCTTCGATCAGTTCCCAGCCGGTCATCATGCCCTTGGCGTCGAAGCCGCGCACCGCGAGCGTGCGCCGGCGCAACTGATCCGGCACCCTGTTGACGGCGTCGAAGGTTTGCTCGCCTTGCCGCACGTAGATCGCAAAACGCATGCGGTAGGGCGAGGCCACGGCGTGATGCTCGTGATTGACCAGGATGACCTCGTCGCCCGGCGCGGCGTCGGTGAGGCTGACGCGGCAGGGGTGCGGCCCATCCGCGATCTTGCGCACCGCGCCGTGCGCCGCGAGCTCGATATCGGATAGCACGAACAGATGGGTGAAGTTTTCCGCCGGCAGGCCGATGATGCGGTAGCTCATGAGGCTTCTCCCTGCTGTTGAGCCCAACAGATGGCGCGCGCGGCCATGCAGAGCCACCCGATTTCTGGTTTGGGGTTATGCCGCGCCTTTGCGCGCGTCCGGAACGATGTACACTTGTGCTATTGACGCTCTGCGATCGACCGATTCGATGGTCGCCGGTGCCGGCGTAAAAGATCGAACGCGACCAAGCCAACCCGTTCCTTCAGGAGGAAACACCATGCGATTTTCCCACGCGCTACGTGCAGGTCTCATCGCGCTGACCGCCATGCTCGGCGCGAGCTTTGCCTCGACCGCCTATGCCGACAGCGGCAGCATCAGCTTCCGCATCCTCAAGGCCGGCTTTGTTGTCGGCGGCTCGGGCGGCAGCGGCACGCTGACGTTCCACGGCAAAAGCTACCCGATCTCGATCGGCGGCCTCAGCTATGGCTTCACCTTCGGCGCCTCCGAGACGCGCTTCCACGGCACGGTGAGCAACATCACCCGGCCGTCGGATGTCGCCGGTGTCTATGCCGCGGCGGGCGCTGGCGGGGCGGTCGGCGCAGGCGCGCAGGCGATCGTGCTCACCAACCAGAAGGGCGCGGTGCTCTCGCTCGTCGGCCGCTCGGCCGGCGTGATCATCAGCGTGGACTTGAACGGCATGGCGCTGTCGCTGAGATAGGCATGGCCGGCGCGGGCCTTGCGCGCTACTGATGCTGCACCACCACTTTGGTGCCGACCGGCACGCGCGCGTAGAGGTCGATGATGTCGTCATTGACCAGCCGGAAGCAGCCCGACGATACCGCCTGGCCGATCGTCTCCGGCGCGTTGGTGCCGTGGATGCGGTAGACGGTGGTGCCGATATAGAGTGCGCGTGCGCCGAGCGGGTTGCCCGGGCCGCCCGCCATGAAGCGCGGCAGATAAGGCTGGCGCGCGATCATCTCCGGCGGCGGCGTCCAGTCCGGCCATTCCGCCTTGCGCGTGATCTTGTGGATGCCGCCCCACTGGAAGCCGTCGCGGCCGACGCCGATGCCGTAACGCAACGCGACGTTGTCGCCCAGGATCAGATAGAGGAAGCGGTCGGCGGTGTTGACGATGATGGTGCCGGGCGGATAGTCGCTGCGGTAGAACACCGAGGTGCGGCGGAACTCCGGCGGCAGATCCTTGTCGCGCGCGGTGTGGTCGACGCCGGGATCGACGTCCTTGATGGTCGGCATGGACGCCGGGCTCGCCTGCGCGGCGGCCGGGCGCGGCGCGGCGAGCGCGAACAACAACATAAAGAGCAGGGCGGATCGGCGATCGACAGGCATGACTTACCCTTGCTTGTCACACCGACAATAGCAGATCCGCCCGCAGCCCGCCCCTCGGGCTTGCGGTATCAGCCCGCTGCGCGCAGCTCCGCCTGCGCGTTGGCCGGCTCGGCTGACGGCATAGATGCCCGGCGCCGTCCTGGCCGCGGTTTCGACGGTCAGCCGGCCCCAGACCCATTGCCAGAGGCCGCTGATCTCGTCCGCCGATTTGCCGCCGAGCGCGTATTCGGTGACGGCGAGGCCGGCGCCGAGCGCGTCCTGCTGGTCGTTGCGCAGCACGATATAGGGCAGCGCCAGGACGCCCGAAGCATTGAGCGCGGTCGCCGTGTCGCTGAGCGAAGCGGCGGCGTTGGTGAGACGGAAGCTGCGCACCGGCGTCTGGTTGAGCACGAAGGCGAAGGGCTTGTCGCTGGCGCGGATGGTGGCCAGCGTCGGCGCCGACGCTTCGATGTCGGCCGGGCTCGGCCGCGCCGGGATCAGGCACAGATCGGCCGCGTCGATGGCCGCGACGGTCGTCGCGCTGTGGCCGCCGGCGGTGTCGATGATGGTGAGCGTGACGCCGCAGCGTTCGAGGAAGGCCAAGCGGTGCGTCAGATCGCCGTGGTCGGTAACGGTCTCGACCGTGGGCTCGCTTTGCGTGCGGCGCCGGCGCCAGTTCGAAACGGTGCCCTGCGGGTCGGCCTCGAGCAGGCAGACCTTGTGGCGGTCCTGCATGGCCGCAATCGCGAGCCCTATGGCAAGCGTGCTCTTACCGGTGCCGCCCTTCTGCGAAACCAAAGCGATCGTGTGCATATCTTGTCTCTTTGCTGTTTGTTGCGGGAACGCGCGTCTACGCCCGACGAACGCCACGGATACCGCACGAAATGCTGGAGGATACGCGCCGCGCCGCCGACGCAATGCCTGCAGATGAAATACGCGAATCAAATGCGGCGCGGACGGATGCAAAATGCCGGGAGGTATTGCAGGCGGCTATTTGGGAAAAATACTTATGGGTAGAACTACTTAGCGGCTGTCACAAAAATGGTAACGCGGTGTGGTTTTGCCCGCTGCGTTTGACTCCTGCGGTTGCGGCGGCGTGCGCCTGCGCGTGGCGGTGTGAATTTCAGGCGACGCGTCACCGCCTTTATCCTCATGGTGAGGAGCGCTGCGAAGCGGCGCGTCTCGAACACCGCAAGTCGGCTATAGCCGACTTGCGCACCTAACATGCCGATCTCGGGTAAACCCGAGATCGGGTGGCCCGGGCCGCCTATCCTTCGAGACGCATCGCTTCGCGATGCTCCTCAGGACGAGGCGGAGAAGAGCCAACGCTCCGCTGCCCCTATTCTTTGCGGCGCGGGGGCGCCGTCGTTCTTCCCCGCGCTTTGCGGGGCCAGCTTTTTCCCCCTCGCGCAAGGGGAGGGGATGGAGCACCGAGCGGCGCACCAGTCTTCCGTCTTGCCGCGTTCCTTTGGGGAACGCGGGCGCCTCTCGGCGCTCCATGGCGGCGATTTCTGTTCCCCGGTTCCGCGTTTCCTGGGACGAGGCGAGTAGGCCAGTCCCAGTCCAGCAGGCTCCCTGCGGAGCGGTCGCAATGCCGCCCGATCTGGTCCCGGGGCCTCCCGGGTGCGGGGCAGCGAGCCACGCCCGCGGGCGCCGCATCTCCTCCCGCCCGCACGACGCCTCATGAGAGCGCCCTCACGCGGAGGAGACCTGTGGAATATAATCCTAGTAGGAATAAATGTCAAGCCTGTCCTTAATCCCTCCCCTGAAAGGGGAGGGTGGCGAGCGAAGCTCGCCGAGTGGGGTTACGTTGAGGGACGATCGAGAGTTCCCCCACCCGGCTCGCATCGCGCTCGTCGCGATGCTCGCCACCCTCCCCGCAAAGCGGGGAGGGATAAGAAAGCGGCCGCGGTTGCCGCGCGCCGTGCGGCGCTCCATGATCGGCCGGCTCAAGACGGGCAGGGGCGAACACCTGCATAAATGAGGAGAAAGACCATGCGCCTTTCACTGCGGTTTCGCGCGGCCTTGATCGCGGCGACTTTGCTCGCCGGCCTTGCCGCGCCGGGCGCGGCGCGCGCCGACAGCGGCACCATCCGCTTCGCGGTGCTGAAAGGCGGCTGGTTCGTCGGCGCCTCGGGCGGCGACGGCGCGCTGTTTTTCCACGGCAAGGCCTATCCAGTTTCGGTCGCCGGCCTGAGCGCGGGCCTGGTGTTTGGCGCCTCGCGCACCAGCTTCAGCGGCGCCGTCAGCCACATCCGCAGCCCGTACGACGTCAGCGGCATCTATTTTGCCGTCGGCGGCGGCGCCGCGGTTCTCGCCGGCGGGCAGGTCATCGTGCTGCGCAACGAAAAGGGCGCGCTGCTGACGCTGTCCGGCAAGCAGCTCGGCCTACAGGTCAATGTCGATCTCAGCGGCTTGGCGATTACGGTGAAGTAGCGGGCGGAGGGTGCCGAGCGAACGGAGGGCGAGCTGAGCGGAAGCGAAAGGCACCAGTTTCCGGTGGCGTTGCAGTCAATTGAAATTACATCCAGTGGCCCCCGGCGTCCGGGCGCCGTGCGTAGCCTACGCTTGCTCGCCAAATCTCGTCATGGACTCTCACACCTGTGTATTATTTGCTACTATAAGTAGTATTGCATCAAGAGTCGGAGCCAGCGCGAATGGCTGAGACAGTCCTCAAGCTCGTCAAAGTGTTTATTGGTTCTCGCGGCGGACTTGAAGAAGAGCGTCAGGTAGCAAAGCGTGTTGTCGAAGAAACAAACTAAAGCCATGCAGAGCGTTGGGGATGTCAAATCCATTTGGTTGGCTGGGAGGCAACATTGCCCGGTTACAATCGGGCATAGTCATTGATTAATCAGGATCTCGATAAATGCGAATATTTTGATGGTGTGCTTTGGGACAATTAGGGTTCAAAGCCGAAAGATGGCGATAGCAGATATACCTCAAGGGCGGCGGCGCGGAGATTGGTTCGACCAAGCGCGGAAAAGGCATGAAAATCATGGCGATAGTGGATCGCCATGGCTTGCCGCTGTCGGTGAGTACGCACGCCGCAAATCATCATGAAGTGCGCTTGGTCCAATTGTGTTTTGACTTTTACATGATTGAAGCCAAGCCCGAGATCCTCATCGGCGATCGCGCCTATGATAGTGACCCGCTCGATGGCGACTTACGCAAAGACGGCATCGAGATGGTCGCGCCGCACCGATCCGATCGCCGCAAGTGCGCCACGCAAGATGGACGCCGACTTCGGAGGTATGCCAGACGCTGGTTGGTTGAGCGGTTCTTCGCTTGGATTCAATGGCAACGCCGCATTCTTGTCCGCTGGGAGTTTTATCCGAAGAACTTCCTTGGCTTCGTGCAACTCGCCTGCCTCGTTATCCTCTTCAAACGATTTTGAGATAGGTTCTATTTAGAGATAAGGGTCTTATACAAACGTTACACGCGCCGTAGCATCCACGAAATTAGGAGCAACTTAAACGACGCGTTCAAAAGCCATTTTGAAAACAAAACCGGCTCAATGATATCGACATACGGTGAGGACTCAAAGCTTGTCGAAGACACTAGGAAATTAGCGAAATTCGTACGCGACCGACTCACTTCGATCACGTTTGAAACTCTACGGATATAAGTTCACTACCGCTTGGTCCGTCCCCACACGCCCCTCGCACCGCCCGATAGCCGCCATCCGCCATCATGATCGTGGCGGTGACAAAGGCCCACAGATCGCAGGCGAGGAAGATCGCCTAGCCGCTTAATCTTCGCCCCGCGATTAAACGCGTCGACCAGCTGATTGTAGTCGCGCAACAGCCGCGGCGGCGAGCCCTCGACCATCCATCCGCCGCCGCCGCTGTTGAGCATCATCTTGTCGCCGGTCGAGTACGGCACATGATCGCGCAGGCGGCGCATCAGCGCCTTGGCCGTGACCAGAAACGACTTGGCGTTGTTCATGAAAAACGAGCCGATCTTGTCGCCGCCGCCGGAGCCGGTGAATTGTCCGGCCGCCTTGACGATGTCTTCGTAGTCCTTCAGCGCCTTGGTGATCTCGGCGAGGTCGGGCTTGGCCGCGTCCTCGGCGCGCAGCAGGCGCTTGGCCTGGATCATCAGCGCCTGGACATGGTAGCGCGCCTGCTTGCCTTCGCTTTGCTCGATGGCGGCGAGTTTCTCCACCGCGCGCTTGTCGTTGATGGCTTCGACGCCGCCGCGCAGCGCCTTGTCGGCGCTCGCGAAGGCGTCCCAGGCGGCGACGAGCAGCGGGTGCAGGGCCTTGCCCTTGGCCATCTTGTCGTCCTTGTAGTCCTGCTGCTCGTAATAATCGTCGGCCTCCTTGAGCAGCGGCTCGAGCCTGGCGACGGCCTTGGCGTAAGCGGAGGCGGCGGCTTCGAGCTCGGCGTCGTGCGGCTCCAGCGCATTGGCCTTGGCGACGTTGTTCACGCAATCCGAGGTGTCGTAGATGGTGTAGGTGCCGTAGATGATGCGCTCGCGGCCGGTCGGGCCGCTTTTCGCCGCCCAAGCTGAAATAGCGCGAGCGCGACTGGTAGCTGCGCGCCGACAGCCGGTTGATGCAGCCGACATAGGCGTTCATCTTTTCCACCGCGGGCGGCGTCTGCGCGGCGGTCGGGCCTGCGGCGAACGGCGCGAGCGCGAGCGGCGGCGAGCACGAATGCACGGAAACGGTTCATGTTACCCCCAATGACCAACGGCCGCGCCCTGCCGCGCGGCCCTCATGGGCCTATGTCGCGCGGCGCCGGGCGCGGGTTCACGACGGCTCCAGCGTAGTCGAATACCGGCCGGCTGACTATATTTGCCGGCACGGAGGTCCCGCCATGTGCCGTAACATCAAGACGCTGTTCAACTTCGAGCCGCCGGCGACCGAGGACGAGGTCAGGGCCTCGGCGCTGCAGTTCGTGCGCAAGCTGTCCGGCTTCAACAAGCCATCGCAGGCGAACGAGGCGGCTTTCGCTGCCGCCGTGGAGGAAGTGTCGGCCGCGGCGCGTAAGCTGTTGGCCTCGCTGCATACGCACGCCGCCCCGCGCGACCGCGAAGTGGAAGCGGAAAAGGCGAGGGCGCGGGCGAGAGAGCGGTTTGCTTCGTCATAAGCCGCTTTGGCGCAGGAAGGGTGGGGCCGCCCGAAACCCGTCGGCAGGTTCGCATGGCCGCGGCTACGGCTCGGGCAGCACGTTCTTGATATCGTCCTCGGCGGCTTCGTCATCCGGCTCGGGCGGCCCGATTGCGGATAAAAATTGGGGTCGACAATAGTGTACCAATATATGAACTACACATTTTACACGTCGACCGTAAGGCATTCACGCGAAGCGTCTGTGTTGCTTAGGTATCCAAACAAAATTATGAGGTGCCGAGATGGCTATGGAAATTTTTGCACTGTCCGACAGCCGGCTCAATTCGATCGCCGAATGGCAACGCGCCATCGACTCCGAAGGGTTCGCCTTGCAGCTTTCCGCCGAATTGCCATTCGCCCAACTGAGCGGTTTCCTCCCGGTCGCTACGACAATGCGCCGAGCAGGTTTGAATGCGACCACTGGGAGCCCCGCTCTGTTATCGATGAAGATCCGCGCACCGCGTTCGGGCACGAGTGGAAATACGCGCTCGCGTTCTGGATCGGCATTGGACCGGGCGAACTGGAGTCCGTATGGATGGCGGCAGCGGCCTACGCGCGCGCCACGGCCGGAGTGGTGTTCGACACCGTAGAAAATCGGATATTCCAGCCGGACGAAGCGGCCAAACTGGTGCGTCGGATTGAAAGAGATCGGTCCAAGATCGGCCACGAGGCAGTACAAAAGGAAATATTGCGCCGGGTGCGTGGCGAGCCGTAGGGATCGGCGCGCATGCGCGATTCGCTAGGGCGTCGTGCTGACTCAAGTGAACTGCCGGCGATAGACGGCGACGATGCGATCGAGCCGTGCGCGCAGGCGGGCTGCCTCGACGGCAAGCCCGTTGGCTTCGACTTCCTTGATGGCCGCCGTAAACATTCCTTGATCTCGCTCAGCAGGCCGAGCGCACTGCCGCGCTCGTACATCTCGGCGTAGATTTCCTCGCCGCGGCGTTCGAGCCGCTTGTATTCGGGTTCATCGGGCATGACGGCCTTTTTCCCCGAGCGAGGCGCGTAGGGTGGGTTGAGCAAACCGAACCCGTCCGGCATCTTCGGAGAAAGCGTTTGGTTTCGCATGGGCTCAACCCATCCTGCGGGCTTCACCGCCGCCTATAGCGGGTTGCTCGTCCGGCACGCGCTGATGATCTGATTGGCCGCGGCGTCGGACTGCACGCCCGACAAGGATTGCACCAGGCACGTATAGAACCGGCGATTGCTCTCGTTCAGGGAGCCGGTGTTGATTGCCAGCCAATTGCAGGCGGTGCGGATCCAGGCGATGGCGACGGGCGAACGCGTGTCGCGGATGGTCGATAGTTCGCATTGCGCCTGCGCCTTGTTGCGATCGGTGAATTGCGCCTGGCCGGCGAGGGGGGCGAGCGTCGTGCCAACCACGGCAAGGACGCGCAACACTTGGCCAAGCCTCCTCGCCGTCGGCGGTGACGCAAGCATCGATCTCAACCTTCGCGGCTCACGCATTATGGCGGACACGCCCGCCGAGCATAACTAGAACGCCTTGTTGCTTTCCTTCACCTTCGTCCGCATCGACATAGACCTGCTGGCCCATGGCGTTGAACTTCTCGCTCATTTCCTTCATGCCGGCTTCCGCCGTCTTAGCGTCGAGGCCGAGCGCGGCCTTTTCGTTGGCGCCGAGCCCCGCCGCATAATCGCGCACGTCCTGCGTGATCTTCATCGAGCAGAACTTCGGGCCGCACATCGAGCAGAAGTGCGCCACCTTGTGCGCTTCCTTGGGCAGCGTCTCGTCGTGGTATTCGCGCGCGGTTTCCGGATCGAGGCCCAGGTTGAACTGGTCCTGCCAGCGGAAGTCGAAGCGCGCGCGGCGATAGCGCGTCGTCGCGCAGTTGCGCCGCCGGGTGGCCCTTGGCGAAGTCGGCCGCGTGCGCCGCGATCTTGTAGGTGATGACGCCTTCCTTGACGTCGTCGCGGTCGGGCAGGCCGAGATGCTCCTTCGGCGTCACGTAGCAGAGCATGGCGCAGCCGAACCAGCCGATCATGGCGGCGCCGATGCCCGACGTGATGTGGTCGTAGCCGGGCGCGATGTCGGTGGTGAGCGGCCCGAGCGTGTAGAACGGCGCCTCGCCGCATTCCTTCAGCTGCTTGTCCATGTTGATCTTGATCTTGTGCATCGGCACGTGGCCGGGGCCTTCGATCATCACCTGGCAGCCTTTGTCCCAGGCGATCTTGGTCAGCTCGCCCAGCGTCTCCAGCTCGGCGAACTGCGCGCGGTCGTTGGCGTCGGCCTGCGAGCCGGGCCGTAAGCCGTCGCCGAGCGAGAACGACACGTCGTATTTGCGCATGATGTCGCAGATCTCGTCGAAGCGCTCGTACAGGAACGATTCCTTGTGCCGCGACAGGCACCACTTGGCCATGATCGAGCCGCCGCGCGAGACGATGCCGGTGACGCGATTGGCGGTGAGCGGCACGTAGGCCAGCCGCACGCCGGCGTGGATGGTGAAATAATCGACGCCCTGTTCGCACTGCTCGATCAGCGTGTCCTTGTAGCATTCCCAGTCGAGCTTGACCGGATCGCCGTCGACCTTCTCCAGCGCCTGGTAGATCGGCACAGTTCCGATCGGGACTGGCGAATTGCGCAGGATCCATTCGCGCGTGTTGTGGATGTTGCGGCCGGTGGAGAGGTCCATCACCGTGTCGGCGCCCCAGCGGATCGCCCACACCATCTTCTCGACTTCTTCTTCAACGGAGGAAGTGACGGCGCTGTTGCCGATATTGGCGTTGATCTTGGTGAGGAAGTTGCGGCCGATGATCATCGGCTCGAGTTCGGCGTGGTTGATGTTGGCCGGGATGATGGCGCGGCCGCGCGCGATTTCGCTGCGCACGAATTCCGGGGTGACGAAGGCGGGCAGCGCGCCGCCGAACTGCTCGCCGTCGGCTAATGCTGCTTCGGCGCGCTCGAGCTTAAGCTTGCGGCCGAGGTTCTCGCGCGTTGCGACGTAGATCATTTCCTTGGTGATGACGCCGCGCTTCGCCCACTCGTATTGGGTGACTGGCTTGCCGTCGAGCGCCCGCCACGGCTTCGGCGTGTTGGGGAAATTGCGCGCGAGATGTTTTCCGGTGACGTTGCCGTTGTCGACCGGCTGGATCGGCCGGCCCTCGTATTGCTCGACGCCGCCGCGCTCCTTGACCCATTCGATGCGGGTGCGGGCGAGGCCCTTCTCCACGTCGATCGCCACGTCCGGATCGGAATAGACGCCAGTGGTGTCGTAGACCGGCAGCGGCGGCTCGCCGCTCGCCGCTTCGAGCGTGATCTCGCGCACCGGCACGCGCAGTTCGGGCGCCGCATCGGGCCGCGCATAGACCTTGCGCGAGGCGGGCAGCGAACCGGTCGTCACCTTCGGGGTGACCAGGTCGGCTGAGGTGATGGGCTTGTTCATTGTCTTGTCTCCGATGCGATAGAGCCGGCGGTCACGCCGTATAGCTTTTGAAAGTCAGGAAGCCGCCGAGCGAGAGCAGAACGATGCCGGCGCCGACGTAGAAACCGCTATGCGTGAGGATGCTGCCGCCGACGTAAGTTACGAATTGCGGCGCCAGGATGCGGAAGGTGCCGGCGCAGGTGACGATCCAGCCGACCGCGGTGATCAGGCTGCGCCAGTCGCGCGTCCAGGCATTGTGCTTGTTGAGAATGGTGAGGCCGGCGAGCAAGGCCAGGACGCCGGACAGGTAGATCATGGGATAGAGGGTGAGGAACTGGCCGGCCATCTCGCGATAGACGACGCCGTTGGTCAGCATGCCGATGCCGATGATGGCGAGCACCGGGCCCATAAGCCTCGCAATGATCAGTGCTGGTTCCATCGAAATGTCCTGTCCCTTCGCCGGCATGACCCGGATCAGGTTCTAAGGGTTTTTCTCAGCCCAAGTTACGTACTTTGCGGGCACCCCTCGGAATTGGGCTAATGTAGGCGTGGGGCCGGGTCTGTCAATGCGGCCGGTGCATGGCTGCGGGGTGGAACCCGGCCGCGCGATACCTTTAAAATGCGGGGGAATCCGGCGGCGCTGCCGCCACGCGCCCGCAAACAGGGGAAATTGCCATGAGCAAAACCTGCCCGCACACGGACGCGATCCGCACGGTGACGCCGAGCGCGCTCGGCTGCGAGGAATGTCTCAAGATCGGCAGCCCTTGGGTGCATTTGCGGCTGTGCCGGACCTGCGGCCATGTCGGCTGCTGCGATTCATCGCCGCACCGGCATGCCACCAAGCATTTTCACGCCACCGGCCATCCGATCATGGAAGGCTACGATCCGCCGGAAGGCTGGGGCTGGTGCTACGTCGAGGAGACCTTCGTCGATCTGCCCGACCGCACGCCGCAGCGCGGACCTATCCCGAAGTTCGTATAAAGCAAACGCCGGCAGCGAGGCTGCCGGCGTGCAAGCGTTTCTTGGCTGACGGCTTACTCGGCCGGTTCGGTGACCTTGTGGTGGTGGTCGCCGGGCAATGCCATTTCGGTTGGCAGCGATTTCGGCGCGCGCAGCCGCACGTAGACCTGCATGACGATCAGCAGCACGCAGAGGCCGATGAAGACCGCGCTGATCGGGTGCTTGACGAACACGAAGATGTCGCCGCGCGAGATCAACATGGCGCGGCGGAAATTCTCCTCGAAGCGCGGGCCGAGCACGAAGCCGAGCAGGATCGGCGCCGGGTGGAAGTCGAGCAACAGCAGGACATAGCCGACCAGGCCGATGAGCACGACCTCGCCGACCTGGAACATGTCGTTGTTGGTCGAGTAGACGCCGATGGCGACGAAGAACATCGCGCTCGGATAGAGATATTTGTAGGGGATCGTCAGCAGCTTCACCCACAGGCCGATCATCGGAACGTTGAGGACCACCAGGATGATGTTGCCGATCCAGAAGCTCGCGATCAGGCCCCAGAAGATGTCCGGATGTTCGCTGATCAGCTGCGGGCCGGGCACGATTCCCTGAATCATCAAGGCGCCGAGAATGAGCGCCATCACCGCGTCGCCCGGGATGCCGAGGCTCATGGTCGGGATGAAGTCGCCCTGCACCGAGGAGTGGGTCGAGGCTTCCGGGCAGGCGACGCCTTCGATCATGCCGGTGCCGAACAGCTCGGGCGTTTTGGAGATCTTCTTTTCCGTGGCGTAGGAGATGAACGAGGCGATGGTCGGGCCGGTGCCGGGGATGAGCGCGCACAGGCTGCCGATGATGGTGCCGCGGAACATGGCCGGCACCGCCCGCCTGAATTCCTCGCGCGTCGGCCGCAGATCGCTGAACCTTACCTTGGTATATTTGGTGTCGACCTCGGAGAGCTGATTGACGCTCTTCATGAACTCGGCGATGCCGAACAGGCCGAGCGCCAGCGCGACGATTTCCACGCCGTCGAACAGGTTCGGGATGCCGAAGGTGAATCTTGGCGTGCCGGTTTCGATGTCGCTGCCGACGATGCCGATCAACAGCCCGCACACGGTCATGGCGACGCCCTTGAGCGGCGATCCGCGCGCCAGCGTCGAGCCGGCCAATAGGCCTAGCAACATCAGCGAACAGATTTCCGCTGGGCCGAACTTAAGTGCGACGACCACCAATATGGGCGCGAGGAAGATCATCTCCGTGATGCCCCACGAGGCGCCGACGAATGACGAGATGACCGTGATGCCCAGCGCGGCACCTCCGCGGCCCTTTTTGGTGAGAGGGAATCCGTCGAGACACGTAACCGCGTGCGGTGGATGGCACGGCAAATTGAGCAGGATCGAGCAGATCGCGCCGCCATACTGCGAGCCGTAGAACACGCCCGCCAGCATCAGGATGGCGCCGACCGGCTTGATGCCGAAGGTCAGCGGCAACAGGATCGAGATGGTCGCCAAGGGGCCCATGCCCGGCAGCACGCCGACCATGTTGCCGACGAACACGCCGATGAAGCACCACATCACGTTGTGCGGCTCGAGCGCGACGCCGAAGCCGTACCAGAGATCGGTAAGTGCGGTTTCGAACATTTAATGGCCCAACCGGAAGAGGGGGAACGGGATCTTCAGCACGTAAGAGAACAGGATTACGCCGAAGAAGGTGACGCCGGCCGCCAAGATGGCCGAGCCCTTGAGCGTGGCTGTGCGGTCGCCGAGCGCGGGGATGAACACGCAGGCGAAGGTCGCCAGCACCAGGCCGAAAAATTCGCCGAGGATGATGAACGCGATCGGACCGGCCAGGATACAGCCCCAAGCGTACCATTCGGGCTTCTCCGGCAGAATGCCTTCGTCGTCGCCGAGCGGGGTGGCTATCGCCGCGCCTAAAATCAGCACGCCGACAAAGGTGAGGGTGATCCCCAGCATCAGGGGGAACATCCCCGGCCCCATATGGGTCAAGGTGCCGAGGGTATAGGTCGTGGAGTCCAGGGTGACCGCGGCGCCGAGCAGGGTCATCAGACCGCCGGCGTAGAAGTCCCGCTTTTTCACGAGCGTACTGAACAAATGCGTATCCTCCGAGCGTCGTTTCTTCTCATTTGTCCCACAAGCGGAACGGCAGTCCTTATCTTTAGTCTAGTACGGAACGTAATTCTACATGTCTGTGGGCGGGGGTCGCCAGTTATTGGATAACCATTCGGTGAACCCGCGCATCCTATATGTCGCACAGACGGACGCGGCGCGCCAATTCTGAAGCAAAACATCGACAGCGCCGTTCCCGATCGGTTCCTTGACGATCGTCGGCACGCCGCTTGCCCCGGCCATCGAGCTTTATTTTGCGGGGTATTTTCAAGGCCTTGCCGGGCCGCCGGTTTGCGGCACATCAGCGCAGAGGCAGGTTGCTGAGCACCTGCCCATTAGTCCTTTGAGTTGCGCCGGCCGGCCGGTCGGCGGGGCCTGAGGCCCTGCCGGTCGCCGCGCCAATGATCAAAAATGTGGCAAACCCGTCCAGGCGGCCGCGCGGCCGTCGGCGGCGCCTTCCGGTTCGATCGTAGCGTTACCGGGGGCCGCGCTGCGATTGCAACGGCCGGTAGTGCTACGCGTGATGCTTTTCGAAGCCGCAGAATTTCTTCAGCGCGTTGAACAACTCTTCGGTATCGAATGACTTTCTGAAAATCTGCGCCGCTCCTGGCCGGCCGGCGATCGACCGCCGCAGCGTCTGTTCGGTCAGTTCGCTGAGCTTGCGCGCGCTGATGACGAAGACCGGGATATCCGCGGTCATTGCCGAACTGCGCAACCGATACAAAAGATACTGGGCGTCGCCATCGGGCATGTAGTTGTCGGTGATGATGACGCTCGGCTTGTCCTTGCACGCCATCCGAAAACCCTGCACCGCGTCGGGTGCGTACAAGGTATCGATGCCGTATTTGGCGAGCCGGCTGGCGAGGAAATTTTCGATGTCCGGGTCATCGTCGACCACGAGCACGCGCGGATGCTGCGGGATGTCGGTATCCATCGCCTGGCTTTCCAGCGCGCCGATCTTGTCGGCCAGGTTGGGATAGATTTCAACCAGCGCGCCTTCGACGCTGTGCCAGAAATCGGGGCCCTTGCGTCCGTAAAACATGCCGAGGCTTTCACAGCGCTGCTCGGTTTCCGGGTCGGTGCTGCCGGTGACCACGACCACTTCGAGCGGCTTGCTGCCGGGATCTAGCAGATGCGAGCAGACCGAGAGCCCGTCCAGTTCGGGCATGTTGACGTCGACGATGAGGATATCGGGCTGGCTGCGGCGCGCCTTGATCAGCAGTTGCATGCCGTTGGTCGCGGTCTCGACCTTGAAGCCGATCTTCATGCAGCGGTCGGCGAGCAGCCGCACGATGGCGGGATCGTCGTCGGCGATCAGCATCTTGGGCACCTTGTCGCGCGCCTCGAAAATGTCCGACATGGTCTTCTCCTGTCTAGGCGGCGGTCTCGATGCACGCGAGCAGCGCGTCGAGGTTGGCTTCCACGGTTTCGGGAGCGCCGCGGCCGGCGCGCCGCGCGATGATGGCGTCTTCGAGGGAAGCCGCCGTCATGCTGACGGCCCGGAAGTCGAACACGCCGGCCGCGCCGGCGAGCTTGTGCACGAACGACTGGAATTCGTCCGGCACGAAGGTGGAATCGGCGCCGTTGCGCAGCTTGTCGCGGAAGCGCGCGAGCGTCGCCGCATCGGCCCGCAGGCGCTGGGCGAAATCATAGCCAGCGGAGGCGAGCTTAATGGACTGCAAGTGACGGCGCACGGTTTCCGCAAGCTTCACCGGATAGAACGGCTTGGCGATTACCGCGGCGGCGCCGAGCGCCATCAGCCGTTCGCGTTCGTCGGCTGGCGCGCGGGCGGTGATGAAGATCACCGGGATTTTGGCGGTGTCGGGATTTTCGCGCAGGCGCGCGAGCACGGCCGGCCCGTCCATATTGGGCATCATGACGTCGAGGATGACCAGATCGGGCTGCCAGCCCGGCAGCGCCGCCAGCGCCGCTTCGCCGGTCTCGCAGCTCATCACGGCGAAATCGGCATCGAAACTAAGCGCCAACTCGACCACGTCCCGCATCAGGGGATCGTCGTCGACATGAAGAATGCGATACGATTTCACACCGGCACCCATCTGCAACGCTTCCCGCGCGCCGTCTTCGCACGGCAAGGCTTAATTTTTCATGGCGGTCGACGGCGTCGCATTGCGCGGCCACGTATCATGGTGTGGTACGCGCGACTCGATGCCGTATCATGGTGGGTTGCCGGAAAATCCGGCGGCGGAAAATCGCGCGGCGTGGCTGGCCGTGCGTTTACACGACCGCGAAAAGTTTATCGTTTCGCGTTGACGAAGATGCTGCGCAGTCGGCGGCGCTGGTAGAACGGTAGCGGCGACGCTTAAGGCCGCGATCCCATGCGGTGCAGCTTGAGCACGGTGTAGACTGCATCGCTAGCTGGCGTCGGAATGCCGAACTCGCGGCCGAGCGCGCGCACCTTGCCGGAGAGCCAGTCGAGCTCGAGCCGATTGCCGCGATCGACGTCGTTTGCCATCGACGCTTTCATCGCGGGCGGCATGGTGGTCACCACGTAATTGAGCCGCTGGTCGACGAGGTCGGGCGGCAGGTTGACGCCCTTGGCTTTGCCGACCTCGTAGGTCTCCTGCATCAGTTGCCGCAGAAAAGCGCGCAATTCTGGGTCGGCGACGATCGGGCCGACCGGAGAGCGCATCGCCGCGGTGGCGCCGGAGGTCGCGGCGAGCAGGATGAATTTGTACCAAAGCTCGTACTGGATGTCGGCGACGGTCGCCGCATCCACTTTGGCGGCTTTGGCCGCATCGGCGAAAGCTTGCACCGCTGCGTCCGGTTTTCCGCCGGCCCGGCCGAACCGGATGCTGGCGAATTTGCTCGTGTTCCTGATCAGGCCGGGAGCCGCGATCGTCGAAGCGATAGCGGCGGTGCCGCCGATGACGCAGTCCGGCGGCAAGACGGCGCCGAGGCGCTCGACGCTGTCGATGCCGTTCTGCAGCGTGATGACGCGGGTATGGGGACCGACCAGCGGCAGCGTCGCTTGCGCGGCCTGTTCGGTGTCCCACAGCTTCACTGCGAACAGCACGATATCGACCGGCCCGACCGATGCCGGATCGTCGGTGGCGTTGACCTTCGGCAAATGCAGGTCGCCGTTGACGCTCTCGAGCTTGAGGCCGTTCGCGTGCATCGCCGTGAGATTTGCGCCGCGCGCGATGAAGAACACGTCGTGGCCGGCCGCCGCCATGCGTGCGCCGAAATAACCGCCGACCGCGCCCGCCGCCATTACCGCAATTCGCATCGTCTCGCTCCTTCAAAACGCAGCGCAAGATATAGCCCTGCCAGGCGCTGGCGGCCAAGCCCGTAGCGGGCCTTCACAAGCGATTGATGCGGGCGATGCGCCGGATCACCTCGGCCGGCGTCTCATTGTCGGCCTTGGTCTTGAGCGCCAGCGCCTTGCGCGCGGCCGGCCGCTCCAGACAGCGCGTGAGCCATGTCTTCAGGCTGGGAACCGCGGCAAGATCCATATCGACCGCGCGGCTGATTACGGCGGCGACGTTGAGATCGGCGACCGTGAAATCATCGCCGAGCAGATAGTCCTGCGTCGCCAGCGCCGCGTCGAGCACTTTGAACGGCGCCGCCACAACTTTCAGCGCCTCGTCGCGCTTGGCGGCGTCGCGCTCGGCCGGCGGCAAGCGGACGGCATGCAGCGACCAGATATTGACGCCGCGGTCGACCTCGTTGAGCGCCCACGAAGTCCATTGCCAGGCCTTGGCTTCGCCTTCCGGCGTGCCGGGATAGAGTTTGCCGTTGGAATATTTCTTGGCGAGGTAGAGCGTGATCGCCAGCGACTCGAACAGCACGAAGCCGCCGTCGTCGATGAAGGGCAGCCGCCCGTTCGGATTGAGGCGAAGAAACTCCGGCGCGCGGGCGCCGGCGTCGCCGATCTCGATCGGCAGGTGTTCGTAGGCGAGACCGAGCTCTTCCGCCATCCAGATCGCGCGGAACGCGCGGGTGCGGGCGATGCCGTAAATGCGCAAGGTCAAGCGGTCGCTCCCCCAAGTTTGCGCGGGAGCTTAACCGATCGCCGCGCGGCGCGCGCGGTACGAAATCCGTTCGCCGGACCAGGGCGTGTATCCATTAGACACGGCGCGGTACATCCGATTTGCCCCTGTGTCTGATCCTGGCCGCGCTATTGCGTGTGTAAATTGCCCAGACCAAGCTCAAATTGGCTTCTTAGCGGACGACAAATCAATTATTCTTGGGAAGTATCTGCTTCTTATCGAAGAAAAATGAGGACTGTCCTGATGACTGATCTCGCAATATCGCAGAAAGGACAGGAACTTCTCAAGTTGTATAAAGAGATGGCCGAAAAAGGATATAATAGGGCTGACGGATCATTCGTTCCTGTCGCATTTTCAGACTTCGAACTTCGCCCTTATAGGGAGAACATCAGGCCAATCCTAAAGCAATTCGAGATATCGACGATTCTTGATTATGGTTCTGGCGGCTCAGATTGGAATGCGCCGGGATTTGATGAGAGTGGGCAATGCGCCGTTGAATGCTTCGGCCTTTCGGTCGTTACGAAATATGAACCGGCGCGAAATATAGATCAGCGGGGAATTTCAGATTGTGTTATTTGTTTCGATGTTCTCGAACACATCCACATTTTGGATGTACGAAACATTTTGATCGATATTTTTCGTAATGCTGCCAAGCTCGTCATCATCAATGTCGCTTGTTATTCTGCGGCAGCCCAACTGCCGAATGGGGAGAACGCCCATATCACCGTCAGGCAGCCGCTTTGGTGGAAGGGTCTGACCGATTCTGTCTCGGTTGATTTTCCAAATATCGCAGCATGGCTTTTGTGTTCGACTGGATGGCGAAACACGACTGGTTACAGCATATGGAAAGCTGGCGATTGGGCCTCTCAAAACGGATTTGAGGTCAAAGATGGATTTTACTAGAA